>CAVQEL010000034.1:0-27502 GCA_963711515.1 uncultured Planctomycetota bacterium | reverse complement strand
CGGCAACGTGCCGCTGGAGTATCACGGCTGGACTGGCTACGCCTGGTGGCTCGACCCGGCACTGGCCGCTCGACACGATCACCGAATACTGGACCGCCGGGCGCTTCCTGGGAGTGTATCCGGCCAAAGATTCGCTGTGCTGTTTCTTGCCCCGCCGGCACCGCAGGATTGAGCGATTTCGCCGGCGGAGCGCCCCGATCATCTGCGGCGCCTTTGCCGGCGCTGGGCGGGCTGGTGCCGCAAGTGATCGACCAATTGCCGCCGGGCGAGGAAATCTGGCACGACGATTTCGACGATCGTGCGGATGCCCCGTTGGTCGCGGGGCCGAGTGCTGCTGATCGGCGACGCTTCGGCAGCCATCCTGCCCACGGCCGGCATCGGCGCCTCGATGGCCATGGAATCGGCCGCGGCCCTGGCCGACGAATTCGAGCCGGGCCAATGCCGACTCGCTCGACCTGGCCATTCGGCTGTTCGAGAAACGCCGCCGCCAGCGCGTCGACTCGGTGCAAACGGCTTCGCGTCGGCTGCTGCGACTTTCGCTGCTTAAGTCGCGGTCGCTTACATGGCTCCGCAATCGCATGGTGGCATTCACGAGTGAAAAACAACTGTTGGGCAGCCTGATGCGCGTGCTGGAAACGCCGTTCTGATTCATGCCTGCACGCGTCGGAGGTGGTTTTGATCTCGCCCGTCGACAATTTCGCGTCGATCGGCTACGGTATTGGTTCTCATGAGTGACGCGAACCCAAACCCCAGCTCCCGCACGCAGGTGGGACGCTGGTGGCCTGAATTCCTGATCTTCAGTCAGAAACGGATCCGCGGGCAGGTGCGGATCCTGGGGCTTTCGGTGATCGTGGGAATCGTGGCCGGACTGGCCGCGGTCGTCTTCTATACCGTCACTGAAGCGGCTTCCTACTACGCGCTCGACGGGCTGGCCGGGTATCGTCCCGTGCCCCATCCCGGCGGGGAGATCAAGTTCAGTTGGATGCCTCCCACCACGCGGGTGTTAGTGCCCTGGCTGCTGGTGGTGATTCCCACCGTGGGCGGGCTGGCGGCCGGCTTGATTATCTATACCTTCGCTCCCGAGGCCGAGGGCCACGGCACCGATTCGGCCATCGCCTCCTACCACCAACACCAGGGCTACATGCGCCCGATCGTGCCGATCGTCAAGATCATCGCCAGCGCGCTGACGATCGGATCGGGGGGCTCCGGCGGTCGCGAGGGGCCGATTGCCCAGATCGGCGCCGGTTTCGGCTCGGCCCTGGCCGGGCTCTTGCGATTGCGCCGGTCGAGCGGCGCATCCTGCTGGCGGCCGGCATGGGGGCGGGCATCGGCGCGATCTTCCGCGCCGGTGGCCGGGGCGCTGTTCGCGGCCGAGGTGCTGTATGCTTCGCCGGAATTCGAGCCCGAGGTGATTCTGCCGGCGGCCTTGGCCAGCGTGATCGCCTATAGCACGTTCGGCACGATTTTTGGCTGGACGCCGCTATTCACTTTACCCGAACTCTCGTTCGGCGATCCGACGCAATTGCTGGCTTATTCGATCTTGGCGCTGTTGATGGTTCCGTTGGCGCTGCTCTATACGAGGACCTTTTACGGACTCACGGCGCTGTTTCGGCGGTTGCCCGGGCCGCGCCACATCCGGCCGGCTATCGGCGGGCTGGCGACCGGATTGATCGCCGTGGGGCTGTACTATTCGCTGGGCGAGCGGCAAGAGGCGTTCGCGGTGCTGGCTTTCGGCTACGGAGCCGTGCAAGCCGCGCTCACTGAAACCGAGTCGATGGGCGTCACGATGCTGTTGGCGATCGCGTTGGGCAAGCTGCTCACCACGAGCCTCACCATCGGCAGCGGCGGGTCCGGCGGCGTGTTCGGCCCCTCGATGGTCATCGGCGGATGCGCCGGCGGCGCCGTGGGGCTGACGCTGCACTCGATGTGGCCCGAGCTGGTTCCCCATCCCAGCAGTTTCGCGGTGGTGGGCATGGCCGGGTTCTTCGCCGCGGCCGCCAAGACGCCGTTTTCCACCATGATCATGGTCAGTGAAATGACCGGCGGTTACCTGCTGCTGCTGCCGGCGCTGTGGGTCTGTACGATTTCGTTCATGTTGTCCGACCGCCAGTCGATCTACAGCCAGCAGGTCGAGAGTCGCTCGCGCTCGCCGGCCCACCAGGGGAGCTTCGTCCGCCAGGCGCTGGCCGGAGTGACCGTTTCGCGGTTTCTGATCACCGAGCCGAACCACTGGCTGCGGCCGGGCGATTCCCTCTCCGAAGTGCTCAATCAGTTTGACGAAGCGACGCTGCCGGTAATGCCCGTCGTCGACGACTCGCAGCGGCTGGTGGGCGTGGTCGATCTGGAAGAAGTCTACCTGGCATCGCACACCCCCGCCTTGCGCCCACTGGTGATCGCGGCCGACCTGATGCGCACCGAAGTCACGCCGGTGGTCCGCGAAGAGTCGTTGGAGCGGGTTTACGAATTGTTCGTGGAAAACGAACTGCAGGCACTGCCGGTCGTCAACAACCTGCAAGAGAAGCGCGTGCTGGGACTGGTCCGCCGCTCGGACGTGGCCAGCGCCTACCTGCGGCTGTTGTACGGCCGCGCCCGGGAACCCGCTCGAACCACGGGCGTTCCGACTGCGTAGTGGCTTCACGCCATCTGGCGCGCGGTTGCCAGCCTGCGACGCAAGCAGCGTGCGATCCGATTCCGTGGCTGCCCCCAAATCAGGTAGTGTACTCCGGCCAACGGGGTAATTATCCTCGTAATGGCAACGGACCGAGTTGTTTCCGCGCGGTTGCCGACACCCGACGCGGAAAGCCGCTAACCCTCGTTCCGTCTCATCTCCTTGGCTGTCGGCGGAACAGCTTTTCCCCCCGTTCGAAACAGAGGAGGCATCACCATGCGCGCGCATCTATTCCGAGGCAAGCGTTCACCACGATCCAGCAATCCTTTCGCCGCCAACGTGGCGCATCACCGCACGCGGTCGCCGCTGTTCGAGCCGCTCGAGCAGCGGGCCCTGCTCACCGCCGACCTGCGCAGCATCGACGGCGTGGGCAACAACCTGGCGAATCCCGATTGGGGCAGCGTCGACGTGCAACTGTTGCGCATGGCCCCGGCCGACTACGGCGACGGCATCTCGACGCCCGCCGGCCAGGACCGTCCCAGCGCTCGCGAAGTCAGCAACGTGCTGGCCGCGCAGATCGAAGAAGAAATGCCGAACGATCGCAACCTGTCGGCGATGATCTACGCCTTCGGCCAGTTTCTCGATCACGACATCGACTTGACCGGCGCGGCCTCGCCGGCCGAAGACATCTCGGTTCCGGTCCCCGCGGGCGATCCCTACTTCGACCCGACCGGCACCGGCACGCAGACGATTCCCATGTCGCGCAGCGCCTACGATCCGACCACCGGCACGTCGCCCGACAATCCGCGTCAGCAATTGACCAGCGTCACGGCGTTCATTGACGGCTCGCAGATTTACGGCTCCAGCGAAGACCGGACCGCGGCCTTGCGCACCTTCTCCGGAGGCCATCTGAAGACCAGCGACGGCGACTTGCTGCCGTACAACACCCTGGGACTGCCCAACGAGAACGAGTCGCCGCTCCCCGCCGACGCGCTGTTTCTGGCCGGCGACGTGCGCGTCAACGACAACATCGAGCTCACGGCGGTGCAGACCTTGTTTCTCCGCGAGCACAACCGCCTGGCCGACGTGCTGGCCGGGCAGCACCCCCACTGGACGGACGAGCAACTGTTTCAAGAGGCCCGCAAGCTGGTGATCGCCGAGATCCAGATGATCGCCTACAACGAGTTTCTGCCGGCACTGTTGGGAAGCGGCGCGATCGGTCCGTATCGCGGTTACGACCCCACGGTCAATCCCGGCATCGCCACGGAGTTTTCCACGGCGGCCTTCCGGCTGGGGCACAGCATGCTCGGCAACGACGTCGAGTTTCTGGACAACCAGGGCAACGACGTGTTCGACGACGTGCTGCTGCGCGAGGCCTTCTTCAATCCCAGCCTGCTGGCAGAAACCGGCATCGACCCGATCCTCAAATACCTGGCTTCCGATCCGGCGCAGGAGATCGACACCCAGGTGGTCGACGAGGTGCGCAACTTCCTGTTCGGCCAGCCGGGCGCCGGCGGCTTTGATCTGGCCTCGCTCAACATCCAGCGCGGTCGCGACAATGGCCTGGCCGACTACAACAGCACCCGGGTGGCGTACGGATTGGCACCGGTCCAAAGCTTCGCCGACATCACCAGCGACCCGCAATTGCAGCAGAAGCTGGCCGAGGTCTACGGCAGCGTCGACAACATCGACCTCTGGACCGGGGGCCTGGCCGAGGACCACGTCGCGGGCGCCAGCGTCGGACCGCTGTTCCGCGCGATCATCGCCGATCAGTTCGAGCGGCTGCGCGACGGCGATCGCTTCTGGTACCAACGCGACCTGTCGACGGCCGAGATGAAGATGGTGGGCCACACGACGCTGGCAGACGTCATTCGTCGGAACACGACCACCACCAACCTGCAGGACAACGTGTTCCAGTTCTATAACACCATCGACGGCCAGGTGTTCTTCGACGCCAACGGCAACGGCCGGCAGGACCGCGGCGAGCAGGGGATGGCCGGCGTGACGGTCAATCTGCTGGACGCGGATGGGAACATGATCGCCTTGGCCATCACGTCTGCCAACGGCAGCTACGCCTTCGAGGACCTGGAGGTGGGCGTGTACTACGTGAGTCTCGAGTTACCCGACAACCTGCGGCAGTCCACGCCCGCATTGCGTCAGGTGGACCTGACCCGGGGCGAGGATTTGCCCTCGCTTCTCATTGGAGTGACGTCGGCTGCGCCGTCGGGTGGCGGCCACCAGGGACACGACCAAAACGGGCCCGGCGGAGGACATCTGCACGGAGGCCATTCTCCGATCAAGGCCATGGCCCACGTGAATCCCCGCCGACACTAAGCTAAGAATTAAGACGCTGCTTCAAAACCAAATCTGGGTGCCACTGCTGGCTTGTGCAGCAGTGGTACCCTACGCGCACTTCTTTGCGGTTTTGAAACAGTGGTTGGACCGCCAACGGTAACGGACGGCCGACTCACCCGGCCGCCGATACAAACGATGCGCGTCCGCCCAAGGCTGCCTCTGGTGCGGATTGCGCGGGTTGTATCGGCGCGCGGGGTGGTCGTCCGCCGTTTCTTTTTCTCCCGGCGGACGAGTTTGCCGATTCCGCAGAGCTAGAATTCTGAAGGTCTCCCTTCGCCAGGGGGCAGAATGGAGTTTTTCCTGGAGGAAATCGTCATGGTGCGTGCGCAATTGCAAGCCGGAACTGCCTGGGGACTGGCCGGCATCGGAAACCGCGAAGAATTCGAATATGAGCTCGTGCGCCAGCGAAAACAGCACGAGCGCCGCCGCCTGCCGCTTTCGCTGCTGTTGGTCGAAATAGATTTCTTTCTGCAATTCAACGCCGCCAATGGCCTGCCGGCCAGCGACGAATGCCTGGACTGTCTGGCTGAAGTGCTGGCCGACACGACGCGCCACCGGCCGGACGCGCGCGCCTTCGTCTGCGGACCGGAAAGGTTCGCCGTGCTGCTGCCCCAGACCGACGCCGACCAGGCGGAACAACTGGCCGAGGAGATTCGCTTTCAGTGCGAGTCGCTCGTGATCCCGCATCCGCGCTCGCCCGTGGCGCGGCACGTCACGGTCAGCGTGGGCGCGGCCACCGAGATTCCCACCGGCCGCGCTCCCTCGCGACTGGTGCGCTACGCCGAATCGGCGCTGACCCAGGTCAAGGACCGAGGACGCAACCGGGTGGGACACGCCCGGCTCGCCATGTCGGCCATTGCCTAGCCGTCCCGTATTGGCCGGTCGGGCAAACGCCAGGTATCCTGAAGTGCGGCGAAGCGCCGCGGTTTCCAGCACGGGTGGGTTCGCCGCGCTAGACTCGTGCCGCCGTGGGCCCGCGCCGTGCGCTTCCGTCCGGTTGCAGGCAAGCGCCGACGCCGAACATGCCCGAGCTGCCCGATATTACGCTCTACCTCGAAGCGCTCGCGGCGCGCATCGTGGGCCAGCCGCTCGAGCGGGTTCGGATCAATAGTCCGTTTCTGCTGCGCTCGTTCGATCCGCCGCTGGAGTCGGTCGCGGGGCGGCGCATCGTCGAGCTGCGGCGGCTCGGCAAGCGGATCGCCATGGGCTTGGAAGACGAGCTGTGGCTCGTGCTCCACTTGATGATCGCCGGTCGATTGCACTGGAAGCCGGCCGGCGCGAAACTAAGCGGCAAGTACCATCTCGCGGCCTTCGATTTTCCCAACGGGACGCTCACGCTCACCGAGGGAGGAGCCAAACGCCGAGCCGCTCTCTATCTCGTCCGCGGAGAAGCGGCGCTTGCCCAGCACGATCCCGGCGGCATTGACGTCCTGACGTCGACCTTCTACCAGTTCGTCGACGTGCTGAAACGCCGCAATCACACGCTCAAGCGGGCGCTGGCCGATCCGGCCTTGTTCAGCGGAATCGGCAATGCCTATTCCGACGAGATCCTGCACCGGGCCCGACTGTCGCCTTTGGCGACCAGCGAGCGCCTGTCGGCGGAGGAGACCAACCGGTTGTTCACGGCCACCCGAGAGGTGCTCGAGGAATGGCTTGATCGGCTGCGGCGGCAAACCGGCGACGCGTTTCCGGAAAAAGTCAGCGCGTTTCGCCCTGAGATGGCCGTGCACGGCCGGTTTGGCAAGCCGTGTCCGGTGTGCGGCGCACCGGTGCAGCGGATTCGCTACGCGGACAACGAAACGAACTATTGCCCGACTTGTCAGACCGAGGGGCGCATCCTGGCGGATCGCTCGCTGTCGCGGCTGTTGAAGGACGACTGGCCGCGCCGTCTCGACGAGCTGTCAGCGCCCGCGGCGGCCATGCGCCGGGCGCATAAATGCGCCCTGCCGCAAGAGTCAGAAGGTGGCAGAATCTGCCCCCGGCGGTTCCGGGATTGCTGCGCAGCCTCTCGGTTCCGCTACGTGACGCTCTTGCGGCAGGGCTGTATTGGAATGGTTGCGTGTGGGCAAGAACGGCCCATCCCCCGATTGGCACGTGACAAGGCCGGACGCGGCGCAATCGGCTGCGCACGTCCTCCTTTTAGCATACGCACGATGGTCGCGTCGCGACCAGTCGCCAGCGATTATTTTTGGCCCGACCAGACGCTTCCGCTCGATCGGCGAGCCGGTGGTTGCCCACGGCCACTGCGCCCGCGGGACGACATTGGGTTAGCCAGGGGGCGGCTTCGCCGGTAGAATTCGGGCTCATCCCGACCTCCGCGGCCCATGAGGTTGGGTTTGCTGGCGGTCGCCCGGCGCAATGCGCACGTCGAACGTCGCGCGAACGACTCATTTGCCAAGCAATCAAAGTAGTTACCGCTCGCGCTCGACGCGGCGTACCACCACGGAAACGATGCCCCAGTCTGCCACCAATCCAACCCTCTCACGTCGCTTGCCCATCGGCGCCGAGATTCAGCCCTCCGGGGGCGTTCATTTTCGAGTGTGGGCTCCGCGGCGGCGCACCGTAGCGGTCGAGCTGCGCCCGGCGGGTGCCGAGCAAACGCTGGCTCGAATTCCATTGACGGCCGAAGAAGGAGGGTATTTTTCCGGCTTCGCCGAGGCCGCGACGGCCGGCAGCCGCTATGGCTTTCGCCTGGACGACCAGCAGCAGCTCTTTCCCGATCCGGCATCGCGCCGACAGCCCGACGGTCCGCATGGCCTGTCGGAAGTCGTCGATCCGTCGGCCTTCGAGTGGCACGACCAGGCCTGGCGCGGAGCAACGCTCGCCGGGCAGGTGATCTACGAACTGCACATCGGCACGTTCACGCCCGAGGGCACCTACGCATCGGCGATCGACAAGTTGCCCGTGTTGGTTGACGTCGGGGTGACGATGGTCGAGGTGATGCCGGTGGCGGAGTTCGACGGCGCGTTCGGCTGGGGTTACGACGGCGTGAACCTCTACGCGCCGACCCGCATCTACGGCACGCCCGACGACTTTCGCCGCTTCGTGGACGAGGCCCATCGCCTGGGTCTGGCCGTGATGCTGGACGTGGTTTACAACCACTTCGGCCCGGTGGGCAACTACCTGGGCGAGTTTTCCAACGACTACCTGTCGCCGCACCACCAAACCGGTTGGGGCAACGCGATCAACTTCGACGGCGATAACTCCGGGCCCGTGCGCGAGCATTTCACCGCCAACGCCGGCTACTGGATCGACGAATATCACGTCGACGGGCTGCGCCTCGATGCCGTGCATGCCATCGTCGACGACTCGCCGGAGCACATCCTGGCGGCCGTCGGCCGCAGCACCGCCGGGCGGCCGGCCAGCGCCCCGTGCTGGTGATCGCCGAGAACGAACATCAGGAGTCGTACGTCATGCGGGCGCTCGAGCGCGGCGGCTACGGACTGGACGGCGGCTGGAACGACGACTTTAACCACGTGGCCCGCGTGGCCGCCACGGGACATGCCGAGTACTACTTCGGCGACTACCAGGGGACGCCGCAGGAATTCCTTTCGCTCGTGAAGCGGGGCTACCTGTACCAGGGACAATGGAACGCGCGGCAGCGACGGTTCCGCGGCACGCCGGGGCTCGATTTGCCGGCCGCCAGCTTTGTCAATTTCCTGCAAAACCACGACCAGGTGGGCAACCCGCCGGGAAGCTGCCGGCTGCACCAGCTCACTTCGCCGGGACGCCACCGGGCGCTGACGGCACTGGTGCTGTTGGCGCCGGGCACGCCGCTGTTGTTTCAGGGGCAGGAGTTTTCCGCGTCCAGCCCGTTCTTCTTCTTTGCCGATCACGAGCCCGAGCTGGCCGAGCTGGTGCGCGACGGTCGCCAGGCCGAGATGCGTAACTTCGGCCGCCAGGCCGGAGATGATGCCGCGCAACACTTCGCCGACCCCGGCGATCGACAGACGTTCGAACGCTCGAAACTCGACTGGTCGGAATACGAGCGCCACCGGGCGGCGGTCGGACTGCACCGCGATCTGCTGCGGCTGCGCCGAGAAGACCCGGTGTTCGCCGCCCAGCGGTCCGATCGCATCGCCGGCGCGGTGATCGCCGACGAAGCGTTTCTGTTGCGCTATTTCGGCGAGGACGGCGACGACCGCCTGGTGCTGGTGAACCTGGGCCGCGATCTGGACTGGACGCCGATCACCGATCCGCTCGTCGTGCCGCCGGCCGGCTGCCGCTGGGAGTTGCTCTGGTCGAGCGAGAATCCTCGCTACGGTGGACTGGGCACGCCGCCGGTGGATCCGGAGCATTGTTTCGTTCCCGGGCATGCCACGCTGGTGCTCGCCGCGCACAACGCGTGAGTTCTCCTCCACTGCACGCTTCGATTTTATGAGCAAGAAAACCAGGTCCCCTCGTCCGTCCGCCGCCGAATCGGCCCTCGCCAGCGATCCCCTGTGGTACAAGGACGCCGTGATCTACCAGTTGCACGTGCGCTCGTTCTACGACAGCGACGGCGACGGCAGCGGCGATTTTCGCGGGCTCACCCAGAAGCTCGACTACTTGCAGGACCTGGGCGTCACCGCCGTGTGGCTGCTGCCGTTCTATCCTTCGCCCCTGAAGGACGACGGCTACGATATCGCCGACTATACCGAGATTCACAAGTCCTACGGCACGATGCGCAACTTCCGGCAGTTCATCCGCGCGGCGCACGCCCGCGGGCTGCGGGTGATCACGGAGCTGGTGATCAATCACACGTCCGACCAGCATCCCTGGTTCCAGCGAGCGCGGCACGCAAACCCCGGCAGCCCGGAGCGCGACTATTACGTGTGGAGCGATACGCCGGAAAAGTACCAGGACGCCCGCATCATCTTCAAGGACTTCGAGGTGTCGAACTGGTCGTGGGATCCCGTGGCCAAGGCCTACTACTGGCACCGCTTTTATTCGCATCAGCCCGATTTGAACTTCGACAATCCGCGCGTGCAGCGGTCCGTGTTCGAGTTGTTGGAATACTGGCTCGATCTGGGCGTCGACGGTCTGCGGCTGGACGCCGTGCCCTATCTGTACGAGCGCGAAGGGACGAACTGCGAGAACCTGCCCGAGACGCACGCCTTTCTGAAGGCCCTGCGAGCCCGGGTCGACAAGCTGTTCGACGATCGGATGCTGCTGGCCGAGGCCAACCAGTGGCCCGAGGACGCGATCGCTTATTTCGGCGACGGCGACGAATGCCACACGGCGTTTCACTTCCCCGTGATGCCGCGGCTGTTCATGGCCATTCACATGGAAGACCGCTTTCCGATCGTCGACATCCTGCAGCAGACGCCGGCCATTCCGGACGAATGCCAATGGCTGATCTTTCTGCGCAATCACGACGAGCTGACCTTGGAAATGGTGACCGACGACGAGCGCGACTACATGTACCGCGTGTACGCCCACGACCGGCAGGCCCGCATCAACCTGGGCATTCGCCGCCGGCTGGCCCCGCTGCTGTCGAACAATCGCCGCAAGATCGAGCTGATGAACGGGCTGTTGTGCTCGCTGCCCGGCACGCCGGTGATTTACTACGGCGACGAAATCGGCATGGGCGACAATATTTACCTGGGCGATCGCCACGGCGTGCGGACCCCGATGCAGTGGAGCCCCGACCGCAACGCGGGCTTCTCCGACGCGAACCCGCAGCGGCTCTACTCGCCGGTGATCATCGACTCAGAGTACCTGTTCGAGACGATCAACGTCGAGACCCAGCAGAAGAATCCGCACTCGCTCTTGTGGTGGATGAAGCGGCTGATCGCGTTGCGGCAAAATTATGCCGCCTTGCGACGCGGCACGATCGAGATTCTTTCGCCGGAAAACGCGAAGATTCTGGCCTTCACCCGCGATTACCACGACGAGAGCGTGCTGGTGGTGGCCAACTTGTCGCGGTTCGTGCAGTTCATCGAGCTGGACTTGTCGCGCGTGGCCGGCCGCCGCCCGGTGGAGATGTTCGGCCAGACGCCGTTTCCGGTGATCGGCAAATCGCCGTACATCCTGACGCTCGGTCCGCACGCGTTTTATTGGTTCTCGCTCGAGCACGAAGAGGCCGAAGCGGTGGTGGCGACCGATGTCGACGGTGAATCGACGCGGCTGGCGGTGGCTGGCGGCTGGCAAGACCTGGTCGCAGGGCGACCCAAGCGACAGTTCGAAACGCTGCTCCGCAAGGAATTGCGACGGCAGCGCTGGTTCGGCACCCACGCGCGGCGCATCCAAGCATTGCAAATCTGCGACGCAATCCCCCTGGGCCGGCAGGCCAACCGATCGGCGCCGGGACTGTTCGTGCTGCGGGCCGACTACACCGACGGCGAGCCGGAGAACTACGTGCTCACGCTGGCCACGGCCTGGGGACAGGAACAGATCGAACGCGTGGTGACCGGCTCGCTGCCGGCGGTGATGCTCAGCGTGCAGAAGTCGGCCACGAAGGAGCCGGGCATTTTCTACGACGCCACGCTCGATCGGGCCGCCGCCACGGCGCTGTTGGACCTGATGATGCATCGGCGCCGCTTCAAGGGCCGCGCGGAGAATTGAGCGGCTGGTCTACTCCCGACCTGGACGACATCGTCGAAGCTTCGTTCGACCCGCAAACCGTGCCGTTGCGCTCGAACAGCGCGACGGCACGATCGTGTTCGGAGATCGGCTCGTCTTTCGCCTCGTACATCGGGCCGAGGTGGGCATGCATCCCGACCTCGAGATCGGCCGCTTCCTGGCCCACTCGAAGACGCACTGCCCGCCGACGCTCAAGGTCCTGGGGGCCGTGGAGTATCGCGCCGACGGAGAGAACATGACCGTGGGCGTGCTGCACGAGTACGTCCCCAACACGACGCCCGCGGCGCAGTTCGTCCAGGACGTGCTGGGGCGCTATTTCGAACAAATCATGGCCCTGGCCCCCGAAGAGCGTCCCACCGCTCCGCCGGCTGGTTCGCTGTGGGACCTGGCCAGCGGCGAGGCCTCGCCCGTGGCCAAGCACCTGTTGGGCAGCGAGCTGGAATGGGCCGCCGCGCTCGGGCGCCGCACCGCCGAGCTGCACGTCGCGCTCACCAGCCGGGCCAACGCGGACTTCGCGCCCGAGCCCTTCACGCAGCTCTATCAACGGTCGCTCTATCAATCGGCCCGCAAGTCGGGCTTGCGCGCGCTGCAAAAGCTGCGCGCCAAGTTGAAAGACTTGCCCGAGACCGCGCAGCCGATGGCCAGCCTGGTGCTCGAGGCGGAGCGGAGCGTCGTGGAGAAGTTCCGCGGCATCGTGGGGCAGAAGATCTCGGCGCATCGCATTCGCTGCCACGGTTGTTACGACCTGCGCCACGTGCTGTACACCGGCAAAGACTTCCTGATCGTCGACTTCGGCGGCGAGGCGGGGCCGTCGTTTTCCACCCGCCGCGTGAAGCGCTGCCCGCTGGACGACGTGGCGGCCATGATCCATTCGCTGCGCAGCGCCGCGTCCGAAGCGATGTTGCAGTTGCCCAAGACCGGCATCGTCACGCCCGAGGCCGCCGAAGCCTGGCGCGAGGCGGCCGAATTCTGGAGCGGCTGGACCGCCTCGGCGTTCTTGCGGGCGTACATCGCCAACCCGGGCGTGGCGGTGCTCGTCCCCTCGGCCGGCGATCCGCTGGCCCGGCTGCTCGAATTCCACCTGCTGCAAGAGGCCGTCGAGCACCTGCAAGTGGAACTCGACGGAGACGAGCTGGAAGAAGTCACGGTGCCGCTGGATCGCATTCTGGCGCTGGTGCAGGAGTGATCCGTAACCGCTACAGGATGCTTTCTTCCTGATCCGCGATCCGCGACCGCAAGACCACCATCGAGCACGGTTGCAGCGGATACGACGCGGTGAGGCGTGACTTCGCCGTCGATGTCGTCCTGGGCCGTATCGAGAATCAGCTCCCAGGGCTCGTCGTCGTCTTCGGCCAGGGGCAGGGTGAAGGGGATCGTCGTGGCGTGGTCGGCGTTGAACAACATCAGGATGTTGTCGCCGCGAATCCACTCGCCGTGATCGTCGACGTCGATCTTGCCGCCGAACAGTTGCACGCCCAGGCAGCGAACGAAGCCCTTGTTCCAGGAGTCCTCGGACATTTCGTCGCCGGTGGGGTCCAGCCAGGCGATTTCCGGCGCCTCGGCGCCTTGGATCGCCTGGCCGTGGAAAAACTTTCGACGGTGAAAGACCGGCTGCTCGTGAAAGAAGTTGATCACGCGGCGCGTGAACTTCAGCAGCGACTTCCTGTTCGGGCTTCAAGTCCCAATCGAGCCAGGAGATCTCGTTGTCCTGGCAATAGGCGTTGTTGTTGCCGTTTTGGGTGTGGCCGATTTCGTCGCCGGCCAAGAGCATCGCCACGCCCTGGGACAATAGCAGCGTGGCCAGAAAGCTGCGTTTCTTTTTCTCCCGCAACGCGTGAATCTTCGGATCGTCGGTCGGGCCCTCGA
The DNA here is from genome assembly GCA_963711515.1 of uncultured Planctomycetota bacterium. Lineage (GTDB taxonomy): Bacteria > Planctomycetota > Planctomycetia > Pirellulales > PALSA-1355 > CAVQEL01. The sequence continues at coordinate 14,109 of CAVQEL010000034.1, read as the reverse complement.
CGCCGCAGTTCCAGCTCATGTTGTCGTCGGCGCCGTCGCGATTGTCTTCGCCGTTGGCCTCGTTGTGCTTGTGGTCGTAGGACACCAGGTCTTGCAGCGTGAAGCCGTCGTGGGCCGTGACGAAGTTGATGCTGGCGTGCGGCCGGCGGCTGCTCCATTCGTACAGGTCGCTCGAACCGCAAAACCGCGTGGCAAACTCCGACACCACGCCGCCGTCCCCCTTCCAGAAACGGCGAATGCAATCGCGATACTTGCCGTTCCATTCCGACCACAACGCCGGAAAGTTGCCGACCTGGTAGCCGCCGGCCCCCAGGTCCCACGGCTCGGCGATCAGCTTGACCTGCGAGATGATCGGATCCTGGTGAATGATGTCGAAAAACGCGCCCAGCTTGTCCACTTCGTGCAGCTCGCGGGCCAGCGTGCTCGCCAGATCGAAGCGAAACCCGTCGATGTGCATGTGCCTGATCCAGTACCGCAGGCTGTCCATGATCAACTGCAAGACCCGCGGATTGCGCATGTTGAACGTATTGCCGCAGCCGGTGAAGTCCATGTAGTACCGCGGATCCTCGGGCGAGAGCCGGTAGTACGAGGCGTTGTCGATGCCGCGAAACGACAGCGTGGGCCCCAGGTGGTTGCCCTCGGCCGTGTGGTTGTAGACCACGTCCAGAATCACCTCGATGCCGGCCGAGTGCAGGTTGCGGACCATGGTCTTGAACTCGCGGACCACTTCGCCGGCCGCGTCGACCGAGGCATACCGCGCCGCCGGCGCGAAGAAGCCCAGCGTGTTGTAGCCCCAGTAGTTCACCAGCCCACGCTCGACCAGGTGCCGGTCGTCGAGCGGCTCCTGCACGGGCAACAACTCGACGGCCGTGACGCCCAGGTTCTTCAAATAGCGAATCGCCGCGTCGGAGCTCAGCCCGGCGTAGGTGCCGCGTAGATTCTCCGGCACCTCGGGATGCAGCCGGGTGAAGCCCTTGACGTGCATCTCGTAGATCAGCATCTTGCTCCAGGGCACTCCGGGCGGCCGATCGTCGCCCCAGGTGAAGGCCTCGTCCAGCACGGCGGCCAGCGGCGCGAAGCGGGCGTTGTTGCGCTTGTCGAACGACAGATCGGCCTTCGGGTCGCCCACGCGGTAGCCCCACATTTCGTCGCCCCAGCGCGTTTGCCGGGCGATGGCCTTGGCGTAGGGATCGAGCAGGACCTTGTTCTTGTTGAAGCGGTGGCCTTCGGCCGGCTTGTAGGGGCCGTCCACGCGATAGCCGTAAACCTGCCCCGGCAGCACGTCGGGCAAATAGGCGTGCCAGACCATGTCGGCCTGCTCGGTGATCTTAATGCGGTGCGATTCGCGCTTGCTGTCGGTCGACTCGAACAGGCACAGCTCGACGCCCGTGGCATGCTCCGAGTACAGGGCGAAGTTCGTCCCGCTGCCGTCCCAGGTGGCGCCCAGCGGATAGGGCCTGCCCGGCCAGACTCGCAATTTCGTCGCCGTTTTCTTGTTGCCTACTGCCATACGCCTCTCACTGGCAAATTCACGAGTTCGATTCACCCGTCAACAGCGCGACGGGAAAACTTCCCAACGCGTCGGCCACGTCGAGTTGTCGCCCGTCGTCGACGTGCGGCTCGGTCGCCACCGTGGCGCCGGAAAAGACGTGCTTGAGCGTCGCGGGAGCATCGGCGCTCAGCAGCACAAACGTCTCCCGCCACCAGGGCGCGATGGCCCAGCCGGCGCGGTCGGCCGGCCCGCTCGACGCACTGCCGTCCTCGCGGCTCCGCCAGGCTTCGGCCGTGAAGCGCGGCACGACGCAAACGGTCCACTGCGACTCGTCCACGCGCGCCAGCGCGCAGACGTTGGCCTTGCGCGGCCCGTCGACTTCCAACGGCACGTAGCGGCCTACCTCCAGTTCCGCGCGCTCGCGCCGCAATTGTAGCGTGCGCCAGGTGACGAACAACTTGATCCGCTCGTGCGGCCAGGCGGCCATTAGCTCGCTGGCCAGTTTGCCGGGGTTCTTGGTCTTGGGCTTCAAGCCCGCGAGCGTCTTCCGCCGAGTGGCAAAGTCCACCGGCCGGCGATTGTCCGGGTCGACCAGGTTGAAGTCCCAGAACTCGACCCCCTGGTAAAAGTCCGGCACGCCGGGCACGCACAGCTTGACCAGCAACTGGGCCAGCGAATTGGTGAAGCCCGCGTCGGCGATACCGCGGACGAAATCGTCCACGTCGCGCACGAACGGCAAATTGGCGTCGGACAGGATCGTGCGGATGTAGCCGGCCACGGCCTGGTCGTATTCTTCGTAGGGGTTCGTCCAGGTGGTGTGCAGCTTGGCTTCGCGCAGCGCCTTGTCGACATACTTGACGATCCGCTCGACGTAGCGGCCGCGCTCTTTTTCCGAAAGCTTCTCCAGCGGCCAGGTTCCCACCAGCGTCTGGTAGATCAGGTGCTCTTCGTTGGCGTCGGGCACGGCCTCGCCGTCGAGCTCGACGCGCGACTCGGCGTTCATCGCTTGCCAGCGCCCCAAGCGGGCTTCCCATTCCTCGGGCACTTCGGACAGCACGTTGAGCCGGGCCCGCACGTCCTCGCCGCGCTTCGTGTCGTGCGTGCCGCTGGTGACCATCGTGCGGGGCCAGGTGGCCTCTTGTTCCTGGATGCGGCGGTGAAAATGCTCGACCGACGTGCCCGGCGTGGCCGGCTCTCCGCCGACTTCGTTGAGCGAGGCCAGCGGATAGTAACGATAAAAGGCCGTGTCCTCGACCCCCTTGGCCGTGACCGGCCCGGTCACTTGCTGAAACTTTAGCACAAAACTGCGCCGCACCTGCCGATCTTCTTCCGACAGCCCCTCGGGGTCTTCCAACAGCAACACCGAACCGATGAAGTCGAAAAACGAGGCGCTCATCGTCGGATTGCGACGTTTGGCCACCCGCACTGCGGCCAGGATGCGCCGCCGGTCCTCGTCGCGCACTTCGTCGCAATCGGGCCGGATGTACGTGCGGTAGACCGGAAAACAAGCCACCACTTCGCGCAGCGCCCGGTACAACGACAGCCGCGTGAAATCGCGCGACCAGCGGTGCTGCTCCGAGATGCGGTCCAACTGGTGCGACAGCGTGTACAACTCGGCCGACAGCGACGCCGAGAGGATCGTCCGCTTGCTCTCGTGCAGCACGTCGCTCCACGATTTCCAACTGCCGATAAACCGGCAGTACGCGTCGCGCAGGGCATAGCCCCCGCGGCGATCGACGAACACGCCGTTGAGCAGATTCAAAAAATCGTAACCGGTCGTGCCGTTCGTCAGCCAGGCTTCGGGCAGCGCCTCGTCGTGCGCAAGAATCTTTTCCACGACCGTGTACAGCCGCAGCCGCGGTTCGTCGAGCGTCTCGTCGCCCAGCGCCCGGGCCGTGGCTTCGGCCAGGTTGACCAGGTATTGCTGGGGATCGAGCAATCCGTCGGCATGATCGATCCGCAGGCCCGACACCCAGCCTTGCTCGACCAGCCGCAGGATCGAGGCATGCACCCCGTCGAAGACCTCGGGATCTTCGACGCGGATCGCGGCCAACTCGTCGATGTCGAAAAAGCGGCGATAGTTGATCTCGTCAGTGGCGACCCGCCAGTAGCAGAGCCGGTAGGGCTGGTCGGCCAACAGGGCATCGAGCTTGTCGAAGCTGGCCAGATCGCCGCGGCGGCCGTTAAAGTCGACGATCGCCCGCTCCAACGCCCCCCGCACCTCGTCGCTCGATTCCCACAGGCGAAACAGCCGGCCGGCCGCCACTTCGTTTTCGCGATACCGCTCCTGGACGGCCTCGGGGCTCGGTTCGCTGCGCGGCGGCAGATGCTCAAGCGCCGTGATGATGCTTTCCAACTCCATCCGTTCGGGGACTTCGGCGTCGAGCCGGTCGGAGACGATCTCCAGCGCTCGCCGCAGGATCATCACCCAGGTGCCCGGATCGGTCGGGAAGCGGCGCTCGTAGTACGAAATGACGAATCGCTGGTCTTCGTAGGAGAGGCGCAATTGCTGATCTTCCAGCACGCGGCCAAACTGATCACCCAGCACGGGCAACAACACCTTGCCCCGCAGGGCTTCCTTGGGCGGGTTCCAGTCGATGTCGAAGAACCGCGCGTACTGCGAGGCCGGGCCGTTTTCCAGAACGTCCTGCCACCAGCCGTTGTGCGGGTCGTCGATGCCCATGTGGTTGGGCACGATGTCGACGATCAGCCCCAGCCCCGCGTCGCGAATGCGTCTTGGCCAGCGCGTGGAATTGCTTTTCGGTGCCCAACTCGGGGTTGAATTCGCCGTGGTCCACGACGTCGTAGCCGTGGCCGCTGCCGGCCCGGGCCCGAAAGAACGGAGAGAGATAGGCCGCTCCGACGCCCAGATCCGACAGGTAGCCGACCAGCGCCGCGCGCGGCGTCAAAGGTCAAATGCCCACAAAGCTGCAGCCGATAAGTGGCAATAGGGATCGAGGGGGACGGCAAACTCACAAGTACTCCATCTTTTCAATCGCCGGCCTACTCGCCATCCCGTAGCGGGTCATCTTCAGGCGGTGCATTGTAACGCATCCCGCTTGCGCGGTGCACGCGGCAGAACGATATTTACCGAGTTTTCCAGAGCTGCCAGGTTGGCCAACCTGTCGCAGGCTAACAATCGGAATCAAACGAGTTGCCCGACGTGGCAACCGAACCGGACCGGCGCGCCGTGACTAATGCGGCTCGCGGCGGGCGCTCATGGCCAGGGCCACCAGGGACCAGCAACTGGCCGGCGTCGAAATGAACTGGTCCTTGCCGTGCGGGTCGCCGTTGTCGAAGTAGACTTGCACCGGCTTGCTCCGCGTCTTGACGTGCCACGAGCCATCGTCCTGTTGCGCTTCGAGCAGGAATTCCAGCCCGCGGCGACAACCGGCGTCAGTCGGCCGGCCACCGGTCATCAGCAGCACGCACAGCGTCTGGCCGGTAGCGTAAGCGTCGCTTTCCATTCCATCGAGCTGCGCCCAACCACCATCATCTCGTTGCGCCGACAGGACGGCGTCCCGCGCTGCGGTGACGATCTCCGGGCGCAACCCGAGCAACTGCGTGCCCCACAGCCGCGAGACGCGATCTTCCTGGCTGACGGGCACGCGATCTTCGAACCACGCGCGGGCCTTTTCGATGGCCGCGTCGGCCTCGGTTTTCTGGTCGTCGCCGGCGTATTTCTTCAGACCGATGACGGACAACACCGTCGTCGTTTCGAGCGAGTCTTCCAGCGGCGGCCGGCTGGTGTGGACGCCCCAATGGCCGTCGGCCTCCTGCGTCTTGAGCAGGTAGGTCACCATGGCGCGGCTGACGTCGTCCGGCTGGCGCCCGGCCAGCCCCAGCGACCAGAGTCCGTAGCTGACGGTCAGCGCCTTGCCGCCGATGTTTTTGCCGGCTTCGAGATCCTCGACGTCATCCTCGAACGAGGCCCGCGTGAAATCGGCTTCCGATTCGAGAACCGCCGCGTCGGCGTCGAGCCCCGCCCCGCGGGCCGCGACCACGGCCAGCATGGGCAAAGTTTGATGATGGCAGGAGAAGCATTTGCGATGTTCGTGGTAGCGCGTGGCGGCCGCTTCGACCAGCGGCAGCCCACGCTGCACCGCGGCGACCAGCCGCTCGCGAAACGCTGGCTCGAGTGTCTCGTCCGCCGGCGCAGCGCGCCGCGACCACAGTCCACATGCCGGCCAGCAGAATCGCGCGGAGCAATCGCCCGGAGTTCAGATGGCGCACGGCAATTCCCCCTGGAAGCACACTCGGCGCGCCGCCCTAAATGGCGCCGATGCCACCAGTGTACCCCAAGCCGCCACGAGAATGCGAGCCGCGGCACTGTGTCATCGACCGCTCACGGATGCCGCGTGCGCTAATAGCGATAGGCCAGGCCGAAGTTGACGCCTTGCGCCCAATAGTCGGTCGTCGTGCCGGTATAGGCCGGCCGCGCCAGACCCGAGAGTCCGCCAGGGGTGAGTTGGCTCAGGTTCAGATCGGTGTCGATCTGATCGCCAGGCCGCCGGACTTTGCTCCAGTACATGAAGTTGTAGCCGAAGGTGGCCCACAGGCCGTTGGCGATTTCCCAGCCGAGGTTGACGCCCAACTGGGGCACCACTGCAAAATCGTTGGCCGTGTAGCGGCCGATGTTGGTGCTTTGAGCCAGCAAGCCAGACTGCGTGACCGTCGTGCCGGAGTTCGGATTGTCCGTCGTGGTCTGGCCCGCGATGTTGACCACCGAGTTGTTGTTGCCCAAGGCCAGCGTGCTGCGCGTTTCCAGCCACCAGCGGCAATAGCGCCGCTCGGTGATGATGCCGATCTGCACGCCGTTGAACGTATTGCGGGTGGTGAAGCGGTCCCACACGCCGACCGTCGTCCCGACCGGCACCGAGGTTTCACCCACCACGACCTGGTCGCTGTTGACGGTCAGCGAGTCGTTCAATTGGTTGTAGCGCCAGCCGGCCAGCCAGTCGATCCGCCAGTCGCAAGTGCGGCAGATGACGTGCCGGTAGATGAGCGCGGCGCTGCGAGTTGGGAACTGCCATTAACCGAAATGCTGCCGGTGTACAGGCCGGGATAGGCGATCAACTGGGCGTCGTTGCCCACCGAGCCTTCCTCGACGTTCACGAACGGCCGGGCCAGGATCGGATCGTTGATGCTCGACGCCGAGTAGTTCGTGGTCACGTTGCCGAAGCCGAAGTAAGTGCCTTCCAGCGCCGAGGTGTCACACGGATCGAACCAGTAGCCCAGCCGAATTTGGCCGCCGGACATGGCCGCGGTGGCCAGGTTGCCGGTGGGGAAAAGCACCGACGTGGTCGACAGGCCGAGCACGCCGGCGTTGGCTTGCGATGTGCCCGCGTCACTGGTGGTCACCAGCGGCGGCGCGTAGAATCCCTTGCCCCACCACAGCAAGTAGTCGGCCCGCACGTAGAAATTGTGCAGGCTGCATTGGTTCCACAGCCCACAGCAGGAAGAGCCGCAGCAGGGGCCCGCCCCAAAATATCCGTCGTCGGCGTATCCGTCGCCATAGGGCCCGTCGGGATAGGGTCCGTCCACGTAGGGCCCGGCGCCAAAGCCCCCGTCCGCGCCGGAGGCTTCAAAATCGTAAGGCCGAGCCTGACCCTCGTCGAACGGCGGCGTATCGATATACTCCCGCGTCGTCGGACCACCGGACGCGGCACCGCCGGCCGGCGGACTGGCGGCATCACGCGGCCCCGGGCGAGCGGTCACCGCCGACCCCCGCGGCGCTCGAGCTTGCGCGAGCGGCGCCGACGGCAGGCCCCATAGGACTCCCAACGCGGACAGGCCAAGCAGCAACCGGCGCAGCCATGCACTGGCGGCGCACCGAGAAACGGTGGACAGCGAGGGGAACGCTGGCATGATCGAAATTCCGGGATGTGTCACGCCCCCCCGGAACAGACAAGAACGAACCGATGTGATTTGTCGTGATCGGCGCGACACGCGCGCCTGGACCCTGAATTTACGCCGATATGATGGAGATGTGATCCGGCACCGCGACGGGGTCACTCGCGGCAGTTAGTGCTGCAATCTCGATTGGACCGCGGAGACTATCGCAGAACGCCACTGTCAGCAAGATGTGTTGCCTGAAATAATCGAATCGAGGAGTGCATTCGCAGCGAACCTGCTCACGCATGACTCTCCCCTTGGAACCATGAGTCGCACGGACACCCGCAGACTTGGCTCTGTTTATCGGAAGCCCGCCATCGGAACTTCCGAAAAAATCGGAAAAGTTTCCCCAGTGCCCGCAGCCTGGTGGACGAGAACGGCTGCTAGCGCACGGCGGTCCACTACCTCACGAACCCGACGCGCAAGCGAGGGAGCCGTCCACATTTGCCCTCGCTTGCACGTCATTTACCCTCGCTTGCGCGTCGGGTTGGTAGCGACCGCGCCAGGGCCTGATCCAGGTCGTCGCGCAGGTCGTCGAACGCTTCCAGGCCGACGGACAGGCGGATCAAGCCGTCGCTGATGCCGAGCTGCCAGCCGGTCTTCGCGCGTCGTAGCTGGCATGCGACATCGTGGCCGGCTGCTCGATGAGCGACTCGACGGCCCCCAGGCTGACCGCCAGTCGAAACAGCCGCGTCGATTTCGACGAACCGCTTGGCCGCGGCGAAATCGCCGGCGACTTCGAAGCTGAGCATCGCGCCAAAGGCGCCCTCCATCTGCCGCGCGCGCAACCTCGTGCCCCGGATGATCGGGCAGGCCCGGGTAATGCACGCGGCCGACGCGCGGGTCGCCGGCCAGCCAATCGGCCAGTTGCGGCCGCCGTGCGGCGACTGCTCGCGGACGCGGAGCTCGAGCGTCTTCAGACCCCGCGAGCAGAAGAACGAGTCCAGCGGCCCCATCACCGCCCCGGTGGCGTTCTGGATGAAGTACAGCCGCTCGTACAGCTCCTTGTCCGTCACCACCAGCGCTCCGCCCAGCACGTCGCTGTGGCCGCCGAGGTACTTCGTGGCCGAGTGCATGACCATGTCGGCCCCCAGTTCCAGCGGCCGCGTCAAGCGCCGGCGAGGCGAACGTGTTGTCGACGCCCAGCAGCAACGCCGTGCTGCGTGCGCGATCTCGGCGCACGCGGCAATGTCGGTGATCGACATCAGCGGATTGCCCGGCGTTTCGATCCAGATCAGTTTCGTGGCGGGCGTGATCGCCGCTGACTCGAAGTCGCCAGATCGGTCGAGGGCCAGCGTGACGCCGATACCTGAGCCGATCGAGAATCTTGTGCAGCAGGCGGTACGTGCCGCCGTAGATGTCGCTGCCGGCCACGACGTGGTCGCCCGGCTCGAAAGCAGCATCATCACGCACGTGCGTGGCCGCCATGCCCGAGGCGAAGGCCAGCGCATGCTTGCCACCTTCCAAGCGACGCCAACGTTTGCTCGAAAGCCTTGCGAGTCGGATTGCCGCTGCGCGAATAATCGAACTCCCGCAGCTCCCCGGCCTTGGCCTGCACATAAGTCGCCGCCATGTGAATCGGCCGCACCACCGCGCCGGTCTTCGGGTCCGGCTCGTTCCCAACGTGAATGGCCCGTGTCCGAAATTGCATGGAAAACCTCGGGTGAGAGTGGTTAGTGCTTGGTGGTTAGCGGTTAGTGAAGAAGAACGCAAGAGGTCTCAGCCGACACACCAATCACTAATCACTAACCACTACCCCAACGCCTGCTTCAAATCCGCCACCAGGTCTTCCGTGTTTTCGAGGCCGCAGGACAGCCGGATCATGTTGTCGGGGATGCCGAATTGCTGGCGCTCTTCGGGCGTGCATTCGTAGTAGCTCATCACCAGCGGTTGTTCGATCAGCGATTCGGCGCCGCCCAGGCTGGGGGCGATCCGCGGAATGCGCACCGCGTCGACTACCGCCGCGGTTTGTTTCCAGTCGGCGTCTTTCACCAGAAACGTCACTAGCCCGCCAAAGCCGCGCATCGTCCGTTTGGCGACTTCGAAATACGGATGCGTTTCCAGCCCGGGGTAGTAGACTTTCTCGACGCGTGGGTGGGCGGCCAGAAACTGGGCCACGGCCAGGCCGTTGGCGTTGTGCCGCTCGAGTCCGCAGCTCGAAGGTTTTCAGCCCGCGCTCGAGCAGGTACACGTTGTGCGGCGAGCTGACGGCGCCGGTGATGCCCCGCAGCTTGCGGACCGCTTCCAGCTTGTCCGTCGGGCCGACGATGACCCCGGCCAACAGGTCGTTGTGGCCCCCCAGGTATTTGGTGGCCGAATGCAGCACATAATCAATTCCCGCGGCGATGGGCTGCACGTTGTAGGGGGTGCCCAGCGTGGCGTCGATGAGCGTTTCCACTCCGTGCTGCTTGCCGATCGCGGCGAAACGCTCCAGGTCCACCACGCTCAAGTGCGGGTTCGTGGGCGACTCGCTCACCAGCAGCCGGGTTTGGGGCGTGATCGCCGCTTCCATGGCGGCGTAGTCGCAGGCCGGCACTTCGCGGGTCACGACGCCAAACCGCGACAGGTGCTTCGAGCAGAATTCCCGGGTGCGGTGATAACATTCGTTGAAGAACACCACCTCGTCGCCGGCGTTGAGCTTGGCCAACAGCAGTCCGACCACCGCCGCCATGCCGCTGGCAAACAACACGGCCGACTCACCGCCGTCCAGGGCCGCCAGCTTCCGCTCCACCACGCGCTCGCTGGGGTTGCCGTAGCGTCCGTACTCCTCGCGGGGCAGCTTTTGCTCGATGAACTCGATCACCGCGGCCGTGTCCGCGAACGTGTACGTCGAGGCGCAAAAAATCGGATCGGTGATCGAGTGGGCCACTTTCTGCCGGTCTTCGCCCGCGTGGATGGCGACGGTCGAAGGGCCCGGGCCCGGCTTGGCGTTCTTGGCGTTCATCGTAGCGCTGGCTCGCGAGAGTGTCGGCGGAGGAGACGGTGTGGTCGAGTGTGCGCTACCGTTTGCAACGACATGCCTACAAAAAAAGCCGCGACGCTGCCCCAACGCAGCCGCGGCTCACTTTTGCAAGTTGAAACCATCCTACCGGCAAGACCAGCAGGGCGGTGGCACTTTAGCAGTCAGGCTGCAAGCGGCCGCAAATCCCACGGTATTCTACCTTGGCATTCGAGGGTCCGCAAGCAATACTCCCGCACCGGTCGGTTGGGTCCGCGGCTCGCGAATCAAGCCCGCCGCGCAGGGACCGAACTGGACTCTGCCGGCGCTTGAGCGGTACAATACAGTCGATGGCTCCAGGCATGTCAGGGCGGCCTGAAGGAGACTCGTGTGCGAAACCGATTGCCGTGGATCGTGGTGTGGGGATGTGCTGCCGCCACCCTTCTTTCCGCCCCGGGGGCCCAGGCCGGCAACCAGCCGACGTCTGAGAAGCACATTGCCGCGCTCGTCCGCGACCTGGGGTCGCCGGAGTTTGCCGCCCGGGAGCAGGCCACCCGCGAGCTGGTCGAGTTGGGCATCGCGGCTCACGACGCCCTGCTGCGAGCCACCCAATCGAACGACGCCGAGGTGCGCGTCCGGGCTCGCTCGATCCTGGCCCAGGTGATGGAGACCGATTTTCAAGACCGGCTGGAAGCGTTCGCGGCCGACCAGGACGGCGAACAATCCCTGCCGGCCTGGGATCTTTTCTCGGCCAACTACGGCACCAGCCGCCTGGCCCGGGAGCTGTTCGTCGAGATGCAGCGGGCCGAGCCCGAGATGCTGGCGGCGCTGGCCGAGGGTCCCAAGTCGGCCGGCGAGGAATTGAACCGCCGCACGCGCGAGATCCTCGACGGGCAGCGCGAGTCGCTCATGCAACTGGGCACGCTGGCCACGCTGCTGTTCGTCGGATCGGAGCCCGAGGTCAAGGTCGACGAGGACGGCTGCCTGCACATTTACCCGTACGTCGTGCAGTCGACCTATCACCGCAATCACAAGTCGCCGTTGTGGCCGGGGATTCTCAAAAAGCTGGTCGGCCGCTGGGTCGCCAAGGACACCACGCCGGCCATGACCAACCAGAATTTGGTCCTGGCCGCCACGCTGGAGCTAAAGCCCGAGACGCTGGCCATCGCCACGCGCGTGCTCGACAGCGAGGACAGCCCGACCGGCTCGCGGCAGATCGCGATTTTGATGATGAGCCGCTTTGGGGAGCAGCGTGAGGTCAAGCAGCTCGAAGCCCTGCTGGCCGACGCCACGAGCTGCGGCACCGTGCAAGTGGAAAAGCCGCCCCACCAGGTCGAGCTGCAAATTCGGGATGTGGCACTGGCGGCCCTGTTGCACATGACCGGCCAGAACCTGAAAGAATACGGCTACGAGTCGGCGCAGGAACATGGGCCGACGGTCTTCCAGGTCGGCACGCTTGGCTTTGCCGACGCGGCCACTCGCGACGCGGCTCTGAAAAAATGGTCCGAGTGGCGCGCCGCCCATCCGGCCGGCTGATCCTCCGCGGCCGTTTCGAGCGGAAATCCACATCTCGCCTGGATGATTCACGGCCGAATACCAACCCAATGCGCCAGCGAGGGGCATTGCGCGTTCCTCTCCGCTGGCGCGTCGGGTTGGTGTCTGGCGGCGCCGCGAGCTTTGTCAGCGTCGTGAACCATCCAGGCTAGCCACGGCGACTCTCTCCCGACGCCGCCCCCCTGGCGCACCGCGGCACCATGCTCCGTCGCGCTCGACCGCGCAAGATGCTTGCAATGTCGCGCCGGGCGGCGACAATCAAGGTTGATGGCTACCCCCCAGTTTTCACTACGCCGGCTGCTGCTGTTCGTGACGATCGCGGGCGTGCTCTGCGTCGTCCCGGCGGTGGCTGCGGGGGAGTGCTGTGGACGATCGCGCCGTTGATGATGCTGTCCGGCGCCGTCGTCCTGGCGCTGGTGGGCGCGTTGATGTTCGCCGTGACCGGCGGCGTGGCCACGCTGATGGTCCGCAATCGCGCCCTTCCGGCGCACGAACCAGAGAAGTAGCGCACGGCCGCGCGGCGCGCGTGGGCCGCCCGCGGGGGGCGCGGACGGCCGACAACGTTCGCCCCGGAATAGTCGGAGGCCGAAAACATGCAAGTCGTGCCGCGCCCGCTGCTGGTCGCATTGCTAGCCGCCGCCTCGCTCATCGCCGGCGGCGTTGCCGTTGCTCGGGCCGGAACGGGTTCGTTGCTCCGTTTGCCCCCGCTCGGCACCAGCAGTCCAAACACGGCCTGTCCCTGTCGGTCGATTGCGAATGGGTTGGAGGTTACGGCTATCGTCCGGTGCGCATCGACCTGGCAAGCGCGAAAGCGGCCAAGGACGACCGCCAGGTGACGGTGGAAGTCGGGCTGAGCGTGTGGGGCGGTGAGAGTTACGTCGCGGTGACCACGGACTTGACCATTCCGGCCGGTGGCCGGCAGGCATCGGCCCTGGTGCTGGTGCCGCAGGTCGCCACGGCGCAAAACATCTCGGTGCGCACCTGGGAAGGGGGCGTGCCATTAAAAGATCTGACGATGACCAGCGCGCTGACGACGGCCGTCCAGAATTGGGGCGAAGAGACCTTGCCCCGGATCCTCTTCGTCGCGGACACGGCGCCGGATGTTTCCGAGTTCAGCTTCTTGTTGGCCACTCCCTATTTCTCGTACGGCACCGCTTCGGCGATACGGCAGACGACCGACCTGTTCGCGCTGGCCCATCGCCAGCCGGATCAGTTGTTCGACCAGTGGATCTGCTACAGCGCGCTCGACATGATCTTTCTCTCGCTGGACGACGCCCGCAGCCTGGCGACAGGCAAGCCGCAAGTTTGGCAGGCCCTGCGGCTGTGGAACCGTGCCGGTGGCACGCTGTGCATCTACGGGGCCGGGAGGACCTGGGCCGGCCTCGCCGAGATCGAGCAACTCTGCGACTGCCCGGCCGACGAAACCGAGGCCGTCCTGGATTACCGCGGCTGGTCGAGCGCCTCGAAGGACTTCTTCAAACAGCACGTGATTCCGGCCATCATTTCGGCCGCCTACCCGGCAAATGCCCAGCAAGCCGTCCAGCCGCCCCCCAACGCTCCTCCGCCGGTGCCCACCACGGTGCCGTTCGTGTGGAAGGCGGCCGGATACGGTCGGGTCGTGGCGCTGGCCGACAAACAGCCCTTTCCCGGCGACGCCGCCCATTGGCGGTGGCTCCTCGAATCGCTCGGCCCGACGAGCACGCGCTGGACGGCGCGCTACGGCGCCGTACCCTGCCAGCCCAATCCACAGTTTAACGACTTCTTGATCTCCGACGTCGGATTGCCCCCGATCCGCACCTATCGGGTCCTGATCTCGCTGTTCGTCGTCATGATCGGGCCGGTCAACTACTGGCTCTTGAAGCGCAAGGGGCGCTTGTACCTGTTTCTGTTTACCGTGCCGCTGGCGGCGCTGCTGACCAGCGGCGGCCTGATGTGCTACGCCATGTTATCCGACGGGCTCGCCGTGCCGTGCGAGCTCGCAGCCTCACCTACCTGGACCAGCGCAGCGGCCTGGCCGCCAGCCAGGCCCGGCTTTCGTACTACGTCGGCTTGGCGCCGTCCGACGGCCTCGCGTTTCCGGCGGACACGGTCGTCGTTCCGCTGGAGCTGGCGCCGAGCGGCAACTTCGACGTGCCGCGCGCGAGACCGCCTGGACCGACGCGCAGCACCTAGTGCGCGGCTGGCTCGGATCGCGGATGCCGACCCAGTTCGTCATCGGCCGCGCACGCCA
>CAVQEL010000033.1:0-227562 GCA_963711515.1 uncultured Planctomycetota bacterium | reverse complement strand
CGCCACCCACTCGATTGAATTCCAAAATGGAGTGTGTGGTCCCAGGGCCAGACCCACCAGCAGGTAAGCCGTAACGCTCGGCAGATGCAGGAGCCGCGCCAACCGCCCTGCGAGCAATGCAGCCCCTAGCAGCATGCCAACGGTCAGGGCGAGATACCAGTCGGGTTGATCCAAAATGACGACCGTCCTAGCGAAAGCTTTCCACGGGGCAGCCCTAAGAAGCTTGTCTTGCGACTTTCAGCGACTCAGACTGCGGGTAGTGTAGCCTAGACTCTCCTGACCGCACACATCCTTTTGATGCCGCAGTCGCGGTCCATCGTCCGGTTTGGACGCGTAGGGATCAGGATTCTCGCCCACGTCGCGCGCCGAATTGCGCCTGGCGACCCGGAGCGCGCCGTTGCGAGCACTACGTCGCGGTCGATGCCGGCGTCACGTCGTAGTACGTGCTGTAGACCTGGCGAACTGCCGCGACGAGTGCTTCTCCGGCCGGTACGGCCGCGCCGAATCGGCCGATGTCCATGTCGGACAGGTCCAGCGAGGGCCGCCCCTCGATGATCCACTCGGCCATGGCCTGGCCGATGCCCCCTCCGGCTGAGATGCCGTGAGCGCAAAACCCGCTGGCGATCCATAATCCCCTGACGGCCGAAGTTGGTCCCAGCAGGAATGCGCCGTCGGGCGTGAACGATTCCAAACCGTTCACGCAGCGCGCCGGGCGACTCGTGGCCAGCGCGGGAAATCGCCGCACGGCGTTCTGCCACAACACGTCGAAGTGCCCCTCATCAAAGGCGAGCGTGGTTGGATCGGGACCCGCGGGGATGGCGCCCGTCAGCGCTCGCGGATTGCGCTCATAACCGCCGACCGAGAGACCCTCGTTCTTCACGCGGGCATAGACCAGGTGGTCCGGGTCGCGCACGTTCGGCAGCGCGCCTGCCGGCCAGCGCCGCGATGGGCTCGGTCTCCACGTATTGATGTTGCATCGGCACCAAGGGGACGGCGACCCCGGCTAGCGCTGCAACGAGCGGCGACCAGATGCCCGACGCGATGACCAGCGTTTCTGTCTCGACGCGTCCGGTCGTGGTCTGCACGGCGCTGACGGACTGGCCGCGGCGTTCGATGGCCGTGACGCGCGTCTGCGGCCGAAACTCGACTCCCAGCGATTGCGCAGTCGCGAATCATCGCGCCGGCCAAGACGGGCGCCGTCGCCGAGCCGTCGCTGGGAATAAACAGCGCGCCCTCCAGTCCCTCGCGATTCATGGCGGGGAATTTACGCACCGATTCTTCCGGTCCCAGCAGCTGCGCCTCCAGTCCGCTTCGCGTGGCAGCGGCCTCCTGTCGCCGCAGCTCGTCCAGCCGCGCACGGCTGGATGCCAGTCGCAGGCTGCCCACCTCTTGGAAACCGGCCACACCGTCCAAATCGAGGCGGCGATACAAGGCCACGCTTTCGATCAAGAGTCGAGTCAAGACCGGCGATGCCCGCAATTGCCCGATCAGGCCGGGGGCGTGCGACGTGGTTCCGCTGACGAGTTGTCCCTGTTCCAGCACCAACACGTCGGTGCGCCCGAAGCGTGCCAGGTGCAGCGCGATGCTCGCGCCGGCGATGCCGGCGCCGACCACAACAATCTCAGCTCGGTCCTTCACGGCAGCTCCTCCGCGGGGGTGGGCGGTTGGGTTTCGCGATTTGGACCGGCCGCCATGCGTTGAACCGCCGCGTCCAAGTGCCGCCGGGCATACGCGTAAAAGTCGAAGTCTAGCGTCGAGACGCCGGCTTGGACAAACCCCCAGGCGGATTCGCGCATGGCCGATGCGGTGCGCATCATGCGCAGCCGCACCAGATCGCCGGGCCGGACTTCGCCAAAATAGAGCTCAAGCAGCCGCGTTTCGGCGGCCGCCGACATCTCGTGGTTTTCGGCCAGGTTTCCCAGGTCGAAGAAGCGGTCGCCCATCGCGGCGTATTCCCAGTCGATGATCCGCACTGCGCTCGCCGTCGTCGATCAGGTTGGCCGGCAACAGATCGTTATGGCATGGGCAGAGCTCGCCGCCGTCGGTCAGCTCGGGCTCGATCTTCGCCAGGTGGGCCAGCACCGCGTCGACGTCCTCAGGCACCTGCACGCCGTGCTGGCGGGCGATTTTCAGATAACGCTCGACCGTGCGAAACGGACAAAACCGTCCGGGCACCGGAGACGAACCGTGAAAGCGCACCAGTGCGCGAACCGCCCGCCCGAGCAGCGCGGCGTCCTCGGTGCTCCCCGCCTCAAGCGCAATTCCCGGGGCATAGCGGGTGAGCATGGCGCCTTGTTCCGGCAGGAACGCCACGACTTCGCAGCCGGCGCCGCTGGCCGCGGCCGCCTGGGCGCAAAGATGCTCGCACTGGCGATCGATTCCCAACAGTTCCGTCCCGCTGCCGGCGACGCGCAGCACGAAGGACTCGGTGTCGACATCGAGACGAAAATTGCGATTGGTGATCCCGCCCTCCAGGGGCGTGACGGTCCAAGGCTTGTCTCGTAGCGCCGCGATCGACCGTAAAGCCTCTTCCAGCGCCGTGGTGAACGGGGTGTGGGGATCGTCGTTGTGCGGCATACGACGGGATGGTCCGTTGACGGACTTCTACCAGTGACGCCCCCGGCATCATACCACCGGCCGTCGAACTCGATCAAACGACAGAGCCCATGCCGCGACCTCGCGCGGTAAGGTAGCGGTGCCTTCGATCGGCCCGCGGGCGCAGGGCTCACCTGCCGCCGGGCTCACCTGGCGCGTGGTGTTGCCGGTGGCCCAGTGATTTTTGGCTTCGGTCGTGCTGTTCGTTTTTCCGTCGTGCGATTTAATCTCCCCAGCGGCCGAACAAATCCCAACCGAGGGGCGACCAGTTTTCGCAACCCGCCTCGCTTCGCAATCGAAATATCTCTTCGCCGATTTCATCAAGCCTACGTTAGCGGAAGGGGTGGCCCGATTCCTAGAGGGATTGGGGGTTACCGGTTGGGGATTAGAAGTTGGGGATCAGGGGCGGACGGTCGCCAGGCCCGCGCAGCAAGCCGGCCGCAAGTGGAAAGCAACTGGAATTAGACCTGTCCGACCTGACCCGTTTTGTGCGACTCGCGGCCCCGGCCGGCCGCGAAAGTGTGATCAGTGATGTGTTTTCTGGCCGCAAGCCGGTCTTCATCCGTTGGCTCGGAAGATAAAAGGGGACATTTGGGACATTCTACTTTTCAGGACGTAAGCCAGTACATCGCATCATGTTGCCGCGCACCACAACACTTTATGCCACATTATGTTACGTCACATAAAGTAGAATGTCCAGAATGTCCCCTTTTCTCCCCCTTTTCTCCCCCGGAGTCCAAGAAAACGGATGGCCTAATGCGACGGCGGCCCGCACGTCATTTGCCGGTTGCACCTGCTTAGAACGCCCCCGTTTCGATTCTCTTCGGCGGCAAGCCTTGGCTCTTACGACGACGGAAGAGCGTTAGCGAACCAGCCAGGCCGAGGCCGAACAACACGATCGACGACGGCTCGGGTACCGTGCTGGGCCGAAACGCCAGGTATCGCGGATTGCCCACATTGTTCGCGAAGACGGTCGTCGTCCCGTCGGGAGTGATTTTGTAGATCAAATCGGCATCCGGATTCGCGGCGTAGAGGTTTCCGTCGGCGTCGAAGGCCAGCCCTTTTGCGCCTGAGATTGTCCCGAAGTTGCTATACGAACCACCACCAGGATTGATCTTATAGATCGAAGTCGCGAAGAAATCTGAGGCATACAGATAGCCGTCGGTATCAAACGCCAAGCCATACGTGTTATTCGAGCCGAAGGGGAGCGTCGCATAAGTGCTCAGTGTCCCGCCATCGGGAGTTATCTTGGTGATGGTTTGCGCGGTGCAGGCATAAACATTGCCATTGTCGTCCAGGGTCAGACCCGTGGGACCTGATGAACCAAGATCCGCAAAGAAGCTGACCGTCCCGGCTGGATCGATCTTGCTGATCTGATGGATGAAAGCATCCGCGACGTACAGGTTGTTCGCCTGATCGATGGCCATGCCATAGCCTCCCGCACTCGAAGGTAGCGCTGCAAAGAAACTGACGGCACCGCCAGGCGTAACCTTGTGGACGTCGCCACCACCCGCCACAAAAAGGTTACCGAGGGAGTCAAACGCCAGCCCCTCCACGTTTGTGAACAGGGGCAATTGCGCAAAGAGGTTTACCGGACCGGGTGGACTATACGTTAAAACATTGTCGTTGTTGCCGGTCGCGTAGACCGTCGTGGCCTTGGCGGCCGAGGTGGGGAAAAGGATGGCGACGGCAAGGAGACACGCGCAGACGCTGATTCGGAGTTTCATTGGCGTTGATACCCGACGCGATTTCTTGGTCTTGAGACCAGGGCGTCAGGGTGCGGCAGAGACCAGAAAGCGGTCGCATCCTGAACGGTTCGAAGACCAGAGTCTTCAACCAGAGCCGCGAGAGGAGTCTAGGCTAAAAGGTAGGCCCTTACAAGCCGTCGCCGACTATGGGGTGGGTTGGCTTGAATTCGGTGCTGAAAACCGTTCGATTTGCAGCACTCGTCGCCGCAAGTCGTGATATCCGCAAATCTTCGGGCAACGAGCCCTGAGAACTCGTCTCGTAATTCAAAGTCCCGCATCGCCGTCAAATCGGCGATATTCGATTTTTGTAGCACCTGGCAGGCCCGCTACCTCGACCAGGACCGACGAGCTTCGGGGTGCGCCGTCAGCCAACCGTCAGGAAGTAGCGCCGCAGCCACCGGCGGCGAGTGTCCTGACAACTGGACGAGCAGGTCGCGCACGTACGCAAATGGCTCGACCTGATTCGCCTTGGCGCTGGCCAGGACGCTGTAGCGAACCGCCGCGGAGGCGCCGCCATGATCGCTGCCAAGGAACAAGTAATCCTAGCGGCCGATCGCCACGGGCCGCACGCTTCGCTCACTTAGGTTATTGTCGATTAGAAAGCGCAACCTTTTCGCAGTAGCGGACAAGGCCATCGCATCTTGCAAGGGAAGGTGGCAGCATGAGGCGCACTATCGTCGAGCAGTTGCAGGGCGCGGCCTACGCATTTAGTCTCTTCCGCGCTGCAGCAAGAGCGTCCATAGCATCGTCAAGAGTAATTGTCCAGGGTTGCCTATCCTGTCTTGGATAAATCTCTAGCTCCAGCGCGCTCCCTTCTTGATTAACTTCGGCCCACTGCTCGTTGCCGATCATGATCTGAGCGACCAGCCGTTCGCGATCCGGGGGACTAGCCAGTTCAACTCGGATTGATGGATTCACGCCCTATTCCTTTAAGAATAAAAACTTTCCGTTTGCATCATACACGATACCACGACCATCTGGCGCCGTCACTTCGATAGTTCTTCCAAACCGCCCTCGAAATCCACTCGAAATCTTCGTTCCGGGCGTCGTCAAGATGTCGTCAACAACTGTTTTGGCCTGCCGATTTATCACAGCGGGAGTTCCCTTCGCAGCCGGGGAGAACTAAAGGGGACGTGAACCTTTATTGACAAGACGGGCCGGCGGGGTACGATGCGGGCATGCCTCGCACTGCTCGGAAGATTGTTGGTGGGTATGCCTATCATGTGCTTAATCGGGCCAACTGATTTCAATCTCGAAGCCTTGTGCGCGCGGCGATGATCCGGTGGTGTCGAGCCGTCCGCGTGTCCGGATGCACGGATCGTATTCGCGCGATCACCGCCGCCGGTCACGCGCTTGGCCGGGCGGCTAGGCCAGGATTTCGCGGATCGGCTGTCCGCCGTGGGCCACGGCGATGGGGCGGTCGGCCCGATCGTGGACGGGCATCGCCGGGTCGATGCCCAGCAGGTGGTAGATCGTGGCGCAGATGTCGCGGATGTGGACTGGCTTGTCCTTGATGAAGGCGGCCTGCGCGTCGGAGGCGCCGTAGATGGTGCCGCCGCGAATGCCGGCCCCGGCCAGCAGCACCGAATAGCAAAACGTCCAGTGATCGCGGCCGCCGTCGGCGTTGATTTTTGGCGTGCGCCCCATCTCGCCCATCGTCACGACCAGGGTCTGGTCCAGCAGTCCGCGGGCGTCGAGATCTTCGATGAACGCCGAATAGGTCTGATCGAAGTTCGGCAGCAGCGTCTCGCGGAGCATGGGAAAGTTCCGCTGATGCGTATCCCAGCCGGCCTTGCTCACTTCGAATCGCTTGGAGAAGTTGTCCCAACTGACGTTCACGAACTGGACGCCGCGCTCGACCAGCCGGCGGGCCAACAGCGTCGAGGTGCCGAACAGAGTCCGCCCATAGCGATCGCGCGTGCGCGGCGTCTTCGCGGCTCAGATCGAATGCCTCGCGGACCTTGGCCGAGGTGAGCATCTCGAAGGCCAGCCGCTGCTCGCGCGGAAAGTTGCCAAATCGCGCTCGCGACTCCAGCCCGCGAAACTCGTCGTCCAGCGATTCGACCAGTCGCCGCCGATCCTGCAGCCGGTCGAGCGTCATCCCCTCGGGCAGTTCGGTGTAGGCCAGTTGCGGTTCGCCGCGCACGACCTGCGGGCTCCAGATGTCGTCGGGCGGATGGTCGACGTAGGCCGTGCACTCGGTGCAGAATGGATCGTAGCGGCGGCCCAGAAAACCGCCGTGCGGGCCGGCTTTCTTCCGCATTTCGCCCCAGCCGAGCGAACACGGCAGATACGCGTAGGTGGGCAACTCTTTCCGCTGCTCGCGCGCCAGATACGCGCACACCGAGCCCATGCTGGGCGGATCGCTGTCGCGAAACTCCTCGTCCGGCAGGTTCACGTCGTAGCCGGTGTACATCGGTAGATTCTTGTGGCAACCGCCGTTGTGGTACACGCTGCGCACCACGGCCGAGTGATGCATGGTGCGGGCGGTCAAGGGCAGCAGCTCGCAGACGTGAACTCCGCTGGCGCTGGTGGCGATGGGCTTGAACTCTCCGCCCACGCCGCCGGGCGCCTCGGGCTTCAAATCGAACATATCCTGCGTCGGCGGCCCGCCCTGCAGATATAAGAGGACGACGCTCTTGCGCGAGCCGGCCGCAGATACTCGGGCGCCGCACGTTCGGCCGCCAGCAAGGATGCGCTATTGAACAGTCCGCCCAGCAGCGAAAGGGCGCCGACCTTGAGCGTTTCGCGCCTTGTGGGCCCGCTGCACCCGCGGCGCGGGCTGCCCAGAATGGTGATCGTGCTCACGGCATTGTCTCCCCGATGTCCCGGGTATGGGGTGAGAGCCAGCCAGTCAGCAGGCCATCCTAGGACGATCTTCCCTGCCCCGCAAGCGGGGGACTCGTTTGGGATGCCCAGGGGCTTGAGCCGAGGGCTCCGCGTCAGCGCTGTCGCTCGCGCAGCCGCTGGGTCAGAAACTCGAAGACTGCCTGCGTGGGCGGGTCGTCCGGTTCGCCCAGCTCGCGGTTGATGGTCATGTGGGTCTTGCCCTCGGCGGGCACGGCCTGGGCCTTCGTGCCGGCGGCGTTGAGCTTTTCGGCCAGTGCGTTGGATTGCAGCCGGCTATCGCGACGATCGGCCACATAGAGGATCAAGAACGGCGGGATCGCCTTGCCTGCGGCGACGTGCGTGATGGGCGAAGCTTCGCGCTGCGCCGATGGGTCATCGCCGAACACCTTTAGATACATCTCCTTCAACCGGGGCAGCCGCGCCAGTTCGATCTGCCGGGGGATGTCGTATCCGGCGCCGTCCAGCAGAATCACGCCCTTGATGTCCGCAAGCTTCATCCCTTCGCGCTCGAGATCGCGCCCGTCGGTGGCTACCAAGGCCGCCAGGTGGCGCCGGCCGAGTGGCCCATGATGAAGACGCGGTCCGGCGCGCCACCATAGTCGGTAATGTGGTCATGAACCCAGCGAAGCGCTTTGGCAATGTCGGCGGCCTGCTCCTGATAACCGGCGTCGGGTAGCAGGCGGTAGTTGACGCTGACCAGCACGAAGCCCTTGTCGTTGAAAGCCTGCGGCTTCGCCTGGACGCTGGACTTGTCGCCGAACTGCCAGGCCCCGCCGTGAATCCAGACCATGACCGGCAGATCAGCCCCGTTGGCTGGGGCATAGACGTCCAGACTCGTGGCCCTGCCACCCGTGCTTGCATAATCCAAATTCTTGGCTACCCTCGGCGTCGCTGCGGCGCTGGCGGCATTGAGACAAACGACCAGCAGCAGCATTGCACAGGCCGGCGCGGGCATGTCATATCCCCTTGTGCTCGTTGGAAAATCGCCATCGATTCGCGCATCAAGGCCGAGTTGCGCGAGACTTTCGCAGGAAAACTCGGAACCCATCAGTTTGAACCTCAAGCGGGAAGCGGGAGTTCTGCCAATACCCCTCGTGGGGTCCGTCGCAGGAAAGAATACCTCGCTCGTGGGCGCAGGCATTGTCAATCCAGCGGGTGCACTTAATGAGCACAATGGGGGGCATCGTGGTATACTGACTTGCCTTCTCGGCCGTTCGAACGGCATTCCAGCAAGCTCGCGTCCGGACGGATGTTCACGATCGTACAAGATGCTCAGGGTCGCCGTCGCACAAGGTTCCTGGCTGCATGACGTCATTCTCTGATCCGGACCGTACCGCGAATGCGAAAGAAATGCACCGCGTCGTAGACCAGTTCGAAGCGGCATGGAACCAGTACGGCCCACAGGTGATTGAAGACTCCTTGCCCGAAGACCCTGATCTTCGCCTGGACGTGCTGGTCGAGCTGGTTCACATCGACCTGGAACAGCGGTTGAATCGGCGCGAGGCAATCGGGGTGCCACACTATCTGGCCCGATTCCCCGAGCTGGCGGCCGACCGTTCGGCCGTGATGGACGTTTTGGCAGGTGAGTTTCGGCTGCGTCACGCGACGATCCGTTGCTAACGCCGGAGGCATTTGCCGAGGAGTTTCCGGAATACCGCGAAGAGCTGGCCCCGCGGCTGTCGGCCAGCAATCGAGTCGGGCACCGCCGCGCCGGGCCGTCGAATTGTCCTCACTGTCATGCTCCTATCGAGCACGGCGGGCCAGCGACGGATGCTGAAGTCGTGTGTTCGTCTTGCGGCAGTTCGCTAAGCATCGAAGATGACCGGACCCAATGCGAGCAGCCGCCGCGGCGGCTGGGGAAGTTTGAGTTGCTCGAGACCGTCGGCCGCGGCTCCTTTGGCACCGTCTACAAGGCCAGAGACGTGACGCTCGAACGCATTGTCGCCGTGAAAGTGCCGCGGAGTGGATTGCTGGCCACCGACGAGGACGAGGAACGCCTCGTGCGCGAGGCACGCAACTCGGCCCAACTGCAACATCCGTTGATCGTGCCGGTCTACGAAGTCGGCCGCAGCGACACGTTCCCGTACATCGTCGTCGAATACGTCGAAGGCATCACGCTGGCCCAAGCGCTCTCGAAACGAACGTTTGATTTTCGCGAATCCGCCCGGCTCGTAGCGCTGGTTGCCGAAGCGCTCGAGCACGCTCACGACCACGGCGTGGTGCACCGCGATCTGAAACCATCGAACATCATGCTGGCCGCGGACGGAACGCCGCGAGTCATGGACTTCGGACTGGCCAAGCGCGATGCCGCAGAAGCGACGATGACCGCCGACGGGCAAGTGCTGGGTACACCCGCCTACATGAGTCCTGAACAGGCCGCCGGACGCTCGCATCACGTCGATGGCCGTAGCGATATCTACAGCCTGGGAGCGATCCTGTACGAGCTTTTCACCGGAGAGTTGCCGTTTCGCGGGCATCCGCGGATGGTCTTGCATCACGTCTTGCACGATGAGCCGCGGCCTCCGCGCAGTTTGAACGACCGGGTACCGCGCGACTTGGAAACGATCTGCCTGAAGGCCATGGGCAAGGAGCCCGCCCAACGTTACCAGACGGCCCGCGCGTTGGTCGAGGACCTTGAGCGATTCCTGGCCGGCAAGCCGATCCTGGCTCGGCCCGTGGGGCACCTGGAGCGCGGCTGGCGGTGGTGCAAGCGAAATCCCGCGGTGGCGGGTCTCGCATCCACCGTGGCGTTTGTATTGCTGGCCGGCACCGTGGTTTCTACGATGCTCGCGATCGAGGCCAACCGGCACGCGCGCGAGGCCCTGGCCGCACAGGCTCGGGCCGACCAGAAGACGCGGGAAGCCGAGGCGCACGCGCGGCGCGCCCAAGAGCACGAGGCGCTGGCGAGTCGCGAGGCGCCTGCGCCACTCGAGAGGCCGAGGCCGCCAACGCCGCGACGGAGTTCATGACCAGCATTTTTCAGACGTCCGACCTGTTCGGCCTGGGCGGATTCGGTCTGCGGCGCGAAGGCGAGGAGCCCAGCCAGCTTACGCTCGAGGAGGTCCTGCGTCGCGGGTCCGACCGGATCCAAACCGAGCTGCGGGGGCAGCCGCTGTTGCAAGCGCGGTTGATGACCACGATCGGCAACATCAATCGCAGTCTTGGTTTCTATCGCGAGGCGGAACCGCTGCTGGCGCAGTCGCTGGCGATTCGCCAGCGCGAGTTTGCTGGCAGCGCGGATGCGGACCAACGGCTGGCAATCGCGAACAGCCAGTTCAACCTGGCGTGGTTGCGCCATGACCTGGGCGACTATGCACAGGCGGAGTCCTTGTACCGACAAGCCCTGGCCACGCGGAGTGAACTGTTGCCGGCCAACGATCCTTTGATCCTAGCGACCAAATTCAATCTGGCCTGGGCCTTGGCCGATCACAATTCCCCGGACGAAGCGGAGCGGCTCTTTCGAGACGTGCTCCGCGCCCGCCGTCAGACGCTGAAGCCGGACGATCGCGATTTGTTGCTGGGGGAAGTCGGGTTGGCGGCCATTCTCTGGACGCAAGGCAAACACGCCGAGATTATCAAGGAGACGCTGCCGACGCTCCGCGGCGACGTGATGCTCAAAGTGCTCTCCCTGTATGAGCTGGCGCGTGTCCAGCGACGTTTGAAGAACTACGATGCCGCGGTCCGATTGCACGAGAGCATTCTCCAAACGGCTCGCGACGTCCTGCCGCCTGAGCACCCGGTCTTGGCCGCCATCCTGGTCGACACCGCCGGCCTGCTGAAGGAACAAGGAGATTATCCGCGGGCGGAACAAGCCATGCGCAAAGCGCTCGGCATCGTACGCCGGGTGATGGGCGGACATCCCAAGCTGATCGAGCCATTACGCGAGTTCGCCGCGCAGCTCTCGGCACGCGGCGACTTCGACGAGGCCGCGCAGCTGCAACGCGAATCGTTGCGCATTTCCACGCTGCGCCGGCCTACGATGCTCGACGAACACGTCGAGATCATGCAGCGTGCCGGAGACGTCCTACGGCGAGGTCAGCGGTACGCCGCCGCTCGGCAGTTACTGGAGGAATCATTGAAGGTCAAGCCTGACCAGGACGACCCGATCTATCGGGAAACGTACCACGTTTTGGCCCTGATCTACCGGGAGACGGGCGAGTGGGATCGCGCGTTGTCCCTCTGTCGAGAGTTGCTCAACGACCCTGCCAGGCCCGATACCGTCGGCCTGCAGATCGTTTCGCGAGAATGTCTGCTGGAATTGGGACAATTCGCGGACGCTCAGAGAGTCGCGGACGAGCTCAAGCAATCGCACGCCATCGATCCGCGGTCGGCAGACCTTGGGCCGGACTCGTTGCGCCCTGCCGCGGCCGCACTGGCCGCGGTTGGTGACTTTGAACGGGCAATTGCCTGCGCTCGGGCGCTGGTCGCTTGGAACGTGAAACGCTGGCCGGCCCAGCACCCCCAGACGGTCCCCGATCGAGCTCTGTTCGCCGAGATCGTGTTTTCGGCTCGGGACGCCGGCAACGCGATCGGATTCGACGCGGCGGTGTTGCAAGAGACGCAGCAAGAACTCGCCGAGAATGAAGCGAGCTGTCGCCGAAAGCTAGGTGACGATCATCCCTGGCTAGCCCGCAACGAGGTGGCCCAGGCCCGACTGGCGGCCGCGCGCGTGGTGAGCCGGCCGAGGCCGTCCGGTTATGCCACGACGCCGTCCAACTCCTGGCAACGCGATTTCCCGCCGATCATCCCTGGCTGTGCGAGGCCCGTTACGAGTTAGCGCGACAGCGGCGGGCGGCTGGCGATCTGGCGCTGGCTGAGAGTGAATTCCGAGAACTGCTGGCCGATCGTCGACGCAACCTCCTCCCGTTGCACGACGACATTTTCGAAACACGGCTTGAATTGGCGCAGACCTTGATCACCAAGGGAAGTTCGCCCGCGGCCGCCGCTCTGGTGCGTGAGATGCTTGCCGAACTAGCCACGCCCGAGCGGGGCGAAAGCCTTCGCCTGGCTCGAGCCGAGGCAATTCTCGGAGCCGCTCTGGTCGCGCAACAGCAATTCCCCGAGGCCGAGAAGCTGTTGGCCCACAGCCGCGAACAATTGGCTCGATGCTATGGCGAAGATCACGCCCTGACACGGCAAGTCGCGCAACAGCAAGCAGCGCTTCGGCAAGCGACCGCGTTGCGAACACCGGCTGAAGCAAACTAATCGTCCGCTGCCGGCCGAAGGTTCCGTGTCACCTCAGAGTGATCCTGACGAAGGCTGTCCCCCAACGCCTGATCGCCGGGCCCCAGCTCAGCCAGCCGAGTCAGAGACGAATTGTCTGCGGCATTCATCGCGCACGCGTTCCATCGCTCGCCGCACGGTTCGATCCGAGCGGTGCACCAGGTCGGCGATCTCTTCGCAGGAGTAACCTGCCAATCGCAACTCGAGAATCGTGCGATCCTGCGGCACAAGCCGATCCATGATGCCTTCCAGCACTTCCACGGCTTCGGCGGCTTCCGCCGGAGAAGGTAACTGAGCGATCAGTTCCGGGCACAGTCCTGACGCGTTGTCATCCTGGACGGGTCGATGCTCGCGCTGGACGGCGCGCTTCTGAGCGCGGTGGAAGGCGGCCTTGTGACAGAGTTTGTGGAGCGTGATGGTCGCCAACAGCCCCCACAGCTCATCGGCACATTCGACCGAAAACTCGCCGCGGCCCAGTCCATCAAAGAAGCTGCCGTAGGCCGATTGCAAGATATCCTCAGGGTCCACACGACTGGCCAGCCGGGGCGAAAGCCGTTGCCGCACCAGGGCGATCAGCTCGTCCACATACTGCCGAAACAAGATCGTCGCGGCCTGTTGTTCGCCTCGTCGACAACGAGCCATCAGCTCGCGGACTTCTTCGTCGGTTAATTCGTCGGGCGAATCCAGCATTCTATACTTCCCTGTCTGGCGAAGATTTCAATATCCTGTACGCTACCAAGCGCAATTCCGTCGAGTTTCATGAAGGGCATCCACGCGACTCGAAGCTGCCGAATCGCGATGAGTCAGGCCACAGCCCGGCATGGATGGATCGGCTCTTCTTCAAGTCAAAATCCGTTAAATGAGATCGCCAATCCGCTGGTCAGTTATTCCGGCGAAAACTGACTGGGCCGTCGTAGATCGTCAAAGCTCGTAACGCGGTGAGCGATTTCGCTCGCTCTGGCGACCGCATCAGAGATGTCGTCGCGGCGCGGTTCGATTTCGGCCGCTAATTCGGCAGCGGATGTAGCTGCACATCGAAAACCTCAATGAGCTTTCCTGATGGAAGCGCGTTGAATATTTCAACGGCCTGCTAGGCGATGCCGGCCAATTGCATTGTGAATTGGTTGTCGTGCCCCTCGTTGCGCTGGTTGCGCGTCGGCGAGTAATCGTAGGTTTGCACGGTTTTGCCGTCGGGGCGGAACTCGAGCAACCGGAGCCAACCGTCACCTCCCTTGGGCTTCATCTGGAAATTAACGAGCACCTGGTGGACGTTGCGGCCCGTGGGCGTGGCGGTGGTGAGACGTCCCAATCCATCGCGCAGCACGTGTCCGTTGAGCGTGAGCACGAAGTTTTCGTGCTGGCTAACGAGGTCGTTCCACAGTTGTTCGCCGTCGCAAACGTCGTCACTGGTGGTTTTGGCCACGCGGTAGCCGTGCGGATTCCAGGCCTGCTTGGCACCGTACTTTTGCCAGTCATAGCGCGTGTTGTCGAAATACATGTAGGCATGCGTAATGAGGATCGCCGCGCGGTCCTTGTGCCGGCTCACGACCTGGTTGGCCCAGCGCACTACGTCACGACGGGGTCCGAACTCCAATGCCAGCACCAAGAAGTCGCGTCCCTCGGCCGAGAACGTGTGATAGCTGTTCTCCAGGCGGTCGGGCTCCTTATCGTACGTGCCGCCGAAGTTGGGTGTGCCCTGAAACTGGCCGACGGAAAAATACTCATTCAGATGCGTCGTCCGATCGCTGCACGTGCCACCGTCGCTGTAGTCGTGGTTACCCGGCACGAGGAAATAGGGCGTCACCCCGTCGAGCAGTCGCATGGCCGCCACGGCGTTTTCCCATTCGGCGGGCGCGTTGTTGTTGGTGATGTCGCCCAAATGCAACACGCAAGCGATGTTGCGGTCCTTCTGATTCTCGACGATCCAACTCGTTTGCGCCCGATACGTCTCGGGATACCGCTCGCTGTAGTTCTGCGTGTCGGGCAGCACGGCCACGGTGAACGAACCTTTGGCCGGCTGGGGCGGCTCGCCGTCCACGAGCCGGGCGTCGGCATACGGATCGTCGGCGCGGGCCGCGGAGCCCAACATCGATAACAGCGCCGGTGACATCGCCGTGACGGTTCCGGCCTTGAGCAGGTCGCGTCGAGAAATGCGTTTCATGGTTATCCTCCCGATTGACAACGGACGGCAGTCAGCCGCAGATTTCGTGTTCAACGACCCGACCGCTATTCGTCGCCATCGGCCAGCGACAAATCGCCGGGCTTGACGCCCTTCTTGTAACCGTTGTGACCGAACGGCGTCGGGTGATACGGGCCGACGATGTCGACGTTCGACTTGGCCGGGATTTCGTCCTCCATACCCAGGGCCCAGTAACACGCATTGACCAGCAAGCGACGCAGCCCCTCGCTGCTCAAGTCCTGCGAGGCGCCCATCGTGGTGGTAAACACGCGGGCCGTCTTGCCGCTGGGCGTGGTGTATGTCTTGATCCAGGCCACGGGCATCATGGGATCGTTCTTGGGACCTGCCAGCGCGGGATCGCCGGGCTGCATGCCGGTGAGCACCTGGCCCAGGACCAACGGTTGACAATCGCTGGGAAGCGGTAGCCGCACGCCATACACGTCGGTGGGGCCCCAGATGTCGCCGTCCTTGATGCCGCGCAGGATCGGATGGTCGGCCATGCCCGGCGCGATGATGCCGCGCGTGCTTTGCTGGCCGTGGCCTCCATGGTGATTGATCCAGGTTTCTCCGAGCACTTGCCGGCCGAAGCCACCGTCCCACTCGCGACTCTGCCAGCCATAACGACCGAACGAACTGTGCGAACCGGGGGCAAACGCGTGCGTGGCCGTCCGCAGACCGATGATCGGTTTGCCCGACTCGATGTAGTCGACCAGGTGCCGCATCTGATCGTCGGGCAGATCGCGGAACCGGGTAAACAGGATCAACAAGTCGGCCGAGTCGAGCGCCGCCAGTCCCGGGATGTTGTCGCGTTGGTTCGGGTTGATCGTGCCGTCCTTTTTGTCGATGGCGAACAGCACGGTGCATTTAAAGCCGTGTCTCTCGGCCAGGATTTTGGCCAACTGCGGCAGGCCTTCCTCGGAGCGGTACTCTTCGTCGCCGCTCACTAGCACGATGGACTTCCCCGTTCCCGGACCGGTGCGACCCTCGAACGTGACGCCGGCTTCCTCGCCGGCCGACCGCGTCGCGGCAACGGAGAAACTGAGCGTCACAACGGCGGCAAGCATCAGACGGCAAGCAAGCATGGCGGAAAACCTTTCTTGTGCCAGGGGAAACAACCACAGGCTTTCAGGTTAGCGTCGCGAGGGCGTCGGTGCCACTGTTTTGCCGGCGCTGGGGCGCGGCGTTTGGGGACGCGTAAACCAAGGCCACCACTGCTGGCGGCGCGGAATGCCGGCGGGCGAGGGGGCGGATTTTGCCGGTTTCAACGGTTTTCGCGAAAGTAACACATTTGCCGCTGCCGAACACGTCTTAATAGGGCAGCAGATTGGGACCATCGTTCTCCCGCTAGGACAACCTACATGACCACCAAACTGACTGCCCTGATTCCCTGCAGGAATGAACGCCTCAATATTCGCCCTTGCATCGAGTCCGTCCGGCCCGTGGCCGACGAAATCCTGATCGCCGACAGTGGCTCGACCGACGGCACGCTGGAAATTGTCCGCTCCATGGGGGGCTGCCGCGTCATCGAACGCGAGTACGTCCACTCGGCCAATTTCAAGAACTGGGCCATTCCCCAAGCCCAGCACCCGTGGGTCCTCATCGTCGATGCCGACGAGCGGGTTACTCCGCAGTTGGCCCGCGAGATTCGGCAGGTCATGGCTTCGCCCGATCCAGCCGTCGATGGCTACTGGATCGGTCGCAAGAACCACTTCTTGGGCTATCACATCGCGCATTGCGGCTGGAACAGCGACGACGTGCTGCGACTGTTCCGCCGCGACAAGGGACAGTACCGCGAGCGCTGGGTCCACGCCGAAATTGAAATGCCCGAGGCACGCGTGCGACGGCTCAAACAATCGTTCGATCACTACACGTCGTGGAGTTCCGACGACTACTGGCGGAAGATCAACCGATACGCGTCCTGGGGAGCGCTCAACCTGCGCGACGAGGGGCATCACGTGACGATGTTTTCGATGGTGTTCCGCGCCGCTTTGCGGTTTTTGCAGTTGTACTTCCTACGGTTGGGATTCCTCGACGGAATGCCGGGCTTTCATATTTGCGCCTACACCGCGTTTTACACGTTCATGAAACAAGCGCGCCTTTGGGAACTACATCATGCGAAACCACAGCCCGATCCGGAAGCCGAACGGTCGGTCTCGCCCGATCTGATTCCCTTTGCCCAGCAGTCGGCAACCGACGCCGAGACGGCGAAAAAGCGAATGCAGGCGGCCTGAACGCCGCGCAGCAGCCAGCCCGATATGGTCGGCAATGGCGGCCCTTACAGGTCGTGCGCGACGTGTTCCTGGCTGACGTATTCCCACAGAACGCCGCGGGCGGTGCCGTCACAAGAGAAACGAATCAGCGGGGGACGTTGCTGGTGATTTAGTGCCTCGATCGTCCGCTGTAGCCGCCACTTCGACGACGACTTTTCCAATGACGGCAACGGGTCATCGATGTAAGCGGGCCAGGAGAACTCTTCGAAAGCGGCCAAAACGGTCTCTTCCGGGACGGAAGGGATCTTGAACCGCCGCACGATGGTCGTTCCCACGCGTAGCTCCTGCCGATTTCGGTCCCACGTGGGCAAGGAAGGAACGGCAATCGTCAGTGACGGCAAATCTTCCGCTGACGTGACACCCGTGGCGCCTGCCGGCGGTTCGCCCTGCCGCGACAGCTCTTGAAACCAGGCCGCCCCCAAGGACGTCAACACGAAACAGCTTCGCTTGGAAAACATCAGCCGGCTGGGACGCCGAAACGTGCGGACGGCCTGGCTGGGGGTCGTCACTTCGACCCCAAACTCGACGTATCCGCGGCCCACCAGCCAGCGCAAATCGCTATTGGTCAGGTTGAACCGGCGCAGGTTCGGGATTTCGATAGCGAAATCCCAAGGATTGCTGTCCAGGTCGAGCGCATAGACGTACGCCTCGGACAATACGGCCAGCGCCGCCTGGATGCGGCCGGCCGGCCGCAACTCTTGCTCGTCAACCGCCAACCTGTCAGAAACACGCGACGCTCCGGCGGCCATGCTTAACGCATCCATGGCGAACGTCTCCGCGAAAGTGAGTCAATGATGCAATCGCGCCGTCGTTGCCGCTCTCTGGTCGATCCGCCGGGAGTTTTGATGGTGGGAAGACGTCTGGTTGGCAAGCAAAAAAACCCGCACGCGCCGCAATCGGCGTGTCGGGCTCATCCCACTAGCTGGCCATCCTAAGCGGGTGTTTAACATACCCGTTCTCGGGGATTTGTCAACCACCATCAGACTAGGTACCGCGCCGCCGGCTGGTTGGGCCGTCGACTGAAAGGATCCGGTCGTCAAACGTCGCGTGAACGTCCAGGTTATTCGCTGTCCAATCGGCCGCGCTCGAGGCCACGGGGGGACTCGCCCCGTCGTTGGGACCGGCTGCACGCGACGGGAAAAGTCTGCCGATCGCGCCCAGCTTCGGCAATCCAGCAAGTCCTTCCAGCAATTGCTGGCACGACAATTGTCAGACCTGGCGAACTTTAACGGCTAAGCCGGCAGGCAGGTGCTGGCGAACGTCCGATTGTGCAGGATTTTACTCGTTTGCGCCACGCACGGGCGACGATTGGAACTTTGGATGGAACCCCCGATCTTGGTCCCTACACACGGACGAACGATGGACCGTACCGCCTTGAGCCTCTGCGCGGCCGCCACGGCCTCGCTCGGCGCACTGTTGAGCGCCGGCTGCGGCCGTGACAGTGTCAAGTCCGCGACCTGCGCGAATGGAATCGCCCACGGTCGCCAATCCGCCCCAAGCGGTTGTCGTCAGCCCCGTCGATGAGTTTCGCGAACCGACAGGCTATGCGGCCGGCGGACTGAACGTCGAATCCGACACCGCCAGGAAAGCTCCTCGCGGCGCAGTCTCGGAAGAGACGACCGCCGCCGTTGACGGGTTTACCGATGACCAGGCGGCAGAACCGCTCGAGGAGCTGGACGCCGGGGTGGCGGAACCTGACGAGTTCGTAGCCGCGGCGCTTGACGACCGGGCGACGCTCGAACTCGCGGCCGAAGCCGACGCTGAAGCAACCGCCGCGAACTCGGCGACGGCCACTGGCGAAAGCATCGAACCGGTGCCGGTGCCGTCGATTGAAACCGAGCTCAAGTTTACCGTGCCGGGCACGCATCCGTTGGGCGCGCCGGCACTCGAAGGCGCCTCGACCGCCGGCGGCAAGCACCCGAGCATGACGTTCAAGATCGGTTCGTCCAAGCTGCCGCTGGTCGACGTTGCTCAACCGACACCGGCCTCGTCGGCTGATGCCGTCTCTGCTAAAGCAATCAGCGAGGCAACGACCACGGAGCGGCGAGCAACGAAGCCGAAGCGCAGTTTGATACCGCTGGTAATCACGCCACGTCGTGCAGCAAACGTGGGGCCGACGGAACGGCATCAGCAGCCCAAGGAGAGCATTGTCGCCACTAAGCCGGCGCGAGCGCGAAACCTGTATCGTCCCTGAAGAAGCCCGAATCACGACCGGCCGCACAGGCCAAATCGGCGCGCTTGCCTCAATCCACGCCCGTGGCTGCGGCCAAGCCGGCCACGGCTTCCGAACCGGAACCGGCGGTCGAGTCGAAAACCACCGTGACACCCGAATCGACGAACATCGTCGAGATCAAACCGACCACGCTCGAAGCGACGTCGATCGTCAAGGCCAAGCCCGCCAAGTCGCCCGAACCGACGGACGTTGTCAAGGCCCAGCCCTCCGCACCGCCTGAACCAATCCCGGCCGTGGAAACCAAATCGGCCGCATCGCCGGAACCGACGGCAGTGGCTGCGGCCGAACCCACTTCGACCCCCGAACCAGCACCTGCGATCGAGACCAAACCGGCCGCTACGGCAGAACCGGCGGCTATCGTCGAGTTCAGACCGACGACGCTCAAACCGACATCGGTGGTCAAGGCCCGGCCGGCCCAATCGCCCGAACCGACGGACGTTGTCGAGGCCCAGCCGGCAACGCCGCCGGAATCCATTCCGGCAGTGCAAGCCGAGTCGGCTACGTCGATAGAACCAACGCCAGTGGCTGAGGCTAAACCGGCCGCTACGCCCGAACTAGCGGCCACTGCCAAGGCCAGGCCGACCCGGCTTGAACCGACGGCAGTCGTTAAGGCCCAGCCGGCAACGCCCGGCCCCGCAGCAGACGCCGAGATAAAGCCCGCCAACACTCCCGAGCCAGCGCCGGTCGCCGAGGTCCAACCCGTGACGCCCGAGCCGACACGAATCGTCGAAGCCGAATTGCCGGCACCGGCGGTCGCGCAGCCCGCGCAGACGGCTGTCCAGCCAGCACGGGTGGCTCCGCCCTCGGCGCCGCTTGCCGCCCAGCCGGCACCTGCCGTTGCGGCACCCGCGCCGCCGGCCACCCAGCCGGCGCCGATCGGCGCACTGCCGCAGCCGGTTGCGGCACGGCCGGCCGTGATGCCTCCGATGGAGCGTTCGCCCGCCATGGTGGCCACATTAGCGCGGGTCGACCAACGCGTGCGGCACGCCATTCAGCTTGCCGAAAAGGGAGCCCTGTACGCCTCGCGCAAGGAATTCATGACGGCGGTGACCCTGATTGCCCAGGCTCAGGACGTGGAATACAACACGCGGCAATTCACCAAGTCAGCCGCCGCCGGCTTTCTGGCCCTGCAAGAGGCGTCCGACTTCGTCGGCAATGGGTTGGCCGACGTGGACGTCTCGCGTTTGGTCGCCGGCCATCGAACGCCGGTGCTGAAGCAGATCGACGTCTCCGACATGCCGCCGACGATCGCCGCGCAGCATTATTACAACTACGCCAAGGAACACCTGGCCGCCGGAGTGGGCCCCGGCCCGGTCGGATCGATCGCCCTGTACGGCCTGGCCAAAATCATCGTGGCCGGCGCCGGTCGCAACAGCCAACAATTGCAGTACACCGGACCGGCAATGGCCCTCTATCAGGCCGCGTTGATTTGCGAGCCTCAGAATTTCCGCGCCGCGCACGAGCTGGGCGTGCTGCTGGCCGGTGCCGGTCAGCTCGAGCTGGCCCGCGAGATGCTGCTGGGCAGCACGATCGGCGGCACGCAACCGACGATGTGGAAGAACCTGGCCGTCGTGCATGCCCGATTGGGCGAGCAGCAAATGGCTGCTCACGCCCAACAGAAGGCCGAAATCCTGGAACAAACCAGCCCGAAATCGGATGCACCGCCGGTACAGTGGGTCGACCCGGCGACGTTCGCCAGCCTGGCTCCGGCGAACGACCCCATGGTTCCGCCGACGCCGATGAACGCGAGACCCAGCCGGCCGGCGGGCGTCTCGGCCCCGGCCCAAGCCCCCGTGAAAGAAGCCCGCACGCGCAACTGGTTCAACCCCTTCAACCTCCGCCGCTAGAGCCCCCCGCCAATGGATTTTCGATCGTCGAGCACCCCACGTTCCGCGTGGTCCTGTCACGTCATGGTCGCCCTGGTCGCGATCGTGTCGCTGTCGGCCGCCGAGTTCGGCAGCGCGGCCGAATTCGTCCATGCGTCGCCCAGCGACCGGCCGGCCGTGGAAGCGACCGGCGGCGGCTACGGATTCTCCACGCCGCGCGGATTGCCGCTGACTCCGGCGGATCCCAACGCGATCCCCGCGGTCGACTGCGTCAACCATTGTCCGCCGGGCTACGAAGCCACGTGGAATGCCTTGGGACCGGTTTGGGGCTTTCAAGAATGGGCCCAGGGTGAGTACGTCGGTCGGGCCCGCTTGCCGCACGTGCCCACCTATCGCCTGCGGGTGGACGATCAACTGGATTTCGTGTTTCGCGTGACCCGGGACAAGATCTCCGGACCCTACCGGCTCAACGTCGGCGACGAAGTGATGGTCGAGTCGGGCGCCGAGCCTCAATTGCAGCGCACGCTGACCGTGCTGCCCGACGGCACGATCACGCTGCCCTTGATCGGCTCGGTGCAGGCTGCCGACATGACCGTCGAACAACTACGCGACCATCTGGACGACAAATTCAAGAAGTATTTCAACATTCCGGCCATCACGGTGACTCCCATCAAGGTCGACACGCAGTTGGAAGACCTGCGATATACCGTCAGCGGTCGCAGCGGCTTCGGCGGGCAGGTGCTGCCCGGCCGCGTGACGCCCGAGGGGACGATCCAATTGCCGGCCGTCGGCTCGGTGCCGGCCCAGGGTTTGACGATCGACGAATTCAAGGTCGAGCTGGCCGAGCGCTTCACCGAGGAAATCCAGGGCGTCGAAGTGATGCCGGTCTTGCGGCAACGAGCGCCGCGGTACGTGTACGTGTTGGGCGAAGTTCGCATGCCGGGTCGTTTCGAGCTGCAAGCCCCGACCACCATCATGCAGGCCATCAGCATGGCAGGCAGTTGGACCGTGGGCGCCAAGATCGCCAACGTGGTGGTCTTTCGGCGGGCTGACGACTGGCGGCTGATTGCCACGTCGCTCGATCTGAGCCAGGCGCTGTTGGGCAAAACGCCCTGCCCGGCGACCGAAATCTGGGTCAGCGACGCCGACCTGATCATCGTACCCAAGTCGAAGCTGCTGCGGACCGACAACTTCATCGACCTGGTCTTCACTCGGGGCATTTACGGCGTGGTCCCCTTCAACACCAGCGTCAACTACACCGCCTTTCGTGACTTGAGTTCGATGTCGCCGTAGGCACTCGGTGCGGACCAGAAGACGGAGTTGCCATGAGGCTGCATCGAAGATACGAAGTCGTATCACCACCGACGCTCGTCCTGGCGATGCTCAGCCTGTGGGCGGCCGTGGCCGCGGGGGCCGAGAAACTCCCGATCGAGCGCGTCTCCTGGGGTTCGCCGGCCGATCCGTATCCGATCCCCGCGGTCGATTGCGTCAACCACTGTCCCCCAGGCTTCGAAGCCACCTGGGACGCCATGACCGCCACGCCCGACTTTCAACAGTGGGCCCAGGGCGAATATGTCGGTCGGGCCCGCTTGCCCCACGTCCCCGTCTATCGCCTGCGCGTCGACGACCAATTGGAATTCGTGTTTCGCGTGGATCGCGACCGGCAGGCCGGCGGTTACAAGCTGAACGTGGGCGATACGATTACCGTCGACTCGGTGTCCGATCCGTCGCTGAGCCGTACGCTCATCGTACTGCCCGACGGCACCATCACGCTGCCTTTGATCGGCTCGGTGCCGGCCGAAGGAATGACCGTCGACGAGGTCCGCCAGAAACTTGACAAGCGATTTCGGGAGCACATCGATAACCCGTCCATCACGGTCACGGCTGACAAGACCAATTCCAAACTGGAAGATCTCCGCTACACGATCGCGGGCCTCAGCGGCTTCGGCGGCCAAACGCTGCTGGGCCGAGTCACGCCCGAAGGCACGATCCAGCTACCGGCGGTTGGTTCAGTGCCCGCCCAAGGGCTCTCGCTCGATGAGTTCAAGCTGGAGCTCGACGAACGCTTCGCCGAGAAAATCCAGGGCATGGAAGTCGTGCCCGTGCTGAGCACGCGGGCCGTGCGCACTGTCTACGTGCTGGGCGAAGTGGCCGAGCCGGGCCGTTATGAACTGGCGGCGCCCACCACCGTGATGCAGGCCATCAGCATGGCCGGCAGTTGGACCGTGGGGGGCAAGATTGCGCACGTGGTGGTGTTTCGCCGGGCGGACGACTGGCGGCTGATCGCCACCCGGCTCGATTTGACGCAAGCCTTGCTCGGCAAGAGGCCCTGCCCGGCCGACGAGATCTGGGTCAGTGACGCCGATTTGATCATCATTCCCAAATCGAAGCTGCTGCGGACGGATAACTTCATCGAGCTGGTCTTCACGCGCGGCATTTACGGCGTCGTCCCGCTCCGCACCACCGTCAATTACTTCCCCTTCACGGGTTTGTTGCCAATTCTGCCGCCGGCCGCGCCGTAAGCGTCGCACGGGGAATCCGACCGTGCGATCCATGCCGCCGGATGCGTGCATGACCACGGCTCGACGGTCTCTTTGGCAAGCATTTCCCGGCGACCGTCGCCGCGGGTCGCATGACCTCGGTGCCCCGCGCCACGCCTTTGCCAGGGGGTACGTCACGGTGTGAAGCTGGCGACCTCGTCATGGTCGCTTCGAAACGGTGCGGTAGCAGGGACGTTTATCGCAGTTCAGAAACACCTCCCAGACCACTCAATCCAACACAAGAGCTTCACGAGAGATGGGATGTACACAAAGGATCAGATGAATTGGTTATTTGAATAGTCTTGGATATATATAGTGTACGAACAGTTTTTTATAGATAAGCAAGATACGTGAATTACATCGTATGATCAATCACGAGGGTTGACATGGTGAGGAATGCTTGTATGCTTGCACCCTATAGGAATGGAACACAACTTAAGAAGGAAGCCCGGTCTGCGTTGATAGCAGAGAGCGGGCTTTTTTTAGGTTGCACGCAGCAAGAGAAGTATAGATCGCTTGGGACGATTGAGATATCGGCCGGATCATCCCTCATTCTGCAGCAGCCAGCGACAACCGTCCGATGGGCAACCTCAGCCTGTTGGGATCGGGTAGGGCGAGCGGCACAGGCAGTCCTGCCGTTGGACGACAGCACTACATGGTCGGCGTCGACAAGGAAGCACGCTGACAACCATACGGCCCACGCGGCCGGCGATTCCAGCGTTCGGTGGTGCCACTCGCCAGATCGGCCCCCACTTACGGTCGGGCGGCGGGTGCGATTTCAGGCGTGGCGTTACGCATCCTGGCATCTTGTGTCGCCCGAATGAACTCAGGGAATGTGGGAGTGTAAAAGTCATGACGCCGGTGGCACAGCTTGACCTGCTGGCTGGTGAGTTCGTTGAGGTGCGCAGCGCCGCGGAAATCCTGTCCACGCTCGACGAGGAAGGGACACTGGAGGGCGTGCCGTTCATGCCGGAGATGCTGGCCTATTGCGGCCAGCAGCATCGGGTGTTCAAGCGCGCCGACAAGACCTGCGATACGGTGAATTGGACCGGGTTGCGGCGGATGGAGCGGACGGTCCACCTGGCCAACTTACGTTGTGACGGATCGGCGCACGCCGGCTGCCAGGCAGGATGCTTGCTGTTCTGGAAGGAAGCCTGGCTGAAACGCTCGCCTGCCGCAGCAGGAGCCGTCGACGGACCATCGCGTTCGGAAACGAACGGCACCGTGACGCCCGTGCACGATTGTGCCTGGTTGGAAACGACCGTGTATCGCATCGCTCCGCAAGAAGGCGAAGTTCGCTACCGTTGCCAGGCCACCGAGCTGCCCAAGGCGTCTTGTCCTTTGCCATGGTGGGAACCCAAGCAATACGTGCGCGACGTGACGATGAACAAGATTTCGCCGCTCGAGGTTTTGCGGAGCATTGGCATCGCGGCCTACAGCAAGATTCTGCGGAGGTTGACGGGCCGGTCGTATCCGCATCTCAAGGGAACTCTCAAACGCACGCCGATCGAAAAGCTGGGGCTCGAGCCGGGCGACTGGGTGGTCGTCAAAACCAAAGACGAGATTCTCAGCACGTTGGACGCCACCGGACGCAATCGCGGTCTGACGTTTGACGCCGAAATGCTCCCCTATTGCGGCAAACGCTTTCGCGTCCTGCGCCGAGTGGAACGGCTGATCGAAGAAACCACGGGGCGCGTCGTCGAGCTGCCCGGGGTCGCGATCATTCTGGAAAGCGTGATCTGTACGGCTCATTTCCGGCGGTCCTGCCCGCGCAGTATCTTTCCCTACTGGCGCGAGATCTGGCTGCGCCGCGACGCGGCCGGCCCGCTGGAGGCTGCGCCCGCGAGCTGCGCCGCCGAGCCGACGATGCAATCTAGCTAGCGACCGAATGTCCGTCCGGGCACGCCCCCCGAGCGTTCTCCAGTGAAGTTCACCGAGACCACGATCGACGGCGCCTACCGCATCGAGCCGGAACGGCTTGTCGATGAGCGGGGCTTTTTCGCGCGCACCTGGTGCCAGCGCGAATTCGACGAGCACGGCCTCGATTCGCGGCTCGTGCAGTGCAGCATCTCGTTCTCTCCGCGGCGCGGGACGTTGCGAGGCATGCACTATCAGGCACCGCCCCACGCGGAGGTGAAGCTGGTCCGCTGCACACAGGGTGCAATTTACGACGTGATCCTCGACCTGCGGTCCGATTCGCGAACGCGATTGGCCTGGGCCGCGTTCGAGTTGACGAGCGAGAATCGCTCAGCGCTTTACATCCCGCGCGGCGTTGCTCACGGCTTTTTAACGCTGGCCGACAACTGCGAAGTGGCCTACCAGATGTCCGATGTCTTCGACCGCGAATCGGCACGGGGCGTGCGCTGGAATGACCCGGCGTTTGGAATCGAGTGGCCGGGCCCGGTGACGACGATCTCCCAGCGCGACGCGAATTACCCACTCTGGAAAGCAACCTGAGCGCCGCGATCCCTGGGAACGGACGGTCGAGCGCCCCGACGCCTCGCCTCTCAGCCGACCGAATGCAGATCTTGCGGATTGCGATGGTCATGTCCGGCCGTGACGCAGCAATCGCCCCCGCGGGCCTTGGCGTGATACATCGCCTCGTCGGCACGGCGAAGCAGATCCTCGGGCGACGATGGCGCCGCCCCACACAGCACCATGCCGATGCTCGCGGTGACGCAAACCTCGCCCCCATTGACCGACATGGGAGCCCGCAAATGCTCGAGAATGCGGTCGGCCACGACGGCGGCGGCGGGCTGGGAAATGTCCTTCAGCAGAATCGTGAACTCGTCTCCGTCGCGGCGGGCGACGACATCTTCTGGCCGCACACAGTGCAAAAAACGCTCTGCCACGGCCACCAACGTGCGGTCGCCCACCAGATGGCCGTTTCGGTCGTTGACCTGCTTGAAGCCGTCGAGGTCAATAAATAGCACTGCAAATCCAGGTTTCTGGTCGCGTCGCGCCCGTTCTAGCGACTCGACGAAGCATTGCTCAAACAAACGGCGGTTCGGCAGCCCCGTGAGCGGATCGTGATAAATGCTGGGTGCAAACGACGGCCTGGTGTCCGTGTGGGCAAATCGTCGCGATTGATGGCCGACAATCCGCAATGGCATGCCTTGCTCGTCGCGGACGACAAGGGCGCACACATCGTTCACTTGCGCGTGGCCATCCGGAGTGGCGACGCGTATTTGCAGGTCGAAGCTGCGCGTGGCCGATTCAAAAAGTGACAGCAACTTCAGCCGCAAACGCACGCGATCGGCCGGCACGACGCAATCGAGCCACTCGTCGATCGAGCACACCATCACCGGCTCCTCGACATCGGCTCCTTCGCCGTCGCGCAGAAAGATGGAGAACTCCTGCCGCGCCAAATCGCAATCCCACTGGATTCGCTCGGCGCGCATCCACTTCAACGCCGGATTGACTTCGCGAGACAGCGTCTCGCGCGGCGGACGGACGGCACCGGGCACGTGATTCGCGGGCCCCAAAGAGGCACGACCAGTTAAGGCCATGGGCTTCCTTTCAAAGTTGCACGTGGAGATGAGACGGCCCACTCTTCCCTGACACCGCACACTACCCGAAGCCACTCTTTGGTCCATCGTCCGCGATGCTTGAACTGCCTGATAGACCTCCCAGTACACGCTTAGGCCACAAGCATCTCAAAACCTCATAAGCATACAATCATCACAAACCACTTCAACCACCCAACAGGCTTGAATCCTTAATGTTTCGCCAGAAAATCCAGTCGACTCATATTGCATATACTATGCGGCGTTATTACAATCCCAGTTCATACCTAACTCGCCTGACCGTAATTTCTTAACATATCACCCAACACCCTGCCAGCCCTATGAACTCAGCTCAAGCCACCGAGAAGTCCCTGGTTGACTTGTTCCGCGCAATTGCCAAGCACTGGAAGCTATCTGCTGGCTTCTTTTTGGCCACCTGTTTGGTCACGACGTTGGTGTTTTGCCTCTTTCCGCGCAGCTACCGCTCGGAAAGCACTCTGTACATTCGTGCAGGTCGCGAGAACGCTTCGCTCGACGCCGCCGCCACGGTGGGCCGGCCCATGACGCCGCCGCTGATGAGCCCCGGGCTGGATAGCGAAATCAATTCGGTGACCGAGGTGCTGGTCAGCCCGCTGCTGCTGGAGCGCGTCGTCGACGCCATCGGGCCGGAGCAGATTCTGCGGAGCGGCGACGAACAGGGCGCGTCGGACTCCGCGTTGCGGCGCTGGCTGACGCAAGTTTCCAACTTCGTATCGTCGATCGACGCGGCCGGCACGCTCACGGACCGTGATCACGCCATTCGCAAGCTGCAGAAGTCGATCTTCGTGGAGCGTATGAAGAAATCTGACGTGGTGAGCGTCACCTGCAAG
Source organism: uncultured Planctomycetota bacterium (assembly GCA_963711515.1). Lineage (GTDB taxonomy): Bacteria > Planctomycetota > Planctomycetia > Pirellulales > PALSA-1355 > CAVQEL01. The sequence continues at coordinate 199,723 of CAVQEL010000033.1, read as the reverse complement.
AGCTACAGCCCGAAGATGGCGCAGGACATCGTGAGCAAGTTAGTCGACTTCTACCTGGCCGAGCACGTGCGGCTGAATCGCACGCACGGTGCGCACGATTTCCTGGAACGCCAGACGGCCGACGTGCGCGAGCAGTTGATCAAGGCGGAAGACGATCTGCGCAAGGTGAAGGACGACACCGGAATCGTATCGCGCGACGATCAGCGGACGCTGATCGTGACCAAGGCGGCCCGCCTGGAGGACGAGCTGCTCACGACGCTGGCGTCGATGGCCGGCGCCGAGGCCGAAGTGAAGATGCTGCGCGAGAAAATCGCCGATCAACCCGAGCGGATCGTCACCGCGAGCACCGACCGGGTTCCGAACCACGACTCCGACCTGATGCGCGCCGAACTCTACCGGCTGCAGATGACCGAACATGAACTGTCGTCGCGCTATACCGACGAGCACTTTCTGGTCAAGCAGATCCGGGAGCGCACGGCCAACGCCAAGCAGGCTCTCGAAGCCGCCGAAGAGTCTCGCGATATGGTGACGACCGGCCCCAACAACATCTACGAGCAGATCGCGGTCAAGTTGGTGCAGGAAGAGTCACTGCTGTCGTCGTTGCGCACGAAGGCAGACGTTCTGCAATCGCAACTGGCGCAGGTCCGCGACGACCTCAAAACCTTTAACGCCGGGGACGTGCAAATCGCCCAGTTGGAGCGCGACTACAAGCGTTTCGAGGACGACTACAAGACGTACTCGGAACACCTGGAACAGGCTCGCATCGACAACGCCCTGGCGGTGGGCCAGTTCTCGAACATCAACGTCGCGCAGCCCGCTACTTACGAGCCAAAGCCCACGATCAGGACCTCGCTGATCGTGTACATGGGGCTGCTGGTCGGGCTGGTGGGTGCCATCGTATTGCCGCTCATTGTCGAATCGCTCAACGCTCCGCTCGTGAATCCGCAAGACATCGAGAGTCACTTGGGCGTTCCCGTATTGGCGTCGATTCCGCGCTTCACGTCGGAGCAACTGGCCGGCAACGGAGTGACCGCCGGGGGCAACGGTCATGGTTCCGGCGGCAATGGACACGGCAGTCATGACACCCCGGCAATGGCTCCGCGGCAATGGCTCCGGCGGCAATGGCTCCGCGGGCAACGGCTCGCACTCGTAGGGAAATCCCGCCGGCGCCTCCCTGGCCAGGCACGACATTCTTTCGGCGCAGTGGATCGTTGTTTCCATCAGTTGCGGCGCAGCTTGCGAGCGATTTGGCGGACTGAAAAGCCAGACGTGCTCTGACGCGGCCACCGGGGGCAGCCGGAGGCCTGGCTCGCGACGGTTCCCGCTTTGGGGAATGCCGTCTGGGCACGCGGCGGATCAAAGCGTTAGCAACCGACGAGATACGGGGTTAAGCAGCAACAAGGTCTTGACACAACTCTCAAACGCCGCACGACTCGAAATGACCGTCGGAGCCGAACCCCAACTTGAACTTGTCGTCCGCCAGCCGTGGATCGGCCGGCTCGCCGCGCGGTTCGCGTCGCGATTTGGGCTGACCGCGTATCACGGCACGCTGTCGGTCGTCGACCAGTTGGCCGTCGGTGGTTCGCGGTTGCTCGCCTCGGTCATCGTCGGACGCGCCTGCGGCCCGATGGAGTTGGGAGATTACACGCTGGGGCTGGTGGTCTTCTATTACGCGGTGTGCGTGCAGACCGGCCTAGTCTTGCTTCCCTACACGCTGTACTGCAACTATTACAAGGACGACGACGGGCGGGCCTACTCCGGAAGCACGTTGGTGCACCAGGCCCTGCTGTGCCTGGCCCTGATGATCATGCTGGCGCTGGCCAGCGCGGTCTGTGCCATCGGCTACGGGCCGCCCGGCCTGGCGCTGCTGGCGGCGGTCCTGGCCGTCACGTTCCCGCTGGCTTTTATGCAGGAGTTTGCCCGCCGCTTTGCGCTGGCGCGGCTGGAAATGAAATGGGTGCTGGCCGTCGACGGAGGCGCGGCGGTGATTCAGCTCGGGGCATTGCTCGCGCTGGCGGCAACGGGCCGGCTGTCGGCCCTCACTGCCCTGGCCGCGATGGGCGTCGGAGCCGCAATTGCCGGCGTGGCGTGGCTCGTCTGTTCAAAGCAGCGGTTTTTGATTCAACCCGCGCGGCTGTGGACCGATGCCCGGCGAAACTGGCACAGCGGCAGGTGGCAACTCGTCAGCCAGTTGATCCTGGCCACCCGCGTTCACGCGCAGGTGTGGTTGGTGGCGCTGATGACGGATTTGATGTCGACCGGCATTTACGCGGCTTGCGAAACGCTGGTCCGGCTTTCGACGCCGTTGCCGATCGCGGTGGCCAACGTGCTGTTTCCCGCGACCGCCAGCGCGTATGCCGCGGGCGACGTGCCAAAAGTCCGCAGCCTGGTGCGTCGATCGGCCGCGGTGCTGAGCGCCGGAGCAGTACCGTTTTGCCTGGTGTTTATGTTTTTCGGGGCGTACCTGCTGACCAAGCTCTACGGCGAAGCATTCGCCGGACAGGCCACCGTGCTGTCGCTGTTGGTGCTCAGTGCCATCACCGACGCGATTGATACCGCAGCCGGGAATGGGCTGTTCGCGATCGGCCGGCCAAACGTTCATTTCTACGCCGCGTTGGCAGGCACGCTGATCATGTTGGCGCTGTCCGTCGTGCTGATCCCGCATTGGGGCCTCGTCGGGGCGGCCCAAGGGCGGCTCGTCGGGCGGTCTGTCACCTCCGGCGTTCAGTGGCTGGCGTTCTTCCGCCTTTCGGATCGTTTGCTGCCGGGAGAAATGCCATGAACACCGCCCCCCGCAGTTGGACCCGCAATCCGTTTGTATGGCTGACTGGTGTGCTGCTGTTTGGTTACCTGATCATGAGCCGTTCGTTCGCGCATTGGGGCTTCGGCTCGCTGTACGTCGGCGAGATGGCCCTGGGGGCCTATCTGCTGGCCCAGCCCTCGAGCCTGGTGCAGCCTTGGCTGAATGCGCTGGCCACTCGCTCGCGGTTGACCTCGGTCGGCTGGTGGCTGGCGATTTCGCTCGTCTACGGCACGCTCGAATGCATCTGGGCGCTGAACTTCGGGCCGCTGCGATCGATGGGCGAAGTGTTCGTCTTTCACCTGTACCCGTTGTACCTGCTGCCGGGTTATTGGGTCGCGACCCGAAATCCCAACTTCCTACCGCGGCTGATTCCGATTCTGGCCTGGTGCCACGGCGTGTACGGCATCCTGTTCTTCACCGTGTTCGGCCCGCTGGGACTGAGCCAGAGCTACGAAAATCCGGAGATCGTCGGCTGGCTGGGGCATCCGGCCGGCGTGCCGCTGCTGCTGTTGGGAATGTTGTCGTTCCAGCCCAACTTGTGGTGCGCCGCGATTCCCATGGTTCTGAACCTGCTGGTCTTGATCGGCATGCAGCGTCGGGCCGAGTGGCTGGCCTTCGGCGTGTCGGTCACGCTGTGGTGTTACCTGACGAACCACATCAAGCGCTTGATGCAATTCGCCGCGATTGCCGCGTGCGTGCTGTTCGTCGGTCTGCTTCCCGGTGTGCAATTCCCCTCCCCCAGCATGCGCGGCGATTGGATCTCGACGTGGGACATCCTTGGCCGGTTCATCTCACCGTTCGACGAAGAGTTGGCCGGTTCGCTCACCAGCGACGCGGAGTCACAGGCCGCGACCGCCACCTGGCGCAGCGACTACTGGGGCGAGATTTGGGACGAAGTCCACTCCACGGACTCGCAGGCCCTGTTTGGGCTCGGCTACCACTATCCGCTCTGGAAGCTCCATCCGTATGACGACCTGTACGAAAACCCGGTGCGCACGCCGCATAGCATCTTCATGTTCGTTTTGGGTTACTCGGGCTGGGTGGGCGTGTTGATTTTCGTCGGACTTCAAACGGCCCTGGCCCGGCTGCTCTGGCGCACGTACCGCGAAACCGGGGAACCGTTTGGCTTCTGCCTGTGGCTGCTAGCCATCATCTGGGCCTTGCTCGATCCGCTGTTGGAACGCCCCATGGGAGGAATTCCGATCTACCTGCTCTTGGGAATGGCGGCCGCACAGACGACAACCCGGGCTGCGTTTTTGGCCCAGACTGCGCCGCGCCGAAGCGTCCGGCGCCGCGGCGAATCACTCCCTACAACGTCCTCCCCTCGAACAACGGCACTGCCTGAATTTACTAAACCGAGCGGACCTACGCACACCGCTCGCCTTTCGAATCCGCACAACGATGACCAGCAACACCGCCAACGCCGCCAAGAGCATGCCCCGGGTGACCGTCGGGCTACCGGTGTACAACGGCGAGAAGTTTCTCGGCGAGGCGATCGAGTCGGTGCTGGACCAGACGTTCGAAGATTTCGAGCTGGTGATCTCGGACAACGCGTCGACCGACGCGACCGAGGAGATCTGTCGCGACTACGCCGCCCGCGACCGCCGCGTGCGTTATGCCCGCGCCCCCCAGAACCGGGGCGCCGCCTGGAATTTCAATCGCGCCTTCGAGCTGGCCGGCGGCGAGTACTTCAAGTGGCTGGCGCACGACGACGTCATTGGTCCCCGCTATCTGGCGCGGACCGTCGAGGCGCTGGACCACGACGCGTCGCTGGTGTTGTGCCACTCGCAGACGGGCATCATCGACGGCGAAGGGGAGCTAATCGCGGACCCCCAAAGCGACGCCCGCCGCGCCTGCGACTTGCAAGGCATCACCCAGGAGATGGAACACACGCGGCTCGAAATGGGACAAGCCGCCCGCGCCTACCAGCGCTACCTGGGCATCTTGCTGTACTCGATTCGCAACCACGAAGTGTTCGGCGTCATCCGCCGCGCCAGATGCGCACGACCGGGCTGCATCGTGCCTACCGCGGCGGAGAAAAAGTGTTTCTGGCGGAGCTCAGCCTGCGGGGCGGCTTTGGCGAGATTCCCGAGGTCCTGGCGTTCTCTCGCTGGCACGTCGAGCGTTTCTCGTCGAACGCGTCGGCACGCGCGCAGAATCTCCACATGAATCCAGGGGCGCGGCGATTTGCCTTGCCGCGCCAATTCCGGGCCACCGCGGGCTATTTCGGGGCCGTTGCCCGCACCCGGATGAACCTGGCCGAGCGTGCCGGCTGCCTGCTGGCGCTGTCTCGGTTTCTGCTGCAGGCGAACAAATGGAAAGCCGTCGTGACGGAGTACCTGGCCGGCGGAGGACAACTCGCGACGCTGGCCGAATCGCCGGATGAATCGGATCATACGATCACAAAGAGACACTGGAGGACATTGCACGGCATCTCCGCAACGTCAGGGGCACAACCACAGTCGCACGCGTAAAGCGCGCGGGCGAAACAAACGACGGTTGATCGCGCTTCGCGGTCGATCGTTCAACTGGGTTAAGGAGACTTTGGAATGCGTGTTTTGGTAACGGGCTGCCACGGCTACATCGGTAGCGTTCTGGTACCACTATTGGTCGGCGAGGGTCACGACGTCGTCGGGCTGGACACGAACTGGTTCAAACCGTGCGTGTTTGGCGACCCGCCCCCGGCATATCCGCACCGAGCTCTCGATACGCGCGACGTCACGCGCGAGGATTTCGAGGGCTTCGATGCCGTGATCCATCTGGCGGCTCTGTCCAACGACCCGGTGGCGAACCTCGACCCGGAGCTGACCTACGACATCAACCATCGCGCCACGGTGCGGATGGCGCGCCTGGCGAAAGAGGCCGGGGTCGCGCGGTTCTTGTTTTCCTCTTCGTGCAGCACCTACGGCGCACACGGCGACGACCTGCTGACTGAAGAGGGCGAGCTGATGCCCGTGACGCCCTACGGCGACTCCAAGGCCCTTTCCGACCGCGACCTGGCCGAGTTGGCCGACGACGACTTCAGCCCCACGCTGTTGCGCAACGCCACGGCTTATGGCTTCTCGCCGCGTTTGCGTTTCGGCCTGGTGGTGAACGATTTCGTGGCCATGGCCTCGCTCTCCGGCAAGATCTGCATCCAGAGCGACGGCTCCCCCTGGCGTCCGCTGGTGCACGTGGAGGACATCTGCCGGGCATTCGCCCACATGATGGTCGCGCCTGCGAGGCGATCCACAACCAGATCTTCAACGTCGGCGCCACGAGCGAAAACTACCGCGTGCGCGAACTGGCCGAGATCGTTCGCGACACGGTGCCCGGCTGCGAAGTGACGTTCGCGTCCCAGCCCAGCGTTGACAAGCGCTGTTATCGCGTCGACTTCGGCAAGCTGGAACGGGTGCTGCCCGATTTCAAACTTCGCTGGAATGTGGTCAGCGGTGCGCAGCAGTTGTACGGGGCGTTCCGCCGCGCGGGCTTGACGCAGGAGCAATACGCCGGTCCGACGTACGACCGTTTGCGCATGCTCAAAAAACTGATGGCCGAAGGAAAGCTCGACGCGCAGCTTCGCTGGGGCGACGCGAACGGGCATGCCAACGGCACCGCGGCCAAGTCGTCCCAAAGCGAGCTCTCGACCACCCACGGCAGTACCTAACTCCACGAGATCGCAATCACCCCGATGTCAGCCACCCCCCTGCTCCATTCCGAGTCCTCCCACGCCGGACGCGACGCTCGCGATCGCGCGGCGCGGAGCGCCGCTGCGCCCTCGGGCCGCGACGGGGGCGACGTCGGGGCCGCCATGTACGAACTGGTGGCAAAACTCTATCCCGATTGCCGCAGCATTACGGGCGACGGCGTGCGGCGGGCGCTGGCCGAGTTGCAGCACGTCGTGCCGCTTGCGATCTATGAAGTTCCGACCGGCACGGCGGCGTTCGACTGGCAGGTGCCCCAAGAGTGGAACATTCGCGACGCCTATATCAAAGACGCTGCCGGCCGGCGGGTCGTCGATTTTCGGCAATCGAATTTGCACGTCGTCAGCTACAGCGTTCCGGTGCGGGCGGAAATGACGCTCGATGAGCTGCGGCCGCGGCTGTACACGCTGCCGGCGCACCCCGACTGGATCCCCTATCGCACGAGCTACTACCGCGAGGACTGGGGATTCTGTCTCACGCACAACCAGCTTCGCGCCCTGCCGCAGGGCCGCTACGAAGTTTGCATCGACTCGACGCTCGCGCCGGGTAGCCTCACCTACGGCGAGTTCCGCTTGCGGGGCGAAACGTCCGACGAAGTGCTGATCTCCTGCCACGTGTGCCATCCCTCGCTGTGCAACGACAACCTGTCGGGCTTGGCCGTGAGCGTCTTTCTGGCGCGGCACCTGGCCCAGCAGTCGGCGCGGCGTTATTCGTATCGCTTCGTGTTCGTGCCCGGCACGATCGGCGCGATCACGTGGCTCAGTCAGCACGTAGGCGAACTGGCTCGCATCCGCCACGGCTTTGTGCTCGCCCTGGTGGGCGACGGCGGAGCGAGCACGTACAAGCGCAGCCGCTACGGCAACGCCGAAATCGACCGGGCATTCGAGCACGTGCTGGCGCATTCGGGCGCGCCTTACGCCGTCGAAGACTTTGAGCCCTTGGGCTACGACGAACGGCAATACGGGTCGCCAGGAATCAACCTGCCGATCGGCTGCTTGATGCGGACGCCGCACGGCCGCTTTCCACAGTATCACACGTCGGCCGACGATCTGACGCTGGTCCGTCCCGAGTCGCTCGCCGATTCGTGGCACAAGTGCGTCGCCGCCGTGAGCGTGCTGGAGGGAAACCGCCGCTATCGAAACACCAGCCCGTGCTGCGAGCCGCAACTCGGCCGCCGCGGCCTGTACCGCGCCATGGGGGGCGAGCCCGACCAGGCCGCGGTCGAACAAGCGCTGTTGTGGGTGTTGAACTATTCGGACGGCGAGCATGCTCTCTTGGACATTGCCGAGCGTTCGAAGCTGCCGTTTGCAGTCGTGCGAAAGGCGGCCGATCTGCTGGCCGCGCATGGACTGCTGGAGGAGATCGCCGCGGAGCGGTCCGATCAAGTACGTCAGGAATCCTGAATCTCATTCGATCTCGCGAAGACTCATTTATGTCCACGACCCAATTGAACGCCGGGGAGAAAGTTGTCTCCAACGGTCCGACTTCCGCCGCATCGCCTGAGGCCCAGCAGCCCGACACCGTCCGTCATGCTTGCCGGTTTTGCGGTACCGCGCTGTCGCACGTGTTTCTGGACCTGGGTATGTCGCCTTTGTGCGAAACGTACCTGACGGTCGACCAGATCGAAATGATGGAGCCGTTCTATCCCCTGAAGGCGTACGTCTGCGAGCAGTGTCTGCTCGTGCAGTTGGCCGAATATGAAAGCCCCGAGGCGATCTTCAGCGAGTACGCCTACTTTTCGTCGTACTCCGACAGTTGGCTGAAGCACGTCGAGACGTACAGCGGACAGATGATCGAGCGGTTCGGGCTGAACGCCCAAAGCCAGGTCGTGGAAGTGGCCAGCAACGACGGCTACTTGCTGCAATACTTCAAGGCCCGCGGCGTGCCGGTGCTGGGAATCGAGCCGGCGGCGAACGTGGCCCGCGTGGCGATGGACAAGGGAATTCCGACGCGCGTCGAGTTTCTAGGGCGGCACACCGCCCGGCGGATGGCCGACGAAGGGGTGGCGGCGGACTTGCTGGCCGGCAACAACGTACTGGCACACGTGCCCGACTTGAACGGCTTCGTCGAGGGGCTGTCGATCCTGCTGCGTCCGGGCGGCGTGCTGACGATGGAGTTTCCGCACCTGTCGCGGCTGGTCGAAGGCAACCAGTTCGACACGATCTATCACGAGCATTTTTGCTACTTGTCGCTGTTGGTGGTGCGCAAGGTGTTTGCCGCCCACGGGCTGAAGGTGTTCGACGTCGAGGAGCTCACGACGCACGGCGGATCGCTGCGCGTGTATGCCTGCCACGCCGACGATTCGCGGCAGCCGACCGACCGCCTGGCCGCCGTGGCCGATGCCGAGCTGGCCGCCGGTTACGGCGAGCTGGCCACCTACCTGAAGTTCACCGGGCAGGTCGAGGAGACGAAGCGCAAGCTGCTGGAGTTCCTCATCGGCGCCCGGCGAGCCGGCAAGCAGGTCGCCGGATACGGTGCGCCGGGCAAGGGGAACACGCTGTTGAACTATTGCGGCATCCGCACCGACTTTCTGTCGTACACCGTCGATCGCAACCCGTACAAGCACGGAAAGTTTCTCCCCGGCACACACATTCCGATTTACGCACCCCAGCGGCTGGCCGAGACGCGGCCGGACTACATCCTGATCCTGCCGTGGAACCTGAAGGACGAAATCGTTCAGCAGCTCGCCTACGCCCGCGAGTGGGGCGCAAAGTTTGTCGTGCCGATCCCCGAACTGTTGGTGCTGGAGGGTTAGTCCCCGCCCGAAGTCGACCCCTTTGACGTCACCCGAGTCCTGGCAGCGTTTGACGACCGTGATCAAGCAACCTGAAAACTGGCCTCCTCTCAAGCGAGCACAATCATGAAAGTGGTCCTCTTCTGCGGCGGTCTGGGAATGCGGCTGAAGGAATACTCCGAATCCATTCCCAAGCCGATGGTTCCGGTCGGATACCGCCCGATCCTGTGGCACGTGATGCGCTACTACGCGCATTTTGGCCACCAGGATTTCATTCTCTGCCTGGGGCCGAAGGGGGATGTCATCAAGGACTACTTCCTCAACTACAACGAGTGCATCTCGAACGATTTCGTGCTCTCCTCGGGCGGATCGCAAGTCCGGCTGCTGAACAGCGACATTCACGACTGGAAGATCACGTTCGTCGACACCGGCACGACGTCCAACGTCGGCCAGCGGCTGAAGGCGGTCGAGCGGCACTTGCAGGGCGAGGAGACGTTCCTGGCCAATTATGCCGACGGGCTGAGCGACGTGCCGCTGCCGTCGCTGGTCGATTACTTTCACCAGCGTCAGGCGATCGCGACGTTCGTGAGCGTCAAGCCGCCGCAAAGCTGGCACGCGGTGATCTCCGACGGCGACGGCACTGTCCAGCGCGTACGGGCCATCAACGACGCCGACGTATGGATGAACGGCGGCTACTTCGTGCTCAGCAACGAGATTTTCGAGTATCTCAAGCCGGGCGAGGAGCTGGTCGTCGAGCCTTTTGAGCGGTTGATCGAGATGGGCAAGCTGTGCGCCTACAAGTACGAGGGTTTCTGGGGCTGCATGGACACCTTCAAGGAGAAGCAACGCCTCGACGACATGTACGCCAGCGGCAACGCGCTGTGGGAAGTCTGGAAGCACGCGCCCGCTGACGAGGCTTCGCGAACGCTGCTGGGAACTTCCAGCCGGCGGATCAAGCTCAGTCCCCAGGCCCGAGCCAAAAAACGAGTCGCCCAGTAACCGTGCCCATTTCGTCCGCGTGAGTTGACCGCCATGAACATTCACAGCATCTACAAGCCGATCCTGCTCTTCTTCCGCCGCAAGCGGATGGCGATGTTCGTCAAGTTGTTCGGCATCGGCGACGATTCCGAAATTCTGGACGTGGGCGGCGCGACATTCAACTGGCAAATCATCGATGAGCAGCCCAAGGTGATCCTGCTCAACGTCGACGAATCGTGCGAATGCACCGAAGGGCGGTTTTCGTTCGTCAAGGGGGACGCACGCGACCTGCCTTACGAAGACGGGCAGTTTCAGGTGGTCTACTCCAACTCGGTGATCGAGCACGTGGGGGGCCCGGAGGACCAGAAGCGCTTCGCCGGCGAAATTCGGCGCGTTGGCGTCAGCTATTTCGTACAGACCCCCAACCGGTACTTTCCGGTCGAGCCCCACTTCCTCACCCTGGGCCTGCAATTCCTGCCCTTCGCGATCAAACGACGCCTGCTCCGCTGGTGCTCGGTGTGGGGGCTGGTGACGCGTCCCGACCAGCAGGGGGTCGACGAATTCATCCGCTCCATCCGGCTGCTCACCGTCAAGGAAATGAGGGCCCTGTTTCCCGACGCGAAGATCGTCGTGGAACGCTTCCTGCTCATGCCCAAGTCGATCATCGCCATCAAGCTCGACGAACGCGTCTCGCCGACGGAAGGCCGCGAAAACGAGTCCATCAACCTCCTAGCCGGCACGTCGCCGGCGCTCCGGAACCTAGCCATGCTGAATTCGTCCTTCGGAACCTTGCGAACCATCCTCTGTCTCGGCGCCCATGCCGACGACATCGAGATCGGCTGCGGCGGCACGCTGCTGAAGCTGCTGGCCGCGCACCCGGGCGTGGCCGTGCACTGGATCGTGTTCAGCGGCGCAGGCGGACGAGCGGAGGAAGCGGCCACGTGCGCCGAGCGGTTCCTGGAAGGGGCCGGTTCGAAGCACGTGCAAGTGCTCTCGTTCCGCGACAGCTTTTTCCCGTACGCCGGGTTGGAAATCAAAGAGTTCTTCGGCGACCTGTCCAAGCGCGTTGCGCCGGACCTGATTTTCACGCATCGCCGCGAGGACCTGCACCAGGACCACCGCACGCTGGCCGAGCTCACCTGGTGCGCGTTTCGCAACCACCAGATCCTGGAATACGAAATCCCCAAGTACGAAGGCGACCTGGGGTCGCCCAACCTTTACGTGACGCTCGACGAAGCCACCGGCCGGCAAAAGGTCGATACGCTGATTCGGGCGTTTGCGTCGCAACACGAGAAGCCGTGGTTCTCGAAAGAGACCTTCTACGCCCTGATGCGGCTGCGCGGGCTGGAGTGCAACTCGCCCAGCAAACTAGCCGAAGCGTTTTACGTCCGAAAAATGAAGATGTAGCACGATTGACGGGGCCTGCTCGGCTCCAACTGACCGGTCGGGCCCGAGGAACGTCGAGGAACTCCGATAGAAAACATGGAGGAACCCTGAGTCGCAGCTGCGGCCCGGCATACCGAAACGCCCGTTCGCCGTTAGTGCAATCGAGTTTGGAGCGAAAGTAAATCATCGACGTAGGCCATTTTTTGACTCGCAGAGAAAGTCTGCCCGCACACACCATGGATCAGCCCGACAAAAAGCCGCCAACATCGTCCAGCGAGCTGTTTGACAGGACGCCCGAAGTCGTATTGCCGGCGCGTCCGATGTCACGGCACCGCGAGAAGTGCGCCCCCATTTGAATGAAGCTTTGGCCCTGTTGCTGCAAGCGCACGACTATGCGCAGGAGTTGCGCCAGGACATCTGGGAGCTGGCCGTGGAACTGCAGGTACTGCGCGACGCGCGGCTTACCAATAGCGACCTGCGCTGGCTGATCGGCATGGGATACGTGGAACACGCGGTGGAAACGACAGGGCCAACCGACCGCGCGCGTCAATTTCGCCACACGCCGTTGGTGAGTATGACCGAGGCTACCTGCGTCGTACTGACCGTGAGCGGCGCGGCCACAGCCCGAGTATTGTGTGGTGGGGACGCGGTCAGCACGCTTGGGAATCCGGCTGCCAGTTGCCACTTGATGGCCGCCGAGCTCCAACCATCAAGACCGAAATGGGACGACCAGCGTCGCCAACTACGGGTAGGCAGCGAAGTCGTCAAGGAGTTTAAGCTCCCGTCGCCCAATCAGGAGACGGTTCTAACGGCCTTCGAGGAGGAAGGTTGGCCGCCACGCATCGACGATCCGCTGCCCCCCTTGCCGCAGCTTGATCCGCGTCGGAGGTTGCATGACACGATCAAGGCATTGAACCGCAAGCAACGGCACCTTCTGGTCCGTTTCATGGGCGATGGAAGCGGCGAAGGCATTCGCTGGGAATTCTCCAGCCGACAGCTGGCCACCGAGTCGGCGGTTTCGGCCGGGTAGCCGGCTGGCCCGCCGCGACTGCGAAAAAACACCGGGGGGGCCTCTCTCCTCCCCCGCACCCCACGCAGTCCCCACTGTGCACCTTGGTCTCCCGATACAAGGCGATATGCTGTCGTCACGCCGGGGCTCTTGACCCATGACCCTTGGCCGCCGGGCGCACCTGCTGAGCTGGCGTCATCGATGCTGGCAGACGGGGTCGAACGCAAAGGTCGGGTTCGAATATGGCGCATTTCATACCGCGCGGATTTGGTTGGCTGCCCGCAGCGCCTGACTACCGAGACTACGCCGGCGACGAACCGCCGGCTGACGCTTGGATCAAGCGACTCGGCCAGAGCAATGGAGCATCCCCGCCGTCAGCGGACTTGCGGGAGTACTTCGTCGAGGTCGACGATCAGTTGGAGCTCAATGCCTCGAGCGCCCACGCCTGTGCGGCGCTGGTGCAGTACTTCGAGCGGCGTGCGCGGGGCGCTTGCTGCGGCCGTCGCGACTGTTTTTGTTCCAGAATGCATTGCGCACGGCGGGGGTTGTGGGAAACGTGGGCGTCGACCTGCGCACGACGCTGAAGGCCATGATCCGCTGCGGGATTCCGCCCGAGACGTACTGGCCTTACGGCGTGGACCGACTTGCCGAACAACCCGATGGATTTTTGTACTGCTACAGTGAGCCGTACCGTGACGTACGGTACGTTCGCTTGGACGGCCGAAAGGCCACCGGCGCCGAGACGTTGTCGCTCGTCAAATCGTTCATTGCCGCTGGTTTTCCGGTTGCGTTCGGCTTTGCAGTTCCCAACACGCTGGATCGCGACGGCCAGATACCGTATCGGCCGACGTTCGATTCGCCGCTGGGTGGTCAGGCGATGTTGGCCGTCGGCTACGACGATCGTTGGTTGCGTGGATCGCGCGGAGCGTTGATCGTGCGCAGCTCGTGGGGACCGAGCTGGGGAGAAGAAGGCTACGGCCTGTTGCCTTATGCGTACGTCGAGGAGCGACTGGCGATTGACTTCTTCACCCTGCTGCATCCGGCCTGGATCGATTCTGGCGAATTTGACGCGCCGCTGTAATCGCGTCTGCAAAGGGGCGCGACACCGGATTTCCTCGCGTCACTAGGTCGTGCCGGCTCACGGTTCCACATATCCTCTATATAGCTACCACACACCGACCGTTGTGGCCGCTTCGATCGAAGTATAATTGGCCTTCAATGGATTCTCTCCCTCGTGTGGCCGTGTTCTCTACCTCGCGCGACTGATATGGGCGCGCCAGCCGTGGTGACGGTTTGCCGCCTGTCGCCTGGTAGAGTTTTCACTTTCTGCGGAGGGGCGGGTTCGCTTCCACACGACCAGCAGTAGTCCAGCCGTAACTGAAGCAGTGAGGGAGCGATGACAACCATAGTTCACGACTCGCCAAGCTCGGCCCACCAGGCGACCAGCTGCGACACCGATCCGTATGGTGCGCTGGTGCGTTGGTTGCAAGGGGCGACCCGGCAGGTGACGGTGGCGCCAAAGTGCATCGGCGTCACGTGTTCCACGGGCGGCGCCGGAGTGAGCTCTTTTGCGCACAATCTGGCAGTGACCGCGGCCTGCGCGAGTGATCAGAGCGTTTTGCTGTTGGACTTGAGTGGACGTGGCACCGCCACGACCCGGCCGGCGGCCGCGGCAGACGCGACGCGCCCGTCGCAGTTGTGCAGTCACGTTGTGCAGACCGCGACTGGGAATCTCTCCCTGCTCTCGGTCGCCGATGTTCAGGATCCCCAAAGTCTCGCCGCCGACAAAGACGGCATCGCCGAACTGCTGCGAGCTTTAGAGAACGACTTCGAATTGATCATCGTCGACCTCCCACCTGTTTCCTCCAATCTGTGCTTTGTAACCGCCGGATTGCTCGGCGGCGTGTTGTTGGTGATGGAGTCCGAGCGGACTCGCAGGAACACCGCTGTGCGGGCAAAACAGCGGCTCTTGGAAGCCCACGCTACGGTGTTGGGCATCATCCTCAACAAACATCGACAGCATCTCCCCATTTTGCTGAATGCATCACTGTAAGTCCGGGCCCCCCTTCGACAACCACCATGATTCACCCCCTACGGAAAGCTCTCGCAACCTGGCTGTTGCGCGAACCCCACTCGGCAGACAATTTTTCGCTACATTCTCCCCAGCGGATGCAGGTCATTCTGGACCGCGAACGCATGCGGTGTGACCGAGGTAACTCCAGCTTTTCGCTCGTGAGTTTCACGTTCGCACACCCCCTGTCCAAGGACGTGCTCGACACGATGGCCGGCGTGTTTCGTCGCCGTCTACGTGCCACGGACGATGCCGGCTTGCTGGCCGCCGACCGCGTGGGCGTGTTGCTGCCGGAGACGAACTCCGACGGCGCCTGGAAGTTGGCCGCCGACCTCGTCGAGCTGCTGCCGGTGCTCCGTGAGAGCACCGCCTGCGACATCTTCGCCTATCCGTCCGACAGCGATCTGTCGCACGAAGAGCGAGCCGACGCAGCCGATGATTCGGACTTCGTCTCTCGGCCGTCTGACAGAACGCCAGTCGGCGGCCGGGCCTACGAGCCCGCCACACGCCAGGTGCGGCCGATGCAGACCCTGTTTATCAAGCCTCTGCCGGCGTGGAAGCGGGCGCTGGATGTCGTAGGCGCCAGTATCGCATTAGTCCTGCTTTCGCCGTTGATGCTCGCCGCGGCCTTGGCCATCAAGGTGACCTCGCCCGGTCCGGTCATCTTCCGGCAACGGCGCCATACGCTCGGCGGCCGGCCGTTTATGATGTACAAGTTTCGCACGATGACGGTCGATGCCGAGCAGCTGCAGGCCGCGCTGCGCCAATACAGCGAACAAGACGGCCCGGCTTTCAAAATCGCCGATGATCCGCGCGTCACCTGGCTGGGTCGTTTTCTTCGTTCGACGAGCATCGACGAGCTGCCGCAACTCGTCAACGTGCTCCGAGGCGAGATATCGCTGGTCGGGCCACGACCTCTCCCCTGCCGCGAGTCCCATGGCTGCGAGCGCTGGCAACAGCGACGGCTGGACGTCACGCCGGGGTTGACCTGCATCTGGCAAGTCCGCGGGCGCTCCAGCGTTTCGTTTGCCGAATGGATGCGGATGGATCTGCAATACATCCGGTCGCGTTCGGCCGTCCACGATCTGAGACTCCTTGCTGAAACTGTCCCGGCCGTCGTCATCGGACGCGGCGCCCGGTAGTTGAATCCTCTCCTGGCTTGGCGGTTGTCAGGCATCCCCCCACAGGACATCGAGATCTGCAACATGAGCATCGCCATCATTACAGGATCGGCCGGCTTGATCGGCTCCGAGGCCACCCGGCATTTCGCCACCCAGGGCCTGCAAGTTGTCGGCATCGACAACGACATGCGCCGCCGGTTTTTCGGCACCGAGGCGTCGACCGCCCGCCAGGCGAATCTCCTGCAGCAGGAACTGGGAGACTACTATCAACACGTCGAAGCCGACATTCGGGACGAGCAGGCCATCGATCGGCTGTTCCGGTTGTATGGCTCCCAGATTTCGCTGGTCATTCACACCGCCGCGCAGCCTTCGCACGACTGGGCCGCCCGCGAACCGAAGACCGACTTCGGCGTCAACGCGCTTGGCACGCTCAACCTGCTGGAAGCAACCCGGCAGTACGCGCCCGAGGCCGTGTTCATCTTCACCTCGACGAACAAGGTCTACGGGGACACCCCCAACCGCCTGCCGCTGGTGGAGCTGGACACCCGGTGGGAGATCGCGCCCGATCACGTCTACGCCCCCGGCATTTCCGAAGCGATGTCGATCGACCAGACGCTGCACAGCGTCTTTGGGGCATCGAAAGTGGCGGCCGACGTGATGGTGCAAGAATACGGGCGCTACTTCGGCATGCGAACCGCCTGCTTCCGCGGCGGCTGCCTGACCGGGCCCAGCCACTGTGGCACGCAATTGCACGGCTTCCTGGCATACCTGATGAAGTGCGCGGCCAGCGGCACGCCCTACACGGTTTTCGGATACCAGGGCAAGCAGGTGCGCGACAATATCCACAGCGCCGATTTGATCCACGCCTTCGCTGAGTTCTTCAAGAGTCCGCGCTCGGGCGAGGTCTACAACATCGGCGGATCGCGCTACAGCAACTGTTCGATGCTCGAGGCCATCGCCATCTGCGAAGAGATCACCAGCCGCGAGCTGAGCTGGGGTTACGAAGAACAGAATCGCTCCGGCGATCACATCTGGTGGATCAGCGACGTCAGCAAGTTTTCGCAGCACTATCCCGATTGGCGCCTGCGATACGACGTGCGCGACATCCTGACCGAGATCTACGAAGTCAACGCCGAGCGCTGGCAGGAGCCGGTGACCTCATGATCGATCGGGGGCGACACAACATCCTGGGCATTCGGATCAATGCCATCGATTTCGAGGGGGCGATCGAGCAGATTGTCTCGGCGGCCCGCGAGTCGCGGCCGCTGGGCGTCTCGGCTCTGGCCGTCCATGGGCTGATGACCGGCGTTTTGGATCCTGTGCACCGCTACCGGTTGAACAGCCTCGAGTTGCTCGTGCCGGATGGACAGCCGGTGCGCTGGGCCTTGAACTGGCTGCATGGCCAGCGGCTGCGGCACCGCGTCGACGGGCCGTCGCTGATGCTCAGACTCTGCCGCCGCGCGGCCGACGACGGTGTGCCGATCTTCTTGTTCGGCGGTACCGAGCAATTGCTCGACGCGCTCTCCAAGTCGCTGTGCGACTTGGCCCCGGGACTCAAGATCGCCGGCCGCCGGCCGTCGAAGTTTCGCCGGCTGGAAGCGGCCGAGCGCAACGAGCTGGTCGAGGAGATTCGCGCCAGCGGCGCTCGCATCGCGTTCGTCGGCCTGGGCTGTCCCCGGCAGGAAGTTTTCACCTTCGAGTTGCGCGAGGCCTTGTCGATGCCAGTGCTGGCCGTCGGCGCGGCGTTCAACTTTCATGCGGGCGAACTGGCCCGCGCGCCGGAGTTCATGCAGCGGCACGGGCTGGAATGGCTGTTCCGCCTGGTCATGGAGCCGCGGCGGCTGTGGCGGCGGTACCTGCTGTTGAACCCGCTCTATCTGACCTATTTGGCGCTGCAAAAGACGCGCTTGAGGTCATTCGACCCGCACGACGCCGAACGCCCCGTGCAGGAGCTGTCCTACGGGTAGCTCGGCGGAACCGCCGGCACTCGATCGCGTCGCCCCGGCCGCATATCCTCTGCAAGGATCGCGGTCGGATTATGCCGGTGGTGCCGGGCCGGCAGGGGCTAGTGCGCATTTCCGCCGGCCGGCGACGGCCAATTCAGGGTCGGGCTGTCGAATCGCCCCACCTGAGCATCTATAACAGAAGGAAGGCTCGCCCGAGTTTCCCTACGCGGCCTTCTCGTCGTGAGCCGGGCGGCCACCGGCGCCCTTCCCCCCTCGTTCGTACGTCAGCGCTTTCGGCGCGGGTTGCCTCGCACCGGAAGGCCACGGAGTTTTCATGAGCAAGAGCACTGCAACCGCAGCGAACGCCGCGCAGGTGCCGAAAGACGGCCGCCGGATTCCCGCGACAATTTGGTACACGCTCGGCGGGCTCGTGCTGGCGGTCGCCGTCTGCCTGGTATACGTCCCGGCACTCCACGATCCTTTCATCTGTGACGACATGGCGGCGATCACCCTGAACGATTCGATCCGGCGGCTGTGGCCCCTATTCGGAACGGCCGACGAGCGGGGCCCGTTGAATCCTACGCCGATCACGCCCGTTGCTGGACGGCCCTTGATCAACCTGTCGCTGGCGGTGAACTACTATTTCGGCCAGCTCGATCCATTTGGATACCGCCTGGTGCATCTGGTGGTGCACACGCTATCGGCGATTCTTTTGTGGCGAATCGTGGCACGGACGCTCAGGTTGGACTTCTTCGCCGGGCGTTTCGCAAGCTCGGCCGAACCGCTCGGCCTTGCCGCGGCGCTGGTGTGGACCCTGCACCCGGTCAACACCGAAAGCGTGGTGTACGTCACTCAGCGGACCGAGCTGTTGATGGGCTTCTTCTTTCTGGCAACCTGCTACAGTGCCCTGCGGTATTGGGCCACCGATCGCCCACCGGCGCGAACGGGTTGGCTCGCCGTCGCCATTCTCAGTAGCGCATGTGGAATGTTGTGCAAAGAAATGATGGCGTCGGTGCCGGCGGTGCTGCTGCTATTCGAGCGGACGTTCATGAGCGGTTCGTTTCGCCGGTCGCTTGCCCGGTCGTGGCCCTTGTATTTGGGTCTGGCGCTGGGCTGGCTGCCGCTGGCGGCGCTCATTTTCGCCGGCCTGCGAACTCCCGACGCGGGATTTGGCCTGGGTGTGCCGGCCCACGTTTGGTGGTTCACGCAAGCCAAGGTGCTCTTCTTGTATTTAAAGCTGGCTGTGTGGCCGTGGCCGCTGTTGATTCATTACGACATCCCGCGTCCCGCGACGCTGCAAGCCGCGTGGCCTTGGCTATTGGCGGCCGGGCTTTTCTGCGCTGCGACGATCGTGTTGGTCTGGCGGCGCTCGCCGCTGGGATTCGTGGCGGCCACGTTCGTCGCCGTCCTGTCGCCGACGCTGGTCGTCCCGCTGATTCATGAGACGGCGGCCGAGCGCCGCCTATACGTGCCGTTGGCGGCGCTCGTGCCGCTGGTGGTCGTCGCGGCGTACGCCGTCGTGCGCTGGTGCGGTGAGCGCATGGCCGGCCACACAAGGGGGGCTGCGCCGGTGCGGCAGTTGTCTTCGCCACGGCCATCGTGGCCCTGATTGCCGGCTTCGGTTGGCTCTGCCACGAGCGGCTGCAGGTGTTCGACACGGAGCTGGCCCTGTGGGCAGACACCGTGCGCCATCAGCCGCTTGACTCGATGGCGCAACACAATTTTGGCCTGTTATTGCAAGAAGCAGGTCGCAGCTCGGAAGCCATGGAACACTTCACCAGGGCCGTCGAGCTCGATCCCGATTCGTCCTGGATCCACTACAACCTGGCACGGGCCTCGGAATCGGCGGCGCAGCCGGCCGACGCGATCGAACACTATCGAGAAACGCTGCGGATCGAGCCGGACCACGCCGCGGCACACAACAACCTGGGCCGGCTGTTGGCCAGCCTCGGACGAACGCAAGAGGCCATCGACCATTACCAGGCCGCCATCGCGGCCGATCCGGAACTGGCCGAAGCTCACAACAACCTGGGAATCCTGCTGGCCAATCTCGGCTATACGCACCGGGCGATCGATCACCTCGAAGAAGCCCTGCGGCTCGACCCCAATCTGGCAGCGTACACGAACCTGGCGGTCGCCTATTGGCGGATCGGAGACACGACCCACGCCATCGCGATGGCCCGCCACGCCCGAGAGTTGGCGCAGGCCGAAGGCGAAACGCAGTTGGCCGCGCAGCTCGAAGCAGCCATCCGCACGTACGAAGCTCAGCAAAAGGATCAGCCGTCGGCCGAATAGCTTCCCGCCCGTTCGTGGTCAATCGCCGGCTCGTGCCCGTTTTCACTGGAGGACGTCAGGCCCGTTTCGGTGATCAGCGAGATTTCCTGGAAGGTCTGGTAGTCGCTGTTGATGGCCCACAAATCATGCGACGCGCCGGCAAGCAGGTTTTCCGCGGCGAGCATCCCCATCAGGATGCTGTGATCCTGGTTGTTGTACTTGAAGGAACCATACCGGCCGACAACCGTCAGGTTCCGAAACCCGCGCAGAAAATCGGCCAACACGTCAACCTGTTGCCGGTAGCCTCGGCGGTAGATCGGATAACAGCGGCGAATTCGCTCCACGTGTCCGGCCAGCACCGTGGCGCCCTCGAGCAATCCGGTGGAACGCGTCTCGCGCTCGGCCCGTTCGATCAACCACTCGTCGGATTCCTTCCAGGTCGCGTCACTGTCATTGCACCAGAACTCGGCGGCCAACACCGTACCGCTGGTATCGTCGTCGTGCGGTCCCCAGTTGCCAAAGTTGGTGAGGCGGCCAATCGCCAGCTCCGGTGCATGAATGTAAAGCCATTGGTCGGCAAACAGCGATCGTTTGTCAACGTGCAGATAGACGAGCACGGCATGGCGAAACTGAAGTGCGCCGGCTGCGGCACGAACTTCTGGCGGAAGGTTGCCCAGTCCCTTGACGAGCAGCGTCAGCGGCATCGTGGACACGATCTCGTCGTAGGAGTGCGCGCTCCCATCGGCCAGTTCAAGGCCTTGAACGGTCTCGCCGTCCTGAAGCACGCTTCGCACGGGAGCGTGCAAATGGATGCGGCCGCCGCCGGCACGAACCAGGTCGGCCATCTTTTCGTAAACGGCACCGGTGCCACCGTGCGGATAGGCGAAGCGATCGACGAGCGTCGCGTGCCTGGCTCGGCGGCGGGGCGCAAAGGCGCCGCGCACGGCTTCACCTAGCGAAAACTTCTTGATCCGTTGGGCGGCGAAGTCCGCGCTCAATTGACTGCAGGGAATGCCCCACAGCTTCTCGCTATAGGACCTGAAAAACGTCTCGAAGAGCCGCCGGCCAAAGCGATTGGTGACCCAATCTTCAAACGAATCGCCGTTGCACGGCCCCGGCCCGACGCGCAGCCGGGACCGCGCGTAGCTGGCCAGGCAGCGTGTCGTGTCGAGCAGCCCCAAGTTCCGCGCTACGTCGAGCGGGCGGAGCGGATAATGATAGAACCGGCCGCCATAGTAGATCCGCGTCAGGCGGTCCACCATGACGTAATCCTGGCCTACGACTCCCAGCCACAGGCGATTCACACGGGCGTCGGTGCTAAAGAACCGGTGCGGCCCCAGGTCGACGCGGTGTCCCCACAAATCGAACGAGCGGGCCAGGCCGCCGACGCGATCGTTTGCCTCGAAGACATCGACCTCGGCGCCACCTCGCACCAGCTCGAGCGCAGCCGTCATCCCGGCCGGTCCGGCACCAATCACTGCAACTCGCATGGGGTCGGATTTCTCCGGCGAAGAGGCCGGGCAAGATTCGTCCGAAATCCTTTCATCGACACGTGTAAGCTTAGATTATCAGCGCCCTCTGATTCGAGCCGCGCCCCCCCTTGCGTAGGGCTCTGTGTCGCCTTCGACTTGCCATCGACACGGCCGAGAAGACGCATGAACGTCACGACCCGCCCCCGGCAGGATACCGATTTTGACGTATCCTGGTTACAGGGAGACCCAAGGGGCGCGGGGCGACATCAAGGTGGTAGTTTCCTCACTGGCCGGTCGGCGCAGTATGAGGGCGGATCATGGTTTGGCCCCCGCGAGAATCACAACAACTGCCCGAGCGCAGGGCCGCCTTCCGCTGCCCTGCGGTGGGCCAGCGCCGCTGGGGCCGGCTGAAGAGCAGTAAGCGGGCTCTCCCGGTCGAAGTGCTCGACGAGTCGGTCGGCGGGTTCGCCGTGGAGTTGGAAGGAGTTTGCGAATTCCAGGTCGGTGACGTGTTGTGGCTCGAGATCGAGTCGGATCACTTCGCCGTCCGCTTGGTGAATCTCGATTTGCAAGACGTGGGCGTCGAACGCTTCGAAGGCGTCGATCTGCACAGTCGATCGCGTCTGGGGCTGATGCGCGAATGCGACCCGGAGGCCTCGCGCTCCTTGAAAAAGAAGCCCGTCTTCGCCGGCTGGGCGCGGCTCCGCCGCACGGACGCCCGTACGGTCCCCTGGAAGTTCGTCGGCGCCGCGGCGGGATTTGTCGGCGCATCTGCTGTTGGTGGGCATTCTGCTCATTCGCGTGCTCGAACAATCGCGGCCGCTGAACCCGCTGGCTCGCAAGCACGGTGAGCCGGGACCCAACGATCTGCCCAAATCGCTCAAACTCGTGCCCGATCACAAGTTTTCGATTGAGCACTTCGCCGACGAAAATAAGCCAACGGTGCGTACGCAGTCGGTCGAATCGCCGCCGTACTACGTTCCGCCGCCGATGCCGAAAGAGAAGGACCACGCACCAGAAGACAAGGCCGTGGGAATTGACGACTCGTCGCGCCGCCAAACGGTCTGCGACGGTCGGCGTGGAGGCGATGCCCCGGGATGAACCCGAGCGGCCCCGTCCGCCCCGCAAGCCCGAACCGCAATACACCGCCGCAACGATCCGCCTGGCGCAGCCCGAGTTCCTGCTCCGCCCGGATATCGTCGCACGGTTGGGGCTGAGCCATACACAACAAGTCCCACCTCAAGCGAATCGTCGCCGAACATGGCACCGCCGACCGAGCCTCGGACGGCTCCGACGACGATGCCAGACTCCTGGGTCGCGGCCGCCTGGGCCTGGCGGTGCTATCCGCTGCCCAGCGAGACGCCCTGTCGCGCCTGAATATCTCCGCCGATGCCGCGGACATTCCAGCGGCTGACTAACGGCCCTGCGTGCGTCGCGCTGACGATCGCACATCGGACGGACGCGCTGGCGTGCCATGTTCTCACGCGGCGCGGCAGCTTATAACCATTAGCACGCGTGCAACGGAACGCTCAAACTCCCAGGCCCGCCCGAGCGATGAAAATCAAACAACTCTTTCGCGCACTCGGCCCGGGCATCCTCGTGGCCGCCACGGGCGTCGGTGCCGGCGATCTGGCCACGGCTTCGTTTACCGGCAGCGCGTTGGGCCTGGCGATCCTGTGGGCGGTCGTGCTGGGAGCGTTTCTCAAGTTCGTGCTCAATGAAGGGCTCACCCGCTGGCAGCTCGCCACCGGCAGCACGCTGTTGGAAGGTTGCGTCGAGCGGCTGGGACGGCCGGTCGCGTGGCTGTTTCTAGCGTACCTGGTGACCTGGAGCTTCTTCGTGGCAGCGGCCTTGATGGGGGCCGTGGGCGTGACTTGCCACGCCATCCTTCCGATCTCGGGGACAGGTCCCGACGCTGCTCGAACCGACAAGGTGATCTACGGCATCCTGCACAGCGGCGTGGCCATCGCCATGGTGCGGATCGGCGGCTACCGGCTGTTCGAGACCGTGATGAGCATTTGCATCGGCGTAATGTTTGTCGTGGTTGTCGTCACGGCCGTGGCCTTGCGGCCGGACGTGGGCGACGTGTGCCGGGGGCTCGTCTGGCCCACGATTCCCGCCGGCGGCACGGCGTGGACGATCGCCTTGATCGGCGGCGTCGGCGGCACGCTCACCGTGTTGTGCTACGGCTACTGGATTCGCGAAGAGGGGCGCCAATCGGCCGCCGAGTTGGCCATCTGCCGAGTCGATCTGGCCAGCGGGTACCTGGCCACCGCATTGTTTGGACTTTCCATGGTGGTGATCGGCAGTTCGCTGGGAGAAATGACCGGCGGCGGCGCCACGCTGGTGGTCGACATGGCCGCACGGCTGGAAGCGACCTTCGGCCGCTTCGGCCCGCTGGCCCGCTGGGCCTTTCTGGCCGGCGCCTGGGGAGCCGTGTTCAGCAGCTTGTTGGGCGTGTGGCAAAGCGTTCCCTACCTGTTCGCCGATCTGTGGCGACTGATGCGCCGCAGCGAGCACGAGCACGACAAGGTCGACACCGCGCGCTATGCCCTACCGCGGATATTTGTACGCGATCGCCACGGTGCCGATCCTGGGGTTGGTGGGCGTCAATTTCCGCGGCATGCAACAGACCTACGCCGTGGTGGGGGCGCTGTTCGTGCCGCTGTTGGCAATCGTCCTGCTGGTTCTCAACGGCCGGGCCGAATGGGTCGGCAAGGCGTACAAGAACTCCTGGCTACGGTGTTGGTCCTGGTCGGGACGCTATTGTTCTTTGTCTACGCTGGGCATCGTCGAGTTCGGCGAACAGCTTGTCGGCAAATAGCCCCGGTGCCGCCGACGCAGCGATATCCGACCGCGCGAGAACCAACGCCATGGTGGTACGCCAAACCGCCAGCAGACGTGACGTCCACTGGCGGTTTCGGCGATCCGTCGCGATGAAGCACCTAGCAGCCCGTTGAAATAAGCCATCGTGGCTTATTTCAACCTCACCAGGTGCGTAGCAAAGCTCCGCATGGCTCGCAAAATAGCGACTTACGTCGTCATTTTGAGATCGCATCGATGCGATCGCCCAGGCCGTTGAATACTTCATCGGCCTGCTAGTGCTTCTCCGGTCCCAGGCTTCCTAAAAAGGCCAAGAGTCGCGCACGGCCTTCGAGAATCAGCTTCTGATAGCGGCGCATGGCCACTTCCCCTTCGCCACGATGTTCGAGGATGGCCTGTTCGAGCGTCCAGGCTCGGCCGTCGTGCAGGTAGGGAGCCGAATTGGCCACGCCCCACAAGGGCGGCGTGCGCCACTGCCGCAACGTCTCGGCGGGCCGTCGACGAACACGTCGATCGAGCCGCCGTAATAGGGAGCCGATCCGCTCGACGAGCCTGTACCGTGCGGAAGTTGGCCCCCGCCCGATCGGCCAGTTCGGGTCCCATGTCGTGCAACAAGAAGTCGCTGTAGATGCCGCCGACCTGGCCGAGCTGCCGCATGTGGCAGTCGGCGCAGCCGATGCGGTCGAAAGACGCGTCGCCGGCCGCCCACAGTGCGTTCTCCTCCTCGTCCGCCGGCAAGCGCTGCCGCGGAGCGGGCAGACTGGCCACGTACGCCGCCAGTTGGTTGCATTCCGGGTCGTCGAGATCCTGCCCCGGCGGCGGCCGATCGGGAGCCAATGGATCGATCGGCTGATTGTTGCCGGGCACTGCGCAAGCCCAACTCGTTCGCGCAGGCTCCGCGGACGAAGTCCTGCAAGGACGCGGTCTGGCCGCGCCAGCCGAACTTGCCGGTGCCGCCGTTGCTGGCCAGCGCCACGCGTCCTTTCACGCCGCCTCCCCGGCGAGCCTGCCGCTGCGCGGCTTCTTTCAATACCTCGGGCGGAATCGAGTCGATCAGGCCCGCGCCGAACAAGGCCGGCGTGTTGCGCTTGACCACCTGCAACGCGATCCGCTCGGGAATCGAGCCCTCGGGCAGTTGATCGACCAGCATCAACGAGCACGATCCGCCACTTTTCATACGCCGGATGCGTGCCGGATTTGTGCAGCGTGATGCTGGGACTGACGCGGCCGCCGCCGACCAGGCCGGGATGGATCTGAGCGATTTGCTTGGCGAACGTTGCGCCTTGATCGCCGGACGTGCTCTTCGGCGGAATAAGCACCAGCAGGTCGACGTCGTGCTCGGCCGGCGCCGCCGCCGCCGATCCCGCCCTGATTGTGGCAAGCGACGCACGACCGGGCGTTGAACATCGGGCCCAGCCCGTCCCCGTTTTTGCTTCGCGCGTCGTGCGGCTGCCACTCGTGTTCAAACCACTGGTTTCCTCGCCGGATGTTGATGAACGGATTGTCGGGCGGCGCCGCCAGCGCCGTGCCGGCGACCGCACAGACGGCCACCGCCGACCAGGCGGAGCGTCGCCAGCCGACGCGAGCCCACCGTTTGACTTGCTCGAGTAGACCTTCCGAGTGACGCTTGAGCTTTTCGATGCGGCTGCATCACGTACCCCCCTTCCCCGAGGCACCTTCGCCGTTCCTATCGGCAGACCGTAGCGCAAGGTGCGCAGCTGCCACGTGCCGAGCCATTTGCGAAGTCGAGCGCGCAAGCGAAAGAGCGCCCGCGCGATGCCCCCAGACGAGGCAGAATAGCCGCCGTGACGGCATCGTGGGACACTGCGGTTCCGGTCGCAGTTGTCAGCAGCCGAGCTGTGTTCGGGCGCGTTGGCACCCAGCCCCGTACTCGACCAGGGGCATTATCTAACAAATGGCGTTGTGATTGCAAGCAAATTGCGCGTTTGTTTGAACGTGCGAGGGGGCCCGAATCAAGGCGGCCCTCGGCCCGGGAGTTTCAAGCCGGCCTGATGACGCCGAATGGAATTGCGGTAGAATGCCGCTTGCCAAATCCCGCGGTGGTCAACCGCCGCCAGTAGTTTCTCTATCCCGAGCGACAAAGGGCCCTCGCATGAGCAACGTACGAGTGCTTGTCGGCACGCGCAAAGGCGCGTTCGTGCTGACCTCCGACGGCAAAGCGCGAGCAGTGGGAAGTCAGCGGGCCGCACTTTGCCGGCTGGGAGATGTACCACGTCAAAGGATCGCCCGTGGACCCAAACCGGCTCTATGCATCGCAGTCCAGCGGCTGGTTTGGCCAGTTCATCCAGCGCTCCGACGACGGCGGCCAAACCTGGGAGCCGGTCGGCAATAAGTTCGCCTACGATGGAGACACCGGCACGCACCAATGGTACGACGGCACGCAGCACCCCTGGGAATTCGCCCGCGTGTGGCATCTTGAGCCTTCGATCACCGATCCCGATACCGTCTACGCCGGCGCGGAAGACGCCGCCATTTTTCGCTCCGACGACGGCGGGCACTCCTGGCAGAATTGCCCGGGCTGCGCCGCCACGAGTCGGGCCCCTCGTGGCAGCCGGGCGCCGGCGGCATGTGCCTGCACACGATCTTGCAAGACCCGACGAACCCGCAGCGGCTGTTCATCGCCATTTCGGCCGCGGGGGCCTTTCGCACCGACGACGGCGGCCAAAGCTGGCGGCCGATCAATCGCGGTTTGCGCTCGGAGATGATCCCCAACCCAACGGCCGAAGTCGGCCACTGCGTCCACCGCATCGCGCTGCATCCGTCGCGTCCCAACGTGCTGTTCATGCAAAAACATTGGGACGTCATGCGGAGCGACGACGGCGGGCGACTCGTGGCATGAAGTGAGCGGCAACCTGCCGACCGATTTCGGCTTTCCGATCGACGTGCATGCCCACGAGCCGGACACGATCTACGTCGTGCCGATCAAGAGCGACTCGGAACATTTTCCGCTCGAGGGCAAGCTGCGCGTCTATCGCAGCCGCACCGGCGGCGACGAGTGGGAGCCGCTCACCGACGGGCTGCCCCAAAGCAACTGCTACGTCAACGTCCTGCGGGGCGCCATGGCCATCGACTCGCTCGACCCCTGCGGCGTGTATTTCGGCACCACCGGCGGGCAAGTGTACGGCTCGGCCACGGCCGGCGACCGCTGGGCCCCGATCGTCCACGACCTGCCGGCGGTACTGTCGGTCGAGGTCCAGACGCTGCACTAACGATCATGGCAACGATACGCGTCGAGCTTCCGGCACACTTGCGGCTGTTGGCAGGCACCCAGGGCGACGTGACGCTTGACGTCGGCCAGCCCGTCACGCTCTGCGCAGTGCTCGACGCACTGGAGGAGCGCTACCCGACGCTTGCGCGGCACGATCCGCGACCAGCTTACCACAAGCACGCCGGCCGTTCCTGCGATTCTTCGCCTGCGAGCAGGACCTGTCGCACGACCCGCCCGACGCGCCGCTGCCCGAGGCGGTGGCCAGACGGCACCGAGCCATTGCTCATCATCGGCGCCCTGGCCGGCGGATAACCCGACGTTGGCTGTTTCGCCCCGAGTCATCGGCGGGGCGGCACGAGCCGGCCATCGACATCGACGACGGTGCCCGACGTGAAACCTTGCCGGTTAGCAAGGCTAGTCAAGCTTTCAGTGGACAGCAACAGCCGTTTTACAGGCCAGGACCGGATTCGGACTGATCGGGCCTGGGACGGCGGTCGAAATCAAAACATGAGTGCGCACGGCAAGGGTCATGCATCGGCCGCTGCGCCAATCGCGTCCGCCCGTATTCTCCTACCTCTTCAGAACCGTTCGATGGCGGCACGTTGGCCATGGTCGGCTCTCTCGACAGCAATCGCCGCGTCGCGACGTACCGAATCGCGGTGCGCGCGTGCCTGATCGCTGCGCTGTGCCTGGTTGCGATCAGGCAACCCGGCCTGGCCGGCGAGGGCGACTTCGGGATGCTGGCGGCCGGCCGATCGATCGCTACGGGCCGACGCGACCAGCCCGCGGTGCCTCGTAACGTCGATGAACCACTCTTGCTGGCCGATCGTCGGGGGTTCCGTGACCGGCCGGGCGAGGAACCCTGGTTCGAATCGACGCTGGCGGAAATCCAGGAGCGCGATGCCGAGACGTTTGGCAAGCCCATCCTGGCGATGACCAGACTCCATGTGGCGATCCCGCCGCTGGCCAACCTTTCGATTCGGCTGCCGCCGGAGGACTTTAGCGATTCGGACGAGCGGCTGCCGCGGTTTTCCGTCAACGGCCTGGTGGCGGATCAGCAGCACAGCGTTCTGGGCGGGCGGGCGCAAATCACGTTGATCGAGGGAGACGCGTGGCCGGATGCTGGGCGAGACCCGCGCCACGTGGTTGTGCGAGTTTCTGCAAAATCCGGCGGCGGGCCCGGTGTTTTTCGCCCCCGGCGACCAGGCGATTTATGCCGTGCAAGGACTTCACTACGGCAACAATTGGGGCATGTTGGGTAAGGCCGTGCGATGGGAGCTGGCCAGCGGTCTGAGCGCTTTCGCCGGCTACGACGCCCAGGTCAACAGCCGAGACATTTTCCACGTCGGTTCCGGCGGACTGGCCTTCGGCTGGTGAATCTCCCCGCCGGAAGTTGCCATTTCACATCGCGGCGACATCCGTGAGCCGCCTCGCCGAAATGCGAGTTTTTCCGCGCGAAACCGCCGTTTTCCCGGCGTTCCGTGGGCCGGTGATAAGGTAGGATTGACCCAGACGCCCGCCGGCTGCGTATAAAGAGGAATTCGGCGGGCTGCCCGGACGGCGTGATTGGCGAGGTTGAGGAACATTTTATGACGACGAACGACGGCACTCGCCACGCCCAGGGGGAGTCGTCGGCTGGCAAAAGTGACCCCCAGCCCGACCCCAAATTCGGCGAGACGATGGCCCATGGCGACACCTCCTCACGCGTGCCTGAGGGCAAGGGACAGAGCACCGAGTCGGCCGAGGATTGGATCGGCCGCCGGCTGGACCGATATGAGTTGCGGGGCTTGCTGGGTACCGGCGGGATGGGCGTAGTGTACCTCGGCGCACGATACGATTATCGAGCGCGACGTGGCCATCAAGATGCTACCGCGCGAGCTGTCATCCAACGAAACGGCGCTGGCCCGATTTCTGGCCGAGGCCAAATCGGCCGGCAAGATCGCGCATGCCAACGTCGTGGGCATCTACGAGGTGGACCAGGAAGGCGAGCTTGTACTACCTGGTGATGGAATACGTCGGCGGCGGCACCATCGCCGATGAAATGGCAGCGCGGTCTGTCGGTGCTGGCGGCCTCGCAGATTACGGCCGACGCCTGCCGGGGGCTGGTCGCCGCGCATGCCGTCGGGCTCGTGCATCGCGACATCAAGCCTGCCAACTTGTTGCGCACCACCGGCGGTTCGGTCAAGATCGCCGACTTCGGGCTGGCCAAGCAAACCATGGGCGCCGCGTTGCAATTGACGCAAGAAGGATCGGTGGCCGGCACGCCCTACTTCATGAGTCCCGAGCAATGCGAGTCGCGGCCGGTGGACGCCCGCAGCGACATTTACGCCCTGGGCGCCACCTACTACAGCCTGTTGACCGGGCGCACCCGTATCAGGACGCCGGCAGCATCGTGCAGATCATGTTCGCCCACGTCAACGGTGAGCCGCTCGACCCGCGCAAGTTCAATCTCGCCGATCCCGGAGGCGTGCACGCAGATCATTCAGCGGGCCATGGCCAAGCGGCCGGAAGACCGGTATCAATCGGCCGACGAAATGCTGGCCGATTTGGAAGCCGTGATCGCGACGCTCTCGGGCCGGTCCGAAATCCTGCTGCCCAGCCAGAGCGGCGTCCGGGCGGCGATTTGTCCGCCGACACAGGCTCACGAATCGTCCGCGCCACACGCGCCGCAACTGGCTCATCGCGGCGGGCCTGGGCGCCGTCGGCATGGCGGCCGGCATCGGCGGCATGATTCTATTGCGCGACAGCGATCCGGCCGGCAACGCGCACGAGTCGCTCGCGCCGACACCGGTGCCCACCGGTGCGCCGATCCGGGTGGGCGTGCTGCACTCGCTGACCGGCAGCATGGAAGAAAGCGAGTCACCGGTCGTCGACGCCACGCTCTGGCGATCGAAGAGCTGAACGCCGCCGGTGGCGTGCTGGGCCGCCCCGTGGAAGCGGTCGTCCGTGACGGCCGCTCCGATCCGCGGGTGTTTGCCGAGGAGGCCCGGCGGTTGATCGTGGACGAGAAGGTGAGCACCGTGTTCGGCTGCTGGACTTCAGCCAGCCGCAAGACCGTGGTGCCGGTGTTCGAGCGACACGACAACTTGCTGGTCTACCCGGTGCAGTACGAGGGGATCGAGCAATCGCCCAACGTGATCTACCTGGGCGCCACGCCCAACCAGCAGATCATTCCGGCGTTGGACTGGCTCAGCGGGTTTCAACGGAAGAAAAAGTTCTTTCTGGTCGGTTCGGATTACGTCTTTCCCCGGACGGCCAATGCCATCATCCGCGACCAACTGGCCGAGCTGGGCGCCGAAGTCGTGGGCGAAGCCTACCTGCCGTTGGGCAGCTACGAAGTCCAAGCCGTGGTGGACCAGATCGTCGCGGCTCAGCCGGACGCGATTCTCAACACGCTCAACGGTGACACGAACATCCCGTTCTTCCGGCGGCTGCGGGCCGCGGGCATTACGCCCGACCACACCAGTACGATTTCGTTCTCGATCGGCGAGCACGAGTTGCGGCGGCTCGATCCGGCCGCCATGGCCGGCGACTTCGCCGCCTGGAACTACTTTCAATCGCTCAATTCGCCGGAAAACGAGAAGTTCGTCGCCGCTTTTCGCGAGAAGTACGGGCCGCAGCGCGTGCTCACCGATCCGATGGAAGCCGCCTATATCGGCGTCAAACTGTGGGCCGCCGCCGTGCAGCAGGCCGGCAGCGACCAGCCCGACCAGATCCGCGCCGCGTTCGTCCAACAAAAGATCCTCGCCCCCGAAGGCGAAGTCACGCTGGACGCCGCCAATCAGCACGCTTACAAAACACCTCGCATCGGGCGGATCACGCCCGACGGGCAATTCGACGTCGTCTGGAACGACGTCAAGCCCGAGGAGCCGCAACCGTTTCCCTCGTCGCGCAGCCACGCAGCATGGGAACAGTTCCTCGCCGAGCTCTACGCCGGATGGGGAAGCCAGTGGTCGGCGCCGGTCGAATAGCGACTCGTCCAATTGCTCCTCAGCCGCGCGCCCGCCGCATCATGGCCGCCGGTCATTCGACGCCGATGATCCGCACTTCGTCCCCCACGCGAATCGTCCGGCTGTCGCCGGCACCCGCAGCGGTGTTGACGCTTAACCGGTAGTAGTGATCGAAACGATCCGCCGGGGCCCAGGCGGGTAGCGTCTCTTTGCGCCGCTGGGCAAAGGTCTTGGCAAATTCGCGCAGCACCTCGCCGGTGTGCGCATCGCGCGAGGGAACCACACAACGCTCGCAAGGGTTCGCGCCCAATAGTTCGGCCTTGCCGATTTGAAACCGGACCTGTCCCAGGCCTTCGGCCAGCAAGCGATCTTCCCAAAACGGCTCCACGTCGTCGACTTCCAGGTTGGCCCGGAAGCGGCCGCGGGCGTCGTCGAGCGTCATGCCTGCAAACCAGGAGGCGACAGTTGCCAGCGTGGCCGTGGAAATGACCGTCGGCCCGGGGAAGCGGAAGTCGTCGGGAAAGCCGCCGTCGGGGTTCTCGTAAATCTCGAGCGGCGTGTCGAAGTACCGACTCAGCCAGTCGACCAGCGCGGCGCGCTCGGCGTCGACGTCGAACGAACTTTCGTCCGTATTCCCCTCGATCCGCAGGTTCAAGCGACGCGTCGCCGGATCGAAATGCGTCCGCAGCCGATGCGCCGCAGGCGTGCGTTTGCCGTTGACGCAATCGCCCTGCGGGTCGAGCAGACCGAAACGCCGGTCGTGTTCCAACGCGCCACAGGGCAACAACACGGCCTCGACGACGCTTTGCGGATCGAGCGACTTGAACGGATGGATATGGATGCGCGCTAAACGGGGCATGCGACGATTCCTGGCGTAAACATAACAACCGCGGCGGCGCGCCTGCGGCGCCCGATTCTACCTCTCGCCGCCCGGCACGACTACAATGAACCCGGCCGTTGGTTCCTGCGAGGTACCCCGTTCGATGTGCGGTCGATTCACGTTGCGAACTCCGCTGAAGGACGTGGCCGCGGCGTTTGGCGTCGATCCGGCAACGGTCCAGCGCGAGCTGTGGCCGGCCCGCTACAACATCGCACCCACGCAGGACGTGGCCGCGGTTCGCCAGTCGTCGGCCGGCGAGCGGGAGTTGGCCCGGTTGCATTGGGGGCTGATTCCGCCCTGGGCAGACGATCCTTCGATCGGCAATCGGATGATTAACGCCCGGGGCGAAACCATCGCCACCCGGCCCGCCTATCGCGAGGCCTTTCGCCACCGCAGATGCCTGGTTATCGCCGACGGATTCTTCGAGTGGAAGCGCGGGGCCAAGCCCAAGCAGCCGTTCTACATCCGACGCCCGGACGAGCGGCCATTGGCCTTTGCCGGCCTGTGGGAGCGATGGCAGAAAGGAGAGCTGGCGATCGAGTCGTGCACGATCGTCACCACGGCGGCCAACGCGCTGGTCGAGCCGCTGCACGATCGCATGCCGGTGATCCTCGACCCGCGCGACTACGCGCGGTGGCTCGACCCGGGAGCGAGCGAGCCGGACCGGCTGCGGTCGCTGCTGGTGCCATGTCCCGCCGAGGCGTTGACGATGTATCCGGTCGGCAGGCTGGTCAACAGCCCCCGCGACGACACGCCCGCATGCATCGCTCCGCAGGCGGCGGGGAAGACGCAAGGCAGGCTGTTCGATTAGCCGGCGGGCGGTTACGCGGCCTTCGGACCCCTTCGTCCCGTGGCGGTCAACATGGCCCACAGTTCGAGGGCTTGCCGCGCGTTTTCCAGTCCACCCACCCGGGCTACGAATTGCCGCACGGCCGCTTCGCGCAACGCCGAGTCGCTGGCGGCGGCCAGGGGGCCGTGCGTTACGCCCGTCACTGGCTTGGCATCAAAACGAGGTCGATTGGGTTCTGGCATGGCGGGCGGACCTCCGGGCGAAATGCCGGCAGACGATTGCCTGCAACTTCTATCGGGCAATGACCGGGTCAAACCTTGGCACGAACCCCCGCAAACGACCGGCGTTTACAATCTCCCGGCAGCTGGCAACGACGGCTTGCTAGCGTCCGTGGCCTGAGGGGCAGTTCGCCTTTTGTGGATCGACACGCTTCGATATCCTGTCCGCCCCTGTTGGCATATTTCTCCGGCAATCCCGCGCAATTTGGAGTTGGCGCATGCTTCCCGAGTCTACCACCGGCCGGCGGTGGTTCGAGCTGTGCGGTCAATTGCTCGTCCTGTACAGCATCATCGTCTTCTATACCGAGTCGGAGCTCGCCCCGGCGGGCACTCCGCGGGCCGCTTCCGGATTCTGGCTCTGGAACGAACGGGCCCTGTTGCTCCTGTTCATCGGCGAGTATCTGTTCCGCTGGTACAACGCCAGCAATTGGCGCCGCTATCCGTTCACGCTGCTGGCCGCGATCGATCTGTTGGCCATCGTGCCGTCGGCCGTGGGGCTGGCCTTGAATCTGAGGTCGCTCAAGCTGGTGCGGATTCTGCCCATGCTGTGGATGTTCAAGCTGTACCGCTACAACGACGCGCTACAGCGAGTGATGCGCGGATTTCGCCGGGTGGGTCACGAGCTGGCCGTGGTCAGCTTCGTGGCCGTGATCGTGCTTATCGCCAGCTCCGTGGCGCTGCACGAGTTCGAGCACGAAGCTCAGCCCGAGAAGTTCGGCCGGCTGTCCGACGCGGTGTGGTGGTCTTTCGTCACGCTGACGACGGTGGGTTACGGCGACTTGTATCCGATCACCGGCGGCGGGCGGATCGTGGCCGTGATTACGATGCTGGTGGGCATCGGCGTGCTGGGAACTTTTCTGAGTCTGGTCGGCAGCTCGTTTCTGACGACGATGCGCGAACCGCTGTCCATCGACAATGACGACGAGAACCAGCCGCTGCGAGGCGAGCTCCTCTCCACGTTGTCGACCCCTTGGACCAGCCGCCGGGCGGGTTAGCAGCGCACGGGTCGGGTCGCGGCCGCTTTCAAGGACGACACACCGAGCGCTCGGCGAAGCCCTACGTGACCTCTTCGGGCACTGCCGCGGTCGGCGTCTCGGCCGTTTCCGACGAACGGGTCTTCCCGTCCAGCAGGCAGCTCACGTTCAGATCGCCCATCACGTTGATCGCCGTGCGCGAGCGGTCCAAAAACCAGTCGACGGTCAGCAGCATGGCGATGTACTCGATCGGCAGGCCGACGGCCTTGAAAACCAGCGTCATCGTGACCAGCCCCGCCTCGGGAATGCCGGCCGCGCCGACCGACGCGATGACCGACGTGACGACGACCAGAAACTGCTGCGCCGATCGAAAGCTGCTCGCCGATCAGTTGGGCCACGAACAGCGCCGACATCGCCTCGTACAGTGCCGTGCCGTCGTTGTTGAAATTGGCGCCGACCAGCGCGCCGATGCTGGCTGATTCCTCGCGAGCCCGACGTTTTCGCGCAGGCAGGCATAGGTGACCGGCATCGTGGCCGTCGAGCTGCTGGTGGAAAAGGCCATCACCAACGCGTCGCGCGTGCCGCGCAAGAGATCCCACGGGTGGACCCACGAGCCGAAGCGCACGCGCAACAGATAGTAGCTGCTCTGGATCGCCAGCGCCACCAGCACGGCCACTACAAAGCCGCCCAAGGCCACGAAATCGCCAAACCCGTTCACGCCGATGATGCTGGACACGATTCCGAATACGGCTATCGGAATCACGTCGACGATCCAGCCCAGAATGATGACCAGGCTCGTCAAGGCCACGTGCACCAGGTCGTCCATGGTGTTGATCTGGTGCTGTCGCAGCCGGCGCAGCGCGATGCCGAACGAAATGGCCAGAAAGATCACCGACAGCACGCTGCCGTTGTCCGTCAACGGGCCGAGCAGGCTCTTGGGCACGTTGTCAAGAAACTGGGTCAGCGGATCGACCGTTTTCTCGGCGGCTTCCGTTTCCACCGGCGGCTGCGGCTTGACCCAGCGCCCCGGCTGGATGACGTTGGCCACCAAGACGCCGACAGAAATCGCCACCAGCGTGTTGAGCACGAGCAATCCGGCCAACCGGCTGGCCTGGCGCCCGCCGATCTCGGCCCGCATCAGGGCCTGCACGATGGCCAACAAGACCAACGGCGGCGCAGCGCCCCCAACACCCGCAGCACCAGCTTGCTGGGCACTTGCAGCACTGCGGCCCGTTCGCCCAGAATCACGCCCGCCAGGATGCCCAGGGCCACCGCGCCGATAATCCGCAGATACAGCGGCCACTGGTGCCAGCGATGCCAGAGGCTCGGGCGTTCGTCGGCCGCGTGCCGGTCGGAATCGTTGTGGTCGCGCGACTGCAACGTATACTCCTAATGCGAAACACCCCGGGCGAACCGTTTGCAACGTTGCGCGGGCGAATGGGGCGGCCGACAACCTCCGGGGGTACCAAGTGTGGCCTCTCCGCCCCCGGCTTAGCAAGCACAAAAAAGCACTCAGGGGCGTCTTGGCCGCCTGCCGGCCGGGACAAACCGTAGACACGAAAGGATTGACCGATGAGTAACGCAGGCTGGACCACTTCGGGAAGCCCCCATCCGCAGGCCTCGCTGCTGACGAATCCGATGGTGACGACCTCCTGGCGACTGGCCGGCCACCGGATCGTGCAAAACCTGGGAGTGGTCCGCGGCGTGACGGTCCGCTCGCGCAGCGTGGTGGGCAATCTGGGGGCGAGCCTTCAATCGCTGTTTGGCGGCAACATTTCGATTCTCACGAACCTCTGCGAGCAGGCCCGGGCCGAAGCCTTTGACCTGATGATCCAGCACGCCGCGGCGCTGGGAGCCAATGCGATCGTCAGCGTTCGCTACGACGCCACGGAGATCATGCAGGGAGCGACCGAAGTCTTGGCCTACGGCACGGCCGTCGTCGTCGAGCCGGATGAAGCCGCTCGGGACGACGTCGCGTAGAATGGTCGCATGATGCGCCGACCCGACAACCGGGCTCCTGTGTCGCGGCTGGTGCCCGACGTGCCGCTGCCACCCTACTCGTACGTGCCCGGCCGCTTTCCGCATCCGCTGCGCGATCCGGCCGGACACAGCTACCGCGAGCCAACACCGCATCCACCAGCCATCGATGCCCAGACGTGGCAACAGTCGCACACCTACCTGTTGGGCTGCGATCTGTTCAATCACGGCTATTATTGGGAGGCGCACGAAGCCTGGGAGGCGGTTTGGAACGCCTGCGGACGCCGCGGCACGGCGGCCGATTTTCTAAAGGGCCTGATTAAACTCGCCGCGGCCGGCGTGAAGGCGCGCGAAGGTCGCCCCGCAGGCGTGCGGCGTCACGCCGCCCGGGCGGCCGAATTGTTTCGCGGCGTGCGCGAAGCCGTAGGCCGGGCGAAATACCTGGGGTTGGACGTCGCCGCGCTGATCGCGTTTGCCGAGCGCGTGGCTGAAGGCGTCGAAGTGCCCTCGGCGGCCAATGTCGGACGCGACGATGCGAAGGTCGAGATCGTCTTCGCGCTTGGGCTATGGCCGCTTGACTGATGGCGGCCCCTGCTGCGCCGGTGGCCGGTGCCGGTCGCTGCCGGCGTGGGCCTCAGAGAGTGCCTGCCGCGTCACCGAGAGAAAGCTGCTGGTGACAAAGCCGGCAAAGCCCCCCAGCACGCCGCTGGAAACATAGGCCAGCACGAAGGCGGACGTGGGTGCGTCGGGGTAACTGGCCACCAGCGCCGATCCGCCGAAGTAGCCGCCCGCCAGCGCTCCAACCCCCGACAGCACGATATTGATCCAGTGCAACCGCGCCGGCACGCGCAGCCGCGTGGGCATCGCCACGTCACGCCGGGACGCCGCGCGACGCGGCTGAGTGGCGGAGAATTGTTCCGACTTCCTCCGCGGCGCACCGTCGCGCAGCTTCGTACCCAGCGAATTCCCCGCCACGTGGCCCGCAATCAGCACGAGCAGCAACCCGACGGCCATCGACCAGTAGGTGCCCACCGTCGTCGCCACGCCCAGCAATACGGCCACGACGGCCATGCCGATCAACAGCGTGCGCAGCGTAAACTGGGGCGGCTTGAGCGTCGCATCGGGATCTTCGGGCAGTGGCGACTCGTCGGACACGCGTCAGTTCTCGCGGCAAGGTCCCCCGGCCGTACTTCGCAGATCATTATATCCTGCCGCGCAGCTCGACAAGCGAGTCGGCTGCAGACCGTGCCTCCGAACAGGGCCTCCGAGGCCCCCGGTTAGTGAACGACTCGGGGCGGACCAAATCGCCGTGGCTCTACACGGCCACCTTGACGACGGCCTTCACATTGTCGCCGGTCGACGCCAGCGGGGCGTGCGCATCTTCGGGATAGAAGATCATGAACTTGCCCACGGGCAGTTCGATCCAGACCAGTGGCCGATCGCCGTGAAACAGGACGTCGCGGGCTTCGTCATAGGGCTCGGTGAGCTCGCGGCACTCGCCGAGCGGGCGCCAGCCGATCTCCTCGCTTCCGGCGACGAGAAACTGAACGTCGATGTATTTGCGGTGCGCCTCGAGCCGGGCGCCGCGCACGTCCCCGGCCGGAATCGCGATTGATGAGGCCAAACACCCGATCGCCGTCCAGCTCATGCCGGCCGCTGGCCAGCGTCGCCAGATCGGGCCGCTTGAGAAACTCGAAGGCGATGGCAAACCCCGGATGGAGTTTCGCGTAGCGATCGGCCTGCGATAGTTCGTCCAGGATCAAGAGATTCACCTCGCCCGTGTTGAAGTTTTCGTGATCAACCGCCACCGCGGCGTGGCACCAGCGCCTCGCGCGCCCGGCGCACGATTTCGACGGCCGCGTGGGGATCGGTCGCCAGGGCCGTGAGATGGCCCATCTTGCGTCCCGGGCGCGGCTGCTCCTTGCCGTACAAGTGCAGCTTCACTTCGGGAAAGCGGCAGGCGGCCGTCCAGTCGGGCACGCCGTCGCTCCACAAGTCACCCAGCAGGTTGGCCATCGCCGCCGGCCGAAGCAGCTCGGTCGAACCCAACGGCAAGCCGCAGATGGCCCGCAACTGCTGCTCGAACTGGCTCGTGATCGCGGCGTCGAACGTCAGGTGCCCGGAGTTGTGAGGACGCGGGGCCAACTCGTTGATCAACAGCGTGCCATCGCGCGTCACAAAAAACTCGACGCACAAGACGCCGACGACCGCCAGCGCTTCTAGCACGGCCCGGGCGATGCGCACCGCCTCGCGTCCGATTTCGACGGGCAAATTGGCCGGCGCGACCGAAACGTCGAGGATATGATTGCGATGCGAGTTGGCAAACAGTCCGTAATCGGCCAGCTCTCCGTCGAGCGAACGCGCGGCGACGACCGACGCTTCGCACTGGAAATCGACAAAGGCTTCGAGCACGGCCTCGTCGGTGGCCACCGTCTGCCAGGCGTCCAGCGCGTGGACCGCCGCGTCGATCCGCACTTGTCCTTTGCCGTCATAGCCCCAACCGGCGGTCTTGAGCACGGCCGGCGTGCCGAGCTGCTCCAAAGCCGCTTCGAGTTGCGCAAACGACGTCACGGCGCAAAACGGGACGACGGGAAATCCTTCCGCCGCCAGAAACGTCTTTTCGCGCAACCGGTTTTGGGTGGTGTACAGCACCGAACCGCCCGGTCGCACGGGCGCGCACTCGGCGGCTTTCTCGGCGGCCGCGGCGGGGATGTTCTCGAATTCGAACGTCACGACGTCGACCCGCCGGGCAAACGCACCCACGGCGTCCAGATCGTCGTACGAAGCGATCGTTTCCCAGTCGGCCACCTGGCCGGTGGGCGTGTCGTCGTCGGGCGAGAAAGTATGAACGCGATAGCCCATCCGCCGGGCGGCAATGGCGAACATCCGCCCCAGCTGACCGCTGCCCAGCACTCCGACCGTGGCTCCCGGCAAGATTGTCCGTTTCACGGCAACGTCGCTCCGCGCACCTGGTCGCGTTGATCGTCGCGAAACTGAACCAACTTATCGGCCAATTCGGGCCGCGTAGGCGCCAGGATGCTGATCGCCAACAACGCCGCGTTGCTCGCGCCGGCCTTGCCGATGGCCAGCGTCGCCACGGGCACGCCGCTGGGCATTTGAACGATCGACAGCAGCGAGTCGAGCCCTTTTAAGGCCCGGCTTTCCACCGGCACGCCCAGCACCGGCAGGGTCGTGTGGGCGGCGACCATACCGGGCAAGTGAGCAGCGCCCCCGCGCCGGCAATGATCACTTGTAACCCGCGCTCGGCGGCCGTCGTGGCGTACTCCCGCATCCAATCCGGAGTGCGATGGGCCGAAACGACCTGGCATTCATGGGCCACGCCAAATTGAGAAAGCATCTCATCTGCGTGGCGCATCGTCTCCCAGTCCGATTTGCTTCCCATGATGACGCCGACGATGGGCTTGGCTTCGCTGGTCATAGGATACTCCGGCTGGGGGCAAGCAAGCGCGCGGACACAGGCCTACCTGGCGGTTGTGATTTATTTCACAAACAGTCGAATCGG
Organism: uncultured Planctomycetota bacterium; assembly: GCA_963711515.1. Classification (GTDB taxonomy): domain Bacteria; phylum Planctomycetota; class Planctomycetia; order Pirellulales; family PALSA-1355; genus CAVQEL01. The sequence continues at coordinate 159,822 of CAVQEL010000033.1, read as the reverse complement.
GGCGGCCCACACGCAGTTGCCAGCGTGCTCACCGCTCTGTACCTGAGTGGGAAACATGATATACTTAAGCCGGTTGGTTCGTCGAGCGAGACCACGACGCTAGTTCACGCTGCTCTCGGTAGCCTCTATCGCCCTGCCACCGGTTGGGCCGCCCTTTTGGCCCCTTTCTTGTGCGACCCGGAAAGCATCGCAGGGTCGTGTTGTGCGCTTCGTACAGGAGTTATGCAGTGGGTAAGAAGTTGTACGTGGGAAATCTGAGCTATGGCGTAACCAGCTCGGAACTGGAGCAGTTGTTTGCCCAGTACGGCACTGTTCAAAGTGCCCAGGTGATCCAGGATCGTGAGACAGGGCGCAGCAAAGGATTTGGATTCGTGGAGATGAGCAGCGATGCGGAAGCACAAGCCGCGATCCAGGGCTTGAACGAGCAGGAGCACAACGGACGTCCCCTGGCCGTCAACGAGGCTCGTCCTCGTGAAGATCGCGGCGGAGGAGGGGGAGGCGGAGGAGGACGCGGTGGACGTGGCGCCTACGGAGGCGGCGGACGCGGACGTTATTGATCGGCTTGCCCGGGCCGCATATGCGGCTTGGTCAAAAACTGCCTGCCGGATACAAAGAGAAGGTCGTCCCTCACGGGGCGGCCTTCTTTTTTGTCCGCCAGGGTGGCACGAGGTGAGATGAATCCTGACTTGAGCGTGTGGCAATTCTCGCTCTTGGTCGGCGCCGGCTCGTTGTTGGCCGGCCTCTTGGGCTCGCTCACGGGCCTGGGTGGCGGCGTCGTGATCGTTCCGATGTTGACGCTCATCTTTGGCGTCGAGATTCGCTACGCCATCGGAGCGTCGCTGTTGGCCGTCATCGCCACCTCGTCCGGTGCTGCTGCCGCCTACGTCCGCGAAGGCTACACCAACATTCGCATCGGGTTGTTGTTGGAAATCGCCACCACGGCCGGCGCCTGTCCGGTGCGTTTCTGGCCCTGGGCACCAGCGCCAACGTGATCGCCGTCGTCTTCGGCGCCGTGCTGTTGTTCTCGGCCTATTTCTCGCTCAAGAGTCAGCATGACGCGCCGCGGGCGGAACCGTCCGGACGGTTGGCCAACTGGCTGAATCTCAACTCCACCTTTCCCACGCCCGACGGGCCGCAGCCGTACGTCGTGCACGCCGTGCCGGCCGGCTTCGGGCTGATGTACGTGGCCGGCGTGCTGTCAGGTTTGCTGGGCATCGGTTCGGGCGCCGTCAAAGTGCTGGCCATGGACCGCGCCATGCGGATTCCGTTCAAGGTTTCGACCACGACGAGCAACTTCATGATCGGCGTCACCGCGGCCGCTAGCGCCGGCGTCTACCTGCACCGCGGCTATCTCGACCCGGCGCTCGCGATGCCGATCGTGCTGGGCGTGCTCGTCGGCGCCACCGCGGGCACGAAGCTGCTGACCCGCTGGCGCGTGGGCGTGCTGCGGATCGTTTTCGCATTGTTGGTCACTGCGCTGGCTTTGGAAATGATCGCCGGCGGACTGCGCGGAAGGTTTTAGTTAGCATGGCCGATCCACACGATCAGAAGCTCGAAATCGCCCTGGGCGGCGTCCTCCGCTGGGGAACGATTATCTCGGCCCTGGTGATCGCCGTCGGCGGCATCGCCTACCTCGCCCAAGACGGTCGCCAACGGCCGCACTACGAAACGTTTACGGCGGAACCCGCCGAGCTTCGCAGCATCACGGGCATCGTCCGCGACGCGGCGCACTTGGAAGCCGCTGGGATCATCCAGTTGGGGCTGTTGTTGCTCGTGGCCACGCCCATCGCGCGGGTCGTCGCGGCGCTCCTCGAATTTGCCGTTCGCCGGGACGTCACCTACGTAATCATCTCGGCGCTGGTCCTGGCGGCACTGGCGTACGGATTGCTCGCCAGCTAACTTGCCGCCGGACGACGCCTCAAGGGTACTCGCGCGGTGATTCTTCCGGCTCGCTCGTGCCCGGATGCGGGCTCAGCGCCAACAGCACGGCCAGGATGCCGGTCAGAAAGACGCCGTCGAACGTGCCGGCACCACCGACCGAAGCCACCGAAGCGCCCAACTTGCCGAGAATGCCAAGGTTCATCAAGTCGGCGCCGACGAGCGTTCCCATGCAACCGGAGACGTACGCCAGCGGCGCGGCATATTCGCGCGTCAGCAACATGGCCACGACAGCCGAGACGATTGGCGGCGCAAAAACCGGCACGGCAATGCCCATTCCTTGCACCGGCTCCGCCATATAGTGCACTACTGCGGCGACAAACGCCGTGCCGGCGATGGCCGGCAGGTAAATCTGGTTTTTCACCACCAGGTAGATCGACAGCACCGTCGGTACGATCGCCCCTCCGACATTCAACGCCAGCATCGTCCCCTCGTGCTGAACGTCCGGCAACCAATAGGTCATCCCCCATCCGTCGCGGACGACCCGGTATTGCACCGTTTCGGTACCCTGCAGCTCGGCCACCGGAATATTGACGTAGGAGCCCACCAGCGACAGAAACAGAATCAGGTAGGCCGTGCGGCGGCGAATGCCGATCTTTTCGTACGCGTAGCCCAGGATGCCGATCTGCAGGATCGCCACCACGATCGCCAGCAAAACCGCCAGGAGCAGGAAAAACGGCGGCAGGTAATGAAAACTCGACCACTGCATCGATGACGACTCCCAGTTCAGGACTCTCGGGCGCACTTCACATCAGGCGCGGGCGGCTCCGGCCGGCAATGCCGCACGACTGGAGTGTAGCACCCACCCGACGACGCGCCAGTCCATCCAACGGCGGTCCGGCTCGATGCCGCCCCGACCGACGAAGCCCAGGTGACCTCCCCGATCCGTCAGGTGCAATTGCACCGAAGCGGACAGTCGAGCGCCGGTGAGCGGTTCGGGCGGAATCATCGGATCGTCTCGCGACGCCAGGATCAACGTCGGCAGCCGAATCTGTCCGAGTACCCGGAGCGAGCTGGCCTGCGCGTAGTAATTGTCGGCGGTGCCAAAGCCACACACCACGGCCGTAAAACCGTTGTCGAACTCCCACAGCGTCCGCGGCTGACTCGGAAACGCCGCGTGATGAGCATCGGGCAACCGCCGCCTGCGGTCGGCCAACTGCTTGACGAGCAGCTTGACAAAATAGCGATCGTACAGCCGGTTGCGCGGCAACTGAATTTGCCGGGAGCAAGCCGCCAGGTCGACCGGCGGACAAACGGCCATCACGCGGTCCAGATGGCCACACGGCCGGTCGCCCAACTCGCCGGCGAGCTTCAGCGCGATGTTGCCTCCCAGCGAAAAACCTACCAGCGCCGCTGGCGAGCCGGGCGCCAGCCGCGCAATCGCCTCGAGTGCCGCGGCCGCGTCGTCCGACCGGCCACTATGGTACGGCCGCCGGGCCAATCCCTGGCCCGCCCCACAGCCGCGCAAGTCCAGGCGAAACGCGCGCACGCCGCGCGCGGACGAGCTTGCGCGCGATCCGCTGCATGTATCCGCTGGTATGGCAGCCGGCCAGCCCGTGGATCAACAGCGCCGCGCGGTCGCCGGCCTTCCAGCCGGCGGGCCGATCGTCGTGCAGGACCAGTTCGTCGCCGTCGGCCAGCGCGACACGGTGCTGCCGAGCGCGATACGCATGGCGGCCGCTCGGCAAGTAGACGCCGGCCAACGTCTGCGCATGGGCGCTGGTCAATACGCGGCGGGCCGGAACGGCGGAAAGGCTGGCAACGTCGGTAGCGACACGTGCACCGGAGAACCCCCGCGGGCGGGAACACAGCGTTTAGCGATTGATCTTCACGGCCGGCCTGGCAATCCCACCCGACCTTGGCGCCCGCCGGCTTGGGCGTCTGATTCTGTTGTAGCAGAATCCGCTCGGCCCGGATCACGATCTCGAGGTCCGACTCGCTAAGCGCCTTCTGAAGCGCCGAAAAGGCGACGGGGCCCAGCTCGAGCAGCCGCTGCTGCGCGGCCTCGCGCCGGGAGAACGTTGGACTGCCCAATTCGGCGATCAGCCGTTCGACCTGGTCCCCCATCTCCGGATCGGCGTTGGCTCCAGCACCAGCGCCACGCGCACGGTCTTCGTGGGCATGGGAAACACCGACAGCCCAAGCGCCTCGTCGATCGCGACGCCGGATCGAGCCGAGCACCCACGACGACGCCCTCGCCCTCGAAGAACAAGGGGGCGTAGCGTCCGACAAACAGCGCGACCTCGTCCTGGGTGAGGCCCGTCTTGGCAAGTCGATCCGCCAGCACGCGAGTCGTGCGCTCGATGGCCTCGGGCGAACCGGCCGCCAGCGGTTCGGAGAGCGTCACCTCGACCCCGCGCGACTTTTTTTGCTGGGGCAATCCACCAAACAGCCCGGCGCCGGGTTTCTTGGTGGCCGCTGTCTGGTTGAGCAACTTCGCTTCGACTTTCTTTGGCAACCCGCCGAAAAGTTGCAATTCGGCCGGCTTGGCCGCGGCTTTCTTGTCGGCTTGCTCCCCCGCGGGCGGCTGCTGTGCGCCGCCGGACTTCTCTTCAGCCGGAGCCTCCTTGGGAACCTCGTCGGCCTTGTTGCTGGGTGCGTCGTCGAAGAGTTGTGACGCGTCGGGTTCGGCCGGCTTCGCCTCCGGTTTTTTGGCATTGGCCGAGGCCGGAATCGCCGCCTCGGGAGGCAACACGTCGAGCCAGGCCACGCGGCAGCCCTCGGGCGTCGACCTGGCGATCACCACGTCGTACAGCGGCGTATCCGATTTGTTGATCAGTACTTGTCGAGTCCGCCCTTTTTCCACGTGCACCGGCGGGTCCAGGCCCAATTCGGCGTCGTAGGCCAGAAACCGCTCGGTCCGCGACACCGTGCTTGACGTACAGTGCATCCCCCTGGCGAGCCTGGGTAAACCAATGATCCGCGTCAACAAACACCATCTCCGCCTCGTTCTCGATTTTCTTGACCAGGTCGAACGGCGGCTGGCCCGACCATCGCAGGCGATTGGGCAGGCTCTCACCCGGCGGCCAATGGGCGAGAAAAGTGGCGGCCTTGCGATCGCAGGTCGACGTCAATTCAGTGGCTGCTGCCCGTGGAAAGTCAGCATGCCGATCGGCGCCATCGCCGCGTCACGCGAGGCGTTGCCTTCGACGCAGTCGAGCGGCACCGTGACCGGCAAGGCCGAAGGAAAACTGTCCCGCCGGTTGGCCATCTTGTTCCCGGGCTCGAGAATCCACAGCTCAACGTCGTGGACTTCGAACTTGCCGGCCGGTTCGGCACTCCGTGCGGCGGCCCACTGCGCAGACACGCCAGCAGCATCGAAGTTGCCAACGGCACGGCAGCGGCTGAAGTCGTTCGTTCGCATGGCTTTCTCGGGTTTATGGTTGGCCGCGTTCATGGTTGTTCGGGGGCGCGGAACAGCCGCGGCTCCGACCACAAAATGCGATCTCCCACGTCCTGGCCGGCGCCAAAATCCACGACGAGTGTCATCTGGCGGGCACCGGCCAGGTTGACCTCGACTTCCACCGGGTCATGCACGGCCCGGAAGTCCTCTTGGGCGAACTGCTCGCGACCGTCGACCAGCACCCGGCAGGCGACGCGGCCCAATTCGCCGGCACTGTCGTCGAAGCCCAGCGTGGCTCGGAACCTGTCGTACTGGCCGTCGAGATCGTAGGTCAGCGCGCAGCGCGAATGCATGGCCAGCGAGCGCATCGGCTGCTTGCCACGGAGCTGCGCCGGCCCGCCGTCGAAGCCGACGTCGCGGACCCAATGAACGACGCGGCTGAAATAAGGCGTTTCCTCCACGCCGGTGGGCTCCAGGTCTGCCAACGACGTGACCCTGCCGCCGCGAATGCGAATCTGGCTGACCCGGTCGGCCGGCACGCGCACGCGCATCCCCCAGGGTGTTTCGACTTCGTACTTCCTCTCCGCCAAAACCAACCCAGCGACCGGTCAGCATGTCGCCCGAAGCGAAGCGAAAAATCTGCACGGGGCCGGAGGGCATCTCGAGCGGCGGGTGCGCGGCCAGCACGATGCCCAGCACGCGCTGCTCGTTGATCTGCCGGTCTTCGCCCCGGTAACGCACCGTCAGCTTGCCGTCCGCCAGGCCGCGTACGCTGACTTCGATGTGGGCGACGCTATCGTCGGGGGCCAACACGAAGACCACGTCTTGCCCGGCCGGCGCGGCCAGTTGTTTCTGGTATTCGTCGTGCGCATCCGGCCGGCGCCGTCGTGGCCGCACCAAATGCCTTTGACGTGCAGCAGGGGAATCTCGACGTTGGCCTTCCAGCCCTTGTCGAGCGTGACGCTTTCGGGTGTCATGCCCTCAGCGTCCCGCGCAGTGCGTCGCCGCCGGCCAAGGTCAAGCTCGCCTCTCGCCCCTCGGAACTGGCGGCCACGGCGCCGGCCGTGCCGGGCGCTCGCCGGCGTCGATCTTCAGCTTGTCGCTCGTGTGCGTGTGCGCCACGACGAACCCCTTGGTCGTGATCCCGTCACTGTAGGTGTAGGTCACGTCGAAGCGCTGCTCAAAGCTGTCGATCGATCCGGGCTCGATATACAAGTCCGCCTCGGTCGCCAGCGACTCGCGATCCACCGCCACGCGCCAGTGCGGCGACTGCGACGGTGTCCAGCCGCCAGACGCGCAGTTGTCCGGGAAAACGGCACACGATGAGCACCTGCCGGAAATTCACCGGCCGCAGATTCGTGGCATGCAGGTGAATGTCCTGGATGCCGTTGCCGCCGCTGGCCGAGCCGACTTGCACCAGATCGCGGTTGTCCTGGCCGATCCACGTCAGATCCGATCGCGCTGAGGGAGTGCCCTCCAGCTCGGTCACGTCAACCCGCGCAATGTCCTCCAGCGCGATCGTACGCGGCGGATCGGTCGCCAGTTGCAACTGGCCGTCGGCCAGGCCCGTCACTTTGGCTTCGATCTTTTCATCGGTGGCTGTGACGATCGTGGCGACCAGTTCCCCGGCCGATTCGTCGGCCACCAGCCGGACGGGTAGCGTGAGGATCGCCCCGCAACCAACCAACAGCAGCATGATGACGCGGCGCAGCATGACGACCTCATTCTCCGGCGGGCTGGGCCGCTGCCGTTTCGGCCTTTTCGGCGGGACGCGGACGGCGCTTCGACGTCGTCGGCGGGGCGTTCCTCGGCCAAACGGCGATAGTAACGTTCGAGAAGTTGCTGATAGTGCGGCGGAAAACCCTCGGTCATCGATTGCAGGATTTGCTCGCGCTTGTGCGGCGGCAACTGCCCCCAGGAGCGTCCCTGCCGATTGGCATCGTGCAGCGGACCCGAGCCGCCGGGGCCGCCGATGATCATCGAGTCGCGCAGCGGACTCCTCGGATTGGCCGTCGAGCGGCCGCCCGGCTGGCCGCGCTGCTCTTCGAGCTCCTTGATCAGCAGGTCGAGCTTGGAGATGGCGTCGAGCTGGCGCTGCCGGGTCGGCTTGTCCGTCAGATACTTGGCCAGCCGGCCGTCGGCCACTTGCATGTCGGCGATCACCCCGTCGAGACTGGTCATCATGCCGAACTCGTCCTGGGCGCGAACCACGCCTGCCGTCAGGGCGAGCATCGCCAGCGGCAGCACGAGACGTTTGAGCGGCGATTGCATGGATCGTATCCTTTGCCGGTATGGAGTCCCGAGAAGTCTCGGATCGTTCATGGTTGCGGTTGCAGCTCGTCGCCGCGCTCGGTGGCCAACAGCTCGGTCGCCTCTTGAATGTCGGCCTGTCGACCTTCGAGGTGCTCAATCTGCTTGCGAAGCGCGGCGGACATCGCGGCGGCCTCACGCTTTTTGTCTGCGTCGGTCGTGTTCTGATGCACGCGCACCTCGAGCAGCCGGATCATTTTCAGCTCGGAGATGATCCGGTTGAGCTCCTTTTGCTCGTCCTCCTGGGAGTTGCCTCCGCGGCGCCCGCGACGGCTGTTGGCATCGCTCATTTCGCTCACGACCTCGAGCATGGCCTTCAGATCGGCCTCGATCTGCTTCTCGGCCGTTACGACCTCGGCCGAAGCATCGCCGTCGGCCAGCGATAGCTGCACGTTTTCCGTGGCATCGCGCACCGCGGCCAGCGCGGCGGGCAAGGCAATGCCAAACTCGGTCTCCTCGACGATGTTGATCAGCTCCTGGGCCTTGGCCATGATCTGTTCCTCGCGCTTCGACAGCGCGGTGAGCGCCGCCAGCGCTTCGCGCGAACGGTCTTTGATGCCATCGGCCAGGGCTTCGGTCCGCTCGCGAACGCCGGTCTGCATTTCCAGCATCTCGGACAGGCCGTCCATGACGCGTTTCTTGACTTCCGCCCGCAGTTGCCGGGCCAGCCGTTCGGCTTCTTCGGCCAACAGTTCCTTGGCGTACTTGAGCGAAGCCAGCGCCTTGTCCTGCTCGCCATTGGCGCCCTGGGCCTGGCTGTTTCCAAACGCGCTTTCGGCGGCCGACATGTTGCCGCTGGCGCTCAACAACTCAGGCATCGCTGCCGTGCCGCTGGAACCGAGCTGCCGGGTCATCTCGACCACTTCGTCGTTGGCGCCGCGATTGCGCTGTTGCTCCTGCTGCATGGCGGCGAACTTCTGCTCCTCGAGTTCCTGCTTGGCCGCGGCTTCCTGCCGGCTGGTGTCTTCCAGTTCCTGCTTGAGTTTCTCAAGCGCCGCTTCCATCTCGGGCTGGGCCTTGCCCGGATCCGTCTCCTTGAGAGCGCCGACCGCCGATTGCATGCTTTGCTCCGCGCCGAAGAGATTCTTCGACGTGGCTCCGTCCTCTAGTTCCGCTCCCAATTCCTTGGTCGCTTGGCGGGTGGTTTCCTGCGCGTCGGCCAACTCCTTCGTGGCGGCCTTCTCGGCTTCGGCGAGCGAGTCGGCCTTTGCCAAGGGGGTGTTTTTCTCGACGTGCTCGCTCTGTTGCCGGACCAGCTCCTGCAAGGTCGCCTTGCGCTTCGACAGCTTCTCCAGCTTCTTTTCGGCTTCGGCCGCTTTCGTCGAGACCCGCTCTTGCCGGCTCTCTTCCCGGATGACGTTGTCCAGCTCGCGGAGGGTCTGGCGAATCAGCCGCAAGCGCTCCAGCCGCATCTCGAAATCGAGGTCCGTCGACAACAGCAACTGCTGCAGCCGCTCGAGCTTCGCCAGCACTTGCTTCTGCTCCTCGGCGGCCCCGTGCAAGCTGAGACTCGCCAGCGCCTGCTGCACTTCCTGCATCTGGTGCAGGATCAACTCGTCCCGGGCATACTTCAGGCCGATGATCAGCCGCGAGGAATTCTCCGGCTCGAGCTTTTTCAGGGCTTCGGACAGGCGGAACATCCGCTGCTCGAGCTCGGTCATCTCGGCGTGGACCTGCTTTTGGCGGAAGCTCAACTGGTCGCCGAGGCCCACGCTCGCTTCGCTGCGCTCGCCCAAGCCGGCGGTGTCGGACTTGCCCGCATCCTCGTCGGCGGCGTCGCCGGGTTTCGCATCGGCGTCGGCGGGCTCGATCGTGACTTCCAATCCAATCACGCCCGGGCGCCGGCTGCCGGCGCTTGGGCCGCGGCGGTCGCGGCCGCGCCGAGCACGATCCAAGTGGCAGCCAACATCCGAATTGTTTTGTCAGCTTGCATCGCAGGAACCCTCATGCAAAAGGAAACGCCGCGCGCCGCGGGCGGGCACGCCGATACGACGCGCCCCCTTCCCAGCTTTGTAGCCTAATCCCCCCGAGTGGGCAATAAAAGCAGACGACGAGCCGCCGGGCTCGGCCGAGAGGCCGGCGAACAGGATGTGCCTGGTGAACATGGGCTGTTCTTTGCTCCCGTCAGTCGAACAGTTTTTCGGTCCGGTCGTCGTCGACCTTCTCGGTGGCTTTGAGCACGCCGTTTTGCAGGTCGCTGATTCGCTTCAGTTGGTTGATCACGTCGACAAAACTTTCCCACAACGACATCTGGGCCAGGATCGATTGCATCACGTCCACCGACTGGTCGGCCAGGGCCTGGGCTTCGGCGCGGCGATCTTCGTCGATCCGACCGCCGGAGGCCACGCCGTCGACGGCCGTGCGAAGCCGCGACAGCAAGTCTTCGTGCAGCTTGCCGAGCGGCGTGATGATCGTGCTTTGCAGATTGTCGCGGGCTTGCGGGTTTGCCAGGTCGTTGAGCGTCATTTCCTGGAGCGTGGCGTCCAAGGCGCCGGTGACTTGCCAGACTTGCCGGTTGATGACCTGCTGCGCGCGGCTGAGGCCGAAGGCCTCTTCCGGCTGGCCCAACTCGGCCAAAGTCTTGGCCTGCGTCTTCGCGCTTTCCAGCGCCGCGGCAAACTTGGCCCGCTGCTCGCGCTGTCGCATCAGGATGTCGTAAAACAGCTCCTCGGCGCTGACGATCTGCAGCGTGATCCAGCGGGAGCTGCCCGTTTGCGTGCCCAGCGAGCAGGCGTCGGTGGCCGTGCCGCGCAGCTTGAGCGTGTTGCCCGGCGCCAGCCCCTCGCCGCGCAATTCGAGCTCTTGCTTGTACTCGAACTGAGTGAGCGGCTCGTCGGCCGGAGCTTTGGGCGCCAGATCGGCGAGCGGCAGTTGCCTGGTCTCGACGTGCGGCCCGTCCTCGGCAGCGACATGAGCTCCCAGTCGAGAGCCAGCGAGGCCAGGCCAAAGTCGTCGTTGGCCCGCACGAACAGCGGGATGCGCGCCACCGGCGTTACGCGGCGGCCGACGCCGCTGGCGCGGATCGTGACGCGCGGCTCGCGATCCTTCAATACGCCGATCGCCAGAAAGTACGGTTTCGACAGCAGCCCGGCGCGCTGCTCGGCGAGGCGAAACTCCAGGGCCAGCGCTCCTGCATCGTCCAGGCCAAGCGTATAAGTCCGCTCGTCCACGCGGGTCCAACCGCTCACCGGCTCGCCGCGCGTTGAGCACTTCGGCCGAACGGAGCGGCTGGTCGGCCACGAGCTTCAGTTCGAGCTTCGTTTGCGGCAGGAAGAGCAACTGGGAGGTGGTTTCGCCGACGCGGACGACGTCGGCTGCCGAAGCCCGGGCGCAGAGGCCGAGATTTCCAGCGTGCGTATGCCGGGCCGATCGACCGGCTCGACGGTGATCGGACCCAGCCAGTCGTCTCCGCCAGTCACCTGCATGGCGGCCGGCTCGGCCAGCGGCGCCAGCTCGTAGCGAAAACCCGAAGTGTCGAATTGCGCGGCGTTGCCGCGGCGGTGCGTCCCGTCGGCCAAGGTATACGCCACGCCGACCTGCTCGGGCGGCGTGCTGAGCCGGGGCCTCGGCCGATTCGACCCACAGCGGCGCCGTGCCGTCCAGTCGCCACACGCCGGGCCGTGTTTCGGCGAAAGTTGGCCGCGCGTCGATTTGCACGACCGTGGTTTCGCCCCGCGGCACCAGCAGCACGCCGTCTTGATCGACGCCGACAACTTGCAAATACGTCTGTTGCGGCCAGCGCAGCGACGACCCGGCCAACCAGCGCCGGGCCCACAGTCCGGCCACTTCCGGCCAGGCCCAACAGGCCGCCGCGATCGCGACCAGCCCCACGACGAGCGCCGCCGACAGTTTTCGCCGCCGAGCGGTATTCAGCGTGGCGACCAGATCGCGGCGATCGAGCGCCTGGGCACACTCAAGCACGGCGGCCCGGACCATGCTGGGGGACGCACCGTCGGCGGTGGCCAACAGCTCGGGCAATTGCAGCACGTTGGAGATTTGTTGCCCGACGCCCGGCGAGCGTCGATCGACGAGCTCGGCCAGATCAAGATCACCCAGCGGCACCCGCAGCGGCTGGACGAGCCGCCGAAACGCGACGTAGCCGATCGCGGCGACGGCCATGGCCAACAGCAACCAGCGCGTCGGCGGATCGAAGCGTAACCAGCGATCGAGGGCAAAACTGGCCAGCGCCAGCGTGAACACGGCCAAACAGACCCAGAACAGACCTTCCACCAGCAGATGCCACCGCAGCAGCCGGCGCAAGCGGTCGAGTCTTCGCAACACGCGGCGCTGCTCGTCGCGCAATTGCGTGATGTTCAGTTTGTCGTCGGCTGCGAGGCTCATCGTGTCGTTCGTTTCAGTCCTGCGATCCCAAGGCATGTTCCACAGGCCGCCTCACGCCATCCGCGCCCGCTTGCGCAGCACCCACTCCAACGTCAGCAACACCATCAAAGCGCCGAAGATGAGCGGGGCGTCCCAGAGTTCGTCCCGATATTCGAGCAAGCGACCGACTTGTCTTACCCGGAACGCCCCGGGCAGTCGCTCGAAGTCGGTCATCGCCACGACGCTGCCCCCGCTGGCCCGGGCCATGTCCTCCAAGAGCGCCCGATCGAGCGTCGGCCGGTCCAATTCGCTCGAAGCCGATTCCACGCGCAGGCTGAGCGTCGCCGGTCGAACGGCCGGATCGCCCCCCGCGCTGACATTTCCCGGCAGCACCCGGATGCTGTACACGCCGGCTTCGTTGGCAGTGAACGACGCCTCGGCCAGGCCCAGCCGGTCGGGCACCGGAAGCATTTCCAGCGGAAGGGGCGGCTGGCCGGCCAGTTCGATCTCTCCCCGCAGGTCGGCCACGGCACTGCTGCCCTCGGCTGAGTCGATGGCCCGGGCGCGAATGGTGACCCGATCTCCGGTGCGGTACTGGGCGCTATCGGTCAAGAGCGTGAACGGATAGCGGCCTCCCAAGGCCTTGCTGCGACCCACGCGGTCGATTAGCCGGGCCCAGAAGCCGTCAAAATACTCTTCGTGCAGATAGCGCCAGCGATAGGTGCTGTCGAAGCCCACGAATACCGTGCGACCAGGCCCGTAGCGGTGCATGGCCAGCAGCACGTGCCGGCCGAACGCGTTGCGCATCCGCGGATCACCGTGCCGCGCGAGCACCGTGGCGCCGGGCTTGGGCGCGTCACGGGGAAATGCCAGTACATGCCCGGCAGGCTGGTGAGGATCTCGCGATTGCGCGCCGGTTCGGGGTCGAACTGAAAGATCGGGTCCAAGGCCCCTTCGGTCGACAACTCCAGGTTCCAGGGATCCAGCGAGCTTAATGCCACTTCGACGTTCGAGCGATACAAGCCCGGGTCGGCGGCGACCGGCAGCATCCGCAGCCAACTGTTGTCGACGGTGCTCCCGGCCGCGTCGCCATCGGTGGCCACGCCCTCGAACAGATTGCGGGTGTGCATTTCGCCGGCCACGTACACCAGTCCGCCCCCGGCCGAGCCGACAAACTCGCTCAGCAGTTCGGGCCAGGCCGGGCCCAGGGCTCGCATGTCGGGATCGAACAAGATCACGACGTCATAATGTTCCAGCTCTTGGCGGTTGGCCGGCAGGCGGCGGATGGGCCGCGTGCCCATTTGCTCGTAGCCGGCGCCCGCGGTTTGCAGCCAGCAGGCAAACTCCAGCCCCGTGTCGCGCAGCAGGGCGTTGCGCAAGAACTGCACTTCGAACGACGGCGTGCCGGCGATCAGCAGAACGCGGATTTGCTGCCGCACGACTTTCATCGTGTGGGTGGCGACGTTGTCGGCGTCGGTCAACTCGATGCCCACGTCTTCCACCCGGGCTCGAAAGTCGATCTCGCCCATCGCGGCCGGCTCGACGTGGAAGGCGACGCGCCGGCTGGTCTTGTCTTCGTCGAAGACGACTTCCTCGCGGCCGACTTCACTCCAGGCCGCATCCTGTCGCTTTTCGAGCACGACCGTGCCGGTGCGGCCTGCGAGACCGTGCCCTTCGACCAAGACGCCGATTTCCGTCGGATCGCGCACGAACACGACCGGGTCGGCCTCGATCGCCGCCAGCCGCGGCGTTGCTGGGGCCTTCGGGCGTGCCCACGGCCAATGACACCACCGGCACGCTCTGTTTGCCGGCCTGTTCGGCGGCCTTGCGGGCGTCTTCGCCGGCATTCGACTGGCCGTCGCTGGCAATGAGCACGCCGGCCAGCGGCTGACCGCGATGTTCGGCCAGGGCCGCCGACAGCGCGGCCCCCAGCGCCGTCTCATCCCCTTGGATCGACAGCGAGGGCAATTCGTCTCGTTTGAGTGAGATCTCGCTTTGCGAAAACCCATAGAGTGACACGTCGCGCCCTCGGACAGCTTATCGAGCACTTTTCCAAGCGCCCGCTTGGCCAATTCGAGCCGCTGCGCGCGTCTGAGGGCGTCGAGATCAGCCAGATCCAGCCGCCGGGCCAGTTGCACCTGCGCGGCGTCATCGTGGTAAGGATCGTTCAGCCCCATGCTGGCCGACGTGTCGAGCAAGACCAACAAGCGCGAGGGGACCGACTCATGCTTGGTGACGACCAGCACCAGCTCCAACAGCATCAGCGCCACGCATCCCAACACCAGAGTACGCACGGCCATCAATAGCCATCGCATACCGCGGCCCACGGTGCTGGCCTCGCTGCGGTAGAGGTAGTAAATGCCGATGACGCAGACGACGCCCAATACCACGTACGCGACGGCCCAGGGCCCCTCGGGGAGCGAATGGAAAGCGATCGACCACGACGAGCCGCTTTGGGCCCATTCGGGAGCCTGTCGCAATCCGAGCAACCACCGCACGAGCTCAGCCATTTTGCGATCCGCTTCTCACCGTGTTGTCGTCGTCGTTCGTGACGTCATCGTATGTTGCCAATTTAATCGGCCCACATCATGGCCGGCTTAACGTTGCCGGCCGGCCCAACGGGCGAAGCAGGCTTCGAACACCAGCAGCCCGAACAGGCAAGTGGCCAATGTGCGCCAAATCTCCTTGCCGTGCACGGCCAGCGACGTATCCCCCTCGGCGCCGAGCGAAACCACTTCCACCTGCAAGGCTCCCCACAGGCCGCGAAAGTCGTCGACCTCGATCCGCGACAGATCGCTTTCCCGCGGATCGGGATTCACGGCAAACTGCTGCTTCATGGGCCCGGTTACCGAATCGCGCCACGACATCTGATAAATGCCCGCGCGGCGCGTGTCGTCGTACTTCAACTCGGCCTGACGCTTGCCTGGCTGGCCGGCCGCGGCGCCCTCGGAGCCGGTGGAAACGACCAGCATCTTGGCCGCGTCGTCGTCCGGCACGCGAACCTCCGGCAGCGAAAAGTCGTGCGAAGGCGGCAGACGCACCAACAGTTCCTGCCCCGCCGTATAGCTGCGAAAACGGGCATCGGTGCGGGCGATCGCCCGAGCCGCTTCGCGCACCGCCAGCACGTAACTGGCCTCGGTAGGCCAATCGCTCCAACTGCGATCGGCCGCCGTGGTCCACAACAGCACGTTGCCGTCGCCGTAGATCTTTTGCACGATCGCCGGAGCGGCCGCCTGGTTGTTCCAACGGGCCAGCACGTGCACTCCGGCGTCCTCGTCGGCCGGCAGTTTGACTTCGTACGTCTTGCGCACTTTGACGCGCTGCAAGGCCGCGGGGCTCAACTGCGATAGCGCCTCGAGCGGCGAGCCGTCGGCCGGTTCGACCAAGAGCCCTGAGAATTCCGCTTCGATGTACGTCACCAGCGCGGCGGGCAGCAATCCGCCGCCGCTGCGGTAGAGCAACTGGTTGTAATTGTCCGGATCGACCTGGTCGCCGACAAAAACCATCAGGCCCATGCCGGCCGCCACTTGCCGTTCGACCATCTCGACCTGCTCGTCGGTGAGCCGAGCCACGCCGGCCAGCACCAGCACGTCGGGGTTTCCCATTGGTAGCGAGGCCCATTCCGAATCGGTGAGCACCTCGACGTGAAACGGATCGGCCGCGTCGCCCGAGAGCGACAGTGCCAGGGCCAGAAAATCGGACTCGCTCCCCAAGGGCTCACCGGACGGTTCGCCATCGATCAGCAGTACGTTCATGCTCTCGCGCACGTCAACCACGATCTGCCGGCGGTTGTCGCCCGCCAGCGCATCGTTGGGCAATTCGAGCGCCACGTCGTGCTGGCCGGCTTCTTGAAACGTGGCCACCAGCGGCAGCTTGATTGTTTCGTCGGGGGCCATCTCGGGCACGCGCACCAGGCTCGCCCGGCCGTCGACGACGAAGTTCGCCTCGACTCCGCCCAGTCCGGCGCCGGTGTCGTTGTGCAATTCGGCAATGAACCGCGTGGGGGCGTGCACCAGCGCCACGCGGTCGGCCTGCGTCAAACTCGCCAGCGCCAGGTTGGTCGTGTCGGTGAGGCCGACGTCGAACACGCGGACCCCCACGTGCCCGGCGGCCCAGCGACCGGCCAGTTCCTTCAAGCGGTCGTCCCAGCCCGCTCGGCGGAGGTCCGTCACCAGCGTAACTTCATAGATCGGATACGAACCGCTGGTGACCAGGTCGTCGACGGCCTGCAAGATCGGCTCCCAGGCACTAAGCACGTCGCTGACCGGCACGCCGCGGACGATCTTTACCACGTCGTCGACATTGTCCAGCTCCACTTCGCGCAGCACCGGCTCGCCGGGCTCGGAAGCCAGCACCAGCGTAAATCCGTCCTTCGCGCCGAACGTGCCGAGCAAGTCGGCCACGACTTCCTGCCCGCGCGCCAGCGCCGTCTTGCCGTCGCGGCTGTAGCCCATGCTCAGCGAGTCGTCGAGCACGACGATGCGATTGGTGCGGCCGCCGGTTCCCAACCAGCGCGACAGTCCCTCGGCGTGCATCACGGGCCGTGCCACCAGAAAGAACAACAACAGCACCATCGCCATCCGCAACAGCAGCAGCAGCAACTGTTCGATCCGGATCCGCCGCCGGTTGCGCTGCAACGACAGCTTAAGGTAGCGCATCGGCGCCCAATCGATCCGCCGATACTGCCGCCGGAAGAGCAGGTGGATGATGAGCGGGACGGACGCCAGCAGCAGTCCCCACAACAGCGGCGAATTGAGGAACGTCAGCGTGCTCATCGTTCGACCCGTATTCGCCCGACTAGCGACCTTTGAATTGCAGATGTTTCAGCCGCTCGCGGGCGTGCAAGTAATGCGACAGCGCGTCGGCCAGCGGCTGATCGGTGCGGAGGAAGACGTAGTCGATCCCGCGGTCTCCGCAGCCGGTGCGCACTTCGCGCAGGAAATCCTCCATCGCCGCCTGGTACGTCTTGCGAAAGGCCCACGGCTCGGCCAACAATTCTTCGCTCCCTTCGATGTCGCGAAACAGGACCAGATCGTTGAACGGCAGCGAGAGCTCATCGGGATCGAGCACGTGAAACACGATGATCTCGTGCCCGCGGTATTGGAGCCGCCGCAATCCGTCGTAGAAGGTCTCCAGGTCCGTGAGCAAATCGGAAAAGATCACGATGAGTCCGCGCTTCTTGACCTGCTCGGCCAGCGTTTGCAGGACGCTGCCCAACTCCGTTTCGCGATCGGGCCGGGCGTTTTCCAACAGACCGATGATTCGCGAAAGCTGGGCCTGCGTGGCCGCCGGGGGCAGCACCTCCCGCGCAGTGCTGTCGAACAAGGCCAACCCGACCGGATCCTGCTGCTCGACCAAAAGCGTCGCCAGTGACGCAGCGGCCGTGGCGGCGTAATGAAACTTGTTGAGGGGCCGTCCCCCGCCGTACTTCATCGAGGCGCTGCAATCGAGCACCAGGCTTGCCCGCAGGTTGCTCTCTTCTTCGTACTGTTTGACGTAAAACCGGTCGGTGCGTCCCAGCACGCGCCAGTCGAGCCGACGCAGATCGTCGCCCGGCGAGTATTCGCGATACTCGGCAAACTCGACGTTGAAGCCGTGGAACGGACTGCGGTGCAGGCCCGAGATCGTCCCTTCGACGACCTGCCGGGCACGCAGCGCGAGGCCCGCGATGCGAGCCAGCACTTCAGGATCGGAAAGCTTGGGCGACGTGGCCATCGACTTTGTTGGCTCCGGGACGGACGGGGATATCTTTGAGCAGGGCGTCGACGACGGTGTCGGAAGTCTGTCCTTCGGCCTGGGCGGCATAGGTCGTTACCAGGCGGTGCCGCAGCACCGGATGGGCCACGGCGCGAATGTCTTCGATCGTCACGCATGTTCGGCCTTCAAGCGCGGCGCGGGCCTTGGACGCCAGCACCAGCGCCTGCCCGGCGCGGACCGGCGCCCCAGGACACCCACTTCTCGATGTAGGCCGGCTTGTTCGGCTCGTCGGGGCGTGTGGCGCGCACCAGGTGCATGGCATAATCCAGGCAATGATCGCTCACCGGCACGCGGCGAACGAGCGCTTGCAGCTCGGGAATCTCGGCGCCGGTGAGCACCTTCGTCAGCTCGACGTCGAGCGCGCCGGTGGTGACGCGATAAATCTGCCGCTCTTCCTCGGGTGTCGGATAGCCGACGAACACCTTGAACAAAAAGCGGTCCAACTGCGCCTCGGGCAGCGGATAGGTTCCCTCCTGCTCGATCGGGTTCTGCGTGGCCAGCACGAAGAACGGATCGGGCAAGACGTGGCGCTGTCCGCCGGCCGATACCTGCCGCTCCTGCATGGCTTCCAGCAGGGCCGCCTGCGTCTTGGGGGGCGTGCGATTGATTTCGTCGGCCAGCAGCACGTTGGTGAACACCGGCCCGCGCACGCAGCGCAACTGCCGGGTGCCGGTCGAGCGATCCTCCTGCAAGACCTCCGTGCCGGTGATGTCGCTGGGCATCAAGTCGGGGGTGAACTGGATGCGCGTGAAGTCCAGCGCCAGGCAATCGGCGAGCGTGCTGACCATCAACGTTTTGGCCAGCCCCGGCACACCTTCCAGAATGCAATGTCCCCGGGCGAAGATGGCAATCATCAATTGCTCGATGACCTCGTCTTGCCCCACGACGACGCGGGCGATCTGCCCGCGCAAGCTCTGATGAGCCTCTTTCAATTTGCCCAGGCCGGCCAGGTCGGGCTCTGCGGCGGTGGTCACAGGCGGTTCCTTGTTCATCGTTGATAGACGGGCAGATACTTGTACGGAAGCTGCAGGATGATCAGCGCGATGGCCGTGCCGTAGGCCTTGCCGATGCCGTCCCCCTGCCAGGAGCCATCCCCTTTGTCTTGCATCGAAAGCAATTGG
The DNA here is from genome assembly GCA_963711515.1 of uncultured Planctomycetota bacterium. Taxonomy (GTDB): domain Bacteria; phylum Planctomycetota; class Planctomycetia; order Pirellulales; family PALSA-1355; genus CAVQEL01. The sequence continues at coordinate 141,033 of CAVQEL010000033.1, read as the reverse complement.
TCACGGACGCCGGGAAAATACTTGTCCCAGTATTCGTCACCGGCCAGGTAAAACGCCTGCGAGGCGTAAAGCTGGCAGTAAAAATCGTGCCCGCTGCGGCGCCAGGTATTGCTGTCCTTGAAATGCCGCCACACGTATTCCAGGCAGCGATTGGCCACCGGCGCGTCGTATTGACCGGCGTTGTACAGCGTGGCCACGGCCGCCGCCGAGATCGGCAGCCGCGAGCCGCCGCCGCTCGAAAGCGAATAGCTGATTCCCCCCTCGGGCGTGCTGCAACGCTCGATGTAATGCACGGCCTGCGCGATCGTGCCGCGGGGCACGCCTAGTCCGGCGTTGTGCGCAGCGCGCAGGGCCTGCACTTGCGTCACGGTGACCGAACCTTCGTCGCCGCCCCCGGGGATATACGTCCAGCCACCGTCGACGCTCTGCCCGTTGGCCGTCAGTTCGACCGCCTTGTCGATCACTTCCTTTTCGCGGTCTCGCTGCTTTGGCTTGGTTTCCGTGGAATAGGCCAGCGCCAGAAACATCAGCGCAAAGCCGTGTCCGTGCATCGGGCGGCCGCTCTCCTGCGTCGGACCGGTGATTAATCCGGTGTTCGTCGAGCAATTGAGCAGGTAATCGACCGCGTGGTCGACTTGCTTGGCATAGCGTCCCCGGGTGGTCGTGTTGCCGCCGGCCAACAGCGCCGTTCCGGCCAGACCGGTGATCGCCACCGGATAAGCCTGGCCCCCGTCGTCCGTGTTCCAACTACCGTCGCCGCCCTGGCTCTTGGCCAGGTAGTCCATGCCCGCGCGTACCGCCTTCAGCACCGCGGGGGTAATGTGCTGGGGCAGCACTTCGTCGGACCGAACCGGTGTGAAGAGCGCTACGCTCGTCAACCACGCGCAGCCGGCCAGCAAGAGCCAGCGGCGGGATTGGTAACGTCGGCCACGCTGGGCGTTCGAAATCCACCTCGTGCAGTGCATGATGGCGGCTCCTATTTCTGGGCGGTTGCCGGATCCAAGGGCTCGATGCCGTATCGCACCAGCAACTTCACCTGCACCGGGATCGCCGAAAACGATGCCGACACGACCGCGCGGCCCCTGGGTGGCCTCTGGCGAAATGACATGCGTCGCCACGTTCGACGTGACGCGCACGGCCGCCGGCTGATCGCCGGCCACCAGGATTTCCTGCACCGAAAGGGCCGCGCCCAGCTTCACGGCGTTCAGCTTGGCCAATCTCGAGCCGCGGCTGCGGGCGTCGGCCACCGCCAACTCATAGACCTTTTCGCGCAGCTCCGTCAGATCGGTCACGACGAAACGCACGGGAATGTTCGTCGACTGGTTGTAGTTGCCGAACCGCATGGCCTGCATCAATTCGGCCGCCGATGGCCCGATCGTCACCCCCGAGTCCTGCGCCACGTCGAGCAACCGGCCCACGGTCTTGAGCAGCTCGTCGGGGGGCATGTCGCGAATCCCTTTCATTGAAATTCGCAGCGTGCTGGAAACCTCGATCTGGTTCTTGAGCGGCGCCTGCGGCACTCCGTTCATCATGCGCTGTTGTTGCTCGAGCGGGCTGCCGGCCGAGATGCTCAACCCAACTTCTTCGGTCGACAGCTCCGACAGCTTAAGCTTCGCCAGCGACTCTTCGACGCGCTTCTTGGCATCGCGATACTTGACCAGGGCATCGCCGGTCAGCTCGGCCTTGCCGGAAACGCTCAGATCGATCTCGACCTGGTTCGGCTGCACGACCAGCTCTCCGGTGCCATACACCGAAATGCCGTCGCTGGCGGTCGCGCCGGGCATCACGACCTGGGCCGGCGCCAGGTTCCCAAAGCAAAGCATGGCCGGCGGGAAAAAGATCGCACAGAGAGTTCTAAGTTTCATGCGCATGAGCCCTTCGATTCCAATTGGACGCCGGGCGCTGCGCGGTGGTTCCGGTTCCATTGCTTGCCGAGACTCCTCGTTTACTGTTCCGTTTTCGTCTGCGACGCGACCGGCTTGGCGGCGGGGGCGCCGTTTTTGGCCTCCTGCGGCGCCGGGGCGGCTTCCGCGGCCGCGTCATCCTCAGGCGCCGTCCTCAGGCGCACCGTCCGCAGGCGCGTTTGGGGAAACCGGGCGATCCGTCCCGGCGGAGGGTGGCTCGGCCCTCGCTTCGCCCAGTGCGTAGGCCGTCAGACCCACGTTGGAAACTGTCACCAGCGTCCCGGGCACGACGAACATTGCGCCGCCGAGCGAGTCGAGATCGTCGCCGCGAAACAAGTTCACGAGCCGGCCGCTGGCCTTGTCCACCTCGCACACCCCGCGGGACGTGAACTGATAAAACCGATTTTTGGTCACCAGCGGCTGGCTCCAGGCGACGGTCTGCGGCAGCGGCGTGGACCACACGAGCTGTTGGTCTTCGAGGCTGTAGGCCGTGAGCTCTTCCCCCCCAAATAAACCCGCTCGTCGTCGGCCGCCACCAGCGTGGACGAGTCGAGCACGGGCCGATTCCAGGCCAGCGTGGGACCGCTGGGAACAATGCCCAGCAGTCGTGACGAGCGCATGCCCTTGCAAAACAGCAAACCGCCGGCCAACAGCGGACCGCCGAGTTCGTGCTGCCGTGGAAAATAATTGTAGTAGTAGCCCGACACCGGCGAAGGAGAATCGTAGAGCACGGCCCAGTCGACCACGCCGACGGCAGGATCAACGGCCACGACGGCCCCGCCGTGCGTGTCGACGAAGAGGCGATCGCGATAAACGGCAAACGTGGGGCGAGCGGCCGCGTCGTAATGAATCTGCGACTGATCGACCGCATAGTTGCCGATCGAGATCGTCTTTTCCAGCTTGCCGGCGTCGTTGAGCAACAACAATGACAGCTCGCGTCCGGCGCCGTGCCGATGCGCACCGGCATATACCCTTTCGCCGACAAAATACGGAGCTCCCAGGAAGCTCCACGAACTCAGCGTGCGCCGCGAGGAAAACAGCTCTTTGCCCGTCGCTGCCTCGCGAAAGTGCAAGCGAAACGCCCCCCGCTGGTCGTTTACGTCGCGCGACACGCTCCAGACGCGGTCGCCGGCGACGCCGATCGCGTACCGCTCGGGCGACACGCCCTGCCGCGCTTGCTGCAGATTGAGCAAATGCAACTGCCCGGTGCGCCACAGCAACTTGCCGGTCTTCAGATCGAAAGCCATCTCGATGCCAAGCACGTTGACGTAGACACGCTGGTCGTCGCAGGCCGCCGGAATCACGAAGTCGTTCGCTCGCTGACGCCCGTAGACGTCGACCATGTTGAACGGATTGGCCCCGGGCGATTGTTGCGCAGGCTTGCTGGCGAAAGAAAACCGCCAGGCCGGCTCGTTGCTTTGCGGCAGTTCGACGCCGTCCGCCAGCGCGGCGCTAGGCGCGGCCGAGTCTCCGTCGCGTGCCGACTCGGCCAACCGCCGGACTGCGTCGACCGCGGTTAGCTGCTGGCCGCCGATCGTGACCGGTTCGTCGGCGTACTGTTGGCGAATGTCTTGCTCGACGTCGCGAAACTCCGTCCAGCGGTCGGCCCGCGCCAGCGCCGTGGCGATCTTCACCAGCGTCTGCGCCCTTGGCAGCGCGCTGTCGGGCCGACAAGCGAGAATCGTCCGCCAGGCATCGACGGCCTGTTCGAAATCGCCGCGTTCGAATTGCATGTCTCCCAGGCGGTCCGCCGCGCGGTCGCCCAGTGAGCTCACGGCGTACTGGTTGACGATGGCGGCCAGTTTTTCCAGCTCCGCCTTGCCGGTGGCTTCGTTCCACAGGCTCGAGGCTTGCGAGTCGTAGAAGAGCCGGTAGGCGCTTTTGCCGGCGCTCGGCAAGTCCGCCATCAAGCTGCGCACCAGCAACCGGGAAGGCACGAGCACGCCATCGCCGCGATTGGCGAAGCCCGATTTCGTGTTCTTGGAAATGGTGTCGAGCGCCTGGAAGGCCTTTTCCCACTGCTCGTGCTCGACCATCCGCCGGAACTCTTCCAGGGCGTCCTTATATTCGTTTGACTGGTCGGGAAGCTGAAAGGAGGGAGCCGACTTGTCGTTGTTCGCGACCGTAAGCGTTCCGTTGAAGACGACGTTCTGTGCTTCAGCGAGGGCAGCGAAGCTAGCAAGAAGAATGGCGCTAGAAAGAACGCCGGCGGCCAGGTGCGCGAATCGCTGCCATGCCCGAACTTCGGGTGCCACACGGCGGTTGCTGCTCAGTGCGACAGCCAGCACGACGAACCTCCACCCTCAACTCTGGCGCTCGGCTTCGCACGCCTGGTCCCTGTTCCGGTTCGGCCGACAGATCGATTAGAATCCCTGATTTGGGAAATTGCAAAACAAATTCGATGCCCCGCCGGCGAAAACTTGGAAAGCCCACAGAGTGGTGGTACAATCACCCGGCGGAGTCCCGTCGTTCGCGTACGCCACATCTTTCGTCGGGAGCAGGGCAATGGGCTGCAAGCCAAAACGGCGCAGCGCGGCCGTCGGCGCCAGAGGTCTAGGATTGTCTATCCTTTCACTGGCTGTTAGTGCGCGTGGCGCTGGCTGCTGCGACGGCTCGGTCCGAAGAGCCGGCGTGTCAACCCGCGGCCGCGCAAGAGCCCGGCTTGTTGTCGGTCGATGAATTGACCGAGTTGATCGATCGATCGCTGGCCGCGGCCTGGCAGCGTGACGGCGTGACGCCCGCGGCGCCGGCCGACGACGCGGAGTTTCTTCGCCGCGCGTGCCTCGACGTGATCGGCAAGATTCCGTCGGTGGCCGAAGTCGAAAGTTTCCTGTCGAACCAAGAGCCGGGCAAGCGGCGGCAGCTCATCGAATCGCTGCTCGAGCGCGGCGCATGCGCAGCACTTTGCCAACACCTGGCGGGGACTGATGCTGGCCGGCGCGGCCGAGAACATCGAGTCGCAGATCAATACGCCGCAGTTCGAGACCTGGCTCCGCTTGCGGTTCGCGATCAACATGCCGTACGATCGGCTCGTCACCGAATTGCTGACGGCGCCGGTCGAAGCGGCGCAGATGAACGCCCCCAGGATGCGCAGCTTTGTCCCCAGCCCAGTAGCGTTCTTTCAGGCGAACGAGCAAAAGCCCGAGATGATCGCCGCCAGCACGACTCGGATTTTCCTGGGCGTGCAGGTGCAATGCGCCCAATGCCACGATCATCCGTTTTCGCATTGGACGCGGCGAGAGTTCTGGTCGTTGGCGGCGTTTTTCGACGGCCCCGGCGGCATGCCGGCGGCCAAGCCCCCCAGCGGAAGCGCCAACGCGATCTTGATTCCCGAGACGGACGTCGTCGTCGAGCCGGCGTTTTTGGACGGCTCGGCGCCCGATTGGAAAGAGACGAACAACAAGCGCGAGCTGCTGTCGCAGTGGATCACGCGCGAGGACAACCCCTACTTTGCCAAGGCGGCGGTCAATCGCTTGTGGGAGCACTTTCTGGGGCGCGGCTTCGTGCACCCGGTCGACGATCTGGACAAGGCCAACCCACCGTCACATCCCGAGTTGTTCGAGGAGATGGCCCGGCAACTGGCCGCCCACGGTTTCGACTTGAACTACTTGATTCGTGCTATCACGGCGTCGCGGGCGTACCAGCTTTCGAGCCGCGCCACGAGCGTCGGCGAAGACGACCTGGCGCGCTTCGCCCGGATGCCGATCCGGCGGATGACGGTCGACCAGTTGTTCGCCAGCGTCGTGCAAGCGACCGGCTATCGCCAGCCGCGCGCAGCAATCGCAATCAGGTGTTGCCCGACCTGGCGAATGCCGCGGCCGAGTTCCGCAGCCGGTTCTCCGAGCAGAGCGTGCCGCGTACCGAAGCGGAGACTTCCATCCTGCAAGCCTTGACGTTGATGAACGGCAAGCTGGTGAGCCAGGCCACGGATCTCAACGACAGCGAAACGCTGGCGGCCGTGGCGGACGCGCCGTTTCTGTCGACGACCGAGCGCAGTCGCAGCGCTTTATATGGCCACGCTCTCGCGGCCACCAGACGACGATGAATCGTCGCGGTTGGCGGCCTACGTCGACGCCGGCGGGGCCGAACACAATCGCCAGCAGGCGCTGGCCGATGTGTTTTGGGCTTTGTTGAATTCGGCCGAGTTCGCCTTGAATCATTAATTGAAGGAATCCTGTCATGAGCCGCACGGTGCGTTCGTCGAACAGGGAGTTTACGCGACGCGACATGCTGCGTTTGTCCGCGGCCGGTCTGGTCGGCGGCACGGCCTGGCCCTGGTTGGCCCGCGCGGCCGACAGCGTCGCGCCGGCGACCGACCGCGGCCGCTCGTGCATTCTGTTGTGGATGAGCGGCGGCCCCAGCCAACTGGATACCTTCGACCTGAAGCCCGGGCACGAAAACGGCGGCAGTTTCAAGCCCATCGAAACCAGCGTCCCGGGGCTGCGGATTTCCGAGCACTTGCCCAAGCTGGCCGCGCAGGCCGAGCATCTGGCCATCATCCGCTCGATGACTTCCAAGGAAGGGGATCACGGCCGGGCCACGTACCTGCTGCGCAACGGCTATCTGCCGCAGCCGCCGGTCCGCTATCCCACGCTCGGTTCGCTGGTGGCGAAGGAGTTGGGCGATCCGCTGGCCGAGTTGCCGAGCTTTGTGAGCATCGCTCCGTTTCGCAACTTCAACCCGGCGGCGTTCAGCCCCGGGTTTCTCGGATCGCAATACGCCCCGCTGTTCGTCGGCGAAGCACGCAACAACAACGGCAACAATGGCGGCGACGGTGATGGTGCCGACGACGACAGCCTGACGGTCAGCGACCTGGCTCCGCCGGAAAGCGTCGCCGGCGATACCGTCAAGGAACGCTTGGGCCTGCTCCATTGGCTCAACGATCGCTTTGTCAGCGATCATGCCGGACCGCCGGCCCTCGGCTACAAGACCGCCTACGAGCGGGCCATCAAGCTGATGCGCAGCCAGGCGGCCAAGGTTTTTGATCTCGACCAAGAGCCCGACGACGTCCGCGCGGCGTACGGACGCAATCGCTTCGGCCAGGGTTGCCTGCTCGCGCGGCGACTGGTCGAACAGGGCGTACCGTTTGTGGAAGTCACGCTCGGCGGCGTCAATTCCATTGGATGGGACACGCACGCCGACAATTTCAACGGCGTCAAAGACTTGAGCGCCATGCTCGACCCGGCCTGGGCTACGCTGTTGGCCGAACTGAACACGCGCGGCCTGCTCGCAACGACCACGATCGTCTGGATGGGCGAGTTCGGCCGCACGCCCAAGATCAACGACAACACGGGGCGCGACCACTTTCCCAACGCCTGGAGTGCCGTCGCTGGCCGGCGGCGGCATTCGCGGCGGACAGGCCGTGGGCCGCACCAGCGACGACGGAATGACCGTGGCCGATCGCCCGGTGACCGTCCCCGATCTGCTGGCGACGGTCTGCGCGGCCTTGGGCATCGATCCGCAAAAGCAGAACGTGTCGAACGTCGGCCGCCCGATCCGCGTCGTCGATCCGGCCGGCGCGCCGATCGAGGAGATCGTGGGATGAAGTTTCGTGGCCGGCTCGCCGGTGCAGCGTGCGACGATTTTGCTGGCGTGCCTCGTGCCGGCGGCCATCGCCGGCGACGTGCCACTCGACGCCAACTCCGTGGCACCGGACGTGCAGGACATCTTGTTCCTGGGGCCCGCGCGGCCCGTGCTGTTGCGCTTGCACATCACGATCGACGGGCAGCCGTTTCGCCAGGCCTGGCACGAGCGATTCGACGAGATGTTTGCCCTGGAGGACCGGGACGGCGACGGTCGGCTCACGCTCGACGAGGCGCGGATCGTCGCCCGCGACATGAACGGCGGATTGGGCGCTTCGGCCAAGAACCTCAAAGAGTTTGTCTCCGGTGAAACGATCGATCGCCAGGCGCTGGCGGCTTACGTCGAGCAGACGTTTCCGCCGTTCGTGTTGCGGCCGCGACAGGTGATCGGCCAGGGGGCGGCCCTGGCGCTGTTTCCGCTGTTGGACACCAACGGCGATCAACGGCTCACGGCCGGTGAGTTGGCCGTTGCCGAGGCGCAGCTTTTGCAACGCGATTTTGACGACAACGGCGTGATGACCCCCGGCGAATTGATCCTCGACCCCAAGGCCATCGCAGCGGCCGCCGATCCGAATGCCAGCGAGGCGGACCTCGACCCCGACGACAGCCCGGTGCTGGTGGTCGACGCGGCGCTCACCGGCTCGCGCTTCGCTGAGCGGATGCTCAAGCAATACGATCGCAATCACGACAGCCGCCTGGCCACCGACGGCACCGCCCTGGAAATCAAGCTCCCTCGTTCGGTCGCCGGCCGCTGGGATACCGACGGCGACGGAACGCTGGCGCGCGAAGAGTTGGAGCGGGCCGAGCTCTGGTCGCCAGATTTGGAGCTGCCGTTTGCCATGGGCCACGCCAGTGTCCGGGCAGTCCGCAGGGGCCGCTCCCCCCGCAGCCCCGAAGGATTCCGCGTTCGCAAGAAGCTGCTGGGCGGCTACCACCTGGAGCTGGGTGAGGCGACGATCGAACTCAACCGCCATAATCGCGACCCGCGGCAGGCCGACCTGGTGCAAATGCGAAACTACGACCGCGATAACAACGAGTATCTCGACAAGGCTGAAGCCGGCGCCAACAACATCAGCCCCGACACGTTCACGGCCATGGATATCGACGGCGACGGCAAGGTCTTCAAGGGGGAGCTGACCAGCTTCATGACCCGGCAAAACGCCGCGGCCGCCGCACGGCTCTACCTGGTCGTCAAGGACAAGGGACAAAATCTGTTCGACGTCATGGAAATCGATACCGACGGGCTGCTTTCGCCGCGCGAGCTGCGCTCGGCCCGTAACGTGCTGGACATCCACGACGAGAATGGCGACGGCGTGCTGGGGGGCGACGAGGTGCCGCAGCAATTGATGTTGGAGCTGGTGCGCGGCGTCGACGAGCGGGTCGGACCCGAAACGTTCGTCCACTATACCACCCTGGCCAGCCAAAGCAGGTCTCCATCGAGCGGACCGCTCTGGTTCCGCAAGATGGACCGCAACAACGACGGCGACTTGAGCCCGGCCGAATTCATCGGTCCCCGGGCCAAGTTCGACCGGCTCGATGCCGACGGGGACGGTTTGGTCGACCGCGACGAGGCCGAAGCCGCCGGCGGCCGCGAGTAATCCTGCTTTCGGCTTTGTAACCGTTGACCGCCGCGCCGGTGGCGAGCGATATTTGACCGGATGCGGCTTCTCGACGCCTCGACCGCCGAAGACTATCTACGCCAATCATCGCGGCTTGCCCGCCAAGAGCGCGTCCGCGTTCGCGAATTGACCGGCGGCGTGTCGAATATGGTGTTGCTGGTCGAACGCCCCGAGCGGCCCGGCGAAGACATCGTGCTCAAGCAAGCCCGAGCCCAATTGCGCACGCCGCACGCCTGGTTCTCCCGCGTCGAGCGCATCTGGCGGGAAGCGGACGTGCTTTCGATCTGCAACCGATTGCTTAACGAGCAAGCTGACAAGGACAGCGACGCGGCCGACGAGTGCCCTGCCCTGGCGTTCGACACGCCGCAGATCTTGTTCGAAGATCGGCCCAACTATCTGTTTGCCATGTCGGCCGCACCCCGACCGCACACGGTCTGGAAGAACGATCTATTGGCCGGTCGGATCGATCCGCGCGTGGCGACCGCCTGCGGGCGCTTACTCGGCACACTGCATGCGGCAAGCTGGCTGAACGACGAGATCGCCCGGGCGCTGGGCGATCGCACGCTCTTCGAAGAATTGCGGATCGATCCCTATTATCGGACGCTCTCGCAATGCCATGCCGACGCTCAAGCGGCGATTGACCGCCTCATCGCATCGCTCGACGGTCATCCGCGTGCGCTGGTGCTTGCCGACTTCAGCCCGAAGAACCTGCTGGTATCTGCGGGCGGATTGACGTTGGTCGATTTTGAAACGGGCCACTATGGCGATCCGGCCTTCGACCTCGGCTTTTTCTTGAGCCACCTGGTGCTCAAAGCCTGCTTGAAGGCGCCGGCCCACGGGGCATACCTGGAGCTGACGGAGCAGTTTCGAGCGTCCTACGACCGGATTCTATCGGCCAAAATACCGCCGGAGGAGATGTCGAATCTGTGGGCTCGCGGCGTACAAAACTTCGCCGGGTGCGCTCGGGCGCGACTAGACGGCAAGAGCCGGGTCGAGTATCTAATCGATGTGCGACACATTGCGGCAATACGCGCACTGTGTCGCGACGTGTTCGAGCAGGAACCGGCGACATGGCCTGAAGTGTTAGCCTTGGCCGCGAGACGGTTTGCCTGAGAATCGGACGAAGCGCTCGCCCGTCCGGCATTCATCGAGGCCACGCGCAACGAAAGTGAATGGACCTTTGTCGAAGATCAGCAAGATTCTGGGACGAGAGGTGCTCGATAGCCGGGGCAACCCGACGGTCGAGGCCGAGGTGCACCTGGCCAGCGGCGACTGGGGGCGGGCGATCGTGCCGTCGGGAGCCAGCACTGGCGAAGCCGAGGTCTTCGAACTGCGTGACACGGCCAATGCCCGCTACGACGGTCGCGGCGTGTGGCAGGCCGTCGAGAACCTGCGCACCAAGATCGCCCCTGCAATTGTGGGTTACGACGCGATGGACCAACGCGGGGTCGACGCGCGGCTCATCGAGCTTGACGGCACGCGCGACAAGCGGCAACTGGGAGGCAACGCGCTGTTGGCCGTGTCGCTGGCCGTCGCCCACGCCGCCGCGGTCGCGCGCCGCGTGCCTCTCTACCGGCATTTGCACGAACTGTTCAAGCAATTCGACTCTTCGGCTCCTCCCCCGCAGATGCCGCGGCCCGTGGTGAACATGATCTCCGGCGGGCTGCATGCGGGAGAGAATCTCGACTTCCAGGATTTCATGATCAAGCCGGGCGGGCCGGGCAGTTTTGCCGAAGGGCTCGAATGGGTCACGCGCGTCTATCGCCGGCTGGGCACGCTGCTCACCGCGGCTGGCTACGAGGGGCGGCTGATCGGCGATGAAGGAGGCTACGGACCGCGGCTCAAAAGCAATGCCGAGGCCTTCGACTTTTTGATCCGCGCCATCGAAGCCGCGGGCCTGCGGCCCGGGCGCGACGTGACCTTGGCGCTCGACGTCGCCAGCACGCACTTCTACGACGGGCGCTCGTACCGCATGATCGCCACCGGCGAATCGCGGCTCACCAGCGACGAAATGATCGACGTCATGCAGGAGCTCGTCGAGCGGTATCCGATCAAGAGCATCGAAGACCCGCTGGCCGAAGACGATTGGGAAGGCTGGCAACTGCTCACTGCCCGGCTGGGCAAACGGGTGCGGCTGGTGGGCGACGATTTGTTCACCACCAACGTCCGCCGCCTCCGCGAAGGAATCAGCCTGCGAGCGGCCAACAGCATCTTGATCAAGCTCAACCAGATTGGCACGCTCAGCGAGACGTTTCAAACCATCCAGGTGGCACGGCAGGCCGGCTACAGCTATATCATCTCGGCGCACAGCGGCGAAACCGAAGACACGACGATCGCCGATTTGGCCGTGGCGACCGCGGCCGAACTGATTAAGATCGGCTCGATCGTCCGCAGCGAGCGACTGGCCAAGTACAACCGGCTCTTGCGAATCGCCGAGGAGCTGGCACCGGCGGAAGCCGCGGCCGGCCTCTAAGAGAACCAACCCGCGATCAGCCTACCGTGACGTCGATCTTCTCGACACCGTTCCAAGTGTAGCCCCGGGGGTTCCAGAAGATGCTCCCGTCGATCGGCTGCGAGCGTCCCAAGCGATCGACGGCCCGCGACCAAATCTGTTGCCGGCCCGGCGCCAGCTCGACGGGCGCCTGCCAGCGATACCAGGCATAAGGACTGACGGGCAATTCCAGCCTGGCCTGTTGCCAGCTCGCGCCGCGATCGACCGAAACCACGACGCTGTCGATCCGCGCTTCGCCGTCGTTGAAAGCCACGCCGCGCACCGTCACCTCACCCGGCGCCAGCTTCGCGCCCGCGGCGGGGGCGAGCACGACGCTCTTGATTCGCATCCGCCAGTTGGGTTCGCTGTTTTCGTACGTCGGCTTGAACCCCTCTCCCGGGGCGATCGGCTCCAGCGGCGTGCGATACTTGGGCATGTGGCTCGTATGGTCGCTCTCGTGATCCTCGAACCGTAGTCGCGTGACCCACTTGACTTGCATCGTGCCGTAATAGCCCGGCGTGACCAGCCGCACTGGCCCGCCGTGAATGACCGGAAGCGGTTGGCCGTTGAGCTCGACAGCCAACAACGATTTTTCGAGCGTCTCGTCCAGCGGCAAGCTGTGCTCGAAGTCCATTTCGCCGGGCTTCGCGTCGTCGCGCCCTTCGGCCGAAAGAAAACGGGCCGCCCGCCTGGGCTTGACTCCCAGTTGGTCCAACACCGCCGCCAAACGCACTCCGGCAAAACGGACGTTTCCCATCCCGCCGCGCAGCCACTGCGTGCCCTCGACGGGCGAAGCCTGGCTGAACAGCGCCCGGCCGTTGCCCGAGCATTGCACGACCATCTCCACCTCGGTCCGCGGCAACTTGCGCAACAGGCTGGCGTCAAACGTCTGCGGACGGTTGACGAGGCCGGCCAGGTCGATCTTCCACGACGCCAAGGGGTCATTGCCGGCGATCACCGGCGGCGCCTGGCAATTGCGCACGAACAACAGGGACGTCGGCGTCACCGGGCTGTCGGCCAGCAGCCCGGGCGGTGTCTCAAACACCGGCGGCTGAGCCGTGTGAACCACCAGCCGCGGATCCTTGTTGGGCACAATGCCGGCCGCATCGGGCGCGTCGGCCGACCAAGCCGGCGGACCGATAGCAGTCGCTGCCAGCGCGGCGCCGGCACCCTTGAGAAACAAGCGACGATCGAGCGAATCCATGGAACACCTTGTGGAGGGAGATCGGGCGGGTGTGGCTGCGAGCACGAGTCACCTGGCCGCAACCCGCGGCCGGCGTCCGTTGGATTCTACCGCATCGAGAGTGCCCCAGGTACCGCAGCAGCCCGCTGGCTCGCGTCGGAAAGCGGCGTTCGCCACGGGCCCCGGATGTGCTAATCTAGTGCCGCGGCAAGGATTCGCCGCACGGGACGCAATTCACGGATGAACAAAAAGGACCTGTCCGTTGCGAGTGGCGATCGTTCACGACTGGTTGGTGACCTACGCCGGCTCGGAACGGGTTCTCGAGCAATTGCTGTGGCTGTTCCCCCGGGCCGACGTCTTCAGCCTGATCGATTTCCTGCCCGAGGGCCAGCGCGGCATTCTGAGCGGCCGGCCCGTCACAACGAGCTTCTTGCAACGACTGCCGGCTGCCCGGCGCCACTACCAACGATATCTGCCGTTGATGCCGCTGGCGGTCGAACAGTTCGACCTGACCGGCTACGACCTGGTGATCACGAGCAGTCACTGCGTGGCCAAGGGGGTGATCACCGGCCCCGATCAGTTGCACATCAGCTACGTGCACACGCCCATGCGCTATGCCTGGGACGCCCAGCACGAGTATCTCACGGGCGCCGGCTTGGACCGCGGGGTTAAGAGCTGGCTGGCTCGCTGGATGCTGCACAAGCTGCGCTTGTGGGATGGGCAAGCGCACAGCGCGTGGATGCCTTTGCGGCCAATTCGGCGTTCATCGCCCGGCGGATCGAAAAGGCATATCGCCGCTCGTCCCGGGTCATCTATCCGCCGGTCGATACCGAGCGATTTTCCCCCGCCGTGGATCGCTCCAATTACTTCGTCACGGCTTCGCGGCTGGTGCCTTACAAGCGCGTCGACGTGCTCGTCGACGCGTTCGCCCGCTTGCCCGGCAAACGGCTGGTCGTCGTGGGCGACGGAAGCGAGATGAAGACGTTACAGGCGAAGGCCCCGCCCAACGTCGCGCTCGTGGGCTATCAGGACTCCGACGCGTTGCGGACCCATCTGGAACGGGCCCGGGCCTTTCTCTACGCGGCCCGCGAGGATTTTGGCATCGTGCTGGCGGAAGCCCAGGCGGCCGGCTGTCCGGTGATCGCCTTTGGTCAAGGCGGCGCGGCCGAGATCGTGCAGGGGCTGGAGCTGGATCGTCCCACGGGGGTGTTGTTCGGCGAGCAGACGCCCGAGGCCGTGGTGGAAGCGATTGCCGCGTTCGAGCGGGCGCAGCGCCGATTTCACCCCCGCGCGTGCCGCGACAATGCCTTGCGATTCGGCGTGGAGCAATTCCGTCGTCAGTTCCTCGCGTTTGCGACCGAGCGTTGGAACGCCTTCTGCCGAGAGCGCCGGCAGCGGCCCGACGCGGAACGGCTCGACGTGCCGGGCACGCTAAGGGCGGCTTGAACCGTCAGGCCGCAAACGGGCCACGGCATCGAGTGCCCGTTTCAGGCTCAAGCGGTCGACGGCACGGCTTCGAGCAATTCGGGCACGTAAAAGCGGATGGTTTCTCGCAGGCCATCCTCGAGCGACCAGCGGGCGTTGAAGCCGGTCTTGTGACGTAGCTTGTCGATGGACGGCACGCGCCGCTTGACGCTGCCCGCGGGGGACGGGTGCAGCAGGATCTCGTCGGGATCGCGCCCCAGAATGATCATCATCTGGCGGGCCAGCTCGAGGATCGTCAGCTCCTGCTCGCCTCCGATGTTGATCACGTCGCCCGCCGTGTCGCCCGATTCGCCAACCAGCAGCGTCGCCTGGACGGCGTCGTCGACGTACAAAAACGCCCGCGTGTCGGCGTAACCGTGCAACTCGGCGACGCCGCGTTTCAGCCGCAACAGAAAATCGGGAACGACGTGCTTGTCGCCCATCCGCGGGCCATAGACGTTGTGATAGCGCACGATCGAAAACGGCACGCCGAACTGCCGGCAGGCGTTGATCGACAGCACTTCGCCGTGAATCTTCGCGGCGGCATACGACCAGCGTCGGTTGAACACGTCGTCGATCGACAGCGGCACGTCCTCGGCCGTGGGCACTGCCCAATCGAATTGCGTGACGGTCGACGCGTACGACTCCGGCGTGCCGGCGTAGACGAAGCGCTCCAGCCGGCCGGTGCGCACGTACTTCTCGATCAGGTAGAACGTGGGCAGCGTACCCGAGCGCAACACCTCATACGGCCGCTCGTAGAAATTCTGCGTACCGTTGAGCGCGGCTTCGTGATAGATCACGTCGACGTCATCGGGCAGGCGGTCGACGGCCGCGGGGTCGGCCAGGTCGACGTCGAACGCCTCGACGTTCGGCCGCCGGCAAAGCTGACGGTACAGCTCGTCGTTCGCGCCGCGGGAAAAGTTGTCGACCAAAAGCAGCCGCACGTTCCCCCAGTGGATCAACCGCCGAGCCAGATGGTAGCCGATAAACCCGGCCGCGCCGGTCACCATCACGCTTTTCATCGTCGCACCGCCTTAGGCCGCCGAGCGGCGTAATTTGAGCGGCGCTTCGACCCGCAGCGCTTCGCGATCAAACGTGACGCGCCCCAGCCCGCAGATATTCCAGATATCCACCACACAAGCGCCGTGCAGCCGGGCAGCAGCGGCGATCTTATCGCTTTCTCGCTCGTACAGCGTATGGTTCGTGGCGATGAAAACCACGTCCGCGCCCACCAGCGCCGCGTCCATGTTGGGCGTGAACTCCAGGCCCGAGATACACTCCACGGCGTCGGCCGTGATAAACGGATCGCTGACGACGATCTTGGCCGGGGCTTCGCGCTCGATGTAGCGGATCAGCTTGGGAGCCAGCGAATCGCGGACGTCGTCGGCGTCCCGCTTGAACGTGTAGCCCAGCACGGACACGCGCTTACCGCGCAGAGCTGCCATAGCGCCGGCTGGCCAGGTCGACGAGGTACTTGGGCAACGATTCGTTCACGCGCCACATTTCGGTCAGCAGCGTGCCGCTCCAATAGTTCTCGGCCAGCATGCCAAAATCCTTGCGCAGGCAAGTGCCGGCCGTGAAGCCCGGTTTGCCGTGCAGCTTACGGGGGTAATCGCGGTTGGCCAACTCGATCACCTCGTGCGGCTCGACGCCCTGGTCCAGGGCGATCATCGCCAGGGCGTTGACGACGCCAAAGTACGCGTAGCGCGACACGTTGCAGAACAACTTGACCAGCTCCGCCGTGGCCGAACTACAGTGCATGGTTTCCACGCCGAGCGCCGAAACAGCCGATCGGCCGCCTGCGCGCTTCGTTCGTCGTCGGCGCCGATGACTTGCGGCAGCGTGCGCAGCTCGTCGCGGGCCCGGCCCTCGACGATCCGCTCAGGGCAACAGGCCAGCATGATGTCGCGGCCTACTTTGTGAAACGTGCGCGTTTCGATCAGTCCGGCCACGTAGGCCGTGGTGCGCGGGGCGGTAGTGCTGCGCATGATGATTGTCTGACCCGGCGCGAGGAACTTGCAGAGCGATTCGATGACGTTGGCCACGTAGCTCAAGTCGGTTTCGATGTGCGCCAACAGGGGCGTGCCGACCGTGATGATGAAGTAGTCACAATCCGCCGCGTCGCGGATGTCTCCGCTGATGCGCAGCTTGCCGGAGGCGACCAGTTCGTCAAAGCCTGGCTCGTCGAAAGGCATTACGCGATCGACGTTGACAGCGTGGCGCACGTGTTCGTTCAAGTCGATGCCTATGACCTGCACGTCCGCGTCGATGAGTGACAACGCAAGCGGCAGGCCGACCCGGCCTGTACCGATGACGGCGACCTTCATGACTCGAATCCTTTCTCGTTCTTCAGGCGGCTCGATCCATCGAGCCGAGTTCTACGGATGGCACCGTGGCCGGCGCGGCCGGCTGGGCGGCCCCCTGTCCCGACTTCAGGCGTGTCAGCAAATCCACCCATTGCGCGGCGCAGCGCTTGAGCGAATACAGCTCGACGCGTCGCCGGCCGCGGGCGATCAGGTCGGCTCGCAGCGCCGTCGATTCGTCGGAGGCGATCAGGCGCTCGATGGTATCCGCGATCGAGTTCACGTCGAATGTATCGCAATACAAAGCGGCATCCCCCAGCACCCAGCGGTGTTCGGGAATATCCGAGACAATTGCCGGCACGTCGCACTGGATCGCTTCCAACGGCGGGAAGCCGAAGCCCTCGGCGTGCGACGGGAACACGAACGCCTCGGCATGGGTGTAAAGCAACCGCAGCTCTTCGGTGGATACCCGCTCCAGATGAATCAAATCTCCCGAAGCCACCAGCTCGCGCATCGCTCCCAGAATGGGCTCGTGCTTCCAGCCGGGGCTGCCCACGATCAACAGCTTCAGCTTCGGCGCAACGCGCCGCATCGTTTCGCGGTGTTTTAACACTTTGAACGCCTGGATCAGACCCGGAAAGTTCTTGCGCGGCTCCAGCGTCGAGACACTCATGATGTACCGTGGCGTCCGCTTGAGCCGTTCGCGCGGCACGATGCCGGTCGCTTTGGACCAGCGACCGCTGATAATCGAGCGAATGCAGCTTGGATTCGCCTCCGGTCGGTATGCATCGGAGACCATATACGGAATGGTCGCGCTTTGATTGCGCAACTGCGGATAGACCTGCGTCAAGCCGTCTCGCGTTGGATCGGAATTGCACACGTAAAAGGCATTCGGAGTCTGGCAAATGGCCTTGTGGTGCCATCGAATGTCAAACGTGTCGGGCCGTGTATCCGGCTGGAGCACCGGGATCATGTCGTGATAACGAATGATCTGTCGCGTCCCGGGCGAGACGCGAAACGGACGTGAGCCCTGGACGATCAGAAAGTCGTATCCGCGCGTGTCGAGTTTGAAGGGCCGAAGATGGCGCATCCCCCGCAGGTGAATCATGCCCGCGTGGATATCGGCCAGCAGGAACTCGCCGTTTTGCACCAATGGAATGTCGGCGGCCGAGAGCGTCCGCGCGAACAACAATCGCCACACGGTCGGCCAGAACTTCTCAATTTCGAGCCGGTCCAACGTCACCCGTGAACTACTCAGGGCGGCCAGCAGGTGCCGCGCCTTCTTCGCCAGTCGCACGGGACGCCACGGGGGCCACTTCCACTCGCCGCGCGACAATCCCCACAGGTACACGGCCTGGTTCGCCAACCGATCGCCGAACGGGGCGTCCGCACGGCAGAAACGGTGCAAAGGCGCGTGCGCCTGCTCCGGATAGATCATGCCGGTGACCTGCACGTCCGGGCTGAGCGAAAGCGTCTTAAACAGCAGTCGCACGTCCTGCGGAATGCCCGAGTACCCGTGCAAGCCCATCGACAGGTCCAACAGCACCCGCAGCTTTTCGCGTTTCATGATAGCGACTCTTCCTCCATGTTCGCGGACGCGACTGCCGCTCCCGATGCCCTGCTCGGGAGGGGCCGAGGGCGGATTGAAAGTCAGTGGGCGGGCGACGAGCAACGGCTCGCAATCCGCCGAGGCCATCCGACGCTCAGAACACGCTCCCCTTGCCTTGATTGGCCTGGCAGGACTCGGCAAATTTGGTGGGTTTGAATGCCGAAGCGGAAAAATAACAAAACCGCGAAAACGCTCAAAGGTCAATCCCGCCAAAAGCTTCGCAAACGCTATCACGCCGCCCGGCATGCCTCCGGAAGCGTCTCAATCTGCGGCGGCCAGGGCGCCACCCGCCGGTCGTGCAGGCGGTGCAGTAACTCGGTCCATTGCCCCGCGCAACGCTCGAAGGTGTACTGCTCGACGCGCTCGCGCCCCCGTGCCACGAGTGCCTGCCGCAATGCGGAGCTCTCTTCGGACGCTACCACGCGCGCCATGCAGTCGGCAATCGAGGCCACGTCATACGGGTTGCAGTACAAGGCGGCGTCCCCCATCACCCAGCGATGCTCTGCCAAATCGGAAACGATCGCCGGCGTGTCGCATTGCATGGCCTCGAGCGGAGGGAATCCGAAACCCTCGGCCAGCGACGGGAACACCACCGCCTCGGCATGCGTGTACAGCACACGCATCTCGTCCACGGGCACCCCTTGCAAATGCACCAGCGTGCCCCGCTGAATCGGCCCTCTCATGGCCTCCAGCACCGGCTCGTGGTTCCATCCGGGACTGCCGACGATCACGAGCCGCAGGTCCTTCATCCAATGCCGAATCGCGGGCCGGGACTTCAACTGTTCGAACGCCTCGATCAAGCGAACATAGTTCTTCCGCGGTTCCAGGGTCGATACGGCCATGACGTAACGAAGTGCCCGGGACGGTAACTCCGGCGGCGCGGCCGCGGCCGCCGACCGACGCGTGCGCAGTATCGAACGAACCAGCCGCGGATTGTGATCCGGCCGATAGGCGTCCGTCAGCATATACGGGATCGCCTCGCTGCGATCGGCCAGCTCCGGATAAACCGACGTCAGCGTTTGTTGCGTCGGCAGCGAGTTGCACACGTAGAAGCTTTGCCGACTTTGCCGGATCGCCAGGTGATGCCAGCGGATCACCAGCGGGTTGCGCATCGTGTCGGGCGCGAGCACGGGAATCAGATCGTGATAGCGGGCGATTAGTCGCGTGCCGCGGCTGGTGCGAAACGCGCGCGGCCCCTGCACGATCAGAAAATCGTAGCCGCGCGTATCCAGCCGGATGGGGCGCCGCAGCGTGAGCGTGCGGGCAAACACCATCCCGTCGCAGAGATTTGCCAACCGGAAGCGGCCCCGCGCGACCAACGGCCGGTCATCGACCGACAAGGTCTGCGCGAACAGCAACCGCCAAATGACCGGCCAGAGTTGCGGGTCCAAATAATCGGTCTGGCCACCTAGCGCGGCTGCTGCTCGGCCGAGGAGACAGAATTCTTTGAACATCCTGGCGGCGCGCGATTCCGGCCAGGGGATTTCCTCTTCGGATAGCCACCACAGATACTCCGCCTGATTGGCCAGTCGCTCTCCGCGCGGGGCTCGGCGCGAGCAAAACCGGTGCGGGACGGCCAGCTTGCGGGGCGGATAGACGAGACCCGTCACCTCGACGTCTGGGCATTGAGCCAGCGTTTTGTACAGCAGGCGGACGTCCTGGGCGATTCCGCAATAGCCGTGCGCGGCCATGGATAGATCCAGCAGCACGCGAATCTTCCGTCGCATCATGCGGACTGACTCCTGGAAGGCGGCACAAGTCTGAGCACGGGCCCCCCAAGCGTCGCCCGTGACCGCATGCAACCCGTCTCGGGCTTCACCGTAACAAATGCCGGCCCGTCGCAGAATCTCAGTCTCGCACGGCCCGGTGCTAGCAGGCCAGAGACCACTCGGCGAATGGTTGGAGCGGGGCGAGCGCCGAAAAGAGCACGCTGAGGACGCCGGATAACGGCCGCCGGGCGGTCAGCATGGCGGGAGACTGCCGGCCTGGACGTTGTCTGTCCGCCGGGGCACACCGCGTCGCCGGAACTGTGCGGCGAGATTCCCGGCCGCGGACCGCGCGGATGACAGATTCCGACGCAGAGCCCGCAGCGGCGCCGTCACCCTCCACGAATTGCTGGCGTAGAGTCCGCGCAGTTGGCGTTCGATCGCGATGCGCTCCGCTCGCTCGCGTTCCACCGTGGCCGCGAAACGCTGAAGTTCCGCGGCCAGAGATTCGAGAAACTTCTGCTGGAACAGTTGTCGTTCGGCGTCGGCGACGGGGCTCGCTCCGACGAGCGTGATACCGAACTCGCGCTGCAAATACTCGGTGTGCCGCTGGGAAACCGCGAGCACGCGTGCACGTTGATCGGATGTGAGGCCAATTTTCGCGCCCGCAAGCGCGACAGAATGCCGTCATAGCGGTTCAAGAAGACGTTGCCGTGCGCCGGAAGCGGACATTGCCTGGCAATCTCGCCGGCCAACAGGGCGGCTTCGGCCGAGATGCTCTGGTTTTCATTCTCCACCGCTCCGCCGGTGAGCTGCCGGTTAATCTGCGGATGGCCGATCGCAGCGAAGAAGTCGTCGACCACGTCCCCACTTGTCAATTGTTGGCGGTCGAAATGCCTGGCCACCACGTTTTCGCGGCCAAACACGTCGACAAACGCCGGAATGCAGTCCTCGTAGGCCAGTGCCGGGAAATCGTGCTCGCTGTCAAATCCCGCGGGCAGCCCCATCCGCAGCCTCTGCGAAAGCTCGCTGCGAGCAAATGCCACCGGATCTCTGGCATAGAACACCACGATCTGTCGATCGCTGATGCCCTGCAGGTACGAGTGCAACAGCGCGACCGATATCGGCCCCAGGCAGAAGAACCCCTCGTAGGACAAGACAACCGTCGGTTGCGCCGTGTCTTGTATTTCGCGCGACAAGGTCTCCAGGTAGCGCGCATCTTCGGCGGCGATAACCGCGGGATCGGCGCGATTCGTGTGAATGTTGAAGATGTAGTTCAGCGGGTCCCCCGCGAAGCAGGATCCCAACTGTCCGTGCCAGAAGCCACTGGGATAGCACACGCCGTGAGACGCTAGCAGCGTCCGTTGGCCGTCGCAGAATCGCTGGATTGCCGTTGAACCGGTCTTGTGGGGGCCGATGTGCAGTACGATCGTTCGAGTGCTCATGGCGGTCTATGTTCGCCCCTTGCCTGCGCACCTGGCAATGCGTCGCATGCAGCGCCAGCCGCTTTAGGTCTAGATTTCCCTTTGCGTCCCAGTTGCATCACGCGGCGCAGACTCGACGCCCGTATCTTTCAATGACCTCCAACGGATCGCCAATTTCAACCAGGTGGCCGGACTCGAGCAAGGCCACTCGATCGCTGATCCGTGCCATGCTGGCCACGTCGTGGCTGACAAAAACCATCGTCGTTCGCCGCTGGCGGAATTCCTGCATGCGCTGAAAGCACTTCTGCCGAAAGCGGGCGTCACCGACGGCGAGCACTTCGTCGACCAGCAGGATGTCAGGATCGAGGTGCACGGCAATGGAAAAGCCCAGCCGGACGACCATGCCCGAGGAATACGTCCGCAACGGAGCGTCGATGAAGTCGCTAAGTTCCGAAAAGGCGATGATGTCGGGGGTTCGCTCCTCGACTTCGCGACGCGTGAGCCCCAGCAGCACGGCGTTGAGCAGGATGTTCTCGCGGCCGGTAAGCTGGTGGTTGAAGCCGGCCCCCAACTCCAACAGCGGGCAGATGCGTCCGTGCGTTTCGAGCGTTCCGGCCGTGGGTTTGAGCACACCGGCAATCAGACCCAGCGTGGTGCTTTTGCCGGCGCCGTTATGGCCGATCAGTCCCAGGCATTCACCGCGGCGGACTTCCAGCGAGACGTCCACCAGGGCGTCAAACGGCTTGCGTTGGAGCAGCGCCTTGATCTGGCTGGGCAGGTGCAGCACCAGGTGTTTCAGTCCGTCGCCGACGGGACTGCCCACGTGGTAGCGCTTCGTCACGTTGCACAGCCGGATGGCCACGTCGTCAGACAATTTCGGCAAACCTCCACACCTTGCGGCCGTAGATGGCCAGTCCGGCAGTCGCCCACATGGCCGCCCAGGCACTGGCCACGCCCAGATACCACGGCGACACGTGCCCTGAATAAAGCAACCCCTGCCAACACATGATCAACGCCGCAAAGGGATTGGCGTACTGGATCCACGCATATTCCGGCGGCACCATTTCGGCCGCATAGACGATCGGCGTCAGATAGAACAGCAACTGGGTCGCCAGCGACACCAGCCGTTCCAGGTCGCGAAAGAACAGATTGCACGTCGCGATCGTCAGGCCCACACCGATCATCATCACCAACTGGATGGCCAGCAGCAGTGGCAGCATCCACAGCCACGAAAGCTGCGGCGTGCGGCCGTAGTAGAGCATGAACCCCAGAATCACCGGCAGCGAGCAGACAAAATGAATCGCGTCGTTGAGCACGCTGGCCACGACCAGCATGGCCCGTTGAAACCGCACCTTCTTGATCAGTGAAGCGTTGCCCAGGAAATAGTTGGTAGACCCGCAGCAGGCGTTGCTGATCCACTGCCAGGGAAACAACCCGGTAATCAGGTAGAGCGTGTAGTCCTTGAGCTGCAGCCGGACGAAGACGCTGAAGAACGCCGAGAAGATGAGCGCCAGCACCAGCGGATGCAACACGCTCCAGGCATAGCCCATGAACGTGCTCTTGTAGCGCACCTTGAACTCCTTGCCCAACAGGACCAGGATCAGATCGCGGTAGTACACGAGCGTGCGGCTGGCGGGCCACACGGCGGCCGGAGATTTCAAGTTCGCAGTCCTTTGCAGCAAAGTCCCGGCCCGTGGAGTATTGACCCGAGAAGCAGCCGTCATCCCGCTCAGCCGCGTTCGCACTGGGCCACGTGAAAGAGGTTTCTGACTCGCATCTGCTGCCGCGCGCTGGCGAGGACGCGCGGGCCGCCGATCGAGCGGTCCGCTTCTCGAATCGCGGCTTTTGCGAGAGCAGGGCTATACCCGGAAATTGCCCCCGGCGTCAACAGGTTTTTGACTGCTGTCGTTTGCGAGGCGGTGCCGGGGCCGCTCGGCTCAAAGTGGCCTAGGCCCTCACGAAGGCGGTTTGCTATAAGTCCCGCCTTGCTCACGCTTGGACCCACCCTGGCACCCCGGCCAACGATGAATTCCAGAGATCTCAACGCCGCTCCATCCGCGGTGACGTTGCCGCGTCGCAGGTACACCCTTGCTGGCGATCGCGATACGACGCGGCGCTCGCCCCTGGCATTGGCCGCCAATCGCGTGCTGGACGTGACCATCTCGAGCCTGGCGCTCGCTTTGCTGGCACTGCCGATGCTGGTGATCGCCCTGGTGGTGAAGCTGACCAGCCGCGGACCGGCGCTCTACCATCAGCACCGCGTGGGCTTGGACGGCCACACCTTCGTGATCTACAAGTTCCGCACGATGGTCGCCGACGCGGAGGCCGACACCGGCCCGGTCTGGGCCCGACGCGGCGATCCGCGTTGCACCGTGGTCGGCCACGTGCTCCGGCGCTGGTGCCTCGACGAACTGCCCCAATTCTTGAACGTGCTGCGGGGCGAGATGAGCCTGGTCGGACCGCGCCCCAGCGCCCCTGCTTCGTGCAGGAATTCTCGCGGCGGATTCCTGGTTACAACCAGCGGCACCAGGTGCGGCCGGGCATCACCGGCTGGGCGCAAATCAACGGCTGGCGCGGCGATTCGTCGCTCGAGATGCGCGTCGAACACGACTTGTTCTACGTGCGGCACTGGTCCGTCTGGTTCAACTTGCGGATCATGCTGCTCACTCCCCTGAGGCTCCTGGTAGACCGCAACGGGTGCTAACGGCATGGACGTCGCCCGCTCCCGCTCCTATGCTCCGCTGGTCGTGATCCTGATCGCGGCCGCCGCCCTCGAAGGCCTACTGCTGGCGCGCCTGCCCACGGTCAGCGCCGATGGGATCACGTTCATCCGCATTGCCCGCGAGCTGTCGGCCGCGCCGCTGGCGACGATGCAGTCCGAAGACCAGCACCCCGGCTTTCCCGCGATGTTGCTGGCCGCCACGCGCCTCGCCCAGTGGCTCGGCTACGACGGCGATCCCGAGTCCTGGATCGCCGGCGGGTTGGTCGTGTCGTGCGTCTGCGGGCTGCTGGCGATCGCCTTCGTCTGGCTGTTGGCCCGCGACCTGTTCGATACCACGATTGCCAATATCGCGGCCGTCATCTTCACGGTGCTGCCCGTGCCCCGGGCCGCTGCGGTCGACGCGCAAAGCGACACGCCGCATGCTTGCTTCTACTTGCTGTCCGCCTGGCTGGCGACGACCGGAATCGTCCACGGAAACCTCTGGCGGCTGGCCGGCGCCGGTCTGGCCGGCGGCCTGGCCTTTTGGATTCGCCCCGAAGGATTGGAAGCCGTGCTCGTCGCGCTGCCGTTTGTGGTCTGGCAAGGATTTCGCGGCCGCTGGCCGTGGCGGCGGCGCCTGCTGGCCGTCGGTGCCACCGCGGGCGTTGCTTTTCTGGTGGCCGCTCCCTACGTACTGCTGGCCGGCAAGCTCACAAGCAAGCAGCTTACGGTCTTCAAGGACAAGCCGGTGCCGACGTATATCGAGCGCGTCGCCGAAGGGCGCATCGAGCCGGGGGACGAAGCCGAACAGCTCGCCGTCGCGCCGCTGCCGGCGCAACCCATGACGAAAGGCGACCAGCGCCGCTCGCCAGCCCCAGCGCCGAAGTCCCCAGCGCCGAAGTCCCCGTCGCCGGCCACCGCTCAAGCCGCTGCCGCGCCACCCGATGCGCCGCCCAAGGAGGGCTATTCCGCCCGAATCGTCCTGTCGCTGGTGGGCCTGGCCTTTGCCGCGTTCATCAATAGCATTTGCCAGGGTCTGAAGTTCGTGTTCATCCCCTGGTACTTGCTGGGAGACGTGGCGCTGATGTGGCGGCGTCCGGCCGGCGTGCAAATCGCTTACTTGGCGCTGTTGGGCGCGGCGCACATCGCCATCCTGATGGCCGTTTACGTCCTCTCCGGGTACGTTGCCCATCGGCACGTGATTCCGCTGGTGGGGCTGGCCGCTCCGTTTGCGGCGCTGGGCATTTACCAAACGGGGCAAGTGCTGGGCCTGTGGCTCAGGGTGCGGCCGGCGTATTGTCGCGTGGCGCTGGTGACGGCGTCCTGCGCCGCGGTGCTGCCTTATACCCTGCGCCACTTGAATCGCGAGTTCGTGCCGGTGATCGAAGCCACGCGTTGGGTCACCCAGCGACTCGAGCCGGGCGGGGGCATCGTCTGCAATTCCCCCTACGTGTTGTTCTACGGGCGGCGGCCGGTGGCCGAGTTGCTTCCCTTGGCGCCGACGCTAGACCTGGCACTCCGCCAAGCGCCCGACGCCCGCTACGACTACGTCGTGCTGCACGTCAACGCCTACGCGTACCAGGACGAGTGGATCGACCAGATCACCCCCTACTACCGCCAGGTGCTAGAGATTCCCGATCCTCACCCCTATGCACGGCCCAAGAAAGTCCTCGTCTTCCAGGTCAAAGACGGCCCCCTCCGCAACGCCGCCCTGCCCCCGCCCCGCTGATGCGCCGCACCGGCCGCAACCGTCCGGCGACGGCCCGTCCCGGGTTGTCCAATCCCCAGTCCCCCTATCCCCAGGTACCCAGTCCCCAACGCCTGGGCGTCCGCCCGGCCCAATTTTTTTTCCCGTGTCGGCCCGTTCGAGTTTTTCGTGTCGGCAACCACATCGCCCCAAAGGCCGAACAATCCCCAGCAGAGGGACCTCCAACTTCCCGGCCCCACCTCGCTTCACAATCGCCTTGTCCGTCCGCCGATTTCATCCAGCCTACGTTAGCGAAAGGGGTGGCCCGATTTGAAGGGGAGGTTGGGGGCGGGGGATTAGGGAATGGGGGTTGGCGGGCTGTGCTGTGAAGGTCTTCGCGCTGAGTGCCGTGCTCAATCGCTTGCTGCGGTCGATGTGAACCGAAGCGAGATCCACGCGAACCCTGCAGGCGTCGAAAGCACTAGGGTCCGCCATTCGCACACCTCTCGGTGTCACTCAGGACGGTTCGTCATTATGCAGCAACGGAACCACCTTAGCGTCATCATTTTGATCGAGGTCTTCGCCACGTCGACCAGGTTGCCGGTGCATTAAACCGACCATAGATGGCCTGTCCGCTTCCGGCGGTCGGTACAACTTCGTGCAATGAAGAGCTGCCGCTTCAAACCGGCGGCCTGAGTAATCTCAGCAGTTTGACGCCCCAAACCGCCAAGCGAAGTTCACCGGGCCACGTCGCTGGTTGTCTGAAGAAGGCAGGCCGAGGGCCCCCGAATGTCAACGCGGCATTCGTGACGGAGTCCCCGGCCTGATGAGGCACTCATTATGTTGATCGCTCCCTACCGGACTCGGGACCCGATCACCCGTTCCAGTGTTTCGGCCCTCATCGTGTGTTCCCGCGCGTCTGCTCTCTCGTCGCCTTCACGCGTGGATCGGGTGTCTTCTTTGCAAGCTCGGAGTTAGCGCGAGCCATTTGCCTCTCGCGGGACGCCAAATCTACTAGGTCGATAATGGAAAGGTGTTCTTTCATCCTTCGATCCCCCTTCGCCTCATGCCTTAATTCTAACGGCCCGAGATCTTACGCAAGTCATTTTTCACCTTAGACTTACGGAATCACAAAGAGATTCCATCTCGGACTGCAAGACGTTTCGCTCGGCCTGTTTACAACCGGTACAATGCTCTTGGTAGCGTCGTCGCGAGCCCTACTCCCGCACTGAGCACTGATCACCGTCGCAAGGATCACAATATGTTACCGAGCATAGAGTTACTCCTTGAGAGACTTGTTTTGGATATGAGCGACGAGGAACTCGAAACAATAAGCGGAATCAAAGCGTCCAGCATCGCAACGCTCCGCAATCGATTGAAAAAAGGTAACCCGGGTGTGTCGCCCGCTACTCTATGCAGACTCGCTCACGCACGTGATCACGATCCTGTGTTTGCACTTCTGGTGCATATCAATGCAGGCCTGCGACGTGACAAAGACAAATTCGGCGATGATGACTTCATTGACGCAATCAGCAGCGGCTTAAACGATCTTGCAGTACACCGCGCGGCAGGAAGAACGCACAAAGGGCTCACAGTCACATTCACTAGTAGATTTTCCTCACAGCTTTCGTGAACCGTTTGTTGTGGTAACTGGTGATCGCCGGGAATCGAGCGGAAAGAAGCTGTCCCCGGCGGACTTTGGGGCTCTCTCGGCATCGCCCGCTGATGTTAGGTGGATATTCCAGCTTGGATTGCCGCAAAGCACGGAGGTCATCACCGACAAGATTTTTGCATTGGCACCGATGAGCGAGCTTTCGCGTCGATTCGGAAACGCGACGTTAGTTTGCGTCGGAAGTCCAGCCAGCAATCACTTGGCGCGGATACTGAACCGATTTAGCCTTTTTCGATTTAATCTCTATCCAGCGGCATACGATGATGCCGAGGACCTTGTTCGAGAGGCTTGGTCGTGTGGAACCGGTCGACAGGAGGCAGATCGTAAGGAATTGGAGCGAGATCACACCGAGTTTTTTGTTGCCCCACGTGACATCGCGCAGTTCGATTACGGGGCTTTGAAGGATTTCGGCGAACAGCGAGACCAAGACATTCGACATTTGAAGCATGCTGTATTTCAAACAGGCTTTCTCGATCCAACTTACTCGAAGTTGGTACGAGGTCTTGAACGCTCGGATGACCGTGATTTCGGGGTCATTACGATTTCTCAAAATCCGTTTGCGCGGAGTTAGATTCGCAGTACCCGGCGTTATTCCTGGCGGGTTACCATCTTCCCGGTACCTGCCGTGCCCTTGCTCCACAGATCTGGTCGGACCGTGCGAGTTTTTTCAGCGACCATCCGTACGGTGGGATTATCCGGGCTGACTTAGAGCCACTGACAGAAAAGGACTTCTATCCGTTCTATGAACGCATGGAGAGGTTCAAGGTTGCATGGGACGATGAGTCAGATTACGCGGCCGACGATTTACTAAGAGCACTAGAAGTACTCAGCACACAACCGACCAGTACACAGATGTCTCAGGAAAAGTCGCAACGTGCGCACGTCTTCTTTCAGTCGTTGCTGGCTAACCGCACGCTCGATACTGAGCATGCTTGAGTTTGTGTGCGTCACATCGGTTGTGTCGTCATTTCGAGGACAGCAAGATCCGGCCCATCGAATCCCCCGGCCGGTCCCGACGTGCACAAGGTGGGCGTGTCCGGGGGAGACGGCTGCTTGGCCTCTCGGTCGGTTCGTCCGAGGAATTACCTGCTGCTCGCAGCCGATCGGTTGTCACACTCAGGCAAAAAGCGATCGCAGGGGCTGGCCATCGGCCACACGCCAAGGCCGGCCTGTGAGGTCATGAATCTCCGACGAAGGATCGATGCCAAATCGCCAAAAAACCGTGGCCGCGAGATCGGCGGGTGTGACTGGGTCGCGCGCGGGAAACGCGCCACTTCGATCGCTCGCTCCAAAAACAGCGCCCCCATGTACGCCACCACCAGCCAACAGAACGGTGTAGCAATCGGGCCAGTGGTCTCGGCCACCGTTGGCATTGATCTTGGGCGTGCGACCGAACTCTCCCATGGCCACGACCAGCGTCGACTCGAGCAGTCCTCGCGCATCAAGATCTTCGATCAACGCGGAGAGTGATTGATCGGCTATGGGCAACAGATAGTCCTTGTGCTGCGAGAAGTTCTGATGGTGCGCATCCCAGTTCTGTCCTTGCTGTCGGAAATCAAACACATTGACAAACGGAATGCCCACTTCAATCAGCCTTCTGGCCAACAACAGATTTTGTCCGCGCATCTCGCGCGCGAATCCCATCTCCGCCCCGTTCCCCCCTCCTCCGCCCGAGCCGACAGCGACCGGGGCCGAGTCATATCCATAACGATCGCGCGTGTGCTGAGGTTCCCGCGACAGATCGAGGGCTTTTCGCAACGCCTCAGACCCCAGCAACTGGAACGCCTTGTCGCTGGTGAGCTGCCAGCGTCGCACCGGCGCAGATACCAACGACTTCTCTTGCAGCGACCCCAGCAGGCGACGCCGCTCGTCGAGTGAGCCGCCGGATAGGCCCACGGGTAGTGCCAGAGCTCCGGCGCTATAAGTCTTGCTTTGAGGATCGACTTCGATTTGCAGCGGATCGTACGTCGATCCGAGAAACCCGCCGCCCTGACAGGGGACGTCGATGACGTTGTGAAACACAAACGGCAGCGCGGCATGCGGCACGTCGAGCTGCAACTCACGTCGCAAGTAACTCAACGACGCACCAAAACACGGAAATACCTGTTTGATGGGGGCGAACTCCTCGCGGTCTCCTGTCGGCGCTTGGCGTCCTGTCAGCGCTTCGGTCGACGCGGAGTCGTGCAACCGGTTTTGGTGGTGCATGCTGCGAATGAGCGCCACCTTATGCATCAAGCCCGCCATTTTCGGCAGGTGCTCGCAAACAAATGTCCCCGGAACGGAGGTGGCAATTGGCTGGAATTCGCCCCGCACCTCAGCCGGGCCGTCCGGCTTCAAGTCGTAGGTGTCCAAATGGCTTGGACCGCCATAATAAAAAACGACCACGCACGCCTTGAGAGGAGGTAACCCGGCTGGCTCAATGGGTTTCGCACTGGCCTTGGCTTGCAGCAATCCGGTCAGGCTCAGGCCAAGCCCGCTGACACCCAGCTTCAGCAGCGATCGCCGTGAAAGCTCGTCACCGGGATTCGAGGATGTATCGCGTGGTTTCAACATCTTGCCGTGACCGTGGTTCAGGTGGTGCCGTGCGGCGCCATTGTAGCACGCCGAGCGACAGATTTCGTTCGGCCAATTGGAATGATTCTCTGAATGTCTCCCAACGGGCACCGCAACGCCCGAGAATGTTCTCTGGCAGCGCACGATTACCGAAAGACGCCAGCGCGCCTCGGTTACATCGACCGGCACCACGAACGGCAACTGGCTCGGGCGCATGGGTCCTCACGACCGAAACATTGAAACGGCCGCGTCTCTTTGAGCACGCAAATCGAGATATGCTTGCTGTGAATATCCAGCCCGACGTAAAACATGGCGACCTCCGCAAGCTGAAATACGTGTAGACCAAGTTGCCTGGTTCCACGTTACCCGACAGAGGCTTCCTACATAGATTCACACCGAGTGAGGCTGCTTGACGAGCCAGTCAACCCGGCTGTGCCATGCCCGAGGTACTGGAAGGCTGGTCGTGCGTGCCGTCTCGCCGACCTGCTCGCGCTCGCGTGGGGATGATAGGCGTGAGAATCGTTTCCA
Organism: uncultured Planctomycetota bacterium; assembly: GCA_963711515.1. GTDB lineage: Bacteria > Planctomycetota > Planctomycetia > Pirellulales > PALSA-1355 > CAVQEL01. The sequence goes on along the minus strand of CAVQEL010000033.1, from coordinate 110,607 downwards.
GCCGCCGGGCCACGGCCCCCAACCCGAGCGCTGCGTGGCGCCGAGTATCCGCAGCCTCTTGTGCCCGCGGCACGCGACACGTCGCCGCACGAGCGACGGCACGCCGATCAGCCCGGTGGCCGCCAGTACGCGGCTGGATGGCTCGGGGACAACGACGGCCATGCCGAAGGGCGACAGGCTGGTGGTCTCGATGGAGATGGTACGGCTGACGGTGTCCACGATTCCGCCGAGGTTTTCCCACTGGTGTGCATTCTCGTTGTAGTGGAGCACGACCAGGTGGTCCGGATCGGAGACGAGCGACGGGTCGTGCTGTGATCGCTGCGCGTCAGCACGATCGCTAAAGGCGACCTCGTGATTCACAAGGCTGAGGGCCGTCGATCGGAGGAGGCGGGGCACGTCCTGTTTGTCGCAGGCTTGCAAAGTCAGTTGGTGACCGGGTCCTGCAACGTGGGAGCATCCATCGATAGTTGCACCGGCCATCCTAAAGCCCGTTGCAGCCGGAATTGCGCGGTGTTGTAGTCGACCAGGGCTCGAAGGTATTCGCGACGCGCCTGGTCGAGGGCTTGAATGGATTGCAGGGTTTCGATCGGCAGTCCTTGCAAATCACGGACGCGACGCAGGTTTCGTTGAAACGAAGCAACCGCTCGCTCGACCGCTTGTTGAGAAATCCCGATTTGTCGATGTCGAGCCAGAACCTGGGCATGGGCCTGCACGATCTCGCGCGACACTTTGTTCATCACACAGATCTGTCGGAACTGCATCTGACTGTGTTGGGCACGGGCTTCACGCCGGGCGGCGTATTCGCCGACGCCCATGCTCCGTACCTGCCAATAAGCAATTGCGTCCAAATCCCATCGGCCCGCGGTGTTGTTGATCTGACTGCCAAGGCCACCGCCGAAGCTGGCGTAGCTGGAACCCATGATGACGTTGGGCAGCCAAGGCGACATCTTTTCCAGTCGGTAGCGGTGAACGGCTTCGGCCACGAGATGCTGGGCTTCTGCCAGTTCTGGTCTGTTTGTCAGTCCGGTCGGCACCAGGTTCTCAAGCGGCGTATCGATCGGCACCAGATCAACCGGAGCAATGGCTGGCTCCAATGGCCTAAGGATTAGATAGGGACTGTCATTGAAGAGCTCAACGACGCGGGCCGATGCAACTTGGATCTCTTCCTCAGCGCGCACCACTTCGTTCTGGCGAATGGACAGCTCCGTGGCGGCACGGTCTGCGTCCGCTTCGTTCCCTTCTCCGGCGCGGGCAAAATCGGCGGTGGCCCTGGCCAACTCCTCGGCGTGGAAACGCGTGTTCAAGGCAATCGTGCGCAACTGATGAGCCCGTAGAAGGTCCAAATAGGCAAGAGACGTGTCTAACAGCAGGTCGTTGATTTGCGTTCGCACAGCCGCGTCGCGGGCGGCGGCGGCACGATTGGCTATCTTCGGCTGAAAGATGGCGTCCGCGGCGTGAAAATTGGCAAACAAACCAGGCACCACAGGCGATCCGGCACCAATTGTCTGCACGCCGAGGCCGGCGGTCAGCGAACTGCGGCTTATGTTACTCACCTGCCCGGTGGTAGCCTGAATCGGGCCGGCATGATTGTTCCAGCCCATGCCAGCGTTGATGGCCGGCAGCCACAGGACGCGGGCGGCGATCAAACTGCGCGTATGCTTCGGCGTAGCGTTGACTGGCATAGCCTACCTCGGGGTTTCGACCAGCAACCGAGGCCAGGATGTTGGCCATGGTCACCTCGCGAACGTTGGGGTCGGCCGAAGACGCTTCAGGCATCGCCAACACGGCTTCTGCCGAGCCAATCTCATCCGAATGCGCAACTCCGTCGGGAGGTTGACTCCGTCGACTCGATGATCCGCCAGGCTGCGGCAGCGGTTCCTCGGCAGAGATCAACTTGACGGCGTTCTTTGCTGGCCTTCGATCAATAGCCGCCGAAGTTTGCACGCCACCAGCAGAAGGCCGAACTGAACCATTGACCCCCGAGTTCGCTGTTGCCGGCTCGATAGGTAGTTCAACCGGCGGTAGCCGGACCAGTTTGGATGGCGCTCTGGCAGGAACGGATGAGTCGCCAGGGCTTGAGCCCGACGGCTCGCCCGATACGGCGATCTTGGCCATCTCCGTGGGGCGATTAGCCGCGCAGCCGCCACCGCACGCCACCGCGCTGGCCACTAAGATCGCAAGATATCGCGATCGACACTGGGCGATCACCCGCAGCCCCCCTCCCCAAGATCGGACGTGCTAGCGTCCGAACGAACGCGCTTGACCTCTCCTGATTGAGCATCGGCGGGCGGGTTTACACGGATGTAACGATTTTGCCGACCGCATAAGTTTCCCCAGCCGCCTGCCTTATTCCGACAGTCGCACATGCACAACTGAGCAGCGTGCGTAATTGGGTTGCTCGTCATCGTTTGCGCCGCACAGGTCGGTCCTGACGGCACTCGCAGCCCGCACAGAGGAGTCGCATTATTAGCGACTTCTAATCTTCGGCCAATTGCGGCAAGTCAAGCGTCTGGCAAGGATTGCGGATTGGGAATCGACACGCATGGCCCCAGCGGCCTTGCCTCTTCGAGAGCACCAGCATGCAGTTCATCATCACGACCGCCCTGCGCCGCCCGCTGACTGTGATGGTGCTGGTGCTGGCGATGGCGCTGGGCAGCTTCATGGCTGTCGGCGGGGCGGTGTTCGAACACTTTGGCTTGCCGTATCCGCAGGGCCTGCCTCGCGGCATGGAAGTCGACATTTTTCCCAGCCTGAACCTGCCGGTGATCTACGTCTGCCAGCCGTATGGCGGCATGGACCCGGCGCAGATGGAAGGCTTCCTGACCAACTACTACGAGTACCACTTCCTGTACATCAGCGGCATCCACCACGTCGAATCGCGAAACGTCCAAGGCACGGCCTTGATGAAGGTCTATTTTCATCCGGGCACGGACATGGCGCAGGCGATGGCCGAGACGATTAACTACGTCAACCGGTCGCAGGCGTTCATGCCGCCGGGGACCGTCTCGCCGTTTGTGATGCGATTTGATACCGGCAGCGTGCCGGTCGGTTACCTGGTGCTATCGAGTGACACGCGGAGCATTGCCGAGATTCAAGACCTGGCCTTGTTTCGCGTGCGACCGATGTTCGCGGCGCTACCTGGCGTGTCCGCACCGCCTCCGTTCGGCGGCAGCGCGCGGACGATTGTCGTCACGGTCGATCCGCAACGGCTGCAATCGTATGGCATGTCGCCGGAGGAAGTGGTCACGGCGATCACCAGGGGCAACACGATCAGCCCCTCGGGCAACCTGCTGGTCGGCGACAAATACCCGATCGTCGCCGTGAACAGTGTTGTCAAGGACCCAGCGACGCTCCTGACCATCCCGATCCGCACCGGTCAGGACCCGGTTTACATCCGAGACGTCGGCTACGTGAACGATTCCGCCGATGCACCGGCCGGCTACGCGCTGGCCAACGGCCGCCGGGCCGTCTACATCCTGGCAACGAAACGGGCCGATGCTTCGACGATGAGCGTCATCAGCAACATCAAACGCGCGCTGCCCGAGATGCAGTCGCTTTTGCCGGATGACATCAAGGTGAGCTTCGAGTTTGACCAGTCTCCGTACGTGACCCGCGCCGTGAGTTCCGTCGTGCTCGAGGGGGCATTGGGCGCGCTTCTCGTCGGCCTGGCGGTGCTCGTCTTCTTGCGCGATTGGCGCAGTGCACTCGTCGTGGTGCTGAACATTCCCTTGGCCTTGTGCTGCGCCGTCTTGGCCCTGTGGTTGTCGGGCGAAACGATCAACGTGATGACGCTCGGCGGCCTGGCGCTGGCGATTGGCATCCTCGTGGACGAGGCCACGGTCGAGGTCGAGAACATTCACACCCAGATGGTGCGAACCGACTCGATCGCTCTGGCCGTGCGGTTGGGAAACGCGCAGACGGCCGTGCCTCGACTGCTGGCGATGCTTTGCATTCTGGCGGTTTTCATTCCGGCGTTCTTCATGCACGGCGCTGCGCAGCGGCTGTTCACGCCGCTGGCGCTAGCGGTCGGGTTCGCCATGGTCGGCTCCTATTTCCTGTCCAGCACGTTCGTGCCGGTGGTCAGTGTCTGGCTGCTGCGGCATGTTCACGTTGCAGGCGATGAAGACGCTTCGTTTCTCGGCTGGTTGCGGAAGCGATACGCTCGGCTCACGTCGAAGCTTGTCGCCGCGCGGTGGCTCGTCTTGGCGGCTTACGCCGCGGTCGCGCTGGTGATCATCGGGTGGCGCGGTCCGCAGATGGGACAAGAAATCTTTCCCGTGGTGGATGCGGGCCAGTTTCGCTTGCGCATTCGTGCTGCCCGACGGCACGCACATCGCGCGAGCCGAGCAGTACGCACGCGACGTGCTCGATTTGGTCACTCAGCAGGTCGGGGCGGAAAACGTCAAGCTGACGCTCGGCTACGTGGGGATGATTCACTCGAATTTTCCGGTGAACGCCGTCTATCAATGGTCGCGCGGGCCGGAGGAAGCGATCCTGTATGTCGAGCTAAACGACGAAGGCGGCGTTGACGTTGAGGAATTGAAGGAAGCGCTGCGAACGCGCGTCGCCGAAACCATGCCCGAGCTGCGGGTGTCTTTCGAACCCTCTGACATCGTCAACGAAGTGATGAGCTTCGGCTCGCCGACGCCGATCGAAATCGCCGTCAGCGGTCCGAACCTGGCGGAGAGCCGCCAGTTTGCCGAGAAAATGCGCGGCGAGTTGTCGAAGATTTCCTCGCTTCGCGACATCCAATTCGGCCAGTCGATGGACTATCCGACTATCGAAGTTGAAGTGGATCGCGAAAAAGCAGGCCTGGCCGGACTAACGCCGCTGGACGTGTCGCACGCCTTGACGATGGCCACCTCGTCAAGCCGCTTCGTCGTGCCGAACTACTGGGCCGATCCAAAATCGGGTATCGCCTACCAGGTGCAGGTCGAAGTGCCGCGGCCCGTGCTGCGCTCGCCGGACGACCGCGTGCAGACGGTGAACTCGGCCGACGACCTGGCGCGGCTCCCCATTGGCAATACGCAAGGCGACCAGGTGTTGGTGCGCGACGTGTCGACGATCAAGCCGGGCACGATGCCGGGGCAGTTCGACCGCTACAACATGCGGCGCCAGGTGAGCATCACGGCCAATATCTATAATCAGGATCTGGGAAGCGTGGCCGACGAAGTTCAAGCGGCCATCCTGCGTGCGGGCGAACCTCCCGATGGTGCCAGGATCGAAGTCCGTGGTCAGATCGTTCCGATGGACGAGATGATGAGCGGGCTGCTGGTCGGATTTGTGGTCGCCATCCTGGTCGTGTTCCTGGTTTTGACGGCTAACTTTCAATCGGTGCGATTGGCCTTGGCGGCCATCTCCACAGTGCCGGCGGTCATCGTCGGCGTGCTCGTGATGTTATCTCTGACAGGCACGACGCTGAACATTCAATCGTTTATCGGAGCCATCATGGCCATCGGTGTGGCGATGGCGAACGCGATTCTGTTGATCACGTTCGCTGAGCACACACGTCGCGAAGGCCATAGCGGGGCCGAGGCCGCTGTCGCGGGAGCGTCGAGCCGAATGCGAGCCGTGTTGATGACCAGTTGTGCCATGGTCGGTGGAATGTTGCCGATGGCCTTGGGCCTCGGCGAAGCCGGTCAACAGAATGCTCCGCTGGGCCGGGCCGTGGTGGGCGGTTTGTTGGCTGCCACCGTGGCCACGCTGCTTATCCTGCCGAGTATCTTCGCGATCATCCAAGGTCGGGCAAAATCCACCTCGGCCTCGCTCGATCCGACCGATCCGCACAGCCCCCAATTTACGCCGCAGGCAGCCAACTTGTTGGCCGATGCCGGAGACCAAGTATGATCCAGCGTTACCTCACGGCCAGCGCGCGTTATGTCAGCTTGCAGCGCTGCTCACCGTGGTTGCGGGCTGCGGTCAAAATCCATCTGCCGCAAAACCGGATAATGGAGACCGCCACGCTGGAACGTGTCGTCGCGGGCAAACCAGTGCGAAAGACACTCACGCTGTCCACCACGCAGCCCGGCCGCATTGAGGCGTTTGAAGAAACGCCGCTTTTTGCGAAAGTCGCGGGCTACGTCGACAATGTGTTGGTGGATATCGGCGACGTCGTGAGGAAGAACCAGACGCTGGTCAAGCTGTCGATTCCCGAACTCGTGGACGAATTGGAACAGAAGGAAGCACTCGTCGCACAAGCAGAGGCCGAACTCGAACAGTCCAAATCGGCCATTGATGCCGCCATCGCGGCCGCCGAAACGGCGGAGTCCAAGATTGACGAGGCCGAGGCCGGGATCGCCCGCACCGAGGCGGATCACGAACGTTGGAAATCCGAGTACGCGCGCATCGGGGAACTGGCGACCAACGGATCGGTGAGTAAGAAACTGGAAGAAGAGACGATGAATCAACTCCGGTCTGCGGAGGCCGCCATCCGAGAGGCCACGGCTAGAGTGGAATCCGCCAGAGCGGCTCACTACGAAGCGCAGGCCAACGTGCGAAAGGCTCGCGCTGATCAAGGCGCCGCTGAGGCTCGGCTGCGAGTCGCCAAAGCCGACTTGGCCCTCGCAAAGACCATGCTGGCCTACACCGACATCAAGGCTCCATACGACGGCATTGTCACACGCCGCGACGTGGATACGGGCCACTTCGTTCACCCGGCCAGTACCGGCGAAAGCAGCCCGTTGTTGGCCGTCGCGCGGACCGACAAGGTGCGTATTTTCGTAGACGTGCCGGAAATGGAAGCGCCCTATGTGGATGCGGACGATCCCGTGCAAGTGAAGGTCCAGGCCCTGCCCGCGAGCGCGTTTGACGCCGTGGTGGTTCGTACCAGTTGGTCGCTGCTGGAGGTTAATCATTCGCTCAAAGCCGAGGTCGACGTGGCCAACCCCCACGGGCTGCTGCGGCCGGGCATGTACGCCACGGTGACCATCCGTCTCGATGAGCGGCCCGACGTCCTTACGTTGCCGGCCGCGTCAATTGTGCGAACGGGGAATGAGACGTACTGCATGTGTGTCGTGTCGGGTAAGATTGAGAAGAAACCCGTTGAGCTGGGGCTTCGCAGCGGCAGCGACGTAGAAGTAACCACCGGCCTTGATGCGAACGCCGAGGTCGTCTTGAAAGAGCCCGGTACACTTCAGGCGGGACAGCAGGTGAGTATCACGTCTGCGGCGAAATGAAACCATACGCAGCACAAGAAGATGTCGCATGGCCCGGTTGCTCGTTATCGAAGACCAACTGAAGCTGCGGCGCAATCTTCAAGAAATGCTGCAGAACGATGGTCACGAGGCTGTGACTGCGGGCACGGGCGAGGAAGGCTTCTGCCTGGCGACGACACGGCCATTCGACGGAGTGATTCTCGACTTGTCGTTGCCTGGCCGCGATGGGATCGAGATTCTCTCCGATCTGCGAAGTGCCGGTTTCGATAAGCCCATCCTGATCGTTACCGCCCGGGATGCCGTCGATGATCGGGTGAGGGGCTTGGACCGCGGCGGCGACGACTACCTGGTCAAGCCGTTCGCCCAGGCCGAACTGCTGGCGCGCATTCGGGCACTCTTGCGTCGCAGCACGAGCAGCCCGGCCGCAGCTTTGCGGTGCGGCGACTTGGAAATGGACCTCTTGCGTCGGCGCGTCGTCCGCCGAGGCGCGGAAGTCGACCTGAGTCAGCGGGAATTCGAACTCTTGGAATACCTGCTGCGCCATAAGAATAGTAACGTCACCCGCGATATGCTGGCTCGCGATGTGTGGAAGGAGCCCAAGGGCGTGCTGACCAACGCCATCGAGGTCTGCATGAATGGACTGCGCAAGAAGGTCGAGTCTCCGGGAGCCGGACCATTGATCTTAACGGTTCGCGGCGTCGGTTACTCCGTGAGGGATGAATCGTGAATCGCTTGAACATTCGCTGGCGAATCGCCCTTTGGAACACGGCAGCATTCGCAGTCATCTTGCTTGGTTTTGGCTTGGCAGTATACGGGATGTTGCGCAAGACGCATTACGATCAAGTCGACCGGGGGTTGCTGGCATACTTCCATGACATGGAGGAGTCCGACGGAGCAGCCATGAACGCCGGCCGTTACTCGTCGTATGTGGTCGAAGGCAACGGTCGCATTGTCGCGCACACGCCGACATTGTCAAAGGCAGACATGGTTGCCACCGCTTTGCCGAGTGATGACGCGCAGCAGTTCGATACTGCATACTTGCCGGCGGCCGGACACGTTCGCCGCCTGATGGCTAGAGCACCGGGTGCCGAATCCGAGCGGACAGTTGTGCTCTTGGCGGAGTTGGAGCACGTCGACGAAGAGCTGTGGGAAGTGATCCGAGCGCTGTTGATCACAGCACCAATCACGCTGGTGGCGGCCGCGTCGATTGCCTACTTCCTGGCGTACAAGGCGATTTCGCCGGTCGATCACTTGCGGAAGATGACCGACGAAATCACTGCCGAACGACTCGATCGACGACTTCCGGTAAAGAATCCCAGCGACGAGTTGGGCCTGCTGGCGCAAACGATCAACTCCATGATCGCCCGGCTCGAACAATCATTTGGAGAAATCCGCCGTTTTACAGCCGACGCGTCACACGAACTGCGCACGCCCGTGTCGATCATTCGCAGCGAGGCCGAATTGGGGCTGGCCGCCGGGGATTGTCCTGATGCGGTCCGCAAGCGGCTCGAGAGCATTGTCGAAGAGTGTTCGCGGCTGGCCGACCTAACCACGCAACTGTTGGCACTCTGCCGGGAGGAAGCCGGCTTGACGCAGATGACGCACGTTCCCGTCCAGTTAGGATTACTCGTATCAGAGTCGACCGAAAGCATTCGCCCGCTCGCGGAATCGAAACAGCTTCAGCTTACTCTCGAAGGTGACGGAGATCATCCGGTTGTTATTGGAGATGCCGACCGACTACACCGCGTCATTTACAACTTACTGGACAACGCGATTAGGCATACCCCTACCGGCGGCCACATAACAGTTTCACTTGGGGCGCACAACGGCAATGTACAGATTGAAGTCCGCGATAGTGGTGTCGGCATCGCCCCCGAACATCTCCCCCACCTCTTTGAGCGATTTTATCAGATCGAATCGAGTCGCTCGCATGGCTCTGGGGGTGCCGGCCTGGGGCTGAGCATCGTCAAGAGTATCGTCGAAGCCCATGACGGTCGTGTGGAGGTGACCAGCGAGCCAGGGAAGGGCTCCGTCTTCCGGATACAGTTGCGCAACGTGCCCCTCGCAAATCCTAAGACGTAACCACAAGAACCCACTTCCACCAGGTGATCGTCCGCTTCCATCCTGCTCCGATCCGACACGCCGAGCGAGGCCGCTCGACGAGCCAGTCAACCCGGCTGTGTCATGCCCGAGGTAGCTCACAGCCACGCCGGCCCGATTGGACAACGCCGGGGGCTTGTGTTGTAATGGTGGCACCATGCTGGACCGTCCGGCTCCCGCCTCGATGCTCCCTGCCCTCGCCCGTGCGTGATGCGACCATGAAACGCATAGCGGCCTGTTTGTTTGTCGCGCTTGCCACTGCGGTGCCGGCCACGGCCGCGGATCCTTCGCCGTCGGCCGAGGCGATCGACTATGACCGCCAGGTGCGGCCCATCTTGTCGAAGCATTGCTACGCCTGCCACGGCCCGGACGCGGCCCAGCTCGAGGCCGACTTGCGGCTCGATCAAAAACAAACGGCGCTAGCCGAGCTGAGCTCCGGGAAGCGAGCGATCGTGCCGGGCGATCCGGCGGCCAGCCAGCTCATCGCCCGCATCACGACCGATGACGCGGCGGAGCGGATGCCGCCAGCCGAGGACGGCGAGCCGCTGTCGGCCGGGCAGGTCGAGATTCTGCGCCGGTGGATCGAGCAAGGGGCCAACTGGCAGGAGCATTGGGCGTATCAACCGGTGCGGCGGCCGGCGACGCCCGAGGTGAACGAGCGCGAGTGGCCGCAAACGCCGATCGACCGCTTCATTCTGCGGCGACTGGAGCGGGAAGGGCTGCGCCCGAGCCCGAGGCTTCGCGCTCGACGCTCATCCGCCGGGTGAGCTTCGACCTGACGGGCTTGCCGCCGAGCGTCGAGGAGGTCGATGCCTTCGTCTCCGACGCGCGGCCCGACGCTTACGAGCGGCTGGTCGACCGGCTGCTGGCTTCGCCCCGCTATGGCGAGCGGATGGCGCAGAAGTGGCTCGACCTGGCCCGCTATGCCGACACCAACGGCTATCACATCGACAATCATCGCGACATGTGGCTGTATCGCGATTGGGTGATCGAGGCGTTCAACCGCAACCTGCCGTTCGATCGTTTCGTGATCGAGCAGATGGCCGGCGACTTGCTGCCCGGGGCGACCGTGGACCAGCAGATTGCCAGCGGCTTTCATCGCAACGTGATGGTCAACTTCGAAGGGGGCGCCGACCCGAACGAATATCTGACCAAGTACATCGTCGACCGGGTGACGACCACGGCCACCGTGTTTCTGGGCACGACCTTGGCCTGCACCGAGTGCCACGACCACAAATACGATCCGTTCACGCAGCGCGAGTTTTACCAGCTTTACGCCTATTTCAACAACGTGCCCGAGCAGGGCTTGGACGGGCGAAAAGACAATCCGCAGCCGTTCATTCGCGTCCCCTCGCCCCTGCAAACCGAAAAGTTGGACGAGCTTAAGCGGCAATTGGCGGCGTTGGAAGCGCAGGCCGCGGCCGAGTTGGCGAAGTTTGGCCCCGAACAGGTGCCCCACCAGCCCGTGCCGCCGGCGGCCGCAGTGCGCGAGTTCATCTGGATTGACGATGACGTGCCCGGGGGAAGCAACGTCGAAGGGGACGCCAAGCAGCGTTGGAATTTCGTGGCTTCGCCCCGGCCGGTGCTCAACGGCAAGCGCTCGAGCGAACTGAAAGCCAACGGGCTGGAGCAGTACGTTTTCACGCGGCGCCGCGGCCGCTGCTGGTGGGCGAAGGGGACAAGCTGGTGGCCCACGTCTGGATCGATCCGGCCGACCCGCCGCAAGAGATCATGCTGCAGTTCAACGACGGGGGGAGTTGGGAGCACCGGGCCTACTGGGGTGAAAGCAAAATCGAGTGGGGCACGGCCGATTCGCCCAGCCGGCTGGCCATGGGACCGCTGCCGCCGGCGGGTCGTTGGGCGCGGTTGGAAGTCGACGCGCAGGCCGTGGGGCTGGCCGCCGGCACGGCCATCGACGGTTGGGCCTGCACGCAGTTCGGCGGCCACGCCTTCTGGGACAAGCAGGGCATTGAAAGCCGCCTGCCGCAAGGCGATCAGCTCGACGCCAATCAGCACACCTGGGAGCTGGCCTGGCGCGGCCGCGCGGGTTCGTCGTTGCCGGCGACCGTGCAAGCGGCGCTGAACGTCGACGCGGCGAAACGCTCCGACGACGAATCACGAACGATTCGCGAACACTTCGTCCGCCATTACTACACGCAAGCGCGGCCCACGTTCGAGCCGCTCGAACGCGAAATTGCTCAGGTCAAGAAAGCCGAGGACGAGCTGCGCGACCAGTTCACCGAAACGATGGTCATGCAGGAAATGCCGCAGCCGCGCGAAACGTTCGTGCTGGTGCGCGGCGATTTTCGTGCCAAGGGGGATCCGGTCGAGCCGGGCGTGCCGGCCGCGCTTTCGCCGCTGCCGAAGGGTGCGCCGGCGAATCGGCTGGGACTGGCGCGGTGGCTCGTCGACCCGCGGAATCCGCTGGTGGCCCGCGTGACCGTGAACCGCTACTGGCAGCAATACTTCGGCACGGGCCTGGTCAAAACCAGCGAAGATTTCGGCTCGCAGGGGGAGGCGCCCAGCCACGGCGAGCTGCTCGACTGGCTGGCCGCCGAGTTTGTCGCCAGCGGCTGGGATATCAAGGCGCTGCAAAAGCTGATCGTGATGTCGGCCGTCTATCGGCAGTCGTCGCACGTCGACGCCGAGCGGCTCGAGCGCGATCCGCAAAACCGGCTGCTGGCCCGGGGGCCGCGGTTTCGGCTCAGCGCCGAGATGATTCGCGACAATGCCTTGGCCGCGAGCGGCCTGCTCGACGATCGCCTGGGCGGGCCGAGCGTGTCGCCGTACCAACCGCCGGGCCTGTGGGAACAGGTGGGCTTCGGCGGCGATTTCAGCTCGCAGAGCTACACGCAAAGTCACGGCCGCGACCTTTATCGCCGCGGCATCTACGTCTATTGGAAACGGGCCTTGCCCTATCCGCCGCTGATCACCTTTGACGCCCCCAATCGCGAGGTGTGCACCGATCGCCGGGCCTGCACCAACACGCCCTTGCAAGCGCTGGTGCTGTTGAACGACCCCGGCTTTGTCGAGGCGGCCCGGGTGCTGGCCCAGCGGGTGCTGCGCGAAGCGGGCAGCTCGCCCACGGAGCGGATCGCGCTGGCGTTCAAGCTGTGCACGGCCCGGGCGCCGGAGCCGGCCGAGTCGCAGGTGCTCGAGCGGATTTACGAAACGCAATTGGCCCGCTTCCGCGGCGACGCCGAAGCGGCCCAGAAGCTGACCAGCGTCGGCGAGTCGCCCGTGCCGGCCGACTTGGATCGGGCGGAGCTGGCGGCCTGGACGGCGGTGGCCAACGTGCTGTTGAATCTCGACGAAACGATCACCAAGGGTTAAGGTCATGCACGCCCGCGAACTGGCCAGCCGCGAAATCACCCGCCGCACGCTGTTGGGCAAGTCGGCCCGGGGCCTGGGGGCACTGGCCCTGGCGTCGCTGCTCAACGACGGGCTGCACGCCGCCGCGCCCGACGCCGGCCTGGCATCGTTTGGTGCCTTGGGCCACTTGCACTTCGCTCCCAAGGCCAAGCGGGTGATCTACCTGTTCATGTCCGGGGCCCCGTCGCACATCGATCTGTTCGACGCCAAGCCGAAGCTCAAGGAGCTCACCGGCCAGGAGCTGCCCGACTCGGTGCGGATGGGCCAGCGCATCACCGGCATGACCAGCGGCCAGGCCCAGCTCCTGATGGTCGGCCCGGCCTATCCGTTCAAGAAGTACGGACGGTGCGGCACCGAGATGACCGAGATGATGCCGCACATCGGCAGCATTGCCGACGACATCTGTCTCGTCCGCTCGCTGCACACCGATCCGATCAATCACGATCCGGCCGTCACCTACCTGCTCACCGGCAACCAGCAGCCCGGCCGGCCGACGATCGGCTCCTGGGCCGCCTATGGCCTGGGGAGCGTCAACAAGAACCTGCCGGAGTACGTCGTGCTCCTCTCGGGCGGCGGCGGGCAGCCGCTGTTGTCGCGCTATTGGGGCAACGGCTTTTTGCCCAGCCGGTATCAGGGGGTGCAATTCCGTTCCACCGGCGACCCGGTGCTCTACGTGTCGAACCCCGAGGGGATCGATCCGGCCGCGCGGCGCGAATTGCTCGACGGCGTGCAGGCCTTGAACCGGATGCACCTGGAAGCCGTGGGCGATCCGGAGATTGCCACCCGCATCGACGCCTACGAAATGGCCTATCGCATGCAAACCAGCGTGCCGGAGCTGATGGACATCTCCCAGGAGCCGCAGAGCGTGTTGGACATGTACGGCGCCAAGCCGGGCGAGTCTTCGTTCGCCAACAACTGCCTGCTGGCCCGGCGGCTGGCCGAGCGGGACGTGCGGTTCGTGCAGCTTTACCATCGCGACTGGGACCACCACGGCAACCTGCCCAACGAATTGAAACGCCAGTGCGGCAACTGCGACCAGGCTTCGGCGGCGCTGGTCAAGGACCTCAAACAGCGCGGACTGCTCGACGACACGCTGGTCGTATGGGGAGGCGAGTTTGGCCGCACGGCCTACAGCCAGGGAAAGATCACGCCCGAGAGCTTTGGCCGCGACCATCATCCCCGCTGCTTCAGCATCTGGATGGCCGGCGGGGGGATCAAGCCGGGCATCACCTACGGCCAGACGGACGACTTCGGCTACAACGTCGTGGCCGACGGCGTCCACGCCCACGACTTCCAGGCCACGGTGCTGCACCTGTTGGGCGTGGACCACAAGCGGCTTACGTATCGCTACCAGGGCCGCGACTTCCGGCTGACGGACGTCGCGGGAAACGTGGTGCAGCCGATTCTGGCGTGAGGCGGGGCGCGGGACGCTTGCTCGCCGAAGATGCAGCGTGCGCGGCATGCCCGGTTACTTTACAAGAGGCAGTGGTGCAAGGACTGCATCCCGCCGCGGCGCAACACGGTAAGGGGCAAGCAACGGAGGGGCAAGAAATGAGCACTTCGTATCGCGAGCTGTTAGCGAAGTATCCTCCGAAGCCGATCAAGTCGACCGCCGACTACCAGCGCCGCCTGGCGACGTTGGAAGGTCTTATGGTGCCCCATCCGGGCGGCGGCGCCGTCAATTGATCGAGCTGTTCTCGGTGTTGATTGAGGAATACGAGTCTCGCGAGCACCCCGTTCCCACGGTGTCGCCCGCCGAGATGCTGTCGCACCTGCTGGAGGTCCGCAAGCTCAAGCACGTCGAGTTGACCCGGCAGACGGGCATTCCGGCGGCGACCTTGAGCAACATTCTGTCCGGGCGCCGTGGCGTCAGCAAACAAAACGCCCTCAAGCTAGCACAGTTCTTTTGTGTTTCGCCGGTTGTTTTTCTAAGCCCCATCGGTCCGTCTGACAGAATGAGTCGACAGGACGAGGAGGCGCTGACCTCCCCTTAATTCGACCACAACCGGCGTGCGCCGACCTCCGATGGCGTCTCGCTGCGAGCGCAGATGACGATGCCTGCATGAGGCGCCTCCCTGAAAGAGTTTGGCCGTCCAGCGGGCGACTGACAATTCGACCAGATACGAGGAAAGTCGAAGTCGCTCGAACCGCGGAGGGACCAAGCCGACCGAGAATAAGCGTCGCTATTGCGGCCGACACACCGATTCCGGCACGCGCCGCGAGCCGCAATTGCCACCGACAGAGCGGCGCCCATACAGTAGGATAGCCGCAGCGCTGCTGCTCGCAGAATTCGACTTCAACGCCGAATTGCTGCAATCCATCTTCGCAGTGGCAGGACATCCGAGCGTTTTGGCGATGATCAGAGCCATATCATGTACGACTTGCACCGTCTCGGCTGGAAAAGCTTTCAACAACTCTGCCTAACAATCATCCGAGAGATTCTCGGGCAGACTGTAGAATCGTACTTGGATTCCAACGATGGTGGTCGCGACGGTGGATTCGCGGGCACTTGGATTCCAACGGGAAATGATCAGCTAAGTGGCCGGTTCGTAATTCAGTGCAAGCACACAAGCAAACGCGGTTACAATCTCCGGGTGTCGGATTTGTCCGACGAGATTGAAAAAGCCAGGAAGCTCGCCGCGCCCAGGCCTCTGTGACTCTTATGTCCTGATCACAAACGCCGGTGTGTCTGGCAATCTGGCTGGAACAATTGCGACACTCTTTCGCGGCGTTGGCGTGCAGCACGTCTTGCCGTTGGGCTCGACATGGATCTTTGATCAAATTCGCGACCATAAGCAACTGCGAATGCTCGTTCCGCGCGTCTATGGGCTGGGCGATCTCAGCCAGATCTTGGATGAGCGAGCGTATGCGCAGGCACGAGCAGTACTGGAGTCGCTGCGCGAGGATTTGGCAAAGGTCGTCATCACCGATGCGTATCGGCGAGCCGCAACCGCACTCGACGAGCATGGATTCGTGCTGGTGATCGGGGAGCCCGCTGCCGGAAAAACGACCGTCGCATCCTTGTTGGCGATGGCAGCCGTCGACAAGTGGGGTGCATCATTGCTCAAGCTAGATGATCCCAGCAAGGTCGTGGACCATTGGAACCCAGACGAGCCTTCGCAGTTCTTCTGGGTTGACGATGCGTTCGGCGTCACGCAATACGAAGACTTTCTCGCGCACGGCTGGAATCACGCTTTTGTTCAGGTCAAAGCGATGCTGCGTGAGAGCGCCAAGATCGTGATGACATCGCCCGACTACATTTACAGCCGCGCAGGCGACGACTTGAAAGGGGGAGCGTTTCCTCTCTTAGCCGAGAGCCAGGTGGTGATCGATGTGCAGGACCTGACCGAGGATGAAAAGAGACAAATCCTTTACAACCACCTCAAGCTCGGCAGGCAGCCGAGATCGTTTCTAGTTAGTGTTAAGCCGCACCTAGACGAGGTTGCAGCTCATCCGCGTTTTATCCCGGAGACTGCTCGGCGACTGGCCGAACCGTTGTTCACCACTGGTCTGCGTCTTGATTCACACGGTCTCGCCGACTTTGTTGACAAACAGGAACAGTTTCTCCAGGATGTAATCCTGGGCCTCGACCGCCACAGCAGGGCTGCGCCTTCTCTTTGATCTACATGCGCAACATGATCGCACTCGAGAGTCCGATTGTCCTGCAAGAGGTCGAGTCGGACGCAATCGAGCGTCTGGGCAGTTCACTCGGGGATTGTTTGACGGCACTTGAATCACTGCGTGGCAGCTTGGTTCTGCATACCGCGCGCAGAATGCGAGTCGAGCTGGCGTTTCAAGCATCCAACAGTTGGCGATGCCTACGCGTCCGTTTCGGCCCGGAGCCCGGAGTTACTCGGGATCTTTGTTCATGGAAGTGCACCGAGCAGGCTGATCGAGCAAGTCACATGTGGCGACGTTGGGATTGAACGGGCGGTGGTTATTCCAAGTGCTTTGTTTCAGACGGTCATTGAGAAACTCAAGGGACTTGCTTCCGACACCCCATTCAAATCGGACTGGCTGTCGTCCCACAAGACAAAAACGGCCTTGCACGGTTTCTTGACAAGTCGATGTTCTAGAGCGTTTGCACGCGCCGTATCTAGAAACAAATCCACAAGTGCTGGTGGATGTTTCCAGGCCGGGCCTCTACCTTAATGCTGCCTCGGAAGTCGAGCTCGCCGTTCGCCTACACAAGCTCGGCCTATTGCCCGAGGAACACAGAAGGATCTTCGTGGCAACCGTGAGCGAGTATGCTATACAAGGCGAAGACCTTTATGCGATTGCCGATGCCGAGATTCGAGCTCTCATGACAAATCAGGAGTTCGAGGTACTGCGGTCACCAACGTGCGGGTCAAACTACCTTCGAGGCTCGATGATGTTCGATTGGATATGGAATTGAACTACACTTCTGGAGCGTCTGCGGGAAAGCACCCACATGCAGCCTCTTTTCGACGTTTTTGACATCCTGATGCAGCAATTTGCAGATGTCCCGTCGATCGTTGCGACCATTCGAGCGAGAAACTTCTCGTGTCGAAGATTGGATCGCCCGACCACACGAGGGAAGAGTTCCGTCAGGGAAGCTCGCACTCTGGGAAAGATGCACTTTGCCGACGGCCCGGCTGGCACAAGGAGTGTTTTCGACGACATAGACAGCTGACGCCGGCCGGCACCCAAATGCTTGCTTTCGGAGTCGTGAGTAACAAGCGGCACTTGCTGACAGCTTTGGACTGGTAAGGGGCAATGTCGCGTCCACTGCGAGGACAATAGGGGCTCCGGCGGCCGCGTGCTCGCGTGACATCTAGCATGAGACCAGAGTAGTGGGGGCCGTAGGCGCCGCGGTACGATCGACAGCAGGTCGTCGGGGCCGCTCCGACGCTGCCGCGGATAACCTCGCGCGGTGGCTGTCAGGCCACGGGCCTGACCTATGAAAGAGAGGCCCGGCCCGCCGAATCGACGCCCCTATTTTGCCGCCGACAGGCCGTCGCCCGATCGACTATACTTTCGGTATATGTGGCCCGACTCCAGCGAGACTCACGAGTTGCTTGCCGCGGCGCACGGGGGGGATGTTGATGCGCAATCAGTTGCTCGAGCGGCATCGCGAGGCGCTGCGGCGGATGGTCGGTCTCAGGATGGATCGGGGCTTGCAGCGGCGCGTCGATGCCAGCGACATCGTGCAGGACGTGCTGGTCGAGGCGAATCGGCGGTTGACGGATTATCTCGCGTCGGCGGGCATGCCGTTTCAATTGTGGCTGCGGCACCTGGCCCGGGACCGGCTGATCGACGCCCATCGCCGGCATCACGCCGCCCGGCGGAACGTGGACCGGGAGCAGCCGCTCGACGCGGCGCCTGCGCGACGACCGCTCGGCGTTTGACCTGGCGGCCCTGGTGCGCGATCGTGAATTGACGCCCGCGGCTGCGGCCACGCATCACGAGCTGGAGATGCGCTTCCAGGCGGCCATCGAGACGCTCGACGACAACGACCGCGAAGTCGTGCTGATGCGGCACTTCGAACAGCTTTCGAACAAGGACGTGGCCCAGAGCCTGTCGATCAGCGAATCGGCGGCCGGCATGCGCTACCTGCGGGCCATGCGGCGGTTGCGAGGCCTGCTGCAAGAGCCACCGTCCGAGGCCGGCGAGCCGTGAACGCCCAGCCGACACAAACGAGTGACGAACAGCGGCTGGCCGAATTGGCCACGCAACTGGCCGACGAGCTGCAACGCGGCCAGTTGCCCGACGTCGACGCCGTGATTCGCGAGCACGCCGATCTGGCCGAAGAGCTGCGCGGGCTGTGGGCCACGATGCTGGTGGCGGATTGCGTGGCGGCGGGCGCCAGCTCTAGTGGCGGGGCTCGGACGCCGGGTGTCGACGCCCCGACGATGCCCCACCCCGATTCCTCGGGCGTGAGTCTGGCGCCGCCCCCCTGCGGCGCGACCTTGGGGGACTACGAGCTGGACGAAGAGCTGGGACGCGGCGGCATGGGGGTCGTGTATCGCGCCCGGCAAGTGAGCTTGGGGCGCACGGTGGCGCTAAAGATGATTCTGCGCGGCGCGGCCCCTTCGCCGGCCGACCTGGCCCGGTTTCGTTCCGAAGCGGAAAGCGCCGCCCGGCTCGACCATCCGGCGATCGTGCCGATTTACGAAGTGGGGCAGCACGACGGCCAGCCGTTCTTCACGATGAAGTACGTGGCCGGCACGACGCTGGCCCGGCGGTTGGCCGAAGGGCCGATGAACCCGCGCGAAGCGGCGGAGCTGTTGGCCCCCATCTGCCGCGCGGTGCATTTCGCCCACGAGCGCGGCGTGTTGCACCGCGATCTCAAACCGTCGAACATCCTGATCGACGAGGAAGGCCGGCCGCACGTGTCCGACTTCGGCCTGGCCAAGCGGGTGGAGACCGACGCCGACCTGACGCTCTCGGGCGCCGTGCTGGGCACGCCTTCGTACATGGCCCCCGAGCAGGCCGCCGGCAAGCGAGGCAAGATCGGCCGCGAGAGCGACGTCTATAGCCTGGGGACGATCCTGTACCAGATGCTCACCGGCCGCCCGCCGTTTCAAGCGGCCACGCCGGTCGAGACGGTGCTGATGGTCATGGAGCAGGAGCCGCTGCCGCCGCGGCTGTTGAATCCCCGGGCCGACAGCGAGCTGGAAATGATCGCGCTCAAATGCCTGCAAAAGCCACCCGAGCTGCGCTACGCCACGGCCGCCGATTTGGCCGACGACCTGGAAGCTTACCTGGCCGACGAACCCACGGCGGCCCGCAGCGGGCAGTTCATGCAGGTCATCGCCCGGGCCTTTCGCGAGACGCACCATGCCACGGTGCTGGAGAACTGGGGCCTGCTCTGGATGTGGCACAGCCTGGCGCTGTTCATCACCTGCCTCTGCACGAACGTGCTGCAATGGATCGGCACGACCTCCCCCCTGCCCTACCTGGTGCTGTGGGTCGTGGGGCTGGGGACCTGGGCCATGATCTTCTGGGGCCTGCGCCGCCGGAGCGGGCCGGTGACGTTCATCGAGCGGCAGATCGCCCACGTGTGGGCGTCCAGCATGCTGGCGATTGCGCTACTGTTTGTGGTGGAATTAATCCTCGGTCTGCCGGTGCTCACGCTGTCGCCCGTGTTGGCGCTGACCAGCGGGATGATCTTTCTGGTGAAGGCGGGCATGCTCACGGGGCAGTTTTACCTGCAATCGGCGGCCCTGTTTGCCACGGCGATCGTGATGGCGGTGCTCGAGCGCTACCAGATTCCGATCGGCATCACGCTGTTCGGCGTCGTCTCGGCCGGCTGCTTCTTCTTTCCCGGGCTGAAGTACTATCGCCAGCAGCAGGCCAGCGACGTCGAGGGGTGAGGCACCCCTGGGACGGACTCTTTTCGGAGGTGCGGTGTAGGGAACGAGTCGCCGCGAGCGTCGTTTTCGGGCTTGGTTGATAAGATCAGCCAAAGGGAGTAGAATTGCACCAAACTTTGGTTTTGGTGCAAAATGATAGGCGATTACGTACTTACGTGCAAAAGGCCGCCAGTACCGACTTAACCCATGCGTCCGGAACAGTTTAAGTCACTAAACCCAACGGCCTCTGTTTGCAGCAGCGGGTCTCTGGTGCCAAACCTTGACGGAGCCCATTGGGCTTTTGTACCGCGGCCCCTCCCACCGGCATTTTCCTGCGATTCAGAAATACTGCAAGAAAACGATGCCGCGATGCTCGCCCTGGGAGAGCTGCGGGCAATCGTACCGTTTTTGCCCAATCCCCACTTGCTTACGTTTCCCTTCCTCCGGCGGGAGGCAATTCTCTCAAGCAAGATCGAGGGGACCCACACGGAACTGGAGCAACTCTATCTGTTCGAGAGCGACAAGGGCGGCCTCAAAGAACAACAAGACGTTCCTGGATTTCGCGACGCGCACGAAGTGCACAACTACGTAGTGGCTCTTGAGTACGGCCTTGAACAGTTAAATACGGTTCCGATCTGCAATCGACTTCTCAAGGCGATGCATGAGAAGCTCTTGGACGGCGTAGCCCGAGACCGTGGGAAATACAAAAATCCTGGCCAATTCAGAAAAGATCAGGCGTATATCGGGAGCCTGGACATCGCGTCAGCACGCTATGTCGCACCGCCAGCCGACAGAATCGAAGAGTTGATGGCGGACCTTGAACAATACGTTCACACAACCGTCAAGTACCATCCAACACTCGTGCGGATCGCGATCCTGCATTACCAGTTCGAGGCCATCCACCCCTTTTCTGATGGGAACGGACGCATCGGTCGGATGTTGATATCGCTCTTGCTGGCCGCGTGGGACGTGTTGCCGCAGCCGTTGCTTTACTTGAGTGCCTATTTTGAAAAGCACCTCGACACATACCGCCAGCGACTGTGGCACGTGAGCTGCGACGCGGATTGGATCGGCTGGGTTCGATTCTTTGTACAAGGAGTCTACGAAGAGGCCCGCGACGCCGCGGGACGTGCCAAAAGGGTACTCGATCTGAGGGAGCGTTACCGACAAACATTCCAAAGACCCAGAGGCTCAAGCAGCGCTCTAACCCTGGTCGATTCACTCTTTCAAACGCCGTTTGTGACCGTGCAAGCAGCGGCAGATCTGCTCGCCGTCACGTACAACAGCGGAAAAAAGACCGTCGACAAACTCGTTGACGCGGGAATCCTCTTTGAATACACAAATCGCCCCTGGAATCGGGTCTATTACGCCAAGGCGATTTTCGAGCTTCTCCGCTGACGCGAACGGCCGGTCGAAAAATGCCATCGTGGCATCTTTCAATCTTGCCCACGATCGGAATCTGCAAGCGGGCGATCAGCGCGTAGTCGGCTTGCGAGGCTTCGAACGACCGTCACTTCTTTACAAACACGCCACAAAAAGCTGGCACTTTTGCGCGGCTCTGCAATAATCACCTGCAGACCGCCTGGTCCTGCTGCCGCCCCGCCGCTGCGCTTGGTTCCATGAGGTGAAGCCTGATGAAGATTCTCCCCTTCGAAGAGATCGTCAACCGGTTCGAGAAGCCGATTCTGCGGGAAGAGCTGAGCCTGGACCAGTTTGCCGAGGTGGAGCGCCGCGACCCGGCGGGGCTGGCCAGTACGGCGTTTACGGTGTGGCAGCGCCACGTGCGGTCGAATCCCGGCATCGAGCTGGGGGCCGTGCGCGATCACATCCGCCGGCACGGCGGCAGTTACCTGGAAGGGGTGCAGGCGCTCATCGGGCAGCCGATCTTGCGCAACCTGGCGTTTTCGCGCTGCACGGTCGACGATCCGGAGCTCGACGAGCGGCTGGTCGCCTACCTGCTGGTGGCCCACGTCTATCCGAACGACCTGCACATCGCCGACATGAACTTCATGAACCCGTACATGCCGATCCGGCCCGAGCGGCGGCGGTTCAAGTCGCAGCGCTACAAGGGACTGCACCTGCTATCGAACGTGCTGGCGCGGGCCGAAGCCTACGCCGCCCAACACGGCTGCGAGTACGTGACCCTCACCGCCGCCGACGACGACCTGGTTCCCCTGTTCAGCAAATTCGGCTTTGTCGTCGAAGACAGCCTGGCCACGGGCCTGGCCATGGAGAAGCGCGTCAAGACGGCGGTGGCGTGAACACGCACGCCGACGAGCGGCCGGATTGTGGGCCGACCTCGCTCACGCTTCGGGTTGGGATACGCCGGGTGCCACTGCTGGCTTGTCCAGCAGTGGCACCCTCGAACGCGGATCGGAAGGCCGGCAGGATCATTCGCATCGCGGGCAGCTCTGCTGGTGTTTTGGCCGCCAGCGTGCTAAAATCACGGCGTCAGACCCACCTAAGTTTCCCGCCTTTTTTTCGCCGCTGGAGCCCTGCCGCGCATGTTGACGATTCTCGGCCCTCAGACTGGCGGACGATTTTGCGATCGCGCCACGCGGCGCGGGTTTTTGAAGATCGGCGCGCTGGCCGTAGGCGGGCTGACGATGGCCGACGTGCTGCGGGCTGAAGCGGCCGCGGGCAGCCGCTCGCACAAATCGGTGATTATGATCTTTCTGCCCGGCGGGCCGCCGCATCAGGACATGTACGACCTGAAGCCGGACGCGCCGAACGAGATCCGGGGCGAGTTCAACCCGATTCCGACGAACGTGCCGGGGATCCAGGTGTGCGAGCTGTTGCCGCGGATGGCCGGGATGATGGACAAGCTCGTGCCGATCCGCTCGATCGTCGGGTGCACGGGGGATCATTATTCGTTTCAGTGCATGACCGGTCGCAGCCACCGGCAGCAGCCACCCGGCGGTTGGCCGGAGCTGGGTTCGGTGGTGTCGCGGGTGCAGGGGGCGACGTCGCCGGCCGTGCCCCCCTACGTCGGACTGTCGCCGCGGATGCAGCACCGGCCGTACAACTCCGGCTATCCCGGCTTTTTGGGCGCCGCCTATGCCCCGTTTCAGCCCAACGGCGACGGCAAGGACGACATGGTGCTGCAAGGCGTCTCGCTCGCGCGGCTCGACGATCGCAAGGGCCTGGTCGCGGCGCTCGACAATTTCAATCGCCGCACCGACACCACCGGCATGATGGAAGGCATGGACGCGTTTCAGCAACAGGCCTTCGGCGTGCTCACGTCCAGCCGCCTGGCCGAGGCGCTCGACCTGGAGCGGGAACCGCAAAGCGTCCGCGATCGCTATGGCTATGGGACCAAGCAGCATCAAGGGGACGGCGCGCCGCGGCTGATGCAACAGTTTCTGGCGGCCCGGCGGCTGGTCGAAGCCGGCGTGCGCTGCGTGACGATCAGTTTCAGCTTCTGGGATTATCACGGGG
This sequence comes from uncultured Planctomycetota bacterium, assembly GCA_963711515.1. Classification (GTDB taxonomy): domain Bacteria; phylum Planctomycetota; class Planctomycetia; order Pirellulales; family PALSA-1355; genus CAVQEL01. Next base: position 87,227 of record CAVQEL010000033.1, on the reverse strand, counting down.
CGAATTTCCGGCTGTCGCGGGTGAATCTGCCGCCGTTGGATCAAGGCGTGACGGCCCTGGTCGAAGACTTGCACCAGCGGGGGCTGGACAAAGACGTGACGGTCGTCGTGTGGGGCGAATTCGGCCGCACGCCCAAGATCAACAACAACGCCGGTCGCGACCATTGGCCCAACGTCTCGTGCGCCCTGCTGGCCGGCGGCGGACTGCGCACCGGCCAGGTCATCGGCGCGACCGATCGACACGCGGCCGAGGTGGCCGATCGGCCCGTGCGGTTCGAAGAAGTGCACGCCACGCTGTACAATCGCCTGGGCATTGATCCGCTGGCCACCACCGTCCGCGACCTGTCGGGCCGGCCGCAGTATCTGACGGATCATTACCAGCCGCTGGCGGAGCTGGTCTGAACGGCCGTGGACCCTCGCGCGCTTGGTGCGTGCGCTCTCGCTATACTAGAAGGTCGATCGCGCGCTCGAGCACCGCAGGAAATTCACAGGGTTCGCCATGCCGCTGGAGTTGAGCTTATTCTCGGTCAGCTACGCGGGGCTGTGGGGGCAGCAGCGGCTGGACTTGCCGGCCTTCATTGCCAAGGCGGCCGAACTGGGTTACGCGTCGGTGATGCTGATGGGCAAGCGGCCGCACCTGTCGCCCCTGGATGCCGACGAGGCGCTGCTGGCCACGCTGGGCGACAGCCTCCAGCAGCACGGCGTTCGCTGCCGGGCGCTGGCCGGCTACACCGATTTCGCTCCGCAGCGGGCGGCCGAAGTTCCGTTTGCCGAAATGCAGTTCGACTACGTGGGCTCGCTGTGCCGGCTGGCGGCTGCGCTGGACGCCAAGATCGTGCGCATCTTCACGGCGTACGAAACGGAAGGGACCGCGCCGGCCGCCGCCTGGAATTACGTCGCCGGCTGCCTGCGCGAATGTGCCGACCGGGCAGCCGATTACGGCATCACCCTGGCCGTGCAAAATCATCACGACGTGGCGCTGGATAGCTCAGCTCTGTTGGACTTCGTGGCCGAAGTGGATCGGGCGAACGTCCGGCTGGCGTTTGACGCGTGGTCCCCTGCCCTGCGTGGCGAAGAGCTCTACGAAACAGCCCGGCGAATGGCCCCGTACACCGCCATCACGACCAATGCCGATTACGTCCGCGTCCCCCGCTTTCGTTATCGCCCCGAGCTGGTGAACTACGAGCGGCTGTTGCCCGACATGGTGCGGGCGGTGCCGTTTGGCGAGGGTTTTATCGACTACGAGGCGTTCTTCGCGGGGCTGGCCGATGGGGGTTTCGACGGCGTGGCCAATTACGAGATGTGTTCGCCGATCCGGGGGGCGGAGGTTCGGACAACCTCGACCAGTATGCGCGGGGATACGTGGCTTGGATGGGGCGGCTTGCGCCGCCAGCGCGCGCGACGTAAATGACGTGCCGCGGCACGACGGGTCGCGATCAGTGACGCGCTAAACCGCTAGCGGTGTGGACGCGTTTGGGTCGGGAGGGGCTTTCGGCGGGGCACCGATGGTTGCCGCACGACTGCGCGGGCATTATCATAAACGCCGGTGGATGTGACTCGAACCTGGGGGTCTTTTTCCCGCCTGGACCCTCGGCGACGCTGGAGCGCTTTCGACGATGCGATACGCCGGCGCAATGCTGCTTCTCCTTGGAATCGCCTGCCAGGCTTCGCCGGCTCGGGGGGACGTCGACTACACGCGCGACGTGAAGCCGATTCTCCAGCGGCACTGTTATCGTTGCCACGGCGCGCTGCACCAGAAATCGGGATTGCGGCTCGACCATATGACTTACATTCGCCAGGGGGGCGATCGCGGGACGGCGCTGGCTGCACTCGAGCTCCGAGAGCGTGCTGGTTCAGGCGGTGGACGGCTCGGGGGACATCGAGCAAATGCCGCTGGAGGCCAAGCCCCTGGCCGACGAAGAAATCGCCCTGCTGCGCAAGTGGGTGGCCGCCGGCGCGCCGGCGGCCGACGAACCGCTGCCCGAGGATCCGGCGGCCCACTGGTCGTTTCAGAAGCCGGTTCGCCCGCCACTGCCGGAGGTGACCCGCGCGGCGTGGTCGCTCCATCCGATCGATCGTTTCCTGGCCGCCGCACACGAGCGGCACTCGCTCCAGCCGGCGCCGCCGGCCGACAAGAGCCTGTTGTTGCGGCGCGTGAGCCTCGACCTCATCGGGCTGCCGCCGACGGCCGACGAACTGCGCGACTTCCTGGCCGATACTTCGCCCGACGCGTACGAGAAGGTCGTCGATCGCCTGCTGGCCAGTCCGCAATACGGCGAGCGCTGGGGCCGCCACTGGATGGACGTCTGGCGCTACAGCGACTGGGACGGCTACGGCAAAGAGGTGCGAGAAAGCAAGCCGCACATCTGGCGGTGGAGAGACTGGATCGTCGAGTCGCTCAACGCCGACAAACCGTACGACGAGATGATCGAGGAGATGCTGGCGGCCGACGAGCTGGCGCCGCTGGACGAATCGGCCCGCCGGGCGACCGGCTTCCTGGTGCGCAACTGGTATCGCTACAACCGCAACGTGTGGTTGGACAACACGGTGGAGCACACCGCCAAGGCGTTTTTGGGCATCACGCTCAATTGTGCCCGCTGCCACGACCACATGTACGACCCGATCCTGCAAACAGAGTATTACCAGTTCCGGGCCTTCTTCGAGCCGTACGACGTGCGGACCGATCGGGTGCCGGGCGAAAGCGACACGGATCGCGACGGGCTGGTGCGCGTCTTCGACGCCGACGCCGAGCGGCCGACGTATTTATTTGTGCGCGGCAACGAGGCCAAGCCCGAGAAGGACACGCCGCTGGCGCCGGGGGTTCCGCGGGCACTGGCGGGCGACGCGCTAGAGATCGAAGCCGTCACATTGCCACCCGAGGCGGCCTACCCCGGATTGCGGGCGTTCGTGCAGCAGGAGTCGCTCGCCGCGGCGACGGCGGCCTTGGAAAAGGCGGAACAGGCCATGAGCCAGGCGAGCGCCACGCTCGCCGAGGCACGTAAACAAGCGGCCGATCGCGTGGCGGCGGGCAGCCAACCCTCGGCGTCCGAGCAACCCGCCGCGGGAAATGGGAGTGAAGCTGCCGCCGAGCCGACCGCGGCCAAGCCGGCGGAGCTCGCCACCGGCGCCAACGACGAGCAACAACTCACGGCGGCCGTCACCAAGGCGGAAGACGCCGCGGGCCTGGCCGAAAGCAACCTGCTGGCCGCCGCCGCCGCTGTGGCGTCCGTGCGAGCCAAGATCGCGGCCGATCGCGCGACCTTCGCGGCGGATTCGCGCGATGACGCCGCGTCGCTGGCTCGCGAGGCCAGCCGCGCCGAGCACATTCACAACGTCGAACTAGCTCGCCGCGACGTGCTGGCCGCCGAACAGGAGCTGGCCACCGCCAGGTCCGAAGCCGCCGGCGCCGAGAAAAAAGAAGACGCACAGAAGAAAGTCGACGCCGCGGAAAAGAAACTGGCCGCCGCCCGCAAGGCTCGCGAGACGGCCCAGGCCTCTCTGGGCAAGGTCGGCGACAAGTACACGTATCTCAGCGAGGTGTATCCCCGCACCAGCACGGGCGCCGCGCGGCGTTGGCTCGCTGGATCGCCTCGGAAAACAATCCGCTCACGGCCCGGGTGGCGGTGAACCAGATCTGGATGCGGCACTTCGGCGAGCCGCTGGTCCCCACCGTGTTCGACTTCGGCCGCAACGGCCAGCCCCCCACTCATCCCGAGCTGCTCGATTGGCTGGCCGTCGAACTGGTGGAAGGCGACTGGCGCATGAAACCGATCCATCGGCTGATCGTCACCAGCGCCGCTTATCGGATGGATTCGGCGGCCACGAGCGAAGCCAACCTGGCCGGCGATCCCGAGAACCGCTACCTGTGGCACGCCAATCCGCGCCGCATGGAAGCCGAGCTGGTGCGCGACAGCACGCTTCACCTGGCCGGCTCGCTGGACCTGGCGATCGGCGGCGCGGAGCTGGATCAGCATGCCGGCCTGCGGGTGCCGCGGCGCAGCCTCTACTTTCGCAGCAGCAAAGAAAAGAAGATGACGTTTCTCGACATGTTCGATCGGGCCAACGTCACCGATTGCTACCGCCGCAGCGAGACTGTCGTGCCGCAGCAGGCCCTGGCCATGGTCAACAGCTCGCTTACGCTGGCCGAAGCGCGCCGCCTGGCCGGCACTCTGGCGGCCGAATTGCAAACGCAAGCCACGCCCGATAGCCAGCAGGCGTTTATCGCGACCGCCTTTGAACGGATTCTGTGCCGGCCGGCCACCGCCGAGGAACGGGACGCGTGCCTGGAGTTTCTCGCGGACCAGTCCGCGCGGCTGGGCGATTCGCAGGCGCTGGTGTCGTTCACCGCCGGCGACGAGAACCCGGTGAAACCGGCCGACGATCCGTACCAACGGGCCCGCGAGAACCTGATCCACGTGCTATTGAATCACAATGACTTTTTGACAATCCGTTAGCTGTTGGCCGACGAGCCTCGAGGCCCGTCGACCGCGCGGCGAGGAAAAGTTCGACATGCAACGACGCGAAGTAAGCCGCCACGCAAGCCCGCCGCTCGTGCCGCGCCGCGCGTTTCTGGCCGACGTCGGCATGGGGATGACCGGGCTGGTGCTGGGCGACATGCTGTGGCGCGATCGCGTCGCGCGGGCGAGCGAAGCGTCGGCTTGGTCGCCGCCGACGGGCCAGCCGCACTTTCGGCCCCGGGCCAAGAGCGTGATCTGGATCTTCCTGGTCGGCGGCATGAGCCACCTGGAAAGCTTCGACCCCAAGCCGGCGCTTGAACGAATTCGCCGGCAAGGAAATCGGCGAGACGCCGCACAAGGACGTGCTGACCGCCAGCTTCATCGAAGAGAACCTGCGGGTCGTTGTGCCCAACGACGCCAACGGCCATATCCGCCACAAGCTGTTTCCGATGCAAGTCGCGTTTCAGAAGCGCGGCCAAAGCGGCCTGGAAGTGAGCGACTGGTTTCCGCAGCTCGGCTCGTGCGCCGACGACCTGGCCGTGGTCCGCTCGGTGTGGACCACCGACAACAATCACGGGGCCCAACTGCAATTCCACACCGGCCGGCACGTGCTCGAAGGGCAGTTTCCCACGATCGGCTCCTGGATCCACTACGGCCTGGGCTCGATCAACGACAACCTGCCGAGGTTCGTCGTGCTGGGCACGCCGATCGCCGACTGCTGCGGCGGCATCGGCGCTCACGGGGCCAACTACCTGGGGCCCGAGCACAGCGGCGTGCAACTGGGGGTCGATCCCAAGAATCCCGCTCCCCTTTGCCACTCCCGGGCGCGACGTCTATCGGGAGGAACAGCAGGCCGAGTTTACGCTGCTCAACAAGCTGAACCGGCTGTCGGCCGTCGAGTATCCCGAGGACGCCGATCTGCGGGCCCGCATCAAGTGCTACGAGCTGGCGTTCCACATGCAAACGGCCGTGCCGGAGCGTGGTCGATTGCGAGGCGGAGACGGCGGCCACGCACGAGCTGTACGGCCTGGACCAGAAGGAAACCGAAACGTTCGGCCGGCAGTGCCTGGTCGCCCGGCGGCTGGTCGAGCAAGGCGTTCGCTTCGTGCAGATCTTTCACGGCTCCAACGGCGGCGCCGGAGCCTGGGACGCCCACGGAAATCTGAAGAACAACCACGCCAAGAACTGCGGGCAGATCGACCGCCCGATCGCCGCCTTGGTCAAAGATCTGAAGCAGCGCGGGCTGCTGGACGAGACGATCGTGGTGATCGGCACGGAATTTGGCCGCACGCCCGGCACGCAAGGCTCCGACGGCCGCGATCACCATCCGTTCGCCTTCTCGGTGGTGATGGCCGGCGGCGGGCTGAAAGGGGGCGTTGCCCACGGAGCGACCGACGCGTTGGGCTTCCACGCCATCGAAAACCGGCACTACGTGACCGACATCCACGCCACGGTGCTCGAATTGCTGGGCCTCGACCCCCGCCGGCTCGAAGTGCCCGGCCGCAAGCGGCTGGACATGGACTTCGGCCACCCGATCCGCGAGATCATGGCCTAGGACGTCATGCTTCGTGCTGGCCAGGCGGGCCGCGGAACGAGCGCGGCCAACTCCTTCATTCCCAGTAGCCGGGCGCCGGCGAGATACGCCACGCCGCCGGCAGCGACGAGCATCGTCAAATGTGCGGCCTGCTGGCCCCGCGACGCGGCGCTGGGCGGCCACAGGTTCGCCACGATCAGCACGACCAGCGCCATGACCGCGGTGGCCGCGATCCCCTTTGCCATCGTGGCGCGCAGTTCGGGCCAATCGAGCGCGCTGCGCGCCCGGGAGAAGATGGCTGTCAGGACAACCACTTGCACGGTCGCGGCAGTCGCCGTCGACAGGGCGAGCGCCCGTTCGCCGATGGGCCACAGGAGCGAGAACGTCACCAGCAGGTTCACGCCAACGGCGACGAGGCCCACGCGCGTCGGCGTGGTGCGGTCGCCGGTGGCGTAGAAGCCGCGCACCAGAACCGGCAGTGCGCAATAGGCCCAGGCGGCGCTTGCGTAGCAGGCGATCATCGCGGCGGCCCGCTGAGCGTCGGCGGCGGTGAAGGCTCCGCGGACGAACAACAATTGGGCGACCGGCTCGGCCACCAGCATGATACCTACGCCGGCCGGCAGGGCCGTGAACCAAACGAGCCGTAGCCCCAGCGACAGGTCGGTGCCGATCTGCCGCCGATCGCCGCGCGCCGCGTGGCGCGCAGCAGCGGATAGATGACCGTGGCGATGGCCAGCCCCAGCACGCCGACGGGGAGTTGGTAGAACCGTTCGCCGTAATAGATGGCCGCGGCCGCGCCGGTTTCGAGCGGATAACGAACCGCGCCCCCCAGCCAGCCGATCGTCTGCCGCCCGCCGGGAGAAGCGGCCAGGCCGATCGCGATGAAGCTGTCGACCAGCGTATTGATCTGCGTCACGGCCAGCCCCAAGGTGACCGGCAACATCGTGCGGCCAACCTGGCGCGGCGCCGGCCGCGGCCCACCCGTCGAAATCGAATTGGAAGCCGGCCCTGCGTAGCGCCGGCCACAACACCGCCAGTTGCAACGCGCCGGACAGCACGACCGCCGCGGCAATCACGTAGGCCTGCGCCGCCGGATCGCCCGCGAAGCGCGGCGCAACGAACCAGGCCGCGGCGAGCCAGCAGACGTTCAGCAGCACCGGCGCCACGGCCGGCATTCGGAACCGCAGCAAGCCTTGCAGCACGGCCGACACCTGGGCCGCCAGGCAGATGAGCACCATGTAGGGCAACAACGTGGCGGTGAGCCCCAGCAGGAGCGCCTCGCGACCGCTGGGATCCGCCAGCCACCACGCGAGCGCGCAAGCGGCCTCGCCCAGCAGCACGAGGGCCGTCATTCCGGCCGCCACGGCGGCCAGCAACACGCTGACCAACCGCCAGGCGGCCTGCGGGTCGCGATCGTGTTCGGCGGCAAACACCGGCAGCATGCTGGCCGCCAGGGCCCCTTCGCCGAACACGCGGCGAAACAGGTTGGGAACGCGAAAGGCCACGACGAAGGCGTCCATCACGCCCCCCGAGCCCAGGCCCAACAAGGCCGCGGTCACCATGTCGCGCACCAGCCCCAGCACGCGACTGGCCAGCGTGCCCAGTCCGGTCGCCCAAAAACCGCGCACAATCTGTCGGCCAGCGTCGCCCTGCATGGCCGGGTATGTTAGGCGGCCGGCGAAAACCGGAAAAGACGGGAATCGTTGCCGGCGACCTGAGCCGCCAGCCCCGGTTGCCAATCCGCAGCGATTCGAGGAAGATCACGGGGGAAATGAGGGGCTAGGGATTGGGGGTTAGGGATTAGCTTTCACGGGCCTGACTCAACCGCTGATCCCGAATTACGCGCCGCCGATGGCCTGATTGATCCCCACTACACACTATTCACTAACCACCAACCACCCAGCGAAGCGTCCATGGCTGAGCGATCGAAACACCAGGAAAAGATCATCAAGAACTACTACCAGAACCGCGACGCGATTGCGCTGCAGCGGCTGGGAGAGTTGGTCACCGAGCTTTATCTGGCCGAGGGGAAGGCCCGGGCGCGGCAATGGAAGAACGTCGTGGGGGCCTTGGAAAAGTTGAAGGTGCCGCAGTCGCGGATCGATCAGCTCGTCAAGCAGGACAATCCTACGCTGGTCGCCCGGCTGGTCGAAGAGTTGATGGCCAAGAAGTAAGAGGAGAGACGATGGCCACCAACGCCGAGCAAGTTTCCCAGTTGCGGTGGAAGAAGTTCCCGGTTCTGGACGACGGCTTCGTCACGCTGGTCGACATCATGGGGGACGACCAGTCGGTCGTGCAGGCCGCCCGGGTCAGCTACGGCGAAGGCACGCGCAAGGTGTCGGACGACCGCGGATTAATTCGCTACCTGCTGCGGCACCGGCACACCACCCCCTTTGAAATGGCCGAGGTGAAGCTGCTGGTGCGCGTGCCGATGGATTGTTGGCGACAGTGGATTCGCCACCGCACGGCGAACGTCAACGAATACAGCACCCGCTATTCGCTGGCCATCGACGCCGCGCAAACCACGCCCCCGGACGGCTGGCGCACGCAGGCGTCCGGCAATCGTCAGGGCAGCGGCGAATGCGCTGGGCACGGCCGAAGGGGAGCAACTGTCCGCGGCCGAGGCCGACTTTCAGCGGCGCGCGCGAACTGTACGAACAACGGATCGCCCTGGGCATCGCCCGCGAACAGGCCCGCAAGGATCTGCCGCTGTCGACGTATACGGAAGCCTACTGGAAAGTCGACCTGCACAACCTGCTGCACTTTCTGGCGCTGCGGATGGACAGCCACGCGCAGTGGGAAATCCGCGAGTATGCCACGACGATCGGGGAGCAGATCGTCAGGCCGCTGTTTCCGCTGGTCTGGGAAGCCTTCGTCGACTATCGCCTGGCGGGCGTGTTCCTGTCGCGGCTGGACCGCGAGGTGATCGCGCGGCTGATCGAGCGGTTGGCCGCCGCAAAGCGGTCGCAAGCCACGGAAGAAGATTTTCTCGCCGTGCAAGATCCCACCTGGACCGACCTGGCCCGCTGCCGCGAGCGGGACGAATGCCGCGAGAAGCTACGGTTGCTCAGCATCTTGAAATAACCGACGAACCGACCTCCTGAATCAACCGAGCCCACTGCCCGCGATGACGACCACCACCGAACAAGAGCTGCTCGATTTAACGCAACGGCTGCTCGACAGCATCGTGGCCTGCGATTGGGAGACCTACGACGATTTGTGCGATCCGACGCTGTCGGCCTTCGAGCCCGAGGGCGCGGCCACCTGATCGAAGGCATGGACTTCCACCGCTATTATTTCGCGCTGGGCGGGGGCCAGACGCCCCGCTCGACGACGATGGCTTCGCCCCACGTGCGGCTGCTGGGGGACGCGGCGGCCGTGGTGAGCTACGTGCGATTGATCCAGCGGATCAACGAGGAGGGCGCGCCGGTGACTTCCGCCTTCGAGGAAACGCGCGTCTGGCAACGCCAACAGGGACGCTGGCAGCACGTGCACTTCCACCGTTCGCCCTGCGAATGAGCGTGCATCCGCTCCCAGAGTGAGACGTATCAGGCGCCGGCGGCGTCGTCGCGAGCCAGGCAGGTCAAGGGCTCGATCTCACCGGCGTCAACCATCCGGTCGACAATCTCTTTGCGGAAGATCGGCACGTAACCCGGCGCTTTGATGCCGATCTGCACGCGATTGCGATCCACCGCTACGATAGTCACGACGATGTCGTCGTTGATCACGATCGACTGTCCGCTCTTGCGAGAGAGTAGTAACACGGGGGGAGTCTCCCAGTCAGGTCACGGCTCGGGCCATTCGAGGGCCACACTCGACTACAGACCGAACGTGGTTGACATGGTAGTCGCCGATTGTGAGGAAATCGTGAGCGCGGATTGAGTCTTTCGCGAATTCGCCAGCCCGCGCTATTCACGGTTATTCATCTCCTTAGAACGACTCGCCGAAGCGATCCGCTACGCCAGCGCAAGCGAGGGCACATCACGGGTTTACCCTCGCTTGCGCTGCGGGTTAGTGTCTGGCCGTGAATCATCCGGGCTCGCACCGCCGAGCCGCAATGTCTGACGGTCTAGTAAGTCGCTCACGGCGATCAATCGGAAAGGCCAGCACTTCGGCCAGGCTGCCGGCTCCGGCTGCCAGCATCACCACCCGATCGAATCCCAGCGCCACGCCGCAGGCATCGGGCAGCCCCCGCTCCATGGCCGCCAGGAGCCGGCTTTCGTGCGGTAGCGAGGGTTTGCCGTCGGCCGCCCGCTGGCGATTGGCCGCTTGGATTCGCCGGCGCAACTCGGCCGGATCCGCTAGCTCATGGTAGCCGTTGGCCAGCTCGACCCCGCGCAGGTACAACTCGAACCGGGCCGCCAGGGGCGGATCACCCTCGACGCGGGCCAAGGCGGCCTGGCTGGCCGGATAGTCGTAGAGAATCGTGGGCACGGTTTGCCCCAGTTGCGGCTCGACCAGGTGGACCAATAGCAGGTTCAACCAGGCGTCGCGATCCGCGGCGTCGAACCCCTCGGACACCGAGAGTCCCCAGCCCTGGGCCAGCGCCGCCAGTTCGTTCGCCGCCGCGCGATGCGGATCGACGCCGGCGTGCAAGCGAAATGCCTCCGCGTAGCTGACCCGCTCCGCCGGGCCGCAACCTAACAACGCGTCGGCCAGCGCCGAGAGCCGATCGATGGCCTGCCCGGGCTCATCGCCGCGGCGATACCACTCGACGATCGTAAATTCCGGATTGTGCAGCGGGCCGGCCTCGCCCGCGCGGAAGGCGCGGGTGATCTGGTAGATGGCTTCGCCGCCGGCCGCCAGCAGCTGCTTCATCGCAAACTCGGGGGACGTTTGCAGCCACATCCGGCGCCCCGCCGCCGGTTGGCGCGGATCGTCGGGCAGCATGACCGCCAGCGGATCAAGATGACGATCGACGACCGTATCGGCCGACAACAGCGGCGTTTCGACTTCCAGAAAATCGTGCTCGGCAAAGAAAGCTCGGGTGCGCGCCAATAGCTCGGCCCGCAGTCGCAGCCGCTGCCAATTGGCGGTGGGAAGAAAGTCGGGCGTCTCGGCCGGATCGTTCACGGGGTAAGTGTCCTGCCTGCCGAGCCCAACCGTGCCAGCCCTACCCGCGCGAACGTTCCAGGTATTCGTTGGTGCGCGTATCGACCTTGATCATGTCGCCGATGTCGACGAAGGCCGGGCACGTCACTTCGGCGCCGGTTTCGAGCTTCACCGGCTTGGTCAGGTTGGTGGCCGTGTTGCCTTTGACGGCCGGCTCGCAATACTCGATCTTGAGCACGACGTGATTCGGCGGCGAGACGGAGATGGGGTTGTTATTGAACAACACCATCGAGCAATTCATGCCTTCCTTCAAGTACTTCCAGGCGTCGTCGACCTGGTCCTTGGTGAGCTCGTACTGCTCGAAGCTGACATTGTCCATGAACACGAACATGTCGGCCTGGCGATAGAGGAACTGGGCCTCGATTTCGGTGACGTCGGCCGCTTCGAGCGAATCGCCCCCCTTGTACGTGCGGTCGAGCATCGTGTTGCGAATCAGGTTGCGCAGCTTGCACTTGTACAGGGCGTTGCCCTTGCCCGGCTTGACGAAGTTGCACTCGACCATCAGGTAGGGATCGCCGTCGATCTGGACCTTGAGGCCTTTCTTGAAATCGCTGGTGTTGTAGCTGGCCACGATCTGGGTTTCCTACTTCGTTTTGTGCGTGTTGAGGAGTATGCTTGAAGGTCTCGATTTTGGATCATCTGCCCGTTCGGCCGTGGGGCCCTATGAGCATTGTAGAACGTTCGGTCAATTCGTCGCCGGAGGTGGCACGCCTCGAGCCCCGCTACGGCTCTTGGCAGGAAGCGGTCAAAGACGCCGTGCGCGATCCCGCCGAACTGTGCCGGTTGGTCGGACTGCCGACGCGGTACGCCTCGCTGCGAGCGGCCGGCGACTTTCCCGTCTTTGCACCGCGCGGCTACATCGCCCGCATGCGCCCGGCAGACCCCAGCGACCCGCTGCTCCGCCAGGTGCTACCCCTGGAAGACGAACTGGCGCTCCGCCCGGGCTTTGGAACCGACCCGGTCGGCGACCAGGCGGCAACCCTGAGTCCCGGGCTGCTGCACAAGTATCATTCCAGGGTTTTGATGGTAGCAACTGGGGCCTGCGCCGTCCATTGCCGTTATTGCTTCCGCCGCCACTATCCCTACGAGGATGGGCCCAAATCGCCGGACCAATGGAGCGCCGCGGTCGATGCGATCGCCGCCGACCGTACGCTTCGCGAAGTCATCTTGAGCGGCGGCGACCCGCTGATGCTCGTCGACGGTCACCTCCGCCAGCTTGCCGAGCGCCTGGCCGCGATCGGCCATTTGCGACGGCTGCGGGTCCACACGCGCTTGCCGCTGATGATCCCCGAGCGGGTGGGGGACGAACTGATTGCCTGGCTCCGCGGCACGCGGCTGGTGCCGGTGGTCGTGATCCACGCCAACCATGCCCAGGAGCTCACCGGCGGCGTGGTCGACGCCCTGGCCCGGCTGTCCGACGCCGGCATCCCGCTGTTGAACCAGGCGGTCCTGTTGCGCGGCGTCAACGACGACGTGGACTCGCTCGTCGAGCTTTGCGAACGATTGGTCGACTTGCGGGTGATGCCCTATTACTTGCATCAATTGGATCGCGTGGCCGGCGCCGCGCACTTCGAAGTCGAGCTATCGCGCGGGCTGCGGCTCGTCGACGAGTTGCGCGCCCGACTGCCGGGCTACGCCGTGCCGCGCTACGTGCGCGAAACGGCCGGAGCGCCCGGCAAAACCATTTTGACCTAAGGAGACACCGCGGCTATGGACCGTGTCGCTGAATACCGTCGATGCCTTGGAATACTGCTCGTGGCGAGCCTCAGTTGCTGCGGGCTGAAGCGCACGGCGGCCGAGAACTGGCCCGCGTGGCGCGGTCCGCGCGGCAACAGCACCAGCCAGGACGCAGGGCTGCCCGTCGAGTGGAGCGACACGAGCGGCATTGCCTGGAAGACCTCGCTGCCGGAGTGGGGAACCAGCACGCCGGCCATCTGGAACGACGCCCTGTTCGTCACCACGCAGCACGATGAGGATTTGCTCGTCGTGAAGCTCGACCGCCGCACCGGCCGGATCGAGTGGACCGAGAACGTCGGCCAGGCCGCCGTGCCGCGCGCCGGTCCCTCGCGCGATAAGCAGAAGTTTCATCGGCTGCACAACCTGGCCAGCCCTTCGCCGGTGACCGACGGCAAGCTGGTGGTCGTCCACTTCGGCAACGGCGACCTGGCGGCGTTCGACTTCGACGGGCAGCGCCGCTGGAAACGCAACCTGCAGGAAGATCACGGCACGTACACGATCTGGTGGGGGCACGCCAACAGCCCCGTGCTGTACAAGGACACGGTCATCTCGGTCTGCATGCAGGACTCGCTGGCCGATCTGCGCGACACCGCGGCGTCCAGTTACCTGGTGGCCCACGACCTGGAAACCGGCCAGCCGCGCTGGACGTCGATGCGGCTGACCGACGCGCCGGCCGAACAGGGAGACGCCTACACCACGCCGATTCTGGTGCCCGTCGACGGCGCGACCCAACTGGTGGTGATGGGGGCCAATCAGCTCGACGGCTACAACCCCGACACCGGCCGGCAGCTTTGGTTTCTGGCCGGGCTGGTCGGCGGGCGGACCGTCACCGGGCCCACGGCCGCCGAGGGGCTCGTTTACGTGACCCGCGGCATGCGCGGCCCGCTGTTGGCCGTGCGTCCCGGCAGCACGGGCGAGCTGCCGGAGTCGAGCATCGTCTGGCATTACGACAAGGGAACGCCCGACACCCCCTGCCCGGTGGTCGAGCGCGGCTTGCTGTTCACCGTGACCGACGACGGCATCGCCCGCTCGTTCGACGCCAAGAGCGGCCAGCTTCACTGGACGCATCGGCTGGGGGGCGACTACAAGGCTTCGCCGCTGGCGGCCGGCGGTCGAATCTACTTCTTGAACACGACGGGGGTGTGTACCGTGGTCGCCGCGGCAGAAGAGTTTGAACAGCTCGCCGAGAATGCGCTCTCCGATTCGACGCTGGCTTCGCCGGCCGCCGCCGGCGGACAACTGTTCCTCCGCGGCCGCACGGCGCTCGTACTGCCTGGGCGCGCCGCGAGTCGGTGCCAACCGATGAAACGGGTCGTTTGGCTGACCGACATTCACCTGAACTTCCTCTCGGGGCCGCGGATCGCCGCTTTTCTGGCCGAGGTCGCCCGGGCGGGCCCCAACGCCTTGCTCATCAGCGGCGACATCGGCGAGTCGTACAGCGTGTGCGAATACCTGGACGACATTCACGAGGCCGTCCGCGTGCCGACGTATTTCGTGCTGGGCAATCACGACTACTACCACGGCTCGATCCTCGACACGCGCCGCCGGGTCGAGCAATGCTCGCCCAGCGCCCGAAGCTGTATTATCTTTCCAGCGAAGACGTCCACCCGTTCGCGCCCCACGTGGGCGTCGTGGGTTGCGACGGCTGGGCCGACGGCCGGCTGGGCGATTATCCGCGGTCGCTCGTAAGGATGCACGACTGGCAACTGATCGACGAGCTGGTGGGCCACACCCGGCAAAGCCGCTGGGAGCTGCTCAAGGCGCTGGCCGACGAGTCGGCCGGCCATCTGCGCCGGGTGCTGCCGCTGGCGCTGGCCCAGTATCGGGACGTCGTGCTGGTGACGCACGTGCCGCCGTTTCGCGAGGCGTGCTGGCACGAAGGCGGCATCTCCAACGACCAGTGGCTGCCGCACTTCACCTGCCACGCCACCGGCCAGGTGATCATGGAGATCATGCCGGCCCATCCCGACAACCGGCTCACGGTTCTGTGCGGTCACACGCACGGCCAGGGCGAAACGCAGCCGCTGCAAAACGTGCAAGTCGTTACCGGCGGCGCCCAGTACGGAGCGCCGGCGATCGGCCGCGTGTTCGAGTTCGATTGATCGCTTCGCCAACTCGACGCGTCAGCCACATCCCTCGCGCACGTCGCGCGTCACATCGCTGCCCGACGAGGCGGGTTGATGGCCGCGCGCACGGCATGCTACGATAGCCCCACTCGTCAGCCCACTTGTTTCCGGCGCCTCCCTCGTACGCATCATGAAATTCGCGATCTGCAACGAAACGTTTCTCGACTGGCCGCTGGACAAAGCCCTGGGATTTGCCGCCGATTGCGGCTACACGGGGATTGAAATCGCGCCGTTCACGCTCCACGCCGACGCGCGGCGGATCACGCCGGCCGAGCGCGAGGAAGTGCGGCGCCTGGCCGCGGCCGCAGGATTGGAAGTCGTGGGCCTGCATTGGCTGCTGGCCAAAACCTCGGGCTTTCATCTTACCCATCCCGACGCCGACGTGCGCCGCCGCACCGCCGGCTACGTCGAGGATCTGGCCCGGCTTTGCGCCGACGTGGGGGGATCGCGGATGATTTTTGGGTCGCCGCAGCAGCGCAACGTCATGCCGGGGGTGACGCACCAGCAGGCGCTTGACCATGCCGCCGAAGTCGTCAGCCAGTGTCTTCCCGTGCTCGAAGAAACCGGCGTCACTTTGTGCCTGGAGCCGTTGGCACCGGCCGAGGGGAACTTTCTGAACACCGCGGCCGACGCCGCGCGACTGATCGAGAAGATCGACCACCCCAACTGCCGGCTGATTCTCGATTGCAAGGCCATGTCGAGCGAGGCGGTGCCCATTCCCGAGCTGATCCGCCGGCACGCGTCGCTGTTCGGCGCACTTTCACGCCAACGATCCGAACAAGCAAGGCCCGGGGTTCGGCGAGCTGGACTTCCACCCGATCTTCGCGGCGCTTTTGGAAGTCGACTACCAGGGCTGGGTGTCGGTCGAAGTGTTCGACTATGCGCCGGGCATTGAGCGGCTGGCCAAGGAGAGCATCGCCTACATGCGCCGCACGCTGGCCGAAGTCGAGGGAAACTAAAGGCCGTCGCCCTGCTAACGGTCTCCGTGGGTGTGTGCGATTATGGCGGCAGTCGCGACCGTAGAAGTCAGCACTACTGGACAAGCCAGCAGTGGCACATCGGTGGGAAACGGCAACGAACCGTTACCCGCTGGCTGCTCTCGCGGCCGGGCCCTTGCGGGTAGCAGGCATGCTCCGCACGCCGTCAAGCTGCACTGGGAAAGAGCGCAACTGCCGGGCACGTCCACAGAAACCGAATGACTGCCGCTGCCCCCGCTACGGCACGCGGAGCGTGCCTGCTACTTGGCCGCCCGCTGGCGTTGTTACGCGCTGGCGGCTTTCAGCTCGGCCAGGTGTTGGGCGGTGCCGACCAGGCGGTCCCAGTTTTCGTAGATGTATTGGGGCGGGCCGCCGATTTGCGCCACGACCTGCGCCACCAGCTCGGTGGGCACCATCTCGATGGCGTCCCAGGGACAAACCGTCAGGTCGTAGGGGTTCGTCTTTTTACCGGGGATGTGGACGCAGACTTCGCAGCCCACGCAGCGCTCCAGGTCGATCTCGCACCAGCTTTGCAGATTCAACTTGTCGTCGTACTGCTGAATCTTGACGATGCAATCGACGGGACAGACTTCCAGGCAGGCCTCGCAACCGGTGCAGTTGTCGGCGTTGATGACGGCCAGCTCTTTCGGCAGTTTCTTGCGGGGGCCCTGTTTGGCCATAAACCGAGTACCTCGACCTGTGCAATCTGAAAATCGCGGAGCAGTCCGCGGGCGGGCGAATCGTGCGTCTAGTTAATTAATCATAGGAACAAATCGGCACGAAGCCAACCGCTTCTCCACGCTGCGCGTGCGGAACACCATCCGGCGGCTAAATGGGGGCGAAAACCCGCCCCCAACCGGCTGGTTACCGGCCCGCGCAATCGCCCGATTCCAGCGAGCTCACCACGGCTCCGATTCAGCCGGGCGGGGGAATGATTTCGTCGGCCACCAGCTCTTCGAACGTCTGCCGCCGCCGGACGAGCTGGGCCTGACCGCCGCGGATGAGAACTTCGGCGGCCAGCGGCTTGCTGTTGTAGTTCGAGCCCATGACAAAACCGTAAGCCCCGGCGCACTCGATCACCAGGTATTCGCCCACCTGGGCCACCGGCAGCATCCGCGAGCGGACGAAGCCCCCCTCTTCCTGCGTGAAGATGTCGCCCGACTCGCACAGCGGGCCTCCGACCACGACTTCATGCAGCGGCCGCGTCGGGCCCCCTTCGCCGCATGGGACGATCGACATGTGGTGATAGGCCCCGTACAGGATCGGCCGGGCCAGGTTGTTGAACCCCGCGTCGAGCAGATAAAACGTGTTGGCCCCGCTCCGCTTGATGGCCCGAATCTGGGCGACCAGGTAGCCGGCCTCGGCCACCAGGTAGCGCCCCGGCTCGATTTCCAGACGGACCTGGTGGCCGAACGCTTCTTCCAGGCGCTTGCGGGTGGCGTCCCATAGCTTGAAGTAGGCGTCCAGATCGACGTAGCCTTCGCCTTCGCGATAGGGAATCGGCAGCCCGCCGCCGGCGCTGATCGTCGTGACCGTGCGACCGACTTCGGTGGCCGCTTGCTCCATCGCCTGGCAGACCTGGGCCAGATGCTCCAGATCGGTTCCCGAGCCGATGTGCATGTGCAGGCCGCTGACGCCCAGTCCGTGTCGATCGGCGGCTTGCAGGCACTCGCCGAGCTGGGCGTGCCAGATGCCGTGCTTCGACTGCTCGCCGCCGGTGTTTGTTTTTTGACTGTGCCCGTGGCCGAAGCCGGGGTTGAGCCGCAAGGTGATGTCGCGGCCCGGGGCAATCTGGCCCAACTGGTCGATCATGTCGGGCGAGCCGCAGTTGACGTGCAGGCCGTGCTTGAGGACCAGGTCGAGCGCTTCGGCGTCGAAGATGTCGGCCGTATAGACCACCGGCGGCGGGTTGCCGGTGGCCGGATAGCCGGCGGCCAAGGCCCGCTGGATTTCGCCCGCGCTCACCGCGTCGACCAGCACGCCGTGGCGGCGAACGAGGTCCAGAATGGCCAGGTTCGAGCAGGCCTTCTGGGCATAACGAATCGTGTCGAACGCCCGCAGATCTTCGATCCGCTCGACGATCCGCCCGGCATCATAGACGTAAGTCGGCGTGCCGAATCGCCCGGCCAGCTCGGCGACGTCAACGCCGGCAATGTCGTTTCTCAGCGATGCAAATCGGGTGGCACAAGACATCGGAATCGGTTTCTCCCGCGATCGAAGCCCAATCGGCCTAACGTCCCCGCCGAGACGTTTCGCCGCCAGCGTAGCACTCCAAGTTAACGCATGGGCGCGGCCGCGAGAAGTGCCGCTGGGGGCGCGACGAGCCCGGGCCCGGCGTGCCGGCCACAGGCTGCGACACACCGGCCGGCCGGCTGGTTCGCGCGCTAGTCATCCAGGGCCAGGGCCAGCGAGATGAACTCCAGCGTCTCATCGGCTTCGGGCTCGTCGAGGGCGGCGGTGGACGATGGGACGCCGCCGGTCGACATGAGCTGGTCGGTGGCGGCCGCCGTCTTGGCAGCGGAAGTCTTGCTCGACGATGGCAACTCGACGCGCGGAGCCACCGACGCCGGCCCGTCCGTGGTTGTGTCGGTGAACAACACCAGAGCCTGGTCGACGGCCGGCGCCGCCGACGGGCTGGCGGCCGGCGCCGCTTGCGGCCCGGCGGCCGACTGATGCAAGAGATAGTTGATCACGCCCAGCAGGTCCGTCGGGGTCAGCCGCCCGTCGCCGTTCACGTCGACGAAGTAGGTTCGCGCCACCGAGTCGGCCGCCGCGGGGGTGGCCGACGGCTCGGCGGCCGAAGGCGTGGCAGCGGGAGTGGCGCTCTGCGCCAGCAGTTTGTTGATCACGATCAACATGTCATTGGGCGTGACGCGCAGGTCGCCGTTGACGTCTTGCGGCATCACGGCGTTGTGCGCCAGCGGCAGGGCCTCGACCATGGCGTTGCCCTGGATGGCGAACGTATAAGGATGTTCGGTGTCGTCGTCGTTGGCAATCGAGACGACCGCCGATCGCAATCCACCCGCCGTGGGATGGAACAACAATTGAAAGGTCGTCTGCCGTCCCGGCGCCACAGTGGTGGCCGGCTGCGTGACGACCTGGAAGTCGCCGGCGTCGGTTCCGACGATGCTGACCGGCGGAGCGCCGCTCAAGTGCAAATCGGCGTTGCCGGTGTTGACGATCTTGAACGTCACGACCGATGAGTCGGACAGGTTCGGCACGTAGCCGAAGTCGGTGGCGTCCTCGTACGTCGGGCTGCCGTCGCCGGTGATGATCGACCGGTCGTTCGCCGAGACGTCCATTTCCGGCGATTGGGGAGCGATGCCGCCGGCCACGATGCGGATCGCGTCGGCAATCACGTAGCCATTGGCGTTGTTCGAGAGTTGCACGGCCAGGTTGTTGGTCGTGGTGGAAAAGGTGCCCAGGCTTTCCCAATAGTAGCCGTTGGAGTACTCGCCCGAGGGCGCAAGTTGCTGGTTGACGTGCACGGTGGCCACGGGCACGCCCAGATCGAGAATCGTATACGGGGCGTTGGTGGCCCGATTGCTGAAATTGCTCCAGCGGGCAAAGATCTGGTACTGGCCGTTGGGCACCCCCACGAAGTTCCAGGTGGCCGTGGCGCTGCCGTTGCCGGCCGGGGCATAGTTATAGTCAAGATTGTAGCCCAGCGTATTGGTCAGGTTGGCCCAGCCGGCCGATTGCGAGTAGGCCGCGTCGCCGTCGTCGACGATGTATTCGCCCTGTTGCTCCGGGGCGTAAACGATCGTGGCGGCGCCGGCGGGATCGACCAGGTGAGCGTAGGTCGGGTTGTCCAACTGGAGGTAGAACTTCTTGTTCGGTCCGTAGACACTGTTGGTCATGACCGGCACGGAAACCGATAGCGTGGTCACGCCGGGAGCAAACGTGAGCGAGCCGGCGCGTCCCTGGTAATCCGTGCCCGCCAGCGCCGTGCCCGCCGCCGTGGCGTAGTCGACCGTCACTTCGCGGCCGCTGGCCGTATCCAGCGCCACGGTGAATTGGGCCGTATAGTTGCCCGCGGCGGTCGTCGTCACGTAGACGTCGCTGACGTAGAAGTTCGGCAGCGGGTCGTTGTCGATGATCGTGCACACGCCGAGGTTGTCGACGATCCGCGCCCCGACGGCCGAGGTGAGCAACAGGCCGAAGTTTTCGTCGGCCTCGTTGCGGGTGTCGCCGATAATGGGAATGGTGACGCGGGCCGTGTTGGTACCCGCCTGAAACACCGCGGCGCCGGCCCGCGCCTGGTAGTCGCTGCCGGGCTGGGCTGTATTGGCCACGGTGGTGTAGTTGACCGACACCGCCTGGTTCAGGTCGCCGATCGTGGACAGCGTGAACACCGCGTTGCTGGTGCCCGAGTTGCCCTCGACGACCGTGATGTCGTTGACCACGACGTCGTTGTCGTCGTTGAGGATCGTGCCGGTGGCCGCGGAGCGACCCAACATGCCGCCGGTCGGATCGCCGAGCACCAGGCTGAACGTTTCGTTGGCGCTCGGCATCCAGGTCGCCCACGATCTGCACGGTGACCGTCTGCGTCAGCGGCTCGCCGGGGACGAAGGTGAGCGTTCCGGCGGCGGGCAGGTAATCGCCGGGCGCGACGGCCGTGCCGTCCTGCGTGGAATAGGGGACCGTGACCGGCGTCCCACCGTCCTGGTCAATGCTCGACGCTGAACACCAGGTTCGTCAGCCCCGAGTTCCCCTCCAGCACGGACACGTCAGGGCCGGCATCGACCTGTGGATTGTTGAGCACCACGCTCGAGGGCGTGCCCGAGCCGAACACGGTTCGGGTGACGTAAGTGACCGAAGCGCCGGGGTCCAAACTGAATGTATTGCGGAGGGCGAGCGTCACGTCGTAGTCTTGCCCCACGTCGACGAAGCCGTCGCCGTTGATGATCTCCGGTGATGGCACCGTCCAGGGGTTCGCCGGCGACGATCTTGGCCTCGAGGGATGGGAAGGGGCTGACTTCAAAGCGGTCGGTCGCCGGCGCCGTGCCGCCATTGGAGTCGATGCCGACGAACGTGGTGTCGACCGACGCCGATCCGCTGGCGTCGGTCTCGAAGAGCAGCTCGTCTCCGTTGGAAATCAACCGGCCGCCGCCGTCGATCAGCGATTGGTCGAAATACAGATCGCCGTCCAGGTAGCGGACCGTTTCAAAACTCAGCGGCGAATTGCCGGGGTTCGTGATCACGTATCGCTGAGTCAGAATCGAACCGGTCTGCACGTTCGAGGTGTCGAACAATTGCGAGACGGTTTGCGTCAGGGCGAAGTTCAGCCCGTCGAACGAAAAGGTGCTGTTGGCCGTCGTCGAGTCCCCGGTGATCGTGGGGGCAGGCAGGCCGCCGGACGTGTAGATGTTGCCGGAGGTGAGAAAGTCGCGGGTGCCGCTGCTTCCCAAGCGGAAAGCAACCCCAGACTCGAACGTGGTGCTGGCCTGCTGCACCGGACCGATGGGGTCGTAGAGCGCGCCGGTGTTGTCGGGCAATCCGACCGCGTCTCCAAACGAACCGTAGCCGTCCACCGTGACCGTGAGATTGCCGTCTCCCGTGCCCGTGGTCAACACGGCCAGCAGGCGCCGATCTTCGAGCAACTCCGCGCCGAGCCGGCGAGCCTCGAGTCGGGATGATCGGTAGCGCGGCGGGCGGCGGTTCGCAGGACGTGACATGGGCGTGACTCTAGGTTGCTATCCGAGTACTTCGTGGGCTCGACGCGCGGCCCCTCACGCGTGGCGGAGGCGGTCCACCCGAACGTCGGGCGCTCCCATACTAATTACGCCGTGCGGGCGTCGCAACGCACCGCGTTCGGCGAAAACACGAGCCGGCTCACGCGAGCCGGCGATCGAGCGGCGCGTAGTTCGCGAACCGATGAAACCGGGGTGCCATGCTCACGACGAGCGTGAGCATGGCAACCTCGAAACACTTTCAAAACTTATCCGGACTCCTGTTCGTCGCCTTCGGCGTCCTCCGAAACCAACTCGACCTGCACGCGATTGGATACCATCAGGCCCAGGCCGGACGCTTGCGGCGGGGCGCCGGCCGCCGAAACCACGGCCAGTGCTGGCGCATCGGCGAGCGATTCAAGCGGGACGTCCTCCTCCCCGGTGACGAACAACGCGAGCGCCTGGTCGACCGCGGGCGCCGCCGACGGCGCGGCTGCCGGAGCAGCCGAGGGGGCCGCGGCCGGTGCTGCGAGCAGGTAATTGATGACCATCAACAGGTCACGCGGCGTGAGCCGACCGTCGGCGTTGACGTCCACGAAGTATTTCGGCAAGGAGTCCGCGCCGCCGGCATCGGCCGCCTGGGGCTGGGCGACGCTGTCCTCCAACATCTGGTTGATGATGACCAACATGTCGTTGGGCGTCACGCGGTTGTCGCCGTTGACGTCCTGCGGCAGGCCGGCATTGTGCCGCCAGCGGCACCACGGCGGGGCTGTCGAGCGTGCCCCGCACGAAGAACGTGTAGCCCGGCTCGTCGCTGTCGTCGCTGGCGATCGAAATCACGCCGGTGCGGATGCCGCTGCCCGTGGCGCGGAAATTGACTTGGAACGTCGTGTGCCCGCCGGGCGCCACGACCGACGCCGGCTGCGTCACGACCGTGAAATCCGAGGCGTTCGGGCCGCCCACGGAAACCGCCGGACTGCCCGTCAAATGCAACGGAGCATTGCCCGTGTTGGTGATCGTGTACGTGCGCGACACGACGACGCCCAGCGAGGGGACGCTGCCAAAGTCCGTCCCGTCTTCGACCGCGGGCGTCATGTCCCCCGGGTTGATCGAATGGTCGTAATCCGACACGTCGATCTCCGGCACGGCGGCCGGAATGCCATTGGCCACGATGCGGATGGCGTCGGCCACGACGTAGCCGTTGGCATTGTTCGACAACCGCACCCGCAGCGTGTTGGACGTGGTGGTAAACGTGCCCAGGCTTTGCCAGGTCACGCCGTTCGACAGATCGCCGGTGGGGGTCTGCTGCTCGTTGACCAGCACGGTCGCCAGCGGCGTCTGGTTGTTGAGGATCGTGAACGGCGCGTTGGTGGCCCGATTGCTGAAGGGGATCCAGCGGGCGAACACCTCGTAGGAGCCGTTGGGAATGGCGGTGAAGCTCCAGGTGGCCGTGGCGCTACCCGTGCCGGCCGACGCGTAGTCGTAGTCGAGTTGATAGGCCAGCGTGTTGGTCAGGTTCGTCCAGGGGCCGGTTGCCGCAAAGCCGGCCGCGCCGTCGTCGATGATCTGCTGGCCGATGGGCGCCGGCGCGTAGATGATCGTCGCCGCCCCATCGGGGTCGTACAGGTTGGCGTTTGTCGGACCCGACAGGTCGAGATAGAACTTCTTGTTCGACGAATAGACCGCATTGGTATACACCGGCACGCTGACTTGCAGCGTGGTCACGCCCGGAGCAAAGACCAGATCGCCCGTCTTCCCGGCGTAGTCCGTGCCATCGGCGGCGCTCCCGTCGGCCGTGCCGTAATTAACGTCCACTTCGCGGCCGCTGGGAGCGTCGAGCCCCACGGTAAACACGGCCGAAGTCTGGCCGGCCAGCGTCGTGGTGACGTACGCGTCGTTGACGTAGAAGTTGGGCAAAGGATCGTCGTCGAGGATCGTGCCCACGCCCACCGCTTTGGCAATGCGAGCCCCCTGCGCACTTGCCAAAACGACAGCAAATGTTTCATTGTCCTCGTTCAGCCGATCACCCAGCACGGGCACTGTCACTAGTGCCGTGTGTACCAATGCATTGAGCGTAACGACACCGGCCCGCGGCAAGTAGTCCGAGCCGCCTTGGGCCGTACCGTTGGAGACGGTGTAACTGACGGTGATCGTGTGGTCGACGGCCCCGTAAGCCGAGATCTGGAACACGGCGTCGCGCGTGCCGGAATTGCCTTCCACGACCGCTACGTCGTTGATCGAGACGTCGACGTCATCGTTGACGATCGTACCGGTCCCGACCGGCGTCGTGATGTCGACGTTGACCGCATTGCTGAGCGTGACGAAAAACGTTTCGTTCGGTTCGACGACCTGGTCGCCAACGACCTGGATCGTAATCTGCTTGGAGGTTTCACCAGGATTGAACGTCAGTTGGCCGCTCTGAGCCACGTAATCCTGCGGCGCCGTGGCAGTGCCGTCGGAAGTGCTATATTCCACCGTCACGGTTTGCAGATTGGCCGGTTGGGTGACGGCGAAAATGAAATTCGTGAACCCGGAGTTTCCCTCGGCATGCGTAACGTTGGAGACAACTAATCCCGGCGGAGTCAAAATGTCACTGGCGTTGACCACGATCCACGCGCCCCGTCCGAGCGTACCGGCCAACAGAACGTTGTCAGTGGTGTTGAAGTGAAGATCGCTCGTGGGAGCGTTCGGCAATCCGGTGGCGGCCTCCTGCCAGACGTTCGAGCCGCCGAATCGGAATACGTCGACGCCTGAGTTTCCTCCCACCACGATGCCGGTGCTGCCGCTTGGCGCCGTGATGTACTCGATCGATCGCAGTTCGCTATCGGCAAGGTTGTACGTGAGATTGGTCCAGGTCTGCCCGGCGTCGGGAGTCATGTAAACGCTCGACCCGGAAACGACAAATGCACGACGCCAATCGGTCGGATCGAGCACGATATCTGCGGGATCTCCACCCGGGTAGCTGGTCAGCGGCTGCAGCGATCCCCCCGCGCCGGTGCGCACAAAGAGCCCCAAATCGCTGCCGACGTAGAGAACGTCGGGGTTGGCGACACCTCCGCTAGTGCCTCCGTATGCGAGCGAGCTGACCGTGCCCACGACCCCCAAGTCCGTGACGGTGTCCCCCTGATTCATGGATTCAAAGACGTTGTTCTCCGTGCCGATCGCCATCCGTGTCGGCTGCACCGTGTTCAGCACGTAGGGCGAATAGAACTGCGGATCGTCGGTCAGGCCGACCAGGCGGACCGGGTCCATGCTGACAATGTTATTTGAAGCATCGAACGTGACCCGGTCGAAATTCCGCAGATAAACATAAGTTCCATAGCGGATCGACAATCCGGGTTCGCTGTCGTCCACGGCAACGAACCCGCCGTCACCCTGGGCAAACTCGGTCCACACATTATTGCCGCTGCTTGTCTGCAGGGCTGTGCCGACGTCTTGGGCACCGCCGAACGCCGTCTTCGTCAAGGAACTGTAGGCGACCGATACGAATTCGGTATTCTGCAGGTTGCCGACGAGAGCACTCCAGACGCCCGTCGCTTGCGTCGGAGAAACCCGCTTGTAGATGCCGCCGTCATCCCCCTCGAGGAGGTTGCCGGCAGCATCGAAGGCCATGTCGCGTGAATCGGCATGCGGTCCGGTGCCGGGGAGCGGGCCGTTAGCGCCGTCCGGGTCGGCGAAATCGTCCGTTAGCGCGGTCCATTGACTGTCGGCAGCCTGCGACGCGTCTCCGCGGAACAAGCGACCGGTGTAGTTCGTGGCCCCGATGGAATTGGGGAAAGAATCATTACGCGCCGATTGGCTGCCTGTCACCAGCGATGTAGACAATGTTCGCGTTGTTCGGATCGGCCACAATCGATAGGTGAGTCGCCCCCTGACCACCTGCATCGTCTTCTTGCTCATCGTCATTGACTGGGTTTATGCCGACGGTAGTTCCACCTTCGTTCGTCGAGGGGACGTCCATGGCTGTCCATGTCGTGCCGCCGTCGCCCGAGCGATACACGGCCCCCAACATTCCGCCGTTGTCGATCGCGACATAGACGTTGTTGTTGTTGCCGACGGACATCTGCACGTTGTCGGTGCGGTCGGCGCCTGAATCCATGATCAGGGCATTCATTTCGGCGCTGCTGACGCGCGTCCACGTCGCCCCCGCGTCGGATGACTTGTAAATGCCGTTGTTGGCACCGCCGGCATTGAGCGAGGCGTACAAAACCTGCGGATTCTGCGGATCGGCGGTCATTTCCAACGTCTGACCTAACGGCAATCCACTGCCCGTGGCTCCAGACACTTGTGAAAACGTGGTGCCCCCGTCCGTGCTCCGAAAAATTCCGATATTGCTCAGCGTGAAGGACGTCGCGTAGTTGACAGCTACAATCAGCACGTCGCCCCGCGCGGCGACGCTGGTGATGTTCTTGCCGAGCAACATTCCGCTGCCGGTGATCTGGGTCCAGGTGGTGCCCCCGTCAGTCGTGCGAATCACGCCTGTCCGATCCCCGCCGTCGCTTAGCAAACTGCTGAAGCGGCCGATCCCGGCCACCAACGTCTTGTGCGTCGCGTCGGTCGGATCAAACTGCAGGTCGCCGATCGACAAGGACGGCATCTGATCCGTTAGGGGCGTCCACGTGGGCGACGATGCCTGCGCATTGTCGGTGCGCCAGACGCCACCGTTCACCGTACCGATGTAGAGAATGTTGGCATCGGACGGGCTGGGAGTCACGACTTCCACCGCGCCCGACACGGGATTGTTTTGGGCGGTCAGACCGGCCGTCTGCCCATCCAGAATCGGAGACGGGCCAACCGGACTCCAAGCGGCCAGCAGGCACCGATCTTCGAGCTCGTCGAACCGGTAAAGGCAGGCAAGAGCTCGTACGCCGCTGCGCCGAAGTGGCGCTTTGCACCTTTTGGATGGCCGCCGGTGCGCTGAATCAAACATGGCGTGGTGTTGTCGTTACTGAGGGCGGCCGCTGGCCGATCGCGAAAATACGTCAGCCGCGGGTTACATGCGGCAACGTGGCGTGTTCCTGCTTGTCGAGGCGATTCCATACTAGTTAGGGGGGCGATTCCTCGCAACAAGCAAAATACCTCGCGAAATGAGAAAAAAACGGAGCCCCCAAACCCGTCACGGTTAGCGGACCGGAGTGCGAATAGGGCGGGCCTGGAGCGCCGCTGTGCCGACACATCGCGCTAGCGATCCAACAGCGCGATCGGCACTTCACTAGCGGCGTCGGCTGCATCGTCCGAGGGAGTCAATTCCGGAGACTCCTCGTCGGGTACGAACAACGGACCGTCTGCGGCGCGTGCGCCCACAGACACTTCGTCTTTCGGCCTGATGAGCTCCAGTCGGGCCGCCGAAACCACGGCCAGTGCTGGCGCATCGGCGAGCGATTCAAGCGGGACGTCCTCCTCCCCGGTGACGAACAACGCGAGCGCCTGGTCGACCGCGGGCGCCGCCAACGGCGCGGCTGCCGGAGCAGCCGAGGGGGCCGCGGCCGGTGCTGCGAGCAGGTAATTGATGACCATCAACAGGTCACGCGGCGTGAGCCGACCGTCGGCGTTGACGTCCACGAAGTATTTCGGCAAGGAGTCCGCGCCGCCGGCATCGGCCGCCTGGGGCTGGGCGACGCTGTCCTCCAACATCTGGTTGATGATGACCAACATGTCGTTGGGCGTCACGCGGTTGTCGCCGTTGACGTCCTGCGGCAGGCCGGCATTGTGCGCCAGCGGCACCACGGCGGGGCTGTCGAGCGTGCCCCGCACGAAGAACGTGTAGCCCGGCTCGTCGCTGTCGTCGCTGGCGATCGAAATCACGCCGGTGCGGATGCCGCTGCCCGTGGCGCGGAAATTGACTTGGAACGTCGTGTGCCCGCCGGGCGCCACGACCGACGCCGGCTGCGTCACGACCGTGAAATCCGAGGCGTTCGGGCCGCCCACGGAAACCGCCGGACTGCCCGTCAAATGCAACGGAGCATTGCCCGTGTTGGTGATCGTGTACGTGCGCGACACGACGACGCCCAGCGAGGGGACGCTGCCAAAGTCCGTCCCGTCTTCGACCGCGGGCGTCATGTCCCCCGGGTTGATCGAATGGTCGTAATCCGACACGTCGATCTCCGGCACGGCGGCCGGAATGCCATTGGCCACGATGCGGATGGCGTCGGCCACGACGTAGCCGTTGGCATTGTTCGACAACCGCACCCGCAGCGTGTTGGACGTGGTGGTAAACGTGCCCAGGCTTTGCCAGGTCACGCCGTTCGACAGATCGCCGGTGGGGGTCTGCTGCTCGTTGACCAGCACGGTCGCCAGCGGCGTCTGGTTGTTGAGGATCGTGAACGGCGCGTTGGTGGCCCGATTGCTGAAGGGGATCCAGCGGGCGAACACCTCGTAGGAGCCGTTGGGAATGGCGGTGAAGCTCCAGGTGGCCGTGGCGCTACCCGTGCCGGCCGACGCGTAGTCGTAGTCGAGCTGATAGGCCAGCGTGTTGGTCAGGTTCGTCCAGGGGCCGGTTGCCGCAAAGCCGGCCGCGCCGTCGTCGATGATCTGCTGGCCGATGGGCGCCGGCGCGTAGATGATCGTCGCCGCCCCATCGGGGTCGTACAGGTTGGCGTTTGTCGGACCCGACAGGTCGAGATAGAACTTCTTGTTCGACGAATAGACCGCATTGGTATACACCGGCACGCTGACTTGCAGCGTGGTCACGCCCGGAGCAAAGACCAGATCGCCCGTCTTCCCGGCGTAGTCCGTGCCATCGGCGGCGCTCCCGTCGGCCGTGCCGTAATTAACGTCCACTTCGCGGCCGCTGGGAGCGTCGAGCCCCACGGTAAACACGGCCGAAGTCTGGCCGGCCAGCGTCGTGGTGACGTACGCGTCGTTGACGTAGAAGTTGGGCAAAGGATCGTCGTCGAGGATCGTGCCCACGCCGGCCTCCTTGGCGATCCGGGCTCCCTGCACGCCGATAAACACCACGTCAAACGTTTCGTCGCCCTCGTTCAGCCGATCGCCGATGATGGGCACCGTAACGTAAGCCGTAGGGGATTGCGGACTGAGCAGGCCGGCACCGGCCCGGGGCTGATAGTCGCTGCCGGCGAGCGCGGTGTCATCCAGCGTCGTGTAGCTGAACGTAATGTCGCGATTGACGGCACCAAACGACGAAATTGTGAACACGGCGTTCTTGGTGCCTGACTGGCCTTCGTAGACCGCCACGTCGTTGATCGAGATGTCGACGTCGTCGTTGAGAATCGTGCCGGTGCCGTCGCCAGCGAGTATCGCGGTGGCGTCGGGATTCGAGAGCACGACCTTGAACGTCTCATTTTGCTCGACCTGAGTATCGCCATTGACCACGACCGTGATCGATAGTGTCGTGGGGCCGCCGATGCCAAACGTCAGCGTACCCGACGTGGCAGCATAGTCCGACGGGGCGTTTGCCGTGCCATCAACGGTCGTGTACCCGACGACAACCGGTTTGATGAGGACCCCCGAGATGGAGATTTGGAACACGAAGTTGGATGTTCCCGAGTTCCCTTCGAATTGCGACACGTTGTTGACGACGCTAACCACTGGCAGCGGCGGCGCGCCCAGATCGCCAGCGATCAGATCGGCTTTCGGCGAGCCGCGACCGGTAACGAGGTCATAACCGGGACCGGCGGCGAATCCGTTGTTGCCCTGCGTGATGTCGTTGAAATCATTCGCGGAAATTGAATAGAGTTTTGGCAGCGTCTCGTTTCGTCCGTCGAGCGGGTCGAGACCGCCGGCGACTCGCCCCTGGTCGATAATGGCGATCAAACCGGCCCAGGCGGGAGCGGACAAGCTCGTTCCGCCAACCTGGTACCACGGCGTGGCCGGATCGTTGTTGTACGAATCGTAAACGGCGACCCCGGTGCTCGGGTCGGCCACCAGGGCGACGTCCGGCGTCGTGCGCTGGGTCGTGCTTTGCGTGACGACCCCGTTTTGATAACTCGGCTGCGACTCATACTGACTGATACCGCCGCCGCCGCCGCTCCAACCCGTTTCCGAAGCGATGTTGTTGGACGCATCGAGCGTGAGCGTCGTGCCACCGACCGCGACCACGTTGGGCGAGTATGCCGGATAGCCTCCGGGCGCCCCGCTGTCGCCGGTCGACGCGAGAAACGTGACGCCGCTGTGGCCCGAGGGAGTCGTGAAAATGGAGTCGCCCATGAGTTCATTGGGAGCTTCACCACCGCCAAAGCTCATCGAAATGACAGCCACTCCTGGTTGATTCCTGGCATAATCGACGGCCGCAAACAGATTGGTCGTAGTCGGGTCATTGGCCTCGACCAACAAGATATTCGCACCCGGGGCCATCGCGTGGGCCCATTCGATGTCCAGCGCGGTCTCTCCCTCCCAGTTGTTGGTGCCGGGCCCAGCCGGGTCCGTGGGCGGATAATTGGTGGAACCATCTTGCGCGACCCGCGTGAAGTTGGGCGTGGGCAGCCCAAAGAAGTCGCTGAACGCTTGCAGGTCGTGTTCTGCAGTGGGTGTATCGTACGCGTCGATGATCGCGATCGTCTGCCCGGTGCCGTCCCCCTGAATGCCTCCCCCCAGGAATGTAATGGCGTCCACCCGATAGGCATGCCGAATTTGCTGCGGCGTGTAGCCGACCGGCGAGGCACTGCCGTACGGCGATAATTCGTCGACCGGAGACAGCATGTACGTCGGACTGTACGTCGCCGCGAGCAGATCTCGAACCTCGAGCACCTCGAATTTGACGACGCGAATCGCGGACCGGCGTCCGCGGCGTCCATCATGCGTCTTGGCGCCGGCGCAGCGACTGCGTTTCCATGGTGCTCGACGAAACATGGGCCGACTCTCTGTTCTCGATAATCGGCACGGAACCGCTGCTCGCGCCGGCGGTGCGAATTGGTTGCGATGATTCACACGGCGACGGTCATTCGATTTGCGCGGCCAAAAGTCCCTCACCATACTAGTTGCGGCCCCGGTGCTCGCAACAAGCCAATTCCTGGGATTTGTGGCACAAATTCGTGCGCGCCTGTGGCACCAATAAGAGCGGCACCGACCCTGCTTGCGCGGGATCGGTGCCGTCGATCGTAACCCCTCGGTCACGCTGGCCCGGATGAATCCGGGGGCGGACCGTGTGTCAATCCGAATCAAGTCGCCTCAGGGACCAAAGCCGGGAATGGCGCCGCTGGCTTGGGCGTCTTTCAGCAGGTTGCCCAACAGGAGCAACACGCCTTCTTCGACCTCGACGCTGATCGTTCCGCCGTTGGCTTCGGGCTTGTACTGCACGCGCAGGTGATCCTTGCCCGACGTTTGTGCCAGGTCGGCGGCCATCGCCTTGATGTTGCTTTCCGCGTCGTCATCCTGCATGGCGCCGGCAAATTGGAAGATCGATTCCAGCGCCACGTTCAACTGAAACGGCGGGACCATCTTCTCGGCCTCGGAAGCCGAGCGGTCGATCAGCCGCTTGGCCTGGTCCAGGCTGTCGGTACCCACGGCCAGGTACACGACCTTGTCGCCGATGCCCACCGCCACGTCGAGCTGTTCGCCGACGACTTTGGCGATTTTGTGGTCGGCCGGCACATTGATTTTGGTCGTGTGGAAGTGGACGCCGGCGTGCTGCTCGGCATCGAACTTGATCTGCGGGAAGTCCGCCTCATCGGCGGTCAGCTTGGCGAAGTTCTTCAGCGCGTCCTCGACGCTCTTGGTGTCGGCCACGTACGCTCCGACGACCAATGACAATTCCTTGTCGCTGGCTTGGAGCGTTGCGCCGGCGTCGATCTTGCCGCTTTCAAACGTGGCCTTGATGGCGTCGAACACCTGGCCGACCATCTCCCGGGCCAGCTTCTTCGAGGCCTCGTCCGGCAGGCGGTCTTCCCCTTCGATTTGCTGCATGGCCTGGCCGCGGATGGCCTCCAGGCCGGAGACGAATTGGGCCGCGTCGCTACCAGCCAGCTCGGTCGTCAGATTGAGCGAGGCGGCGGCGTCCGGCTGCAGGAACCCGGCAAAGCGCGAGGTGGTCGGCTTCACCTTGCCTAGTTGCTTGGCCGTTTCGGTGCCGGCCACGGCGGTAAACGACAGGTCGAGCTGCGCGGTCTTGGCCTCTCGATTGGCGATCAGGCCGAGCGTCAACGTGTCCAGATCATTGATGGCGTCGGTCAACGAGTCGATCTGCGTCTCGACCATTTTCTTCCGGGTGTCGTACGCTTCGTCCGATTCGCCGGGCTGCCGGGCCAGGCCGGCTTCGACGCCTACGCGAAGCTGATCGATGAGCATCGTGCGGAACACCTCGGGGACGTTCTGCACGTGCAGCCGGCCGGCGATGTCGTAGGTCTTTTCCAATCCGTCAAACAAGTCGCCGCCGTTCTTAGGTAGCGTGGCCAGGGGCTCGGGCGACGTGGACAGGTAGGCCCAGGTGTTGCTTTCCTTGACGTAGATCTTCTGGTTGAAGACGTCCAACTCGAAGATGCCGTCGCCGGCGTCCTGCGCCGCGCCGACTAGACCTTCGAGGGCCGCCAGCAATTGCTTCAGGTCGGTCACCGGCAGCACGATCAACGGATTGAACTGCAAACCGTCGGTCATCAGCGTCACGCCGAGCGGCCGCTTGCGATCGAGACCGACCAGGCCCTGACCCTGCGTGAACAGTTGGATCATGCCCTCCAGGTTCTTGTCGAGATCCGGGCTGCCGGTCAGATCGCCGATGAAGGCGATGTCGCTCATCAGCCGGTCGTAGCTGGCGATCGACAATACGGCGACCGTTTTGTTGACGTCTTCTTGTTGCGCCATCGAGCGCGCCGCGGGAACCGCCAGCAGCGCGACGGCCACCATCGGAAGCAGGATTCGTTTCACGTTTTTGTTCTCCTGAAGGATTCTCGATACACGAGTATCGCCGTCCAAGAACCGCAACACGCGGCGCCTGTGACTTATACCTCGTGAGTGTGCGCAGAGTTTTTGGGAGTTTGACGGTTGGAGGGAGTTTGCGCCGCCTCGCGGCGTTCGCCGCAAAGTCAGCCCAAAACTCGCCAGGGCGAGACTAAATCGTAGGTTATGTGCCGTCGGGCGCCTAGCAATAGCGCGGGGAAACCACACCAAAAGGGGGGGTGGCTTCTAGCCGGCCACAGGTGCCCCGCGGCCCCCCGCGTACTCCGGCGAGGCGGGACGCTCCTGTCCGTCGATAGCAGAATGCCCGAACCACCGCACTGCGTGCGCCGGCCGGACCACTGGGGCCGCCCAACGAAGGTGTTTGAAAAGAACTGACCGTGCCGCCGGCGCTACTGGAGAACTCGCGCTCGCGGAAGGTGATGCGGCCCTTGGTCAGATCGTAGGGAGACAACTCGACGCGAACCCGGTCGCCCGGCACGATGCGGATAAAGTGCTTGCGCATCTTTCCGGCCATGTGAGCGATCACCTGGTGGCCACCGTCCAATTGCACGCGAAACCGCGTGTTGGCCAGTGCCTGCGTCACCACGCCTTCAACTTCTAAGGCTTCTTCCTTCTGTCTTTGCGCCATACACGACTCCGGTTAACTCCTCGTTCGAATGACTTCCACGGCGGAATCAGAACCCCACTATCATAACTCTTGCTACTGCCGGGTCCATAGTGGAGAAAATCGACCATCGTGGCGCGGTAGATCAAGTCTAGGGCGCCGTAGAGCCGTTTTAATGTGATCCGGCGGATCGTGGCAGCATTGGCGGCCAGAACGGCCCGGACCGGATTCGCCGGAGCGACCCCCCGGACCATCACGCCAGGCCGGCCAACCCCTCGCCAACCGCTGCGATCACCGCTTCGGTCGACTCGATGCCGACCGACAGGCGGATCGTGCCGCCGGTGATCCCCAGCCGCTGGCGCTGGGCGGCCGACAGCCCGCGGTGGCTGGTCGACTGCGGGTGGCTGAGCGTCGTCGCCAGCTCGCCCAGCGACGGGCAAAACGGGATCCGCGTGGCGGCCTTCATAAACGCCCTGGCAGCCGCGCCGCCGCCGGCCAGGGTAAACGTCACGATCGAGCCAAACCGCTCACCGAATTGCCGCCCCGCCAACGCATGGTCCGGGTGCGTGCTCAAACCTGGGTAATAAACGTCCGCCACGCTGTTGGCGCCGGCGAGCACTTGGGCCACGGCCAGCGCATTTTGGCAGGCCCGCTCCATGCGCACGCCCAGCGTGCCCAGGCCGCGTCAGCGCCAACCAGCACTCGAATGGCGCCGCTGCCAGGCCCCAGGTCGAGAGCGTTGCCGGCACGCGCTGCCAGCGGTCCTCGCTGCCGCACAACAGCCCCAGCACCACGTCGCTGTGGCCGTTCATACTTTTGGTCAGACTTTCCATGACCCAATCGGCGCCCAGCTCATGGGGCCGGCACACCACGGGTCCGGCGAACGTGTTGTCGACCACCAGCGCCGCGCCGCGCCGGTGCGCTGTTTGGGCCAAGGCCGCCAGGTCGGCCACGCGCAACAGCGGGTTGCTGATCGTCTCGACGACGACGAGCTTCGTCCGCGGCTCGATCGCCGCACGCACCTGTTGGGCATCGCAGGCGTCCACCTCGGTGCTCTCGATCCCAAAGCGGCGGGCTTCGGTCACGAGCAGCGACGTCGTGCGGCCATAGAGCTGATCGCTTACGACCAGGTGGTCCCCCGGCTCCAGTTGCGAGAGAACCAACACGGCCAAGGCTCCCATGCCCGAGGCGGCGATCGCGGCCCGCTCGGTGCCGTGCAGCCGGCGGCACTTTTCGGCCAGCACGTCGGCGTTGGGATGAGCGTCGCGGGCATAGACGTAACCGGTCGCGCGCCGGCCAGCAGTGCATCGGCCTGGTCGGGATCGGCACACTCGTAGACGCTCGAAAGCATGATCGGCGGAGCGTGCGGCGGCGTCGGCCCGGAGGGGAATCGCTCGGGCCGCGGGCACACGTCGTCGGGCGTTTCCATGTCACGGTCCGCGGGCAGGGTTGGTAAGAAGCTGTTTCAAAAACCGAGTTTGGTCCAGACGGCTGGTAGGTCCAGCGATCGCACTGCTGGACAAGCCAGCAGCGGCACCCGACGCGCGGGCTTGGAAACTGCTTGTAGCACTCGTGGGAGTCCGATCCGCCGCCCGTGAAGGCGGGCGAGCGGCTGTCATGATACCGTCTTCGCCAAGCGGCGGCGAATCGTCGCCCACCCATCGGCCACCCTGCTGGCGACTCGGCCGGCGCATCCGTTATGCTGGCACGCATGCCCGCGTCGCCCGTTGACCCGCACCCCGCGACCGCCAAGCCGCGCCTCGAACTGGATAAGGTGCTGGGCTTCTATTCGGTCGTGGCGATTGTCGTGGCGCAGGTAATCGGTTCGGGTATCTTCTTCAAGCCGCAGGTGGTGGCCCAATCGACCGGCGGCTTCGTCGGCCTGATCCTGGCGCTGTGGATCGTCTGCGGGCTGGTGAACTTGTGCGGCGCGCTGGCCATGGGAGAGTTCGGCGCCATGTTTCCTCGCGCGGGCGGGACGTACGTGTTCCTGCGCGAGACGTACGGACCGATGTGGTCCTTTCTGTGGGCCTGGGCCGAGTTCTGGGTGATCCGCAGCGGAGCGATCGCAGCTTTGGCCGCTTATTTCGCGCTGGCCCTGGAGAACGTGCTGTTTCCCAGCGGCAGCCCGGGGGGACTCGACCTGGCGGGCGCCGGATCCACCGGCACGCAAAAGATGATCGCCGTGTCGGTCATCGTCGGGCTGGGATTGATCAGCATCATGCGCACCACGTGGGCCGGCGCGGTGCAGAACGTGGCCACGATCATCAAGGGGGGCTTCGTGGCGCTGTTGGCCGTGTTGCCGTTCATCGCCCTGCGCAACGAAACCGTCGAGCTGGGTCCCTTGTGGCCGCACACGTTCAGCGGCGGCGCCGTGTTGGGCGTTGGCGCCGCGGTGGCCGCCATCATGTGGGCGTACGACGGATGGGGAAACGTCACGATCGTGGCCGAGGAAATTCACAATCCCGAACGCAATCTGCCGTGGGGGCTGATCGCGGGCGTGGTGATCCTGATCGCGCTGTACGCCGGGGCCAACCTGGCCTATCACCTGACGCTCCCCTCGAGCGTGATTGCCGCCCCGGACAACGTCTGCCCCGCGATTCCCGTCGCCGAGCGGCTGCTGCCCAGTTTCGGCGCCAAGCTGATGCGGGCCATGATCATGATCTCGGTGTTCGGGGCGCTCAGCTCGAACGTGCTGGTTGGCCCGCGCGTGCTGTTTGCCGTGGCCCGCGACCACTCGTTCCTCGGCCCTTTCAGCCGGATTCATCCCGTGACGCGCACGCCGGCGTGGGCGATCGCGGGCATGTGCGGCTGGGCCTGCGGATTGATTCTGCTGGGCGGATTAAGCTGGGACCCCAACGCGCAACTGTTCAACCTGATGAGCGAGTGGACTGTTTTCGGCGGCTCGATTTTCTATTTTTTGGCAGTGGCGGCGGTGATCGTGTTGCGCGTGCGGCGCCCCGACGCCGTGCGGCCGTACCACACCTGGGGTTACCCGCTGGTGCCGTTGGTGTTTTTGGCCTTCTACGCGTTTCTGTTGGTGACGATGTTAATGGATAAACCCGGCCATCGACTGCTGGGTTTGGGTCTGATTTCGATCGGCGCGATCGTCTACTTTGCCTTCGCCCGCCGCAAGCCCGATGCGCCCTTGGCGTCGCCGGGTGAAGCGGGTGCCGAGGCAATATAAGACCGAAACCAGAAGCGCGCTCTTTCCATTTTCGTCGTGTCGTTGTGTCGTCGTGGTCCTATAAAGACTGAAGACAAAACCACAACGACACGACGTTCGGACGGCGGCGTGACGCCGTGAACGGCTCCGCCCGCGTCAGCCAAAGCGCTCGGCCAGCACGGCCTCGTACAGGTCGTGCAAGCCGGCGGCCGCCGCGGCCAGGTCCTCGTTTGATGCGTCCGGGTCGCGCTGGTTCCACTCGCGAGGCATCAGCAGCGTGCGCTCGGCAGCCGATTCGAACAGCGCCTCGACGCGACGCCGCGTCGCCTCGTCGGCCACCAGAATGCGGCTGGCGTTCTCGGCCGCCTGGTCAGCCAAGGGGCGATAGCGCTGGTCCTGTTCGTAATCGACCAGCTCGGCATCCCAGGCGTTGACGACGTAGGGCACCCCGCTTTCCAGGGCCAACTGGCCGAGAATCCACACATGCTGCACGTGGATCACGTGCGGATCGAACTGCAAGATCTGATTGTCGAGCCGCCATCGCAAATGGTCGCGATAGAGGGCCAGCTCAGCGTCCGACAGCCCGCTGAACGGCGGTCGGTCGCCGGCATCGGTCTGCGTGCTGAAGCGCGGCAAACCGAACAACAAATCGGCATTGGGATCGTCGCCGCACACCACTCGTTCGACGACGAGCGGCTCGCCAAAGCGGTACTCGTCGTCGGCCACCAACAGCCGCACTTCGTCCCCGCGGGCCACCAGCGCCAAGGCCCATTGCCACACCAGCCAGCCCGTTGGGGACTGTCGCAACGGCGAGTGGTGCGTCAACAAAATGCGCATCGAGAAAAATCTGCCAGAAGCTGGCCGACAAGGGGTGGACCTAGTGTAACAAGACCGGGCGCCAGCGTCGTAGGGGTCTTCGGTCGGCTGGCTGGTTGAGGGCCGGCGGTAAATCCCCTCAAACCGGCATTTCCCCCCCGGCAAACTCACCGCCAACGGCCAAGTCGGGCTTGATCAAAGTCTCGGTACCTGCTCAACTAAGTACAATGGTGCAATACCCGCCGCATGCTTTGGCGAAGTAGTAGGGGCAGGCCGGCCAAGAGCGTGCAGCGGAGCCAGCCGTGAGTGCCGTGGAACGAGAGAGTGCGGACGTTTCCGCCATAGCCTTTCAGAGGCGGAGCCCCTGAAACTGAGCCCGGAGGGACCGGTATCATGCCGAACAGTCCGCGGGCGAGGTTTTAAATCCTTTCACCCCGGATTAACGGGGATGCGTCCTTGGACTTGGTTCGCCCGCGCGGTTATTCTGCGCGCGGAAGGGGAACGTGTCCTGCGACATAACACAAGACACAAGCTAGGGTTAAGAGATAGGTCCGCAGTGCCTGTCCCATGCAAGCACCTGGCCCACGGCGACCAGGTCGAACCACAACCGCTGCTGGCCACGTAATGCCACTACCAGGCCCTGTAGAGCGCGCATGAGCACCGAACAATCCGTCGATCCTGAACTGGTCGAACAGACAAAACAGCAGATCCGCAACCTGGTGCGTGAGATTGCCCAGATTGCCAAGAGCGACGTTGCGCCCAGGAGTTCTACGACGCGGTGCTCAATCGCATCGTGACCGCGCTGGCGGCCGTGGGCGGGGCGGTCTGGACCGTCACCGAAACGGGCCAGCTTTCGTTGGAATATCAGATCAATCTTCGCCAGACGCGGCTGGCCGAGAGCGAAGAAGATCAGGTCAAGCACGGGAAGCTGCTGCGGCGCGTGATCTCCAAAGGCGAAAGCATGCTGATGGCGCCCCACTCCGGTGGTGGCAACCCGGAAGACGGCTCCAACCCGACCGACTATCTGCTGGTGCTGGGCCCGCTGCGAACGGCCAACGAGACGGCCGGCGTGCTGGAGATCTTTCAGCGCGCCGATACCGGGGTCAACGTGCAGCGCGGCTACTTGCGGTTCGTGGAGCAGATGTGCGAGCTGGCGAGCGAATATCTCAAATCGCGCAAGCTGCAGCACTTCACCGACCGGCAGGCCCTGTGGTCGCAGCTCGAACAGTTCACCCGGCTGGTACACAAAGGGCTCGACCCGCGCGAAACGGCCTACACGATCGCCAACGAAGGCCGGCGGCTGATCGAATGCGATCGGGTGAGCGTGGCCATCTGCCGCGGCCGCACCACGCGCATCGAGTCGGTCAGCGGCCAGGACACGTTCGACAAACGCTCGAACACCATCGCCTTGTTGACGCGGCTGGCCAAGAGCGTGGTCGCCACCGGCGAGACGGTGTGGTACACGGGCGACACGTCGATGATGGCGCCGCAGGTGGAAGAGGCCGTTCAGGAATACGTCGATGAGGTGCACTCCAAGGCCGTGGCGATCGTGCCGCTCAAGGAGCCGCATGACAAGACCGATCCCTTGGCGCAGCCGCGCGTCATCGGGGCCTTGATTATCGAGCAGATCGAAGACAGCCGGCCGCGCGAAGGGCTGCCGCAGCGGATCGAGATCGTCAGCGAGCATAGCGCGCTGGCCTTGACGAACGTGCTGGAGCACAACGATCTGTTCCTGATGCCCGTGTGGCGCGCGATCGGCAAGTCGCGGTGGCTGGTCGAGGCCCGGCAGCTTCCCTGGACGGTGACGGCGGGAATTGCGCTGGTGGTGATTACCTTGTTCTTGTGCCTGTGGCCGGCGAGTTTCGAGTTGACGGCCAAGGGCGAACTGCGGCCGACCGTGCGCCGGCAGGTGTTCGCCCAAGTCGACGGCGACGTGACCGAAGTGCTGGTCAAGCACGGCGAGATGGTCAAAAAGGGGCAGACGCTGGTGCGGATGCGCAATCTCAAGCTGGAAGACGACTACGCCGACGCGTACGGCAAGCTGGCCACGACGATGGGAGAGCTGCACACCGTGCGGCAGCAACTGCGTTCCACCGGAGATCTGGATCGATCCGAAGAGTTTCAATTGAAAGGCAAGGAGCAGGCCCTGTTGGCCACGGCCAATAGCGCCGAGTTGCACGTGAAGCTGCTGGATCGGCAACGCAAACAACTGGAGGTCACCAGCCCCATCGACGGCCAGGTCACGACCTGGAAGATCCACGAGCTGTTGATCAACCGTCCGGTCACGCACGGATCGCTGTTGGTCACGGTCGTCGAACCCGAGGGTGACTGGGAGCTGGAGCTGCGCATGCCGGAAAATCGGCTCGGTTTCATCACCGAGGCGCAGGCCGAGCTGGGCCCCGATCTGGACGTCGACTACATCGCTGAAACGAACCCCGGCGTCACGCTCCAAGGCAAAGTCCATGAAGTGCACAGCAGCGCCGAAGTGCGCGACGACGAAGGCAATACCGTGTTGATCGACGTCTCGATCAACAAGGATGACGTGCCGACGCGCCGCGATGGAGCTGGCGTGACGGCCCAGGTCCACTGCGGGCGGGCGGCGATCGGCTACGTCTGGTTCCACGACCTGGTGTCGTTCGTACAATCCAAGATTCTGTTCCGCATTTTCTAAGCACCGCCGCCCCGCGCGACGTCGGCCTCGGCGAGCGTGGCCGAGCAACCGCCAACTGCCCGAAGGAAAGGTACTTGCCATGATCACCACGTCATTCTTGCTGGCCCTGGCGCTGGGGGCCGAGCCCCGCGCAGCGGCCGCCGCGAACGCCGATCCGTTCATTGCCGTCTGCGAGATCACGTCGATCAACGACCAGTCGATCCCGGGCGCCGACGCTGGCGTGTTGAAGGAGTTGTTGGTGACCGAAGGATCGAAGGTCACCCGGGGCATGGAAATCGGCCGCGTCGACGACTCCGAGGCCAAAGCTCAGCTCGAGATCAAGAAGTTCGAGTACGACGTCGCCGCGCAACAGGCCACGAGCGACATCGATTACCGGCACGCAAAGAAAGCCACCGAAGTCGCGGAGGCCACCGTGAAGTTTTACAAGGAGGCCAACCAGCTTTCGGCCAAGACGGTGACCCAGATGGAAATGCTCAAACATGAACTGGAATACGAAAAAGCCAAGTTGGCCACCGAACAGACCCTGGAAGAGCATATCGAGGCCAAGTTGACCGCCAAGGCCAAGAACGCCGAAATGGGTGCCGCGGGCGTGGCGCTGGAACGACGGATTCTTCGCGCCCCGTTCGATGGCGTTGTGGTGGCGGTCAAGAAGAAGCCGGGCGAATGGGTTACGCCGGGCGATCCGGTCGTGCATGTCGTGGGCGTCAAGCGATTGCGCGTCATCGGATATCTGGACGCCAACCAGTGGGGTCCGGCCGACGTCGACGGTCGCGCGGTGACCATCGAAGTCGCGCTGCCACGCGGCCGCACGGTGCGCGTTCCCGGCAAGGTGACCTATGTCAGCCCGCAGGTGGACGTAGGCCGGCTGGACGTGTGGGCCGAGTTCGACACGCCCGAGGAAGACGGCCGGCCGGTAGTCCGCGCCGGCTTGAACGCCGCGATGACGATCCACGTCAGCCAGCCGGTGGCCGAGTCTTCTCCGCCCGGGCGGGTCCGCCGCGCGTCGGTCCAAAGGACAAACCAATAGCCTTCGCCGAGCGCGTCGCCATTTCACGCGCGAAGTCTTGCATCTTGTGATGAGCCGTCATGGTTACGCTGGCCGATAGCCTGGTCTCCAGTTCCGCCCGGGCGCTGCAGTTGCGCATGCGGCCCGATTTGACGGCCGCCCAGCACCGTTACCTGGGGCAGGTCTACTGGGTGGTGAAGGAGCCGGTCGGGCTGAAGTACTTCCGCTTCCAGGAAGAAGAGTACGCCATCCTGCAGATGCTCGACGGCGAGACCAGCCTGGACGAGATCAAGGTCGAGTTCGAGAGCCGTTTTCCGCCGCAGAAGATCACGGTCGAAGAGCTGGGCCACTTCGTCGGCATGCTGCACCGCAGCGGCCTGGTGATTGCCAACGTCTCGGGCCAGGGCGAGCAGCTTCGCAAGCGGCACACCGAGCGATTCTGGAAAGAGACGGCCAGCACCGCCAGCAATCTGCTGGCCGTACGGTTCAAGGGAATCGATCCGGAGCGCTTGCTCAACTGGCTGTATCCCAAGCTGCAGTGGTTCTTCACGCTGCCGGCCATGATCTGCTGCATCATCCTGGCGATGTCTGCCTTGCTGCTGGTGACCGTGCAGTTCGAGACGTTTCACAACAAGCTGCCCACGTTCCATCAGTTCTTCGAGGCCAAGAACTGGATTTACCTGGGCGTGACATTGGGCATTACGAAAGTGATCCACGAGTTCGGCCACGGGCTCAGTTGCAAGCATTTCGGCGGCGAATGCCACGAGATGGGCGTGATGATGCTGGTCCTGACGCCCTGCCTGTATTGCAACGTCTCCGACTCCTGGATGCTGCCCAGCAAGTGGCAACGGGCCGCCATCGGCGCGGCCGGCATGTACATCGAGGTCGTCAT
Organism: uncultured Planctomycetota bacterium; assembly: GCA_963711515.1. Lineage (GTDB taxonomy): Bacteria > Planctomycetota > Planctomycetia > Pirellulales > PALSA-1355 > CAVQEL01. Next base: position 45,610 of record CAVQEL010000033.1, on the reverse strand, counting down.
GGCCTCGATCTGCACCTTCTTGTGGTGGTTCAGCGACCCGGGCATGCTCAACCAGTTGTGCCTCAGCACGATGTTCGTCTGCTCGGTGAGCACGATCATCTTCAACGCCAATCCGCTGCTGCGTTACGACGGTTATTACATCCTCTCGGACCTGACCGAAATCCCGAATCTGCGGCAAAAAGCCAGCACGATTCTCAGCCGCAAGCTGGGCGCCTGGTGCCTGGGGCTGGAAGAGCCGGACGATCCGTTTTTGCCGCAGCGCAACCAGATTTTCTTCGCGCTGTATACCGTCGCGGCCTCGATCTACAAGTGGATCGTGCTGTTTGGCATTCTGTTCTTCTTGTACAAAGTGCTGGAGCCGTATGACCTGAAGGTGCTGAGCCAGATGCTGGCCATCTTCTCGATGAGCACGCTGGTCGTCATGCCGCTGTACAAGATCGGCAAATTCTTTTACGTCCCCGGAAGGCTGCACAAGGTGAAACGCAAGAACGTCAATATCACGTTGGGAGTCTTGGGGGCCGTGGCGGCGTTCATCCTGTTCGTGCCGCTGCCGTTTCGCGTCATCAGCCCGCTGGAGTTGAAGCCGCGCGACGCGGAGCCCGTCTACGTGCAGGTGCCGGGCGTGCTGGGGGAGATCGACGTCCAACCGGGGCAGGAAGTCAACAAGGACGACAAGCTGGGCCAGTTGGAGAGCACCGAACTGGACACCGAGATCAACGAGCTGCAAGGCAAGATCGCCGTGGACCACAAGTGCGCCGAAGTGTTGCGGGGCGAGCGAGCGCGGTTCGGCAACGAGGCGGCGGCGATGTCGCTGGTGCCCTTGGAAAAATCGATCGAGGCCTCCCAGGAGCAATTGCGGCAACGGCTGATCGACCGCCGGCGGCTGACCCTGGTGGCACCGATCAGCGGCACCGTGCTGCCCGCCGCGTATACGCCCAAGCATCGCGACAAAGGGGACGATCAACTCCCCACCTGGAGCGGCAATCCGCTGGAACATGAAAACCTGGGCGCGTCGCTCGAACCGCCCACGGTGTATTGCCAGATCGGCGACCCGAAGAAGTGGGAAGTCAACATCGTCATCGATCAGGACAACATCGAGTTCGTGCACGAAGGCCAGCAAGTCGAGATCCAGTTCGACGCGCTGCCGGGCCAGACCTTTACGTCGGAGATCATCGAGATCGGCCCGGAGATGGAATACACCTCGCGGCAATTGTCGAGCAAGGGGGGCGGCGAGGTCATGAGCCAGCAGGACGCCAGCGGCGCCGAACGCCCGATCACCACCAGCTACCAGGCCCGCGCGGCCATCGACGACGCCTCCGGCACGCTGGTGCAGGGACTGCGCGGCACGGCCAAGGTGGCCGCCGACTGGCAGCCCCTGGGCAAGCGCGTCTGGCGGTGGATCATGCGCACGTTCAACTTCAAGCTGTAGTCGGGTACAATCGAGTTAGCGGGGGCGCGTCGCGGCCAGAGCGTAGCTGGACGGCACGGAATGGCCCCGGGCACTTCGCCGATTGGCCGCCATGCTCGACTATCGAATCGCCTTCGACCGGCCGACCTACTTGCTCCTCTTGGCAGTGGTGCCGCTGTTGTGGTGGATCGGCCGGCACAGCCTGGCGGGGCTGGGAAGCTGGCGCCGCTGGATGGCCCTCGCGGTGCGCAGCGTGTTGGTCCTGCTGGTCGTGGCCGCGCTGGCCGAAGTGCAATGGGTCCGCACCAGCGACCGCATGTCGGTGCTCTACGTGGTCGACCGCTCGTTGAGCGTGCCCGCCGAAAAAACCGATGAGATCGTCCAGTACATCCACCGCTCGACCGCGCAACACGAGGACGCCGGGCGCGAAGATCGCTCGGGCGTGATCGTCTTCGGGCGGGACGCTTCGGTCGAGTCGCCCCCCTTGGCCGGCACGGCGCATCTGGCCGATCGCTTCGAGAGCCAGGTGGACGGCCAGTCCACGAACCTGGCCGCGGCGCTGCGGCTGGCCGAGGCCGTGTTTCCCGCCGACGCGGCCAAGCGGGTCGTGATCATCAGCGACGGCAACGAAAACACCGGCGACGCAGTCGGCCAGGCCCGGCAGTTGGCCGACCTGGGTATCGGCATCGACGTGCTGCCGATCGAGCGCGGCGGCCAGCGCGAGGTGGCGGTCGAAAAGCTCGTGCTGCCCCAGGACATTCGCCAGGGCACCCCCTTCGAAGCCCGCGTCGTCCTGAATGGCACGTCCAAGGATCCCGAGGCCGCGCCCACCAGCGGACGGCTGCGCATCAGCCGCACGGCCGGCGGCCAGACCCAGGTGCTGGCCGATCAAGGCGTGACGGTCGGCCAGGGGAAGCAGGTGCTGTCGTTCCGGGAGGAGATTGCCGCGCCCGACTTTTACACCTATTCGGCCCGCTTCGTTCCCGATGGTGCCGATGGCGACACGCTGCCGGAGAACAACGAAGCCACGGCCTTCACGCACGTCCGCGGACGGGGCCAGGTGCTGGTGATCGAAGACTTCGCCAAGCCGGGCGAGTTCGACGAATGGATCGACATGCTCAAGCGGCAGAATCTGGAAGTCGTCGTGCAGCCGAGCAACCGGCTGTTTTCCAACCTGGCCGAACTGCAACGCTACGACCTGGTCGTCCTGGCCGACGTGGCCCGCACCACCGGCACCGACGCCGACGCTCTGGCCCAATTCAGCGACGACCAGATCGACATGCTCGTCCAAAACACCCAGCACATGGGGAGCGGGCTGTTGATGCTGGGCGGTCCCGACAGCTTCGGCGCCGGCGGCTGGACGAACACCGCGCTGGAAAAAGCGATGCCGGTGGATTTTCAGGTCAAGAACGCCAAGGTGGTGCCCAGCGGCGCGCTGATGCTCGTGCTCGACAGCTCGGGCTCGATGTCGGGCGAAAAACTGGAGCTGAGCAAGGCCGCGGCCATGGCGGCGGTCAGGATCCTGGGACGGGATGACTTCGTCGGCGTGGTGTCGTTCGATTCGGCCGCCCACTGGATCGTGCCGATGACCAAAATCGAAAATCCCGTGGCGATCAATCGCCTCATCGCGCGGCTGGACGCCGGCGGCGGCACCGACATGGAACCCGGCATGGCTCACGGCTATCGGGCGCTGCGCGAAGTGAACGCGGCGGTGAAACACATGATCGTGCTGACCGACGGGCAAACGCACGGCGCCAACTTCACCTACATGGCCCGGCTGGGTCGCGAGCAGAAGATCACGACCAGTTGCGTCGCCATCGGCAGCGACTCCGCGGTCAGCCTGCTCAACGAAATCGCCCGTAGCGGCGGCGGAAAGTATTACCTGGTCGACAACCCGCGCACCATTCCCCGCATCTTCATGAAAGAAGCCATGCGCGTGGCGCGGCCCGTAATCTTCGAAGACGCGGCGGGCATCTCGCCCCAGCGCGCCGGCAGCCACGAAATCCTGGACGGCATCGACGGCGCGCTGCCGCCGATGACCGGCTTCGTGATGACCAGTCCCAAGGACAGCCCGCTGGTTGAAATCCCGCTGCTGTCCCCCAAGCCCACCGGAAATCGGAACTCGCTGTTGGCGACCTGGCAGTTCGGGCTCGGCCGGGCCGTGGCCTTCACGACCGACGCCGGCCAGCGCTGGACCAAGTCGTGGCCCGAGTGGTCGGGCTACGAAAAGCTGTTCACGCAAATGGCCCGCTGGACGATGCGGCCCACCGACAAGCAAAGCTCGCTGAGCGTGTTTGCCGAGGCCCAAGACGGTGCCATTCAGGTCGTGGTGACGGCGCTGGACAAGGACGACCAGTTCCTCAACTTTCTCGACCTCACCGGCACGCTGCTGGATCCCAAGATGCAACACCTCGAACTGCCGCTCAAGCAAACCGCCCCGGGCCGCTACGTGGGCCGCGTGCCGGTGACGCAATCCGGCAGCTACTTCCTGTCGATCGCCGCCGGGCCCAATCAGGCGCCGGTGCGGGCCGGCGTGAACGTCCCCTACTCCGCCGAGTTCAAAGACCGGCAGAGCAACACGCAAATGCTCCGCGGCCTGGCCGCGCTGGTTCCCTCGGGCGGGCACGCCGGGCTCGTGCTGGCCGAGCCGACCGACGCCGAGCAGCTCGACAAGAGCCTGGCGTCCAACGTGTTTCGTCACGACCTGAGACGGGCCACCACGCGTCAAGCCGGCTGGCACTTGCTGGCGCTTGGCGGCCGGGTGCCTGTTTTTGTTCGACGTGTTCAACCGCCGCGTGATCGTCAGCCTTGCCTGGGTGCCGGTGGCTGCCCGTCGCGTCGGCGGCTACGTGCTGCGCCGTCAGCAGCAAACCGAAGCGGCCCCCGCGCTCGATCGTTTGCAAGCCCGCAAGCGCGAAATCGAGGAGCGGCTCGAAGACCGCCGGGCGGCTGCCCGTTACGAACCCGAGACGGCCACCGCCGAGGAACTCAGTGCTGAAGCCGTGGCCGTGGCGACCGAAGCGCCGGCCCGCGCCGCGCCGCGCGACCAAAGCCTGGCGCCGCAGGCCGAAGAAGACCACTACACCGCGCGACTTCTCAAAGCCAAACAGCGTGCCATCAAGGGACGCAAAGGGCCGCCGGCGGATCACTAGAGGCTGTGCACGCGCTGAAAACCGCAAGGAAGCGCGCGTCCGGTGCCACTGCTGGCTTGTCGGGGAGAGTTTATCGGGGAGGTCTGCACTGCTGGACAAGCCAGTAGTGGCACCCAAACCCGATTTTGAAACTGCTTGTAGGCAACCGTGGCACGCTGGTATTACGCGCCGACACTCGCGCCGGCCAGCGCGCGCACGCCGTTGATGGGCAGGTTGCCCGCGGCGTCGAAGGGCCAGGGGCGCAAGTCGGTGAGGATTTCCAGGTCGCTGCGCCCGCGGGCCTCGTCCAGGCAGGCAGCCGAGCACTCGACTTCGACCAGGTCGAGCGTGTTGCGGATCCAGACGATTTTGGTCCCCTCGGGCTCGACCAGCCCCAAGGTCGGCAGTGCCGCTTCGATCGTCTCGCGATCGGTGGGAAAGTCGAGGGGCAGCATGGCCCCCTCGACGTGGCCGGCCGTCAGGCAGTTGATGCGCGTGGATCGCAAGTCGGTTTGCTCGACGGCCCGGGTGGTGCAGAACTCGGCCAGGCCGATGCCCGCGGCGTTGCCGTGCGTGGCTTCGGTCAGGCCGCGGATGATGATCCGCTTGACCTTCGGCGTTTCGTTCTTGGCGGGGTGGTGGGCGTGAAACTTGCGTCCCACGACGTTGGTGTCCATGCCCGAGCCGCTGATGTTCTTGCCGATTTCGTCGATGATCAGCACGTGTACCTCTTCGAAGGGAAGCCGCGGCATCAGCTTCTTGGCCAGCACGAGCAGCTCCTTCTCGCGGGCCTCGAACTCGGCCGGCCGCACGGCTTGAATGTAGGCCGTCTCGTCGTACGGATTCTCGACGATGGCCAATCCGCCGGCGATGTGGCACGAGTCGAGCACGCGGCCGGCCACGCTGCGCACGATCTGGCCGAAGCTGTAATCCTGGATGGCGCGGTGATAGACCTTGGCCCCTTCGTGCTTGCCCAGACCGATGAGCATCATTTTCATCAGCCCGCTTTCGATGTCGCCGACGAAACCGGTGTGGGGTTTGACGCGGTTGCAGACCAGCACGTGGTCGGCCTCGAAGGCATGGCGATCGAAGTGCACGTCGAAGCCTTCGGCCGTCTGGCAGACGACGACCGTCTCCATGCTGGAGCGAATCGGGCAGCCGCAGAACGCTTCGGTCACGCCGTACGATTCGAGCACCTTCTGCTGCCCTTCGGCCGTGCCGCCGCCGTGGCTGCCCATGGCCGGCACGATGAACGGCTTGGCCCCCAGGTCCTTGACGCTATCGACCACGGCCTTGGTGATCGTGTGGATGTTGGCGATGCCGCGGCTGCCGGCCGAAATGGCTACGCTCTGGCCCGGGCGAATCACGTCGCCCAACTGCAAGGTATCCAGTTGTCGCCGGACTTCGCCGGGAATGTCCGCGACCTGGGGTGCCTCGAACGACTGTCGTAGGCGAAAGATGGGGGGCAAGGTCAGCATCGTATTTGGTCTCTGGGCGGGGATTCTGCTCGGCCCCGCTGGTCCGGCCGGCAGCAACACGCTGCTGGCACGCTAGCAGCAATCGTTGCCGCACAAGAGATTGTAGTTCATCCCTCGACTTTGCGGATTGCAGGGGGCCTGCCCTGCCGATTCTATAAGAAGACGGCGGGTTGTTCCATGTGGCAGCCGTGGCGTGACTGGTCGTGCACGGCACGGCCCGCCCGAATAGAATTCCGCGCCGGTCGGCCCTGACGCGGGGCCCCGCCCGTTCGCCCCCCAATTTCCCAGAACGCGCCGAGGTGGGCCCTATGGCCACGGTTGATCTTCCCCGCTCGAAATACGACGACTACCCGCGCGGCCGCAAAGGGCGGAAAAAGAAGTCGCACGCCTTTCGCAACGGCTCGATCGCGATGTTGCTGGTCCTGGGCGTGGCCGCCTACTTCGCGCCGACGATCATCGCCCGCACGCCGCTCCGCAACACGCTCGTGCGGGCGGCACTCCAGCTGGACGGCACGATCACGCTGGGCGCCACCTCGCTGGGCTGGTTTTCGAGCGTGGTCGTCAACGACATCGAAATCCGCGACGCCGACGGCGACCTGGCCGTCCAGGTAGCCCAACTGCGAACGGCGAAGCCGCTGGTGGGTCTGTTGCTCGACTTCGGCGACGTCGGACGCGTCGAAATCGACCGGCCCGTGGTGCACGCCGTTTGCCAGGAACAAGAAACGAACCTGGAACGAATCTTCGCCCAAATGCTCAGCGGCGATAGCCAGACCAAGGTGGCCGCCGAGTTGAAGGTCACCGACGGCACGATCAACGTCGTTGACGAGCCCCGCGACCGGACGTTCCACATCGAAAATCTCGTCGCTGATTGCACGCTGGCCGACGCCAGCCAGCCGATCGTGCTGGCCGCCAGCGGCGACCTCGTCGGCGAAGCGCAGAGGGGCCAATTCAAGTTCGACTTGAAAACCGAGCGCTCCGAAGACGGCAAGAATCCGCTGGCCGGCGGCCAGATCAACTGCGATACGACGGCGCTACCGCTGGAGCTGGCCGATCCGGTGTTGCGTCGCCGCGTCACGGGGGCCGAGCTCAGCGGACACTTGTCGACCCGGCTGGCCGGCGCCTGGGGCAAGCTGGCCGAAGGGGGCGAGGCTTCGGTCCAAGGCGAAGCCCTGGTGACGGACCTGGCTTTCGCCGCCAAAGCACTGGGCAGCGATCGCATCCAGCTCCAGCGCGTCGAAGTCCCCTGCCACCTGGTGCAGTCGGGCGACATGCTGGACGTCCAGCAACTCAGTATCACCTGCGAGTTGGGCAAGCTCGCCGTCACCGGCAAAGTCAACATGGACGACTTCGCGGCCGACGACAAGCTGGCGGCCCTGCTCGACGAAACCTACGAAGTCAACGGCGAATTAGACCTGGTGGCCCTGGCCCGCGCGCTACCCGAGACGCTGCGCATTCGCGAAGGGACGGAAATCACCTCCGGCACGGTGCGGCTCGCCGTTTCCAGCCGGCAGCAAAACGGCGAGCCGGTCTGGAGCGGGCAGATCGACGCCAGCCACCTGGGCGCGCAGGCCAACGGCAAGGCGCTGGTCTGGGAAAACCCGCTGGCGGTCAGCTTCGCCGCCCGGCAGACCGCCCGTGGAGTGGTTCTCGATCGGGCCGAATGCACGTCCAGTTTTCTGCACGCCAATGCCTCGGGGAGTCTCGACGATCTGTCGGCCACGGCGAGCTTCGACCTGGCGCGGCTGGTCAGCGAGCTCGAACAGTTTGCCGACTTGAGCCAGCTTGCGCTGGCCGGCGAGGGAGAAGCGCAACTGGAGCTCAAACGGGTGGCCGGTGATCGATTTGACGCCGACGCACGCTTTCAGGCCACGGGCTTCCAGTTCGTGCCGGTGGCCGGCGGCGAGCCCTGGCGCGAAGACAAAATCGTCGCCACGCTCGACGTAGAAGGGGAATTCGAACAGGAGAAACTCCAGCGGATCGAGCGGGCGGTGCTCACGGTTGACGTCGGCCGCGAACGGCTAACGGCCCGGTTGCGCGAGCCGATCATCGCTCCGGAGACGTCCACCTGGCCGGTCGAGTGTAGCTGGAGTGGCAACTTGGCTCCCTGGTCGCGGCGGCTCGAGGCCTGCGCCGGCATGACCGGTTGGGAACTGGAGGGCACCGGCAAGCTCGAGGCGACGCTGAGCTGCTCGCGGGAAACGATCGAAATCGATCATGCCCAGGCCGACGTGGCGCAACTGCAAGCCTGGGGAAATCAGTGGTTCATCAACGAGCCGGCGGCCACCGTCACCCTGGCGGCGCGCTATAACGTCAACGAAGCCCGCGGCCTGGTGAGCGAAGCCAGGCTCACGGCCGGCACCACGTCGGCGGTGGCCAACGGCGCGACGTTTCAGGCCACGGCGGACGGCTGGAAGCTCGACAGCGGGACCGCCCAACTCGGCGCCGAACTGGCCACGCTCTATCGCTGGCGGCACGATCCGCGCGTGCCGGCCGCGTGGCGGGTGTCGGGCCGGCTGGCGGCACAAGCCGAGTTGAAACACGACGCACACGAGACGACCGCCCACGTCAACGGCACGATCGATCAGCTCGTGTTGGCCGATCTCGTCGGCCGCGGCTCGGGCACGGCGGCCGGCACCTGGCAGGAACCGCGGATCACGCTGGCCGGCCTGGCCGTCTACAGCCATGCCAGTGAACAATTGAAGCTCGACCATCTGCAAGTCGCCGCCGCGGCGTTGCGGTGCGACGCCAGCGGCACGGTTCCCTGTTCGCTCACCGGCGGCAACGTCGACGTCAAGGGAACGATCCAATACGACTGGCAACAACTGGCCCCGCTGTGGCGCCCTGGCTGGGCGACGGGGTGCAGATCGCCGGCAACCAGGCCCGCACGTTTGCCCTCGAAGGCCGACTGACCGGGAGCCCGGCTTCGCCCGACGCCTGGCGAAACGTCACCGGCGACCTGGGACTGGGCTGGAGTGGCATGAATCTGTACGGTCTGGCGGTCGGACAGGGGGAGATCGTGGCCCACCTGGCTGACGGCCAGGTCGTCACCAAGCCGATCGACGTGGCGGTGAGCGAGGGCCGGCTGACGCTCACGCCGGTGGCCCGACTCACGCCGGCTCCGGCCGAGCTGTACGTGTCTCGCGGTCCGCTGTTGACGAACATTCATCTTTCGCCCGACATGTGCAAGCGGGGTTTGAAGTTCATCGCTCCGATCGTCGCGGAAACCACCGTGGCCGAAGGACGGTTTTCGGTCACGATGGACGGCGGCCGCATTCCGCTGGCCGATCCCCGCGCCGCCGACCTGGCCGGACACATGGCCATTCGCGCCCAAGTGAAGCCGGGCCCCGTGGCCCATGAGTTCATGGCCCTGGTCAACGAAATCATGAGCGTCGTGCGGCAGGGCAACTTCCAGCCGCCGGGCGATCAGACCGGCGCGCTGGTGAGCGTCGATACCAGCGACATCGAGTTTCGCATGGTGGACCGGCGCGTGTATCACAGGAATCTCAAATTCGTCGTCGGCACGGTCCCCATCACGACCTATGGCTCGGTGGGCGTTGACGACGAGTCGCTGGCCATGGTGGCCGAAGTGCCCATCCAGGCCAATATCCTGGGCCGCGATCTCTCGTTCGGAGCGCTAGAGGGGAAGGCGCTGCAGATTCCCATCAGCGGCACGCTCGCCAAGCCCCAGATCGACCGCGGGGTGCTGCGGCAGCTCACCGGCCAATTGCTGCAGAACGTGACCCGGGGCGTGCTCACCAACGAACTGGGCAAACAACTCGAACGGCTGCTGCCATTCCAGCGGCCGTCGACGCAGGCTCCCTGACGTCGTGGCGTCGCGGGGATTGGCCTCGAGCAACCGTCGAGCCACGCGTCAGGCCGGTTTTGGCCGACTGTCGCCGGGCGGAAATGCTACATTGGCATGGAGCGGCACGGTGGCTTTGCAGCCCCGTCTCCTGACTCGCGCGGCAGGCATTCGATCGATGCAACTCATCCTGTTGGGCACCGCCGGCTATCATCCCAGCGACCGGCGGCAAACCGCTTGCCTGATGCTTCCCGAAGCGGGCATCGTGCTCGACGCGGGCACGGGCTTTTACCGCGTGCGCGAGCATTTGCGCACCACTGAGCTGGACGTCTTTCTGACGCATGCGCACTTGGATCACGTGGTCGGCCTGACGTATTTGTTCGACGTCGTGCGGGACACCGCCGTACAAAGGGTGACCGTGCACGCCAGGGACGAAAAACTGGCGGCGATTCGCCAACACCTGCTGGCCGAAGCCTTGTTTCCGGCGCGACCGCCCTGCGACTATCGGCCGCTCGCCGCACGGCTGCCGCTGGCCGGAGGGGGCACGCTCGCGCACTTTCCGGTCAAACATCCTGGCGGAGCGGTCGGCTTTCGACTCGAATGGCCGGGCCACTCGTTGGCCTACGTGACCGACACCACGGCCGCACCCGACGCGGCGTACGAAGAGGCCATTCGCGGCGTCGACTTGCTGGTCCACGAATGTAACTTCCCCGACGCGCATGCCGAGCTGGCCGCCAGCTTTGGCCACAGCGCCGCTTCGGCCGTAGCGCGGCTGGCCCAAAGGGCGGGGGTTGGCCAGCTCGTGCTCGTGCATTTCGATCCGATGGCGGACGACGAAGAGCTGATATTGCAGCAGGCGGGTAGCATTTTCCCGGGAACGTCGCTGGGCCGGGACGGCCTGGTGATCGAATTCTAGCGAGCCGGCGGTTCAAGCCCGCTGGAGAGGCGCCCCCCCGCTTCCAAGGTGCCGCCGCGTTCGGCGCGACTGTCCGGTCAATTCTGCTTGATTTTCAAAGAATTCACTTCAATTGCAAATTGTTTTAATCAAATGACTTACGTCGAACTTAGCCATTTCGACGGCTTTTGTTTGCGCAAGATGTATCTTGACGCTGGGTGCGCAGCCGATGAGAATGCCAGCATGTTCATGTAGGTTGATCCGCTTGCGGCTTCCCTGGCGCAAACGGTACCGCGCGTAGGGCGGATTGGCCTCCGATGGGTGTAGGACGACCTGGTGCCTCGCTTTTTTGTTTGAGTGGTAGCGAACTTAAAGCGGAAAATCTTCGTAAAGAAGGTTTGAAAGGCGTGGTCGGTCGGGAACATGGATTGACTCCCAGCACTGCAACGGACATTCCCACCGCGAAGTGAAGCGCCCCCCGCCTGAGTAGTCATCGTTTTTTGATTATCCGGTTCCGCGACAGTGCCAACGACGCCTTCGCCAAGCACCACGAACTTGGTCGGTGGTGATCGCTCGTCGGCGCACTAACAAAATGCTAGCGCTTGCGCGCGTTGATTGCCGCGCGAGCGATGTTGGGCGGAAGTCGGATTCGAAACGGACGGAGGAAGAGGCAAGCTGGGTGGCGCGGCGTGGGACCGCCGGCCGCCAGGACGTTTCCCGCCGGAAATGCGGGAGGGAGAAATGACCCATGAAGACGAATAAAGTGACTTCGGTCGAGGACTACAAGATCGTCAGCAGCTTTCAGTCGCTGCGCAAGACACTGCTGGACGACCGCTTTGCGGACCGCCTGGAAAAGCCGCTGGCCTACTGGGCCCTGCCCAACGACCGGCGGCTGCCGTTGGCGTTTCTGGGCGCACGATCAAGGATTTGCTGGCCACGCCCTTTGAAGAGTTGTCGGCCACGCCGGGCATTGGCCAGAAGAAGATCAGCTCGCTGGTCAAGCTGCTGTCGCGTGCCACCAAAGATCACCCGCCCGCCGTTCCGTTTGGGCTCAGCGAGCTGAGTGAAGCGAAGAAGACGGCCGTCGAAAAGCCGCGCCGCCAGGGGACCGGTTTCGATCCTTCGGTCGTCTCCGAAGCCCTCTGGTCCGAGTGGCAGCAAACGGTCGTTGAGCACAAGTTGAATCACGAGAAGCTGGGCCGCCTGGCGCCCACGCTGCAAGCGCTGCCCACGGTGATCTGGCACACCCCGCTCGATCAATATGTCAATCACACCGTGGCCGAGATACGCCAGCTCAAGACGCACGGCGAAAAGCGCGTTCGAGTGGTGCTCGAGGTCTTCTATATCGCCCACGAAATGCTGTCCTGCGCCGGCACTTCGCAGCACCTGACGCTGCGGATCAGGCCCAAGTTCATTCAGCCGATCGAAGACTGGATCACCCAGCGTCTGGCCCAGCCGGGCGTGCCCTCGCCCGACGAAGTGCGCGAGCATCTGGCCGTGCCCCTGCTGGACCAGATCAACGTCGACGCCGGCCCCACGATTTACGAGCTGAGCGCCGGCCGGCTGGGCATCGAGGGAGCTCCGCAAAGCGTGCGTCAGCAGGCCAAGCGGATGGGCGTCACCCGAGCTCGCGTCTACCAGTTGCTCGAGGATTGCAGCCGCGTGATGGAAGTCCGCTGGCCGGAAGGCAAGCCGCTGTTGGCCCAATTGGACGCCAAGCTGCACGCCGAAGCCACCGAAGCCGACGACCTCACGCTGTTCCGCGCCACCCGCGAGCTGTTCTATCCCGGCAAGGGACAGTTGACCGACGACGAACCGGCAAACTGATCAACACTTTCGGCCTGTAGAAGGCTTCGACACCTGGCGAGCTTGGAAAATGCCAAGGGGGCATTTTTCAAAGAGTTGCCGAGCCACTCGCTTCAAGCGCGTACGATCTACGATCGGGCCTGGACGCGGGGCCGAGCGGCTTCGGGGCGAATCGGAGCTTCGTGCGAGCGGTCGATCCGCACGTGAGGGTGCGCGGCCGTGGCGCCCAGCGAGCGTGCGGCCAACGCGCTCAAGCGGCGCTGATGCCGGGCATAGCCGCCAAACTCCAGCGAGGCCCAGAACCGTCCGGCCAGCATGGCCGGCATTGCGGCAAGTTGCGAATCAACTCCGCGCTCACCAGGGCCAGGTGAGAGATTAACGCCCGGCCGGCGCCTGCGCCGCGCAGATTGCGCCAGAAGAGTCGCTCCTTGCACAAGGCTTCGGCCAGCGGGCTGCCGGCGTGATCCGCCTCGGGAACGCGCGAACGTGCGAATGCGTCTCGACGGCGGCCGTGAAGCCTGCCTGCCGCAACACCAGCGCCAGGTCGGCGTCGGCTTGTCGCAATCCCAATCGCGTGCTGAACCCGCCGACGAAATCCAGCGCCGCCTTGCGGTAAAAGGCCGCCATGGCGCACGGTCCGATGACCGCGGAGAGCTGCTCGGGCTGGACCGCTTGCAAGCCTTCGGCCACGCGGAACCGCTCGCCGCTGAGGCGATAACCCACGCCGGCGGCCAACAGCCGCTGCTCGTGGCGGCGCGTCCCACACCAGGGGCGAGACGGCGGCCAGCCGCCGATCGCCGAATCGCGCCAAGCGCCGCGTCCGCCCAGCCTTCGGTGACCTGGCAGCCGCCGGCCAACAGATGCACAAACGGCGCTGGTCACGACGCCAGGGCGGCGTTGATCGTGGCCGTCGCCGAACCGCGGCCCAGCGGGGCGACAAAGCGGACTTCGTCCTTCAGGTCGTAAGGATCGGCGTATGGCTGCGAGAGCGCAACGATGATCTCGCAGTCCGCCGGCCGGTTTTCCAATACCGACACCAGCGTGCCTTCCCAGGACTCGACGCTTCCGACCGCGGAGATGATGATCGCGAGGCGTGGCACCGCAGAACCTCATTTTCAAATCGAACGGGCGGCAGCTCGGGGTATCTTACGGCTGCCAGCTCGGCAGCGCAGCGGATAGTAAGGGTCGGCGCCGCTATTCGGATTAAGTCGGCTGTTGGCAAGAAAGAAGTTGATCGAACCCCGGCGAAGCGCTGCTGCTTTACGCCGTCGGGGCCAAAATCTTCGCCAGACGCCGCCCCTTTCGCGCCAGCAGCCGAGTGCCGGCACGCCCGAGCATCACGATTCGGCGGCCCAGATCTGCACCAGCTCGACGAGCATTTCGGCGGCCTGCTCCATCTCCTCCAGGCAGGCCCATTCGAGGTTCGAATGCAAGTGGTGCTGACCGGTCGACAGGTTCGGAGTGGGCAAGTCCCAGCTCGGTAAACCGCGAGCCGTCGGTGCCCCCGCGCACGATCGTCAATCGCGGCGTGCCGGCCCAGCCGCTCCAGGGCCCGCTTGGCAAATTCCACCGCGCGGGGTTCCCGGGCCAGCCCTTCGGCCATGTTTCGATACTGCGGCTCGACGCTGCACTTCGATCGCCGAGCCGGGAAAGGCCTGCTCGCTGGCCGTGGCCGCCGCTCGCAACAGCTCGGCCTGCGCGGCCAGCGCCGCGGTGTCGAAGTTGCGCAGCAGGATCCGCAGCTTCACTTCCCCCACGCCGCCGGTGACCGTATATGGGATGCAAAAATCCTTCGCGCTCGCTGGTTGTCTCGGGCGACAGCTTCGTCGAGCGGCAATCGACGCGACGAAGTCGGCCGCCACGCGCACGGCGTTGACCATCCGCCCCTTGGCGATCGCCGGATGCACGTTCACGCCGCGAACGGTCACGGTGGCCAGGTCGGCCGAAAATGTTTCCACGTCGATTTCGTCGGCCCCCTGGCCGTCGAGCGTGTAGCAAACCACTGCGCCGAGCTCGCTCCAGGTCGACGTGATCGACGCCGTGGCCAATCTCTTCGTCGCAAGTGAAGCAAATGCGGATCGGGCCGTGCTCGATCTCGGGATGTTCGAGCAGATAGGCCGCCGTTTCCATGATGACGGCCACGCCGGCTTTGTCGTCGGCGCCCAACAGCGTCGTGCCGTCGGTGGTAATCAGCGTGCGAGCCGACCAGCGCGTCGAGCTCGGGATCGTCGGCCGTGCGAATCACGGCCTGCGGATTGCCCGGCAAGGCGATGTCGCCGCCGGCATAGTCGCGGATCACTTGCGGGCGGACGCCCGCGCCGGTCGTCTCGGGCGAAGTGTCGACGTGGGCAGTTCAGCGCCACGACCGGCACGGGCCGTTCGACGGTCGCAGGGACCGTGGCCAGCACGATGCCCTTGTCGGTTTGCACCGCGTCGGCCAGCCCGATCGCCAGCAGTTCGTCGCGCAGCAGCCGGCCCAGTTCCAGTTGCCCCGGCGAGCTGGGATACGTCGACTGCCCTTCACGGGCCGTGGTGTCGATGCGGACGTAGCGCAGAAAGCGTTCGAGCAGGCGTTCTTTGTCGATCATGGCGCTCCTTGTGGTTCGCATCCTTGCGGCCACTTTAGCCGAACCGGTCGGCGGCGATCAAGCGAGCGTGCCCCGTTCGAGGCTCGCATTTGGGCGGCCGACCAGTTAAGCTCACTGGCGATGTCCGCACTTGTGCTGCTTTCGATCGCCTGGGTTGCGTCTTCGCCGACGCCGACGCGTCGGTGCGAGTTTCGGCCGCACGCGTCGACGGCGACGGCTTTGTCACGCACGACGTGCAGTCGCCGTTTCAAGCCGGCACGACGACGATCCGCGTGCTCCTGCCTGACGAACTCGACAACCCGACGCTACAGGGTGATCTACGTGCTGCCGGTGGAAGCGGGGCACGAGACACGCTATGGCGACGGGCTGCGCGAAGCCCGCACGCGCGACTTGCACAACCGCCACGGCGTGATCTTTGTCGCGCCGACGTTTTCTGCATCTCCCCTGGTACGCCGACCATCCGACCGATCCGGCGATTCGCCAGGAAGCGTATCTGCTAAAGGTCGTGCTGCCGGCCGTGGAGCGAACGTATCCGGTGGCGCCAAAACGCGACGGGCGGCTACTCGTCGGTTTCAGCAAGTCGGGCTGGGGAGCGTGGAGTCTGCTGCTGCGTCACGGCGACGCGTTCGGCCGCGCCGCCGCCTGGGACGCACCGCTGATGATGGATCACGCCGGGCCGTACGGATCGGGGCCGATCTTTGGCACGCAAGTGAACTTTCGCCATGCTATCAGGTGACTTCGCTGTTGAAGCGCCGGGCCGACGAACTGGCCGGCGGCGGCGGCTGATCCTGTTGGGCTATGGCGGATTCCGCGCACAACTCGAACAAACCCATGCACTGCTCGAATCGCTGCATATCCCGCACGTCTATCGCGACGGCCCGCAGCGGAAACACGACTGGCACAGCGGCTGGATGAGCGAAGCGGTCGAGTTGCTGTTGGCCGATTGAAGTCGCTTCGGCAGCCACGCGTGCCTGTGTCATCTTCGCGATGCGGCATCGTTGCTACTTCGGCGGCAGCGTTTCGACAAACGCAGCGGCCCGATCGATCCAGGCAGCCAATTGCGGCGTCGGTTTCCAAATCCGTCGGCCTCGACCATTGCCCAGCCTTTCATCGGCTCGGCCGGTGATGTCGAACTCGCGGACGTACGGCTCGGCGAGCGCGCGGGCCGCTTCGTCGACGCCCAGTCGGACGATGAGCGCGTCCTGCCAGACGCCCACGAGCATGTTACCCCGCAGCAGAAAGCAAACGCCACCGAACATCTTTTTCTCGACGATGCCCGGCCGGCCGTGGAGCATCTGACGAATACGAGCGGCCAGCGACTTGCTATAAACCATATATCGCTCCACCGAGAATACGACGATGCCGACTACCGGCGCTGCCGTTATACCAGAAGCCCGCAGCGCTTCGCGCCGGGGCGGCCCTTCTGGTAGGTTGAGCCGATACCGTTCGACACAGGACACTTCAAGGAACGCTGCAAACGATGGCTGATGCTTCCGTAGTTTACCTGGCCTTTGACGTCGAGACGGTCGCCGACGGCCAGCTCGTCTCGCGGATTCGTTATCCGGGCGAAGGCCTGTCGGCCGAGGACGCCGTGGCCCGCTATCGCGGCGAGCTGTTCGAGCAGTACGAAAGCGACTTCGTCCCCTACACGTTTCAAGTGCCGGTATCGGTGGCGGTGGCCAAGATCGCGGCCGACTATCACCTGATCGACATTTCGGTGTTGGATGAGCCGCAGTTTCGGCCGCACGTGATCACCGAGCACTTTTGGCGCGGATGGGACCGCTATCGCCGGCCGACGTTGGTGAGCTTCAACGGCCGGACGTTTGACGTGCCGCTGATGGAGCTGGCGGCGTTTCGCTACGGCGTGAGCGTGCCGGGCTGGTTCAACGTGACGGCCAAGAGTTTTGAGCAGTATCGCAACCGTTACAATCTCGACGCGCATCTGGACCTGCAGGAGATCCTCACCAACTTTGGCTCGACGCGGTTTACCGGCGGGCTGAATCTGGCGGCCAACCTGCTCGGCAAGCCCGGCAAAATGGACATCCAAGGGCACATGGTCCAGGATCTCTATGACGAAGGCAAGCTGGCCGAAATCAACGACTACTGCCGCTGCGACGTGCTCGACACGTACTTCGTGTTTCTGCGCACTCGGGTCATGTTCGGACTGATTTCGCTCGACGAGGAGCAGGGGCTGATCGGCCAGACCCGGTCGTGGCTGATGAAGCGCTCGGCCGAGTCGCCGGCCTACCGCGCCTATCTGGAGCGGTGGGGCGATTGGACGAATCCTTGGACGAGCGACGTGAGCTGCAGCAGGACCCGCTTCACGACATGACCGGCGCCGCCGACTGGTCGTCGAAGGCAAACCCGCGCACGACATCACCGGGGCGGGCGTCTCCCTCGAAGCGCAACTCGACGGGAATGGCCACCGCCCAGACGGACCGCGCGCTATCGAACATGGCTGTTGTTGGTCCAGATCTTCCCGTTGGGATTGGCGATCGCATAGCCCGCGTCGCCCCATTTTCCGTTGTCGTACCACAGGATCTCGTCGGTGCCGAAAGTCACGGAGGTCGTTGTCGATGCTGTACTCATTTGGAAATCACTCCCTTAAGAAAGCTGTGGGTCGTCGACGCCCGAAAGCAACTGGTCTTTCACTCCCTCGACGATCTTCAGATAAGGAACCGCGCCGGGATACTTTTCGCCCACGCGGGCATGGGCCGAGGCCCAGGCCTTGTCCAGTGCCGTGGCCTCGTACGGCACGTAACGATTGTGATGCCGCTCGACGACCGCCGCGGCGGTGGCCGGCGCTGGCGACGAGACGTCCGCCGGTTCGCCGTAGCGGGTCTGCAGCCGCTCCAGTTCCGCTTGCAGCCTCTGCTTGCCGCGCCGCATTACCAGCCATACGACGGCAGCTCCCACGGCGCCGGCAGCGCCCCCCGGAATGCCGAACGACACGAGCACACTCGTGATCCATTGTGTCAACCACGGGCCCGCCGCCGCGCCGATCGCGTCGGCCGCGCCGGCCAGCGGGTCGTCTGCCGCCGGGGCCGGAGGGGCCGGGGGCACTAAGTTGACTTCCGGGGGCGGCGCAGCATCCGGCGCCGGTTCCTGCGGTTGGCTCGGCGGCGCCACCGGAGTTGGCGGCGCGACTGGAGTTGGCGGCGGTGGCACGGCGACCAAAGGGTCGTCGCCACCCTCGGCCGGCCCACCGCCAAAGGCTGCCGACAGCCCCTCCAAAAACTTTCGCACCCGGCCGCAAAACGTGCCGTCCACGACGCGCCCGTTCGTGCCGAACACGACAGCCGCCAGATGTCCCTGGCGATCGAACACCGGCCCACCCGAGTCGCCCAGCCGGGCCATCCCGCTGAGCTCCAAGGTTTCGCGCCCGTGGCTGCCGGTGGTCGTCACGTAGCCGAGCCGCCTGGCCGCGATTGCAGAACAGTCGGCCGTTGCCGCCGTATCCGCACGAAACCAGCGGATCGCCCGGCCGCGGAAACTCCTGGGCCACGGCCACCGGCGCGATGCTCGGCGGGCGAATCACCAAAGCCGCCAGGTCCGCCTCCTGGTCGACTTTCACGAGCCTGGCGCCGTAGCTCGAACCATCGGGGAATCTGGCCACGACGCTTCCCGTGCCGTCGCGAAACAAGTGGCGCAAGTGACGATCAACCCCCGCCCCGCGTCGACGTCGACCAGCGTTCCGGTGCCCAGCGTGCGGGCCGCGGACAGCGTGTTTTCGATCCGCGCGATCGGTCGCGCGTCGACCGGCAAATTGGCCGTGCGCGGACGAGCCGCCGCCGGCAATCGGACACTGCCCGCCTGGGCAATCCACCGCCCGTGCGGCTGCCGGCGATACCGCCAATGCGGCCAGTACGCAGGACAAGAGAATCGTGATCCACCACCGCATGTGACGGGCCCTAACTGGTGAGGGTGAATTGATAGGCATAGAACGGGCTGCGCGCCAGGTCGGCCGGCAGCGTCATCCGGTCCGCCAGGTGCGGCACCGGGTCCGACGCCGCCGCCGATGCGATCGGCCAGCGCGCAGGCCTGGCTGCAAAACGGCGGCCGGCCCAGCGGCGCGCCGTCGTAGACGTCGGCCTGGCAAAACAACCGCGCGACGGGCAAATGGAGCAAAGCCGCCGCCGCCACGCCGCCGTAACCGTAAGCGCAACCGGCCAACCGCCGCATTACGGCCGTCGCGCCGCGGGGGTCGTACTCCGGCCAGCGATCGCCCGGGTTCGTGCGATAAACGTCGATCCGGGCGGGAAACTTGCCGACCTGGCTCGACAGCGTGACGGCCCGGCCGCCATGCCATTCGCGGACTTCGAGGCAGAACAAATCGTCTCCCCACCAGGCCGCCTTGGCCGCATGGGAGTGGTCGCCCCGCCCGGCGATCGAGATCAGGCCGCGGCGACGAAACAGCAGTAGATCGCCGTCGCGCACCAGGGGGCGCGCCTCGCCATACGGCCGCAGACACAATTTCTCGCCCGCCATCCTGTCACCCAACGAAAAAAGGGCCCCGTCGCCGGAATCCGATTCCAGCAAAGGGGCCCTTTGGATACCCGAGTCACGCTCAGGCTCTGCCGATACCCGTCGACAACGAGCGAAGGATATCGCGCGGGGTGGCTCGATTTCAAGCGAAACAAAAAACGGCTACGCCGAACCGTCGCCAGCGGCGGCCAGTCGCTCGAGCTCGACGATGGCCCGTTCGAGCTGGTCCACCAGCGGCGTGCCGGTGAGTTTGTCGAGCCGCTGCAGGACCGCGCGGAAATACCAGAGCATGCCGGTGCGACCGCCGTTGAAATGCTGCCAGACGTCCTCGCCGGCGGCGCGATAGTCTTCCACGAGCGAGCGGACGTTGTGCAGCTTGTCGGCCGCCGACACGAGCTGCACCGAGCGGCTGGCCACCGGCAGATGCGCGAGATAGGCGTCCTTGCGCTCGCGCCAGGGAGCCTTGGGCACGGTGTAGGCGTCGGTGCAGCCTTCGACAATTTTGGCCACGACTGGGCCAAAGCGGTCGCGAATCTCATCGAGCCGCGGCTGGCCGCCCTGATCTTCGACCGCGTCGTGCAGCAAGGCGCCGATCGCTTCGTCCTCGTCGCCGCCGTGTTCCAGCACGATCGCCGTTACCGAAAGCAGATGCGCGACGTAGGGCGTGCCCGACCGCTTCCGCACTTGCCGGGCATGCAACCCGGCGGCGTAGACAAGCGCCTCGTCAAACCGCGCCCCCAGTTGCATCGCACCTGCCCGCTATTTGGCCCGTCTCATCTCGCCGGCGGAACGAAGCGAATCCCTCAACCTCAATCGCCGGCCCTCGCTCACCGCGTGGCGTTGAACGGTCGCGTGGCGACGCGGCCCCGTTCGCCCCCTTCGATCAGCGAGAATTCGGCCCAGACGGGCTGGTGATCCGAGACTTCCAGGGCTTCGTCCACCGTCAGGTTGAACTGCCGGATCATGTCGTACACGCCCCAACGGCCAGTGTACTCGGTGGTGGCCAGGCTGGAAAACACGATGTTGTCGTATTGCGAGCTGCCGCGCGTATTGGTCGGCACGCCCGTGATGCACCAGTGGATGTTCGAGATTTGGCCCAGGCGTCCCAGGTGATGATCGTCGACGTTCAGATCGCCCAGCACGATGACGTCGTCCTCGCCGCGGCCGTCGTCGCGGACCGCGCGAAAGACGTCGGCCAGCGCGTCGAGCTCCTGGGCCGTTTCGTCCGGATCGGTATGGATGTCGACCAGCGAGAAGGTGAAGGCGTCTTCCGGCTGCGGGCCGCGCACGCGGAACCAGCCCACCAGCGGCTCGCGATGCAGCAAGTCGTCGGGATCGGAGACGGTATACAGCGCCGACCGATCCACCTCGATGCTGGCCGTGTCGAAGACAAACGCATACTGCTCCTTGCTCGAGGTGCGTCCCAGCCGCGGGCCGATGACGTAGTCGTAATGCCGGCCCGTCGAGTTCAACTGGTCGATGAACCGCGGCATGATATCCTGCTTCGAGCGGATCTCCTGGATCGCCACGATGTCGAACTGGCGAACGATCTCGACCAGCAGGCTCACGACGCGCGGGTTCGACATCTTCTTTTCGCCGAACACCTGAATGTTGAACGAAGCGATGCGGATCGTATTGCCGCTGCGCTCCACGCCGGGCAGGTTCGAGCCGTAATAGTTCTGGTCCGCGCCGTCGCGGGGGGTGAGCGTGAGGTGATCGAGCCCCTCGATCTTGAAATTCTGCGTAAAGAACCAACCGCCAAAGGCGATGGCCGAGCCGATGACAACCAGCAAGATTCGGCGCATGGGAGCCCCTCCGTGGGCAGGAACAATCGGGCAGGCCGCCGCCGGCAAGCCACCGCCGTGCGATAGCAAACAACGTTGGGTTGCGGAGACTAATGAAACGCACCCCGCGGCGATAGGGCAGTTTCACGTGGGGCCGCCGGATAGCAGCGCTCCGCTAGCGGCCCGTTGAATATTTCAACGGCCCGCTAGCGGCGGGCTTCGCGCACCAGGTGCCGCAGCTCGGGCACGATCAGCCGCTCGATGGCCAGCCTCACCGCCGCCGGCGAGCCGGGCATCGTCAACACCACCGTACGGTCCATCAGCCCGCCGGTGGCGCGGCTGAGCATCGCCGCCGCGCCAATCTGTTCGAAGCTCAACATGCGAAATAGCTCGCCATAGCCGGGCAGTGCCTTAGTGAGCAGCGAACTGACCGTCTCAAACGTCCGGTCGCGGCTGCTCAGGCCCGTTCCGCCGGTCAACAGCACGGCGTCGATCGCCTCGTCGTCGCGGAAGCGGGTCAAGAGCGTCCGCATCGCGTCCGGCTCGTCGGGAATGATCTGGCGGGCGGCCACCTGGCAGCCGGCCGCCAGCAACAGCTCGCAAACCGCTTGCCCGCCGGTGTCGGTTTCCGGGGTGCGCGTGTCGCTGACGGTCACGACGGCGCAGGCCACCCGCTGGGGCGCGGTGGCGCGGTGTTCGGCGGGAATGTCGGTCATGTGCGCGTTTCTCAAGATATCCGGCGAGGGGCCGAAAACCGGCGGAATTGCTCGCTCCGGCGAGCGATCGCGGTTCGCCACCGCCGACGGGTATAAGTATAATGAAAGGTAAAGTCGGCTCCCATTTCGATTCCGCAGGTGAGCGTCGCGTGTCCACCCTTCGCAGCATCGCCGGAAACGTCCGCCGCGCGGCACTAGCTGCCCTGCCGGCGGCAGTCAGCGCCATGCTGGCGGCCGCGCCGGCCGGGGCCGATATTTTCGTGTTGGCCAGCCAGGGCGAGGTTCGCGGCCAACTGGTGAACCGCGACGAGTCGCCGCGCAAAACCTACGTCATCAAGACGACCAGCGGCGGCCAGGTCACGCTCGACGCCGGGCAAGTGGTCCAGGTGAAGCCGCAGTCCGCCGCGGAAATGAAATACGATCGCTACCTGGTCGATTGTCCCGATACGGTCGAAGGCCACTGGACCATGGCCGAGTGGTGCAGGAAGAATCGACTGTACCCCGAGCGCGAGGCGCAGTTGAAGCGCATCATCGAGCTCGATCCGGATCATGCCGAAGCCCGCCGCGGACTGGGATTCAGCCAGATCGGCGGTCGCTGGGTGACACAACAACAAGTGATGCTCGAAAACGGCTACGTCAAAAGCAAGTTTGCCCCGGGCAGATGGGTGCTGCCGCAGGAAGAGGAACTGCTTGCGGCACGCGACAAGGTGACCCGGGCCCGGCTGGCCTGGAACTCCAAGCTGAAGTTGTGGAGCGGCTGGCTGTCGAGCGACAAAGGGGCCGAAGCGGCAGCCAACATCAAGGCCATTAGCGATCCGTTCGCCGTGTCGGCCTTGGCCAAGTATTTGGAGACCGAAGACCGCCGCAACGTGCGGATGCTGTATCTGGGGGCGCTTTCGCGGATCGACGCGCCGGCGGCGCTCGACGTGTTGATCGGCCTCTCGCTGAACGACGCGGACGAAGAAATCCGCTTGTCCGCGCTCGAGGCGCTCGTGGCCCGCCGCTACGAGCCGGCCGTGGCGCACTACGTGCAGGCGCTCAAGCACCCGAACAACGCGATTGTCAATCGGGCCGCCGTGGGCCTGGGGGCATTGGGCAACACGACCGCCATCGGCCCGCTGATCGACGCCTTGGTGACGACGCACACGTTCAAGATCCAGAAGGGGCAGCCCGGGCAAACGGCCGCCTCGTTCGGCAGCGGACCGGGCATCGGCGGCGGCGGGTTCAGCTTTGGCGGCAGCGGCGTGCAAATCGTCAAGCGGCAGTTCGAGAACCAGGACGTGCTGCAAGCGCTGGTCAAGTTGACCGAAGGGACGAGCTTCAACTACGACGTGCAAGCCTGGAAAAACTGGTTCGTGGCCCAGCGCAAGCCTACCACGCTCGACGCCCGCCGCGATTAGCGGCGCCACCATCGGTCGTCGATGCCAGACGCGCACCAGCGCTACGCCGCCTGCACCACGCCCATGCTGTGGCGCCGCTTGGGAAACCACCCTTCGCCCAGCACCGACAGGGCCACGCGGTCTTCCAGGTTCGGGCGGAAGATCGTCAGCAGGATCAGCGGCAGGTACCAGGCCATATACAGCCCGCCGCCGCTGGGATGCCAGAACTGCGTGGCCAGCATCACGGCCGCCGAGCAGCTCATCAGCGTTCCCAAGTTCTTCTGCGCCGGCCAAATGGCCAGGCTCACGCAAAACGCCACCAGCAGCACCAGCACCGGGTAGCGATAGGCCGGGTCGAGAATGCCGAAGCCCCAGAAGCCTTCCAGATTCTCCGGCGCGAGGCTCGTCCAGCCAAACATCTCCTGCACTTGCGACCAGAAGCTGGCCAGGCTGTCGGAAGTGAACGCCAACGCGGCCACCAACACCGCCAACGTGGAAGCCACCCCCACCGAAAAGCGCAACAGCCCCCGCTGCCAGTAAAAACCCAACCACAGGGGCAACAAAAACACTGGATAGTAAATCGCTCCGATCGCCAGCCCCATCAACATGCCCGACACTAGCGGCCGGCGATAAGACGCGACGGCCCACACCAGCAGCGCCGCCGGCAAAGCGTGGTCCGGGTGGGCCGTGAGTTGGGCCATATAAGGCAGCAGCAGGTACAACGTGGCCGCGGCGATGCCCGTGCGCACGTTGTCGAAATGCCGGTAGCCGATCAGAATGATGCCCAACACCACGGCCAGATGCGAGAGGATGACCACGGTGCGGGCGGTCGCGATTCGCACGCGGTCGCGACGCAGGTCTCGCTCCTGCGGCGTCTGCCGGGCTGCGTCCTCGACCAAGAGCGCTTGCGTCGACAAGCTGGGCAACAGGTGCAACAGCGGATATCCGGGCCCGTGCGTGGCCAGATCCTGTTTCTCTTCCGGATCGAGCGTTTGCAGGGCCTGCACGTGTTCGGCCGCTTTGACGCCGGCCAGGTCGCCCGGCTGTACTTTGGCGTTCAGCACGTTGGCCATCAGGAAGATGAACAGCGACACGCCGATGAACGTCATTCCGCCGGCCGACAGATTCGGCTCCAACAGCGGCCGGCGGACCATGATCGGATCCAACAGCAGCCGGATCATAAACAGCGCCCCGGTGACGAACAGCCACACGTAGCCCACCTGCTCGACGGCCGCCGCCTGCTGCTCGAAACCGTATTCGACCAGCAACAGCCCGGGGGCCAACGCGATCAGGCCGATCAGGTCGAGGTTCCGCACGCTGAACACGCGGCTGAACTTGAAATACAGCCCGATCGTCAACAGCGACGACAGATAGACCCAGGTCGTCGGGTGGACGCTGTGATATTCAAAGAGAAAACTGCTCATGCGTGCTGCCGCTGGAAGTACCCTGCGGAAAACGAGATCCGTCGGGTTTGTCCCCGCGTGCCCGAGCTTGCCGCCTGCTCGTTCCCGTCCGTCACCCTCCCTGACACAACTGGCAGGATACGGTATCCCCCGTCGTTTGCCAAGCAGCCGCCATCCGGGGGCGCCGGGCACTTTTGTCAAGGAAAAAGTCGATTCCCGGCGAATCCTGAAGGTTCGCTCGGCTTACGACTTCAGCCGTTCGTGGGCTTCGTCGGCCCAGGGGCTCGCCGGCGCCAGCCGCAGAAATGCTTGCCAGTGCTCGCGGGCCTCGTCGGTGCGGCCCAGCTCGTCCAACGTGCGGCCCAGGTGATAATGGGCGTCGGCGTAGTCGTCGTGAAATGCTAGCGCCCCCTGAAAGGCGCTCACGGCCAGCTCGGGCTCGCCCAGCTCCGCCAGCACGCAGCCCAGGTTGGCCCGGGCTTCGACATAATCCTCGTCCAGCTCGACGGCCATGTAGTAGCGTTCGCGGGCGGCGGGCAAATCGTGCATCTGGTAGAGCAGTTCGGCCAGCAGAAAACAAATCTCGGCGCCGGACCCGCGGCTACCAAGGCCGCGCGATACATTTCGGCGGCCGCCTGCGGCTCTCCGGCGTCCTCCAGTTCGCCAGCGGCGGCAATCAACTCGTCGGGCGAATGGGGCGAGAGCCCGTGCGGAGCGAAGGCCAGGATATCGGACGCCGGCCGCGCCGCGGTGATCGCGTCGGCGGCCGATTCGTCGGCGGCCTCGAAGTCGAACCGCAACTGCCCGCTCGGTTCGACCAGCCCATCCCCCTGGCGCACCAGAAGCTGCTTGCCCTGGATCACGATCGACAACTCGGCCAAGGGGCGCCGCACCTCGGGCAATTGCCGTGCAAGGGCCGAGAGGGTCTTGTCGATCGCCGCCGGCGACATGCCGCCGGCAAACAGCTCCCGCAACCGCCGGGCCGTGGCCACCTCCTGGAAATCGAAGTAGGCCAGCCGCCGCACTTCGCGCACCGGCACGATCCAGCGCCGCCGCTGCCAGCCGCGAATCGTCGACACGCTCACGCCCACCAGCCGGGCCAGCATCGCGGCCGTGTGCAGACTGTGAACCTGCGGATCACGATCCAAGTCGCGAAGTCCTTCGTAAGGCGTGACCCCCATGGCTGCTTTCGGCTCCCTCCAACAGATCGCGGCGTGCGGCACGCAAGCGTTCAAGTTGTCAGCACGACAAGAGATCCTCCGCGGCGCACAGCGTAGTCTGGCAAATGCCCCGTGGAGTGTCAAACGACCTTGTTCGCCGGCAAACGCGACAGGGTGCCGACCGCCGTGCGATCAGCACCCTGCTGGGAGTGTCTCGAAATCTTTGTCGCGGGCCGCGCCTGTTACGCCGTCGGCGCGTCGGCAGCGCTGGCCTGGTTCGGCGACTCTTCATCCATGGGGCCTTCGAACTGATCCTGCGGGGTCGACGGCTGCTCGTCGGTGTCACTCGGCGAGTTTTGCGGTTCGGTCGGCCGTTCGCTGCCACGGGGCTTGGCGGGAGTCGGCTCCTGCGTATTGAGCCTCGGCGCGGGTGCCTGTTGTTGATACGTTCCCGACACCGGCGGAGCGCTGGGAGCGACGATCGCCGCGGGGGCGCTGATTACCGCGGGGGCGCTGATCACCGCGCTGGCAGCGCCGCAGCATGGCGCCGGCGGACAGGGATCGACCGGCACCCGCATCACGACCACGCGCGGCACCTGCTGCACGTAGGTCACCGGCACTCGCTTCTCGACCACGTGAGGCACTTGCACGGTCTGCTCCACGGGCACCATCTTGCAGACCTGCACCGGCGTTTGTTCGATCCGCTCTTCGGTCACCATGCGGCAGGTAGTCACCGGGATGCGGCGTACCACTTCCTCTGGCACCATCTTGCAGACCTGCACGGGCGTTTGCTGCTGGACACGCTCCACGACCTGGCGATACGTCGTCACCGGAATGCGGCGAACCTGCTCCTCGGGCACCATCCGGCAAACCTGGATCGGCACCTTCTTGACGATCTCCTCGTTCATCATCCGGCACACCTGCACCGGCACCTTGCGGGTCATGACGCGCTGGACGAGCTGTGTCTGCGGCACCTGCTGGGCCACGATGTTCGGCTGCCACACCCGATACGCGGTGACCTTGTCCGGGCATTTCTCGGTCACCCAGTTCAGTCCGCCGCGCTGGTACGCCGAAGCCCCGGTGAGCGGATCGACGGCGCAGCCGCTGGGCAGCCAACGGAGCCGCGTGCGGCTGGGACCCGGCGTGACCACGGCCTGTTCGACGAATTGCCCCTGGTCCACGTAGTTGGTCGTATAGGTCGTGACTGGCTCCATCACGGTGTACGCTTCGTCACGCTCGGCCGTCTCCATTACCGGGCGCTGCACGACGTAGCGCTCTTCGCGCTCCTGCGTTTCGTAAACCGGGCGCATCACGGTCGTGCGCTCTTCGCGCTCGCTGGTCTCGGCCACCTGACGGACGACGTCGTAGCTGGTGTCGCGCATCTGCGTTTCCCACACCGGCCGCTGCACGATGTAGCGCTCTTCGCGCTCGCTCGTCTCGGTGACGGGGCGCGAAACGGTGTAGCGACGCTCGCGCACCTCGGTCTCATACACGGGACGGTAAGTGATTTGCTTTCGCTCTTCGTACACCGTCTCGGTCTCGAGCCGAAATGCCGTGACTTCCTGCTGGTCGTAAACCGTCTCGTAGACCAGCCGGTACTCCTGGCAAAAGTCCTGCGCCACCGCAGTGGCACCACACACGACCGCGGCTAGAAACGCCCATGCCCGAACCATAGACAGCCATCCTGCTCGTTGTGAGCTACTGCGAGTTGCGATACATCCAATCCCGTTGTCTTGTACTGCTTGCCGCGTGGGGCGCGGCTTTTGCCCCCAGGCGACAACCACCTTGAGTCTGGCGGACGGATTTGTGGCACGCAAATTGATTGGCCGTGCTGTCGCCCGACTCTCCGCGAAAAGTATCGCTCGCAAAATGACTTGCGGCGGGAAAAAATTTTTCAAGATCGCGCCGAACAACGTCCGAGCGCCGGCCGCGGTCGAATATCACAACCCATTACCACAAAATGGCTTACGGCCTGCTAATTACCCAACCGTCAAGGTCTAACAATGGGAATCGCCAGCATTGCCGGCACAGACGTCCGGCATCCATCGGACGACAACGCGACACCAAGAACCTGCCACGCAAAGACGACGCACTTAGCCGGTCGCCGCGCCGGCACGCTTCTCGAAATGTTGCAGTGTGGCCGTCGCTTCGATGCGAATTTCGGGCGTCGGGTCGCTGGCCAGCAGCTTCTCCACGGCGGCCTGTAGCGCCACCAGATCGGCGTCGGAATTCTTCTCGGCGAACTGGCTGCTCGCCCGTAGCGCGTTGATCGTGATCAGCGCCCGTTTGAATGGTCGCATTTCGACGTTCTCTTCCACTTCCACGCCGGCCTTCTCCTGGGGGTCGAGCATTTCGACCAGCACGGGCACGGCCGCCGCGTCGCCATGCTGGGCCAATCGGGCGGCGGCGTTGTACGCGCACGTCGGGGTTCGCGTCTTCCAGCAGGAAACGCAATTTGTCGAGCATCGCCGGCGTGCCGATCACGCCCAACGCCACGGACGCTACGCTGCGCACCCGCGGGTCAGAATCTCGGGCCGCCTCGAGCAATACTTCCGCGAGCTTGGCGTTGTCGGCAAATGCCTTGTTTTCAGCGCCGACGTTGTCGGCCAGCATCGCGATGCCCTCGAGCGCCGCGCGGCGCACCTGCTGCTCCTTCTCGCCGCGGACCGTGGTAGCAGCCTTGACCAACGACGGCAGCGCGTCGGGCACCCTGAACTCGCCCAGGGCACGGCACAAGTAGATGCGCAGGGTCAGCGGGTTTTCGTCCAGGCTGCCCGCTTCGATCTCGGTATCGAGGACGCCGGCCAACTGCCGGGCCAGATCGGCGTCGGTCGACAAGGTCGGCGACGTCGATCGCCGTTCGGCCTGCAAGGCCGTGGCCAGGTTGAACGCCATCTGCCAGCGGGCTTCGTTGTTGCGCGACAGGCCGCGGACGAACGCGTCGCGATCGTTTCCTTTCTGGGCCAGCCAATTGAACAATACCCAGATGATGACCACCACCACGACGATTACGCCGGGCACGACGAACAGTTGCAGGATAAAGCCGGCGCTGGGGGGCTCGACCGGGGGCAAAGCATCGCCGGGCGAGCCGACCGGCGAACGCTGGGGATCAGACATGGCTGGAACTCGGATGGAAGATCGGCAATAAAGTAAGTTTAGGGCGACGCCCCCGGTCGTCAAGCGTGCCTCGCTGGCCGCAAGTTTGACGGCCAATTTCCCGCGCATCTTTGCGGCCAATCCATGCACCTGTTTGATCTGACGTTGCCCACGCCGGAAGAAAACCTGGCGCTCGACGAGGCCCTGCTCGACGAGGCCGAAGCGGCTGCCGAGCCCCACGAGTGCCTGCGGCTGTGGGAAGCCCCGCGTCCGCTGGTAGTGGTGGGTCGCAATTCGCGGCTGGCCGACGAGGTGAACGTCGAGGCCTGCCGCGCGGCCGGCGTTCCCATTCTGCGCCGCACCAGCGGCGGCTGCGCGATCGTGGCCGGCCCGGGCTCGCTGATGTACGCGGTGGTGCTCAGCTACGAGCGGCGCCCCGAACTCAAGATGCTCGACGCGGCGCATGCCTTCGTGCTGGAAACGATCGCCGCCGCGCTGCGCCGCTGGCGGCGAACATCCAGCGGCGCGGCACGAGCGACCTGGCGCTCGGCGAAATGAAGTGCTCGGGCAACAGTCTGCGCTGCCGCCGCCGAGCATTCGTGTATCACGGCACGCTGCTGTACGACTTTCCGCTGGAGCTGGTGAGCAGCTATCTCAAAGATGCCACCCCGCCAGCCCGACTATCGCCAAGATCGCCCACACGCCTCGTTCATCGCCAACCTGCCCACCACCGCCGAAGCCTTGAAGCATGCCCTGGTCGCCGCCTGGCGCGCCGAACCCGCCGATCACGACTGGCCACACGAGCGCGTGGCCCGTGCGGTCGCCGAGCGCTACAGCCGGCCCGAGTGGAACGCGGGGCGGGCATGAATGCGTGCAACCGAGATCCCGGGTCGTTTTCACCAAGGAGAACCAAAGGCGCGGACGAACATGCCTATCAATACTGCGGAGAACTAAGTCCGGCCCACGTGAACCTTTATAAATCGTGCCGCAGAGCGACGGACTCGCACGGGAAGCCGAAAGCCGCTAAAGGGGGCGAACTAAAGGGGACGTGAACCTTTATTGACAAGACGGGCCGACGGGGTACGATGCGGGCATGCCTCGCACTGCTCGGAAGATTGTTGGTGGGTATGCCTATCATGTGCTTAATCGGGCCAACGGTCGGCTGCGGTGGTTTCGCAAAGAGGCCGATTTCGCCGCCTTCGAGCAGATCATCGCCCAAGCCCACGACCGCGTCCCGCTGCGCATTTTAGCCTATGTCGTGATGGGCAACCATTGGCACTTCGTCGTCTGGCCGCGCCGAGGGCGCGAGGACGAAGTCGCCGGTTTCTTCCGCTGGCTTTCCATCACGCACGCCCAGCGGTGGCACGCCGCCCACGGCACGAGCGGCATGGGCCACGTCTATCAAGGCCGTTTCAAATCGTTTCCCGTGGCCACCGACGAGCATCTGCTCGCCGTGCTTCGCTACGTCGAACGCAACCCGCTGCGGGCGAAGCTGGTGAAGCGGGCCGAAGCCTGGCGGTGGGGCAGTCTTTATCGCCGCGCACGCGGCACGCCTGAGGAGCGCCGACTGTTAACCGACTCGCCGGTGCCGCTGGGCAGCGACTGGCTCAGGCACGTCAACCGGCCGCAACGCGCCGCCGAAGTGGCGGCGATCGAAGAAAGCCTGCGCCGCGGCCGACCCTACGGCGCCGACACCTGGCAACAAAAGGCGGCCCGGCAACTCGGCCTCGAGTACACCCTCCGCCCCCGCGGCCGCCCACCCAAGCCCACCCGCAGCAGTTGAGAAGTAGAAACAAAAGAAAAGGTTCACGTCCCCTTTAGTTCTCCCCCGATGACTTCCCGGGCCTCGGCCCGCGCCGCCGTCGTCGTGACCACGACCACCAGGCGCGGCAGCGGCTGGGCTCCCGCTTCGCTCGACGCGCCGGTAGACGACGGCGAAACGCTCCCGACGCCCGCCGGCGGAGTAGGGAACCGAAACTCGGGCGGAAAGAGTTTTGCAGCCGGATCAGTCTCGGCCGACTCGCTTGACGCGGGCTCCAGCGGCAGTTCGCAGGAGTGCCGCGTCGCACGCGTGCTTCAGACCAGGCCCCACTTCTTGCGCAGGTACCATTCTGCGCCGATGGTGCCGACGAAGAGGAGGAAGAAGGGCCAGGTGTCCCAGGGGGTGATCTTTTCCTGGATTTCGACTTCCATTTCCTGCGGCCGTTTTTGGAGCTCGCGCAGCAGTTGCGGCATTTCTTCGGGGGCCAGCGACCGGCCGCCGAGGTCGCTGGTCATGGCCGACAGGCTGGCCAACAGGGTCGGATCGGCCACGGCGTTGTCCAGCTCCAGGTCCTGGTCGAAGACCAAGAACCGGCTTTGCGCCCCGCCCAAAGTGACCCCTTGCGCATCGGCGGCCTTGATCGAGATCGCATAATCGCCGGCCGCGTCGGTGGCGTCGAACGAACCGGCAAAGCCGTCTCCCTGCCGCACCAGGTTCACCGTTTGCTTGGAACCGTCGGGCCTGGTGACTTCGGCCTGCAGCCGGGCGTCGCGCACCGGTTCGCCCTGTGGCGACTGGGCGCCGGCGGTGAACTCGACCCGTGCGCCGCGGGCAAACCGCCGATCGGCCAGCTTGACCCAGACGTCCCCTTCGGACAGCTCGTCTTTGCGCGCCAGCCACAAGATCAACTGCCGCCAGAAGCGTTTGTGTTGCGGGGCAAATCCCTGCATCCACCACCGCCAGGTCGTATCGCCGGCAAAGGCCAGCACGCGCCCGCCCGCCTCGGAGACGACCAGGAGCGGCTGCCCGCGGTCGCCTTCGGCCAGAATCTGCGCCGGGCTTCACGGCATCAAACCTGTTGGCCCCTTCCAACGGCGGCAGCTTGTCCCAGGGGGCGTCGCCCGAGTCGGTCTTTCCCAGCGCCATCAGGTAATGCCGCTGGCCGAGGGGCCGGGTGGGTTTGATCCGCAGCGGGCCGGCCAGTTGCACGTCGCTGCGCAGCGGCTCGCCCAGGTGTTGTCGCTCGCGGGGATCCATCTTGACCGGCAACACGGCGGCCAGCGGCGTTTCGGCGTAGCCGCCGGGGCCAAAGGTGTGAAAGCCGCCCAACATCGCCAGCCCGGCTCCGTTGTGGACGACGCCGGCCAGCGCCTGCAACTCGTCGGCGGTGAGTTGCGATGCATCGACGTCGCCGATGAGGTACACGTCGTATTTGCCCGGCCGAAAGCGCTCGAGCAAATCGGCGGGGCGCTGTTTCGGATCGCGCGGATCGAGACGCACATAGTCCACCTCGACGTCGGGCGAAGCATCGAGCGATCGCCGCAGGTAGAGCTGATCGACGCGCAGCGCGCCTTCCAGATACAGGACGTTGATGCCCCCCTTGAGCACCGTGACGAACGTGCTCATCTCGTTGTTCGTCGTCACCAGCTCGCCCGGCTGGTTCGGCACGCGCAGCGTCACCTTGAATTCGCCGGGCACCTGCGGCACGGTGTCCAGCTCCAGCGGAATCGATTCGCCGGCCTGCGAGCTCTTCAGCTCCGCGCCGGCCGCCGGCAGCATCTTGCCGCCGGGACCTTCAAACAAGAGTTGCACCGGCACGGGCTGATTGCCAAAACCCTCGATGCGCGCCGTGCCGCGCACGGCCAGTTCGTTTTTGACGTAGACCGACTGATTGACGATCAGGTCCTTGAGCGCCACGTCGCGCGTCTGGCCCAGCCCGCGGGCCTGGCCGAAGGGAAACGTGAACAGGGCGAATCCCAGGTCGGCCAACCGCCGGGCCGGGCCTTGGGGGGGCAGATCGCGCGGCGCGTAGGCCCGCTGCGCGCCGTCGCTCAAGAGGAGCAGGCCCACCAGCCGTTTGCCGGCTTCGCGGCGGAGCACGTCCTCGAGCGCGGCGCCGATGGCGGTTTGCTGGCCGTCGGGCAGTTTGCCGAGGTCGACGTCGCCGCCGCGAAAATCGATCGCGTGCAGATTCGCGTCGAAGGCGTAGATTTTGACCTCGATGTTTTCGGCCAGCGCGTCGAGCGCCGGCTGCGACTCGTCGAGGGCCGAGCGCAACATTTCCCACCGCGAACGGCCCCCCACCGAGTCGGCGATCGCCATGCTCCGCGATCGGTCCACCAGCACCACCAGCGTGGCGGAGCGCGGCTTGGCAGCGCGTATAGACCAGCGTGGGCCGCCACATGGCGAACATCGCCAGCACGATCACGCCCAGCCGCAACATTGCCAGCCACAACCGCCGCCGAGGCGTCAGCCGATGCCGCGGCAACCCGACGAACGTCAGCAACAGGATCATGATCACCGCCAGCGCGGTGGCCAGTCCGTATCCGCCGATCGGGTTGAGATACCACTCGCTGTTCATTTCGAGGTGACGACGGCGCGGGCCGTTTCCTTTCCGTCGCCGGCCCGGGCCAGCTCCGCGGCTCGCGACCGCTGCTGCGACGTGTCGTAATCCTGGTAAAACCGATTGGCCAGCACCTGCTCGCCGGCCAGCACCAGCACGAGCAGCACGATCAGGTACGGAAACAACTCCTTCCCGACGCGGCCGGCGCTGACGCTGCGATCGATCTCCTCGCGATCGTGCGCGAGCCGAAACGGCGTCTCGCCAAAGGCGGCCTTGAGATCGTCTTCGCCGGCGCGGTCCAATTGGCTGACGCTTTGTGGCAGGTTGACGCTAAAACCCAACTCGACGGGCTGGTCGCTGCCGCCCGCCTCGAGGTGGTAGTTGCCGGGCGTTTCGGTCGAGGTCACGACGACGGCTTCCTGATCCTCACCGGGGGGCGTACGAATCTGATCGCCGCGCGGCGTCGTCAGGACATACGTCGGGCGGCGCTGGTCGGCGTCGAGCCGGACGATGGCCGTGTCGCCGGCGGCGTAGTTGAATCGCTGATTCCCACCGCCGACCAGGTACTCGGCGATGGTGTTGGCCAACAGATAGAACGGAAACTTATCGTCGCCCGTCGGGAGCAGGTTCCAGGGGACGTAGTTTCGCCGGTCGGCCCGGCTGGCCGGATCGGAAACCGGCGTGGTCAGCGTCAGCACGCGTCCCTTGCCCACCGGGCGGTCGACCAGCGCCGGCTGATTGTTCGAATAGCTGGCGACCGTGGCGGCGCCGGCGGCCAGCTCATCAAGCTGCCAATGACGAAACACCGGCAACAGTTGCCAGGCCACGTTCAGCCCGCGAAACTTCGCCAGCGCCGGATGCTGGAAGTTGTCGGGCGCGAAGTACACGTCGCCGTCGGATCGCCATTGCCGCGAAAGCTTGCCCGGCAGCAGCTCCTGGGCGAGGGGCGAGTTGAACGAATCGACCGGCAGCGCATGGCCCCCCAGAAAGATTCCCAGCCCGCCGCCGGCCGCGACATAGCCGTGCAGCTTTTGCCAGACGGATTCGGCCAGCGGCGTCGGATCGACCAGGCACACGGCGTTGTAATCGTCGAGCTTCTGGTCGGCCAGTTTGTTGACGTCGATCACGTCGCACTGGAAGGCGGCTTCGCCTTTGACGCGAATGGCATAGGGCGCAGAGCCTCGGACAGAAACAGCCCAAACTCCGCGGGACCGCGGTTGCCGTCGTTGGGCGCGGCCAAGAGGACTCGCCAACCGGGTCGCACTTCGACGGTGAACCAATGCGTGTCGTCGCAGGCCAGCGCGTCTTCGCCCGCGATCTTCAAGTATCCCTGGTGCACCCCCTGCCCCAGCCCGCGCAACTGAAACTCAGCGCGTTGCGAAGGGGCGTCGGCCGCCAGTGGCTGCCGCCCGCGAATGTCGGCCTGGCCCGACTTGCGATCGACGAGAAACAGTTCGACCGTCCGCGGTCCGCCGCCGCTGCCGGCACGCAGCACGTCGCTACGAATGTACAACGGGGCGCTCCGCGACAGGACTTCCGAAGACAGAGAAGTTTCACCGAGGCCCAGGTTGCTGGCGTCTTTCACGCCGACGTCGATCACGTACACGCCGATGCCGGGATATTCGGCGAGCCGGCGGGCGACGTCGCGCGTCGCGTCACGCGACCAGGCGGCCTGCGACAGATCGGTAAAGACGTAAATCTCCTTCCGCCGTTTCTCGCTCTGGCCCACCAGCTCGACGGCCGATTCGATCGCCAGCGACAAGGGCTGCGACATGGCGCCGGCGTCGAGCCGCTCGATCCGCTGCCGGGCGGCCCCCATGTCGACGGAAAAGACGGCCGAACCGGTGCGCGAGTCGACCACCGCCACGTCGCTTTCGCGGGGCAGTTGCGGCAGCAGCCAGTCGGCCGTGGCTTGCGCCGCCTCGAGGCGCGTCTGGTTGTTCTGCCGGTATTGCATCCGGGGATTGGTATCGAACACCAGCGCCGCGGCGATCGGCGCCTCCTCGTCTCCCAGCACGCCCGAGGCCACGATGCTGGGCCGCGCCAGCGCCAGCGCCAAGAGCACGATCACGGCGCACCGCAGCGCCAACAGCAGCCAGTGCCGCAGCCGCATCTGGCGCCGATTGGCCGTTTCGCGCAGCTTGACGAAGCGCAGCGCCGGAAACTCCAGATGCCTGGGCTGCTTGCGCATGATCAAATGCAGCACGATCGGCACGGCCACGGCCAGCGTTCCGCCCAGAAAGGCGACGTGCAGGAAGCTCAAACGTCACCTCCCGCGACGACGCGTCAGATACTCGGTCAGCGCCCGATCGAACTGCATGCTGGTGTCGAGCGGTACGTAGTCGATGCCGCTTTGAAAACACTCGCGGCGATACATCTCGCAGAAGTCCTGGATCTCGCTGAGGTAGTCCGCGCGAAACGTGCCGGCGTCGATTTGCAGCTTTTCGTGCGACTCGGGCTCCTCGAACTCGACCATGCCGTCGAACGGAAAGCGCACCTCGGCCTCGTCCAGCACGTGAAACAGGATCACGTCGTGGCCGCCGTGCCGCAGCCGGTGCAGTGCTCCGATCACCCCCTCGGGCTCGGCAAACAAATCGCTGAACAGCATGACCAGGCTGCGATGCTTGAGCATGGCCGCGATCTGCGTGAGGCTTTTGGCGATGTCGGTCTTTCCGCTGGGGCGCAGATTGGTCAACAGCGACAACACGTTGCCCAATTGCGTGCGCTTGCTGCGCGGCGGCAGGCTCTGGCGGATGTGCTCGTCGAACGTGATCAGGCCGACCGGATCCTGCTGATGAATCATCAGGTAGCACAGCGCCGCGGCCAGCGAGATCGAATACTCGAACTTCGTCAGCTCCTGGCGGTAGGTGTAGGCCATCGAACGGCTGAGGTCCATCACCAGGTAGCCGGTGATGTTCGTTTCGGCCTCGAACTTCTTGACGTAGTACTTGTCGGTCTTGGCATAGACCAGCCAGTCGATGTCCTTGGGATCGTCGCCGGGGGTGTACTTGCGATGCTCGCTGAACTCGACCGAGAACCCGTGGAACGGGCTGGCGTGCAACCCCTGCAAGAAGCCCTTGACGATGAACTGCGCGCGCAAATCCAGCCGCGCGATCTGCCGGATCACTTCCGGCTTCAGATATTGCTCGACAGCGGGCATGGGGTTTCGCTTCGGGACGTGTTTCGCGCTCACTGGCCGACGACCGGCGCAGGGCGGCTCCTCCGACCGAGGGCCTCCTTCTATCTTAAGTTCAGCCGGCAAACTTCGGGATCTCGGGCGTGGGGATTTCGCGGAGCAGTCGCTCGATGACGTCTTCGGTCGTCATCCCCTCGGCCTGGGCCTGGAAGTTGGTGCTCACGCGGTGGCGGAGCACGGGGATGGCCACCTTGCGAACGTCTTCGATGGCCACGGAAAACCGCCCGTCCATGGCCGCCAGGGCCTTTCCGCCGTGAATCAAAAATTGTCCGGCCCGGGGTCCGGCCCCCCAATCAACCAGCTCGCGGACGAACTCCGGCGCCTTTTCGTTCTTGGGCCGGGTGGAACGCACGACCTGTGCTACGTATTTGATGATGTACTCGCTGACGGCCACCGAGCTGACCAGCTTCTGCAGGTTCAGAATGGCCCGGCCCGAGAGGACTTTGCGCACCTCGGGCCGTTCGCCCCGGGTCGTGGCCGAAAGAATGCGCTCCTCCTCGTCGGCCGTGGGATAGTCGACCTTGATGTTGAACATGAAGCGATCCAACTGCGCTTCGGGAAGCGGATAGGTGCCTTCCTGCTCGATCGGGTTTTGCGTGGCGATCGTAAAGAAAGGCTCCGGCAGCGGATAGGTTGTCTGGCCGACCGTCACTTCCCGCTCTTGCATGGCCTGCAATACATTTTCCTGCGGACGCCTCGACTACCGTACGTATTGCTAGCAGGAGAGTCATAGGCCACTTCCCACAGGCCATGAGCCTTTGCCATTTCCACTGCTTTTTTGCCAGAAATTTTCATTCTTCCTTCCTTTTCAAGTCTGAAAACACGATCGATATTGCGTTTTGACCAAATACTTTTTTGTTTGCGTGGAGTAAATTTCTGCAAGTAAATTTCTCATCGTATTTTTTCAACTGACTGTCAATCCATCCATAACACAAAGCCACATCCAGCGCTTCGTCATAAGTAACCGACCGCAATCCTGAAGCTTTTTTATAAACTTTCAGCCAAACACCTCTTGAAGACCGAATGATTTTGTTCGAGCCACACTTCCCATTCGGCAAGTTCTTTGAAAGAAAGAACCGGATAATCGTACGCATCGAATAGGTAACCATATTTTAGCGGAATTTTTTCCAAACCTCCTCTACATTTTTCTCGCCCCGGAAATAATCAACTTGTGTACCTTTTTCAAAAGTCAATCCAAATGGAAAAACATTGACTTTCCCTGAATCGGGATATTCTGTAAGATCAAAACCCATGTTTGTTCGGATGTCAAGATATACACAAGGCAACTCCGTATGGTTGTAAAACTGGTGGGCGCTGGTTTCTCCCAATTCAAAAAACACCATTTGTCCTGGTTTAATAATCTCTAATTTGCCGGGAGTACGAATAGTCATTTCGCCTGAAATAACATACATTAGCTCTTCTGAATTTCGGTGAAAGTGATAGGGGAATGAATATTTTCCCGGATTCAACTTTCGCATATCAAAAATCAGTTGTTTTGCATCTGTTACTTTTGAAAGGCGCGGCATCAGTGTTAATAAATCGAAATGCTCCGGAGCTACCGGATTACTTTGATATTCAAGTTCCGCGGGTTTTATAAATGTTGCCATATCGTTGGTATTTAAGTGTGCTGAAACAACAAAATGAGGAGGGGTTTTGTTGCTGTGAATTAAAAACTCCATTTCAAGCGCCCGAAGGCAAGTTGCCCGATATCACCAAACTGAGTTCCGGAGTCACCAAAAAAGAGTTGGCCTGTGAGCATCAGTTCGAGGTTGTTCGAGAGAGAATAGGTCAGTGCCGGGCCAAAAATGGTACGACCCGTCCGAAGGATTTAGATTCCGGAGAAACTTCCGTTTAAAAAGCGGTGTGATGGGCTTCGAAACCTGGCCGAACAACGAATAACGGGCCAGCGATAACTGTTCGGCCGACCTTTCCGGGATCCAGCAACAGGTTCAGACCACGAGCTTTCCCCGGTTTACCGTTGCTGGAGTACAAGAAACTGGTGTGTAAATACAGGCTGTTCTTGAATGTGTAATCGGCCGAAACTGAAACCACGGTCGCCCTTACTGAATGTGATTTCCGTGGTTCAGAAATGTGCGATCTTGCCCCGGAAACCTCGCTCCCGTAAATGATCGCCCGACCAACCGCCGCCAAAAACCCAGTCGTTGCCGGCCTGCCCACTCAGGAATTGAAAATCGTAATTCCACTTCGAAAATGAACAATCCGGCCACGACTGCGGAACGCTGTCGTGCCCCGGTTTTGTATACCAGTTCGGCCGAAGAGGTTGTTCCGGGATAATACTGCACACGGACGGCATCGGTTCCCGGACCGTTCTTCATAATCGAAATCGAAATAGGAAAACGTATTGAAAATGTCATTTGGGTTCCACACGAGATTAATGCCCCAGTTTTACACGCTGTCGTCCGGTACGGATTTGCCACTTTCCGGAAGTGTAATCAATGTATGCGCGATGATCATGGAATGCAGGAACCAACCCGTTCCCTGTTGCCGTGATCCACGACATATTGACCAACCCGTTATCAACATTCACGCTTGACTGATATTCCGGAAAATCTTTTACCATGTTCCCAAAAATAAGCCGGTTTCGCATTTCGACCACGGTCGTGAATTTTGGACTGGTGTACCATTTAAAATTCAACCGATTGTGGATGATATTGCTGGTCCAAGGTATTTTTATCCGTTCCCGGAATCGCAACCTTTAGCAGTTTATAAAACATGTACAGCTCTTTCACATACCCGTTCGAGGTTAACTTTACTTTCTGCGCAACCCCCGGAATGGGAAAAGCATTAAAATCACCAGTGGTTTGATATATTTCACTTCGATTCATTGTTTTGTTGCGATATATTTGTTTCTCAGTTTTCGCTGTTGTTTCTGATGTGAATACTTCACTCATCGAGCCGACCCTTCGCGGATGTGTCCTCCCCTTCCGGTGAATCGTTAAATGGGAAATTTCTTTTATTTCATTTGATATCCCCGGCATAATCAATCACACAGATCGAAAGTAGGTTGGATGGTTGCCATAGGCACACCGGCAAACCGGAAACAAAGATTCAGGATATTTTCCCGGTGGCCACGTTCCCTGAACTCCATCGTCGATCAGCAATGCAGATGACAATCTGCCGGGCTTCGAAACTTCCGTAGGTAATGTCTTCGGCCGAACAGACGTTCCATTCCCCATATCTTTCGATCCGCTTTTGAGGGGATGGATCCATCGTGTGAAATATGACCGATTCCTCCGTGTTTTTGCTGGTCGGAAACCAAATCATGCGCCGCTTTTGCCAAGCCTTCCGAAGGCTTTAAGACCGGCAGCCGGCTTAGTTTTTTCAGGACCCAATGCACTCGATTAAGCGGGACGATTCCCTCCTTTTGTTTTCAACCGGGTCCTGTCCGGGATTGGTAAATAATCTGCCTTCGAAGTAGGCCCGCAAATCCACCATATTTCCTCGGCAAAACGTTTCGGGTTGCTTCTGACTTTATTCAGTCAAGAATGACACTTTTCCAATTCGGTTAGGTATCCGCATCTTTTGGGCCGTATTTAACTCAGGAGGCCATCGTGTTTCTCCTGAATTTCTTCAGGAAAACCCGGCCAGAAAAATATCGAAAATATAAGGAGTAGGATGTGTCGCATGCCGAAAATTAATTTCTGCCATTATGTTTTAACCACACATATAAAGGTCACATAGATAAACATATAATTTGTACCATGTGTCTATGTGGTTCTTTAATTATTTTCGTTACGTCGCTTATAATTTTTCCGTCTTCCAGCGTGATCACACGCCGTGCTTTGTTTACCACCCGCTGATCGTGCGTTGAAAATAAACGTTATATTTTCCTCTTTCTTTAGTTTTTCCATGATGTCGAGCAAATTTTCTGTCGATTTTGAATCGAGGTTTGCAGTTGGTTCGTCGGCCAGCACAAATTTTGGTTTCGACGCCAGTGCACGCGCCACTGCCACACGCTGTTGTTGTCCTCCTGAAAGTTTTGACGGGCGGCGGTTCATCAGTTCACCAAGTCCAACTGATTTAGCAGTTCCTTGGCACGTGTATCCGTTCCGGTTTTGAACTCCCTGCAACTGCATGATAAACTCAACATTTTCTATTGCTGTCAGCACCGGGATCAGGTTATAGGCCTGGAAAACAAAACCAATATTGTGCAGCCGAAATCGATCAGTTCCGACGATGAAAGATGTTGGATATCCGTTCCTCCAATTGAGATTTCTCCTTCGTTGGCGGATCCAGTCCGCCCACATCTTTAAAAAGGTTGTTTTTCCTGAACCCGATGGGCCAACAATGGCAGTGAATTCGCCTTCTTCAATGGTTCAAATCGATGCCATTCAGGGCATTGACTTTTACTTCTGAACTATTGTATATTTTTTTCAGGTTTTTACTTCTATGACGTTCATAGTTGATTAATTTAGTTTCAAATTTGATATTCAAAGTATTAGTTACTGAAAGTTTTGTATATTGTTATTGGATATTTCAATCTTTTCATTTTTCAATTGATGTATTCTCTGTTTCTTGTTCCGTAATTACTTTGAATCTTATTTCTTCCACTTTTGCTGCTCACGCGTCTTATTCTTTTACATTCTCCCAATGCGACGTAACAATTAGCGCCCCTAACTCGGGCTTCTTTGACTAAATTTACATATCAATATCCTCGGGTACTCTACTAATTTTATACGCTTCCAAATTCATTTTACAGTTCTC
Organism: uncultured Planctomycetota bacterium; assembly: GCA_963711515.1. Taxonomy (GTDB): domain Bacteria; phylum Planctomycetota; class Planctomycetia; order Pirellulales; family PALSA-1355; genus CAVQEL01. Next base: position 4,233 of record CAVQEL010000033.1, on the reverse strand, counting down.
TCAATTCCCTTTGCTCTTGCCCTCTCGCTACATATGATTCGCATCGCTTCAGCTGGCTTCAGTTTAAGCGCTTTTATTGCCGGATAAATGGAAGCAATTATGCCGGTTATAATCACCATCACTGCAATTTCCATCGAAATCGAAAGCGATAGTTTGGTGTAAACCAAAGTGTCAAATCCCATCGATTTATAGGCAGCCGACCAGGTTCCCAGGTCAATGCCTTTAACACCAAAGTACAGGTTGAGTGCCCAACCGAGAAGGATTCCGCAAATTCCGCCAAACAACGAAAGCATCACGGTTTCCAACATAATCATCGTAAATACCCGGGTTTTGTTCATGCCAATTGCCATCAGCATTCCAAGTTCTTTGGTCGTTCCAGACGGCCATCAGCATGGTGTTGATTATACCAAAAAGCAATGCCAGCAGAATGATGCCAATAAAAATAACCATGGTAAGACCAAAACTGTTTTCAACCAAGCTTACTTCAGGCATGATTTCGCGCCAGGTTTTCACATCCAGGTTTGGAAGCTTGCTTTGCAAGGCCTGTTCAACTGAGTCGAAGTTCTTCGTTGTTGTTCAAGCAAAACTGCAATTTCGTGACTGGCGTTGGGGTTCATTGCCATTACCCGGCTGAGGTCGGATTTGCGAACAAACACGCAATTTTCATCGAATGCAGTATTGGAAGTTTCGAAAATTCCTTCAATTTTAAAAGCAGCCCCGGTCATGTTTCCTTCCATATCCTGAAGGTAATGACCACTTTTGATTTCAACTTAACTTTTAATTTGTCAGCCAGCTTCTTCCCAATAACAATCGGGTTGCGCTTGCCATCTTCAAAGTATGAACCTTCAATTAATTTTGAGTACAAGTTGGTTACTTGTTTTTCGTCTTCCGGAACAATCCCGGTAACTTTAACCCCGGAACCGGTTGTTGGCGACTGGATCATCGTGTTCATGATAATCCGGCTACTGGTGGCTTTCACCCCGGGAACCGTATTGATCACCTGAACCACTGAATCGGTATTTGCAATCAGGAATTTTTTGTCGGGGTTGTTCAGGTAATTTTTATGATGGATTTGTATATGCGAAGATTCCGTTTTTATGGCAGTATTGATGCGTTGGTCAACCATTCCTTTATAAAAAGCCATGTAAAAAATGCCCGATGCCAGTCCAAGGCAAATGGCGATAAGGATCACCAGACTGCGGGTTTTGCTTCTCCATATATTTCTCCATGCAACGGCTAATAATCATGATTCTATATTTTTAAGGTTATGAACGAAGCGCTTTCGTTAGTTTTAAATTGTATGTTTTTACCAGTGGATACAAGTAAACGATCATTGTAATGATAAAAATAATGAGTACTTGTCGGGCAAAAATGAACCATTTGGCAGAGAAATACATGGCTGCTTCAAACCCGAACTGTTCATAAGCTTTTGCGGTCTCCCCGGTTAACGGAATAGGGTGATGGACCAGGTACAAAATGAGCGGAAAACTAATCGCAAAGCCTGCCAGAACTCCTACAAAACCAATTAATCTTGTTTCATAAAACAGGATTTTGCTTAACTTACTTTTTTGCATGCCAATCGCAACCATAATCCCCATTTCTTTGCGGCGTTCCGCAATCATCATAATGACGGTGCCAAAAATACCGAAACCAACCAACGCATACAGAATGCCTTTAGTGATGTAAGCTCCTGAACGGTCAGCGTCAATCATATTTTTAGTGAGCGGATCCATTTCGTCCCAGGTCATAATTTCGTATTTATTGCCCAATTGGGAAACCAAATGATTTTTTGTGGAATTGACTTTTGCATAGTCGTTTACCATTAAAACCAGTGAAGTGTATTTTCCGGGAACTGAGAAAAAATTCTGTGCAGCTTTAATATCAATGTATCCACCCAGATTATTCATTGTTGGTGCCGGGAATTTGAGTATGCCACGCACCGGAAAAAGCGCTGCCGCAGTGGCGCCATGGTAACCCTGACTGATGAGTACGAGCGTATCGTTAACATCAACGCCGAGGTTTTTGGCCAGATTAACAGCCAGTAAAATGCCATCATCTCCGGGTTTCAGGTAGGTTGCCTTTTTCAATCCAGTGCGACAGGTTGGTCATTGTGTTTTCCTTTTCCGGATCAATACCAATTAATGCAGCTCCTTTGGTGTTATTGCCATACGACATAAGAGTAAATGACTCTAATCCTGGAACATAAGAAGTAACCGAAGGATTATTTTTAATGACTTGATACAACGAATCGTTCGGTGCAAAAGTGTAATCGATGGTTTTATTATCCCAATATTCAGGATGATGGATTTGGATGTATCCGGAATAAAACCCCACCACATTGTCGATCATTTTCGAATAGGTTCCTTCCTGCATCGACGTCATGAACGTACTTAGCAAAACCCCGAAAAAAATGGAGGCTACCGTGATGATCGTCCGGCGCCGGTTACGCCAGATATTTCGCCATGCTAATTTTAAATTTGTATCTCATATTTAATTTATTGATTTATGATTACTGAATTACTGATTTATTGAATTACTGCATAAGTTGAATTTTCAGTTTTAGATTTTTTCTTGCAGTAGCCATGATTTTCAATATTTCAAAACTTTCATTATGAAAACATTTTGTTTCATCGCTGTTACTAATTTCAGAAGTAATTAAAAGATCAAGCCACATTTCTGTTTCATCTGCTTCTTCTACAACAATACTCAGTTTACTGAAAAATTCATGCTTTTGAGCGAGCCCTGTTCGATGCCCTATAATTTGCATAAACTGAACTTCCTGATCGAAGTAATTGATTTATAATTAATTTTTGATTCCTGTGAATATGGAATATTTTCGGCAAAGTTTAATTAAAGTTCAAGACGAATTTTCTTAATCGTTCAGTTTTTAAACTCTAAATCATTTGTTCAGTTTCAGATAATCTTTTATAAATAGTTTCTCCATATCACTTACACTTCTTCAGTCTACACTTCACTCCTTCAATCCTTCAGTCCTTCAATCTTATCTTATTCGTTTCATATTCTGTTGTGAGAAAAACGATTCATCGAGTCTTATATTGAATTTGATGTCTTCAAAGACCATGATTGTTTTTTGACCGGGTTTGTCTTCCGGGATCATTTCCAGGTGGGTTGGCATTATCCTGTCGTCCATTTTTTTTATGTCGGAAAGAATTTCAGTATTGACCAATCATTATCTTCATCGTAATATTCGGCTTTCAGCCAAAGAAAATCTTTATCGGAAACCCACATAATTATTTTGCCCCAAACCACAGCGGCATCTTCATGAGGAATTAACTGGATTTTATAACAGTTGTATCCTTCCAGCGTTTCCTGCCAAGTAGGGTATGGTCGTAATCTTTCACAAGTGACGATTCTTTTACCAGGTCGTCGTTTGTAAAATCGGAGCCCATCCACGACTGCATCATCATGGAAGGTGGAACCTTTATCATGCGCTCGATGCTTGGACCCAGTTCCACATTTCATTTTCGCGTTTCAAAAAAACCTGACCTTTTTCTTTGGCCGGTTCAGTAATGTAAATCAGCGAATATTGGGTTCCCAATGTCCAGTTTTTCATCGAGATTGTCCGCGACCAGGTCGGACGTTGGGATGGTCATCGGTTATAGTTCCCTCGCTTGATGTTCCGCGGGAATTTCTCGTCCGATTCTCGGAGCGAGTTTCTCGATGTCAACATCCTGGGCAAAGACCAACAGTGAAAAATATTAGTCAACAGGAGGGTCACTAACTTTGCTTCATTGTTTTGCTATTTTTGTTCCGGATTGAATGATCCGGAAAATTCCATCAATTATTTTTACTTTCATTATATCCAGAGGGAAAATATCGGGGAGCAGCTATTGCATAAAGGAATGTCCCTTCGAGCATCGCACTGATAATCATTAAATCACCTTCAGGATCCGAGCTTCCCTTACTGGCAATAAATTCATACATCATCCTGAACATCGGTTCGCCTGCCGCTGCATATTTTTCTGAAAAATTTTCAGACACGACCGGCTGCAGCATCAAAGCGAAATAGAGTTTCCAATGTCGCTGGTTGTTTTGCACCATTGCAAACGTTTTTTCCAGAAAACCGACAAATTCTTCTTCAGTCGGAACACCATCTTTATTGGGATCGAGCAAATCATGAATCTGATGAAATCCCTCATCGATAATTTCTTCCAGAATATCATTCTTGCTTTTGAAATAGTTATAAGCAAGTCCTTTGAGATGTCGGCCTTT
>CAVQEL010000032.1:0-24626 GCA_963711515.1 uncultured Planctomycetota bacterium | reverse complement strand
AAAATGTTATTTTTTTCGTTACAGTTTTCAGTATTGCTGTCTGCCCACGGGCAGGATCAACCGGACTTTTTCCGAATCCCTCCTGAAAAATAATTTTTGAACCCAGCGGGCGTTCATCTTCATCCACCAACCCTAAAGATGATCTTTGTTGCGATGACAAGCAATGCGCCGGGCCCTCTTCAAGGAGGCCTTTGAGCAGGACGGAAGCTTTTGCTGGAAACTGCCGCCCAGGTCGAGCAACAGCTCATGCTCTGGAGCCTGACCTCGAGACGGTGCCTCCGTATCAGACCTCCACACTCCTGCCTCTGCTCAACAACCTGCCGTGGTCGCTCCTGAATCCACCGATTGGCGGGATCAAAAGAAGCGATCCGCCCGCCAGCCAGTCTCATCCCCCCCACTGGGATGAGATCTTTCCCGCCTAACTCTCAAAACCCTCGGTCTTTTCGAACGCCGCGGCAACTGCCCGGGCAATTTCCTCATCGCTTCCCGGACCCGTTGACCGACGACCACTGGTCCCTGCGGCGCCAACAATGGTACCATCCTTCGTCTTGATGAGAACCCCTCCCGGAATAACGGTGAAATTCGGGACTGGATGAAGCTCGTAAGGTTTGGCGCCCATATGCTCCCGGAATTGAATGGTGTCCGTCAGAGTCCCAATCGCGGTATAGGCCTTGGCCAGGGCCATATGCACCGTAGAACCACCAACGCCATCCATTCTCATAAGGCAGACCGCGCCGCCGTGCCGGTCAACCACGGCAATCGTGATTCCGGGATCTCCTGTTTTCCTTGCCGCCTCAACGCCTGCCTCAATGATTACTCTTGCCTCCTCCAATCCTAAGCTTTTACATTCCTGCATAAGAACACCTCCAATTGTTAATGCTGATGTTATGTTAACCCTAACGTTGCAAAAGTCGAGGATGCTGCAGATGCAAGGCGTCAAGGGTGAAGCCGTAGTAAACTACTGCGAACCCTTGACAACACAGCAGATGCTGTATCCTCGGCTTTCCCCAAGGGTAAACGACCAGGTCGTACACCGCGGCGAGAAGCACGGCCAGGGCCGAGGCCGAAGCCGGCGCCGATCTGGGCGATGGGCCCTTCGCGGCCGCCGGAGCCGCCGGTACCGATCGTCAGCGCGCTGGCGATGATCTTGACGATGGGCACGCGGGGCGGATGTGGCCGTCGTGATGGTCGTAGGCTTCGATGGCGGCATCGGTGCCGTGGCCCTCGGCCTCGGGAGCGAAGGTGTAAATGATGAAGCCGGCCAGCAGGCCGCCGACGGTGGGAATGAGCACCAGCAGCCAGGGCGCTGAACACCCGCATGATGAAGGCATCCAACTGAACTTGATCTCCCCGCCGGGATGGGGCACGGGACGATACCCGGCCAGCCCGTCGAGCGCGTAGTAGGAAGCCGCTTCAGTGACGGTATAGAAGACGACCGCGGCCAGTCCGGCCACGATTCCCACGATCACCGAAAGCCCCAGGATCCGCACCTGCCCGCGGATCCGTTTCTGACTGAAGATCAGGAATTCAGGCCACCAGCGTCCCACCTGCGTGCGGGAGCTGGGGTTTGGGTTCGCGTCACTCATGAGAACCAATACCGTAGCCGATCGACGCGAAATTGTCGACGGGCGAGATCAAAACCACCTCCGACGCGTGCAGGCATGAATCAGAACGGCGTTTCCAGCACGCGCATGAGGCTGCCCAACAGTTGTTTTTCACTGGTGAATGCCACCATGCGATTGCGGAGCCATGTAAGCGACCGCGACTTAAGCAGCGAAAGTCGCAGCAGCCGACGCGAAGCCGTTTGGACCGAATCGACGCGCTGGCGGCGGCGTTTTTCGAACAGCCGAATGGCCAGGTCGAGCGAGTCGGCATTGGCCCGGCTCAATTCGTCGGCCAGCGCCGCGGCCGATTCCATGGCCATGGATGCCCCGATGCCAGCAGTGGGCAGGATGGCCGCCGACGCGTCGCCGACCAGCAGCACCCGCCCCCGCGACCAGCGCGGCATCCGCACGTCGTCGAAATCGTCGTGCCAGATTTCCTCGCCCGGGGGCAACCCGTCAATTACCCGCGGCACCAGCCCGCCCAGGCCGGCGAAGGCGCGGCGCAGATGGTCGGGCCGCTCGGGTGGCGAAATCTGCGAATCCTGCGGCGCCGGCAATGCGCAGAAACAGCAGAGCGAATCTTTGGCCGGATAGACTCCCAGGAATCGCCCGGCGGTCCAATACTCGGTGATCGTGTCCGAGGGGCACAGAGCCGGATCGAGCCACCAGGCGAATCCCGTCCAGCCGTGATACACCAGCGGCACGTTGCCAAACGCCAGCTCGCGGATTTTCGAGCGCAATCCGTCGCAACCGACGACCAGGTCGTACGTTTCATTCGAGCCATCGGAAAACGTGACGCCGACTTCGCGGGTCTTGATCGCCAGCGCCGAAACGGTCGTTCCCATCCGCATGTCGAGCGCGGCGACCGCTTCGCGCAGCAGATCGACAAGATCGAAGCGGCGCACGCCCAGGATCGGTCCGGCGACGTCGGAGACCCAGCCGAAATCGAACTCGCGAAAGCATCGACCCCGTTCGTCGCAGGGCCGATAGTTCAACAGCGGCACGCTCTTGTCGACCAGAGCCTCGTGCAATCCCAGCCCGAACAGCACGCGGCCTCCCACCGGCCACAGGCCGAGGACGTAGCCGACGCCGCCATAATGGGACGCCCGTTCGACAATGACCGGCCGGATTCCCCGTTGCTGGAGCAAGGCCGCCAGCGTCAGCCCGGCGATGCCTCCTCCGACAATAAGCACGCGCATCGATTCGTCCGCTTCCTTTCGAAAGCAAGTTGTAGCGTAAGGGGGCCTCGGGCGGCAAGTCGGACGTCGCGCGGGCCTCGACGCGTGAGCGAGGCGCGCATTGACGTGGGGTCCATACACCTCGCTGACGCGTCGGGTTGGGATTCGGCCCGCGAGCCAATGTGGCTATTGCATTGTCATAGCTTGACCTTCGGGTCCGACTTGCCATCAAGCCAAGGCACTGCTGGACAAGCCAGCAGTGGCACCCGAATTCGGCCGAGCAGCCAATACGGCTAGCGGGAATCGTGCAGCGTGTGCTCGCTGGGCACCGGCACGTGGGGACCCGCGCCGCTGGGCGTCGGTTTGGCGGTCGGAGCGCGCTTCGCCGTCCGCTTGCCGAGCGGTCGGGGAACGCGGCGCAGCAGGGCCCGGACTTTTTCGCCGCGCAGCTTGCGGCCCCGCCACAGGTCGTTGCACCACTCGATGACGTAATAGAACACGGGCGTGAGAAAAATGCCGAACAGCGTGACGCCCAGCATGCCGCCGAAGACGGCCGTGCCCAGCGTGCGCCGCATCTCGGCACCGGCCCCGATCGAAATGACCAGCGGCACCACGCCCAGGATGAAGGCGAACGACGTCATCACGATCGGCCGCAACCGCAGGTTCACGGCCTCGAGGGTCGACTCGTCGCGCCCCTTGCCGGCCAGCCGCTGGGCCCGGGCAAACTCGACCACCAGGATCGCGTTCTTGCAGGCCAGACCGATCAGCACCACGAAGCCCACCTGCGTGAAGATGTTGATGTCCATCTCGGCCATCTGCACGGCCGCGATCGAACAGAGCAAGCACATCGGCACCACCAGAATCACGGCCAAGGGCAGCGACCAGCTCTCGTATTGCGCGGCCAACACCAAAAACACCAGCACGACGGCCAACAGCAAGATGAGCATCGCCGTGTCGCCGGTCTGCAACTGGAGCAACGCCAGCTCGGTCCATTCGAACCGCATCGACCAGCCCAGCGTGTCCTGCACCACCTCCTGCATCGTTTCGATGGCCTGACCGGAGCTGACGCCCGGTGCCGGGTTGTAAATCACCGGCGCCGCGGGATACATGTTGTAGCGGGCGATGAGCACGGGTCCCGACACGTCGCGCACGGTGGCAAACGTGCCAAACGGCACCATCTGGCCGTACTGGTTGCGAACCTTGAGCTGCTTCAGATCGTCGACTTGCCGGCGAAAGTCCTGGTCGGCTTGCACGTTGACCTGCCAGGTGCGGCCGAAGAGGTTGAAATCGTTCACGTACAGCGAACCGAGATAAACCTGCAACGTGCTAAACAGCTCGTCCATCGACACGCCCATCCGCCGGGCGGCGGTGCGATCGACGTCCAGGTAGAGCCAGGGCGTTTCGGCGCGAAAGCTGGTAAACGGATCCCGGATCTGGGGCATTCCGGCGCTATTGACCACGACCTGGTCGGCCACGTTTTGCAAGGCATTGAGCCCGGCGGCGCCGCGATCCTCGATCATGATCTTGAAACCGCCGGTCGTGCCCAGCCCGTCGAGCGGCGGAGCACCCAATACGTTGACCACGCCGTCGCGAATCTCGTCCTGCAAGGCCTGCTGCAACCGCCCGGCGATCGCGTGGCCCGACATGTCCGGCGACGGCGATGGTGGAAGTCGTCGAGCATCACGTACATGGCGCCGAAATTGGGGGCATTGGCCGACAGCGAGATCGATTGCCCCGAAATGGCCACCGTGTGGTGGATGCCCGGCGTGGCTAGCGCCAGCTTTTCGATCCGGGCCATCACGTCTTCGGTGCGCCCGACCGACGCCGAGTCGGGCAGTTGCAGGTTCACGAGCAGGTAGCCCTTGTCCTGATCGGGAATAAATCCCTTGGGCGTTTCGTTGAAGCGAACATACGTCAGATACAACAGGCCCGCGTAACCCACCAGCACCAGCAGGCTGACGCGCAGCAGCCGGCCGACCACCCAGGTGTAGACGTTGGCCGTCAGGTCGAAGGCCAGGTTGAAGCCGCGGAACAACAGCCACAACACGCGGTTCAGCGGCCAGGCGACGATCGAGCCGGCCACGGCGCCGAGGGCCGCGGCGGCCCAGGGAAGGGACTCGGCGGTGAGCGACGGCAGCCAATTCCCGTCGGCCAGCCAGGGGGTCAGAAACTCCCAGCCCAGCCAGCCGCCGGCCACGGCAAACGCCACCCACGGCAGCGGCGCCGCCCGCTGCTTGTCGCGCGGACGCAAGAGCAAGGCCGTCAGCGCCGGGCTGAGCGTGAGCGAATTGAACGTCGAGATCAGCATCGACACGGCGATCGTCAACGCGAATTGTCTGAAGAACTGTCCCATGATGCCGCTGATGAACGCGCAGGGCACGAACACGGCGCTGAGCACCAGCCCGACGGCGATCACCGGCCCGGAGACCTGCTCCATGGCCCGGATCGTGGCGTCGCGGGGCGACATGCCGCGTTCGATGTGGTGCTCCACGGCTTCGACCACCACGATCGCGTCGTCCACGACGATGCCGATGGCCAGCACCAGTCCGAACAGCGTCAGGTTGTTCAGGCTGAAGCCCATCGTGGCCATCACGGCAAACGTGCCGATGATCGCCACGGGCACGGCAATCAGCGGAATGATTGCGCTGCGCCAGATTCTGCAGAAACACGAGCACCACGATGGCCACCAGCACGACCGCGTCGCGCAGCCCCTTGAACACTTCGTTGATCGACTCGTTGATAAACGGCGTGGTGTCGTAGACGATCGCGTAGTCGATCCCCTCAGGAAAGCGGCTCTTGAGATCTTCCATCTTCTCCCGCACCTGCCGCGCCACCTCGAGCGCGTTGGAGCCGGGCAACTGGTAGATCGACAGCGCCACGGACGGCTGCCCGTCGAGCCGGCAGGTCTGATCGTAGCCCTGGGCGCCCAACTCGATGCGGGCCACGTCCTTCAGCCGCACGAGTCCACCGGTCGGCTCGCGCTTGAGGATCATCTCGGCGAACTGTTCCGGATCGGCCAGGCGGCCCATCGTGCTGACGGTGAATTGGAAGACCTGCCCGCCATCGACCGGCGGTTGGCCGATCTGCCCGGCGGCCACTTGCGTGTTCTGCTGCTGGATGGCGGCCACGACGTCGCTGGCCGACAGATTGCGCGAGGCCATCCGCTCCGGGTCGAGCCAGAGCCGCATGCTGTAGTCGCGCTGGCCGAGATAGGTGATGTCGCCCACGCCCTCCAAGCGCGACAGCTCGTCTTTGAGCTGGATCGTGGCGTAGTTGCTCAGGTACAGGTTGTCGCGCAGGCCGCCGGGCGAGAACAAATTGACGATCATCAGCACGCTGGGCGATTTCTTCTTCACCGTCACGCCCCGCCGCTGCACCAGCTCGGGCAAGACCGGCTGGGCCAGCGCCACGCGGTTTTGCACGAGCACTTGGGCCATGTTCAGGTCGACGTCATTGTGAAACGTGACGGTCAGCGTGTAGCTGCCGTCGTTGCCGCACTGCGACGACATGTACAGCATGTTTTCCACGCCGTTGACCTGCTGTTCGATCGGCGCGGCCACGGTGTCGGCCACCACCTTGGCGTTTGCGCCCGGGTACGTGGCCGAGACTTCGACCGTGGGCGGCGCGATCTGCGGGTATTGCGCGATGGGCAGCGTAAACAGCGCGATCCCGCCGGCCAGCGTGACGATGATCGACAACACCGCGGCAAAGATCGGCCGGTCGATGAAAAACCTGGAAAACACCGCTACCTCATTCGTGCAATACGGGATCCGACGTTTCATCCGCTGGCGACTCCGAGCGCGGGGCCGGCTTCTTCCGCCGACGCACGCGATCGGTCACCGACCACAGCGGCCGCAAGGTCAACAACCGCAGCGAGTGGTCGCCGATCCAGCGGGTGACGCGCGACGCAAACAGCCACGTGCCGCCGAGCCAGTCGATCGTAAAGAAGAACACGGGCGTCAAGAACAGGCCAAACAGCGTGACACCGAGCATGCCGCTGAACACGGCGGTGCCCAGCGTCTGGCGCATTTCGGCCCCGGCGCCGGTGGCCAGCACCAAGGGGACGGCTCCCAGGATGAATGCCACGGAGGTCATCACGATCGGCCGTAATCGCAGCCGGCAGGCTTCGAGCGTGGCCTGGCGGCGCGGCTCGCCGGTCTCGCGTTTGCGCTTGGCGAACTCGACGATCAAAATCGCGTTCTTGCTGGCCAGCCCGACCAGCACCACGAAGCCGATCTGCGTGAAAATGTTGATGTCCATGTGCGCCATGTTGACGCCGACGACGGCGCTCAACAGGCACATCGGCACGACCAGGATCACGGCCAACGGCAGCGACCAGCTCTCGTACTGGGCCGCCAGCACCAGAAACACCATCACCACGGCAAGGCCGAAAATGATCATGGCCGTGTTGCCGGCCATCAGCTCCAGAAACGCCATCTCGGTCCATTGGGCCGCCATCGACGGCGGCAACTCGGCGGCGGCCAGTTCGTCCATGATGTCGATCGCCGTTCGCGAGCTCACCCCGGGCATGCTTGACCCGTTGATCGACGCGGCCGGATACATGTTGTAGCGCGTCAGCAGCATCGGCCCGTTGACCTGGCGGATCGACGCCAACGAGCCCAAGGGCACCATCGCGCCGTCGGAATTGCGCACCTTGAACTTCGGCATGTCCTCGACTTCGTCGCGGAACGGGAAGTCGGCCTGCACCAGTACCTGCCAGGTGCGCCCGAAGAGATTGAAGTCGTTGACGTACAGCGAGCCCTGGTACACGCGCAGCGTTTCGGCGAAATCGCGCACGCTGACTTTTTTCTCCATGCACTCGCGGACGTCGGGATCGACTTTGAGCATCGGCACGTTGGCCCGAAACGCCGAAAAGGCCCGGGCCATCTGCGGGTGCGCGTTGGTGGCCCGCACCAGGTTTTCGGTCTCGGCCTGCAAGGCGGCGGGTCCCAGGTCGCCGCGGTCCTGGATCATGAGCGTAAAACCGCCGGAGCGGCCCACGCCACGAATGGGCGCGGGCGGAAAGACCTGGATCATCGCCTCGGGAATCTGGGCAAACGCTTCGTTCAGCCTGCCGACCACGCTCATGCTCGACAGGCTCGGATCGCGCCGATCGCGATACTCGTGCAGGCCGACGAACATCGTGCCGAAATTGGATCCCGACGCGTTGAGCACGAACGATTGGCCCGTGATTCCAGTGACGTGCCGCACGCCGGGCGTGGACAACACGATTTTTTCGATGCGGCGCAGCACGGCCGCGGTTCGCTCCTCGGCGGCCGAGTCGGGAAGTTGCACGCTAATCAGCAGGTAGCCCATGTCCTGCCCGGGGATAAATCCCTTGGGAGTGGCCGCAAACTGCTGATAGGTGAGCACCAGCAACCCGCCATAGACGGCCAGCACCAGCACGCTGGTGTGCAGCAGTTTGCCGACGGTCCAGGTGTAGGCGGTGCCAAGAAATTCGAAACCCCGATTGAAGCTCCAGAAGGCGAACCCCAGGAGCTTGTTCAACGGCCAACTGACCAGCAGCCCGGCCAGGCCGCCCGCGGCCGCGGTCACCCACGGCGTGTATTCGGCCGGCCACCGGATGTCGATCGGCCACTGGGCCAGCAATTCGCCGCCGCGCGCCCAGCCCAGCCAGCCGCCGGCCGCCACGAAGGCGAGCCAAGGCAATACGCTGCTGCGGGCTTGTTCGCCCCGCGGACGCAACAGCAGCGCGGTGAGCGCCGGGCTGAGCGTGAGCGAATTGAACGCCGAGATGATCGTCGACACCGAAATCGTGAGCGCGAATTGCCGGAAGAAATGCCCCGTGATGCCGCTGATGAACGCGCAGGGCACGAACACGGCGCTGAGCACCAGCGCCACGGCCACGACCGGGCCGGACACTTGCTGCATGGCCAGGATCGTGGCGTCGCGCGGCGGCAGCCCCTGTTCGATGTGATGCTCCACGGCCTCGACCACCACGATCGCGTCGTCGACCACGATGCCGATCGCCAGCACCAGGCCGAACAGCGTCAGGTTGTTCAGGCTGAAACCGAAAATGGCCATCGCGGCGAAGGTGCCCACGATCGCCACGGGCACGGCCAACAGCGGAATGATCGCGACTGCGCCAATTCTGCAGGAACACGAGCACCACGATGGCCACCAGGATGACCGCGTCGCGCAGCGACTTGAACACCTCGTTGATGCTCTCGCGCGTGTAGGGGGTCGTGTCGAAGCCGACTTCGTAACCCACGCCCTCGGGAAACGTGGCCCGCAGCTCTTCCATCTTCGCCAGCACCCGGTCGTGCGTTTCCAGCGCGTTGGCGTCGGGCATCTGAAACACGACCAACAGCACCGTGGGCTGGCTGTCGAACATCACGTCGAAGTCTTCGTTCTTGGCGGCCAGCTCGACGCGGCCGACGTCGCGGACGCGCACGATCCGACCCTCGGGCGTGCTTTTGACGATGATGTTTTCGAACTGCTCGACGTCCTCCAGGCGGCCCAGCGTGCTGAGCGTGATCTCGGTCGGCTGGTCGCCGCGCACGGGCGGCGCGCCGATCATGCCCGTGGCCACCTGGGCGTTCTGCTGGCGAACGGCGGTGACGACGTCGCCGGCGGTCATGTTGCGGGCGGCCAGCCGCTCGGGATCGACCCAGATGCGAATGCTGTAGTCGCGCTGGCCCATGATGTTGATGTCGCTCACTCCGTCGACGCGAAGCAGCTCGTCGCGGATCTGCATCAGGGCGAAGTTGCTCAAGTACAACTGGTCGTAGCGCCGATTGGGCGAAATGATCGACATGCCCATCAGCACGTCGGGCGCCCGCTTGGCCACGCGCACGCCGGTTTGTTTGATCACGTCCGGCAGCGCCGGCAGCGCCAGGCTGACGCGGTTTTGCACGAGCACCTGGGCCATGTTGAGATCGACGCTGTTGTCGAACGTGACCGTCAGGCTGTAGCCGCCGTCGTTGTTGCAGGTGGAGGACATGTAGAGCATGCCTTCCACGCCGTTGACCTGCTGCTCGATGGGCGCGGCCACGCTGCCGGCGACCCCCTGGGCGCTGGCGCCGGGATAGTCGCACATGACCGTGACGTTCGGCGGGGAAATCGACGGAAACTGCGCCAGCGGCAGGTTGAAGACCGCGATTCCGCCGGCCAGCGTGATCACGATCGACAGCACCGAGGCGAAGATCGGCCGATCGATGAAGAATCGCGAAAACACGGCCCGAAAACCTCGCCCCCAGGGCATTCTCCGGCGGCCGGCGGGCACCGATTCCGCGCCGCGGCCGCGATCGTTGTTCAAAGGTGTCAGGAAAACCGGAGGATCAACTCTCGGGGGCCATGCTCACGCTTGCGTGGGCATGCTTGCCGGAAGCAAGCATGGCACCCTGAAGCCAACCGTCTTTCCATTCCCCGCTGCCTTCGGCTAGTTGTGTGATGGCGCCACGGGTGCTTCGGCGACCTCGGACGACGGCGAATCGGTGGGACCGGCGGGCTGCGGATTGACTTCCGCGCCGGGCCGCACCCGTTGCAACCCGCTGACCACGATCCGCTCGCCCTCGTTGATGCCGCCCAGCACCACGCGGCGGCCCTGCTGCAGTTTGCCCACTTGCACGCGGCGATACTGCGCCTTGTTGGCGTCGTCGACGACGTAAACGAACTTCTGCCCCTGATCGGTGCCCAGCGCCTGCTCGGGCACCAACAGCGCCCGGTAGGGCTGGCCGATCGGCAGCCGCACGCGGACGAACATGCCGGGAGCCAGCATCCGGTCGTCGTTCTTGAACACGCCCCGCGCCTGCAGCGTGCCGGTGGCCGGGTCGAGCTGGTTGTCGAAGTAGTTGACCAGGCCGTCGCGCGGATAGTTGTCTTCGTCGGCCAGGCCCATCTTGACCGGCACCGAGTGTTCGTTGCGGGTGCTGATTCGCCCTTCGTCGGCAAAGCGCCGCAAGCGCAGCAGCGTCCGCTCGTCGAGCTCGAAATAGGCGTACATCGGGTCCATCGCCACGATGGTCGCCAGCACGGTTTCGTCGGCCCTCGACCAGGTTGCCCCGATCCAATTGCGTGCGGCTCACGCGACCGCTGATCGGCGCCTTGACCTGCGTATAGCTCAGGTTCAGCTTGGCCAGGTCCAGATCGGCCTGGGCAATTTCCACCTGGGCCTTGGCCTCGGCCCGGTCGCCGGCCACCTGGTCGAACTGCTCCTGCGTGATCGTGCGCGACATCACCGTTTTCTTGGCGCGCTCGTAGTCCAACTCGATCCGCTTCAAATGCGTGGCGGCTTGCAGCAGGTTCGCCTCGGCCCGGGCCACTTCGGCTTCGTACGGGCGGGGGTCGATCTCGAACATGACGCTCCCCATCTCCACGTCGCGCCCTTCGTCTTTCTTGAAGTTCACGTTGTGGATATAGCCGGTCACGCGGGCCCGAATGTCGATCGTGGTGCTGGCAACCGTGCGGCCGGTGAAGTCTTCGTAGTCGGTGATCTGGCCGACTTGCGGCACTTCGACGACGCACTTCCGGCGGTTTGGGCGGCGGGCCGGCCGCCATCGGCGGCGCGGGCTTCGCGCAGCCGCCGGCGACCGCCGCCAGCGGCAGCAACACGACGGCCAGCTTTTCAAGCGCATATGCATCACGTCGTTCCATGGTCCCCTCGGGCAAGAGCCCGCAGTGCGGGGGGCGGTTCGCCAACTGGTTCTTAAACACTGTCCTGCGGCCCTAGTTGCCGCTGGCGCTCGGCGTCGGTCAATATGCCGTGAAAGACCACGTCGATAATGTCCTGGGCCTGCGCCTCCAGCGATTTGGATTGCGGGCTGAAATAATTCGTAAAAATGGTGCCGTACAGCAGATTGCCGATGACGTCGGTGATCCGCTCGACGGGGATGTCGCGCACGCGACCCTCGGCAATCAGCGAGCGATACATCTCCCGCCAGCGCTCGACGTTCGCCTCGCGATGCTCCATGAACGTGGGCCGGGTGCGGTCCTTGAACTGGGCCCGTTCCTGCATCAACAACTCGACAAACGCCGGGTGCTCGGCAAAGAACGCCAAAAACGCCCGAATGCCCAACCGGATGCGCTCGAACGGATCGTCGACGCCGGCGATGCTCCCGTCGACGTGGTCGCGGAGCATCCGCATCACGCGGTCGGCGGCCGCCAGAAACAGCGCCCGCTTGCTGGGAAAGTAGCGATACACGGTCCCCTTGCCGACGCCGATCGCCTCGCACAAGCGGGTCGTGTCGCAGCCGCTGAATCCGTGTTGGGCAAACAGCCGTGCGGCCTGCGTCAGGATCTCTTCGCGGCGGCTGGCGAGGCGATCCTCGTCGCTGGCGGCAGGACGTTTTTGAGAGGAAGGAGGCATGGGTCGGAAGACTCGTGGGCGGTGGAGGGCGATGGCGGACTGACTAGTCAGTCCGTGCATGCTACCACGACGCCTACTTCCACGTCAATCGTTCATAAATGCGCAATGTCACGGGCGAAGTTGCCATCTCCGGCGGCGGCGACGACCCCGCGAGATTGCCACTCGGGGGGTCAGGACTCCGGAGCCGGCGAGAGCCCAAGCTGCAGCCAGGGACCCACCATGCGGGCCTGTTCCACGCGCAGCGCCGTCTGTTTTTCGCCGGCCAGGGGCAAATCAATCGAGGCCGCCGTAAGCTCCTCGGAGAGGACCTTGCCGAGCTTGCGCTGGACGGCCAGCCGCAGCGTCTGTTGCCGGCCGCTCATCCTGGTCGGCTGGCCCTCGTCCTCGTTCCCGGCCAAGGGCGTTACGCGCAGCCGGCCCTGCCGGACGAATACCACCTGGCCGTCGCGCTGTTGGGGCTGGTAGCCGACGTCGACGGTCATGGCCGGATAATTGACGTCCGCCGAATCGAACTTGTTGATGTGCAGGCGGACGTGAATCACGTCCTCCTCAAACCGGACGTCGCAGGGGTCTTGCTCGAAGGTGACGTGGAACTCGTCGCTGGTGCCTGCAGCCGCCGTGCCCAACGCCGAGCCCAGGGCCTCGGTCAGTTCCGCGCCGGTCATCTGGCGTCCGCCCAACGTGATGGCGGCCTGCTCTTCCAGGGCCGAAGCCCCCAAGCACATCACGACCTCGGTGCCGGGATCGTCGGCCGGCGGCGGCAGCGGCGCGCCAAAACCGGCCGGGGCTTCCAGCAGGCATTCCCACCGCACCATTTCGTCGGCAGCGGCCACGCGAATGAGCGGCGCGGGACGCAGGGCATTGAGCCGCGGGTCGCGCAACTGCGCGTGATACGTTTTGTTGAAATCGCCGGCGACTTTGGCGGCTTCTTCGTTGATCGTCTCCAGAATCGAGCGCCGGGCGTACGCCGCGCCGTCGGCTTCGGCCTGGGGACGGCGGGCGTAGGTCTCGCTCACCGCCCTGCTCCGCCGCCGGCCGAATCCCGACGAGTTGATGCTTTCATAAGTGATCGACGTCGTCGCCCCGGCATTGGCCCGCTGCGGGATTAAACCGCGCGCGTCCATCCTGAACGGTTTCGTGGCCGCCACGCGGGTGGTGGCGCGGCTGACCACGCTCACGCCTTCTTGCGAACCGGTGGTGCGGGCCGTCGACGTGGCGCTGAGGCGCAGCACCCAGCGTCCGACGGCCGTGGACGGCAGGAACTCACCCCACATCGTGCCCCGCATGCGACCGCTACCCACGCTGCGCGTGCCGGCGAAGACGCCGTTGACGTCGTACGGTTCGTCGATCGGTTGTTTCAATTGCGACTCGAGCCACTTGCCGCGGACCTGGATGATCAGATTGGGCCGCGACAACTCGCGGCGGATCGAAGCGGTCAGTCGCGACGCTTGCGCCAGACTTTCGCGACGCGCGACGGCGGCGGCCACTTTCGACGTGTCCCAGCGGTCGGCTTCGAGCGTGACGAGCCATTCGCCCAATTCGTGCCAGGCGGCCGCATACTGGGCCTGCGTTTCGCCGACCAGGAAGCTGCGCAGCAGACGGATGTAGGTCTGGGCCGCCAGCGACGTTTCGAACAGACGCTCTTCGTCCCACACGGTCGGCGCCGCCTTCCAGCGCACTTCCAGTCGGTCGAGCAGCTTGGCGTCCGGCGTGGCCTTCGGCATCCGGCTGGCAAGGTCGCGCGATTCGTCCCAGAACAAAAACTGCGCCCAACGACTGCCGGGCTGGCCGAGCGCCGGCATCCACGCTGCCAACGCGTCCAAGCGGCGCTGGAAAGCGAGCCGCGCCGCCTCCAGGTCCTCGACGGACGGTTCCGTGTAGTGTTCGGCCCGTTCGTCGCAGGCGCTGGGCCACTCGGCCGCGGGAATCGGCGTCAGCTCCTGTGCCCGCACGTCGAGCGCCTTGGCCAGCCGCAGAAACGGCTCTTCGGCAAATTCGCGCACTTGCACGGCCAACAGCGTGCGAATGGCCTCGCGCAGCGGTTCGGCCCGCCCGCGGTCGCCGGCCAAGAGCTCGTACTGCACGTCGGCCAGCCGGAGCACGTCGGCCCACTCGTTCCAATCCGCCCGTCCGCTGTACCGCTCGCGGCACGGCGCCGACGCGCGACGCGCCTCGGCGGCGGCCGGCGTGTCGACCTGCGCACAGCGCGGCGCGATCCGCAAGCCGCGAGGATGAGGACGGCGATCAGCAGAGAGCGGCCGGCGGCGTGGATCGTCTCAGGCCTTGGTTTTCGAATGTCGTGCATGAGCGTTCGCAATTATTTCGCCCCTTCGCCGCGCGCGGCATCAATCGTGATCGTCCAACCTTCGGCTACCGGCGCCATGATGACGCTGGCCGGCGGCAAGCCCGCGCGCACCCGACCGAACGGCGGGGCGGCTGCGGTCGGCACCTGAGTTTCTGGGTCGGCCGTGCCGAACAGCAAGATCCGCCACAGGCCCGCCAGCGGACCGGCTTCTTCCTCCGGCTTCGCGTCCTTGGTGGCCTGCGAATAAGCGGGCGCCATCGTGTCGTCGAGTCGCGTGAGCGCCCATAACGAGGCTTCGCCCGGGCGGTCTTGCATTTTCCGCCACAGTCCCGACCAGGGCGAGCCGTCGCTCAACGCGGCCCCCGTGGCCGAGCCGGCCAGCATCGCGTGCAGCATGTCGACGTCGGTGGCAAACAGCATTCGCCCCGCACCCAGCGCCAGTGCTCGCACGCTCACGACCGAATCGCTTTCGCCTTCGACGAACAACGACGCCCCCTCGGGCACGGTCCACACTTCGTACTCGCCGGTCCGCGCGTGCTGGACCCGATCGTCGCCGCGGTAAAAGCGCTTCAAGGCATCCGTCACGACCGCCATGTCGCGCACCCGGGTCACGTACAGGGTCCGATCGCCGTGGGGCCGCTGGTCGGTCTTTTCTCCGCCACGGTCGGTGACGTTCATGATCTCGGGTCCAAGCTGGGCGAAGACTTCGCGCCGCAGATCGACCTGCACCCCTTCCGGATCGTCGCGCAGGCCGTCGAGCATGTCTTCGAACAGGCCGACGCCGTCGGGCCCCGGTTCGTTGGCCTCGTCAAACAGGTTGCCAAAGCCCTGCATGGCCGCAGGAAAGTCCCACCGCCAGAACGTGGCGCTGGTGAGACCGGCGCTCAGGCCGGCCGGAGGTTGCGGCATGCGGCCGGCGGGCATCTCGAGCATCCGCAGCGCTTTGGCGTACGGGCGCGGCGCGATGAGACTCGCGCTGAATCTGCCAATCGGCCAGCGGCTCGGCGGAGAACGTCACGCGAGCGGCCAGAGCCTGCACGCCGTCGAAGCCCAATTGCCGGCTGGCTGCCAGCGGATCGCGGGGCGGCTCGGCGTCGGCGGGTTTTTCCGTTTTGTCGGCCGTGGCCGGCTGTTCGGCAGGCGCGCGACGCTCGCCTTCGCTGCGCACCAGCTCCCACAACTGCAGCGGCCGCAACAGCAAGGTGACGTCACCCGGCCGCGGCGCCGCGGTCGTCTCCGCGGGGGTGGCTTGCTGCCAGGCCGGCTCGGCGGCCAATGACTTTTCGGCTGCGACGGCCAGCACGGCTTCGGCCGCCGACAGTGAGTTGGCCACGCCGTAATAGCCTGGCGAAGCAAACAACACCGGCGACGATCCGCCGCGCTGTGGATCCGCAGGATGTAACACAGTTAGCTGGCCGCGGCCGCGCTGCAGCGTTTCGCCGCGGAAGCCCTGCTCGCCGAAATAGCGCGCGGCCACGGCCAACGGGCCTGTATCGTCGGTGGACGTGCCGGCGAAGATCCAGGCCACGGCCTGTCGCCCATCGGCAAGCGGAAACAGAAACAGTCCGCCGGGCGAATGGATGTCCTGCAAGTCCTCCCAGTCGAAGCCGAACGCCGGCCGCAGGTTGAGCGGACCGGCCAGCCGCAGGCGGCGCAATTCGGCCACCAGCGGGGCAAAATCGGGCCCGGCAGAGCGTCTCTCCGAGGCGGGTCTCTAAAAACTCCTGGCAGGTGGCCCCCACGTCGCCGCTGGCGATCACCAGACAAGCATCGGCCGGCACGTGGCCGGCCACGCTCGACACGCCTTGGGCTCGGACCGCGCCACAGAGACAAAACAAAAACAGCCAGATGGCCATTAACGAGCGTCGCATATTCACCATCTGACCCAAATGCCGGGCGCTTGCACGTCACGAAGGATCGCGGGCAGCCATCGACTGGCTTGCCCGTCGCCAAGGCAGCAGTGTAATGTATGATGGAGAATTTGGGAAATCTGCGTCAGGGTTATCGGATACTTCCACCTTGGCAGTATCGCCGCGGCCCGAGGTCGCCGGCGGCGCTCGACCGGCTAAATACGAAGCGCAAGTTCCCACCTGGTTGCTGATTTGCTCCCGCCTTAACGGACCCGTTCGCATGTCGATTCTCGTTGCCCGAAACGTCTCGAAGCACTACGGCGCCGGCCCGGCCAAGGTCCAGGCGCTGTGTGACGTGGACGCGGCGGTGGAAAGCGGCGAGTTTTTGGCCGTCATGGGGCCCTCGGGCTGTGGCAAAAGCACGCTGCTGCACGTCCTGGGAGGCATCGACCCGCCCAGCTCCGGCCAGGTGCTGCTCGACGGACAGGACCTGGGCTCGCTGGACGATACGGCCCGCAGCATCGTGCGGCGCAGGAAGCTGGGCTTTGTCTTTCAGCGGATCAACCTGTTGCCGACGCTGACGGCGGTGGAAAACGTCGCGCTGCCGCTACGGATCGACGGGCTGCGGCGCGCCGCCGCGGCCGAGCGGGCCACCGCCGCGCTCGATCGGGTGGGAGTCGCCCATCGCGCGGCTCACTTTCCTCACGAAATGTCGGGCGGCGAGCAGCAACGCGTGGCGATCGCCCGGGCCCTGGTCATCGATCCGGCAGTGGTGCTGGCCGACGAACCCACCGGCGCGCTGGATAGCGCCACGGCACAACAAATCGTCAAGCTGTTGGCCGATTGCGCCCGCCGAGGGCAGACGATCGTGATGGTGACGCACGACGCCACGATGGCGCGTCAGGCCGGCCGCGTCTTGATGATGCAGGACGGGCGTATCGTCGAGGTGTCCGAGCTGTCGACCGCTGTGCAAGCCGGCGGCTTGCCCACGTGGGACGCCCGGCCATGAACCTTGCGCATCTGGTCGTCCGCGGATGGCGTGCAGCGCCCCGCGCGGACGATCCTGTCGATGGCCAGCGTGGCGATCGCGGTGGCCGCGGTGCTGGGCACGGCGCTGGCGCAATCGAGCGTGCGGCTGGGCATCCGCCAGCTCTCGGGCATCGTGGACAAGTTTCCGGCGGTGGAGATTGTCTCGGCGGCGGGGGGCCGGTTTGCAGCGACGAGCCTGCCGGAGCTGGCTGACGTGCCGGGCGTCGCGGCGGCCGTGCCGGTGGTGAATCGGGCCACGATGGCCCGGGTGCACGGCAAACGGTTCCGCACCGTGCTGGTCGGCATTGGCTGCGAAGCGGAAGCGGCTTGGAAGGCCTTGGCGATCACACGGGGGCGCGGTTGCCGGACCAAGGGCGAGGCGGTCGTTTCGGCCGATCTGGCCAAGAGTTTCCAAGCCGACGTGGGGGATCGGCTGCTGGTGATCACGCGGCGCGGTCCGCGGTCGGCGACGATTGTCGGCCTGGCCGACGCGGCGGCGCTGGGGGCGTTTGCTCCGGCGGCCAGCGTCGTGATGCCAATGGCCGACGTGCAGGGTTTCTTTGGGCTTGCCGGCCAACTTGATCGCGTGCGGGTGTTGCTGGCGTCTTCCGACGATCGGCAGGACGTGAGCGCGGCACTTGCCGAGCGGTTGCCGGAAGACCTGGCCGTGCAATCGCCGGCGGCGGCGGGGGAGATGATCGACACCACGCTCCGTTCGACCGAACTGGCGCTGCGACTGGCCGGGGCGCTGTCAATGGCGATGGCCGCCTTTATCATCCTCAACACGCTGCGGCTCAATTTCAGCGAACGGCGGCAAGCCGTTGCCGTGGTCCGCGTGCTGGGCGCCACGCGGCGACAGATGATGGGGCTCGAGCTGTTTGAAGGCGTGGCGATCGGCGCGATCGGCGCGGCGGCGGGCGTGCCGCTGGGCTTTCTCCTGGGGCACGGCCTCGAGCGGGCCATGGCGGCGCTCCTGGGCGTCGATGTTCCCGCCTCGGCGGTACCGTACGGCGTGTTGGCCGGCGTCGTGCTGTTGGGACCGCTGGTGGCGGCGCTGGCGGCACTGGTGCCGGCGATCCAATCGCGGCGCGTTTCGCCCATCGAAGCCATGGGCGAGCAGGACCTGCGCCAGGCCGAACGATTTCCGCGGTGGGCCGTCGTGCTGGGGGTGGCCTGCTGGAGCCTGGCCGTGACGCTGGTGCTGTTGGTGGCCGGCGAACGCCTGGCCCCGGAGGCGGCCATTCCGGCCGGCTTGCTGATGCTGGTGGCCTTCGTGGCCGTCGATTCCCGCGGTCGTGCGCCCCCTCGTGCGCACGCTCGGCGGATTGCTTTCCCCGTGGTTGCAAACCGAGGGCCGGCTGGCGTCCGACCAGTTGCTGGCGCGCGTCACGCGCACCGGGCTGACCGTGGGGGTGCTGGTCGTGGCGCTGTCGGCGGGGCTCGGATTGGGAACCGCGATCACGAACAACGTCAACGACGTCCGCGGCTGGTACCGGCGATCGCTGGCCGGCGACGTCTTTCTGACCAATCCCGCGGCCACCGAGGAATCGGCCGCCGGCCAGCCCGGGCGCGACATCGGCGCCGAAGTGACCCGCACCCCCGGCGTCGAGCGCGTTGTCGAGATTCGCCTCCTTTCGGGCAAGATCAACGGCTCCTCGACGATGTGCGTGGTGCGCGATTTTGCTCCGCAGGTCGAGTTGCCGTGGGTGCTGGCGCCGGCGGCTGACGCCCGGTTGCGCCAAAGGCTTACCGCGGGGGACGCCGCGGTGAGTGGCGTGATGGCCAGAAAGCTGGGGCTGAAGGCCGGCGACACGTTGCGGCTGGAGGTGCAGGGACGCGTCTTTTCGCTGCGCGTGGCCGACTTGGTGAACGACTACATGTTGGGAGGCCGCGTCGTCTATCTCGACCAGCACGCGGCGGCCAGGCGGTTTCCCATCGGCCCGGCGTCGTTTCTGATCGTGGACGCCGGCGATGGAGTGCCGATCGAGGAACTGGCGGGGCGGCTCGACAGTAAGCTGGCCGGCGAGGGGATCGTGGTCCAATCGTTCGCCGAAATGCGTGGCCAGCTCGACGGATTGATCAATGGCGTCGTGGGTGCCTTGTGGGGCCTGCTGGCCGTCGGATTCATCGTCGGCGCCGTGGCGGTCAGCAACACGCTGACGTTGAACGTAATCGAGCAAACCCGCGAACTGGGGCTGCTGCGCATCATCGGCATGACGCCCGGGCAGACGCGCAAACTCGTGTTTTGCGAATCGCTGTTGCTGGGTCTGGTGGGCGCGGTGTTGGGGACGCTGGGGGGCATCACCACCGCCGTGGTGATTCACCTGTGCAATGAGCCGGTGCTGGGGCGCGCCATTCCGTTTGAGCTGCATCCCTGGTTGCTGGCGGCCAATGCCGGCGGCTGTCTGTTGATCGCGGTGCTGGCTGCTTGGAGGCCTGGCGCTTGGGCCGCGCGGCTCAATCTGCTGTCGGCGATCGCCTACGAATAGCTTCTTGCCACATGAGGGGGATCACCCTCGCCGATGGCTCGGGGCTAAACGGGGGATGGAGAACCCGCGTAGGCTTGGCGATGGCCGGGGTAGATCGCCCATTTCCACACGGCCGATGCATTCGCTGCCGCTTGACAGCATGGGCCGCAGCGCGATAATGCAAGGCCGGTTTGTCAAAATGAGAATCATGCGATGGATAGTGCGTTTGTGGTGCTTTTTCCTAATTAGGCTTTTAGGCGATACACGCGAAGATGCAAGGCAGCCGTAGATGATTGAGTCAACGAACGGGAAAGCGCTCGCGACAGCTTCCACTTCCGAGCAACTTTTGGAACGGGCTCGGCAGAGCATCGCCGGTGGCGACAACAGCACGATGCGCGTGCTGCCGTACCATTTGCCGCTGGTGGCCACGCGCGGCCAGGGGTCGCGCGTCTGGGACGCGGACGGCCAAGAGTACATCGACTTGAACATGGCCTATGGTCCGTTGATCTTCGGTCACCGACCGGCGCCGGTGATCGAGGCGGTGGTGAGGCAACTGACCGAAGGGGGCAGCCAGCTTGGCTTTCCGGCCGAAGTGACGGCGCAGGTTGCCGAGAAGGTCAAGAAGCTGTTCCCGCACCTTGAACTGATGCGGTTTTCCAGCACGGGGACCGAGGCGATCGTCGCCGCGCTGCGGCTGGCGCGCACGTTTACC
Organism: uncultured Planctomycetota bacterium; assembly: GCA_963711515.1. Classification (GTDB taxonomy): domain Bacteria; phylum Planctomycetota; class Planctomycetia; order Pirellulales; family PALSA-1355; genus CAVQEL01. The sequence continues at coordinate 4,152 of CAVQEL010000032.1, read as the reverse complement.
GGCAAACGGTACATCGTCGCCTTCGAGGGGCATTATCACGGATCGAGCGACAACATCTTTCACCGCTATCACGCTCCGATCGAGGACCTGCCCGCCGGGCCCTACGGGCCGGCGATTCCCGGCACGCTGGGCATGAACGGCGCTCCGCACGACGTGCTGGTCTGTCGCTGGAACTCGCCCGAAGCCCTCGAGCGGTGCCTGGCGGATCATGACGGCCAGGTGGCCGCGGTGATCATGGAGCCGGTGATGGGCAACGGCGGCGTCATTCCGCCCCAGGACGGCTTTCTCGAAATTGCCCGCTCGCTTGCGCACGAGCACGAGGCGCTGTTGATTCTCGACGAAGTGATTACCGGCATGCGCGTGGCGCCGGGCGGCGCGCAGCAGCGCTACGGCGTCGAGGCCGACATCACGATCCTGAGCAAGGCCCTGGGGGGCGGGTTTCCGATCTCGGCCCTGGCCAGCACGCGCGAAATCATGCAGTGCATCGTCGAGGGTCGGTTGTTCCACGGCGGCGTCTACTCGGGCAACACGATGGTCATGGCGGCGGCCAACGCCGTGCTCGATGAAATCCATCGCGATTGCTCGGCGATCTACGCCCATCTGGAAAGCATCGGCACGCAACTGGCCCAAGGGGCCGACGAGATTTTCACTCGGCTGGGCATTCCCCACCAGATACAATACGCCGGCCCGATGGTGTCGATGCTGTTGACCCACGGCGACGTGGGTCCGCTGGTGAACTATCGCGACGTGCGCCGCTTCTGCAACTTCGACAAGTACATTCGTTTCCAGCACCAGCTTCAGCAATCGGGCGTGTATTTCCACCCGAACCAGTTCGAACCGCTGTTCCTCTCCACGGCCCACTCGCACGAAGACATCGCCCGTGTGCTGGAACGGATCGAGGACGGCGCCCGAGCCGTGCTGCTGGCCTGAGAATGGACCTGTCGCCGCTACCGATTCTGGACGCTGCCGAAGGGTATCGCGGCAAGTTCGTCGACTTGGACTCGGCGCGCGTCGTCGAGGCCGATGATTTTCACGCCGGCCGGGCCCAACTGGTCGAGCGCCTCACGTCGTTGGGCTTCGAGCCGGGGGGGCGAGCGATCGTCTCGGTGGGCAACGGACCGCAATTCGTGGCCACATTGTTGAGCGTGCTGACTGTCGGCGGTTCGCCGCTTTTGGTGCATGCCAAGACCCCCGCGGCGGAGCTGAAGCGGACGGCGCTGCGGTTCGGCGCCCAATTGGTTCTGAGCGACGAATGTCCGCCGGCGGACTTGCAGGGGGAGTCGCTGACGGTGTCGGCCCTGTCGGCCGGCGATTGGATTCGGCTGGCGGCCGGACGGGTCAGTCCGGCCACGCCGGGCTTCAACGCCGACTACCCGGCGCTGGCCAGCGTGCCGCTGCATCCCACCTCCGGCACCACCGGACAGCCCAAGGTCGCCGTGCGCCCGGGTCGCGCGGCCACGGAAGAAGCGCGGCACTACGTCGAGACGATCGGCATCACGGCGGACGACACGATCATGGCCATCGCGCCAATGTGTCACGCGTACGCCTACGGCATGTGCGTGATGGTGCCGCTGTTGAGCGGGGCGTCGGTCGTGTCGATGCGCGGCTTTCAAGCCGGCCGGGTGTTTCAGGGGCTGGAAGAAGCGCGGGTCACGATCCTGCCGGCCGTGCCGGCGATGCTCGACGTGCTGTTGTTCGGCGCGGGCGATCGGTTGCGCGGGCGCCGTGCGGACGGTGCTGTCGGCCGGCTCGCCCCTGTCGGAGCGCACCGCAGACCGGTTCTGCGCCAAGTCGGGCTTGATGGTCAGGCCCTTGTACGGCACGACCGAGACGGGGGGCATCACGGTCGCTCCGCCGGGCGAGCCGCAGATTGCCGGCAGTTGCGTGGGGCCGCCGATGCAGGGGGTCGAAGCCCAGGTTCGCCCCCATCCGGCACAGACGGCGGCGGCGGGAGTCGGCCGGCTGCTGATTCGCTCCAGCTCGATGATGGCCGGCTACCTGGGCTCCGCCGGCGTGGACACGGCGCCCTTGGTGGATGGCTGGTTCGAAACCGGCGATCTGGCGCGCGTCGACGAGCGCGGATACATCCATTTGTTGGGCCGCGAGGCCGAAGTGATCAACGTCGAGGGGCTGAAGGTGATTCCCTCGGAAGTCGAGGAAGTCATCGCCGCGGTGCCCGGCGTGGTCGAAGTGAAAGTGTACGCCGGCTCGCGCAAAAGCGGCGGGCAGTTTATCAAGGCGGCGGTCGTCGCCGAGGAGGGGATCGACCTGGCGGCAATTCGCGCGCATTGCGAGCGGAACCTCGTGTACTACAAGCGGCCCGAGCGCATCATCCCGCTCGATGCCCTGCCCCGTTCGGCGGCCGGCAAAATTCAGCGCGAGCAGTTGCCTTGACCATGAACGTCCACCGCCGCCCCAACCCGAAGCGTGAGCGAGGCGTAGGGATGCCCCAAGCGAGCACTCCTCGCTCACGCTTCGGGTTGGGAATTTCGGTCACGCGTCCGCGCTGAGTCCATCACCTCCTGCGATTCGCCGATGCACCTGGGCAACTGGCAACTCGACACGATCAACGGCGGGCTGTTTCGGCTCGACGGCGGGGTCATGTTCGGCGTGGTGCCGCGCACGATCTGGAAGACCGTCGCCCCGCCGGACGAGGCGAACCGCATCCCGTGCGCCAACAACTGCGTCTTGGCCCGCGACGGGACGCACACGGTCCTCATCGACACCGGCTACGGCGACAAGTTCGCTCCGCTCGACCGCCGCTTCTACTCGATGGAGGAGGGCGCGCCGCTGCTGGCGGGACTGGCCGCCTTGGGCGTCGAGCCGGACGAGATCGACACCGTCGTGCTGAGCCACTTGCATTTCGACCACGTGTGCGGCGCCACGCGGTTCGACTCGGAAGGAAATCGCGTGCCGGTCTTCCGCGGCGCCCGGCACATCGTGGGCCGGCTGGAATGGGAAGACGCCACGAGCCGGCGGCCCGAGCTAGAGTCGGCCTATCCCTTGGACGACATCCTGCCCCTTTACGACGCGGGCTTGATGATGGTCGTCGACGACGGCCAACAGATCGTGCCCGGCTTGCGCGGGCAGGTCACCGGCGGGCACACGCGCGGGCACATGGCCCTGTATTTCGAGTCCGCGGGGCAAACGGCCGCTTATCTGGGCGACATCTGTCCGTCGACGGTCCATTTGCGGCGGATGTGGCATCTGGCCTACGACACCTATCCGCTGGAGACGCGGCGCCGCAAGCCGGAATTGCTAGCCCGCGCCGCAGGCGAAGGTTGGTGGATCATGTGGAATCACGATCCCCGCGTGGCCGTCAGCCGGGTGGCCCACGACGAGAAGCGCGAATTTGTGCCGCTCGACCCACGCGCCACGCTGTAGCGTCAAAGCTTCTCAGCAAGGCGTATGCTACAGGATCGCCAAGCATCGCGTATTCGCCGCAATCTATTCATTTCCGCCAAGTTGACGGTTTCTGAACACATCTGTAGAATCGGGACCTGCGCCGCCGGCTGGACGCATGGAGTCCGGCGTCGATGGACGCGTTTTTTAGTTCTCAAACTCTCCCGCCGCTCGAACCACCTGCTGGCATGACGTACCTACTGTTGACCGGATCCACAGGACTCGTTGGGCGCCGCGTGCTGCGCAATCTGCTGGCAGCCGACGTGCCGGTGGCCGCCATGGTGCGGCCGGGCAAAGGCCCCGCCACGCTAGAAGGCATCCTCGGACACTGGGAAGAGCAGGCCGGCCGGGCGCTGCCGCGACCGGTGGTGATCGAAGGGGATTTGTGCCTCGACGAGGTCGTGCCCGACGGCCGGCAGCGCCGCTGGCTGGCCGCGCATTGCGATCGCATTCTGAGCTGCGCCGCCAGCATGACGTTTCGTGAAGATAAGCGGGGCGAGCCGTTTCGCACGAACATCGAGGGGACGCGCCACTTGCTCGAGCTGTGCCGCACGGCCGGCATCCGGCAGTTTCACCAGGTGTCAACGGCCTACATTTGCGGGCTGCGGCAGGGACAGATCCTGGAAAGCGACGTCGACGTCGGCCAGACGCTGGGCAACGTCTATGAAAAGAGCAAGCTCGAAGCCGAGAAGATGATCCGCACGGCGGACTTTCTCGACCAGCACACGTTTTATCGTCCGGCCAGCGTCG
>CAVQEL010000031.1:0-242210 GCA_963711515.1 uncultured Planctomycetota bacterium | reverse complement strand
CGGCCTGGCAACCAGTACGGACGGCTGTTGCAGCAACAATTTCCCGACGAGCTGGTGGAAGTCCACGGCGAAAGCGCCCGCGAAAGCATCTACCGCTGGGGGCCCGACGGGCGGCGATCGACGTTCGCTTTCGCGTCCGGGCCGAGGCGTCTTGCCCACGGCGCTGGCTTCGATGACGTCCAAGTACCTGCGCGAGCTCTCGATGCGGGCGTTCAACGACTATTGGTGCGGCCGCGTACAAAACCTGGCGCCCACGGCCGGCTATCCGCGCGACGCGCGGCGATTCATGAATGACATCCAGACGGTGCAAGCCAAACTGGGAATTGCCAAGGCCCTGATGTCGGCGCGACCGTTGACGAACCTGGCCGCACTCGCCGCGGGGATTGTCGCCCAACCCAAGGAGCGCGGATGAGCACGTTGTACATCGTCAGACACGCCTACGCCGGACAACACGGCGACCCGCGCTATACCGACGACGCGCTGCGGCCGCTGACGAAGCGGGGCACGAAGCAGTTTCGCAAGGTCGTCAAAAAGCTGCATCGCCGCGGCTTCGCGCCCGAAGTGGTGGCCACCAGCCCGCTGGTTCGCTGCCGGCAGACGGCCGACGTGATCTTCGCGATCGTCGTTCCGCCGCCGGAGTGCGTCGAGCTCCAGGCGCTGGCCCCCGGCAGCGAGCTGGAAACGCTCATCGCCTGGACCAACGCCCGAGGCGTCGAGTCCACGGCCTGGGTCGGCCACGCGCCGGACGTCGATCACCTGGCCGCGGCCCTCTTGGGCATGGACGGCCCGAACATCACCTTCTCCAAAGGCGCCGTGGCCGCCATCCGCTTCGACGAAGAAGTCGCCCCCGGCAAAGCAGAGCTGCGCTGGTTCGCGGGGCCGAAGGTGCTGGGAGGCTAGGCTAGGGAGGATTAGATCACCCATTTTGAATCCGAGCTTGGGTGCCACTGGAAGCTATCGGAGGCGTCTCTAGCGCGCCGCCACCGGCGCGGGCGTGACGACGCCCAGTTCTTGGAAGACGGACTCGACCAGGTCGGGTTCGATTTGCGCGAGATTCGCGCCGGCTCCGCCCAAGAGTGCCAGGTCGGCCAGTTGCTTGACGCGGCGCGGCACTCCGCCGGTCAGCTCGTGCATCCGCTGCAACGCCGCTTCGCTGAAGATGGGGGTCGAGCGGCCGGCCGCCGTCAACGCCGACTTGATGAACGACGCCGTGTCGTCCAGATCCCAGGCTTCCAGGTCGACGCGCAGCTCGGACCATTCCAGAATCCGGGTGCCCAGCCGACCGATTCGCTCGGGCCGGGCCGCCAGCACGATCGAGAGCCGCGCGTTTTGCGTCTGGTTCATTTGGGCCAGCCGCACGATCTCGTCGAGCACGTCGCGGCCGGCTTCGTCGGCGTCGTCCAGCAGCAGCACGGTGGCAACCTGCTGATAGCGGTTGGCTGCGATGTGATCCTCCAGGGCCCGGCCCAGCACGAATTCGCTCATCGAACGGGTCGATTCGACGCCCAGCCGCCCGCACGCCAGCCACAGAAACTCACGGCGGTCCAATCCCACCAGATTCACCACCGCGTGCTGGCGATTCACCACGCCCAATTGCTTGCCGAACACTTCCAGCAGCAGGGACTTGCCGCTGCCCGACTCGCCCAAGAGCAAGCCCAGCGTGCGCCGTTCTTCGACCAGAAAATGCAAGCGGGCCAGCGCTTCGTCCTGCGTGGGACCTTGGTAGAACGAGCGCGGGTCGAGATGGCCCCGAAACGGCGAGTCGCCGAGGCCCCAGTAGGCTTGATACATGAGTCTGTTGGCTCGTGTGGGCGCGCATGCTGGCACGTGCGGCAAACCGGTTCCGCACCGTTGTCATCTTCGGTAGAATGCCTCGAATCGCTTGAGGCAATCGCCCTTTGGCCCCGCCTGGCGGCTCGCTTGCACCGATGGCAGACCGCTACTTCGTCGACGAGCCGATCACCGGCGCCGCGGCCCGACTCGTTGGCAGCGAAGCGCATCACCTGGCCCACGTCATGCGCGCCGCGGTGGGCGACACGGTCACGCTGTTCGACGGCAGCGGCGCAGTTCACGGCCCGCGTCGAGCGCGTCGGCCGGGCCGAAATCGAGCTGGCGGTGCTCGAACGCGAGGTGGTCGATCGGGAGCTGGCCCTCTCGGTTTCATTGGGCGTCGCGCTCCCCAAGGGAGATCGCCAGCGCTGGCTGGTGGAAAAAGCCACCGAGCTGGGCGCGCGCGGCTGGTGCCGCTGATGACCGAGCGGAGCAACGACCGCGAGAGTCCCGCGACGCTCGAAAAGCTCCGCCGGGCCGTCATCGAGTCCAGCAAACAATGCGGCCGCAATCGGTTGATGACCATCGCGCCGCTCGAGCCGTGGGAGGATTTTCTCCGCCATGAAACACAGCACGCCGCCGACTCGCCGAGTCTGCGCCTCGTCGCGCATCCCGGCGGCGGGCCGCTGGTCCGCTCGCTCGACGATGCGTTTCAAGCGGGGCCCGTCCGATCGGTCGCCCTGGCCGTCGGGCCGGAAGGAGGATTCACCGACGCAGAAATCGAACAGGCCGCAACGACCGGCTGGCAACTCGCCGATTTGGGCCCGGCCATCCTCCGCGTCGAAACGGCCGCGTTAGCCGTAGTGGCGGCCGTGGTGTCGCGACTTCGGGCAACTTGATACGAACACCTGTCACAACATGCTCGGCGACGGATTGTGGTCGGCCAGCTCAGGATCGTCCTCGGTGAGCGGCTCGTCGCCCTGGCTCCAGCCTTGATAGCCGGCCAGCGAGCTGCCCTGTTCGAACTTGCACACGCCCTCTTTTTCCGCCAGCGTGGCCCAGCGGACGTAAGCCCGCAATTGCGCTTCGGAGTCGAACGTGGCCACCAGTTTGGGCGGCATGTTGGGCTTGGATCCGTACAGGTAATGCATGCCAAACCTTTCCATCGGGCCACCGGGGCCCTACTTCTCGGCCGCTTCTTTGGCCTCGGCCGTCTCTGCTTTGTCTTCGTCGACTTTCTCTTTCACGATCTTGCCGAACATCTGCCCGCCGTGATCGCTGCCGCTCCAGGTGCCGGCGTATTGATCGCCGTAGATCACGACCCGGGCCGTGTACGTGCCCAGCCCGGGAAAGGCCACCTTCGAGACCGAAATGACCGGCGTGTCGCCGGCCCATTTCACGGGTATCGCCAACGTGAGCTTCACGTCGTTCTTGCCGTACTGAATCCGCGCTTCGAACGACCACAGGTCGTCCTTCAACTTCTTGACCGTGCCCAGCGTGTACTTGTCCGGCGCCAGCGGCTTGTCGTCGTTGACCCCCACGACAGTAAACTGACCGACGAGCGTGGCGCCCGTGAGCGTTTCGGCCAGCTTTTGTTCGAGCTCTTCCTGGCTGGGCCCCTTCGCCTCTTCGGCCAAGGCCACGGGCGCCAATGCCAACAGGCCAACCAGCAGTGTCATTGCGCGATGGTTCATCATGATGGAGTTCTCCGCTCGTAGTGAATCGATTCGCCGCCACGCACGCACGGCGGGCGTGGGATATTGTACCGGCCCGGCGGTGCGTCACAAATTCCGCAGGTACTGGACCGCCTCGCCGATTTCATACTCCCCGTTGTCCGACTCGGTGCGGGCGATCGTAAAGTAACCGCGGTATTGATAATCTTCGAGCGCCCCCAGCAGGGCCGGAAAATCGGCCGAGCCGCGCCCCAGCGGCACCTCGAGTCCGCGGCCGCGTGCCAGATCGCGCACGCCGTCGTGTGCGTGCACGTGCAAAATGTGCTCGCCCAGCGCCGTCACGGCCTCCAGCGGCGAGAAGCCGTTGATGATCAGGTTGCCCGGATCCAGATCGGCGCCGATGCCGCCGGGTGGCAGCGCCGCGATGAGCCGCGCCAGGTCCGCGCCGCTTTCGGTGCCGGTTTGCGCCGCCAGGCGTGCTCCGACGTGCTGTCCGTAGCGGCTCAATTCCGCGAGGGTCTCGACGAGCTGCGTCCAGCGCCGCCCCTCCGGCTCGCCGGGCACTTGCCCCACCTGGTTCACCACCACGGCCGCGCGGAGGTCGGCGGCAAACTTCATGGCTGCCTTGGTGGCCGCCACGCGGCGGTCGATTTCGTCCGGCACGTCGTAGCCGCGGCGGGTTTGAAAGCCGACGGCCGAGACGCGCAAATCGTGATCCTCGAGCAGCCGCCGCAATTCGCGTAGTGCGGTCTGGCTCAACTCCTGCGGCCGCAGCTCGCCCCGGGCATCGATCTCGACGGCGCTGGCGCCCATCCGCGCGGCGGCCACCAGCCCCTTGCGCAGGGGCATCCGCAAACTGGCCAGTTGCACGGCGATCTTCACTGCGGGCACGGCGGTCGGAGCCTCAGGGGTTTGTCGCAGAGCCATTAACGGCGCACGACTGAGAGAACTTTACCGATTGTATCGACCGCCGCCGGCGCGCCCATCGCCCGCCGCCCCGACTTGCGCACGGCCGAACGCCGGCGCAGGCGCACAAGAATTACATTTACTTTGTACACCGCGGCAGAAACCCCTAAATTGAACGCTCGGCCCGGATCGCCCCCGCTCCGGCCGAACCGCCGCCAAAACGGTCCAACCGCTGGCGGTTTAGCAAACCACTTCGTCCGCCACTTGAAACCGCATGCACACCGTCGCCGACGTCGCCCTGTTCTTAAACGAGTTTGCCCCGCCGGGGCTGGCCGAGCCGTGGGACAACGTGGGCCTGCTGGTCGGCCGCGACGAACAATCGGTCGAGCGGCTGATGACTTGCTTGACCGTCACCCCCGCCAGCGCCGCCGAAGCCGTGGCCGAAAAGGCCGACCTCATCGTCAGCCACCATCCGCTTCCCTTTCGCCCGCTCAAACGATTGACCGGCGAAACGAGCGAGGGCCGGCTGCTGTTGGAGCTGATCGGCGCGGATCGCCATCTTCAGTCCGCATACGGCGTTCGACTCGGCCCAGCAGGGGATCAACCAGCGGCTGGCCGCCGGCTTGCAGTTGCTGGACATCGCTCCCTTGGTGCCCGGCGAACAAACCGATTTGGGAGCGGGCCGCTACGGCCAGCTCGATCGACCGCTGGAATTGGACGAATTGGCCATTCGCGTGAAACAACTGCTGCGGATCGACAATGTGCAGGCGGTCGGCCCGCTGGCGGCGCCCGTGCGCCGCGTGGCGGTGGCTTGCGGCAGCGCCGGCGAGTTTCTGGCCCCCGCGGCGGCGGCCGGATGCGATTGCCTGGTCACCGGCGAGGTCCGGTTTCACACTTGCCTGGAGGCCGAGTCGCTGGGCGTGGGCCTGGTGCTGGCGGGGCACTTTGCCAGCGAGCGGTTCGCCGTCGAACAACTGGCCGGCGTGCTGGCCGAGCGGTTCCCGGCCCTGGAAGTCTGGGCCAGCAAACAAGAAAAAGACCCCATCCACTGGCTGTAGCCCCCTTATTTCCAATCCCCAAACCCGATTCACCAACCCCTCGCGCAGCGCCAGTCGCCTTTGCCGCGGGATGCTCTACAATGTCTAGTCTCGACATGTCGCACCCATCACCGAGCAATCCCTCACCGAGCCCGATCATGGCGACCCGATTTCTGACGGCCTTGCCCGTTTACAACGAAGTTCAGCACGCCGGCGGCGTGCTCGACCAGGTGCTCCGCAACAGCAGTGACGTGCTGGTCGTGGACGACGGCTCGACCGACGGCACGGCCGAGCTGCTTTCGGCCCGCGGCGATATTCGCTACTTGCGCCACGAGCGGAACCAGGGTTACGGCGCGGCGCTGCGCAGCGCCTTCGAATACTCGCTGGCAAACCGTTACGAGGTGCTGGTGACGATCGATTGCGACGGCCAGCACGAGCCGCAGCGCATTCCCGAGTTCGTGGCCGCCACGGCCGACGCCGATATCGTGTCCGGCAGCCGCTATCTGGAACTGTTCGACGACCAGAGCATTCCGCCCGAGGATCGCCGCCGCATCAACATGCAAATCACGGCCGAGCTGAACGAGCGGCTCGAGCTCGACATCACTGACGCCTTCTGCGGCTTCAAGGCCTATCGCTGCCGGGCGCTGGCGGAGCTCGACATCGCCGAGACCGGCTACGCCATGCCCCTGGAGGTGTGGGCCCAAGCCTCCCGGGCCCGCTTGCGGATCAAGGAGCTGCCGGTGCCGCTGATCTACCTGGAAGAAAAGCGCTCGTTCGGCGGATCGCTGGACGACGCGGCCACGCGGCTGGAATACTATCATCAAGTGCTGGACCGTGCCTTGGGGCGCCGCGACGTGCGGCCGCCGCACGCGCGGCGGGCGATGTGTCCGGGAGTTTCGCCATGAAGCTGATGGGCGAAATCTGCCTGCAGAAGCGGCTCCGCGCTCCGGCCACGAGCGGCGAAACGCTCGTCGAGCCACCGGCGGCCGAGATCGGCGCGCTAGTGGAACGCAATGCCGCCGCCGCGGCCACCTACGACTACGACGTCGGCGGGCGGCCGCTGGCGCACCTGGCCGTCGATGCCCGCCGCGAGCTGCTCGAAGCCGCCTGGGTCTACACCCGGGCCTATCGCGACGTGCCGTTGCCGCCGTCCGGTGCCGAAACGCCGGTGTTCGTCGCCGGGCATCAACCGCAACTGTTTCACCCGGGCGTCTGGTTCAAGAACTTCATGCTGAGCGGGCTGGCGCAGCGGTTTGTCGGCGTGGGGGTGAACCTGGCGATCGACAGCGACACGATCAAGTCGGCCTCCGTGCGCGTTCCGACCGGCTCGCCCTACGATCCGCGGGCCGAAAGCATCCCCTTCGACCAGGCGTCGATCGAGATTCCCTATGAAGAGCGCGGCATCGTCGACCCCGATTGCCTGGCTTCGTTCGGCACGCGCGCGGCCGAGGCGATCGCTCCGCTGGTGGCCGATCCGCTGCTGCGCGAGTTCTGGCCGCGGGTGGTCGAGCGCTCGCGAGAGTGCCACAACCTGGGCGAATGCCTGGCCCAGGCCCGGCACCAGTTAGAAGGCCAATGGGGCGCCACGACGCTCGAGATTCCGCAAAGCCACGTGTGCGCGTTGCCGTCGTTCTATTGGTTCGCCAGCCACCTGCTGGCCCATCTGCCGCGCTTGTGGGAGCTGTACAACGAGTGCGTGGCCGAGTTTCGCCGCGCCAACCACGTCCGCAGCACGGCCCACCCCGTACCCGATTTGGCCGCCGAAGACGACTGGCTGGAAGCGCCGTTCTGGATCTGGGACCAGGACAATCCGCGCCGCCGCCATCTGTTCGTCCGCCAGCGCAACGGCGAGATCATTCTCTCGGACCGCGCCGGCATCGAGCACGCCCTGGCCTTGGAGCCGGAAGGGGACGTCGACCGCGCGGCCGGACAACTGGCCGAACTGGCCGCCGGCGGACTGCGCCTGCGCACCCGGGCGCTGATCACGACGCTGTTTGCCCGCTTGTGCCTGGGCGACCTGTTTTTGCACGGCATCGGCGGCGCGAAGTACGACCAGGTGACGGACTTGTTGATTCACCGCTTCTTCGGCATCAAGGCCCCCTGTTACATGACGCTCACCGCCACGCTGCGGCTACCGGTCGACGGACCCAGCGTCACGGCCGACGAGGCCCGGCAATTGGACCACCAGTTGCGCGAGCTGGCGTATCATCCCGAACGTTTTCTCGACGCGGCGTCCGACGACCGGGTGGCCGGCCTGGTCCGCGACAAGCAACAGTGGATCGCCACGGCTGCCACGTCCGACAATGCCCGGCTGCGTTGCCACCAGATTCGCGGCGCGAACGAAGCGCTGCAACCGTGGCTCGCCGAGAAGCGTCGCGAGCTTTCGACGCGTCGGCAGCGGCTGGCCGGCCAGTTGCGCGCCAAGGCGATCCTGGCTTCGCGCGAGTACGCGTTCTGCCTCTATCCGGCCGAATCGCTCAAACCGCTCCTCGAGACCGGCCTGGCCGTCGAATGACCGCCGTGCGCCGCTTGGTTGCCGCCGCCGACTTTGTCCGCCTCGTCCAGCAGTGTTCAATCGCGAGGGGCTGCACTGCTGGACAAGCCAGCAGTGGCACACCGCGCGTTGGCTGGTGATTATGAAACAGCTTTTCACCACGGAACCGTTTGCATGCCCCGACGTCGCATCGGCATCTGGATGATCGGCGCCAAAGGGGGCGTCGCCACCACGGCCATCGTCGGCCTGTGCGCCCTGCGCAAGGGGCTCATCGGCACGGCCGGACTGGTGAGCGAGCTGCCGCGCTTCGCCGCCGCCGAGCTGGCCGATTGGTCCGACTTCATCGTCGGCGGGCACGACATCCGCCCCGGCTCCCTTTACGAACACGCCACGCGGATGCATACGGACAATCGGGCCATCGACGCCGAGGTGATCGCCCGCACCAAGGCCGACGTCGAGCGCATCGAGGGGAACCTGCGCGCGGGGGTGCTGGTGAACGTCGGCAGCGCCATCGAGGAATTTGCCGACACCAAGCTGCGGGCCGTGCGCGACACGCCCCGTTCGGCCATCGAGCGAATTCGCGCAGACCTCGGCGACTTTCGCCGGCAGCACAAGCTGACGCATACGGTGGTGGTGAACGTGGCCTCGACCGAGCCGAGCGCCGACGCCGACCTGCCGCCGCGGTGGCGCGATCTGGAAAAGCTGCTCGACAAGCCGCGCCGCTGCCGGTTGCCGGCCAGCTCGTTGTACGCCATCGCGGCCTTCGAGGAGGAATGTTCGTATGTCAATTTCACGCCGTCGGTCGGCGGTTCGCCGCCGGCCTTGCGCGAATTGGCCCGCGACCGGGCCGCCCGGCAGGCCGGCTTCGACGGCAAGACCGGCGAGACGCTGCTCAAGAGCACGCTGGCGCCGATGTTCGCCGCCCGGCACCTGGAGGTGATGAGCTGGGTGGGCCACAACATCTTCGGCAATCTCGACGGCAAGGTCCTGTCGCAAAGCCCGAACAAGAAGGCCAAGGCCGCCGCCAAAGACCGGCTTCTGCGTCCGATCCTCGGTTACATGCCGCAGACGCTGGTATCGCTGGAGTACATTCAGAGCCTGGGGGACTGGAAGACGGCCTGGGATCACATTCACTTTCGCGGTTTCTTCGGCACGCCGATGGCCCTGCAATTTACCTGGCAGGGCTGCGATTCGCTGCTGGCCGCGCCGTTGGTGCTGGACCTGGTCCGTTTCAGCGAACGGGCCCAGCGGGCCGGCCAGGTCGGCACGCTCACGTTTCTCTCCAGTTTTTTCAAGACGCCGCTGGATTGCGACGAGAACGACTTTGGCCGCCAGTTTCAAATGCTCGAAGCCTGGTCCGACGATCTCGCCCGTACCGTGGGGCGACCGGCACGCAAGACTCGCAAGTAACGCGCAGGCCCAAGCGGGTCCGCGGCCACAGCCCCACGAAATAAGAAATCAGATCGACCCATGCCCGACCCCGTCAGCGACCCGACCCACACGTCCCCCGAAACGCCCGCCGGCGACTCCGCGGCCACCACAGCGGCAGCCGAGATGACGCCCGAGCAACTGGCCGAAGCCCGGCATTACGGCCGGCTGTCGCTGGTGTGCGACCTGGCCGACAAAGGGCTCGACGTGGCGTTTCTGGCCGTCGTGGCCCTGCTGGTCGCCCTACCGCTCGACGACTGGTTGCAAACGTACGTCTCCGCGGCCACGGCGCGGCTGGCCGCGCTGTTCGTCATCACGACGCTCGCGCACGTGGTCGTCTCGTTCCCGCTGTCGGTTTACTCGGGCTATGCGCTGGAAAAGCGCTTCGCTCTGAGCCGGCAGACGTTCGGCCGGTGGCTCCTGCGTTACGCCAAGCGAAACGCGGCTGGCGGTGGCCTTTGGGCTGGTGATGGTTACCGGCCTGTACTGGATCATCTGGCTCACGGGCAACTGGTGGTGGCTGGCGGCGGCCGGCGGGTTCTTTGTCGTCACCGTGGTGCTGGGGCAGCTTGCGCCGGTCGTGATCGTCCCGTTGTTCTACAAGGTCGATCGGCTCGACAACCCCGAGCTCAACGAGCGCATGGCCCGGCTGGCCGAAGGAACGGGCTTGTCGATCGAAGGGGTGTATCGCCTGGGCTTGAGCGCCGAGACGGTCAAGGCGAATGCCATGCTGGCCGGCCTGGGGCGGACGCGGCGGGTGCTGATGGGGGACACGCTCTTGGATCAATTCTCGCCCGACGAGATCGAGGTGATTTTTGCCCACGAGATCGGCCACCACGTCTTTCGCCACATTCGCAAGATGATCGTGACGGGGCTGATCTACAGCACGATCGGCTTTTGGGTCTGCGACCGGGTGCTGCTGGCCTGGGCCCACGCCCACTACGGCCCGCTCACCGCGCACGAGCTGCCCGTGAGCACGCTCCCCTTGCTGATGCTGGTACTGACCTTGTTTTCGCTGTTGCTCGAGCCGTTGCAAAACGCGATCAGCCGCCGCTACGAACGGCAATGCGACAGCTACGCGCTGCGCCGCACGGGGCTGCGCGACGCCTACGTCTCGGCCTTCCGCAAGCTGGCGCGATTGAACAAAGACGACCCCGACCCGCACCCGCTGGAAGTCTTCCTCTTCCACAGCCACCCGCCGATCCGCGAGCGCCTGGCCCTGGCCGACACCGAGACGACGGCGGCCTAGCACCGCTGCCCTGCCGGCCGCACACTAACCCGAAGCGCGAGCGAGAGGCGGAGGAACGATTCGCGCGACCTCGCACGCGGTTCGCGCATCTGAGCCGCTCGCGAGGAGATGCCCTGTGATGCTCCGCCCCTCGCTCGCGCTTCGGGTTAGTGTTCGATAACTCCGGCACCCCGAGAGGATCGGCTTAGCCGTGTAGGTCGTCTGCCTATTTCGACTTTGCGAAGAAATGTCCGCTGGGCTGGGCCATGAAGGCCAGCAGGTCGGCGACGTCTTGTTCGCTCAGGTTTTCTTCCATGCCGTCGGGCATCAGCGATTTGCCGGTCGAGCGGAGCTCGTCGATTTGCTCGCGGAGCACGAAATCTTGCGCCCCCTCGGCCCGGCGGAGGGTGACGCTGGTGGCCGTTTCCGAAACCAGCACTCCGCTGAGCACTTGTCCCTCGCGCGTCAGCAGCGTGTAGGCCACGTATTCCGGCGCCACTTGCCGGCTGGGATCGAACAGGTCGACCAACAGCGACTCGCGCGCCTGCGCCGGCGCCCGACAGGTCCGGCCCGACCCGTTTTCCATGCGTCTGCACGGTGTGGCAGGCCAGGCAATGTTTCTCGAACAAGGCCGCGCCGTGCATCCGGTCGCCGTCCATCTCCAGCGACGCGGTGAAGCGGGCCACGACCTCGTCGCGGTTGCGCCCCGACCCTTCCGATCGCAACAGCTTCTTGATGCGCGGCTGCAGCGCCGGATCGCGCACCGCCAACAGCGCGTCGCGGGCTGCCGGGTCCAGCTCGCGCGGCAAGATCTGCTCCTGCTCCACCGCCTCGACCAGCGCCGCGGTGGTGGCGGGCGAACGCAAGGCGGCGTCGACCAGCGCCCGGCGGGTGGCGATCGTCGTGTCGTTCCAATGCGCGAACATGCGGCCGGCCGTCGCCGCGTCGGCCTGGGCCAGTGCCGCGGCCGCCGCCGATTGCAACGCCTGCGGATGCAGCGGCTGGACGAGGCCCAGCAACACTTCGCCGCCGGCCGAGTCGAGCAGCCCCAATACTTCCACCGCTTCCAGCCGATGGGCGAGCGATTCGTCCTCCGCCGCGGCGATCGCCCGGGCCGCCGCGATCAGCTTCTTGAGCGCCGGCACGTACGGCCGCAAACCCTCGGGCGGAACGTCGATCATCGCCCGCAGCGCAGTGCCCGCGGGCAGTGAGCGCCTGGGCCAGGCCATTGAGCATCGCCAGATCGCCCGGCGTCACGTCGTCGGCCTTTTCCGGACTGATGAGCAGGAACGTGGCCCGCAATTGATCGGAGTTTCCGCCCCCCACGACCGCGGCGGCGGCTTCGCGCAGGACGTACATCTGGGCTTCGCTCGGATTTCCTCGCCACTCGGATCGCACCTTGACCAGCTCGGCCAGAAACGGGCCGGCCGAAGTTCCCAGGCTGCCGACCACGGCCGCGGAGATCACCGGATCGCCGCACTCCCGATCGGCCAGTTTCACCAGCGACGCTACCTTCTCGGGCCCTTCGACGCCGGCCAGTGCCAGCGCCAATTGAAACCGCACCAGGGGGGACGGGAAATCGGTCATCGCCAGCATCGATTCGCGCAGGCTGGCCGAACCGGCGATGCGCGGCGCCGCCAGCCGCAGGGCGAATTGCCGCACGTGCGCTTCGCCGGCCTCGAGGCCGCGGACGAGCAAACTGTCGTTCAATTCACCCTGCGCGTCGAGGATCGACAGGGCGTGCACTTTGGCCTGCGGCAGCCGGCTGTCGGTGAGCAGCGCTCGCAACGGGGCGCGGCCTGCGGATCGCGCCGCTCCACCAGCAGCCGATGGGCCGTGTCGCGCCGCCAGCCGTTCGTGGATTCGAGCTGGGCCACCAGGTCGGCCGTGCCGGCGCATCAAACGGGGCTGCGGTCGCGGCGGCCAGGTGTTTTCGCGGCGGCTGACGTCGCAGATGCGCCCGTGCCCGGCCCCCTCGCGCCAATCGACGTCGCCGCGGATCGATTCGGCCACGAAGGCCGGATGCTCGACCCAGCGGCGATAGAAATCGACGACGTACAGGGCCCCGTCCGGCCCGGTGGTCATAAAGACCGGATGAAACCAGGGATCGGCCGCCGCCAGAAACTCGCGGTCGTGCTCGCCCCGCCGCGAGACGTACGTCGGCCCGGCGGGCATCAGCGCCCGGCGATGCACGAGGTTCGTCAGCGATTCGCCGGCAAACGCGCTGTCGTTGTAGTCGCGCCCCAGCGCGTCGCCGCGATAAATCGTGAGCCCGGCCAGCGCGTTGTAAAAATCGGTCCGCTCGCGATTGAACGTCTGCGGGCGGGGGCTGATCGGAAACACTTGCCCCGTGTCGGCCGGATCGGCGATGTCGCGCACGGCCGCCAGCGCCAACCGCGGGTTGCGATCGGCAAACGCCTGGTCGAACAGGGCGTGGCGGATCGGAATCGTGTTCCACGACAAGAACCGGTTGCCCCAGTCGTCGCTGGTCTGGCCGAACTGGCTCTGGCCGATCACGCTCTCGAAATGCCGGCCATCGAGTGTGAAGCGGAAGTCCCGCCCGCGAATCGAGACGGCCTTCTCGGGCGGGTCGCCGGGGCGCCGCACGTTTCCGTCGCTGCGGCCGTTGGCGCCGTGAATCCAATTGTCCAGGCCCCACGTCAGTCCGTTGGCGCGCAGTTGCTGGTTCCCCTCTCCGAAGCCGGTGAAGACGACCGTCCGCTGGTCGGCCACGCCGTCGCCGTCGGTGTCCTTGAGAAACAACAGGTCGGGCGCGGCGGTGACAAACACGCCCCCCAGCGCGGCCAAGACGCCGTTGGGAAAATTCAACCCGCCGGCAAACGTCGTGGCCTGCTCATACACGCCGTCGTTGTCCCGATCTTCCAACAGCCGAACCCGGCCGGCCGGCGGACCGGTGGGATAGTCGACCATCTCGGCCACGTACATCCGCGCGTCGCCATCCCAGCAGATGGCCACCGGGCTGTCGACCTCGGGTTCGCGGGCCACCAGATCGACCGTGAGCCGCTCGTCGGCCAACTTGAACGTGGCCAGCTCGTCCTCGGGCGAGAGGGGCGTGGGCCGCACCTCGGGCTCGGCCGCCGCGGCCAGAGCGCTGGCGAGGAACACTACCCAGACATAGCCGAACGAGCGGCGCATGGGTCTACTTTCCGGACAACTCGTCGAGCATGCTCGCGATCTGGTCGGCCACGCGTTCGCCGGTGCCCGGCTCGGCGTAGCTGTGCAAGCCCATCCAGGTCTGATAGCCGCCGAACTGGTGCGCCTCCAGGTTTGGCAGGTAACCGATCCAATCGTTAGCCAGCTCCACCACGATCGTATGCTTAAACGGCGAGCGTCGCTTGATATCGACGCCAAAAATCGTGAAGTACTCGGCCGGCACGCCTACGATGGCCACGTCTCCCAGGGCGATCACCTGCAAGACGGTTTGCCGCGTCTGGCCTTGCTGGTCGCGCAGCTTCTCGCGCATGCGGCGAAAGACGTCGATGATCGCGGCGGCGTGGTCCGGCACCCGCTTGCGGCAGTAGCTCGACACCTTTTCGTCCTCGACCGACTCGTCGAACGTGCGGACCTTGAATTCGAACGGACGCTTGATCGACACAAGCTCGGTGACCGCTTGCGGCTCGGCGGCCGCCAAGGCCTCGGTCACGGCCCGCTTCATCCGCCGCACGGCCTCGTCGACCGGCACGCCGGTGATGTTGTGCGTCGAGCCCGAGGCCCCTTCCAGAAACTCGACCGGGCAGCCAAGCTGTGCTTCCAGCTCCTGGGCCGCCAGCCCGTAAAAGCTGGGCGAGCGGACGCCCGGCTGCCGGGTGCCGATCGTGTGGGTCGAATGATTGAACAGCACGGCCCGCAGCTTGTCGTCGGCGCCGCGAAACGCCAGCACGGGCAGCTCGGGATCGAACGGGCCGGTGTGCCGCATGGCGTCGTCCATCGAGCCGGTCCACCAGATGGTGTTATCGGCCAGCAGCACGCGGCTGTTGGCTCCCACCGTGTTTTCTTCGCCGAGCTTGAACAGCATCGTGGCGTCGCCGCCGTCCAACCGGCCGCCAGCTTCTTCCACCGCGCTGACGATCGCGTCTTCCACGCGCCCGACGAACACCTCGTCGCGCTCGTAACCGTGCACCGTGGCCGTGGTGGGAGCGTGATGCGTGTGCGTGGCGTTCACCAGCACGCACTGGGCGGGAATGCCGGTCGACTTTTCGATCCGCGCCAAGGCCCGGTCCACAAAGTCACGCTCGACGAACAGCACGTCGCAGGCCACGATCGCGACTTTCGTGCCTTTCGCGCCGTCGGGCTTTTCGACCACCGTGGCCACGGCCCGCAGCTCACCTTCCTGCCCGGTGGCTTTGCCGGGTCCGATGCCGCCGCCAATGACCATCGAATCGTCGGCCTGGATGTTGGCCGCCGCCGCGCCGACGCGAAGGTCCGCGGCATGGACGCGCGGTCAGCCAGCCGGCGGCGAGCAGCGCGACAATCGAGACCAGCGATTTCATCATCGTCGAGTGTTCCATTGCGAAGCGTAGGGGGTAGTGTTATCGCGGCGGTCTGCACTGCTGGACAAGCCAGCAGTGGCACTCAAACTCGGTTTGAAACTGTTTCTAGCGTTTCTTGATCAGCCAGATTTCCGACACCTGCACGTTGCGGCCGTTGCCGCCGATCCCCTTGGGCCCGCGCCACTCCAGATCGAGCGTGCCGCCGGCGGTCGCCTCCTGCGGAATATCATACTCGACCGGGCCCACGGGTCGCTTCCGCTCGACGTACGGATGCACTTCGATCGATGCGTTGGCCAGGCAGCGGACCGGTTTTTCGGAAGAATCGCCGGCGTAGACCACCCGCATCACGTAACGGGCCTCGGGATCGAGTCCGTCGTAGTGCATCCGCAGCGGGGTGTCGAGCATGGCCTCGGCGTGGTCCTTCCAACTGGTCCGCATCGGACCGAAGCCGGCAAACCCGGTGTGCGACGACACCAGAAACGCCGGGTCGTTTTCAAATCCCGGTCCCACGACCAGGTGCGGCTGCCAATGGAGCTTGCCCAGGTCGTCGTAGAATCCGCCCGGCCCGGGGTCGGTCCAGTTGACGATCTCGCGAATGCCCTTGAGCCGTTCGGCTTCCACCGATTCGTCGCGCAAGACGCCGATGCGCTGTTTGAGCCACGGCGCGTTGGTGAGCGGCACGTCGACCGTGTCGAGCGTCGCGCCGCGATCGACCGAAATGGCCTGGTACTTGCCGACGCTGGTCTGCATACGAATGCTCTGGAACAAATCTTCGGCCAACTGGAACACGCGGGTCCGCCAGTCGGCGGCCACGGGCGTGGGGTCGTCGAGAATCTGCTCGGCCTCGTCCAACGCGGCGATCGTGCCGCCGGCGTCGGCCGTGCGCAGCCGCTCGAGCGCACGGCGTTCCAGCTCGGTCTCGTGAATCAGCCGGGCTCGGACGTAGGCGTCGTAATAGGCCCGATACAGCGCCTGTTGAAACCGCCAGTTGGCCAGCACCTCGGGCGAGGCCCGGCGCTCCATGTCCTGAAACTGCTCGAGCGTGACGTTCACTCCGTCGTTGGTGAGCAGGGCCCCGGTCCAGTTGCGCTCCAGGCCCAACAGGCCCTGGGCAAAGTCGTCGGCATAGGCGTCGCCGATGTAGTAGCGGCCGAACTCTCGCAAAATGTCGATCACCGGCATGTCGGGGTTCCAACCCAGCCCGCTCCAGACGGCCTTGTTCACGTCGTCGTTGCAGCCTTCGGAATAGGTGAGAAACCCGATCGTGTCGGGCTGCAACAGGCGGAAGATCACCGCCTCCTGCGTGGGGCGCGGATTGATCGCCTCGCGCGACGACGT
Source organism: uncultured Planctomycetota bacterium (assembly GCA_963711515.1). Lineage (GTDB taxonomy): Bacteria > Planctomycetota > Planctomycetia > Pirellulales > PALSA-1355 > CAVQEL01. The sequence goes on along the minus strand of CAVQEL010000031.1, from coordinate 225,825 downwards.
GATGGCGTGCGCCAGGTCCCAGTCGGGCACCGGATATTGGCACTGGCGGCTATGCGTGATGTCCGGGTAGTGTCGGATCGGATATCGGGCGGGAATCTTGCGCCGCAATTCCGGCAAGCTGGTGCGCACCTGCGGGCCGAACACCACGCCGCTGAGCCACTCCGGCTCGCTGCGGCATGATGTCAAAATACTCGTCCATCCACTCCCGGGTGAAACCCTGCGGCGACATCCACATTTGCGCCTGCGGGTGATACTTCTTCAACAGCGCCGTCTGCTTCTCCAACAGGGCCATCAAATGCACCGGCTGCGTGTGACCGGGATCGCCGCCGGGGACGAACAACGCGTCGATCCGCGGCAACCGCTTGTAGACGACTTCCCACTCCTTAAGCGCAGACTCGACGGTGGCCGGATTGCCATAGTCGCGGTCCATCGCCGGATACCAGATCCACACGTCCAGGCCGTAGTCGTCGGCCAGCCGCGACATTCCTTCCATCATCTCGATCTGCGGCAGCGGAAAGTGGGGGCTGGTCGGGGCGTCGTCGCTGCGCGGCGGAATCAGCTCGACGGCGTTGCAGCCGAAGACCGCCAGGTCGCGATAATACTGCTCCCACTGCTTGAGATCCCAGGCGTCGTAACTGTTCGTCTTCGGTCGATAGCCAAGCTGATGCCCGCGCAAGGGATACGCCGGGGCGGTGGTAACGTCCAGATTGTCCGCCAGTGCAAGCCGCTGGTCGCCCATGCGTAGATGGCGCAGCAAGTAGCCGATGCCGAATAGGACGCCCCGCTCGTCGTTGCCGGCGACGACGACGCTCCCATCATCGCTACGAACGCGGAAGCCTTCGGCCTTGTCCGGCGATTGTTTGGCCATCTCCGCGGCCAGCTCGCCCCCCAACTTGTCGAGCGACGCGACCGACGCCACGCCGATCGCCGGGCGCTCGTCCTTGGGCCAGCCGGTTTGCACCGGCAGTCGAACGTGCGTCCGCTTAGCGACCTCATCGACCAGCATCGCCACGGCCTTCTTCTCCCGCGCCGAAAGCTCGCGGGGCGCGACGACCACCGCGCGACTCAGATCAACCGCCGCAGCAGGCCCGGCCAGACAACCAACGAACAACGCGGCCAGCAAACATCGACCAAGCATGAGGAGCATCCAATTCGGGGTTGGGGGGCGATCGAGCCAAATGCTACACGACGTGACGAGAAGCGGTTTCAACACTTGGCAGTTCGTGTGCCACTGCCAATTAGTCCGAGGCTGCCCGACGTTGTCCGGTCGCACACACTAACCCGAAGCGCCAGCGAGGGGCGAACATCGCACCGGCGGTGGCGGCAAACGCGCCCCTCGCTAGCGCTTCGGGTTAGTATTCGATGTGCGTCGTCGGATCGCCTCGGCTTCCCATTGTGGCTTGCCGCGCGGCGCCCAGCAAGCAAGGCCCGTGCCGCCCGTGGAGACGCAAATTGCGGGCACGAGTCGCCCGCCGCTACGTCGCTTCGGAAATGAAATCCTCGAATTTGCCGGTGCGGCTGCGCGGAATTTCGGCCACGCGCTCGAAGGAGACCTCGAACGGATAGCCGAGCGTCTGGTGCAAATAGCGCGTGATCTGGGCCGTTTCGTCAGGCGTGAAGTCGGCGTCGCGGACCACCTTGACGTGAATCTGCGAGCGGGTTCGCTGAATCACCTGGTATTGGTACATGGGGGGCAAGTCCTCGGGACGCTCGCCGGCGTCGAACACCGGCCAGCGGCGCTCGCCGTCGGGCATCACCAGCAGGTTGCGCTGCCGGCCGAGAATCCGCTTGATGGTGGGCAATCCGCGGCCGCAGGAGCAGCGCGGTCCCGCCTCGGCATAGTCTCCGATGTCGTAACGGACCAGCGGCGTCGCAAAATTGTGTAGCGCCGTGACGACCACCTTGCCGATTGCCCCCGGCGGACAGGCCTCGCCCCGCTCGTCCACGATTTCCAGCAACACGTTCTCCGACATGGCGTGATAGTGATCGTTGTCCGGACATTGCAGGGCCATGTACCCCACCTCCTGTGAGCTGTACATGTCGACCACCGGCACGCCGAACACCCGCTCGCAAATCGCGCGGCACTCGGGTTCCAGAATCTCGCCGAAGGTGCGCAGCCCGACCAGCTCGGGCAAGGCGCGTCCCTCGGCCTCCATGAGTTGAGCAATTCCCAGCAGCATCGAGGGATAGCCCAGTAGATAACCGGGCGAGACGCGCTGGAGCCAATCGAGCTGTTGTTCGAGGCTGCTTTGGACGCTCAGCAGAAACGCTGGCCCCGTGTCGATCAAGCCGGCCGTGGCGGCTCCCCAGTTGTTCTCGCGGTGGCCGTGCGGCGGCAGGCAGGTCTTGTCATTCGTGGCGCGAATGGCGGCAAACGAGCGGCGGAAATCGCGGCGATGCCAGAAGTGCTCTCGCAAGGTCAAAGCCCGCCAGAAAAACTCCGTCAGCTCAGTCCCCAGCGTCATCACCGGCTGGCTTGTCGAGCCGCTGGTCAGCATCTGCGACACGCGCCCGTGCGTCTTGGGCACCGCCGAGCTGGCGAGCGCTTCGCCGGAAACCTGGATATCGCGCCGCGTAAGGAGCGGAATACGGCTCCAGCCCGCAGGCGTCGCGAGCTCGGCCGGAGGCAGGCCGATGGCGTCGAACCGCTGCCGGTAAAACGGCACGGTCCGCCAGGCATGCTCCAGCAGTTGCGCCGCCTGGCGAAACTGCGCGGCTGCCAATTCCTCGGGGGTCCACCACTGCGACTGTTCGAGCTGAAACAGCACCGCCAACAGCGACGCTGGCCGCCCGCCAACCAGCGCCGGCCAGGGAATCTCGGGATACGCACTGCGGAGGGTAAACATGGAGCGGCTGAAAAATGCGTTGTGCTTTCGGACCACGGCGCGATTCAAGCGGCCGCCTCGCCACTCGCGGCGCGGCTTGCGGCCCGAAGCCGGGCGTTTAAGGGGCCTCGTCCAGTGCAAACAGTTTATGTCCCAGCCGCGTCCGGTTGCCGACCGACAGATCGGCCAAACAAACCAGGTAGTCCCCCTGCAAGTAGCCCGGGTTGCTCCGCGCAAAAAACGCCGCGTGCTCGCCGGAGATGCCGCCGGTGGCCAACTCGACGCGCTCGGGACGCACCGCCAGGGGCCGCCGCGTGCGGACGATGCCGCGGCGGGCGTCAAACTCGTCGGCGAACTTCAACCGGACCAGCGCCTCGATCCGCTCGCGCACCAGCGGGGGCGTCGGCACCCCTTCGCGCGGATAATACTCCTGGAGAAACGTCGGCAGAAATCGATACGTGCGATGCGTGGCGGTTAACAGCAGCCAATACAGTGGCTCGCCGTTCATCTCTTGCATCACCTTGGCTGCCAGCCGGCCCCACGTGCGGGACCAGCCGCTCGTGCCCCAGATGTCCGGGTCGAGCACCGTGTCGCCCGAATAGAACGCCACCAGCCGCTGGCCGCGACATTCGGCCACCAGCCGCATGATTGTCGTAAAGCCCAGGATGCCGCGGCCCGGGTCACTGACGACGATCACCCATTCTTTCTCGGCGAGGTCACGGGCGAAGTCGTCGTGCCGCACGTTTTCGTAGTGATCGTTGAGCAAGCGAAACATCTGCTCGCGTTCGCCGGAGGTCAACTCCGCCGGAGCGCGCACCAGCGACGAGAGGCGACCAAGGTCGACGGCTTGCGTCTGGTTGCCGAGATTCATGGTGCTGTTTCCCGCGCCGATGTTGCGACACGTCGACGGAGCGCGTCGGCATCTGGTCTGGTTGCCCGAGGTGTCCCTAGGGCAACCGGGCAACCGAAAGACTCCCTTTGAACTTAACCACAAATTGACTACCACCGCTAGTAGCCGGCAGATACACTAAGCGGGCCGGCAGTGATTCCCCGAGGCGGACGGGAGGCTTGTATCTGCACGCGCTCATTCGCTCCGGGTGCCCTCGGTCGTCGTTCATTCGTCGTCTGGTCACACCGTCGAGAAGCGCCATGAGCACCAGGTCGTCCGGCCCCCGCGGCCGCAGGTCCCCCGGCAGCGAGCCCGCGGCCCGCCGATTTTCCTTTGAATGCTGCGAAGAGCGGTTGTTGCTCACCGCCGACGGCCTGATCCAACAGATCGACTGGCTGGGTACTTCGACCCAGGCCTACCAGGGACAGTGGATTCTCAGCCTCAACGGCTGGACCGGCGGGCTCGGCCAGCAGCAGGATCTGCTCGAAGAGGACCTTCAGTCGCTGGGCGTGGCCGACCAGATCACGGTCGACACCCATCTCGGCGCCTCCGGGTTATTTCGCATCGATACGCCGCCGGCGGAAGACTTCAGCCACGTGATCCAGGCGGTCTCGCTGCTGCCGGGCTTCTCGTACCTCGAGCCCGACTTCGTGCTGCAAATCGACAACACGCCCGACGATCCGCAGTTCGGCAACCTGTGGGGGCTCAACAATACAGGCGGATCGGGGGGCGTGGCCGGCGCCGACATCAGCGCCCTGGACGCCTGGGACGTCACGACCGGATCGAAGGACGTCGTCGTCGGCGTGGTCGACACGGGCATCGATTACACGCATCCGGACCTGGCCGCCAACATGTGGATCAACCCCGGCGAGATTGCCCGGCGACCACATCGACAACGACGGCAACGGCTACGTCGACGACGTCTACGGCTGGGACTTCTACAACAACGACAACGACCCGATGGACTACCGCAGCCACGGGACGCACGTCTCCGGCACGATCGGCGCCGTGGGCGACAACGGCGTCGGCGTCACCGGCGTCAATTGGAACGTGAGCCTGATGGCGCTGAAGATCGCCGACGACGATCCCACGGCCAACTTCGTCTCGTCGTCGGCCGCCACGGCCGCGCTGTATTACGCGGCCGACATGCGCACCAACTACGGCATCAACATCCGCGTCACCAGCCATAGCTGGGGCGGCAGCGGCTACTCCACGTCGCTGTACAACGCGATTCAAGCCAACGCCAGCGCCGGCATCTTGATGGTCGCCGCGGCCGGCAACGACAGCCGCGACAACGACGCCGCGCCCGAGTATCCGGCGTCCTACAATCTCGACAACATCATCTCCGTGGCCGCCACCACCCGCAGCGACACGCTGGCCGGCTTCTCGAACTACGGGGCGACCAGCGTCGACCTGGGCGCGCCGGGGTCGGGGGTCTACAGCACGGTGCCCGGCGGCGGCTACGGCACCAAGAGCGGCACCTCGATGGCCACGCCACACGTCACCGGCGTGGCTGCGCTGGCCTGGAGTTTTCGCCCCGACGCCACGTATCAGGAAATCAAGGCCGCTATTCTGGACGGAGCGGACCCGATCCCTGCGCTGGCCGGCATCACCGTCACCGGCGGGCGGCTGAACGCGGCCCGCACGCTTCAACTGCTGGGGCTCAACGCCACGCCGATTTCTCCGGCCGCGGGCGCCATCGTGGCCTTGCCCCCCGCCAGCTACACTGTGCAGTTCTCCGACGACCTCGACCTGGCGACGTTGAGTGCCGACGACTTTCAGGTCAACGGCATCCCGGCCGACACGCTGCACGTCGACACCACTAAACAGATCACGTTCAGCTTCAATGCCAGTCCGGTCACCCTCGAAGGCCTGCAAACGATGACCATGGCCGAGGGGGCCGTGACGCGCAGCAGCGACGGTTACGCGCTCAATGCACTGAACGCCACGTTTCGCTACGACGTCACTACGCTGGCCGTGACTTCGATCTCGCCCGCCGTGGGAACCACCGCCACGTATCCGGTGACGCAAATCGACGTCAACTTCAACGAGCCGATCGCCGGCGCGTCGGTCGGCCTGGACGACCTGGTGCTCAGCCAGGGAGCCGTCGTGTCCGCCGTGGCGATTGGCACCACCTCGGCGCGCTACACCGTCAACGGCATCGAGACCGAAGGGGACGTCACCGTTTCCCTCAAAAGCTCTTCGGTCACCGATACCTTCGGCAACCCGATGGCTCCCTACTCGGGCACCTTTCAGCTCGACGTCGACGAGAGGCCGCTGGCCGGTTTCACGCGGGTCGAGCCGTACGGCAGCCTGGTGAGCGAAAGCCTGGACAACTTCGGACGCCTGGGCACCGCCGCCGACGTGGACACGCTTACCATCGACGCGTTGGCCGGCGAAACGCTGCTGGCCGTCTTGCGGCCCACGAACCCGGCGGCCGTCATGACCGCCGAGTTCGAAGGACTCACGACGCCCGTGGTCGGAGCGCCCGGGGCGGCGATCGTCGTGCCGCTGGTGCAGCTTGCGGCTGACCAGACCGTGCGGCTGCGCATCAGCGGCGATCGCGTGACCGACTACACCTACGACGTTTACCGCAACGCCGAGTTGGAGCCGCTGGGAGCCGGCAACAGCGTCGGCCTGGCGATCGACGACAGCCGCATCGACATTGCCGGCACGCGTTATGCCCTGATCGCCTCGACCGCGGCCGGCGCCACGACCGACGCGGTGACGATCGACTGGACGTCGGCCTCCGGCCAGGTGGTCGACATCCTGCTCACCGGGCTCGACGGCACCAGTTTCGCCGGCCAGACCCTGGCGCTCTATGACCCGGCCAATCAGCTCGTGGCGAGTGGCGCGGATCTGGTTGGCGCCGACACGCACGACGCGCAGGTCGGGATTCTCGGTTACCAGATCGGCACGCCCGGCGTCTACACGCTCCGCGTCACCTCGGCGGTCGCCGGGCGCTACAGCCTGGTGGTGACGCAAGGCACGCAATTCGATACCGAGCCGAACGACTCGACTTCCGATACGCTGCGTTCGCTCGATGCCACGCGCTCGGCCGTCGGCAACCTGGGAACGCGCATCGAAAACGGCTCGTATACGCTCGCGCTCGATACCGCGGCCACCACGTTCGAGGGCTCCGGCACGGTCAGCATTCCGTCGTTGGGGCTCTCGGGCACGCTCAAGGCCCAAGCGGCCGGCAGTCTGACGATGACCGCCGCCGGCAACATCGACATCGACATCGAGGACGGCCTGATTCAGGTGTTGGACACTTCGGCGCTCGATTTCATCGCCCACGCCGGCTCGTTTCTCCCCGGCGGTGCTCCGGCCGATTTGGCCGCCGACGTCTCGCTGAGTGGGCTGGTGATCAACGCGGCGCTGCGCAACCTCCTCGCCTCGGCCGAGCTGCAGCCGGTGCTGCTCGACGCGAACCACCAGTTCGACGTAGGTGCCATGCGCATCTTCGTCAACGGTGGGCAGCTCGACTACGCGTTGACCGCGTTTTCGATTGACGATACGTACGATCTCGATGGGCTCTTGGCCGTCAATTCGCCGGGCCTCGTCGGCTCGCTCATCATCACACCCGGACAACTGGGGCTCGTGGCGCCGGTCGTGGCGGCGATCGACGGCGACGTGGAAATCAGCCCCGGGATCGTCGTGGAGTTCTCGCTCGTGCTCACCGGGCAAGTCACCGCGGCACTGCCGTTTGGCGACGCGCAGGATCTGCGCTCCCTGACCGTGCAAGCCGGGCAGGTCGTGACCGTCTCGACGCGTACGCCCTCGGCCGGCGGCGTTTCACAGGATCTCGATCCGCTGGTGAACGTCTACTTGCCCGACGGCACGCTGCTGGCCAGCGACGCCAATTCGCTCGATGGCACCAACGCCCAGGTGACGTTCCTGGCGCCGACCAGCGGCGTCTACACGATCGGCGTGGCGGCCGAGTCGGGCTTTGGCGAGTATCAGCTCGACGTCGACGTGGCCGACGCCGTTCAGGTCCTGCCGGACGACGACAATCCGCTGCTGGCGAACCTCGTCTGGACCGGCACCGACGACGCTGACCACGTCGTGTTCACGCAAATCGACGCCACCACGATCGAAGTATCGCTGATTTTTTCTAACGGAATGCCGGCGGTCGGCACGGCCACCTTCGCGGGCATCACCGGCCGCGTCATCGCCGACGCCCTGGCCGGCAACGACACGATTGACGGCTCGGGCCTGACGACGACTTCGGTCGATTTCCAGGGCGGGCTGGGAGACGATACGCTCTTCGGAGGTGCCGCGGCCGACTACCTGCAGGGTGATCCGGATGGGGCCGAAGGACACGACGCCGGCAACGACGTCATCCACGGAGGGGACGGAAACGATCAAATCTTCGGCGACGGGGCCGAAGGCAGCGGCAACGATACGATCTACGGCGACGCCGGAAACGACACCATCTACGGTGATGGCGCCGAAGGGGGCACCGACGAGATCCACGGTGGAGCCGACAACGACTATATCGACACCGGCGGCGGCGTGGACGACGTCGCCTACGGAGACGCCGGGGACGACATCCTGCTGGGTGGCGACGGCGCCGAAGGGGCGAGCGATCAACTCTACGGCGGCGACGGTCGCGACATCCTCATCGGCGACGGCGGGGCCGGCGTTCTGAATCTCAAATCCGGCGGAAGCGATCTGTTGGACGGCGGCGCCGGCGAAGACCTGATCATTGCCGGCCACTACCTCGCCACCCCCGCCGAGCTGGTCAACTTGCAGCTCGCCTGGCTCTCGTCCGCGTTGTTCGCCGATCGCGTGTCCAGCATCGGCGGCACCCTGTTGCAGCCGGGAGTGAATCTCTTCAACGATGATCTGATCAACCCGCCGACGACACTGGTGGACCAGGTCATAGGTGGCGACGATACGGACTGGCTGCTGTACGACTTCGGCCACGACACCAGCGACGCCGACGCCACGGAACAAGCCGCCGCGGTGGATCTGTCACTTTCGCCACGGCCGGCATGAGCCGGCTCCGACGCCACGGGCTCAACGACAACGATCAACGACAACTTACCGGCGCCGCCGCCGGGCCCAGGCCCACAGGCCGGCCAGGCCGAACGCGGCCAACAGAAAGCTCGACGGCTCGGGCGTGGGATACTCGATCACCACGATGCCCGCCTGGTTCGGGCCGCCGGTCCAGTCTTGCTGCGTCTCGGTGCCGACCCACAGGAGTGCCTTGTGAACGTCCAGCACGTGGCCGGGGCCGATCGGCGGAAACTCGACCGACAATTGGGTCGGATCCATACTTGGAATCACGGTCGAGGGCCAAGGCAGTCCGTCTCGCGTGATCAGCGAGTCGTTCGCCGGGAACAAGCCGGGAAAACGCGGATCGCCGGGCAACACCCACTCCCAGCCGGGCGTGACGATCTGTTCGTGCCAATCCGTGACGGCAATGTCGGTGGTGCCGGGAAACAACTGGAAGTTTTCCCAGATCGTAAAGGGGAGCGGCTGCAGGGCACTAATCTGCACCGGCTCTCCGTTGGGATAGAGGGGAGTTTCGAAAAACTTGGTGATCGGCGTTCCGTCGGGCTCGAACTGCAGACCCAAGTCGAGCGACCAGTCGCCGTTGGCGGAGTCAAACGGGACGACCAGGTTCGTGGCTACCCGACGACAGGTTGTATCCGGAGATGATCGGTCGCTGGGCGGCGGCAACCGCCGAGAACAGACAGCAAACGACGAGAGACAAGACGACGCAACGCGTAAGCGATTGGATCATGGTGGCACCTCACAAGTGGCAAGCTACGAGTCGGACCAAGAAAACCCATCTCCGTTCCGTGGGAAGAACTCCCGGGAAAACGAGACTTTCTTGAGTCGAGCTACACTAGCGCCCCCTGTAAGATGCATGAAAGACGTGACCGCCCGCCCGCAACGGGACCGTTGGAGCAGCCAACAAGTAGGGGGGTAATATAAAACTTGGGAAACGATTTGGCAACCTATTCAAAGGTATTTTTTTGATACCCCATAAGCGGAATTTTGGCGTGCCCGCAACGCCGGCCGGATCCCGCTCGACGTCAATCGGCAAGGAGCCCCCGCGATGGACGGCTGGATGAGCCTGGCGGTACTGGTGGTGGTGGCCTTCGGCGCCTCGACGCTGGCGGCGGTCGCCGGGTTCGGCGGATCGGTCATCTTGTTGCCGTTTCTCGTCTCGGCCGTCGGGCTGCGCGAGGCGATTCCCGTGCTCACCGTGGCCCAGTTGATCGGCAATGCCAGCCGCGTCTGGTTCAACCGCCGCGAACTTTCCTACCCGGTCATCGGCTGGTTTGCGCTGGGCGGGATACCCACGGCGGCGCTGGGGGGCTATTTGTTCGCCTCCGCCCCCTTGCCGGCGCTCACGCGGCTATTGGGCGGGTTCCTGCTGCTGATGGTCGCGCTGCGGCTGGCCAACCGGCCGATTCCCAAGATCTCCACGCGGTCGTTCACGCTCTTGGGCGCCGTGAGCAGCTTGATCTCGGCCCTGGTCGGTAGCGTCGGTCCGCTGATGGCGCCGTTTTTTCTGGCCTACGGCCTGATGCGGGGCGCCTATATCGGCACCGAAGCCGCCTGCACGGTCGTGATGCACGTCACCAAGCTATTGGCGTACGGCCGGTTTTCATTGCTGTCCACGGACAACGTGCTGTTCGGCCTGGCGCTGGGGTCGGTGATGATCTTCGGCTCGCTGGCCGGCAAGCGCATTCTGGACCGCGTGTCGGAACGCCTCTTCGTCCGCCTGATCGAGCTGACGCTCACGGTGATGGGCCTCTACTTCCTCCTCCACGGCTGAACGCTCCCCCTCCTCGACGTGTCGTCGTGCCGTCGTGGTTTTTTTATCTTCACCTTTATCAACCACAACGACACAACGGCACAACGTTGGGAAATGGCGTGCGATCTGCGCTCGCTTAGCGAAAGCTGCCGCCGTCCAGATCGTGCTTTTTCATGAGCCTGTAGAGGGTGCCGCGGGGGAGCTTGGCTTCGTAGGCGGCGGTGCGGACGTCGCCGTGGTGGCGCGTCAACAGTTCGGTGAGATACTGCTTCTCGAAGCGGGCCAGGTGCTGGTCGCGCAGCTCGAAGTAGCCGACGTCGCCGCTGGCCCGTCCCTCGCCGGCCGCGTCCACCACGTCGTCGGGCAGATCGTCCAGCGTGATCAGCGGGCCCTTGGCCAGCGCAATCGCCCGGCGGATGACGTTTTGCAATTCGCGGACGTTGCCCGGCCAGCGATATTGCGAGAGGACCTGGTAGGCCTCCGGTGCGATCGCCTTCACCTGCCGCCCCATTTCGCGCCCGTGGCGGTGCGCCATGTACTCGGCCAACAGCCCGATGTCGTCCCCCCGTTCGCGCAAGGGAGGCAGATCGATCCGCACCACGTTGATCCGGTAGTAAAGGTCCTGGCGAAATTGCGACTGGCGAATCATCTCGTCCAGGTTGCGGGCCGTGGCCGCCACGATGCGCACGTCGACGTCGATTTCTTCGCGCCCACCCACGCGGCGAATTTTGCGCTCTTGCAGCGTGCGCAGCAGCTTCGCCTGCAACAACAGCGGCAGCTCGCCCAGCTCGTCGAGAAAGAACGTTCCCTGGTCGGCGAATTCGAGCAGGCCGATGCGGCGGCCTTCGGCCCCGGTGAACGATCCTTTTTCGTGCCCGTAGAATTCGCTCTCCAACAGGTTTTCGGGAATCGCGCCGCAATCGACCGGCACGAACGGCCCCTTGGCGCGGTGGCTGCGGCGATGAATGCTGCGGGCGACCAGCTCCTTGCCGGTGCCGGTCTCGCCGACGACCAGCACGTCGACGTCGGACTGGGCCACTTGCTCGATCACGTCGAACACCTTCCGCATGGCCGGCGAGCCGCCGATCATGTCGTCGAAGCCGTAGGGGCGCTCGACCTGCCGCCGCAACAGCTCGTATTCGGCTTCCAGCCGCCGGCCGGAGAGGAGCCGCTCGACGCTGCGGGCCAGCACCTCGGGATCGACCGGTTGGGCCAGGTAGTCGCTGGCCCCCAGTCGCAGGCTGGCCGTGGCCGACTCGATCGTGGGCTTGTCCGTGACGACCGCCAGCGGCAGCTCGCCGTCGATCTCGCGGGCGGCGCGGAGCAGTTCGCAATCCTGGCCGGCGCGGCCGGGTCGACGCGGACGATCAGCAGGTCGAACGAATCGCCCCGCAGCTTGTCGAGCGCCGCGTCGCCGCGACTTGGCCACGGCACGAACTCCGGCGAGTCGAGCCCGCTCGAGCGCCTTGCTGATATTGCGGGCCGGCGGCGGTCGGGTCGTCGTCGACGATCAGAATGCGTGGCTTCCTCATGGCGGGCTGTCCGCCGAGCGGTAACGTCCAGGCGCGGCGTGGAAGTGCCCGAAAAATGAAACGCCAGGTAGCGATCCGCCTCGGTCGCCGCAATCCGACTAGCTTCGACCACCCGGGGCCCCCCGTCAACCGCAGGATTCTGCCCCTTCTCGCCCCGCCGCCGAGCTGGATGCAAGCCGCGGCCGGGTTGTCTATACTAAATCCTCTCGGGTCGCCTTTCCCCGGCGCACGGCGTGCCTGACGTTCCCCACCCACCCACCTGCATTCGTTCCACCCTTCGCGAGGCAAGCGATCCATGACTTCGTTCCGGCTCGTGTTCCCGGCGGTGCTGGCCGCTTCGGTTTCGGCTGGCTGCCGTCGCGGCCGCCGATCAGGCTCCGGCCGATCCGGGGCGTTTTACTCCGGCCCAGGGCTTCTCGGTCGAGGAAGTCGTCACGCCCGGCTCGACCGGCTCGCTGGTGGCGATGGCCTTTAACGAAGCCGGCGATATCATCGCCTCCCGCGAACGGGGCCCGCTGTTGCTCATCCAGGACAAGGACCACGACGGCCAGTTCGAAACCGTCGGCACGTACTGCGACAAGGTGACCAACTGCCAGGGCATTCTCCCCTTGGGCGAGTTCGTGTTGGCCGTCGGCGACGGACCCGAGAAACACGGCCCTCTATCGCCTGAGCGATACCGACGGCGACGGGCAGGCCGACAAGGTTGACACGCTCTCGAGTTCAAAGGCGGCATGGGCGAGCACGGGCCCCACGCGCCGATCCTCGGTCCCGACGGCCTGATCTACGTCATCCTCGGCAACCACACGTTCGTCGAAGGGGAGCTGGCACCGACCAGCCCGCATCATCATTTCTACAACGGCGAGTTGTTCGAGCCCAAGTACGAGGACGCCAACGGCCACGCCTCGGGCATCAAGGCCCCCGGCGGCATCGTCATCCGCACCGACGCCAACGGCAGCTTCATGGAGCTGTTCGTGGGCGGATTTCGCAACGCCTACGATCACGCCTTCAACCGCGACGGCGAGCTGTTTACCTACGACTCGGACATGGAGTGGGACGTGGGGCTCCCCTGGTACCGGCCGACGCGGGTGAACCACCTGATTCCCGGCGCCGAGTTCGGCTGGCGCAGCGGCTGGTCGAAGTGGCCGGCCTATTACGTCGACAGCCTGCCGGCCATGCTCGACGTCGGCCGCGGCTCGCCGACCGGCGTGGTGTTCTACGAGCACCACCGCTACCCCCAGAAATATCAGGACGCCTTCTTCATCTGCGACTGGTCGCAAGGCCGCGTGCTGGCCGTGATGCTCGAGCGCGACCGGGGAACCTACAAGGCTACCAGCGAATTGTTTCTCGAAGGCCGGCCGCTGAACTGTTCCGATATCGACGTCGGGCCCGACGGCTGGCTGTATCTCTCCGTCGGCGGGCGGAACACCGAGGGCTCGATCTTGCGCGTCGTGGCCGACCAGCCGGCAGGTCCGGCCGAAGTGCAGCACCGCGCCGGGCATCGCCCGCGCCATCCACCAGCCGCAGCTCACCAGTGCCTGGGCTCGCAAACGGGTGCGCGACGTGAAACAAGAGCTGGGCGACCAGTGGGGTCCGGCGCTGCTGGCCGTGGCCATCAACGACGCCGCTCGCCGCGCGACCGCGTGCGGGCGCTCGACCTGATGCAGCTCTACGGGCCGCCGCCGGCCGAGGAACTGCTGCTCACGCTGTCGAAAGATCCGAATCTCGAAGTTCGCTCCAAGGCCACCTACCTGATGGGCATTCACGCCACGGCGACTTCACCAACGATCGCCTGGTGGCGCTGCTCGACGACAAGGAGCCGAACGTCCGCCGTCTGGCCTGCGCTTCGCTGGTGCGGGCCCGCCACGCCGCCCCGGTCGAAAAGCTGCTCACGCTCGTCGCCGAACCGAACCGGTTCGTCGCCTGGGAAGCGCGCCGGCGCTGGAAGAGCTGCCCCGCGAGCAGTGGCAATCGCTCGTCCTGTCGTCCACCAACCCGCGCGTCTTCATCCAGGGAGCCGTCGCGTTGGAGGTGCTGGACGCCGACCGCGACACCTGCAGCGGCGATTCTCGACGGCTGCCGCAAGCACCTGGCCGGTGACCTGTCGGACGACGACCTGCTCGACGTGCTCCGCATCGCCGAACTGGCCTTGCGCGGCGGCGGCTTTCAAGCCCCAGGAGCAGGTGGCGCTGCGGAAACAAATCTCTCCCCGCTTCCCCAGCGACGACGCCCGGCTCGACCGCGAGCTGGTCCGCGTGCTGGTGATGCTCCAGGATCCGACGCTCGCGCCGCGGATCGTGGCCTACCTGGAAGGCCCCGCGCCGATCGACGAGCGGATTCAAGCGGCCATGCTGGCCCGGCATCTGGGCGTGGGTTGGACGCCGGTGCTGCGCAGCGGGCTGTTGGAGTTTTACGCCCTGGCCCGCGAGCTCGAGGAGGGGCAACAGCTACCGCGGCTATTTGACCAACGCGGCCAACGACGTGCTGCTGAACCTGCCCCCCGAGGAGCAATTGGCCCGCATTCGCAACGGCGTGCAAAACCCGGCCGCGGCCCTGGGGGTCGTGCAGCATTTGACGCACAAACTCTCGCCCGAGGAGACGGCCGCCTTGCTCGAGCTGGATCGCGAGCTGGCCGGACAAGACTCGCCCGAGGCCCGCGAGCTGGCCGCGGCGGCGATCATCGCCTTGGGCAACGGCGACGAGTCAGTGCTGCCATATCTGCACGAAGTGTTCGAAAATGCCCCCGACCGCCGGCATCACGTGGCCCAGGCCCTGGCCACCTTCACGCACAAGGATCGCCGCAACGTGAACTGGCCGTATTTGCTCCGCTCGTTGACCGTGGTCGAAGGGGCGACGGCCCGCGACGTCATCCGGGCATTGGCCCGCTTTCCCAACAAGCACGACAAGCCGCAGGACCAGCGGCAGTTGATTCTGCTGGGCCTGAAGCTCGAGGATCAAGGGGGCCGCGACGCGGCCAACTTGCTCGCCCGTTGGACGCGGCGAGGATGACGTCGCCGGCCGGCGCGAGCCGTGGCAATCGGCGCTGGCGGCCTGGCAAAAGTGGTTTGCCGAAAAATATCCCGATCAGCCCGAGGCCGTGCTCCCCAAGGAGCCCGAGGGACAGCAGATCTACGCCGCGGTGATGGATCTGCTGGCCAGCGAGTCGGCCGCGCACGGCGACGCCGGGCGCGGAGCCTCGGTGTTCGAGAAGGCCCAGTGCATCAAGTGCCACCGTTACGGCGCGCGCGGCGAAGGCATTGGGCCGGACCTGACGAACGTCAGCAAGCGGTTCCAGAAGAAAGAGATCCTCGAATCGGTCGTGTTTCCCTCGCTGGTGATTTCCGATCAGTTCGCGGCCAAGAGCGTGCTGACGACCGACGGCCGGGTGTTCACCGGGCTGGTCGGCGAAACCGGGGACGGCGTGGTCGTGCTGCAGGCGAACGCCGAGAAAGCCAACATCGCCAAGGAAGACATCGACCAGATCGTGCCCAGCAAAAAGTCGGCCATGCCCGACGGACTGTTCAACACGCTCACCGAGGCGGAGATCGCCGACCTGTTCGCCTACCTGGCCAACCCGCCGGCAGAGCAGGCGGGCAACAACTCGCAGAGCGGCAACCAACAGTCGAATAAACCAACAGCCGAATAGATCGTCGCCCGGCAGCGAGTGCCCCGGCGTTTGCATTCCACGCGCATTTTTCACGAAGGAGACGGTGCGATGCGAAATCCACGTTCGACGCGGCGGCAGTTTCTGGCCACCACGGCGGCGGCCGGCGTGCTGGGCCCGGCGGCGCTTGCGCGCGCGGCCGACGACAAGACGGCCGGCGACAAAACGGCCGGCGACAAAACGGCCGACAATGTGCTGCACATTCCCGTCCGCTGGCGCGAACCGGCCGGCGAGGGAGACGCCTTCGACGTCAAAACCGGCGTCCGCGAGCTGCCGCCGCGCCAAACGGCCATCCTGATCTGCGACATGTGGAACAAGCACTGGTGTGCGCGAGCGCCTCGCGCCGCTGCGGCGAGCTGGCCTACAAGATGGCGCCCATCATCAACGTGGCCCGCGACGCCGGCGTGCACATCGTTCACGCGCCCAGCGACACGCTCGAATTCTATCGCGATCATCCGGCCCGCCGGCGGGCGCTGGCCGTTCCCACGCACACGCCTCCCTCGCCGATCGAAGGCTGGTGCTCGCTGGAAAAAGACGTCGAGGGCTCGCTGCCGATCGACGACTCCGACGGCGGTTGCGACTGCCAGCCCCAGTGCAAACAGGGGAGCCCCTGGACGCGGCAGCATCCGGCCATCGGCATCGCCGAAGTGGATATCATCACCGACGACGGCAAGCAGGTGTACAGCTACTTCGTCGAAGAGGGGATCAAGAACGTCCTCTACGTCGGCGTGCACACGAACATGTGCGTGCTGGGGCGCTCGTTCGGCATCCGCCGGATGTCGAAGCAGGGGCTCAACATCTTCCTCGTTCGCGACCTGACCGACACGATGTACAACCCGCGAATGGCTCCCTTCGTCCCGCACGAACAGGGCACCGAACTGGTCGTGGCCCACGTCGAGCGCCACTGGTGCCCCACGACCACCAGCGACGCGGTGACCAAGGAACTCGCCGGATGATCGCCCCCTGCGCGAGCCGGAAGCGATCGCTCACTCCGCTGGTGTTTGCCCGGCAGGCGACCTTCGTGGCATGGCTGGCGGTGCTGGGCGCGGTGCTCGCGGCTCCGCCGGCCGCGCTCCACGCTGACGAAGTCGAACTCGCGGCCGAAGAGGACGAAGACAATCCGTTTCGGCCCGGCTTGATCGCCCGCTACACCGGCGCCGACGGCGCGAGCCACGTGCGGCTGGAAGCGAGCCTGTCGCACGTTTGGCTCGATCGTGCGCCCGATCGCCGCGTGCCGCCGGGCCCGTTTTCGGCCACGTTCGCCGGACGGCTGTGGACGCAATCGCCCGGCGAGTACCGTTTGCACGTGTACGCCGCCGGCTCCGTTCGCTTGACCCTTGGCGAGGAGGTGCTGCTCGACGCCCACTTGGCCGAACCCGGCTGGCTGGCGGCCGAACCAGTCGAGCTGCCGTTCGGCTTTCATCCGCTCACTGTCGAATATCGCCGCGCGGACGAGCCGGCCCGGATCGCGATGTATTGGGAGGGCCCGCTGTTCGGCTTCGAGCCGGTGTCCGAGCGCTGGCTGCTGCACGATCGGGAGCAGACGCCTGCGCAAGCGTTCGAGCGGGGCGAGCAACTCGTCCGCGGACTGCGCTGCGCGGCCTGCCACTCCATGCCCGGCGAAGACTGCGCCGCTCGCGGCCGCGGCGCTAGACCACCTGGCCGGCAACCTCTCGCGCGGCTGGCTCGTCGAACGGCTGGCCGCCGAGGATCAAGACAACCCGTTGCGTCGCATGCCCCATTTTGCTTTCGATCGCCCCCAGGCCGCGGCGATCGCCGACGCCTTGCTATCCGCCTCTGATCCGCTGCCCGAGCCCCAGCGCCAGCCGCAACCCGTCGCCGCACGGCCCGCTGCCAAAAAGAAAAAGAAGAAGGACCCGGCCGTACCGCCACCACCGCCACCGTCGGCGGCGCTGGGGGGCACGCTGTTTCGCAGCGTCGGCTGCCTGGCATGCCACCGCGCCGGCGAGCTGGGGAGCGACGGCCTGTTCGGCGGCGGTGATTTGTCACTGGTGGCCAGCAAGCGTCCGGCCGACTTTTTTGCCCGCTGGCTGGCCGAGCCCGGGCGGATAAACCGCGATCATCGCATGCCCCTGTTTCCGCTCGACGCCGACGAGATCGAAAGCCTCTGCCTGTACTTGCAAACGTTGGGCGAGCCCGCCGCTGACGCCGCCGCCAACGCATCGCCCGCCGACGTCAGCATAGGCGCCCGGCTGATCCGCGCTGCCGGCTGCGCGGCGTGCCACGCGCTCCCCGCGTCGTTGGCAACCGATTCGCAGCGACCACCAACTCCGATCCGGCCCGCGTCGTTCGATCGCGCGAGCGAAACCTGTCTGGGCGAGCCGGCGGCCGATCAAGCGCGCCCCGGCTATCGGCTCGACGACGAGGCCCGCCGGGCCGTCAAAACGTTCGTTCGCGGCATCAGCCGCGTACCGCAGGCCCCGCCGGTACGCTCGGGCCACGATCTGCTCATCGAGCAGAACTGCCTGGGGTGTCACGCCCGCGGCTGGTCGCGCGGCATTGCCGATCGATTGCTCGCCGTGGCCGAAGCCGACGGCGGCCTGCGCGACGTGCTGCCGGCGCTGGAGCCGCCGGCCCTGTTCGGCATCGGCGACAAGCTGCACGACGAAGCCCTGCTCGCGGCCCTCGACGCCCCCGTGCCCGCCCGCCGGCCCTGGCTCAAGGTGCGGATGCCCAAGTTCCCCCTCACGCCCGAGCAATCGCGAACCCTGGTCGAGTATTTCGTGACGGCGGATCGCATTCCCGCGCGGCCCGCTCTTGAACCGTCCGAGCCGGATGTGCCCGCGACGGCGCTCGACGCCGCCGGTCCGCGGCTGGTCACGGCCGACGGATTCGGCTGCACGAGCTGTCATGCGATCGGCGACTGGACGCCGACCAAGGTTGCGCTCAACGCCCAGGGAGCGGCCCTGTCGCAGGTCGGCCGCCGCGTGCGGCGCGAGTGGTTCGATCGCTGGGTGCGCAACCCGGCCCGCATCGTGCCGAAGATGGAGATGCCCTCGGTTCAACAGAGCATTCGGGGCGTGCTGGCGGGCAATCTCGACGCGCAGTTGACGGCCGTCTGGCGGGTGCTCAATCGACCGGACTTCACGCCCCCCAGCCCCAGCGCCTGCGCGTCGTGCGCCGGGCCAACCTCCCTGAGCTGGCCGAGCCGGCGGCCGTGTTGACCGACGTGATCGAAGTCGGCGGCCGCCCGTTCGTCAAGCCGCTGGTCGTGGGGCTCGACAATCGCCACAACGTGCTGGTCGACCTGGCCACTGGCCGGCTGGCCGCCTGGTGGATCGGCGACGCGGCCCGGCAGAACACCCGCGGCAAGAGCTGGTACTGGGAGGCCGGCGTGCCGCAATTGCTCGCCGTCGACCATTCCGAAAAGCTGCCGGCCGACCTGTCGCTGGTGCGCGGCGCCGAGCGGTTCGCCCCCGTGACGGTCGGGCAATTCGTCACCGAGTTCGACGTGCTGGAACACGTCGCCGGCGGCGTCCGCTTTTCGCACCGGTTGCACTACGTCGTCGACGACCGCCCGCAGTCGGTGCGCGTCACGCAGGAGTTCACGGCGCTCGAACCTGCGCCCGGCCGGCCCACCGGCTTTCGCCGCCGCGTGACGATCGGGCAGGCACCGGGCGACGTCGCGTGGGAACTGCTCGCGCTTCGGGCGCCGAAACGACCGGCGACGAACACCGCGCCGCGACGCTCGTGGGCCCGCACGGCAACCTGCGGGTTTCGCTTGCCAACAACTCCGCAGGACAGTTCCGCGATTCACCGCGCGGAGTCACCGTTGCGCTGGGGCGCGACTCGGATCCGACGGCCTGCACGTTGGAATACCGCTCCGAAGCCACGCCCGACGTGTTCGATCCGCTGCCGGTGCTCGACCGCCGCGTCGAACGGGCCGAGTTGGACGTCGTGCCCGGCTTCGAAGCCATCCGGCTGCCCCTCACCGACGAGGCGATGCCCACCGGCCTGTGCTGGCGGCCCGACGGCACGCTGGTCGTCAGCTCGCTCGAGGGTCGGGTCTGGCTGGGGCACGACAGCGACGGCGACGCTCTGGTCGACGACCTGGTCCCGTTTAGCGACGACCTGGCCGCCCCCTACGGCGTGGCTGCCGCCGGGGCGGACGCGATCGACGTCATCAACAAGTACGGCCTGTTGCGGCTCACGGACGCCGACCACGATGGCCGCGCCGAGCGAACCGAGCTACTGGCTTCCGGCTGGGGACACACGCGCGACTATCACGACTGGGCCGTGGGCCTGCCGCGCGACGCGGCCGGCGATTACTACGTCTCGCTTCCCTGCCAGCAGGACGATCGCAGCGCGGCCGCCGCCACGCTGCGCGGCCGGGTGATCAAGCTCGTGCCGCGCGAGCCGACGGAGGACGACCCGCGGCGTTTCACCGTTGAAGAGCTCTCCGGCGGCCACCGCTTTCCGCAAGGCATTGCCCTGTCGCCCCACGAAGACTTGTTCGTCACCGACAACCAGGGGAACTACACGCCGTTCAACGAGCTGAATCACGTGGTAACCGGCGCCCGCTACGGCTTTATCAACCGCCTGGAAAACAAGCAGGGCTTGAACCCGCCGTTTCGACCGGCGGCGGTCAACATCCCGCACCCCTGGACGCGCAGCGTGAACGGCATCGCGTTTCTCACCTCGCCCGAGTGCCGCGCGCACCAAATCCAACGAGAATCTTTTCGGGCCGTACGAAGGGCACCTGGTCGGCTGCGAGTACGACACCCGGCGGCTGGTGCGGATGAGCCTCGAGCGCGTCGGCGGCGATTTTCAAGGAGCGGTCTATCCCCTCTCGATCGAACCGGCCGCCGGCGAGGAGACGTTCGAAGGCCCCCTGTCGGTCGCCAGTCTCTCCCGAGGGAGACGTTTACGTCGGCAACATTCGCGACAGCGGCTGGGGTGCCGGCTCGAACACCGGCTCGATCGTGCGGCTCCGCTTCGGGCACAATCTGCCGCCGGGCATCGCCGAAGTGCGGGCCGCCCGGGGCGGCTTTACGATCGCGTTTGCCGCGCCGGTCGATCGGTCGATCGCCGGCGAGCCGGCCAGCTATGCGATCGCCTCGTTCCGCCGTGTTCCCACGCCGGCCTACGGCGGCGACGACCGCGACCGCCGCGTGGAAAAGATCCGCGCGGTCGAGCTGTCCGACGACGGCCGATCGGTCATGCTCGCGCTGGACGAGCTGCGCGAAGGTTTTGTCTACGAGTTCCACCTGCGGAACCTGGCCGGCGGCGGGCGGTTCTTTCCCGACGAAGCGTACTATACCCTGCACCACCAGGTTCCCTGACGCGGCCCCTCGGCCGCGCATCGCCATGCCCTTTGATCTCGTCATCCGCGGCGGCACCCTCGTCGACGGCACCGGCCAGCCGGGCCGGCCGGCCGACGTGGCCATCTCCGGCGAGCGGATCGTGGCCGTCGGTAATCTGGCCGATCGTACCGCCGCGGCTCGCCGCACGATCGACGCCACGGGGCGCGTCGTCGCTCCTGGTTTTATCGACGTCCACACGCACGCCGACGGCTGGCTGCTGAAAACCCCCAACCTCCTCCCCAAAACCAGCCAGGGCTTCACCACCGAAATCCTGATGAGCGACGGCATCTCCTATGCCCCCGTGGCGCCGCACAACTGGCGCGACTGGTTCTGCTACCTCCGCGCGCTCAACGGCCTGGTGCAAGAGGACTACGAGGACTGGCGCACGATCGCCGATTACCTGGCGCTGCTCGACCGCCGCACCGCGCAAAACGTCGCCGCCGAGATTCCCTACGCCAACGTCCGCGTGCTGGCCGCCGGCTGGCGGCGCGGACCGCTGGACGACACCCAGACCAACATCATCCGCCGCGAGATCGAACGGGCCATGGACGCCGGCGCCGTTGGCATTTCGACCGGGCTGGACTACATCGCCGAGTGTTTCGCCACCACCGACGAGCTGGTTGAAGCCTGCGCGGCGATGGCCCCCTGGGGTGGCGTCTACGTCACGCACGTCCGCTACAAGAAAGGGACGCTCCGCGGCATGCAGGAAGCGGTCGAGATCGGCCGCCGCGCCGGCGTGCCGGTCCACATCTCGCATCTCAAGGCCGGCAGCACCGAGGAAGCCGACACGCTGTTGGACTACGTCGATCGGGTCGCCTGCCAGGAAGTCGACTTTTCGTTCGACATCTATCCCTACACGCCCGGCTCGACGATGCTTAACTACCTGCTTCCCTACGAAGCCTGGGAAGACGGCCCGCTGGGGGCCTGCGCGAAGCTCCGCGATCCGGCGATTCGCGAGCGATTCGCGACGCTGCTGGAGATTTTTCCGCTGCCGCCGGACAAGATCCACCTGGCCTGGTGCGCCACCTGCGCAGGAGCCGAACATCAGGGCCAGTCGCTGGCCGAGTATGCCGCTTCGCGCGGCAAGTCGCCGGCTCTGGCCGCCTGCGATCTGCTCGTCGAAGAGCACCTGGCCACGCTCACCGTGCTGCGCGTGGGAGACGACGCTTTGGTCGAGCCGTTTCTGGCGCATCCGCGGTTCATGCTCGGCACCGACGGCATTTATTTTCCCGACGGGCAGATCCATCCGCGGATGTACGGCTCGGCGGCCCGCCTGCTCGGCCCGCTGGTGCGCGATCGCAAGCTGTTCTCGCTGGAAGACGCCGTCCGCAAGATGACGGGCATTGCGGCCGAGCGGTTTGGCCTGGTCGACCGGGGCGAAGTGCGCGAGGGGGCGTTTGCCGACCTGGTCGTGTTCGACGCCGATACGATCGCCGACCGCGCCACCTACGACGATCCGCACCAGTTGTCCATCGGCGTGAGCCACGTCGTCGTCAACGGCGCAGAAGTCATCGCCGGCGGCCAGCCCGCCGCCAGCCTCGGCCCCGAGCTTCCCGGCCGCGCGCTGCGGTTTCGGGCGTGAAGCACGGCGCCGGGGGCTACGCGGACGTTGCGCCCGTTCAGCCTCGGTGGCGGTAGGTGATCACCTGCACTTTTTCGAGCGTCACCAGACCGTCGCCGATCATCTGGTCCAGGTCGGGCAGGAACGCCTCGATCCTTTCCGGCGTGTCGACGATCTCGATGACCATCGGCAGGTCTTCGGACAGCCGCAGCACCTTGGCCGTGTGAATGTGGCTGGTGGCGCCGTAGCCCAGCGTGCCCCGCAGCACGGTGGCGCCGGCCAACTGGCGCCGGCGGGCTTCTTCGACGATCACCTCGTACAACGGGCGGCCGTGATACTTGTCGGCCTCGCCGACGAAGATTCGCAGCAGTTGGGCTTCGGAAGGAAGTTGCACGGCGGCACCTCGCGGAGGCTTCCTACATAGTTACAGCTAAAACACGCGCCCCAAGGCAATCCCCACCAGCACCAGCGCCACGCCCGAGACGTTCTGCAACAGCAGGTTGCCGGCGGCCAGCAGCCACTGGCCGTCGTCCAGCATCTGGCCGGTCTCGAAGGCGAACGTTGAAAACGTCGTGAACGCTCCCATGAATCCTACCAGCGCCACGGCCCGGGTCGCCCCGCTGATGATCAGCCGCTCGTCGGCCAGCGACCAGACCAGGCCGAACAGCAGACAGCCCAGGCCGTTGACGGCCAGCGTCCCCCAGGGAAACGTGGTGGGCTGCCACCGCTGCACCGCGCCGGAGAGGGCAAATCGGGCCAGCGTGCCCGCCGCGCCGGCCGCGGCCAACAGGAGCAGTCGTTGCCAGAATTGGGCATCGGGCATGGGCATGCGGTTCGCTTCCTCAAGGGCCACAGTCTGGATTACCCAACGTTGGCCGATATGCACCGCCGCTTACAGTAACCCGAAGCGCCAGCGAGGGGCCCTTCGCCACTCGTGCCCCCGCCCCTCGCTGGCGCTTCGGGTTAGTATTCCGTCCGTCAGTTCACACCTTCTGCGTTGGGCGCGACGGCGTTTCGAAGCGATCTTGCAGGGCCTGCACGGTGATCTCTTCGTCGCGCAAGGCCTCCATCGCCCGGACCGCGGCGTCGGCCGCTTGAATCGTGGTGATGCAGGGGACTCCCCGGGCCACGGCCGCGGCGCGGATCTTCCCCTCGTCGGTGCGGGCTCCCTTGCCGCTGGGCGTATTCATGATCAGTTGGATCGCCCCGTCGACCAGGTAATCGAGCAGGTTCGGCTGCCCCTCTTGCAGCTTGTTGACTTGCTGCACCGGAATGCCCGCCGCTTCGATCCGCCGCGCCGTCCCCTCGGTGGCCATCAGCTTGTAGCCCATTGCCGACAGCCGCTGGGCCAGCCCGACCATGTGCTCCTTGGCCGGCTTCGCGACGCTGATGAAGATCGTCCCTTCGCTGGGCAGTAGTGTGCCGGCCGCCAATTGACTCTTGGCAAAGGCGATCGAAAACCGCTCGCTGATCCCCATCACCTCGCCCGTCGAACGCATCTCGGGCCCCAGCACAATGTCGACGCCCGTGAACTTGCGGAACGGGAATACGCTTTCCTTGATCGACACGTGGGCCGGAATCGCCTCGCGCTCGAGGCCCAGCTCGGCGAGCGTCTTGCCGGCCATCACCTTGGCCGCGATCTTGGCCACCGGCACCCCCGTGGCCTTCGACACGAACGGCACGGTGCGGCTGGCCCGGGGATTCACTTCCAGTACGTACAGATTCTGCCGGCCGTCTTCCTTCTTGATGGCGTACTGGATGTTCATCAAGCCCACCACGCGCATCCGCCGGGCCAGGGCGTAGGTGGCCTGGCGGATTTCGGCCAGAATGGGCCCCTGCAAACTGTACGGGGGGATGACACAGGCCGAGTCGCCCGAGTGGACTCCGGCCTCTTCGATGTGCTCCATGATGCCGGCCACGACCACCTGCTCGCCGTCGCTCACGGCGTCGACGTCCACCTCGATGGCGTCTTCCAGAAAACGGTCGATCAACACCGGCTGCCCTTGGGCCACGATGAAGGCCTCGGCCACGAACCGTTCGAGCTGCGTCTGGTCGTAGCAGATCTCCATGGCCCGGCCCCCCAGCACGAAGCTGGGCCGCACCAGCGCCGGAAAACCGACCTTGGCCGCTTCGGTCCGCGCCTGGGCCATCGTGCGGGCGATGCCGTTGGCCGGCTGCTTCAATCCCAGCCGCTTGAGCAACTGTTGAAACTTTTCACGGTCTTCGGCGTCTTCGATCGTGTCGACGCTGGTGCCGATGATCGGCACGCCGGCCGTAGCCAGCCCCCGCGCCAGGTTCAACGGCGTCTGCCCGCCGAACTGCACGATCACGCCGTCGGGCTGAATCCGATCGCAGATGTTCAGCACGTCTTCGGTCGTCAGCGGCTCGAAGAACAACAGGTCGCTCGTGTCGTAATCGGTGCTCACGGTCTCGGGGTTCGAGTTGACCATGATCGACTGGATGCCCAGCTCTCGCAGGGCGAAGCTGGCGTGGCAGCAGCAATAGTCGAACTCGATGCCCTGCCCGATGCGGTTCGGTCCGCCCCCCAAGATCATGATTCGCTTTTGTCCGGGGGCGCGGGGGGCGTTTCGTCTTCGTCCTCGTAGGTCGAGTAGTAATAGGGCGTGTAGGCCTCGAACTCGGCGGCGCAGGTGTCGACCGATTTGAACGTGGCCACGATGCCGCGCCGCTTCCGCTCGTTGCGAATCGCGATTTCGTTCGAGCTCAAAAGCGTGGCCAGTTGCCGGTCCGAAAAACCGAACTGCTTGGCCTGCCGCAGCAGCTCGTCGCTCACCGTGGCGATGCTCTCGTGCCCGCGCAGCTCGTCTTCCAGCTCGACGATCTCGCGCAGATGCTCCAAGAACCACGGGTCGATGTGCGAAAGCTGGTGAATCTCTTCGACGCTCATGCCGCTCTTGAGCGCATAGCGGAGGAACCACACGCGGTCGTCGCCGGGCGTGGTCAGCTTCACGCGAATCTCGTCTCGATCGGGCTCTTCGGGCGTGCCCCAGCGGTCCTTGGCGTCGCAGCCGAAGCCAAAACTGCCGACTTCCAGCCCGCGCAGCGCCTTCTGGAACGATTCTTTGAACGTGCGGCCGATGGCCATCGTTTCGCCCACGCTTTTCATCTGCGTGGTGAGCATGGGGTCGGCCTCGGGGAATTTCTCGAAGGCGAACCGGGGGATCTTGGTCACCACGTAGTCGATCGTCGGCTCGAAGCAGGCCATCGTCTCGCGCGTGATGTCGTTGGGCAGCTCGTACAGCCGGTAGCCCACGGCCAGCTTGGCCGCGATCTTCGCGATCGGAAAACCCGTGGCCTTCGAAGCCAGCGCGCTCGAGCGGCTCACGCGGGGGTTCATCTCGATGACGATCATCCGCCCCGAGTGGGGATGCGTGGCAAACTGGATATTTGAGCCGCCGGTCTCGACGCCGATCTCGCGAATCACGGCCAGCGACGCGTCGCGCATCCGCTGGTATTCCTTGTCGGTCAGCGTCTGGGCCGGGGCCACGGTGATCGAGTCGCCCGTGTGGACCCCCATCGGGTCGAAGTTTTCGATCGAGCAGATGATCACGACGTTGTCGTCGGCGTCGCGCATCACCTCCATCTCGTACTCTTTCCAGCCGATGATCGACTCTTCGATCAGCACCTCGGTGACCGGCGACGATTCCAGCCCGCGCGTGACAAGCTGGTCGAACTCGCCCCGGTTGTAGGCGATGGCCGAGCCGCTTCCCCCCATGGTGAAGCTGGGGCGGATGACGCAAGGGATGCCGATCTGGTTCAACACGGCCCGGGCTTCGGCGAGCGTGTGCACCGTGTCGCCGCGGCACACCTCGAGGCCGATCCGTTCCATGGCCTCTTTGAATTCCTGGCGGTTCTCGGCTTTCTGAATCACCTCGGGCCGGGCCCCGATCATTTCGACGCCGTACCTGGCGAGCACGCCGTGTTGCGACAGCTCCATGGCCAGGTTGAGCGCGGTCTGTCCGCCGAGGGTGGGAAGCACGGCATCGGGCCGCTCGATCTCGATGATCTTGGCCACCACCTCCCAGGTCAAAGGCTCGATATAGGTCCGGTCGGCCATACCCGGGTCGGTCATGATCGTGGCCGGATTGGAATTCACAAGCACCACCTCGTAGCCCTCCTCGCGGAGTGCCTTGCAGGCCTGGGTGCCGGAGTAATCGAACTCGCAAGCCTGACCGATGACGATCGGGCCGGAGCCGAGAATCAGAATTTTGTGCAAATCGTCGCGACGCGGCACGGCTGGCTACACCCTCCTGGGATTTATCGTGCGGACTCACCGCCACCGGCGGCACGTGGAGCCATCGGGTGCGGTCTAAAATCCCTCAAGATTATCACGAGGGCGGGAGTGGGAGCAAGGGGGCGGCACTTCAAGTGGCCGATATTTCATGCTTGAAATGTGGCCACTATTTGCACTACCTTCCCACGTACTCAGCGAGAACCATCGCTGAAGACCGTCACCGCTCGTGACCAGGGTATCAGCAGAGCTTGCCGACCGGCGAGTTTCCAAAGGGCCCGTAGCTGGAGTGCGCTTTTTAGCGTGCTTCGGCTGCGGGCCTTTTTTGTTGCACGGCGGCGGTGAGGCAGCGAGTCCGAGTTTGGGTTTGTGTGGCCGACATCTGGCGCACAGTCAGGACGACCAACCAGCACAAGAGGCAGCGCATGTCCGAGCTGTATCCGCTGATTGATCCGTACGTGGAGGTGCTGGAGGAGTACTTCCGCCTGGTCTGCCAGTTGTGGCTGGAGCGCGTCAGCCAAGGTCCTTTTCCAGCAGACCGCCAAAAGGCTGATCGCCAAAGGGCTGAGCCGCGCCGCGGCCCATAGCGCGGCCACCGCTTTCACCTTAGCCCATCTCGCCACGGCGGCCGCGTCCGCCGCCGTATTGGGGGGCGTCATCCCCGAGGTCCTGGTCGGCGCCGGTCTGGACGAAGCCGACGTTCGCGCGGGCCTCGCGGTGTTCAGGGCGTTCTTCACCATCGTGGGCCTGCGCGCGGCCGTGGCGCAACGGGCTCAAAATCGATTCCGAAAAAAGCTTGCGAAACATCGAAAGAAACAAGCCCAAGACGCAGACACTGTCGTGTGGGATCACACTCATCCTCTCATCGAGGGCGCGCCTGACGCTCGCAGAACCTTGGGCCATACGCAAATGCAACAGGCGTGGGCCGAAACAATGCAGGCCGACGGCAGATATGTCCGGGTGGGTATGAATAGGCCGCTCAGCGAATTCTCTGGATTGAAGCACTCACCCAACATCAGGCCAGACAACATCGGTTTGACCGTGGACGGTAAGATCGACATGATCGAGATCCGGAGCCCGACGCAAAAAAAAATGGAGACTTGAGGAAAAGTTGAAAAATGCGATGAACCAGCTTCCGCCCGAAATGCGAGGGCAATTTCTCGTTACTGAACCCAAAGGCGCTTCGAAATGACGACAGGGCAGATCACCACTTCGGCGGCGTTGTTCTGCGGCGCGGAGGACGGGCAGCGAGTTCCGCTGCGCTGGTATGAGAAAGCTCTTGATTTGTTCCGGCAGCACCAACTCGAGCCGATCTTGTTTACCGCTAGCGGCGGCGGTTTTGAATACGACGACTGCTACGTGTTGGCCGATGCGGGACATGATTTGCTAAAATGGGGAGAGGTACTGCCAGCCCGCCGCCACGATCTGGTCGTGGCCTTGCAAAATGGAGTAGTCGACTCCCTGGGTTTGGATTCGCCGCGCATCGGGCTGTGCCGACCGGTCCGACTGGCGTGCTAGTGTCGACGCATCCGCATGGCAGGGGGAGTTGTACACGGGTATTGACGAAGAACTGTTTTCCGATCCCGTCGCATTGCTCCGCTGGGCATACGAAATCGCCAAAGACCACTTTGACGTCCGTTACGGCATCGCTTACAAGATGCCGCTTGACGATGAGCCGGACTGCTACGCTCACGGCAGTGTCAAAAGGTCGGCAGCTGAGGTGCTTGACATCATCCGCCACAGAGACGAGTGGGAACGGCGCAAAAAAACTGCTGACGAACTGTGGCAGGACGAACTCGGGAACGAGCGGCGGCATTTGGCCGGCTTATTCCGCGGCGCCTATCCGGCCAGCATTCTCTCCGATGCCCACGTGCAAGCCGCCAACCTGCACTCGCAGCCGATTGGCACGCTATCCAAGCTGGATGCTTCCCTGTGGCTGTGGGAGCTTTCCGACAGGGAGCTTCCCAAAGCCGAAGCACTTCTCAAAGAAAACCACGTGCTCGTCAGCCAGGCCAGGTTGTCATAAGGACGGATTGCCGGTGCGGCGGGAGGCCAGGAAGGCGTCGTAGAAATCGCACTCGGCCCCCAGCAGGTGGTTGCCCTGGCGAATGGCGTCGGGGCTCGCGGTTTTCAGGGCGTTCTTCACCATCGTGGGCCTGCGCGCGACCGTGGCGCAACGGAGCCAAAGTCGACTCCAACGAAAGTCCGTGAATGACAATTCGGGTACGGACCTGGACAACAGCATGTGGGATGAACTTCAGCGTATTGAGACATCGCTGCAGCGGCCCAGGACTGCGCGTCCCACACCCGGCGCGGGCAGCACTGCGGCTCGGGCAGCCGAGCTTCGAGCAGCACTGCCTGAGGGCTCAAGAGGCAGAACGACCATGAGCGCTGCAGTTGTCGAGGACTCGAAAGGCAAGCTTCTGCCATTTGGCCGGCGTGTCGTCAAAGCTGGTGTCGCCGCGCGCGATCATCTCTTGCATCAACGACTCGCGCTTGCGCGACCTGGTGGAGGTTCCAACCGAGCCAGCAACCGACCGCCGTCATCACGATGAACAACGTCCGCAGAGAGAACCTGAACCAGCGCCGTCGAGTGACTACCGTGCCCCTCACTGCGAAAATCTCCGCAGCACGTTCGACGTGATCCGCGACACGGCGGCGTCGACCAGGATGCTCGAGGGCCAGGTGATCGAGCCCGCCGAAAACACCGCGCCGCCACTTTCGGTCTGGAAATGGACCATGTCGGCGCCCCCGTTGTCGGGGTTGAGCCCCTTGGCGATGTGCTCGACGCCTGCGGGTGAGCTGGGGGAGATCTTGTCGGTTTCGTGGCCGCTGGCTCCGCCGGGGATCCGCTCGTGCAGGCTCGCCTGGCCGAAGATGTCCCCGCTGGCCAGCCCCGTGCCGGCCAGCGCCCAGTGATCGGACAGGAGCACCCGGTACGGCGCGGCGGTCATGACGCCCGCTTCGCTGTAGACCACGCCCAACAGGTGCGCCTCCGACTCAACGCGCATCCCAAAACGGCTTTCGTAGCGGGCGAGGTTCGCCTGCAGCTTCCGATTGTCTCCGTTGTGCGTGACCATCGTGCTGCTGGTCGGGGAACGACACCTCGCAGTTCAGCCCGTTGCCTCCCAGGTAGACCAGCCGGCCGCCGCGCTCGAAGACCCAGCTCTTGACCGCGTGATACATTTCGCGCGACCAGTATTCCGGGTGCGTGCTGATCACCAGTACCCGGTACTTGTCCAGGTCGAGTTGGCCGAAGTGGAGCTGCGTTTCGGCGTACAGGTCGTAGGGAAGTTTTTCGCGCTCCAGCCATCCCAACAGCCGCCACTCGGTCGGCGCCACGTGGCAGGCGGCCCGGCCTTCGATGGGATCGGTGATCACCACCGACTCGGGCACGTGGTTGATCGGCTCGGGGCGGTCGAATGACAACGGAGCGTACTCCTCGGCGTTCCAGGTGCCAAACGCCGGATCGTTGTACCGCGACAGCTCCATGCGGGCGTTCACGGTCGGGGTCGGGGGCAGCTTGTCGGCGTGAATGTAGTTGCTGCGGCCGCCAAAATTGTTGTACGCGTTCCAGGTGATGTTCGACGCCAGCACGGCGATCCGGGCCGCCGGCCGTGCCGGAGCGACGATCCAGGGGAAGGCGAAGAACCGCCCGCTGTCGGTCCGGGCATGAAAGTAATAGAGCCCGCTGCGCTCGGGGGCGGTCACTCGCTGATGATGCTGCCAACTGCCATAGCCGGTCTTGTTCCACTCGACGCCGGTGGTAGTGTAATCCCCGTCGGGCGTGATCTGCATCGTGGCCAGCGGGCCATGCTCGTCGAACCAGCCGATCTTGCCGGCGCGCTCCTTCTGCCAGCCGTAGCGCCACAGTTCGAGCTTGTACGGCTCGACCGAGTGGACGCGGAATTCCGATCGCTCGCCCGAGCGGACCCACTTGGGCCAGGCATAGCCTAAGAGTCCGTCGGCCAGGAGTCGAAACGCGTACGGCTCGCGGGTGAGGGTCACCGTGGCCCGCTTCGCGCCGTAGCCCGGCTTTTGGAGCGTGACGCGGTAGGTGCCGGGGGCGAGATCGGCGTAGACGGCGCCGCTGGCCCGCGAGCGCGTCTCGACCGAGCCCGTGGGCGTTTCAAATTCCAGCAGCACGTCGGCCAGCGCCAGGTAACGTTCGTCGCTCGTGTAACCGAGAAGGCGGGACATGCCGGCCGGGTCCTCATGGCGCGATTGGTGAATGCCGTCAAAGAGCGTCCGTCGAGTCCCGTGTAAAGTAGCAGGCCGCGAACTCCTCACACAATCCTTGCGCACGGCGGTCGCGATGTTTCCCCTCGCCGCATTGTGCCGCGGGGTGCGGGATTCGTAAAATGGTGGCGTCGCGAAATGGAGTTTCTCACGCGGGAGATTGATGTCATGGCCCCCTCCGACGCCGCGCAAACAGCGCGAATTCGTATTTCCCGCCGTCGCCCACTATTACCAGGAACCCCTGACGCTGGTCCGCGGCGAAGGGTTGTACGTCTGGGACGACGCCGGACGCCGCTATCTCGACGGCTTTGGCGGCGTGATCACGATCAGCGTCGGGCATGCCAACCCGCGGGTGGTGGCCGCGATCGTCGAGCAGGTAAAAACCCTGGCCCACGTGTCGACCCTGTATCCCACCGAACCACAGTCGAACCTGGCCGAGCGGCTGGCCGCGATCGCGCCGGGCAGGCTCCAAAAGAGCTTCTTCACCAACAGCGGCACCGAGGCCAACGAGACGGCCATTTCCGCCGCCCGCCACGCCACCGGCCGGCAGGAAATCGTGGCCCTGCGCTATAGCTATTCCGGCCGCGCCTCGCAAACTCTGGCCGCCACCGGACAATATACCTGGAAGAAGTCGGGCACCCACGTGCCGGGCTTTGTCCATGCCCACGCTCCATACTGTTACCGCTGCCCGTTCAAGCTCGAGTATCCCGAGTGTGGGCTGGCCTGCGCGGACGACATCGAGGAGTTGATCCAAACCGCGACGACCGGCGAGATCGCGGCCTTCATGGCCGAGACGATCATCGGCGCCGGCGGGTTCATCGTGCCGCCCCCCGGCTATTTCGAGCGGGCCGTGGCGATCGCCCGCAAGTACGGCGGGCTGTACATTTGCGACGAAGTACAAACCGCCTGGGGCCGCACCGGCGAAAAGTGGTTCGGCATCGAGCACACCGGCGTCGAGCCCGACATCCTGGTCAGCGCCAAGGGGATGGGCAACGGCGCGCCGGTGGCCGTCACGATCGCCACGCCCGAGGTGGCCGACAAGTACCCGGGCATCACGTTCGCCACGTTCGGCGGCAACCCGGTGTCGATGGCCGCGGCGTTGGCGACGCTCGAGGTGATCGAAGCGGACGATTTGCGCACCAACGCCCAGGTGGTGGGCGCGTATCTCCACGAAAAGCTCGACGCGCTGGCCGACAAACATCCGCTGGTAGGCGACGTCCGCGGCCAGGGGTTGATGCAGGGGGTCGAGCTGGTCAAAGATCGCAAGACGAAAGAGCCGGCGCCCGAGGCGGTGACCGCGCTGCTCGAAGAAACCCGCCGCCGCGGCGTGCTGGTGGGCAAAGGGGGCCTGTACGGCAACGTGCTTCGGATCAGCCCGCCACTGAACGTCACCCGGCCCCACGTCGACGAACTGATCGAAGCGCTCGACCACGGGCTGGCTTTTGCCGCGAGGAAATAGCCGGCTCCGCAACTGCGTCTGCCATGCGCACACCAACCCGCAGCGCAAGCAAGGGGCCGCAGTCGTAGGTCAGGCACCGGGGTGCCTGACAATTCCCGGCGATAACCGCGGGATTCGCTCAATTGCACTGCTACGACAATTCAAGGCCCCGTGTCAGCCACTCGGTTGCCTGACCTACGCGACTTTTTGGCCATTGGCGCGGCGGGGGCTTGCAAACCGCGCGGCGCTGGTCGATGATCGGGTCTGCCGGTGAGAGACGAATGATCCACGGCCGCGGGGGGCGCGACAGCTTGGTCGAGCCGCGGCCATCACACCCTGGAGAACAGGTCGTCTATACGTTGCGGCTGGTGGCGGGGCCGGTGACGCGACGCGAAGCATGCAGCCTTCGATGCGTACCCTCATCCGTGGGACCGCTTTCTTCGGTCTCACCTGCGTCATTGGCAGCATCGGCTATCGGGCCGCCGGCTGGGACTGGCTCGACTCGGTCTACATGACCATCATCACCATCTTCGGCGTCGGCTTCGGCGAAGTCCGGCCCCTGGAAGATCCGCGGCTGCGCATCTTCACGATGTTCGTCATCGTGGCCGGCTGTTCCAGCGTCATTTACTTCATCGGTGGGCTGATCCAAATGGTCACCGAAGGGGAATTCAATCGAGTCTTAGGAGCGCGACGCATGACCAAGGGAATCGAACAGCTCAAGAACCACGCCATCATGTGCGGCTACGGCCGCGTGGGGCAGGCCCTGGCCCGCGAGCTGCGCGCCAGCAACCAGCAGTTCGTGATCGTCGACTCCAACACCGAGCGCCTGCGCGAAGCCGAACAGGAAGGGTTCCTGGTGCTGGTGGGGGACGCCACGGACGAAAACGTGCTCCAATTGGCCGGCATCGATCGGGCCCGGGTCGTGGCCAGCGTGCTGTCGAGCGACGCGGCCAACGTCTTTCTGACGCTCACCGCGCGGGAACTGAACGGTCAGGTCGAAATCATCGCCCGCGCCGAAGATCCTCGTGACCGAAAAGAAGCTGTTTCGCTCGGGGGCCAATCGCGTGGTGTTGCCCACGGCCATCGGAGCCACGAAGATCGCGAACCTGATTTCGCGCCCCTCGGCCGAATCGCTGTTGGTCGACGACGCGGGGCGCGACCACTTGAACGAGGAATTGGAGCATTTCGGCCTGAAGCTGCAGGAGTTTCCGGTGGCCGCCGGCAGCGAGCTGGTCGGCCGGCCCATCAGCGACGCCGAGGTGCGCGGCACCGGCGGCGTGGTGATCGTGGCCGTGCGGCACGCCGACGGAACCGTCGTGCGCCGCCCTGACAGCGGCATGGCGCTAGCGGCCGGCGATACGATTTTCGTCCTCGGCCACAGCGAGCACGTCATCAACATTGCCCGTAAGGCCGTGAGCGAACGGCAATTGATCTTCCGGGGGAACAAGGTCTAACGTCGCAATTCTCCGGCGAGGGGGAGCGCTGCAATCTTGAGTTTCCCGGCCCGGCGATTTACATTGAGGGGCGCGTCCGGGACCCCCCCTCGCATCGGGCGACCTTTCCCCGCTCCGCCGGCCGCTTGCCAATCGGGTCTGTCTGTCCGCCACTGTTTAGGAGCCAACCCATGTTGCGTCGCATGTTTCCCGCTTTCGCGCTTCTCGCGATCCTGGCCACGTCGAACCTGGCCACCTCGATCCTGGCCACGACGGCCCGGGCGGCCGAAGATCATTATTTCGATTCCGACGGAGTGAAGATTCACTACGTGACCGAGGGGGAAGGCGAGCCGGTGATCCTGATTCACGGCTTCACTGCCAGCATTCCCGTGCAATGGCAGTTGCCGGGCATCTTTTCCAAGTTGGCCAAGGACTACCAGGTGATCGCGCTGGATAACCGCGGGCACGGCCGCAGCGACAAGCCGCACGATCCCCAGCAGTACGGCGCCGAAATGGTCGAGGACGTGATCCGCCTGATGGATCATCTGAAGATCGAGCGGGCCCACGTCGTCGGCTACTCGATGGGGGGCTTCATGACCGGTTACCTGGTCTCGAAGTATCCGGACCGCGTGATCACGGCCACGCTGGGCGGAGCCGGCTGGGCCCAGGCCGACGCCCCGGAGCTCGATTTCATCGACGAGCTGGCCGAGTCGCTCGAAAGCGGTAAAGGCATCAGACCGCTGATCGAAAGGCTGACTCCGGCCGATCGACCGAAGCCGACCGAAGAGCAACTCAAGGCGATCAACCAAATGCTGATGCTCACCAACGACCCCAAAGCGCTGGCCGCCTGCATTCGGGGCATGAAGGGACTGGCCGTGGCCGAAGAAAGCCTGAAGGCCAACGAGGTGCCGACGCTGGCGATCATCGGCGAAATTGACCCGCTCAAGACGGGCGTCGACGAGATGGAGAAGCGGATGGCCAACCTGACGGTCATCGTGATCGACGGGGCCGACCACATGACGGCCTTCGGCAATCCCAAGTTCATTGCCGGGCTGAAGGACTTTCTGGCCGACCACTCGACCGCCAAAGCCGCGGCCAGCCTGGCGCCAAGTAAAGCCAGGTGCCGGTCCAAGCCGAAGCGCTGCAGAACCAACTTCGAGGGCGTAGCTCGAATTAGGCGAGTTGCGCCTTTTTTGCGCCGCCCCGCCCGCCGGACGGCGAGCATCGCGCACAAGGCCCCCGCCGCCGCCAGCATGCCGGTCGACGGCTCCGGGATGGGACGGAATCCGGCGGCGGCCGCGATCGCGGTTGGCGAGGCGCTGGACGCCAGGTAGGAGATGACCCGGCTCAAATCGGAAGGCGTGACGTTGTAGTCGCCGTTGACGTCGTACCGCGGCTGGCCCGCGCCCGGCGCACCGGAAAGGGTGTGCGAACCACTGGTGGCCAGCTCGTCGATTAACGCCAGCACGTCTCGGGGACCCACGGCGCCGTCGTTCCCCACGTCGTAATAGTTCACCTGGTTCTGCCACAAGGGCTCCGCCCGGTTGATGTACGAAAGAATCTGGTCGCGGTAGGCTGACAGGTCGGCGATCACGGTCGCGTCTCCGTAGACGGCCGTGTCGCTGGGTTGGTCGGTGAGCGCCCCCATCGCGGTCATGATGCCGCTCAACTCCCACTGGCCGTCGACCTTGTCGAACACGCCCCCGCCCGAGTCGCCCGGCACGGCCTGGGCCTCGAACGGAGTGGACAGCTTGTCGAAACTCGTTTTGAAGATGTACATCGTATCGTCCGTCGAAAACGTGGAGGCGGTGGAGACGCTATTGGTACCCCACCGCGTTTGCGATTTCGACAGCAGCGAAAAACCGACTTGGGTGGCGTTCAACAGCGAGGCTTCATTCCACAGGTAGCCGCCGTTGCCGTCCGAAGTAATTCGCCAACCCAACGGGTGCACGTCCTTATTGCGCCCGTTGCCGATCATCGTCACGCGGTTTCCCACGGCCGGGGCGGTAGCGGCGATCGACAGCGCCGGCAAACCCGGGTCCTGGGCCAGCCGGTACATCACCAGGTCGGGCGATCCGAACAAGGACGTGAGTCCCGGATTGCTTAAGCGCACCTGCGAGCCCACGGTGGCCGCCACCGCCGTTCCGCTGGGCATGACGAAGTTTCCGAGTCCGACGTGTGCGGCAGTGATCACCCAGCGATTGCCCAGGTAGACGGCCGACGCACCATTGACGTACCCCACGTTGTTCCAACCGGGATCGTCGGCCGGGGCGCGCAGGTTCGGTTCCTCGTACGTCTGAGTGATCACCACGGCCCATGCCTGACCGCAGCAGAGAGCCGCCACGCCCGCGACGAAGATGATGGCCCGGGAGAATTTCATGAGCACGAGGCTAAGGGTAAGAGTCTGGGGACAAACCATCTGCGGCGAGGCGGACAGTCCCGTTTTTCGTCCCAAGGCACCGAAAAATCGGGACAGTCCCCGACGTTTTGTCCCCCGGTTCTAAGTCGAGAACCGCCGGCGTCGACAGAGGCGCCGAGCTACGGGGCCGTAAATAATGCAAGCTCTCAGAATAGTTCGCCCCCGCCCCGAACGCCAGGAAGTTTTTGACGCGGCGGGCCGTTTGAAGGGGACTGGCGTCTGCTGGCTGCCGACCGCCCGGGCGAGCGGCGCGCGGGTCATTCGACAACAAAATCGGCGACCAGTGGCCGGTGATCCGAACCCACGTTGGCTCCCAGCCAGGCCCGGACACAGCGCCACGGCGGCGTATACAGCAGATGGTCGATCCGGGTGCCGTATGTCCAGCCGTCCTCCTCGGTGATTTTGCTGAATCCGAAACCCAGTCCGGCGGTGGAAAAGGCGTTGCTAAAACCCATCCACGACTGCCGATAGACCCCGCTTTCCACCGGCAGGTTGAAGTCGCCGGCGACGATTTTCGGACCCGCGAATCCATCGATGAACGCGCGCATCGCTTCCGATTCCTCGGCCTGCAACCGAATGACGGCCCGCAACTCGGGCAGCCGCGACAGATCGACACCCGTCTGGCGGTTTAACACCGCTTCAAACCCGGTGCGCAAACTAATGATGTGCAGCACGATGAATTGCACCTCGCGTTGGGGCATCTGAACAATGCAGCGCATGGCCACGGGCTTGGTGGGCACGCTGGGGCGCATCGCGATTTCCTTCCGTTCGATCGGATAGCGGCTGGCCACCAGCAACTCGTCTTCGTGCACGAAGTGCCATCCCTCGGGCCAGATGATGGGCGGCGGCGCGATCTTACATTCCTGAAGGGCGACGATGTCCGGCCGCTCGCGTTCGATCAGGCTGCCCAGCTCTCCGATGTCGTACGATTGCACCTCCAGGTTGCACGTCAGAATGCGCAGGTCCGCCGGCGTGTCCTGGCCGATGAAGTGCGGCTGAAATCCGACGATCGGCCCGGCGATCATCAGCATCGTGGCTGCCAGCAGCCACAACAGGCGGCGGTGCCAGACGATCGCCGCGGGCACCAGCACCGCCAGCGGCACCGCGACGAGCCAGCGGGGGCCATACAAAAACAGCGCCGCCGCCCACGAATCCTCGCTCGCCAGCCGCATCCAGGCCCACACACCCGCGATCGAAACCGCGTACAACACGACCAGCACGAACACCGCGCGGCGAGCGCAAACGCCATCGGGACAGCATCTCGGGCGCCGCCTCTTCGCGCCGGACGTTTTGTTTCGCCATCGCTTCTTCGGTCATCATGACGCCGGTGTTCCAACTGGCTCGTGCGTGCAAGTGCGGGGTCTCGCGGGGTTTCGCCGGGGACGTCGCGGGGCGGTTCGCACAATTCTACGTTACGCGGGAACCACCGCCATGATCGGAACCCTCGCGAGCCTCCTCGTCCTCCAATTCGCGCGTTCGCTTCAAACGCTCGAACATGTGCCGGATGTCGAACGCCCCGCGCACCGCCACGTACACCGTGACGGTCGAAAACCAGACCAGGCAGGCCATGCTGACTCCCCACCAGAATTCCGCCGGAGTGGGCATTGTCGCTCCCTTTACGGTTTGGCTTCGTCGGCACTGCCGCGCACGATCCGCTTCAAATACGAGCCGAGGACCATCGCCACGGCCGACCCGACGAACGCCGCGATCCCCAGGCGTTCGGGCCCGATGTCCAGGGCCGTCTGGCGCGTGGCTTCGAGCTGTTCGGCCACCAGGTAACTGACCGGCAGGACGGCTCCCACGGCGATCGCCGCGCCCGCTCCCCAACTGTTCGCCGGCCGCCAATAGCAGCTGGCCACCAGCAACGTCGACATGCTCGCCAGGTAGATCGTGCCGGTAAACGTCAAATACGTCCAGATCTCCTGCTGCAACGGATACCACAGGCCGTAGATCAGCAGGAAAACGCCGATCAAAGCCACGATCGCGCGGTTCCAGCGTAGCCCCCGCCGCTCGCTCCAGCGCTGGCGGCGAAACGGCGCGAGCAGGTCATTATAAATCACGCTCCCCCAGGTGAGCATGTACGACGAATCGGTCGACATGTCGGCCGCCAGCATCGCGGCCACCAGCACGCCGGTCAGCCCGATGGGCCAGTGCGTCGAGGCCAGAAACAACGGCATCGCGTCCGATTCTTTGTGTCCAGCCATCACGGCCGGATCGAGCATCGTCAAGGCGGCGATGCCCCACAGTCCCGGAATGACGAACTGGCAGGCCACGAACACACTGGTCCGCGTGTACACCTTCCGCCCGGTGGCCGTGTCCTTGGCCGACAGCAGCCGGGCGATGGTCGTTTGCCAGGTGAGCATGGCGGCGGTGTTGACCAGCGCCTGAAAGATCACGTACGTCCAGCCCAGCGAGGGATTCACCAGCGGATTGAACCCCCCCGCGCCGTAGTGTTCCGTCACCGTGGCGGCCATCCGTTCCCAGGGCACGTGCACCAGCGTCAGCACCGTGACGACCAGCATGCCCACGCTCATCACCAGGAATTGCAAATAGTCGGTCACCAACACGGACAACATCCCGCCCACGACCGTATAGGCCCCCACGGCCACGAGCATCACGGTCATCGTGATTTCCAGCTCGTGATGGGCCGTTTGCAGCCCGCACACGATCACCAGAAACTCGCCGCCGGTGCGCAAGAACACGCCCATGTTGAGCAAGCCACCCAGCACGATCACCAGCCCGCTCAACCAGCGAATGCGTGGGCCGAAGCGCCGTTCGAACAGCTCGGCGATGGTGATCACGCCGGCGTCGCGGAGCGGCTTGACGCAAAACCCGGTCAAGCCGATCAAGAGCATCGCCAGAAAGCCCAGCAGGCCGGCCGTGGCTCCGGCGAAGCCGTGCTTGTAGCCCAACTCGGCGCTGGACATGCACGTGACGATGCCAAACTCCGTGGCCGCCAGCGAAGCCACGCCCAGGTACACGTCCATTTCGCGGCCGGCGACCAGAAAATGCTCGACCTTGCCCACGTACTTCCGCACGCTCAGGCCGGCCATCATCGCCACCACGAAATACAGCCCGACGATGCTGCCGTCGATCCAGGTGAACTGCGACATGAAGCGGCTCGGCGTTGCGGGCGGTGGCGTGGCGGCGAGGGAAGCGCCCGCGATCTTACTGGCTGGCGACCACTTTCATCAACTCGTCCGCCAGCGGGCGGAGACTCGCGCCGCGCAAGTTGCACATTAGCGCCACGGCCGTCCGCTGCCCCGGCGAAAACACCAGAAACGTCGCAACCTGCGGCTGTCCGCCCGAGTGGGAGACGCGGCGATCGCCATCCACGGTGCGAATAAAGCAGCCGTAGCCAGCCTCGGTTTGCTCGCCCGTAGTGGTTTTCTGGGGCGTCCACATCCGCTCCAAAGTCTCGGGCTCGACCAGCCGCCCTCCGGCCAGCGCGATCGCAAAGCGGGCCAGATCGCCGGCCGTCGCGCACCAGCCGCCACCGGGCACCTTGTTCGACACGTCCACCTGAAAGTCGTTCAGCAGCACCGGCCCCCGAAAACGGTAGCCGGCCGCGCGGTGAGGAATGATGTCGGCGGGCCGGTCGGGACGAATCGTTTCCATGCCCGCCGGCCGGCAGACCTGCGCCAGCACGTAGTCGGTATAGTTCCGGCCCGAGGCCCCTTCGACGGCCGCCCCCAGCACGTTGTAGCCGTAGGTCGTGTACGAAAACTTCTCGCCGGGCGTGAACAGCAGCGGATCGTCTTGAAACACGCCGAACGCATCGCGCACGTTGGCGTACGCGACGGCGCTGAGGAATTCGCCCGGCTTGTAATGGCGGATGCCGCTCTGGTGCTTCAGCAGCAGTTCACAAGTGACGGGCGCCTGCTTCTCGGGAAAGCCCGGCACGTAGGTCTGAATGGGGGCGCCCAAGTCCAGCTCGCCGCTTTCGGCCAGTTGCATCACGGCGACGGCGGTGAGCATTTTCGAAATCGACGCCAGACGGTACATCGTCTGGGGCGTAGCGGGCACGTCGTTCTCGACGTCGGCCAGGCCATAGCCCCGCTCGTAGCAGAGCTGCCAATCGACGACGATGGCCGCGGACAAGCCCGGCACGTGCTTCTCGAGCACGAACGTTTCGATCGCCGAATCGACGGCCTGCCGCTCGTCGGCCGAGAGATCCGCCGCCAGCACGGGCGCCGCCAGCGCGGCGAACAGCCCGAGCATCAGCGCCAAGGTTCGAAGACCGGCGGGGGAGGATGTCTGTCGAATGGTGCGCATGGGGTGCAGACTCCGGCGATTCGTGGCGGCAGGAATGACTTCCGGCCAGTCTATTTCGGAGCGCCGCCGATGCGAGGGACCGCTCCGCCCCTCGCTTGCGCTGCGGGTTCGTATCGCTCCCGCTTATGCCTCGCCGGGGCTTGATGGCCCGGATTCTGGTGGATCGCCGGTCCGCGCCTCGAGGGCATACATGGCGAACTTCAGCAGCCGGCACTCGATCGGGCCGTTGAACAGCCGGAGGCGGGCCCCCGGGCGCAGTCCGATAAACTTGGCCGCTTCGAGATTGCCCGCCAGAATCCAGGCCGTGTAGCCGGCCCAGCGGTGCTTGAGCACGTCTCCCAGGCGGCGATGAAACGCGACGATCTCGTCCATCTTGAGCCGCTCGTCGTACGGCGGGTTCGTGACCACGGTCCCCGCCGCGGCCGGCGGCGCGGCATCGCCGAAATCCTGCACTTGCCAACGAATGTCCGCCGCCACGCCGGCCCGCTGGGCGTTCTCACCGGCGGCGGCAATCATCGCCGGATCGGCATCCGAACCGGCGATCGGGAAGGCTAGCTCGGCCAACTGGCCCTCGCGCGCCGCGTCGATCACGGCGGCATGCAGCGCCGCGTCAAAGTCTTTCCACCGCATGTAGCCGAACGTGCGGCGAATCGTGCCCGGCGCAATCCGCCGCGCCGCGAGCGCCGCTTCGATCGCCAGCGTCCCCGAGCCACACATGAAGTCCACCAGCGGGCTCGCGCGATCCCAGCCCGTCAGCCGCAGAATGCCGGCGGCCAGCACTTCGTTGAGCGGCGCCTCGCCGGCGGCCTGCCGATAGCCGCGCTTGTGCAGCGACTCGCCCGAAGCATCGAGATACACGGTCACCCGCTTCTGATCGACGTGCAGGTTGATCCGGACGTCGGGATCCGCCAAGTCGACCGATGGCCGCTGGCCCGTGCCGCGGCGAATCTGGTCGACGATGGCGTCCTTCGCCACTTGCGCCGCGTACAGCGAGTTGGTAAACACCCGGCCGCTAGTGACCGGGTCGATGGCCAACGTCCCGCCCGGCTCGAGGTGCTTGAGCCAGTTCGTGCGTCCCATTCGCCGGTACAGCGCATCGGCGCCATCGGCCGGAAAGCGGGCGATCGGTTTGAGCACGCGCACCGCCGTGCGCAATTCGACGTTCGCCCGGTACATGAGCCGCTGGTCGCCGCGAAACGAG
Organism: uncultured Planctomycetota bacterium; assembly: GCA_963711515.1. Classification (GTDB taxonomy): domain Bacteria; phylum Planctomycetota; class Planctomycetia; order Pirellulales; family PALSA-1355; genus CAVQEL01. The sequence continues at coordinate 184,001 of CAVQEL010000031.1, read as the reverse complement.
CACATCCGCCGACCGGGCCGCACGTCGTCGGCCCCCAGCTCCACGAGCTCGTCGGCCAGCACCCCTTCGAGCCCGAAGAACGTCTTGGCGATCATCGGAAACGATTCAGCCACGTTGCCACTCTCCGGCCGCCAAGAGGTTGCAGATGTGTGGAACCAGGGCGTACATGGCCCGGGCGCGATGGCTCAAACAGGCCTTGGTCGCGGGCCCCAATTCGCCGAACGTCCGATGGTACTCGACGATCTCGAACAGCGGGTCGTAACCGAACCCGCCGGTGCCGGCCTCTTCGAGTCGAATCCGCCCGTGGCACGCGCCGCTGGCCGTCGCGCGGATCGTTCCGCCGGCGTCAGTCAGCGCCAGGTGACACACGAAGCGGGCCGTGCGGCGCGGCGGCTCGACGCCGGCCAGCTCGGCCAGCAGCTTGCGGCGATTGTCGGCGTCGGTCGCCCCCGGCCCGGCGTAGCGGGCCGAATAGATGCCCGGCGCGCCGTTCAAGGCGTCGACGATCAAGCCGCTGTCGTCCGCCAGCACCCATTGGCCCAGCTGCTTCGCCTGCCCGGCGGCCTTCAGCGCGGCATTCTCGGCGAACGAGCCGCCGGTTTCGTCGACGTCGAGCGGACGGTCGAAATCCGCCAGCGTGCGCACCGCGAGGGGCACGTCGCGCAGCAAGTCGGCCAGCTCGCCGGCCTTCTTGCGGTTGGCGGTGCCCAGCACCAGTACGGGTTTGTCCGACGAATCGGCGGCCACGGCATCCTCCTGGAGTGTCGTTACAAGATGGCCAGCGGATTGCGCCGCTCTTCCATCGTGCCCCGGGTGACGCCAACCCGGTTGGCCGCCCGCAGCGCCGTGTACACCTCGCTGGCCGCGCAGCTCGCCGACCAGCAGCCGGCGGTACAAATCGATCAGCCGGGCAATCTCCTCGCGCGGGGCGTCATCCAGCAGCTCGACGCGAAAGTCGCGCACGCCCCGGGCGATCAACTCGGGCACGACCTCGGCCGCGCTTTGCGGCACGGCGTTGAACAGCGTGTTGCGGCAGCCGACGTCGGCCGTGAGCGGGTGCTCCATGCCCACCCGATCGCGCAGCCGCACCTGGTGAACGTCGCACGGGCGCCCGCAGTTGTGCTTGTTCGTGCCCGGCGAAAGAACCGCGCAGAACACGCAATGCTCCATGTGAAACATCGGCATGTGCTGGTGCACGACCACTTCGAGCCAGGCCGGCGGCACGGCGGCCACCAGGTCGAGCAGTTGATCGCGGTTCAAGTCGTACGAAGCGGTGACCCGGCGGGCTCCGGCCGCGCGGAGCCGCTCGACCGTCAATTCGTTGGTGGCGTTGAGCGAAAAGTCGGCCACCAGCGGCACGCCGGCCGCCGCGTAGAACTCCAATCCGGCCAGGTTGCGCACCAGAATGCCGTCGGCCCCATGGCGCAGCATGACTCGCAGGATGCCCATTTCGTCGGGCTTTTGAATCCGTGGCGTGGCGATGAAGATCGTCGCTCCGGCCGCATGCGCGAGCGCCACCGCCTCGTCATACTGGCGAATGTCCTGCAAGTCGGCCAAGACGCTGGCCACGCCGCAATCGACGACCGCCTGCAATTGCGCCAACGAGCGACAAAGCACGTGCAGCGCGGGCGCCCGGTTCGCCGGCGCACGATCGTGCTCGGCCAATGGCTCGCGCATGGCGGCTAACACCGAGTGCTCGGCGATCATTCGCCGCGGCGGCCGGGCGGCCGCTTCGTCGAGCGCGGCGACCAACGCGTGCCGCAGCAACCCCAGCACGCTCAAGGGAACCATCGGCTCGCCCGTGATGTCCGCTCGGCAAGCGGCCAGCTCGTAGTGCGTACCGCCCAGGCGCCCCAGTTGTTCGCGCAACAGCTCGACGGTGAGCGGATGCTTGCGGGCTGGCTCGAGCGGCGCCTCGCTTTCCACGCGACACGAGACGCCCGCGGGCGTCCGCGCCTCGATCGAAAGCCGCTCGCCCACCGCGGCCTGCACAGTGACGCCCAGCGGCACGCGGCGCTGCGGCTTGCCGGCGAACGTCTTTCGCAAACGGGCGGTAAGCTGCGGATCGTCGGTCTTCCAAATGCGTTGCCCCGGCACGATCCGGGCCGTATCGAGCGCGCCGTGGCCGAACGTCAGCTCGACCGTGCCGCGGTCGACCGGCTCGGCCACCGACTGCCGGCCCACGAAGACCTCGAACACGCGGCCCCCTTGTTCGGCGTTCTCCGCCCGGTTTCCCTCGAAGGCCACGCCGTCGCCGCGCTTGATCGCAGCCTGCAATTCGACGGCCACGCGGCTGCCGCGCACGCCTGCGCACGGTTCCCAGCAGCACGCCCCGCTTGGCCGAACTGGTGGCGGGCACCAGCATCTTGTGGTCGCAGCCGCGCAGCCATCCCGGCGAAAACCCGCGCGAAAACGACAGCTCCATTTCCTCGACGTCGCGCGGGGTGAACGCCACCGGCCGGCCGGCCACGGCGCGCGTCGATGGCTTGGCGATAGTGCCTTGTGATGTTGGCCACGTACTCGGGCGTTTTCAGCCGCCCCTCGATCTTGAACGAACAGACGCCCGCGGCGATCAACTCGGGAATCAGCTCATAAGCCGCCAGGTCCTGGGGGCTGAGCAGATACTGCTGGCCGGCCAGGTCGACGTCGCGGCCATCGCACACCAGCGTGTAGGGGAGCCGGCAGGCCTGGGCACACTGGCCGCGGTTCGCGCTCCGCCCGCCCAGCGATTCGCTGGTGAGGCATTGCCCCGAATAGGCCACGCACAACGCCCCGTGCGCGAAAACTTCCAGGGGCATCGCCGTCTGGCTGTGGATGGCGGCGATCTCGTCGATCGACAACTCGCGGGCCACGACCACCCGCTCGACCCCCAGCGACTCGACGTGGCGGATCGACTCGGCGCTGGTGAGCGTCATTTGGGTCGACGCGTGGATGGCCAGCTCGGGGCACACCCTGCGAATGAGTTGCACCAGTCCCAGGTCCTGCACGAGCACGGCATCCACGCCCGCGGCGGCCACGCGGCGGACGATCTGTTCCACGCCCGGCAGTTCGTCGGTGAACACCAGCGTGTTGAGGGTGACATAAGCCTTCACTTGCCGCCGATGGAGCCAGGCGACCAGCTCGTCGAGCACTTCGAGCGAGATGTTGGTCGCCCGGGCCCGGGCGTTAAAGCCCGCGTCGAGCCCGAAATAGACCGCGTCGGCCCCGTTCTCGACCGCGGCGCGCACGCACTCGAGGTCGCCCGCGGGGGCCAGCAGCTCCGGTGGTGTGCGGCGCGTGATGGAATCGGAAGTGGCAGTCATGTTGGGAAAGATTCCCCTCGCCGCGCGGTTGCCGAACGCTCGAATGCGTGCATTCTAGCAGGGCCATCGGATACGATGCAGGGGCCGGACAGCCTGCCGGGCGCCGGAGAGCGAACATTTCCTGTTCAACCATCGCGGTGCCGCCATGCGTTACCTCAAAACCGGCTCGAAATGGCTGCTGGCGATCTTCTTTGTCGCGGCCGGTGCGAATCACTTTCGCGACGAGGCGTTCTATCTGAAGATCATGCCCGATTACATTCCCCAGGAGCTCCACCGCCCGGCGGTCCTCGCCAGCGGCGTGGCGGAAATCGCTGCTGGGCCTGCTGCTGGTCATCCCGCGCACCACTCGGCTGGCGGCGTGGGGTATCATCGCCCTGCTCGTCGCGGTGTTTCCGGCCAACATCTACGCCTTCCAACATTCCGAAGAGATCTTCGGCTTCAGCCGGGCGGCCCACTTCGTCCGCTTGCCGCTGCAAGGGGTGATGATCGCCTGGGCCTGGTGGTACACCCGCGGCGAGAGCAAGAGCACGCCGCCACGGGCCACGTAGGCTAGAATAAGGCGCGATATCCTAAAGGCGGTAGGATTGGTCGCGCATGACAACCGTGTCAGGCACGAACCGGACCATTTCCGCTACGGCTTCTCCGGCCAACACGTCGTCGAAGCGCAGGGTCCCAAGACTCTTCCTTGGGGCCGAAGTAGCGACGAAAAATCGTACGCGCCAGCACGGATCGAACGGTAGAACTTCCGCGCTTCCCCGCAGGCCCACGTGATGCAACAAGCCGGTCGCCTGGTTCCAATCGACAATCCCCAGTGCGCAACGCGCGTCCCGCTTTAGATTCTCTGGAAATGACGTTCCTCCAATGATCCACACCGCCTGGCCATCCCAGTGAAACCAAATGGGCGATTCGCACGGTCCCCGCGGGCCGGCGTGGGCCAGGTGCGCAAAGAGGGGCCGGGACATGAACTCATCGAAGTCGAATAGGTCGCGGTTGCCGGCGGAAACTCGCTGCTCGACAATGTTCATGGGTCGTCCTCGTTCGACATTCGTTGGGTGCAACGCGAGTGGCTGCGAGAACGTGTGACGTTGTGCTTACGCATGCGTCCCCAGCACGTGCTGGTCGAAGTCGATGATCGCGCCGGTCATCAAACCCGCGCGCTCGGACAGCAAAAACGCCACCACGCGGGCGACTTCCGCCGGTTTTACCAGCCGGCCCAGGGGCTGCTCGCGTTCGGCCTTTTCGAGCCAGTCGTCGGCGGCCTGGTGAAACCGCTTTTGGATGGCGGTTTCGCCGGGGGTATCCATCCAACCGAGGTTCAGGCCGTTCACGCGAATGCGATCGCGCAGCACCGCATTGGCCACGTTTTTGGTCAACGTTACCAGCGCCCCTTTGGACATCGAATAGGGCGTGAGAAACGGCTGCCCGCCGTGGCTGGACGTGCTGAGGATGTTCACGATCGCCCCCGGCGTCTTGCGCTCGAGCATCAGCCGGATGGCCCCTTGCATCAGAAAGAAGGGGGCCCGCACGTTCAGCGCCACGATTCGATCGAACAGCTCCGGCGAGCTGTCGAGAATCGTGCCTCGCTCACTGGTGGCAGCGCTATTCACGAGGTAGTCGATCCGCCCAAATTTCTCCCGGGCCGCCGCGATCACCCGCTGGCAGTCTTCGACCCGCGCCAGGTCGGACGGCACAAACTCCGTGCGGCAGCCCAGGGCGGTCAGCTCGTCGGCCAGCGGGCGTCCGCGGTCTTCGCTACGTCCGCAGATCACCAGGCCGCCGATCATCTGCTCCGCGATCAATCCACGGGCGATGGCTTCGCCAAGGCCTTGGGTGCTGCCGGTCACCAGCGCGACTTGGTCGGGGGAGTGGGTCGTCATGAAAGCCGATCCTCGTATTCCGATCTGAAAGTCTGAATCTAACTGAGCTATTGCACGGTGTGACCCAGGATGGCCGACTCGTCGAACACCGCGTGGTTGACGATTTTACGATTGTCCGACGTGTAAACGACGTGAATCTTGCCGTCGCGGGTCTGAATGGCCACGGGGTAGGCGGCCGTATCGCCGGGGATGTTCACGATGTTGCGACGGTGGGGATACGTCCGGTCGTTGTCGGTCGAGATGGCCACGGTAAGTGGCATCCGGTCGCCGACGTTCGTGTCGTTGAACACCAGCAGCAGGTGGCCGTTGGCCAGCTTGATGAAGTCGACGGCCGAGTTGGGATTCGGAAACGCGGAGTTCTTCGCCTTGGTCCAGGTGCGGCCACCGTCGCGCAATTGGCTGCGCATCACGAAGCGATTCGGGTTCGGCTCGAAATCGCCCCCCGGCCGGCAATAGGCGATCAGGTAATTGTCGTCGATCTGCGCAGGCGCCGGCTGCAAGTTGCCGTTGGGCGATAAGATCCGATTCGACTCGGTCCACGTTTTGGTCTTTGGGTGGTAACGAAAGAAGTAGCTGCACGTGTCGCTGGCGGTTTGCTCGCGGTCTTCGCCCGTTTCGTGATAGACGCCCAACAGGTAGTCGCCGTCGTCGAGCAGGATCGGCCGGCCGCGGACCATCGATCCCAGCTCAAAAGTGAGCATGTCCGAGTCGGACCACGTGTGGGCGCCGTTGCGCGACAGCTTGTACTTGATCCGCGAGGTGGACCAGGTGGGCCCGTAATTGGTTACGTAAAACAGCCACACCACCCCGTCGGGCGCCTGCCACACGGCGGCGTTCCCTTCGGAGCGGCCCGGCGTATCGGCGATGATCCGCGGCCGGGTCCAGGTGCTGCTCCCATTGGCTAGTCGCGATCCGTAGACGGCCGTGTCGGAGGCATATTCCCCGTCGCCGCCGTAATAGACGACGTACAGGTCGCCGCCGTCCAACTCCGTGATCGAAGGGGGGTGCTTGTAGAGGCCCGGAATCTCGGGCCCGAAGAGCCGCTCGATCGTGATCTCGTCGCCGGCGGCAGCCGCGGCGCACGCCGCCAGGATCAGCCCGCTTGCCATCCGCAGCTTCATCAAATTCGCCGCTCCATAAAACGTGCAGGTGCGTTGAGAACAGGCCGCTGGCGCATTGTAAGGGGCCAGGGAGCGGGACGCACGCCGGCGGCTCTTGTACCGCGACCACTTCGACGCCGCCGGCGGCCGCGCGGTGCGGCGGGGCGCAAATCACCCGCGAACCGCGTAAAACCCCTGGGTTTTGCCCGCCGGCGATCGTTCGGCCTATAATCTTGTTGAAATGGGACGCGGTCGGCGCCACGGCGCAGGCCGCGCATCAACTTTCACGCAGTGGAGCACGAACGATTATGACCAAATGGCTGGCCGCGATTGCGGCGTTGATTTTGGGCGGGCCGTTGGCCCTGGCGGCGGACGACTATACGATCGGCAAAACGGACGACGGACCCCCGGCCGACGAGCTGTCGGCCGAAGTCGTGGCCCAGCTTTCTCCGTCCGGCTACAAGATCGTCGACGGCAAGGGGAAGACCGTCGCCGAAATCTGGCTGGCCAAGAAACTGGCCGTGCAGCCCGACTTCTCTCCCACGCTGTCGATTCTCTACCCGCTCGAGTCGGGCTCGCTGGTCGGGGCGGTCCACTTCCCGCGCAAGGCGGCCGACTTTCGGGGCCAGGACATTCACAGCGGCGTCTACACGCTTCGCTACGGCCAGCAACCGGTCGACGGCAACCACGTGGGGACTTTTGACACGCGTGACTTTCTGCTGATGCTGCCGGCGGCCGCGGATCGCGATCCGGCCACGCAGGAAGGCACCGACTTCTTCGCCACCAGCGCCGAAGCGGCCGAGTCGACGCACCCGGCGATCATGCCGCTGTTGAAACCGCAAGCGGGCGATGCGCCGGCCATGCGGCACGTTGAGGAAATGGAATGGTGGGTTGCCCGCCTGCCGGGCAACGACGGCAAGCAGCCGCTGGAATTGATCGTCGTCGGCACGGCCGCCGAGTGAGGCCGCCCGCGCGGCGATAAGGGTTGTTGAGGAAAATGGCGAGTCGCGTTTTACTTTCGCTCGTTTGCGCCGCGGCCTGGCTGGCCGCGAATGTTCGCGCGGACGAAGTGCCGGCAAAAGCCGCTGCGCCCGGGGCGAGTTCGCGCGACGACGCGACGGCCACCCAGCCGAAAGACGAAGCGCCGGCCTACACCACCGAACGGCTGCGCGGCAAAGTCGTCTGGCTCGAAGAGGCGCTCAAACGCCTGTATGGCGTTTCGACCGAACCGGACGCGGCCGAAACTGCCGTCGTGTTCGAAATGGCCGACGGGCGTTTGTGGCCTATCGTGCCCGACACGCGGGGCCGGGCGTTCGCCGTCGACAAGCGGCTGCGCAACGTCGAGCTGGAACTGCTCGTGCGGCGCTACGACAAGGTGCCCATGATCCAGGTGATCCGCGTCATGCGCCCCACGAAAGAGGGCCTGCTGGAAGTCGACTACTGGTGCGATATCTGCGCCATCCCGATGTACATGAAAAAGCCCTGCGAGTGCTGCCAGGGCCCGACGCGTTTGCGCGAGCGGCCGGTCGAAGAGGTCTACCAGCCATAATCACGGCGGCCCGGCGAGCGGCGTATCTTTCGCCGCGATTCTTGCGGAACTGTGTAATTCCGCCCCGCGCTTGCGTCGCGCCAACGGCCTGCTTATAACACTCGGGGGCATTCGTCCCCGGAAGACTCGACGCAAACTACGTTTTTTATCCCCAAGCCATCGTAAGGGGGTCTCGCATGAGCAAGCCCGAGCAATCGGCGGCGCACGGCAAGTCGGGGTTCAGCCGTCGCGCGTTCTTAAAAGGCTCCGGAGCCGCGGCGGCTGCCACGGCCATGGCCGGCGCGCAGGGCCTGGCGGCCGAAGAACAAACCACGGCGGTCGTGGCCGGCACGACCACGATCACGCTGGACGTCAACGGCAAGCCGCAAAAGGTCGAAGTTGAGCCGCGCACCACGCTGTTGGAAGCGCTGCGTTACGGGCTGAACCTGACCGGCGCCAAGCCGATCAGCGTCGACGGCTCCAGCGGCGGCAGCACGGTGCTGGTTGACGGCAAGCCGGTGAGCGCCAACTCGGTGCTGGCGCTGGACTGCGTCGACAAGGAAATTCAGACGGTCGAAAGCCTGGTCGGCGGCGACAAGCCCCGTGCCCGGCGCCTTCGTGCATCACGACGCTTCGCAGTGCGGCTTCTGCACGCCGGGCTTCGTGATGGCCGTCAAGGCGTTCCTGACCAAGCACCCGAACGCAACCGAGGCGGAGATTCGCGAAGGACTGAACGGCAACCTGTGCCGCTGCGGCACGTACGCCAACATCATTCCGGCGGTCCTCGACGTGGTGAAAGGAGCTGGCAATGGCTGAATACGTATGGCCCGACAAGCAACACGCCTCGGTGCTCGGCAAGAGTTGGGACAAGATCGACGGCCTGGCCAAGTGCACCGGCGCGGCCAAGTACAGCTACGACATCAATCCCCAGGGGGTGTTGATCGCCCGCGTGCTGGGCTGCCCGCACGCCCATTGCAAGATCAAGTCGATCGACCTGTCCGCCGCCGAAAAGGTGCCTGGCGTCGTGGCCGTCCGCCCGATGCAGAAGGTGGGCGACGAGATTCAATGGCAGGGGGACCTGCTCGCCTGCGTCGTCGGTGAAACCGAAGGGGCCGTGGCCGAAGGCCTGGCCGCCATCGAGGTCGACTACGAACTGCTCGACGTGTTCGTCAACGACCAGGACGTCGACGCCGCCGAGGCCGCCGGCCGCACGGCCCGCGCGGGCGGCAATGTGCAGCTCGAGAAAGAACCGGCCGACGAGGATGACGAAGCGTTCGAGGACAAGGAAATCGAGCGGCTGTTCAAGGAATCGGCCGCCGTGGTCGAGGGCCGCTACGGCATCGCCCCCATCACGCACATGTGCCTCGAACCGCACGGCTCGACCTGCGACTGGAAAGACGGCAAGCTCACCGCCCACCTCTCGACGCAAAACGTCTCGCTCACGCCGGGCCAGTTTGCCGCGCCGCTGAAGGTCACGGCCGACGACGTCACGGTCCACTGCGATTACATCGGCGGCGGCTTCGGCAGCAAGTTTGCCGTCGATCGCTGGGACGCCCTGGCCGCCACGCTCAGTAAAGAGCTGGGCCGCCCGGTCAAGCTGATGCTCGATCGCGACCTGGAGCTGAAGAACGCCGGCAGCCGCCCGTCGGGCTACGCCGACGTGAAAGTGGGAGCTGACAAAAACGGCGTGATCAAGGTCTGGGATACCCATTTCTGGAGTGCCGGCGGTTACGGCGGTGCGCCGCTCAACCAGTCGGTGATTCCCTACGTCATCGTTCCGCCAACAACCGCCGGCGCGGCACCAACGTGAAGATCAACGCCGCGCCGGTCCGCGCCTGGCGGGCTCCCAACCATCCGCAGGGCTGTGCCATGTCGCAGACGGCCTACGACGACATCGCCGCCAAGCTGGGACTCGACAGCTACGACGTCTTCGAGCGGAACCTGGCCAACGTGGCCGACGAGGAACGCCGCGGCGTCTATGCCGAAGAAATGAAGATCGCCGCCAAGCTCATGGACTGGAAAGCCAAGTGGCATCCCGCACGGCAAGGGCCCCAAATCGGGCTCGGTCGTCACCGGACTGGGCATGGCCATGCACACCTGGGGCGGCGGCGGACATGCCTCGACCTGCCTGCTCAAAATCCATCCCGACGGCGGCGTCGAAGCCTTCCTCGGCAGCCAGGACCTGGGCACCGGCACGCGAACCGCCATCGCCGTCGTCACTGGCCGAAACGTTTGGGCTGCCGGTCGAAGCCGTGAAAGTGAACATCGGCAGCTCGAAGTATCCGGTTAGCGGCCCCTCGGGCGGCAGCACGACCGTGGGCGGCGTCTCCGAATCGACCCGTCGCACTTCGCTGGACGCCTTGTGAGCAGCTCGCCGAAAAAGTGGCCTCGAAGCTGGGCGTGCCGGCCGGGTCGCTGGAGGCCAAAAACGGGCGCATCGCCTCCAAGACCGACGGGGACAAGAGCCTCAGTTGGAAGGAAGCCTGCAGCCTGCTGGGCATGAACGCCCTGGAGGTCACCGGCAAGGGCAGCCGGGCCGCGACTCTAAACTTTCCAGCTCCGGCGTCGGCGGCGTGCAAATGGCCGAGGTCGAAGTCGACCGCGAGACCGGCGTCGTGAAGATGAAAAAGTTCGTCGCCGTCCAGGACATGGGCCTGGTCGTCAATCGCAAGACGGCCGCCAGCCAGATCTACGGCGCCATGATCATGGGCATTGCCTACGCCCTGTTCGAAGAGCGGATCATGGACCTCAAACAGCGGCGCGTTTCTGAACGCCGAGATCGCCGACTACAGCCTGCCGCGCATCGGCGACATCGGCGAGTTCGTCGTCGATATCTACGAACCGGAGAGCGAACGTGACGCGCGGCGTGATCGGGCTTGGGCGAGCCGCCGGTGATCAGTCCCGGCGCGGCCATCTCGAATGCCGTGGCCAACGCCTTGGGCGTTCGCGTGCCGGTGTTGCCGATGACTCCCAAGCGGGTTCTGGACACGTTGAAACTGCAAGCGAGGAATGCCTGATGAAAGCCTTTGAATATGCCGCGCCGCGACAGCGAGCGGGAAGTGCTGGAGCTCCTCTCCGAGCAGCGGGGCGATACCGCAGTGCTGGCCGGCGGGACGGACCTGGTCGGCCTGATGAAAAAAATGATCGTCACGCCCAGCCGCGTGGTGAGCCTGTCGCGAGTCGCCTCGCTCAAGGCGATCGAAGCCGACTCGACGGCCGTCCGCATCGGCGCGATGGTCACGCTCGACGACCTGGCCGACAATCCGGTCTCGGAGTTCTACCCGGCCATCCGCCAGGCCATCGCTGCGATCGGCAGCATGCAGCTGCAGTCGCAGGGCACCCTGGGCGGAGAGCTCTGCCAGCGGCCGCGCTGCTGGTACTTCCGCAATGACCGCGGGCTGTTGGCCCAGCGCGGCCGCGACGTGGTCGAAGGGGACAATCGCTTTCACGCCATCTTCGGCAACTCGGGCCCAGCCAAGTTCGTTTGCCCCTCGCGACTGGCGCCGGCCTTGGTGGCGCTGGACGCCCGGGTGAAGATCATGGGCCCCAACCCGGCGGACGAGACGCTGATGCCGCTCGAGGTGTTGTATCGCACGCCGAAGAGCGAGCACGAGTCGGAGTTCTTGCTCGAGCCAAATCAGTTCGTCTCGCAAGTGATCCTGCCGCATCCCGAGGGTCGCACCAGCGCCTCGTACGAAGTCCGCCACGGCAGCGGGCCGGAGTATCCGCTGATGGCCGCCGCGGCCAGCATCCTCACGCGCGGCAGCACGGTGGTCGAAGCCCGGGTGGTCCTGGGCCAGGCGGCTCCCACGCCGTGGATTTCGCGCGAGGCAAGCGAAGCGATCGTCGGCCGGCCGGTCACGTACGAAACGGCGGAAGCCGCCGGCGAGGCCGCCGCCCGCGTGGCCACGCCCCTGTCGAACAACGAGTACAAGGTGCAATTGGCCAAGGTGGCCGTGAAACGGGCCCTGCTGCTGGCGGCCGGACTCGAAACCGGAGGGTTTTGAGCCCGCGGGCCCACCCGCCGCGGCAGCGAACCAACCATCACGCTCGACCCGATGAGGGAGGTAATCTTCGATGCCCTATAGCCGCTCGTTCGATGAAGAGGCCGGCCCGATCCAGCCGATTTGCCGGCACATGCGCTCCAAGGCCATCTTCGTAACCGGTCAGATGGAGCCGCCGCCGGAAATGGAAGTCATGGGGAGCGGCCACTGCTGGTGCAATCACACGCAGCACATCCTGGGCCCCGACCAGCAACTGGTCGAACGCCGCCAGTGCAACTCCGCCCGCGACTGCTACGAGTCGGTGCTGTAGCAGCGCGGTAGCAGCATGATGTTGGTCGGGTGGTCGTGTGTTTCGCTCACCCGGCGCTCTGCGACGCGCCCGCTTGCACGTGCGATTGCAGCAGGGCCAGCAGCCACGGCCAGCCTTGATACTGCCCGCGGGCCGCTTCATCGGTGAAACCCCAATGTTTGAGCCGCACGGTGGTGGCTCCGTCCCGTTCCTCGAGGTCGAAGCGGACGAAGGTCTGCTGTTCTCCCTCGCGATTCCAAGTGAACTCCAGCGCCCGCGGGCGTTCGACGATCCGGTATTCTCCGCGAATCGCGAACGGTTGTCCCTCGCCGGCGGTCCCGCGCATCAGCCACGCTCCTCCGGGACGCAGGTCCGACTCCATGTGCGTGGTCTGGAACCTTCCTTCCACGCCCCACCAGGCGACACGCTGCTCGGGCACCACCAGCGCGTCGAAGACGCGCTCGGCGGGGGCCTGGATGGCGATTTCCAAAACGATCTGGTACTCAGTGGGGCTGGAATTCATGAGTTGTCCTCGACGTAACGTTTGAGACTGCGCAGGTTCTGGTTCCAGAAGGCCTGGTAGGTTTGCAACCACTCGTGGACGGCCGCCAGCGGCTTGCCGTTGAGCGAGCAGATAGTGGACGCGCCGCGCGGTTGGGTCGTCAGCAGCCCGGCCTCGCGCAACAGGCGCACGTGCTTGGAGATGGCCGGGCGGCTGCAGCCAAAATTGTCCGCCAACTCGCCGACGGCCAGCTCGCCGCCGGAAAGAAGTTCGAGAATCTCGCGGCGGGTAGGATCGGCGATCGCCTTGAACACGAGATCCCGTTGTTTGCGCGTGATGGCGACCATCGGCGGCTCCGCAATGTGGTAACCAGGTAGTTACCAATATGGTAACCGATCGGTTACGATTGTCAAGCCCGATCGAAGCCAACGACGGAAATTGCGCCCAGGGGCTCCGCGCACTCGCGGGCCGGTGGCTATTCGCCGTACAGGGCCGCGACGCTGGGGCGGAACAAGAGCAGGAAGGCAAACACGCCCAGGGCCGTGCCGAACGGGAAGAAGAGGCACATGAGTCCGGCCATCACCAGCGAAAACATCCGCCGGCGGTGCTGTCGAATCATCCGGCCGGAGTAGAGGACCAGCCCACCCATCGTCCAGCCGGTCAAAATGGCAAGGCTTCCCATGATCGCCAGCACGTACCCAAAGATCGTTTCAAGAATCGGATCCTGATGTCCGTGCCGGCCAAGGTCCTCGGGCCGCAAGATCATGACGATGCCGATCGCCACGTGAATCATGGGAATGCAAGAAAAAAACATCATCAGCACGCCGACGACGTAACGAAAGATCGCCAGCAGCTTCAGTTGCGCTTCGTCGACCGAGACCGTGGGCCGGTGAACCGCGGGTTCGTTCATACGTCTATTATAGGTGATGGACCAAAGTGCCGCGCAATCCGTAGAATGACTGGTCGTATCTTAAACGAAGGGTGCAGGTCGAATGGACGGCCTCGATAAGCTCCCCTGCTAGAATGCCTCGATGAGCAAGACTCGCGTCATTGGTGCCGTCGCCCTGGGCGTGTTTGGCCTCGCGTGCCTCGTGGCCACGGCCTATGCGTATTCGGAATTGAGCGTTGTTTCCCAAATGTCACGCTTGCCCGGAAACTACCAGCGAAAGATGGTCGCGATGCAGCTCGCGCCATTGGCGGGCGGAGTGGCCTTTGGGGCGGTGGTCAGCAATCTGACTCGCTATCGACGGGCCTGGATTTATGGCTTTTTCGCCATGTTGCCCCTAGCCCTTTTCATGATGGCCTCGTGTTTGCAGTTTATCATGATCCACGAGCCCTGGTAGCTTCCGGCCTGCACACGACCTTGCGACACTGCTGAATGACGTGATGACGCCACCGGATGTACTCGCGCGACAGACGCCCTGCCCGGTCACAGTCGGCACCCGGGCTCCCGACTTTGCGCTTCCCTGCACGGCCTGGCCCGACGCGGCCGAGCGCGAGGTGTCGCTGGCCGACTATCGCGACCGCTGGCTGGTGCTGCTGTTCTACCCGCGCGATTTTTCGATGGTCTGCCCCACGGAACTGACCGCGCTGGGGGTGCAGTACGAGGAGTTCGCCCGGCGGGATTGCGACCTCTTGGGCATCAGCACCGACTCGGTCGCCACGCATCAAAAGTGGATCGCCACGCCGCGCAGCCAGGGGGGACTCGGCGGGCTGGCGTTTCCTTTGGCCAGCGACGAATCGGGGGCGGTGTGCCGGGCTTACGGCGTATTGCTCGAGCGGCAGCACGCGGCGCTGTGCGGGTTGTTCATCATCGATCCCAACGGCGTCTTGCAATACCAGGTGGTGCACAATCTCTCGGTCGGCCGCCGCAGCGACGAAGTGCTGCGCGTGCTCGACGGCCTGCAAACCGGCGGGCTGTGTCCCGAAAGCTGGAACCGCGACACGCCCACGCTCGATCCCACCCGCGTGCTCAGGCCCAACAGCGTCGTGGGGCAGTATCGGATCGAAACCGAGCTGGGGAGCGGCACGTTCGGCGTGGTTTATCGGGCCCGCGATTTGACGCTCGAGCGCACGGTGGCGCTGAAAGGTGTTTCGGCCGGGGCGGATCAGCACGCCGCGCAAGTTTCTGGACGAAGCCCGGGCCGCCGCGGCGCTCAATCACCCGAACGTGTGCACGATCTACGCCGTGGACGAAAGCGACGGCATCTCGATGATCGTGATGGAGCACGTCGACGGCCGGCCGCTCAACAAGCTGCTCGCCGGCGGCAAGCTGCCCGTGTCGGACGTGCGCCGCATCGGCCGGCAGATCGCGCTGGGCATGACGGCCGCGCATGCAGGTAGCGTCGTCCACGGCGACTTGAAACCGGCCAACGTCATGATCGGCGATGGGGGCGCGGCAAAAATCATGGATTTCGGCCTGGCCCACCGCGCGGCGACCGCCGCGCCGAGCGAAGCCACCGGCTCGTGGGAGACGGTCGATCCCGGCGGACTCTCGGGCACGCCGGCCTACATGTCACCCGAACAGGCCCGCAGCGAGCCGGCCACGCCGCCGAGCGACGTTTTTTCGCTGGGGCTGATGCTGTACGAGATGCTCTCGGGCGAGCGCGCGATTCGCGGCGACAACTTGCTCGACGTGCTGCGCGAGATCGACGGCCTGGACGCCGCCCGCTACGCCGCGGACATGCCCGAGCCGTTCGCCACGATTCTGCGTCGCGCGCTGGTATCCGATCAACGAAAGCGCGAGCTCACGATGGCCGAGATCGCCGAGCTATTGGATTGGCGCGACTATTCGCTGGCCTGAGGGGGCCGGGGGTGCCTCCGGATTGCGAAGCGGTGGCCTCCGCTCGTGGGGGGTGTTGCTCGAGGCACGCGCGACTTGCCCCGCTCGACGCGCATCTTGCCAGCCGGCAGTTGTGACGAGGGGCGCGCCGGAGCCTTTCGATCCGCCAAAATCGTTTACAGACGCTTTTCGGGCTGCTTATAATGGGCGTGTCGCCCGGGCGTTCGAGCTGGGGCGGGCTTTTCGGTTGAAAAAATTCTGCGCGGGCGGTTGGCCCCCACGGCCGCTCGGCTGGAGCAGCGAGTTTTTAGGCGATCGCTCTCGGTCTGTTCTTTCTTACCGCTATCACGTGCTGCGCCGAACTGGGGTGGTTTGGGTTCGGTGGCCGGCAAACCTTCCACCCGCTTATTAGCGCTAACTCTTCGAGGAGTGATTTTCTATGTGGATTCCAAAATGGGTGCGCGATCGGAAAAAGGGAGTCGAATCGGCCATGCCGACGCAGGTCGTTTCGAACGAGGAGTTCGTTCCTCGCCCGCAGACGACCAAGCAGCGGCAGATCGAAGATCTGATCGTGCGGATGTCGGCGGAAAAGAGTAAGCGGCTGGGGCTCGATCGCCGCTCCTTCATGGCCAGCAGCATGGGACTGGCCACCTGCTTTCTGGCCAGCAACATGGTCTGGGGCAAAAAGGCCTGGGCCGTCGAAGAAGAAGAGACCATGGAGCCGGGCGCCTACGAAGACAAATACCCCAAGGGCAAGTTCTTCGTCATGGACGTGCAGTCCCACTTCACCAACGGCATTCCGATCGGATTCCGCAACATGGAATTCGTGAAGAACATGGGCTTCAAGCTCGACAACTCGCCCGAGTCGTACGCCTATCCCAACTTCGTCAAGGAGATGTTCTTCGACAGCGAGACGTCGATGCTCGTCATCTCCGGCGTGCCGGGCAAGGAACAGCAGTACGACCGCGACGGCTCGCCGCTGGAAGGTCCCAAGCGCGGCGGCGGCGTGTTGCCCAGTTGGCTGATGAGCGCCCGCAAGAAGGACATCAACGACATGGCCGGCAGCGTCCGGGCCTTGTGCCAGGGCAATTGCGCTCCGAACCACTATTGGGACATGAAGACGAACAGCCAGGACAAAAAGGCGCTGTTCGAGCAGATGGAGCGGGAAGTCAAGCTCTACGGGATCGACTCCTGGAAGTGGTACTGCCACACCGATCCGGGCCGCAGCGGCAACGGCTTTCAGCTCGACGACGAGAAGCTGACCTATCCGTTCTACGAAAAATCGAGAGAGCTGGGCATGAAGACGTTCAGCGTGCACAAGGGCTTTTCGGCCCAGTCGCGCACGCTGGGTCACCTGGCCAATCCGAAGGACGTGGAAAAGGCCGCTCTCGACAATCCCGACCTCACGTTCGTGATCTATCACTCGGCCATGCAGCACGCGCCGTTCGGGGCCGAAAAGCAGGAGTTCGAGGAGAAGTACAATCCCGAGACGGGTGACTTCGCCTGGCACGACGTGCTGATGAAGATCAAGCAGCGGAACCCGCAGATCAATAACGTCTATCCGGAGATCGGCTCCAGCTTCGGCACGCTGTCCGTCTACTATCCGGAGCTGTGCCAGCATCTGATCGGCATGAACATCAAGAACTACGGCGCCGATCACACGATCTGGGGCACCGATTGTCTGTGGTGGGGATCGCCGCAGTGGGTGATCGACGCCTTCAAGCGGTTCCAGATTTCCGACGAGCTGTGCGAGAAGTTCGGCTACGAGAAGGTGACCGACGAGGTCAAGGCCCAGATCTTCGGCCGCAACGCCGCCAAGATCTACGGCATCGATCCCGACGAGGCTCGCAAGAACCTGCCCAAGGACAAGCTCTCGGAGTTGAAGGTCTCGTACAACGAAATCGGAGCCACGCGCGAGAACGCGGCCTATGGCTGGGTTCGCGACGACGTGAACGTCTAACAACCTCGTCCTTGAAAGTGGAGCGCGGTGCGGGCGCCTGTCGGGGGACCCGCACCGCGTTTTGCGTTCCCCCGTGGGCCGCGCGCTTCGCAGCGCGGAGCTGACGATGGCGCGAGACATCGGAAAACTGGCATCCACCGCGGTGGTGGCTGGCGCGGCGCTGGCCTTGCTCGTGCTGGTGGCCGGCGCGTGGCTTTCGCCCGCGCAGATTGCGGCGGCTCCGCCTGCCGGTAAAAAGCCGCTCGATCCGGCCGCCTGGGGCGCCGATCACGTCGGCCAGCCGGTCCCCCTGTACATGGAAGGGGGCGAGTGCCTGTTCTGCCACCGGCACCAGGTGGGCGTCACCTGGGACACCAACAAGCACAACCGCACCATTCGCGACGCCGAGCCCAAAGAGCCGGCCATGGTCGCCCTGCGCGACGACGCCGCGACCAAACGGCTGGCCGATGAGGTCCAACTCCTCTTGGGCGACACCCGGGCCGAGCGCTTCCTCAAGCGCGGCGAAGCCTACGGCCATGCCGACCTGTTGAGCGTCAAGGCCACGTTCGGCCGCGGCCGCCGGGCCCGGCTCGAGGCCACCGAGAAACTCCAGTGGGACGCCGACGCGTTCGCCCTGCAATGCGCCGGCTGCCACGCCACGGCCGTCGATCCCGAAACGCACGCCTTTGCCACCGTCTCGCTCGATTGCTACGCCTGCCACGGCGACGCCCCGGCGGAACACGCCAACGAGCCGGAACTGATGCCGCTGGCCAAGGCTCGCCACGATTCGCCGGCCGCTGTGACCTCGATCTGCGCAAGCTGCCACGTGCGATTCGGCAAGTCGAAGTCGACCGGCTTGCCCTATGCCACGAATTTCGTGGCCGGCGACAACCTGTTCAAGGATTTTGAAGTCGACTGGAGCGTGCTGGACGACAAAAAGCTGAACCCCGCCGACGCCCACGTGCTGGAAAACGTCCGCGACGTCGTGGTCAACGGCGAAACGTCGATGACTTGTCTCACCTGTCACGACGTTCACCCGGGCACCAGCGCCAAGCATCGCGAGCTGCCGGTGGTCCAGTATTGCCAGCACTGCCACACGGGGAGCAATCCGATCAAAGGGCACAAGAATTACGCGGTGCACAGCGAGCGGTGCCAGTATTAATCGCTCGCGCGGGCTGAATGTCGGCGGTCTGCTAAACCACCAGCGGTTGGACGCTGGGGTGGCGGTTTTGCCGACGCGCGATGGGCGGGCCGGCGGGTACGCCGCGGCTTAGCGGGCCAGCGACGGGCTCGCGCTGGCCGCCGGACTAGTGGTTTCGCCTGCGGCTGCTTGCGCCGTCACGGGTTGCTCCGGCATGATTGGCGTCAGCGTTTCGCTGGGGCCGAAGCGGCGATTGCGGTAGATTCGCAGTCCGTGCGCCGCGTGGTACAACGCGCCGCATTCGAGATCGAACTTCTGCGTCTTTTCCAGACAGTCGATCAGGTGCACGACAGCCCGGGTCACCCAGGGCTCGCGAAGCTGTTGGTCGTCCAAGGCCACGGTCAGAAACTCCAGCACGTGGCCTGTCGTGCTGATCCGCGCGTTGATCTCCGACGTCCGGGCCGCGCGGGAGAAGTAGTTCGTCGAAAAGCTGCCGTCGGGCTGTTGAAATGCCCGGGCCCGGGCCACGGCGTCTTTGATCTTGTTGTCGGCCTGCCGCCAGGTACCCTGCGGGTCATCCTCCAGCTGGCCCCCTGCGTCGCGATAGCGCTTGAGCACTTCGGCCAGGGCATACAGCCGGTGCGTGCCGCCGCAGGCGCTGTCGTCCAGCGGCTGGGCCGTTTCCATGCGCACGATGCGGTCCACGGTCCACTTCGATCCGTCAGACGCGGTCCACTCGGCGTCGAGCGGCAGATACTTGCCAAAGGCCATCAACGTCCAGGTGGCTTCCATCCCGTCGTAGATGTCCCACTGGGCCTGCGTGAGGATATCGCGCACCTGGAACTTTTCGCCGCCGACGGTGACCGGCTCGTCGAGTGACAGACCGCATTGCGAAAGATAGCCGAGCCACTGGTCGGGATGTCCCTGGCCGGTTTTCGAGCCGGCGTCGAGGATGGCCTTGACGCCGTGATCCCCTTTGCGAAGATCCCAGCCGCGCAGCCGTCCGCCGCCCAGCAGGTACCCCATGGCCGGCACGAGCTGGCCGTCGTGATAGACTTCGAAGTCGCGTCCGTAGGCCAGCGCCCCGTGGACGATTTGCCAAGCGGCCTGATCCTTGGTGTCCAGATGCCGATTGTCGTGCGTAAAGGCGATGGCCCGATCCAAGCGATCGCACAGGGCCTCGTCGGTCGGCAGCGGCGTTTCGACGACCGGCGGCTGCGGTTTGCTGCAACCGGCGGCCAGACAAGCCAATCCCAGCAGGATGGCCAGCGAATAGAAACAAAGGGGCCGAACGGCCATGTCAGGCGGTCTCCGTTGAAAAAATCCCCAGCCGCGACGTGGCGGCGAGGATTGGGGTGGGTTTGCGGTTTTTGGCGGTTCCGGCCGTCCGGCGCACCGCTGAGTTGCCAGCGGTCTGTTGTAGGCTTTTCGGCATTTTCCCGCAATGATTTGGATAAAAAACGAAGACTGCGGTAGATAGCCGGAGATTTCCGGTTGTGCTGGCCGCTCCACCATTTTGGGGGTTACCCGCCAGAACCGGCGATTGGACCACCGCGTAATAATGACAATGCAAGTCGCGCTTGGCCCCTCGGGCACACGTCGCATAGAGTGGGCGAACTGGCCCCGGCGGTGCGCGACTTCGAATCGAAAGGACGATACCAGCGATGATGTTTTTTGATCCCGTCTATTTGCTCTACATCGCCCCGGCGGTGCTTCTGGCGCTGTGGGCCCAGATGCGCGTCAAGTCGACGTACGCCGAGGCGGCCCAGCAACCGGCGCCGCTGAGCGGGGCGGCCGCCGTGCGCCATATTCTCGATTCGGCCGGCCTGGGCCAGGTGACCATCGAACAGATTCCCGGCCAGTTGACCGACCATTACGATCCGCGCGACAAGGTGCTCCGCCTCAGCCCCGAGGTCTACCAGGGGCGCACGTTGGCGGCCGTGGGCATCGCCGCCCACGAATCGGGACACGCCCTGCAAGACGCGCACGCCTATGCGCCGATGACCATTCGCAACGCCGCCGTGCCGGCCGCCAATTTTGGCAGCGGCCTGGGCATCGGCATGATCATCGTCGGCTATCTGATGCACTTCGGCATCCTGGCTTGGATCGGCATGGGCTTGTTCGCCTGCGTCGTGTTCTTCCAACTGGTCAACTTGCCGGTCGAGTTCAACGCCAGCAGTCGGGCCAAGGCCCAACTGGTCGAGCTGGGTATCGTGCCGCGGGACGAGATGGTCTACGTCAACAAGGTGCTCAACGCCGCCGCCTGGACCTACGTGGCCGGGACCTTGCAGTCGATCATGATCCTGCTGTATTACCTCACGCTGTTGAGCGGGCGGCGCGATTGAGCGCGGCGGCGCGGTCGGCCATGGCACGCGACCGAGCGGGCCCGTGCATTCGTGCCGGATGAAATGCAAACGCCGTCGCCGTTGGCTGCGGGCTAAACGGTGGGGTATTATGGTCCGCTATGGTGGATGACGCTGGCGAAACTCGTGTGGTGACCACGGCGGCTTCGGATTCGTTCGGGCCATGGCTGGCGGCCACCGGCGGGTCGCTCGTCGTCTCTTGTTACCAGGCGGCCAAGCTCGCGCTGTTGGGTTGGAACGGCGACCAGGCGACGATCCACTTGCGCGATTTTCCGCGGCCGATGGGACTGGTCGTCGATGGACCCCGGATTGCCGTGGGCACGCTCGAAGAGATCGTCGTGCTCGGCAGCGCCCCGGGGCTCGCCCGCGACGTGATCGAAAACGAGCCGGGCCGCTACGACGCCCTCTACATGCCGCGCGTGGCGTATCGCACCGGCGAGGTGGCGGTGCACGGCCTGGCCTTTGGCCGCTCGGGCTTGTGGTTCGTCAACACCCGGTTCAGTTGCCTGGCCACCCCTTCGGACGATTACCACTTCGTGCCGCACTGGAAGCCCCCCTTCGTTTCGCAACTCTCGCCCGAGGATCGTTGCCACCTGAACGGCCTGGCCATGGTCGACGGCGAGCCCCGCTTCGTCACCTGCCTGGGAGCCAGCGACACGCCCGGCGGCTGGCGCGCGGGCAAAGTGAGCGGCGGCGTGGTCGTGAGCGTGCCCGACGGGCAGATCGTCGCCAGCGGGCTCGCCATGCCGCACACGCCCCGCTGGTACGACGGCCGCTTGTGGGTGCTTAACTCGGGCGAGGGACAACTCGGCTACCTGGCCGCCGGCGGCAAGTTCGAAGTCGTCACCACGCTGCCGGGATACCTGCGCGGGCTGTATTTTCTCGGCCCCTATGCCGTGGTGGGCATGTCGCGGATTCGCGAGCGGCACATCTTCGGCGGGATGCCGCTGGCCAAGAAGTTCGAGGACCTGGCGTGCGGGCTGGCCGTGATCGATCTGCGCAACGCGTCGCTGGTGGCCACCTTCCTGTTCACCGCCGGCTGCGAAGAAGTGTTCGACGTTGACTTCGTGCCGGGCGTGCGGCAGGGGATGATCCTCAACAACGAGCACCCGGCCGTGCACGTCGGCTTTACTTCGCCCCAAGAGAGCTGGTGGTGCCGCGACGACCGTCCGAAGTCGATCCCCACCGGCGGCTGACGCCCACCCGGCCATCGCGCCCACGGCGTTTCAGAACGGAAACTTCTCGTCGAGCTTCGCCGCGGACAGCTCGACCAGAAACGGCGCCAGCCGCTCGACGACCCGGTCCATCATCCGCCGCCCCTTGTCGGCCGTGGCCGCGTGCGGATAGCCGGCGCCGGAGTTGGTTGTCAGCAGGTGCCACGGCCGGGTGATCGACACCCAGCCTTTGTTCACGGCCTCGAACCGCGTCTCGGCCACGCGCCCTTCGTCGGCCACGAGCGTGCCGTCGTCGTTCCGCCCGACCAGCTCCGGGAAATAGGCCAGGCCGAAGGACGTTTCCATTTCGCCGGCGTGATCGTCCTGGTGCTCGAACAGCTCGGGACCCAGGTCGCGAATGGCGCTGTACCAGTTGCACAAGAACACGTGCACGCTGGTCTTGCCGTACAGCTCGCGCACCAGGGCCTTGAATTCGTTCCCGCCGTGGCTGTTCAGCAGCACGAACTTGCGGACGCCGTGATGTTCCAGCGACTTGACCAGGTCCGTAATCACGGCGAACAGCGTCGAGGGATTCAGGTTCATGGCCAGCGGAAAGGCCATCTGGTTCGTCTCGGTGCCGTAAGGAATGGTGGGCAGCAACACGACCTTCGCCCCGCGCTGGTGCGCCGCTTCGCAAATCTTCTCGCCGACGGTCGTCCCCTCGAACAAATCGGTGCCGTACGGCAAATGCAGATTGTGCGGCTCCGTGGCACCACAGGGAAGCACCGCCACCTCGTACTGGTGCTGTTTGATGTACGCGTAATTCGTTTCGGCAAGAATCCAAGGTCGCACGATAAGAAAACTCCTGGGTGCAAAAAAAGGATCGACGCCACGCCGCCGTCGATGATACCCGCCCCAGCGCGCTGGCGATAGCGCTCGACAAGAACCGTGCGCGACCAGAGCGCCCGCCGCGCGTCCGGATCGCTGGCGGTTTAGCGGGCCCTACCGCGCCGCTTGCTCCACCGTCTCGCCCGCGTCCGCGGCGCTTATAAACTCCCGATATTCCCGATCGAGCGCCTCGTAGCCGCTGCCGGTCACTTCGGCCAGCGTGCCGCGCGTATCCCGCCCGGCGTAAACCGCCGCCAGGTACCGGGCCAGCGGATCGCGATAGCGCCCGGCTTGGGCGTGCATCAGAAAATCGGCCAGCCCGGCCGACTGGCTGTAGAGCATCGCGATGTTGTCCTGCCGCTGCAAGGCGTCCATGCCCAGCGTCACCAGCTCGGCCAGCGGCACGTAAAAGCCGTCGACCAACAGCCGGTGCCGAGCCGCGGGCATGCGGCCCGCGTTGTCGCCCCCCAGCGTGAAGTACGCCTCGCCGGGGGCGAGCGATTCCATGTAACAGGCAATCCCCTCGACGATCCAGAAGTTCGCGTCCCGGGCTACGTGCGGCGCGACGCCGCGCGTCTCGTGAAACAACTGGTGCGTCGCCTCGTGATACAACGTGCTGGGCTGCTGCTCGTCGCCGGCAAAGAAGTAGGCCGTGCGCGTGGTGTCGAAGTAAATGCCCAGCGTGATGTCGATCCGCGGCTGCGGGCGCAAGGCCGCGTTGTACTCGTCGCGCGTGCGGAAATAGACTACCTGGTGCTGCCGCGCGGCGGAGCGCGGAGCCCGTCCGGCAAATCGCCGCGCCAGCTCCTGTTCGCTCATCAGGTAGGGGACGAACACCTGCTGCCACACGTCATAAAACGCCTCCAGCCGCCGGGCCAGCCGCACCCCTTCTTCCAGGCTGTGATTCGTCGTCACCTGGTAATGCTCGGTCTCGACCTGCCAGCCTCGCTTCAGATCGCCGCGCAACTGCGACTCTTCGTCGGCCGACATCCAGCGGCCGAGCGCGAACCGCTCGCCGTCGTCGTAACGCTCGACGTGCTTGGCGGGCAGCCAGCCGAACCGCTCGTGCCACACCTTGCCGCCGCGAAGCTGGCGAATCTCGAACGGCGTGTGCCACGCGCCCCGAAAGCGGCTGTAGCCCAGCATGGCCCGGGCCCGTTCGTGCTCGGGGTTCTCGCGCAGCGCCTCGACCACCAGCTCATACGCCAGCGACGAGCGATGTTCGTCGACCGCCTGCCGGGCGAGCTGCATCAGCGCGTCGGCCTCGGCGTCGCGCAGCGCTTGCCAGCGCTTTTGCCATTCGGCCGGCTGCGGATCGTCGACCGACGGCTTTTCCGCCAGCGAAGCGGGGGGCAGAAACAGCACCAACCGGTCCGGCTTCCGCTCGGGCAGCCAGGCTTCAATCGTCCGCGCCGCATCGGCCTGTCCGTCGACGGCACATTGCTTGGCCAATCCGTCGAGCTTCGCCCCGTACGCGGCATACAACGCCGCCCGATCCTGCACGACGTCGGCGCGCAACGTCGGCGCTACGCCCAGCAAGGTGACAATCCACAGAATGACCGGAACAATCGCGCGCGGCATACCTCTAGTCTAACATGCCGGCCCGCCGCGGTACCCGTGGCCGAATCGCGCCCTTACGCCTTGCTAGTCGCCGACTCAGCAGGCGTCCCGGTGGGGACGAAGTCCAGGTTCTTCACGAAATGGAGTGCCTCCTGGGCCCCCGCTTCGCGGTCCATGCCCGGGTCTTCCCATTCGACCGACAACGGGCCGGCGTAGTTGATCTGGTTCAGGGCCCGGATGATTTCCTCGAACTCGATATTGCCGCGCCCCGGCGAGCGGAAGTCCCAGCCGCGGCGCGGATCGCCGAACGGCAGGTGGCTGGCCAGGATGCCCGCGCGGCCATTCAAATGCACCACGGCGTCTTTCACGTGCACGTGGTAAATCCGGTCGCTCAGCGTGCGCAGTAGCTCGACCGGATCGACTCCCTGCCAGTGCAGGTGACTGGGGTCGAAGTTGAAGCCGAACTCTTCGCGCCGCTCAATCGCCTCGAGCGTCCGCTGGGCCGTCACCAGGTCGAAGGCGATTTCGGTGGGGTGGATCTCCAGCGCAAACTGCACGCCGCAGTCGCCAAACACGTCCAGGATCGGATGAAATCGCTCGGCGAACTGGTCGTAACCGGCGGTGATCATCTCCTCGTTGATCGGCGGAAAACCGTACCACAAGTGCCAGATGCTCGAGCCGGTAAACCCGGTGACGATGCCCACGCCCAGCTTTTGCGCGGCGCGGGCCGTGTTCATCAATTCTTCGGCGGCCCGTTCGCTGACCCCCTCGGGATTCCCATCGCCCCAGACCCGCGGCGGCAACAGTGCCTGGTGCCGGGCATCGACGCGGTCCAACACGGCCTGTCCCACCCGGTGCGCGCCGAGGGCGTAGACTTCCAGGTCGTAGCGCTCGAGCAAGTCGCGCCGGCCGGCGCAGTAGCTCGGCTCGGCCAACGCCCGGTCCACCTCGAAGTGATCCCCCGCGCACGCCAGCTCCAGGCCGTCGTAACCCCATTCGCTAGCCTTGCGGGCCACGTCTTCCAGCGGCAAATCGTCCCATTGCCCGGTAAACAGCGTAACCGGCCGTCCCATCGCACGTGCTCCTTCCGCGAACGAATCCCTTTGGCGCCGCATTCCGGCGGGCGCGGGTGCCACTGCTGGCTTGTCCAGCAGTGCGATGTGTTGAAACCGCGCCCCGTCGCGAGGCCTATTGTGGCGAATCGGCTGCCACGTGCAACTGCTGCCGCTAGCGAACGCCCGCGGCGGGCCAGGTGATCACCGCCCGACGAGCCCCTCCCGACGCCGTTTTGAAACGGCCCCCTCAGCGCGGCATTTCGTCGACGAGGCGATTGATCCGGGCCGTCAGTTCGTCGAGGCTGGCGTCGCCGTGCCGGCCGTTGAACGCGCAGGTGAAGTTCGTGCCGTCGGCCCGTTGGTGCGCGATGGCCGACGTGCCGGGCATCGATCCGTAGAAAGTGTAGACGTAGCCCCGCTGGCCGGGCTGGCGCGACTTGCCGCTGATCCAGTAGCCTTGCAGAAACTTGCACAAGTTGGGAGACGAAATGACGATCCCCCCGTGCGCGTCCATGATGTCGACGTTGCACGGCTCGTTGTACTCCGGCTCGCGCGGGTCGCGCTGGTCCGGATCGGTGCGGCCCAGCCAGGCGGCCTTGGGCGAAACGCCCGCGGGACGGCAGATTTCCTGTTGCACGTAAACGATGTACGGCCGCCGCGCAACGCGCTCGATGACGCGCCCCAGGATGCAATAGCCGAAGTTCGAATAGGCCTCCCGTTCGCCCGGATCGAATTGCAGCGGATAGCTCATCATCCAGCGGACCATGTCCTCGGGGCCGGCCGGATGGTCCAGCTCCAGCTCGCGGGCGGCACGGGGTCCGTTGAACATGGGATCGAAGCCCAGCTCCTTGATGTCCCAGCCTCCCTTGTGCGCGAGCAACTCGCCGATTGTGATCTGCTGCCAGCGCGGATCGAGCTTGTCGGGCTGGGGCGGATCGATTTTCAGGATCGGCCAGACCTGGGCCTCGGCCGCGAGCTGGCCGGCGGCGAAGAGCTTATGCACGGCCGCCGAGGTGATCGGCTTGGAGATGCTGGCCACGCGCATCGGCGTGTCAGGCGGCGCCGGCCGGGTCCTGGCGAGATCGAGCCATCCGTAGCCGCGCGAGTAGACCACGCGGCCGTTTTTCATCAAGGCCAAGGTGGCCGCCGTGCAGCGGCTCTTCTCCAAGTGCTCGAGCAAGACCTCGTCAAACGCCGGCAGCTTGCGGCCTCGGCCCTGCACGGGCACGTCGGCGGCGGCCGCCGCATGCGAAACGCACGCGAGCACCGCGATGAGCAGCAACAACAAGAGACGATTCATCACGCGCGGGCTTTCGCTGAGTTTGCCGTTTTCTCGCTAAGTGGCCACCCGCTCCGGCTCGCTTTCGGCGGCTTCGGCCGCGGCCGATTCGCGCATCCAGCGATGCAATCGGTCTTCGTCGCGGCGGACCGTCATGGCTCCGGCAAACAGGCTGAACGACAACACGGTGCAGACGATCGGCAGGGCGTACATCGCGGTGCTGATGCCGGTTGCCCGATGCGGTTCGAGCGCCGCGTGCCAGGCGGCCTCGTCGAGCCCATCCAGTTCCACTCCGGCGCTAGTAGCCGCACGGTGGGTGAAGTGGTCGCTCAGCACGCCGGTGGCAATCGGCCCCAGCGCCCCGCCAAAGGCGTACATCGCGCAGAAGTAGAGCGCCATGGCCGTGGCCCGCAGCGACGGTTCGATCACGTCCTGGATGGTCGAGTAAACCGTACCGTAATACATGTAGAGCATCATGCAGCCGAAGCCGAACAGCAGTCCGAAGCCGAACCATTCGCTCTGTTCGAGCGCGAAATAAAATGCCGGCACGGAAATGGCGATCGCCGTGGCTGCCACCAGCATCCGCCCGTTGCGCCAGCGGCGGATCACAAAATCACCGAGCATGCCACCCAGGATCATCCCCGGAATGCCCGCCAGACCGTAGACGGCCATCGACACGTGTCCGGCGAACTGCACGTTCTTTTCGTGCACCCGCATCATATAGGGCGTCAAAAAGCCGCCGATCGAGTACATGTTGAAATTGTGCAGCGCCCCGGAGACGATGATCCACAACATCGTGGGCGTCGAGAGGACCAGCCAATAGGGGTTTCCCTCGCGGCGCCGCCCGCCGATCTTCATCGTTTCGGTCGCCCCCCGCTCGGGCTCCTTCATTAGGAACGCTCCCAGGGCACACAGCAGCCCGGGCACCAGCGCCACGTAAAACGCCCACCGCCAGCTATAGTTGTAGGCGAGGAATCCGCTGATCAGAAAACACAGGGCGTTGCCGATCGGCAGCCCCAGCATGAACACCGACAGCGCCGGGCGCGGGTCGCGCGGGAAACAAATCGCCGATCAACGAGTTGGAAGCCGGCGCACACGTGGCTTCGCCCACGCCGACCAGCAACCGCAGCGCTCCCATTTGCCATAGGTTCTGGGCCATACCCGACATCGCCGTCAAAATGCTCCACAGCGTCACGCCGCCGGTGAGAATCTTCGAGCGATTGCTCCGATCGGACCAGCGGCCCAGGGGAACGCCGATCGCCGCGTACAACAGGATGAAGGCCGTGCCCAGCGCGCCGAGCTGCCAGTCCTCGAGCTTCCAATCCTTGCGCACCGCTTCGCCGACGGCGCCCAGGATCAGCCGGTCGTAGAAGTTGAGCATGTTGATGGCAAACAGCACGCCCAGCGCAAACCAGATCCGCCCTTTAGTCATGGACACACCCTTTGACCGCCGCGAAGAGATACGAGAAGGGACCGCCGTCGGCCCTTGATTGTTGGCTGCGTGAAATCAATTCGCAAGCCTTTTGCCGAGAAACCGCGCGATTCGCGTTGGCGCCGCCGTGCCGATCCTGCGGGTGGCGAAAGCAGGGCTGTCCGCGTCACCGGCTCGCTCAGCCGAGCCGCAGCCGCTGCCACTTTGCTTGGAAGCCGGGGCGCTCGAGCACCTCGGCGTTGACCACGCCGGGGACGCCGGCCCAGGGCCAGCTCGACGATCGACCGGCAGATCGTGTGCCCCATGTCGCGAAACATCTCGTCGGTCCAGGCGATGGCGTGCGGAGCCAACAGCACGTTGTCGTACGCGGTAAAGCGGGGCGGGGCGGTAAGCGGCTCGCCGACGAAACAATCGATGGCCGCCCCGGCGATCCGTCCTTCGCGCAAGACCTCGTCGAGCGCGTCCTCGTTAATGATGCCCCCCCGGGCCGTATTGATCAGGTAGGCATCGGGTCGCATCAGGGCCAGCTCACGGCGGCCGAGCAAGTCGCGCGTCTTGTCGTTGAGCGGGCAGTGGACCGAGACGAAGTCGGCCCGCGTGAGCAGCTCGTCGAGCGGCACCAGCGTGACGCCTATTTGCTTGGCCACCGCCGGATCGAGATAAGGATCGAACGCCAGCGTCTCCCGCATGCCGAAGCCGGCCAGCAGCCGCACCAGCGCCCGGCCGATGCCCCCCATGCCCACCACGCCCAGCGTGCGGTCGCGCAGCTCGCGCCCCATGTACTGGTTGCGAGTCCGCCAGTTTCCCTCGCGCACCAGGCGGTCCTTGGCCGTCATGTTGTGCGAGAGGGCCAGCATCCAGCCGAGCGTGGCCTCGGCCACCGAACGATCGACCGCCCCCACGGCCGTCATCAGCGCCACGTCGGCCGCGGTGCAGGCCGGCACGTCGACCGAATCGTACCCCACGCCAAAGCGGCACACGGCCAGAAAGTCTTCCGCCCGGGCAAGCGTGGCCGGAGTCACCTTCGGCGACAGGACGACCACCGCCTGGTTGTCGCCGATCTGCTCGGGCGTCATCTCGCGCTGGTGTTCGGCAAATCGCGAGCGCTCGATCCCCGGCTGAGCGTCCAACACGCCGGCCCCGATGTCGCGATACAAGGGAGCCCCATCGCCGCCGAAAAAATCGCCCGTATAAGCCACCCGAAAAACCGCTGCCATGATGCGCCTCGCAAGCCAAACCGCCAACACACAATCCAACCGCTGGCGGTTTAGCGTACCAGAAAAGCGCGCCCCTCGCCCCGCCCGCGCTACTTGGACTCGCGTCGCAACTCCTCGGCCAGCCGCTCGAACACCGCTTGCCAGTCTCCCAGCCGCGGCTGCCGAAACAGCCGCATGCTCGCGTACCAGGGGCTGTCGTCGCGCGCTTCCAGCCAGCGCCAATCGGGCACCGCGGAGAGTGCTACCCACACCGGCACCGCCAGCGCTCCGGCCAGGTGCGCCACGGCCGTGTCGGAGGTGATCACCAGGTCCAGGTTCTTCATCACGGCGGCCGTGTCCATGAAGGCCCCGCGGCCTTCGTCGAAGTCGGCCCCCAACTCGCGCACGGCAAACCGGCCGGCGAGCGCCGCCAGTTGCTCGACGCCGGGTCCCTTTTGCAAGCTCACCAGCGACACGCCGTCGATCGACCAGCGGTGCGAACTCCACGAGCGGAATCGAGCGCTGGCGATCTCCCTGATACTTGGGGCTCCCTTGCCAGGCGATTCCCACGCGGAAACCGCCGACGTCGGCCAGCCGCTCGCGCCAGGCGTCGACCAGCGCCGGCTCGGCCCGCAGATAACCGCCGGCTGCGGGGATGTTCTCCAAAGTCGTTCCCAGCAGGCCGGGCAAACTCAACAGCGGCACGTGCAGGTCGAACGCCGGCAGCCGTTCGCCGTGGGCCACCAGTTGGGCCGCGCCGGCCAGGTCCGAGCTGCGCAGCAGCGGCACGAGCGCCCGCTGGGCTTCCAGCACGACGGGTCCGCCGCGGTCGGCCGCCAGGGGGAGAAACCGCGCAGAATTGCAGCGTATCGCCCAGGCCTTGCTCGGCATACACCAGCAGCGTTCGCCCGGCCAGCGGTTCGCCGCCCCAGCGCGGCACGTCGAAGCCGCGCTGCTCGAACTCGGGGCACTGCAGCCGCCACTCGTATTCCGCCCAGCCTTCGGCGAATTCTCCCTCGGCCAGCAGCACCAGGCCGCGATTGTAATGGGCCTGCGCATAGCCGGGCTCGATGCGCAGCGTCTCGTCGTAGCACACCGCCGCTTCGGTGACGCGGCCTTGCAGCTTGAAGACGTTGCCCAGGTTGTTGAGCGCTTCGGCCGAGTTCGGCTTCATCTCCAGCGTCTTCTCGTAGCACTGCCTGGCCCGCACATAATCGCCCTGCAAACGATAGAGCGTGCCCAGGTTGTTATACGCCTGGGCATGCTCGGGCTGGGCGGCGATGGCCTGCTGATAACACTGCATGGCGGCCGCGGCGTTTCCTTGCCGCTGGAAGATCAGCCCCAGGTTGAAATGGGCTTCGGCCAGCCGCGGATTCAATCGCAGGGCCTGCTGATATTCTTGCGCCGCTTCGGCCGGCCGGGCGAGTTGCACGAGCGCGCTACCCAAATTGCAGTGCGCCTCGGCATGATTGGGGGCGATGGCCAACGCCCGGCGAAAACATTCGGCCGCCTCGGCCGGGCAGGCGTGCAATTGGTACAGCGTGCCCAGGTCAAACTCCAGTTCCGCCGAGCGGGGGTCGAGCTCGCCGCCTCGCGCAACGTCCCGATCGCTTCAGCGAGGTTTCCCTGCTCGCGCAAGACCGCCGCCAGTTCGCGCCGGGCTGCTACGTCCGCCGGATCGCAGGCGATTGCCCGCCGGCAACTGTCGGCCGCTTCGTCCAAACGTCCCAAGCCCCGCAGGGCCGCCGCCAGATTGGCATGAGCCATGGCAAAGCGGGGCTCGATCTCGATGGCCCGGCGATAGCAATCCGCGGCTTCGCCGAAGCGCCGCTCGTCGGCCAGCACCGCTCCCAGCGTGTTGTGCCCCACGGCATAGTCGTCCTTCAGCCGCAAGGCCTGCCGGCACGCGGCCTCGGCCTGGCTCCGCTCGCCGAGCAACCGATAGGCCTCGCCCAGGTGCAGGTGAAAGCTCGGCTGCCGGCCGTCAAGCTTGATGGCCCGGGTGATGCACTCGACGGCCGCCGGCCCGTTGCCCCGGGCATGCGCCACCAAGCCCAGCAAATGCCAGCCGTCGGCATTCCGCGCGTCGGCCGCCAGCACGTGCCGATACAACTGCTCGGCGCCGGCCAGGTCGCCGCGGCGATGGAGCTCGAGCCCCTGTTTCGCGCTTGTTGTGTCGTGAGCATGGGGTGATCGAGCGGGCTAGCGCTTTGTCATCGCCTGATCTTCGCGTCAGACTTGCCGTAAAGCCAAAGCACTGCTGGACAAGTCAGCAGTGGCACCCGCATTGTTGACATTGACAATGCACTCGTGTCCGCCGAGGGGGAAGTGGCCGAAGCGTGCGTGACAAAGTCGGCGCGTCGGTTGTCTCTGGCCGAGGTGTACAATCCCGAGCGAAGCGTCGCAATGCACACGCCCGTTCCAGCTTAGCTTCTCGCCTGCGCGAACGCGAACCGACGGGCATTTGGCGCTGCCGGCCACGTGCTGACGCGTCGGGGCCGGTCGGCTATAATGACAGGCGGTGCGATCGGGCCGCCGGCCTGGCCGCTCTCCCACCGAATTGACCCCGCCCCAATCGGCCCACCCCCTCGCGGCGCAAGCGCGACTTTGCCATGGTCCGACGGACAGCGAAACTCGATCGCGCATTGCGAGTCGCCTTGCCGGCGATCTTGCTCGCCGCCGTGTGGTGCATGGCCCCTTGCCGCTTGCTGGTGGCCGATGAGCCGGCCGCCGCGCAACCGGCGGGGCAACTAGCGGCGCCGTCGGCCGAAGGGATCGAGTTTTTCGAGAAGCACATTCGCCCGCTGTTCGCCGCCCGCTGCCTGGAATGTCACGGTGAGAAGCGGCAGGGGGGCTTGCAGCTCAACTCCCGCGCGGCGATGCTCGCCGGCAGCGACAGCGGACCGACCATTTCGCCGGGCGATCCGGGCGGCAGCCTGCTGGTGCAAGCCGTTCGCTACGACGACGAACCCAAGATGCCCCCCGAGGGGAAGCTTCCTGACGACGCCATCGCGCGGCTGGAAACCTGGATCAAGATGGGCGCCCCCTGGCCCGACGACGCCACGCCGGCGGCGAAACGAACCGACAGAGCGGCTGCCGCCGGGTCGCATTGGGCCTTTCAACCGATCACCAGGCCGCCGCTGCCGGTGGTCGTCCACAAGGATTGGCCCCGCTCGCCGATCGACTATTTCATCCTGTCCAAGCTCGAACAGCAGGGGCTCGAGCCGTCGCCGCCGGCCGACCGCCGCACGATCCTGCGCCGGGCCAGCTTTGACGTCACCGGCTTGCCCGCCGAGGCCGCCCAAGCCGACCGGCTCACCGCCGACGAAGATCCGCAGGCTTTAGACCGCGCCATGGAAAACCTGCTGGCTTCGCCCCACTACGGCGAGCGCTGGGCCCGGCACTGGCTCGACGTGGCCCGCTATGCCGACAGCAAGGGCTACGTCTTCACCGCCGACCGCAATTATCCGAACGCTTACAAGTATCGAGACTGGGTCGTCCGCGCCCTGAACGACGACTTGCCCTACGACGAGTTCCTGGTACAGCAGATCGCCGCCGACCGCGTGGGGCACGAGGGGCACAGTGCCTCGCTCGAGGCCATGGGCTTTCTGACCGTCGGCCGCCGGTTTCTCAACAATACGCACGACATCATCGACGACCGGCTCGACGTCTTGACGCGCGGCACGATGGCCCTCACCGTGACCTGCGCCCGCTGCCACGATCACAAGTACGATCCGATTCCCTCGGCCGACTACTATTCGCTCTACGGCGTGCTGGCCAGCAGCGTCGAGCCCGCCGAGCCGGCCGACGTGATGACCCTGGCCGACGCCCCGCAGCCGGTCGCGCCGCACGTCTTCGTCCGCGGCAATCCCGGCAACCAGGGCCCGGAAGTGCCGCGGCAGTTTCTTTCGGTCCTCTCGGGCGACCATCGCCAGCCGTTTCACGACGGCAGCGGGCGGCTCGAGCTGGCCAAGGCCATCGCCAGCGGAGACAATCCGCTCACGGCCCGGGTGATCGTCAATCGGATCTGGATGTACTATTTTGAAAACCCGCTGGTCGACACCCCCAGCGACTTTGGACTGCGGAGCGATCCGCCGACGCATCCTGCGCTGCTCGACTACCTGGCCGCGACGCTCGTCGAGGAGAACTGGTCGCTCAAGAGCATCCAGCGGCTGATCCTCACGTCGGCCACGTACCGGCAATCGAGCGTCGAAACGGCGGCCGGCCGCACCGCGGATCCCGAAAACCGGCTCTTGTGGCGGATGAATCGCAAGCGGCTCGACTTCGAGGCCCTGCGCGACGCCCTGCTGGCGGCGTCCGGCCAGTTGGATCGTTCGCTGGGGGGCCCATCGGTCGAAATCACCGCGCAGCCCTGGTCGGTGCGGCGGACGTTGTATGGCCGCATCGATCGGCAGAACCTGCCGAACTTGTTCCGCACGTTCGATTTTGCCAGCCCCGACACGCACAGCCCGCGCCGCTTCACCACCACCGTGCCGCAGCAGGCGCTGTACCTGATGAACAGCCCGTTTGTGAACGAGCAGACCCGGCGCCTGGCTGGTCGGCGGGAGCTGGCCGAGGCGTCCGCGCCTGCCGACAAAATCGCCCGGCTGTACGAGATCGTACTCGCTCGGCGACCGACCGACGCGGAGTCGCAGCTCGGCCTGGCGTTCCTGGACGCCGAAGGACAGTCGGCCAGCGCCGAATCGCCGGCCGAACAGCTTTCGCCGTGGGAGCGTTACGTGCAAGTCGTGCTGTTGTCGAACGAGTTCATATTTATTGACTGAAATGCCGTGACATAACTGATCGCCCGTGCCACTGCTGGCTTGCCCAGCAGTATTTACCGCGGCGATCTGCACTGCTGGACAAACCAGCAGTAGCACCCGAAGAGCATCTTGTGAGACACGCCATGCCATCGGCCGATCGTTCGACGAACCTCACGCGGCGCGAACTGCTGCGGCGGACCGGATTGGGTTTCGGTTCGCTGGCGCTGGCCCAGTTGCTCGGGGGCGAAGGCTTGCTCGACGTGGCCCAAGCGGACGCCATCCGGCCGCTGGCGCCGAAGCTGCCCCACTTTCCGGCGAAGGCCAAGCACGTCATTCACCTGTTTATGAACGGCGGGCCGTCGCACGTCGACACGTTCGATCCCAAGCCCGAGCTCGCCAAGCGTCACGGCGAGGAGTTGCCGATCAATCTCCCCACCGAACGGAAGACCGGCGCCGCCTTCGCTTCACCGTACAAGTTCGAGAAGTACGGCAAAAGCGGCATTGAAGTGAGCGAGCTGTTTCCGCACGTGGGCCGGTCGATCGACGACGTCGCCGTCATTCGCTCGATGCACGGCGACTCGCCCAATCACGAGCCCTCGCTGCTACTGACCAATTGTGGCGAGCCGCGGCTGATCCGCCCCAGCATGGGGGCGTGGCTCACCTATGGCTTGGGGACCGAGAATCAGAATCTGCCCGGCTTCATCGCCATGTGCCCGGGGGGCTACCCGATCCAGGAATCGCAGAACTGGCAGGCCGGCTTTTTGCCGGGCGTTTTCCAGGGGACGTACATCGACACCAAGCACAAGGAAGTCGAGCGGCTGATCGAAAACATCGAGCACAAGGCGGTCACCGGCGATGAGCAGCGGCGGCAGCTCGACCTGCTCGGCCAGCTCAACGCCCTGCATCGGGCCGAGCGCCGGGCGACGTCGAGCTCGAGTCGCGCATCCAGTCGTTCGAGCTGGCCTATCGCATGCAGATGGAAGCGGCCGACGCGTTTGACGTCAGCCGCGAGCCGCAGCACGTCCTCGACATGTACGGCGAAGGGACGCAGGCCCGGCAAATTCTGATTGCCCGGCGGCTGGTCGAGCGGGGCGTCCGGTTCGTGCAGGTGTGGCACGGCCAGGGTCAGCCCTGGGACAACCACGACGACATCGAAGTGAACCACCGCCGGCTGGCCGGCCAGTGCGACCAGGCCATCGGCGCGCTACTCACCGATCTGAAGGCCCGGGGACTGCTCGACGAGACGCTGGTGATCTGGGGGGGCGAATTCGGCCGCACGCCCACGGTCGAGCTGCCGAAGAAGGGCTCGAATGCCGGCAAGATCAACGGCCGCGACCACAACCATCACGGCTACACCATGTGGCTGGCCGGCGGCGGCGTGCGCGGCGGCTACGTCCACGGAGCGACCGACGAGTTCGGCTTCGCGGCGGTGGAAAACCGGGTCCACGTCCACGACCTGCACGCCACGATCCTGCACCTGATGGGCTTCGACCACGAAAAATTCACCTACCGCTACGCCGGCCGCGACTTCCGCCTGACCGACGTCCACGGCCGGGTGGTCGAGGAGTTGATTGCGTAGCGGCGGCCCCAAAAACTGGCATCCCCTCCGCCGCGCGTTACAATGACCGGCGTAGGACGTTTCTCGGGGAAAGTGAACCTCCCGCGCGAAAGGTTTCGCCATGCGGTATCCGGTTCCTGCGGGTTTAGCGGTTGCTGTGGCGGCAGCCTGTGCGTTGACGATGGTCACTGCCACGCCGGCGCGTGCGCAATCCGGCGCCAACATTACGCTCCAGCTTCCCAGCTTCAGCAACTTCGGCGCGAACACCACGGTGCTGGTGCCCGACAGCGGGGCGTCCCCCTTGGCCCGCCAGCGCCAGGCCTTCTATAGCCGCACGATGTACGGCGGCGGGCTGTTTCCGCAGCGGGCGATCGGCGTGCAGCGGAGCAATGCCGGCCTCAACGTGACGGCGCAGAATTCACGACGCACAGGCGGCCGACGAAGCCTTGCTGCGCCAGGCCCGGGCTCGCCGCACCAATTGGGTTCGCGGCAGCACCGGCAACGCGGGCCAGCGGCTGACCGACGCGGCGCGTCCGGCGCTCAAGAGCGTGGCCGACATCGAGCGCGAGCGGGCTGAGCAATCGGCGGCCGAAGCCCGGGAAGCGGCGGCCCTGGTCCAGCGTGCCCGCCATGCCCGCGACGCGGGGAAGCCCGGCGTAGCGGCGGTGTACTATGCGATGGCCGCGCACCGCGCCGACGCGGCCTTGCGTCCCCAGATCGAGCAGGAAGCCGGGCAGTTACAACAGCGGCCCGCGGCGGCCGGCGACCATCGCGACAAGCCGTCGCCGCGCGTAGCGATCCGCCGCACCGCAGATCAAGGAGTCTCTTGGCTGGCGGCCGGTGCGCCGCCGCCAATGACAAAATCGCGAACGCGCCAGGGGTTCACGTCCGGGTTTTGCACTCCCTTGCGTTCCATCAGGATGCCCAACAGGATCGTTTTCCTTTTGCCGTTCTGGTCGGTGAACGTGACGGTGTAGCGCTCGTCGACCAGGGTGGCCTTGCTGCCGACCACGACGCCGCTGGTGCGATAGAATCGCACGTCCGTCTTCTTCCCCAGGTTCAACAGCATCCGAATCGCCGGACGTTTGAGCATCTCCCGCAGCATCCGCTGCGCCTCGACGTCGTTCTGCACGAACGTCCACAGGCCCTCGTCCAGCGGCGGGCGATAATCCGGGGCAAAGTGCAAGTCCAACGCCTTCTCGGGGCTCCCCTCGCGCAGGTACTCGATGAACTGATCGGACACCACCCGGGCTTGCGGTCCCAGCAACCACCGGGTCGTCGCCGCGCGGGCGATCGGCGCGGCCAGGCAGAAGATCGCCAGCGCCAACCCCACCAGCGCCACGGGCCGGCCGCTGCGCTCGGGCGACTGCCGCAACTTTGCCAGCGCCCGAAAGGCCGCCAGCGCTCCCAGGATCGGCACCAGCCACAACACCGGCGCGATAAACGCCAGGGGCGAAACGAACCCCAGCAGCATCGCTACGATGGCCCAGGGTTCGGTGGTCCGGTATTCGAGCCCCCCTTCGTCGTTGGCGGCATCGAGCGGTTCGGTACTGGCGTCGGCCATCACGAGTGTTGCGGAGCCTCGCGGCGAAGAGAAGGGGTCCTACAGGCGATGCTACCCGGGCCTTTTGCGGCGATCAAGGGGACGCGTCTTGGCCGCTCGCGGCACGGTCACCGCGTGGTTTCGGCGGCGGCGACGTCCTGCGATTCGGCCGGGTCATCGGCCACCGGCACAGGCTCGTCATGGGGGTGACCGTGGCCATCCAGCCGGCCGTAGCGCCGCAACTGGGGGTTGGCCACCGCCGCGATGACCACCACGGCCAGCGTGCCCAGCCCGCCGAACACCACCGCGAACACGGCCGAAGTGAGCCGCGCGAGCGTGCCCGACTCGAATTCGCCCAGCTCGTTCGACGTGCTGATGAACATGCCGCTGATGGCCGATACGCGGCCGCGCATCCGGTCGGGCGTGAGCATTTGCACCAGCGTGTGGCGGATGATGACGCTCACGCAGTCAAACGCCCCCATCGCCATCAGCGCGAAGAACGACAGCACGAACGAGCGCGAAATGCCGAACACGAAGGTCGACACGCCGAACCCCGCCACGCTCCACAGCAGTGCCCGGCCGGCCTTGGTCATCGGCGGGCGGTGCATCATGGCCAGCGACATGGCCAAGGCGCCCATCGATTCGGCGGCCGCCAGCCAGCCGTAGCCCACGGGCCCCACGTGGAGGATGTCTTTGGCAAAGATGGGAAGCAGCGCCTTGGCTTCGCTGAGCAGCACGGCGAACATGTCGAGGGCCATCGCCCCCAGCACGACCTTGTTGTGCCACACGAAGTGAAAACCCTCGACGAGCGTTTTCATCGTGGTCGGCTCGGGCGTAAAGACCGACGCCTGCCGCCGCACGCCCGACAGAAGCACGATGAAGCTGGCCGCGGCGGCCGCCTGCAACAGGTAAGCGACGTAGGCGTGGCCGAACGAGGCCAGCGTCAAACCACCCAGGGCCGGCCCGATGGCGGCGGCGAGCTGAAAGCCCCCCAGGTTCCAGGTCACCGCGTTGGCAAACACGTGCCGGGGCACGAGCTGCGGCAACAGCGAGCTTTTGGCCGGTTGTTGAAAGGCCCGGGCCACGCCGATCAGAAACAAGCAGCCGTACAGCCCGACGATGTGCCACTGAAAGAACGACACGGCCGCCAAGCCCAGCGAGGCGCACATGTTGAGCGAGAGCGAACAGGCCAGCACCTTGCGGCGATCGAACCGATCGGCCACGTGCCCGCCCACTAGCGCCAGCGACAGCACTGGCACGACCAGCACCAGCCCTACCAGACCGACGCTGAACGGGTCGTTGGTCCGTTTGTAAACTTCCCACACGACCGTGACCGACTGCATCTGCATGCCGATGATCGACAGCAGGTTGCCCGCCCAGTAGCGGCGAAAATTGCCGAGGCGAATGGCGGCATACGCATCGTGCACGGCAAGGGGAGGAGAGTCGCTCGGGTCGTCGGCGTCGTGTGCGTGCATCGGCGGGCGGGGTCGCGGAGTCGGCAGTCCACGGCAGTGGGACAACCGGGCGGCAGCGCGGGTTCGGTCCGCCCGCACGGCCGCCGCCGCCATTATGACACGCCACTCGCCGGCGAATAAGGGCTCTTACGGAAGGCTAATGGGGCGAAAGGGGGCGCAGCAGACGTTCCTGTCGCCAGGAATTGCCCGGTTTTCGTTTAGAATGCGGCTAGGGCACGGACGCCGATAGCATGCGACGCCGGCGGGAGCCGCAGCAAGCGAGGTTTACCGATGAGCGCAGTCCTGCAATTTGCCAAACGCCCGACGCAATTCGGCCTGCGGAAGCTGTTCGTACTCATGGCGGCGCTAGCCGTGCTGCTCGGGTCCGCCAGGAATTGGGCGCACAAACGACACCAATTACTCACCCGGCCCAACGTTTACCATTCCGCAACGGTGGTTCCGTATGGATGCTTCATTGTGCAGCCGCCGGCATCGCCTCCAGTCGCCGCGCCGGCGCTATTGAGGCTGTTTGGCGAGCAGGGCATCGCCACGCTCGAAATCCCCATCGAGGAGGCGCGATTCGTGCGGCTACCCGACCCTCAGGATTGCGCCGAAGTGCGCGAGGCCCAACGGCTGTTTCCCGAAGCCAAAGTGGAGGCGTATCCCAAGCTTCGCTTGGATCGCTGAACGGATGCGTTGACACTAATTGTCGCAGCCGCTAACTGACCGGCAACAGCTCCCGGATCGGCGTGCCGTCGGCCGGGACGGGAATTGGGCGTCCCGCGAAATCGGGAAACTCGAGGCCGGCCGTTTCGATGCCGCAGGTGGCGATAGATCGTGGCCAACAGGTCGGCCACGCCGAGGCGCCGCTCGACGACTTCGGCGCCGTCGCGGTCGGTG
Source organism: uncultured Planctomycetota bacterium (assembly GCA_963711515.1). Lineage (GTDB taxonomy): Bacteria > Planctomycetota > Planctomycetia > Pirellulales > PALSA-1355 > CAVQEL01. The sequence continues at coordinate 144,392 of CAVQEL010000031.1, read as the reverse complement.
GCGCCAATGACCTGTCCGGTGCGCATGCCGCCGCCGGCGAACAGCAGCGACGTGGCATTTGGCCAATGATCGCGGCCCGGCTGCCCGTCGACGTAGGTGATCTTGGGCGTGCGGCCGAACTCGCCGGTCACCACCACCATCACCCGGCGGTCGAGCCCCCGCTCGTACAGATCTTCGATGAGCGCGGTGACGGCCCGATCGAAATTCGGCGCCCGATACTTCATCACGTCGAACACGTGATGATTCACGGCGTGGTCGTCCCAGTTGTGCACGCGGCCCGCCTCGGGCCCGGCGAGGGACGTCGTGACCAGGTCGACTCCCGCTTCGACGAGCCGCCGGGCCAGCAGGCATTGCTGCCCCCAGCTCGTTCGCCCATAGCGGTCGCGCACTCGGGGGTCTTCCTGTGAGAGGTCGAACGCGTCGCGCGTGGCCGGCGAGGTGAGCATGCTCCAGGCCTGTTGGTCGAAGGCGTCGAGTGCCTGCATGTTGCCGGCCAGGTCGAGCGCCCCTTGCAGTTGGTCGAACTGCTGGCGCAGCGCCCGCCGCGATTCGATCCGGGCCGTCCGCTCGGCCGAGTCGACGTGGACGTTGGGGACCTGAAAGTCGGGCGCGTTGGGGTTGCCATACACGCTGAACGGCTCGCAGTTCAATCCCAGGTAGGCCGAACCGGTATACGGCACCGGCGGCACGCCGACGTAGTTGGGAAGCGTCCGCTCCCGATCGCTCCGCAAGCGACTGGCGATCGAAAAACAATCGGGATGATCGGGCTTGTTGCGCAGCTCGCGCACCGGGTGCCCGGTGAACATCTGCTGCACGCCTTGTTGGTGGCAAAAGCCGGTATGCACGAGCGACCGGACGATGTTGAACCGATCGGCCAGGGCGGCATGCCGCGGCAGCAGCTCGCAGACGTGCATACCGGGCATGCGCGTCGCGATCGGACGATACGGCCCGCGCACTTCGTCCGCGGCCAGCGGCTTGGGGTCGTACGTTTCGAAGTGAGATGCCCCGCCGTGCAGCCAGACAACGATCAACGCCGTCCGCTCGCTGGCCGAGGCCTTGGCGGCCGCGGCTCGGGCACGCAACAAACCGGCCAGCCCCAGTGAAGCCACGCCCCCCAAGCCGAGCCGCAGCCACTCGCGGCGGTCGAACGCGGGCATGCTCAGCGCGACGGATGGCGGGGCAGGGGGGTTCATCGGTCCGACTCCGCGGGAAATCGTGCCCGTTTCGCATAGTGTAACGGCGCGGGCGCGCCGGGAAAGCAGCGAGCCGGCGCTTGCATCGCGCACCGGCGGCAACGATCATGGCCGTCGGCATCCTTCCCTCCGCGTTTCGCAGCAAGGCGTCGACATCCCATGCGCTGGACATTTCTTCTTTGCGCGGCGGCCGCGCTGGCGGCCAATTCGGGTGCCGCGGCTGCCGAGCCCGGCTTTCGGTCGTTGTTCAATGGCCACGATCTGTCGGGCTGGGAGGGAGTGACCAGCGGGGCCGGACAATCGTGGCGCGTCGCAGACGGCGTGCTCGTGTGCACCGGCGAGAAAGGAACGTGGTTGCGCAGCAAGGGGCGCTACGGCGATTTCAATCTCCGCTTCGAATACAAGCTTCGCCCGGGCGGCAACTCGGGCATTTACCTGCACGTGCCGGCCGACGGAGCGCATCGCCAGGGGGGCGGCGCCGAGGTGCAACTGCTCGACGACGACGCGGCCCGCTATCGAAAACTCAAGCCCGCGCAGTACTGCGGCAGCATCTACCTGGTAGCCCCGGCCACGCAGCACGTTTCGCACCCGGCGGGCGAGTGGAACACGATGGAGATCAACTGCCGCGGCACGTCGTACCGCGTGACGCACAACGGCGTGGTGATCGTCGACGCCAACGCCCGCGCGTTTCCCGAGCTGGGTCGCCGCTTCACTTGCGGCTACCTCGGCCTGCAAAACCACAGCGAAGAAGTCTGGTTCCGCAACTTGCGGATCGGCCCGCCGCAACCGGCGGCCGAGGCGTGCCCTACCAACTGTTGCCGAGCGAGCAATCCGCATCGCCACATGCTGCACCGCCCTTGTCGGCGCCGTGGCCATTGTGCACGGTGACCCCCGACGATGGATCGACGATCCGTCGAGAGTCAACGTTATGCCGGGTGTGTTATATTGGGACGCATGAGCGAACGTCGAAAACTCCCCTGGTTCAAATCTGTACGGCGCGGGTTAGCTATTTTCACACTAGTACGCTCGCTCCGTACAAATTGGGACCCGGAAGCCGCACAGCTCGTCGTAGAATTCGAGGCAATTCGCCGGCGGAAGGCCGAGCTGGACCGCAAGTTCTTTCCTGACCTACAGACCGCATCAGCGCCAGCAATTCGGTATGCGGTGGCTCCTCACTCTGATCGTGTTGATGGCGCTGGCGGTCATCGCTTGTATCTGGGCTGTGTCCCAAGTTTGACTCCGGCGCTTCTCATTTGAGAACGGCAATTTCGCACGAGGGACGTTCGCCGGGCTACATATTCTCGATTGTTCCTCCAGCAAGGAATTCGCCCCATGGCCCGCATCACGCAGTACCAAGGTTACTCGACCGGCAAACCACCGGTGATTCCTAAGCCCGACGGGCCGGTCGACCCGATGATCGTCAACGTGCAGGACGGCGTGCCGGTGGCTTACCGGGATTGCCACGGCGTGGGGGTGCGGGTCGTGCATCCGGTGAATCCCAAGGCGGCGTCGAAGAACATGAGCTTGACGATGTTCTTCGTGCCGCCGCATGCGGTGCTCCCCCCCGGCTCGCACGAGACCGAAGAGACGTACTGCATTCTCGAAGGGAAGGGGCTGATGACGTTCGCCCGCTATCAGCGCGAGGTCCACAAGGGGGACTTCATCTATCTGCCCCCCTGGTGCGAGCACGGCATCGAAAACACCGGCACCGAAACGCTGGTGGTGTTGATCGCCACCGCGCCGCCGAACCCCTGACGGGCCGTTGATTTCTTCAACAGGTTGCTAGGCCGCGCAATGAGCGAAACGTTGCCATTGTGGCAGACTAAAACACACCGTGTGCGATTTTGATCGCTATCGTCCGCCTGCATGCAATCGCCGCTGGCGTTGCTTCTCGCTCGCTCGGCAACGACTTGCGAGAGCTTTCGGCTTTGTCATCCCACGTGGCACCCGTTTTGCTCCTCAGCGGGAACCATCCGACACGGATCACGGGAGCGCGCTTCGCTCCCAGTCCTCATTCACGGAGGGAACTCGAATGCTGGTACTGAGTCGCAAGCAAGGCGAGAAGATCAAGATCGGCGAACACATCACCATCACGGTGCTGGGAGTCCGGGGCGGCGTGGTCAAGCTGGGCATCGACGCCCCGCCGCACGTCCGCATCCTGCGCGGCGAGTTGGCCGATTGGGTCGGCTCCGACTGGAAGCAAACGGACGAAGAGCAACCGCGCCGGCCCGTCGACGAGGCGCTGGCCGTTTAGCACTCACACGGCTGGGCCTCGTTGGATGGCATCGCAGCCGCACGCGCGCACGGGGGGCCCGCGGCGCGGCTGTTATCCTCGGATTTGCGTCGCCATCGGCACTTGGCCCTGCGCCGGCTACGCGGCCGGCCGGTCGACGCTCCCGCTGGGGGCCTCTCTGCTGGCCGTTTCGAGCGATCGGGCGAAAGTTTGACTTCCTCGTCCGGGTGGTATAATCGCGGCTAGTTGCCGGACCGCGTCATCACCTCTCGCTCGGAAAGGATTCGGCCATGTACGTGCCACGCTTGCGCTGTGTGTTGGGTATTGCTGTGGTTCTCGGCCCCCTGAGCGCTGCGGTGGTCGATGCCCGCGCTGCCGCCGCCGACGCGCTGCCGCGCTACAAGCTCAAGGTCGGGCAACAACTCACCTATCAAACGGTCGCCGAGGAGGCGCCGTCCAACAACAATCCGACGACCTGGACGTTGATCGTCGTCGCCCAGAATCCGGACAAGAGCTGGCGGGTGTACTTCACGCAAGCTGCCCGGAGCGGGACCAGAGACGGCTACTTCGACCTGGCCGCCGACGGCCGCCTGACGGAGAACCGCACGCTCACGCCATTTGCCAATCCCACGCCGCTCGTCCCGCCGCTGGCGCCCGACGAGGCCAGCCTGGTCAGCAGTTGGTCGACGGAAATGGGACTTGACGACACGAAGCGCAAGTTCCACTCCGACGCCGAGCCGCAAGACGGCCGCTGGGAGTTCAGCGAAGATCCCCAAACCGTCTTCAGTCCGGTCTACCTGATCCAAACGCACCGGCAGTACGTCTTCGACGTCGCGAAAGGGCTGGTCACCGACGTGACGACCAGTTCGACGCAGGGCTGGCCCGCCGGCCGCAGCGACGAGCCCGTCGTGCAGCGCATCAAGCTCGCCGACGACGCGATGCTGGCCGATGCCGACGTCGCGGCGCTGGCCGACGAGATGAACGCCTATATCGCGGCCTGCGCGGACTACGACAAGCTGACCGCTCGCGCAGACCAGGATTTTGCCCACTCGGCCGAGCTGCTGGATCAGGCCCAAGCCGGCTTGAAAGAAGCACTGGCCGGTTTCCAGCAGCCGCTCCTGAAAAAAGGCGCACAAACCAGGCTTATAGGGCATTCCGTCCTGCGCAAGTACACTTTGGAGTCGGCCGAGCAATTCGGCAAGTTGCTGGGCCAGCCCTCGGCGGCCTGGGAAACAACCGACCTCGAAGGCAACCCGCGCTCGCTGGCGGACTATCACGGCAAGGTCGTGCTGTTGGATTTCTGGTATCGCGGCTGCGGCTGGTGCATTCGAGCCATGCCGCAAATCAAGCAATTGGCCAACGACTTCAAAGACGAGCCGGTCGTCATCCTGGGCATGAACAACGACCGGGATCTTGAGGATGCCAACTTCGTGATCGACAAGATGGGGCTCAACTACGCCTCGCTCAAAAACGGTCGCGAGGACGGTATCAACGAGCATTACAACATCACCGGCTGGCCGACGCTGGTGATGCTCGACGGCCAGGGCGTCGTGCGCTCGATCCACGTCGGCTACTCGCCCAACCTGCGCGAGGAGCTGGGCGAGAAGATCCGCGAACTGCTGGCCGAAAAATAACGCGGCGCACCTTCGCCCGCGAAGAGATCGAAGCCGGCGCCCGTGGGGGGCGGACTTCCCATAGCTGCTTGCGCACTCAAGACTCTGGAGGCGGCCATGAAAACCACACGCAACCGACGCGAGTTTCTCTCCACGGTCGGACAGGGCATGCTGGCCGTCACCGTCGGCCTCGAACTGGCCGCCGACCTGGGCCTGGCCCGGGCCGAAGCGGCCCAAGGCGCCGAGCCCCTCTTGTTCGGGCCGCTCGAACCGCTGGTCGTGCTGATGCAGGAAACGCCCATCGACAAGCTCCTGCCCGCTTTGGCCGGCGAGCTGGAGCGCGGCACCGAGTTGAAATCGCTGGTGGCCGCCGCGGCCCTGGCCAACGCCCGCACCTTCGGCGGCGAAGACTACGTCGGCTACCACACGCTGATGGCGCTGGCGCCGGCCTGGCACATGTCGCGCGAACTGACCGGCACAGGCAGGCCTTGCCGATCTTCAAGGTGCTGTACCGCAACACCAACCGCATCGGCGAGCACGGCGGACACGCCAGCGAAATCTTGCGACCCGTCGAACCCGCGGCCCTCAGCGCCGGCGATGACCCGGCCCAGGCGTTGCGGGCGGCCGTGGCCGCCGAGGATCTCGACCGCGCCGAACAGATCTTCGCCGCGATCGCCCAGCAGGCGCCGCGCGAGGCGTTCGACGAACTGCTCTACACGGTGCAAGAAGACACGCAAGTGCACCGCACCGTGTTGCCCTATCGGGCGTGGGAGCTGCTGAGCCTGGTCGGCCCGGAGCATGCCCATACGCTCTTGCGGCAGAGTGTGCACTACTGCGTTAAGGAGCAGCCGCGCCGCCAGCCGAGCAAGGTGCTGGCCAGTTTGCTCGAAGAGCACAAGCTGCTGGATCGCACCCCGGGCGATCGCGCGGCCGACGACGCCTGGATCGATTCGATGAGCCAGACCATTTTCAGCTCCTCGCCCGAGCAGGCCGCCGAAGCCGCCGCCGGCGCCCTGGCCGAAGGCTTTTCGCCGGCCGCGATCGGCGAGGCCATGGCCCTGGCGTCCAATCAGCTGGTGCTGCGCAACACCGGCCGCACCGCGCGGCAGGAGTGGCCCGGCAAACCGATCGGCAGCGTGCACGGCGACTCGGTGGGCGTGCATGCCTGCGATTCGGCCAACGCCTGGCGCAACATGGCCGGCGCGGCCAGCCCGCGCAATACGTTTGCCTGCCTGATCCTGGGAGCGTACCAGGTGGCGCTCGATCGCTCGCAAGGGGGCGGCGACTATCTGAACCTGCCGCCGCTGCCGATCGACACGCCCTGGAAGCGGCTCAAAATCACCGAGCCCGACAAGCTGCTGGCCGAGCTCGACACGGCCATCCGCGGCAACCTGCAAGCCCAGGCTACGAACGTCGTGAACCACTATGGCGAGCTGGGGCACGAGCCGCGGCCGCTGTTCGATCTGTTGCTGCGATACGCGGTGAGCGAAGACGGAGCGCTGCACGCCGAGAAGTATTACCGCACGGCCAGCGAAGAATTCGCCCGTACGCGACCGGCCTTCCGCTGGCGGCAGGCCATCGCCCTGGCCCGTGTCACGGCCAGCGAATTCGGCCGCCCGGCACCGGGTTATGCGGAAGCCTGCGAGTTGTTGAAGGTGTCGTAACGAGCAATCCGTCCCGTTCCAACCACGAGGCGCCTTCCCGCGGCGCAGAATCAGCATGAGATACTACAAGCGACGGTGGGAAGACACGCGCGGCGACGAATATGCCGATTGGGGGCACTCCTGGTGGTACTTCGAGGTCGACCAAAGCGACCGCGTCGTCCGACAAGTCGAGGTCTACGACGACGGGACGGTGCTGAAATACTCCCAGGCGACGCCCGAGGACCAGCACGGCGGTCTTTCCGCCGAGTTTAACTGCGAGGCCATGGCCTCCTTTGCCATCGCCGCCCGAGAGTTTGACGACCGCTGGCAGGATAACGCCTGATCGCCTGGGGCCAGAGAGCGGGCCGATTGCGACCGCACGCCGAAGAACCCCAACCTGCCAGACCGCCGGCGTCGAAACTCTCCGCGGCTTGCCACCCCTCGCCCTTGCCGCGCTGCTGGCGGGGATGTTAGAATCGCGTGTTCCCGGCCGTTCGATTCACCGTGGCTGGGGGCGCGGCGGGTTTCTTTCCCCCGCGCGAGCATCGTCGGGTTCGCTGGATCCATGGGAGTCGTGTGTGGGCACGAAAAGAACGGGCAAAGGTCGGCGGAAGCTCGGGCGCAAAAAGCGCCGCATGCGCTCGAAGATCCGCCATCGCAAATAATCGCCGCGCGCGAAACGCGCCGCGCACGACAAGGGGATAAGTCCAAAGCCCCTGAGATTGGACTTATCCCCTTTGTTGCTGCGCCCAGCGCGCTTCTCATCGCACGGCACGTCAGCCCTTCAGCCCCGTCGTGGCGATGCCCCGGATGAACGTCCGCTGGGCGAAGAAGAACAAGATCACCAGCGGCAGCGTGAACAGCACCGACGCGGCCATCAGCAGGTTCGTCTGGCTGGAATAGGAACTGACGAATTGCTCGAGGCCATAGGCCAGCGTAAAGCGGCCCGGATCGTTCAAGTACAACAGCGGGCCGTTAAAGTCGTTCCACGAGGCGACGAACTGGAAGAGCGCCACGGTGGCTAGCGCCGGCCGCGACAGCGGCAGCACGATTCGCCAGAAGATGCCCCACTCGCTGCAGCCGTCGAGCCGGGCCGCCTCGCACAACTCCTCGGGAATCGTCAGAAAAAACTGCCGCAACAGAAAGATCGAAAACGCGTCGCCGAAGAACGTCGGCACCACCAGCGCCCCCAGCGAGTTGTACAGTCCCAGCTCGCCCAGCAGCAAGAAGCGCGGGATCATCGTCACGTGCCACGGCAACAGCATCGTGGCCACCAGCACGCTGAACAACCCGTTGCGTCCCGGCCACCGCAGCCGGGCAAACGCGTAGGCCGCCAGCGAACAGCTCCACAGCGTCCCCAGCACGCTGCCGGCGCACAGCACCAGCGAATTGCGCAGGTAGCGGAAGTAGGGCATCGTGGTCACCGCCTCCACGTAGTTGGCCGGCCGCCACTCGAGGGGCAGCGCCCGGTGCGGATCGGCCGCGATCTCCTCGCCCGGCTTGAGCGACGTAAGCACCATCCACGCCAGCGGCAAAGCAAAAGCGGCCGCCGCCACCAGCAGCACCCCATGCGCGACGAAACTCGGCGGGTTATTCCTCCTCACGCGCGGCCTCCAGTCGGGCTTGGATGCGCCCCGTGGCATTTTCCAACGCTTCGCCCGCGGGCACGAGCTTGTACATCGCGTCTTCGGCGGCGCGGATCACTTCGTCTTGAAAGAACTGCCGCGCCGGGCACTGCCGGCGTGGGCACCTGCCGCCGGCTGCCGGCCAGCTCGACGAACGTGCGAAACATCGGATAACGGGCGAGATACCGCTGGAACGTCGGATGCTCGACCACCTGCCGCGAGGCCGGAATCCAGCCGCCGCCGGCGCAGGCTCGGGCCGCTTCGGCCTCGTGGCCGCCAAAGCCGCTCCAGAATTTCATGAACTCCCAGGCCCCGCGCGGATTCTTGGCCCCCCGCGGCACGACAAAAAAGTTGCCGTTCACCCAGCCGGCATCCGCCACGCCCGCCGGCGGCGGCGGCAGCGGCACGACGCCATACCGCGGCGGCGTCTGGCCCCGTTGACGAGCAGCCGCTTGGACCGCCGCGATTTCGGAGACCCGCCACTGGCCGTCCATAATCATCGCATAGCGCCCTTCCAACAGCGGAAACGCCGCGCCGGGCAGGGCCTGATCCCCCTTGCGAAAGCGGGCCACCCGATCGGCGCCGTAGCGGCGACTGTACGAGGCCATCCAATCGAGCGCCGCCACGATCCGCGCACTGTCAGCCGTCACCCGGCCCGACGCCGGATCGTAAAACCGCCCGCCGAAGACAATGCCCCACGACCAGAGCCGCCGCGGATCGGGCAAATATCCATATCGCGCGTGTGGCCCGGTACCCGGCGGAGCAATCCGCTCGGCGGCCGTGTCCAACTCGGCGAGCGTGCGCGGAGGCTGGAGGCCGAACTCGTCGAGCACGTCGGCGTTGTAGTACAGCGCCCGAATGTCCAGCCCGTTGCACAGGGCATACAACCGCCCCTCGTACCCGCCGATCTGGCGGGCCGCGGGAAACAGCCAATCGCCCAGCGCCGCGTATTCTTCGGCGGTGGCCAGTTCGTCGAGCGGCACCAGCGCACCCCGGTGCGCCCAATCGGCCACGATCGGATCGTCCTGGTTGAGCAGATCGGGCGGATCGCCGCCGGCCACGCTCAAAAAGAATTTCAGGTCGAGGTTATTCCCCGGCATCGCCACCGGCCGGACGAAGAACTCCTGCTGGCTGGCGTTGAAGCGATCGCAAATCTCGTCGACCACGGGCCGATCCTTGCCGCCCCAGAAGTGCCAGAACACCACTTCGCTGCGGCCGGCCGGCACCTGCCACCGCGGGTTGGCACTCTCGCGAATCGCCAACACCACGACCGCCACCACCAGCAGCACGGCCACCAGGCGCTTAAGATCGCGCGGTTTCATCGACGCCTCGACGTTGCAGAGAAACTCTTCGGTCCGTTGCTAGTGTGCCATGCTCACGCTGGCGTGAGCATGCTTGCCAGAGACAACCATCACTCTCGCCTCGCCTTGTCGTGTTGTTTGCCAAAGCACTGCTGGACAAGCCAGCAGTGGCACCCCGATTCAGCTCTGAAAGAACCGCTTAACGTCCTACAGCCGTCCGCTCGCCTGGTAATAGACCCAGTACCGCGACGAGCGAAACAATGCCCAGGTCACTAGCACGATCATCGACGAACATCGCCCAGGCGATCGCCGAGGCGTAGCCCATTTGCAAATACTTGAACGCCGACAGGAAAACGTACAGCGAGAGCATCAGCATCGAGCCGGCCGGGCTCTCCTGTCCTTCGCTGACGATGTACACCTGGGTGAAGGCTTGCACGGCGTGGATCAGCCCCATCACCAGGTTGAAGAAGATCACTGGCGAGAGCAACGGCAGCGTCACGTGCCAGAAGCGGCGCAGACGGGCCGGCCCCGTCCAGCTCGGCCGCTTCGTAGAGCTGGGCCGGAATGTCGCCGATGGCCGCCAGGTAGATGATCATGAAGTTGCCCACGCCCCACAGGCTCATCAGCACCAGCGCGTCTTTCGATCCAAAGCCCGCGGTGCCGGTGAACCAACCGCCGGGCCAGGCGGCTTCGGCCGTGCTGTTGAACCAGCCCGGCCCGGGCAAGCCGACCCAACCGAGCAGGTAGTTGACGATGCCCGCCTGAGGATCCAAGAGCCACAGCCAGAGGATCGAACCGGCCACGGCCGGCACGACCGAGGGCAGAAAGAAAATCGTGCGATAGACGGCCCGGCCGCGCACGTTCCACGAAAGAATGACCGCCAGCCCCACTCCCAGCACGATCGACAACGGCACGCTCACCAGCGCGAAGTAGGCCGTGTTCCACACCGCCTGCCCGAAGCGCTGCCCGGTGAACAGCTCCTCGGCCAGCCGCTCGTAGTTGGCCGTGCCGACAAACTCCGGCGGCGACAGCATGTCGTAGCGGTCGAAGCTCCACACCAGCGAAGCCACGAACGGATAGCCCACCAGCGCCACGAAACCGACCAGCCACGGGCCGACAAAGGGCAGGGCGGTGGCGAGTTGCCGCAGACGGCGTCGAGTGGCTAGCATGGAACTCACGAGCGTGGCTTCCCGCGAAATCAGGCGACGCGGGCTCGACTGGGCACGGCCTGGTCGCGGCCACCATTGTATCGCCAAACGGACTCGCGTCGCACCCGGCGGGTCCGGTTGTAGCGGCCCTGCCGGCTTCCGCTCTTATCGGGCGGGGCGTGCTAAAGTTAAGATGGTGCTCGTCCCACCTGGCCCCGCATGAAACCCCTCCCCACCAAAAGTGCCCGGCGGCGGTTCTCCGTCGCTCGCGATGCTCACGGCGTGCCGCATATTTCGGCCGGTTCGTGGCGGGCTGCGCTCTATGGGCTGGGCTACATGCACGGCATCGACCGCCCCACGCAGCTCCTCTTTTCCCGGGCCGTGGCCAGCGGCGAGAGTGCCGAACAGATCGCCGACAAGCCCGAACTCTTGGAGATGGACCGCTTCTTCCGCCGCACCGGCCTGTACCTGAACCTGGACCACGAGGTCGCCGCGCTCGACGACGAAACGTTCGACCAACTGACCGCCTACTGCGAAGGGGTCAACGACGGCATGAAGGACTCCGGCCGTTCGTTGCCCATGTGGGCCACCGGCTTCGTGCCCCACGCCTGGAACCAGAAAAGCGTGCTGTTGATGGGTCACCTGTTGAGCTTCGGCGGGCTGGTGGTCGGACAGCAGCAGAACGAGCGGATCCTGCTCGATTTGATCCACGCCGGCGTGGACGACGACAAGCTGCGCGAGCTGTTCAGCCCGATGCTCGACAACGCCGATTTCGACGTGTTGCGAAAGCTGAAGATATCGAGCCAACTGTCGGACGACGCCCTGGAGTTGATCACCGACTTGCCGCGCCTGGCCGGCAGCAATGCCTGGGCCGTCGGCCCCCAGCGCAGCGGCACCGGCTCGGCCCTGTTGGCCAGCGACCCGCACCTGGAAGTCAACCGGCTGCCGGCCATCTGGTACGAAGCCGAGCTGCATTGGGAAGGCAACTACGTGCTGGGGGCGTCGCTCCCCGGCTGCCCGCTGTTTGCCGTGGCCCGCACCCGCGACTTGTCCTGGGGCGTGACGTATCTCAAAGGCGACACCAGCGACCACTTCATCGAGGATTGCCGCCAGTCGCAGACCGGTGCCTGGCAATATCGCCGCGGCGAGGAGTGGATCGATTTCGAGATTCGGGACGAAATGATCGGCCGCAAGGGCGGACCATCCGAGTTGCTCTCGATCCACTACAACGCCCTGGGAACGCTCGAGGCGCATCCCGTAGATGGCGAGCCGGGCTACTACCTGTCGAACACCTGGGTCGGCGACTTGCACGGCGCGGGACGCTCGATCTCGACCTGGCTGGACATTGTCTTTGCCCCCGACGCCGCCAGCGGCATGGACATTGCCCGCGAGTGCCCGCTGCCCACCTTGTGCTGGGTGTTTGCCGACCGGCAGGGACACATCGGCATGCAGGCCAACGGCTGGTTTCCCAAACGGGCCAAGACGCACAACGGCTTGCTCCCCATCCCCGCCTGGGACAAGCGCAACCATTGGCGCGGTTTGATCTCCAGCGAGCTATTGCCGCGCATCTACGATCCGCCCGAGGGCTACGTGGCCACGGCCAACGAAAACGTGAACCCGCCGGGTGGGCCCATGCTGGTCACGCAGCCCGTGCCCGACTATCGCAAGCGGCGGATCGACGAGCGCCTGGCGGTGATGAACCCCGCCACGATTAAGGACATGCAGTCGCTGCAATACGACGTCGTCAGCCTGCAAGCCCGGGACCTGCTGGCCGTGTTTCTGCCCTACTTGCCTGACGGCCCGGTCAAGGAGCGGCTGAGCAAGTGGGATTGCAACTATTCGCCCGACAGCCACGAGGCGACCCTCTTTTCGCACTTGTATCGCAACGTGCTGTTGCAGGTGTTCGGCCACGAGACGGCGATCGGCTTTCGGCGGATGCTATATCTGTGCAGCCGCGTCGGTTTTTCGACGATGGTGCTCACGGCCATCGACCGGTTGCTGGTGCGGCAGGATTCGCTCTGGTGGCGGGGGCGCGACAAGGCGGCGTTGATTCGCCGCGCGGCCGCGGCACTGTCGCGCGAACGGGACGCCCCCTGGTCGAGCATCAACAGCTTTCGCTTCACGAACCGCTACGTCGACAGTCGCCTGGTGGGCCGCGCCTTCGGGCTGCATACGGCCGAGATGGCCTTGCCGGGCTGTTACGCCACGCCGTTCCAGGGGCATCTGCTGCGGGCCGCGCGGCGCGAAGCCTCGTTCGCCCCCAGCTACCACTTCGTCACCGACATGGGGACCGACGAAGCCTGGACCAACCTGCCCGGCGGCCCGAGCGAAAGCAGCGTGTCGGGATACTACAAGAACGACATCCCCCGCTGGCACAGCGGACAGTACAAACGCCTGGCCGTAGAACCACTCAACGGCGATTGACGGGGCGGGACCCATTGCGTCGATCGTCCACCGTTTTGCCCGGAGCCAACGGCGACGGAGTTCTCAGGCCGCCTCCTCGCCCCGCCGCAACCGGCGCCCCGGCAATCGATACACCCGCGCATTCCCCTGTTTGCCCACTTGCTCGACCGCCTGCATCTCGCGCAGGCAATAAGCAATCCGCTGTGCCGCGTGCCGCGCGACCTGGCAATGCTCCGCCAGTGCGGCCGTATGAAACTGCCGCGGCAGCCCCGGAGGCATGAGCTTTACCAGATCGGCCGGCCGCTTGAGACGGTAGCTCGCCCCCACTTCCAACAGCTTCTGATCGGCCACCACAAAATCGTCCTTGCGCCACCGCCGCCGCCGGCCGTGCCCCGGGTAGCGCCATTCTTCGACGTCGACCAGCACTACCTCGAGCGACAGCCGCGGATGCGGGAACACCCGCGTGAAGTAGACCAGCTCGTCAAAGATATCCAGCGCCGAGCCGCGTTTGGGGCTCATGCGGCGCGACACCGCCGGCCCGGCCTCGGCCGCCTGTTTCACCAGCAGCTTGCTGTGCACGATCGGCTTGACGACCAGCACCCGATGATCGTTCAACAGCCTGCGGATCTTGTCGCGGATGGCGGCCAGCGAGCCGTGTTGAATCTCGATCAAGCGGCCGCGGCTCACCGCGTCGATGCGGTACTTGCCCAACATCACTTCGGTGCGCGCATCGTCGCCCGCGTAGCGCAGCTTAAGCTCTCGGTGGAGCGAGGTTTCCATCGGTGCCGCACTCTCTTCCCTGAGAACTGCGCGTCGGGTGGCCAGGTTGCCGGCTTGTGTCGCGTGCCATGCCCACGCTCGTCGTGGGCATGTAGATGCTCTCGTTGATTGTCCGTCGGAACGACCGCATGAGCATGCTCACGCCAGCGTGAGCATGGCACCCCGGTGTCATATTTCCTTAGGCGGATCGATGCCGAAGTCGGTGATCGACAGCAGGCTGCAAAACGGATAGCCGCGCTCGACGAAAGCCTGCGCCCCGCCTTCCAGGCGGTCGATGATCGCGATCACGCGCTGCACCTTGAGGCCGAAGGCTTCGACCCGTTCGATCGCCAGCAGCGACGAACCGCCGGTGGTGACCACGTCCTCGACGATCGCGATGCTGTCGCCCGGGCGGACCGGCCCTTCGACAAACTGCCCGGTGCCGTGTCCCTTGGCTTCCTTGCGCACCAGCACGCCCTTGAGCGGGATGCCGCGCACGCCGGCCATGGTGATGACCGCCGCGGTGATCGGATCGGCGCCGATGGCCATGCCGCCTACGGCCGTGGGCAGGCTATCGGCGATCAGATCCAGGATGCCTTCGCCCACCAGCACCGCGCCGGCCGAGTCAAGAATCACTTGCTTGGTGTCGAGATAGTAGCTGGCCTTTTTTCCCGAGGCGAGCGTAAACTCGCCGAACTTGAGCGCTCTTGGCCCGCACCAGCTCCATCAAGGCTCGCTTGTCGTACAACTTGATGTCCCCCCTTCGCACGAAGATACGCCGGCCGCACCATTTCGTGCCGTTGGATATAACACGCCGGCGGACGAAGTGAAAGGGCTTTGCGCCGCAGCGCCGCCGCGCTGATTTCTGCCGCAGCCGTGAACCGGCCCGACTATCGGCGAATCGTCACCCGCGAGCCGAGGCTCAGGATGTCGAACACGTCTTCTACGTCCTGCTCGGTGAGGCTGATCGAGCCGGGCAGGTCCGCGCGGCCGATGCTCTCGGGGTCGTTCGTGCCGTGGATGCTCATCTGTTTGCCCAGCCCGATCCAGCGTTCGCCCAACGGGTTGTTGGGGTCCTCGGCGCTGATCGCCCGATCGCGGCCGTAGTAGACGGGGTTCTCCACCTTTTCGCTCACCGCGAACGTCCCTTCCTGCGGCGGATGCTCGCCGCCCACGCCGATGCGAAACCGGCCGGCGTACAAATTGTCGGCCGTCAGCAGCACCAGCTCGCGGCGCTCCAGATTGATCTCGGCGTGGAACGGACCGCGCACGACCTTCAAGCGCTCGCCCGGCTGCAAGGCCGAGGGATCGTCGATGCCGTTGATCTTGGCCAGCAATTGCCACGGCACCTGGTACCTTTCGCCGATCATTTCCAACCGTTCGCCGGGCTGCACTTCGTACGGCGGCTCCAGCACGTTTTGCGTCGAGTAAACCACGGTGCCGGCCACCTGATCGAGCACGCCGTTGAGTTGCTGTTGTTCCTGGGGCGTAAGCTGCGGATTGCCGTACCAGCGCGTCAGCTCGCCGAGGGCTTGGGCCATCTGACCGTTCTCCAGTTCCCTCTGTGCGGCGCTAAAGGCCGCGGCAAAATCGCCGTTGGCCGGCACCGGCGGCGCCTCGCCCGGGCGGCCCGCCGTACGGCGGCGGTGCGTCGCTCGTCGGATAGCCGTCAGCCGGCGGATAGTCCCCCGCCGGTCCTTGTTCGTCCGGCGAGCGATAGCGGTCCGAACCTGCAGGCGCCGCGCCGTACGGATCGGCATAGGGATCGCTGGCGGCACCGGCGGCGGGCGGCGCGGCGGCGGCGTCCGGGCGCCGTCGTGCGGCGGCAAATATTCGTAGGGGTTATTGCCTCCTGGCTGCCCGTGAGTTTCGGCTCCAGGGGGCGGGGCAGCGGAGTCGGCCATCGCGTTGCTCGTATAAGAAGGCGCGCCCCCCGGCGGCGCTGCTGAATTGGCCGGCGGAGCCTGCCCAAACGGCGGAGCCTCGCCGCCGGCGGCCGCCGCTGGCGAGGATTGATACGCTGGCGCGACGCCCGGCGCGCCTATCGGTTGGCCGGGGGCGGGACCCGTATTCGCACCTCCGCCGGGATTCGCCCACGGGGCACCCGTCGTCGACTCGGGCAGTTGCACGCTGGGGCTGGAATTCCAGCCGGCGTCCACCGGCGGCGGCGGAGACGCCGCTGCCGGCATTCAGTCGCACGTACACTCCATAGCCGATGCCCGCCAGGACGGCTACAAACAACAACGGCTTGAGCGTGTTCACAAGTTCGTCCTCCCTGACGACCCTGGCGACAAACGCGATCGCGATTCCGATTGCGGTTCCGAAAGGATGGGTGCGAACCGTCCCGCGCTTGCCGTCTGCACGTACCAGCGGCAGCACTCGGCGCAGACCAAGGTTCCCCGGGGCGGATGATAGGCCAAGCAACGCGGCGATGCCAGACCAATGTTCCAGCGATGCCAGCACCACCCCGACTGCACGGGGTGCCACTGCTGGCTTGTCCAGCAGTGCTGTGCTCCAAACAGTATTGCCATTCATTTTCAGACAGCCATTCGGACGCCCGGGTGCCACTGCTGGCTTGCCCAGCAGTGCTGTGCTCCAAACGACATGCCGTTCGATTTCGGAGTTTCCCTCGAACGAGAGACGGCCGAGCGTGGCAGCCCGAGATCCTGACGAGCGAATGTCTACGGCACTGCTGGACAAGCCGGCAGTGGCACCCTTGAGCCGTGCCGTTGAGCGCGGGTTATCGGTCCTCCAACTTCTCGGTGCCGGCGTCCGCCGACGCCTCGCGGGCCTTGCGCAGCCGGGCGCGAATCGTTTCCAGCCGCCGGGCCAGTTCGCTCTCGTAGCCGCGATCGACCGGGCGATAATACTCGCGCTCCACACCCAGGTAGTCCTGTTCGGCGATCGCGTCGGGGCTGTTGTGCGAATACTGATACCCCTGGCCGTGGCCCAGCCGCTTGGCTCCGGCATAGTGACTGTCGCGCAGGATGACCGGCACCGGCAGCAGCCGCCCCTCGCGCACGTCGGCGGTCGCTTCGCCCAGCGCGACCATCGAGGCGTTCGACTTGGGCGCCGTCGCCATGTACGTCACGGCTTGGGCCAGGTTCAACTGGCACTCGGGCAGTCCCACGAACTCGCAAGCCTGCATTGCGGCCACGGCCAGCGGCAGCGCCTGCGGATCGGCATTGCCGACGTCTTCACTGGCGAAGATTACGATCCGCCGCGCCGAAAAGCGCACGTCCTCGCCGGCCTCCAGCATCCGGGCCAGCCAATAGATGGCCGCGTCCGGATCGCTGCCGCGCATGCTCTTGATCAGCGCGCTGGCGGCATCGTAGTGGGCATCGCCGGTGCGGTCGTATTCGATCGTCTTCCGCTGCACCGATTCGGCGGCCAACGCCCGGGTAAACTCGACCGGTTGCGCTTCGCTCGAAAGCACGCCGATTTCCAAGGCGCCCAAGGCCCGGCGAGCGTCGCCGTCGCTCACGTCGGCCAGAAAGTCGAGCGCGTCGTCGTGCAGGCGGACGTCGTAGCCCCCCAGCCCGCGTTCGCGATCCGCCAGTGCCCGGCGGACGAGGGCCTTAATGTCTTCGCCGGCGAGCGGCTTGAACTCGAACACCCGGCTGCGGCTGACCAGCGCGCTGTTCAGGGCGAAGAACGGGTTCTGCGTCGTCGCACCGACCAGGATCACGATCCCTTCTTCCACGTCGGGCAAGAGGACGTCCTGCTGCGATTTGTTAAAGCGGTGAATCTCGTCGACGAACAACAGCGTCTTGGTACCGCCGGCCGACAACCGGTCGCGGGCCGCCTGGAGCACTTCACGCAGCTCCTTGACGCCGCTGGCGACGGCGCTGAGCTCGACGAACTTGCTGCGGCTGGCCTGGGCCAGCAAATGGGCGAGCGTCGTCTTGCCCGTCCCCGGCGGGCCGTAAAAGATCACCGAGCCCAGCCGGTCGGCCGCCAACAAGCGCCGCAAGAGTTTCCCCTCGCCCAGGAAGTGCTGCTGGCCGACGAACTCCTCAAGCGACCGCGGGCGCATCCGCGCCGCCAGCGGCTGGGCCTGGCGCCGATGGGCGGCTTCGCTGGCTTCGAACAAGGACATGGCAAACCGTTTGTTGGCAATGGACCGCGGCACGCGAGATTCATGGGAACGTCCGAATTGTACGCGATCCACCGCCCGCGGAGCAGTCACGCCGCGCACATGATCCCAACCCGAAGCGTAAGTGAGACCGGATACCGTTTTATGATGCGCCTCGCTCACGCGTCGGGTTGAGATGCGTCGGCGCTGTCTCACGATTCGTCAAAACAGTCGCAATTGCCCGCCGCTGACCCTTGGCGGGCGGAACTTCGACTCGTCCAGCGGCGGCAGCGGCCCGTCCAGCCCAAACTTCTTGCGAAACACCGCAAACGTCCGGCCAACTCCCTCGGCATACGGGCCGGCGCCCGCATCCGCGCCGAACTGCGATTCGTTCATCCGCCCGCCGTGCGTCTCGCGCACCAGCGACAGGATGCGCGGGGCCTTGTCCGGCAGCGTGCGGGTGACCCAATCCTCGAAGATCGGCCGCACGGCCAACGGCAGCCGCAGCAGCGTGTAACTGGCGCTTTCGGTGCCGGCATCGCGGGCTGCCTCTAAGAGGGCCGGAATTTCTTGATCGTTCAGTCCCGGGATCACCGGCGCGGTCATCACGCCGGTCGGCACGCCGGCAGCGGTGAGCTCGCGAATCGCCCGCAACCGGGCCGCCGGCGTGGCGGTGCGCGGCTCCATCGTTCGCGCCAGCTCCGCGTCGAGCGTTGTGAGACTGACGAACACGTGGGCCAGGCTCTCGCCGGCCAACGGCGCGAGCAGGTCGAGATCGCGCACGACCAGCGCGTTCTTCGTCACGATGCCCAACGCCTGCCGGGCTTCGAGCATCACTTCCAGACAGCCGCGGGTGAGCCGAAATCGCCGCTCAGCCGGCTGGTAACAGTCGGTCACGCCGGAGATGGCAATGTGATCGCCCCGCCAGCGGCGGTCGGCCAGCTCTTCGCGCAGCCGCCGCGGAGCGTCGTGCTTCACCAGAATTCGCGATTCGAAATCCAGCCCCGCGTTCATGCCCAGATACTCGTGCCCCGGTCTGGCATAGCAATACGCGCAGCCGTGCTCGCAGCCGCGGTAGGGATTGATGCTATAGCGAAACGGCACGTCGGGGCTGTCGTTCGTGGAAATCACACTCTGGCTGGCATCCGGCAGAAACTCGGTCGGCACGCGCCGCGCGTCGTCCGGCAGGTCGGTCGCGTCGAGCTGTTCAAGATCATCCTCGACGCGCACCCGCTCAAACCGATTCGGCGGATCGACGCCCGCGGCACGACCGACGGCACGAGCACGCGACGGAGGATTCACGGCGGCAGCCCTGGGAAGCGATCGAAGGTATATGTACAAATGTACAATACCGCGCCGCCTTTGGCAATCCAAGCCATTCGGCTACGATGACCCGCAACCGGCCGCCAGGAGTTTTCATCACGCATGCCGACGTCCGACTCGCGGAAGACCGTGCTGGGGCGGCTCGTCCCCCTTCATCCGCTCGACTTGTTGCTGGTGGCCTTGCCGGTGGCGCTGGTGCTGCGATTGGCCGGGGCCGACGACCTCTGGATCTTCGCCGCCTCGGCGCTGGCCATCGTTCCCTTGGCCGGCTTGATGGGGCGCGCCACCGAACATCTGGCCGCTACGCTCGGCAGCGGCGCGGGAGGGCTATTGAATGCCACGTTTGGCAACGCCGCCGAATTGATCATCGCGCTACTGGCCCTCTGGCAGGGCCCGCACATGTATCCGCTGGTCAAGGCCTCGATCACCGGCTCGATCATTTGCAACGTGCTGCTGGTGTTGGGACTGTCCGTCCTGTTCGGCGGATTGCGGCATCACTATCAGCATTTCAATGCCAAGGCGGCCAGCATGGGGGCCACGCTGCTCACGCTGGCCACCGTGGGCCTCGTCATGCCCACGCTCTATTACTACGTGTTTTCGGCCGGCCGACCGCTCGACCAAGAACAACTCGAAACCGTCGAGTTCCTCAGCGAAGAGATCGCCTGCATCCTGGCCGGCGTGTACGTGCTGATGCTGGTGTTCATGTTCGTCACGCACAGCAAGATGTTTACCGGGGGCGGCGAGACAGCCGGTGAAACGACTAGCCGGGACGAACAACCGCCGCCGTGGAGCCGCACCGCGTCGCTGGTCGTGCTGCTGCTGGCGACGGTGTGCGTGGCCGTCGCCGCCGAAATGCTGGTGGCCACCGTGGAAGCCGCGGCCCAGCAACTGGGCATGAGCCGGGTCTTCGTGGGCGTGATCGTGGTGGCCATCGTCGGCAACGCCGCCGAGCACTCGACCGCCGTGATGATGGCACTGAAGGACAAGATGGATCTGTCGGTCAATATCGCGGTGGGCAGCGGCATTCAGATTGCGCTGTTCGTGGCGCCGGTGCTGGTGTTTTCCAGCATGTTGATGGGGCACCAGCAACCGCTCGACTTGCATTTCACGCCCATGGAGATCGTGGCCGTGACGATCTCGATCGTGGTCTTGGCCATGGTGGCGCAGGACGGCGAAAGCCACTGGCTCGAGGGGGTCATGCTGGTGGCCGTGTACGCGATCCTGGCGCTGGCCTTCTACCACCTGGGCGAGATGTCGCCGCCGGAGCTCACTGCCGCCTGAGCTCACTGCCGCCTGAGCCCTCCTCCGACCGGCCAAATGTGCCGGCGCCCCTCTCTGCACGTTCCCTACAAGCCATCCATCAGGAGCGGATCGCGCCGGCTGGCTCGACGACGATAACGGTTGCGTCGCCGCGCAGGGGCGCCCGCGTTCAAGCGGGCACGCTAGCACGTCCGAAGAAGTAGATGACCGCCAGGGGCACGCACACGCGGGACCGCCCGCGACGAGACAAGGGCCACATGCCAGCCAGATCGGACAGCAAAGCAAACACCACCAGCAGCGGCGGCGCGTCGAGCGGACCGCTCGCACGTTATTGGCGGCAGTCGCGGCGGCCGCTGGTGAGCCTGGCTTTTGTCGTGCCGCTGTTGGTCCTTTACGAAGGGGGCGTGCTGATCCTCGGCGCACAAGCCGTGCGCAACGGCGCCGACGTGTGGCTCCGGCAATTCCTCGACTCGCTCGGCTTCTCGCAATACTTTCTGTTGCCGGCGATGACCGTGGGCATGCTATTGGCCTGGCATCACTTGGCGCGCGAGCGGTGGCAGGTCTCGGCCGCCGTGCTGTACGTCATGTTTGCCGAATGCGCGGTGCTGGGTTTGGCGCTGGTGCTGCTGGCGCGCGTCGAAGGGCTCGTGGCCGCCAGCGTCTCCGGCGGCGCAGCGCAACTCGGCGACAGCCGGTTGGAGCTGCCGATCGTGATGGCCGGGCGGGGAGCGTTTCTGGGGCGGATGCTGGGCTATCTCGGCGCCGGCGTCTACGAAGAATTGTTGTTTCGCCTGATGCTCGTGCCCCCCCTGGCCGTCTGCGCCACGCGACTTCTGACGCGGCCGGCGGTGCGCATCGCCGCCGTGGTGATTTTGACGAGCCTGTTGTTTTCGGCCGCGCACTACGTGGGCCCGCACGGCGAAGCGGTCGACGCGTTCACGTTCGTGTTTCGATTTTCGGCCGGAGCGATCTTTGCCGTGCTGTTCGTTTATCGCGGCTTCGGCATCGCGGCCGGCACGCACGCGCTGTACGACATTTTCGTCAGTCTGTCGTAGCGCGAACCGCGCCGTGCGTAAAAACTCGCGGCCGGCGCCAGGCTCTGCTAGCAGCGGCCGACGTCTTTTTTGAACAGCCGTCCTGCGAATGTCAAGACGCAAAACGCGCGCCTTGCGAGCAAGTGAAAAAGTCTCTTTGTCCCTCTCTGGCGCGAGTTTATAATAGCCCTCTGTCATGCTCTCTGTCCCCCGTTTCTCGATTCGTGAAGGAGTGTCGCGCAGTGCTTTCCGTCAGGCCGAAAGTCGCCGAGCTGGTTTTTCAACTCTACGGCAGGGCGTTGCACCCGGAATTGTTCCAGGTCCATAGCACGCGCACCGTCCACCGCGGCGGCTACGAGGCCACGGTCAACATCACCAGCGCCGGCCATTTCGTCACTTGGCGCTACCAGGGGCTCACGCTCACCGAAGTCGCCACCAGCGCCCATCATCCGCTGCCGCAGAAGCGGCGCCTGATCTCCTGCCGGCTGAAGGGGGAAGGAACCGACCAGGTCGATTGTCGCGGCGGCGCACGCTACCGCGTCAACTTCCAGCTCGAACCGGTCGAACCGGAAGTCTTTTGGACCTTTCAGCAGGAGCTGGCCGGCGACGGCGGACGTCAGGGAATGCTCTATCGCTTCGATTCCAGCGGCCGCATGGCCCTGGGCGCCCTGAGCTACATCAATCTCGAAGCCCGCAATCGCAGCCTGCTGGTGCAGGCCTTTCACACCTTCCCCGACGACTACGCGATCGTCAAAAGCCAGTCGCTGTTCGAGATTCCCTGAACCGGTCGTGCGCTTCGCAGCCCCTCGGCCGCTCGAACGGGGAAGCGCGATCCCCCTTCACGAAGTTGCTTCCACCCGCTGCACGAATCGCTCGATCGCCGCGTTGACCGCCGGCGCGTTTTCCAACGGGCTCATGTGCCCGGCGCCGGCGATGACGACCAGTTCGGCCTCGGGCATAGCCTCGGCCATCGACCGCATCTCATTCTCCGTCGAGATCGCGTCGTGCTCGCCGACGACGACCAGCACCGGCAGCGCGATCCGGGGCAGCGCTTCGCGAAAGTCTTTTCGCGCGGCCATGCCGCGGAGCGCCGCGGCCGCTCCCTCGCGCGACGTGGCCAGGATCACCTGCCGCTGGATGGCCGTCAGGTTGGCTTGCCCGTCAAGCGTCGCGGGAGCGAACAACTTGGGCAGCATCCCGTCGGCCAGCGGACCCGTTCCTTCGGCGAGCACTCGCTCGGCCGTTTCGTGCCTCGCGCGGACCGCTTCGGGCGTGTCGGCCATGGCGCGGGTATCGCACAGCACCAGCGCGCGCAGCCGGTCGGCATATTTGCGCCAGAATTCGAACGCCACGTAGCCCCCCATCGACAGCCCGCACAGGACGACCGGCTGGTTGACCGCCAGCGCGTCGAGCAAGGCCGCCATGTCGTCGGCCATTTGCGCCATGGTAGCCGTGCCGGGCACGACCTGGCTGCCGCCGAAGCCCCGCAGGTCGGGTGCGATCGCGCGATCGTGCGCCGAAAGCTCGGCGACTTGCGCGTCCCACATCGAATGATCGAGCGGAAAGCCGTGTAAGAACACGATCGGCAGTTCTGCTCCCCGATCGAGCACTTCGAGCTCGACCGCGCCGGCCCGCACCCGCCGCGTCGGGCCGCTGGCGTGCTGATGATCGTCCGCGTGGAACACGGCAGGCTCCCTCCCGGTGGCGACGCTGCGGCCGCAGCCCTGCAACGACGGCCTCGGGGTGCCACTGCTGGCTTGTCCAGCAGTGTTATCGAGGAGGTTTGCACTGCTGGACAAGCCAGCAGCGGCACCCAAACTCGGTTTTGAAACGGCTTCTACGACTTCTTGGCCTGCTTTTCGGCCTGTGCCTGGCGAAACTTTTCCAGCGCGGCGGATCGAGTGGGTGTGAGGATCGAGCCGCGCGGCTTCTTCCTGGGTCTTGATGGCCTTGGCGTAGTCGCCGGCGGCGAAGTAGCAATGCGACAGCGTGTCGAGCAGCCCGCCCAGCCGCAGCGGCGAATCGTCCTGCACCCGGGCCAGCTCGATCGACCGTTGCGACAGCTCGATCGCCTCGTCGACGTCTCCCTCGGTGTTGGCCACTAGCCAGGCGATCTGGTTGTAGTAGGTGGGGTTCTCGGGCTGGTCTTCGATCTGGTCGCGGCAATCCTCGATGAAGGCCTTGCTCCATTCCGTCAGGTCTTCGCGCTTCGGATCGCCGGCGTCGGTGACCTGGTACAGCGCGATCAGGGCTTCGATATTCTGCTGGTTCAGCTCGAGCGATTTTTCCAGCAGGCTCCGCTGCTCCTTGGCGTTGCCTTCGGCGGCCGCATGACAGGCCTGATAGAAATACATGTCGGAGCGGAGCGAATTGAGGCCCACCTCGAACTGCTGTTGCTGCGAGGTGCGCAGCCGCTGCATCACGGTGCTGTCGGTTTCGGCCGCGTCGACAAGTTGCTTGAGCAGTTCGCCGGCCTGGCGATCTTCCTGGCGATCGTGAAAACTATTGGCCAACAGCTTTCTGGCCAGCACGTCCCATTGCGTGCCCGCCGGGCCCAGTTCAATGGCGTAGCGCAGCTCGCGATCGGCCCAACGCGGTAGTCCCTGGCTGCCCAGCCGGTCGGCCAGCAGTACGTGCTCCTGCTGGCTGTCGCCGTGGATTTGCAAGGCGCGGGCGGCGATCTCTTCGACCAGCTCGTCTTTGCCCTCGGCCGCGCGGGCTTCGCACAGCGTGTACATCAGCAGGGCGTCAACCTCGAAGCTGGCCGAAAACCGCTCGGCCACCAGGTCGACCATCGACCAGGCCCGACGCTTCACCAGCCAGTTGATCAACTCGGCCAGCGACGCCGAATCGCCCCGTTCGGCCAGTACCATCTGCCGCATCACGGGCTCGGTCGCGTCGCGGCGCTCGAGCAAGTCCAGCATTTCGACCTCGCGGCGCAACAAGTCGATCACGATCTGGCTGTGCGTGTCGCGCGGATGTTCGCCGAGGGTCTGCTGCTCGGCCGCGGCCAGGGCGGACCATTTCGGCAGCGCGCCGGCCGGATCGGCATGCGCTTCGAGATAAACTTCCAGCCACTGCGCGGCGCGGCGGCGGGTGCGCTTCAGCTCCGCGTGGATGGTTTCGGCGCGGCGGGTCCAGGCGGCTTCGTCGGCCGGCGCGTGCGCCATGATCGCCAATGCCGCCTGCTTCGACAGTTGCGGCGACTTTTCAAACCGCACCAGCCGGCACAGCCATTTCAGCCCGCCGTCGTCAGGCAGCGCCGCCAGCTCCTTGATCTTCGCCAGCCGCTCGTCGTCGTTTTGCAGTTCGTAGTTTTTCAGGATCTCCTGAATCGGACGCGGATCGCTCTCTTGCGTCCAGCCCGAGCGAATCTGCCGCACCAGGTAGCCGGCCTGCATGGCGACTTCAGGGTCTTCGTGATTCTCGGCCTCGACCAGCGCGTCGAAGGCGTCGAAGCCCAGCTTCATGAGTTGCTGCTGGGCCCGCTGGCGCACGGCGAACTGCCGATCGCCCAACTGCTCGATGAGCAGGGCGATCTGGTCGTCGGTGGCTTGTTGGGCAACGGCGTCGGCCGTCTGCGCCAGCGCGGCGGTGGCGCCGGCCAGCACGATGCACACCGCCAGTACGCTCGAACCCCTCATGTCCAGCCTCGTCAATAGCGGCCAGCGCCCCGGCGAGAAAAGCCCGCCGGCGGCACGGCAATTTACCCATCTGTAGGATAGCTGACGCCGCCGCCCGGCGGCAAGGCAATGCGGGGGGCCGGTGCGGACGGTACCATTTGCGGAGCGCGCCGGGCGAGGTCCGCTAACCCGCCAGCGGCGCGGATTCTTTGGTTGGAAAAAGTAAGATCGGCCGGCCGGGTCCCGATTCTCGGCGGTTTTCGGCACGGTGACGCCCCCCGCGGCGCTGTGTTAAGATAGTAGGGATTTTCGAAATCCTTCGTTGCATCTTGGCACCGCGTCTTCTGTCCCTATGGCCAGCGCCGCATCGTCCGATCGACTGCTCGTGACTCGCATTCGCGACGGCGAGCCCGAGGCTTGGAACGAGCTGATTGCCCGCTTCGAGGGCCGGCTGCTGGCGTTTGTCGAGGGTCGGCTCGGGCGCCGGTCCGCCGGCGAGGACGTCGTGCAAGAGACGTTCCTGGGCTTCTTGAACAGCCTGCCGAATTTCGAAGATTCGCGCCCGCTGGAAAGCTACCTGTTCTCGATCGCGGCCCACAAGCTCACCGATCACTTGCGCCGCGAAGGGCGCCGCCCGACGCTTCCCCTGGCCACCGGCCACAGCGGCAACGATTGGGAACCGCCGGCCGGCGGTCGCGCTGTCTCCAGCATCATGCGCAGCGGCGAACGGCGCGGCCTGGAAGAAGCGGCCCTGGTCGAGGCACTCAGCGAACAGCTCGACCGGCTCGGCGACCGCCGCGAGTGGCAAAAGCTCCAATGCCTGGAGCTCTTGTTCGTCCGCGGCTGGGCCAATCGCGACGTGGCCGCGCAACTCAAGATGTCCGAGCAGCAGGTGGCCAACTTCAAGTTCGAGTTTCTCTCCCGCATCCGCACCTTGGTGCGCAAGCAGGGCCTTTCCGAAGACGTCTTTCCCGAGCTGCACCAGAACGATTGAACGCGCACCCATGGCCCATCGATTCAGCAAGTCCGACCTGGAAGCCTATCTCGACGAGGCCTTGCCCGTGGAGGCGATGGCCCGCATCGAAAGCGCCCTGCGCGACGATCCGCGGCTATCCGAAGAGCTGGTGGCGATCAACGGCCGCCGCGACGCCGGCGTTCACTCGCTGGGCGAGATCTGGCGCCGCCACCGGCTGACCTGCCCCACGCGCGAGCAATTGGGCAGCTACCTGCTCGAAGTGCTCGAGGCGGACGTGGCCGATCACATCCGCTTTCACCTGGAAATCTCCGGCTGCCGCATGTGCCTGGCGAACCTTGGCGATCTGCGCGCCGGAATACCGACGAGCCCGCGGCGATCGACACCCGCCGCAAAAAGTATTTCCAATCGAGCGCCGGCCACTTGCGCCGCCCCTAGCAGTCGCCCCCCGAACCCGCCCCGCGCCCTGGCGTTCGACAAACCGCGCACTTCGCGATAGGATCACAATCGATTGCCGCATGGGGTGCCGCGGTTCCAAATTTCCTTCAATCGGAGTCCGTCAACGTGAGCGACGTACCCGACAAATCCTCCTTCGCCAAGGCCTACGCCGACAAGGCTCCCTGGGACATCGGCGGTCCGCAGCCCGCCTTGGTCGAGGCCGCCGACGCGGTCACGGGATCGATCCTGGACGCCGGCTGCGGCACCGGCGAGAACGCGTTGTTCTTCGCCGCACGCGGACACAAAGTGACGGGCGTCGATTTTCTCGACGAGCCGATCCGCCGCGCCCGCGACAAAGCCGCGCAGCGTGGCGTGCGGGCGAACTTCCTGGTGTTGGACGCCCTGGCCCTCGACCAGTTGCCCGAGCTGTTCGACAGCGCGATCGACTGCGGCTTGTTTCACGTCTTTGCCGACGACGCCCGCGGGCGGTACGTCGCGGGGTTGAGCACGGTCGTCAAGCCTGGCGGAAAGCTGTTTCTGTTGTGCTTCAGCGACGCCGAGCCGGGAACCGCCGGCCCGCGCCGCGTCTCGCAAGACGAGCTGCGGGCAGCCTTCGCCGACGGCTGGCACGTCGAATCGATCCAACCCACGCAGTTCCAGGCCATCCCCGAGTTCGCCCACCTGTTCTCGCCGGGCGGCCCGCACGCCTGGTTCATGGTGGCCCGGCGCGCGTAATCCGCGCGTCAGCCGTAGGTTTGGGCCCTCCGTGCCTGACACGATGCCTTGGAAGAAGTGGTCAGACACGAAGTGCCGAATTCAACGCAGCCGGGATCTGCGACGACCCGCGATCGTGTCGCCCGATGGGCGTGAGATCGTGTCGATGGGGTTGCTTTCAAGCCATCGCTTGACCTGCCGGTTCGTCTGGTCGAGCTTAAAACTGCCGAGGCGGATACCATCACCCACGATGCACCCGTCGCTGCGGCGGGCGACGCGGGTGATCCACTGGTAACCGAAATCGTAGTCGGCCGTGTTGAACCAGTCTTGCGGGAAGACCTCGACTTGCCGGCGGCACCAGTCGCAGGCCAGGATGGCCCGGGCCATTTTGGATTGGCCGGTCGTGTCAGCGTGGTCGGCCAGCACGAGCGTCTCTTCGAATCGCGACCAGTCGTAGGGAACCGCCAACGGATGCACGCCGGCGTCCAGATAGGGCGAGAGCTCCCAATGCTCGGAGTCGGCCAAGGGCGCCACGCCGAGCTCTTTCTCGTGCAACACGGCGGCGAGTGACACCGGATCGGGAACCGGCACGAGCGACGCCAGGCGAAAGCAGTCGAACACGACGCGCCGCTGGGCCTGATCGCCCGACTCGCGCCACAATAGCGCCGATCCGTCAGCCAGCAGGCGAAGATAGCAGTAGAAATTCAGCACCAGCAGGGTTGCGCCGCGGGGATCCACCAGCGACGTCATTCCGCCCAGCTCGCTGTCGCCCGGCGCCGTTTCCACAAAGTGATACGTGATGCCGCCTGATGCCGCGGAACGATTGCGGAACGCCCAGGGGCTTGGTCCCAGCGGCACGCGCAATGGACGCGGCCGGGCGAACCAGCGCGACAGCAACGAGAGCAGGACCATGACGGACGTCAATATAAACAAATTGCCCGGCGCGCCGATACGAAGTCGGCCCGACGCGCGGTTGACCGGCCAGGGACTATGGGGCGAGGGTGCGGGGTTGGAAACGATGGGAATCGCCGGCCTCTCGATGGTAGGTCGTAGCCGAGTGCGCTGGACCTTGGCCTGACCCACGTCTGCGTCTCGTTTGGCTCGCGAGGCACTGCGGAGCCGTGGCGCAAAAAAAATCGCCCGGGGCTTTTGGCCCCGGGCGGTTCGGTCAGGCGGTTCGCGGCCATCTCGCCGGGTCAGGTCCGCTGACGGCGACGTACGGCGATGACCAGGAAACTGAGTGTGGCAAAGACCATCAGGACGTAGGTCGCCGGCTCAGGCACGACCGAGAAGCCCCAGCCGACGCCGTAATCGGCGACGTAGATCGTGTCGGTGGCCGGGCCTGCTAACGTCGCCGGCGTGTAGACGTCCCACGTCGGAATGACACTGAAGTGGATATAGTATCCGACGCCCGAGAAATCTCCTGGAGTATCGGAAAACATGAGAGGCGTCGAAAACGTCTTGTTGGTGACGTTGGCATCGTTGTTCGAGTCGTAGTAGGGGCCGTTGTTGCCGTTGTTCGTGCCGTCCCCGTTGTTGGTGGCGTCCACGGCCGCGCCCTGGACAAAGCCGTTGTCGATGTACCAGTAGCCTGTGTCGTTCGGGGAGGCAAGCTGTACGCCCGCGTGAGCGTTGGCGCTGGCATCGCTCATGTTGAAGATTTGCAGCCAGTGCAGAGTGGCCGTGGACCCATTGGGCACGTTGGGCATGGTCGGCTGCGCGTCCAACGTGAATTTCATCACTTCGCCGAAGGCGTCGCCGGCGCCGTTGCGAGTGAGGTTGTACTGGGTGACGTTGAACGTCGCGTTGTTGGCGAGCGTCACCGTACTAGTATCCAGAGACCAGTTGTTCGCGGCGCTAAACATCTCCGCCGTGAGCAGACCTTGGAGCGCGGGGCCGAACGTGGCCACGGGGATCAAAGCGGCCTTGTCGGCCACGGCCGTCTGCTGCGGGTTCAGCGACGTGGACAACTTGTCCGGCGGCGGATTCGTCACGCCATTGGCCAGCGTGAGCGTGGGAGCGGCCTGCGCCGGCACCGCCAATACAAGCCCCACGACGATGAAGCCAAGAAGTGCCGTAAGAAGCGATCGACCGCGACTCGGTCGCCGGGCCGCAGGACACGCGCAAGGGGGCACTGCGAGAAATGTGGACATAGAGCACCTCAGTTTCGTTGCATTAGCGTTGAACCTGTACGGCGGACCTGGCGAAGGTAAAGACCAACTGCCGGCAGGCCTCCCTGACCGGCCGGCGTGAGCCGAATGTCTCGACGAGAGACCGAGTGAACTTTTCGCAGAACGACAATAGGCTAGAAGGTACCCGCGGCGATAAATATGTCAAGTTTTTTGCGAGAATTTCGCCGGCACTTACCCCCCCCCAACAGCTTGCACATTACCCTACTACTGGGAGTGAATGGACGTGACGGGCGGGACCGTCGGCGCCGCGGCGCGAGCCGGTGAACTTTCGGCGGGCTGCTAGGGCGCGGCGCGCTCGCTGGGCCGCTTCGAGCGAAGCAGGCCGTAGAGCGTCAGCGCCAGCGCGACGACGATCGTCACGCCGCACGTCTGGAGCAGACCGGTCACGGCGGGGTGATCGGTGCCGTGGGGAGGCGGAAACTTCTCGTTCAACGTGGGCATCAGGAACGAGGAATAGCCGATGAAGGCGCCAACCAGCCCGGCCGTTCCGTTGGTCCACGTGCCGATCTGCAGCGTGGCGAACCACACGAGCAGCGCCGCGCGCGAGAGCTTCATCTCGTTGACCAGAAAACCAAAGGCGATCATCAACACGCCGTTGGCGGTGTACTCGATATGGCTCATGACGATTCCTCGAAACCACTGCACGGCCGAAGGGGGAATGAAGCCCACCAGACAGCCGACCGTGAGTTGCAAGACGCCCAACAGCAGCGTCCAGCGGCGAATGCTCGATTTCAATCCGTCCAGGTCGTCGGTCATTTTGACAGCTCCTTGGCTTGAGGCGTTGTTGTTGGCTAAGCGGCTGTTTCAAAACTGCAAGGAACCGCGCGTCCGGTCCTACTGCCGGCTCGGCCAGCAGTGCGCACCTCCACAACACTGCTGGACAAGCCGGCAGTGGCACCCAAGCTCGGATTTGAAACTGACTGTGGTTCGCCGGCTGGGGGAGCGACGCGGCCGCATCAACGCAGCATCCACCACGCCAGGACCAACAGCGCGGCGGCGGCTACCGCAATCCGTGCGATGCGCAGGTACGGACCCCACAGCCGCTGCCGGGCCAGTTCTTCGAGCGTTTTTTTCCCTTCGTTCAGGTGCGGGAAGGGAACGTCCGGCACCTCGCGTCCCAGGAATTTGCAGAGCGGTTCCCAACCGTCCTGCACTTGAAAGACCAACAGCCGATCCGCAGGCACCGTGGCTTGCACCTCGCCATTGTGACGGTCGAAGACCTCGATGCAACGCTCCCGATCGCGTGGCGTACCGTGGAACACGTTGCCGAGGAGCAGATCAGTGAAGTCGATGAAACGCCGCGCCCGGGGAATGAAACGGAAACGGCGAAACGAGTCGGTCGTCTCCTGCAACGTCAGAAAGCTATCGAACCAGCGCTGGGGATCGCGGACCGTGAGGATCACCTTGGCGTCGGGAAACTCGCGCATGAGCTCCTGGTAATAGACGCACGCCGGAAAGTCGACGGTAGCCTGGAAACTCGGCAAACAGCGCCGGCCAGTCCATCGGCGCCGGCCGGCGACCAATGCATGCCAGGCCTGCAAATGACCGGCGTGCTCGGTCACCTCTTTCATGTGGTAACAGCGGTAGCCCAGGATCTCCAGAGCGGCCTGCATCGACATCGTTCCGGTGCGTCCGAAACCCGCTCCGATCACTTGCATGGGATTGGCTTCCCCGGGAAAGGTCTTTCGCCGAGCGATGGCCCGCCGAGCCGCACAAGTCGGCCTGAGTCTCGCCCGAGATTATTGCCCGCGGGCCCGGGAGCGCCAAGTTGCGCCGGCGGTGAGTTAATCTGGCGTGAACTGAAACGCGTAGAGCTTCGCTCGCTTGAGCGTGAATTGCAGGCGGAGGGGCTGGCCCGCCTCGTCGAGGACCGGGCCCAGCTTCTGCGCGGGATTGGTGCGCAGCTCGACGTCCTGGCCGTCGGTGATGAAGCGGTGGTCGATGAAAAGCTGTTTCTGGTCCGCGACGTCGATCGGCGAGGCGGCCAACAAGAGGGTGCAGAGCCAAAGCATGCGGAGGATCCTCCCATACCGAAGTGATGTCACGCGGCCTTGTCGAAAGGCGCCACCGCCCCTACCACCGCCCGATCAAGAGAAACGTAGTCCAATAGCACGGACGTTGCCACTGGGGCCGTTTGCGGATCCGGCGATTGGCGTCGGCCAGAGCGCGGGAGCCAGTCGGCGGTTGCCGCACCAGTGAACTGGCGAAATAGCTGATCGGGCTGGGGCCGGTCTTGTCGTCGACCAGCAGTTGGGAGCTCGTCACAAACGTATTGGCCGGCGGGGCTGCCGCGGCCTGATCCGGCGGCGGCAGCGTGCGACTACGCCACACGTACGGCGACTCAGTGAGCGAAATGCGTCGCAAAGGAACCAATTTCCACTGCAACTGACGAGCAGCGCCACCGCGCGCAGGGCAAAGGCCGGCATGGCCCGACGGCTTGTGCTATCGTGGAGGCGACTTTGTGCTTCGGCGCGCGGGCTCGGTTGTGGACCGCCGTGCCGGGGCGGGTTTACATCGATTCGTACCGCGGGGTGAATACTGCTATGCAACGTTGTCTGTTGGCGATCTTCGTTTTGCAACTCGGACTTGGACGGCTATCGGCGCAGGACGGCTTGGATGGCCTCGCTCGCGCCACGAGGGGCACAGTCGCCGGGTTTCGAGCACAGCCGCCGATATCGACGCCAACGGCGATGGCACGACGTTATTGCCGGGGCAGACCCACGTGATGGCCGACCTCGAAGGGCCGGGGGTGATCAAACACATCTGGTGCACCGCCGCGTCGCTCAATCCGTTTTCGGGTCGGGCGCTGGTGCTGCGCATCTATTGGGACGACACCGAGCGGCCCAGCGTCGAAGTGCCGCTGGGAGATTTCTTCGGCGTGGGGCACGGGGCCACGGTGTCGTTTCAGTCGCTGCCGGTGGGGGTCTCTTCGTACGGACGCTCGCGCAATTGCTTTTGGCGGATGCCGTTTCGCAAGCATGCCAAGATCACGATCACCAGCGAAAACGAACCGCGGTTCGGACCGATGCCGTTTTACTACTACGTCGACTGGGAACAGGTGGACGAGTTGCCCGATGATGCGTTGTACTTTCATGCCCGCTACCGGCAGCAAACGCCGGCCAAGCCGGGGGACCACGTGCTGGTCGAAACCGAAGGGCGCGGCCACTACGTCGGCACGGTCTATTCGGCGCATCAAACGCGGACCGGCTGGTTCGGCGAGGGAGACGACCGCTTCACCATCGACGGCGAAAGTGTCCCCTCGATTCAAGGGACGGGAACGGAAGACTATTTTGGCGATGCCTGGGGCTTTCGCGAGTTCGCCGGGGCGTTCTACGGCGTGAGCCTCTACGAGGGGCCCTTGCTGGGCGATCGAGTCACGGCCTATCGCTGGCACATCGAAGATCCGATCCGGTTCTCCAAATCGCTCAAGATGTCGATCGAGCATCGCGGCAGCGTGTTCACCGAGGAGGGAAAACAGCTTTCGAGTTCCGGCCAGCGCGAAGACTGGGTCAGCTCGGTGGCCATGTGGTATCAGACCCCCGTGGCCACCTGGGACGAGGAGCTGCCGCCGGCCAAAGAGCGCATCGCGCCGTACAAAATTCTGCTGGCGGCGGGACTCAAGTTCGAGGCCGAGCCCGACAAGACGGAGAAATCGGTGGCCGGGATCGCCTTTCGGCCCGAGAAGCCCGACGGGCGGATCGCCTTCACCTTTGAAGTCGAGCAGGCGGGGCTGTACAAGGTGTCGGCCATCTTGTTGCAGTCGATCTTTGGCAGCCGGTATCAAGCCCTGCTCGACGGCAAGAAGGTGGGCTCGCTGCTCGACCTGAACGGCAAAGGCTACGACTGGCAGGAGCACGTCTTTGACCTGCACCGGTTGGAAGCCGGCAAGCACACCTTCGCGTTGGCGGGCCAGGGCGCTTCGGAGCACCAGCGGTCGTTTGGTCCCCAACTGTTCGAAGCCGGCGTGAGCACGCTCATCCTGCTGCGGATGGAAGACATGGCCGGCTACCAGGAAGAATGAACTCGGTGAATAACGCTTGAGATCACCCCGCGGCAGCCAGGCCCGAATGGTTTACCGTGGTGACCGGCAACTACCGTTCGCGCCGACGAAACGAGAGATCGCGCCTAACCGCCCGCGGCGCAGCGGCGGAACTCGGCTTCGTCCAGAAACAACGCCTCGCGGGTCAATTGAAACATCAGCTTCGTTTCCGGCCAGCCAAACGCGGCCAGCAAGCGGTCGAACTCGCCGGCCGGACACGTCCCCTTCAGGTCCACAAACAGCAGCCGCTCGTGGCGATCGTACAGATTGCCGTCCACCTGCCAGCTTCGCTCCCGCTGGCCGGAGGTCCAGACAAACGATCCGTCGGGCTCGCAGTACAGCCGCTCGAGCGCGGCCAGCCGGGCCGCCGCGTCCTCGAAGCTGGTGGGCATGGCTGTCGTGCTCAACGCCTCGGGCGAAACACGCAAGGGGCGCAGCGTGCGGTTGCCGATCGTGATCGGATCGCCGACTTCGATCTCCGCGGGCTGGGCGTGCACGGTGACGTAGAAACGAAGCATCGCGTTGAACCCCGGCGCGCTGGGTAGGTTTTCGGACGTCGCGACTCTAATATATAGCTGAATGTATAACTGATCCGCTCCGCCGAAACCCGCCCACGCCCAGGCGAGATCGTTTCCGACCATGACCGATGCGATTCAAATCATCACCACGATCGGCAGCCGGGCCGATGCCGACAAGTTGGCGCGGCGCTGGTCGAACGCCGCCTGGCCGCTTGCGTGCAGGTGGCCGGCCCGATCACGAGCACGTACCGCTGGCAGGGAGCAATCGAAACGGGTGAAGAGTGGCTCTGCCTGGCCAAGACCATGAAAGCCAACTACGCACCGCTGGAAGCCGCCATCCGCGAGCTGCATCCCTACGAAGTGCCCGAGATTCTGGCCGTGCCGATCGTCGCCGCGCACCAGGCCTACCTGGATTGGCTGGCTGCCAACTGATCGGCTACTCGTCCCAATCCAGCCGCCCAATGGCGCCGCTGGCGACCCGGGCCATCGGCTCGCCCGGCGAGACGTAGGCCATCACGTCCGGATTGGCAGCGGCGTCGAGCTCGACGACCAGTTCACGGGCCATGGCCTGCCGGCCTTCGGGTGCGTGGAGTCGGGCCAGGGCGCGGGGGCCGAGCAGGCCCTCGCGCTGGAAGCGATCGACCAGCAACTCGGCCGTGGCCTGTTTCTGGGCCCCGCTGGCCTGCGACCAGTTGCTCATCGCGTCATTGGGATTGAGCAGTTGCGAGCGGTCCGCGCGCGTGAGCTCGCCCAGCCAGAAGGCGGCCAGGGCCAGCGCCGCCGCGACCGCGACCAACAGCAGCAGCCGGCCGAAGGATCGGCCCCGATCGGACGCGTCACCTTTGGGAACCTGGTCGACCATCGCAGCGGCGCTAGGGGGCCGACTCGGCGGCGGCCGAGGACTCTGCCGCGTCGGGCGCGCTGCGCTACCTTCCGCAGGGGCATCGGCGGCGGGCGCTGCGGCGGCGTCTTGGGGTGTCGCCTCGGGCTCCGGCTCGATTTTTTCCAGGTCGCTTTGGGACTTGGCCAATGCCTTGGCCAGGTTCTTGTCGTCCGGATTGGCCTCGACCATTTTTTGCTGCAGTTCGACGGCCTGCTTGTAGTCGCCGATGGCGTCGTTGTTGCGACCTAGCTTCTTTTCGAGAGCGCCCAGGCCGACCAGGCATTCGGCCAGCCGCGTCTGGTAACTGACATCCGAGGGTCGCTCTTGGACGAGCCCTTGGAGTAAGGTCCGGGCGTGTTTCCAGGCGTCAATGGCGAAGTCTTCGCGGGTGGGCACGCGCGATTGCAGGGCGCCGCTGGCCTCATAAATGGCTGACAAGTCATCGCGAAAGCCAATGACATCGGGATGCTTGTGCGACAGCACGTCGTACACACCGATGGCGTTGACAATGGTGAACAGCAAGGCCGTGGCTTGCGCCTCGAGGCCGGAGTCTTTGACCATCACCCAATCCATCGGCGCGGTCAATTGCAAGGCGCTGGTTTTCAGACTCGGAAAGCGATCCGGATCCATGTTGCTCATCTGCATCATGCGAACCGCGTCGGCGCCGCCGCCCAGAGACAGCACACCCGCCGACATGCCCAACTTGGTTTGCAGCGCGGCCAGATGATATTTTGCCGAAGCGATCTCGGGCAGCGCCTCGGGGTTGTCCAGCGTGGGCGTCTGGCTGGCGACCTTGGAGTAATACTCGATGGCCGGAGCGAAGATTTCCTCGCGAGCCTTGGCGTTGGACACGCCCTTCAAGCTGCCGGAGGTGGCCACGGCCTCGACGAGCTTGTTCACGGCCGCCGTGCTATCGCTGTACTTTGCTTGCAGCTCGTTGCGCTCTTCGATGGCCTGCATGGCGACAAAGGTCGAACCGGCCGCCACGGTGACGGCCGCCACGAGCAGAAAGGAAAAGAAGATCGCGCCCAACGAGACGCCGCGCCGGCGTGCAGGTTCGTTGGCGCCCGGCTTTTCGCTGACGCCCGCGGCCGGCTTCTCGCTGGCCCCCGAGGCAGAAGAATCGCCGGGCGTGGTGGTGTTGGTTGAGCTGTGCATGGTGGGTCCGCTAGATAATGGCCAGGCTGACTTGCAAAGCGTCCATTCTCGCCACCGCCGAGCGGAAGGTCAAATCCGCCGCGACCCGCAGAGACGCCCGCTGCGCCGGGCAACGTACTTGCAGCCGGCTACCGGCGGCGAATCTCGTAGATCACGATGGCCGCCTCGGCCGCCGGATCGGTGGCCGGTACCCGGGCGATCGGCCGCGCCGCCAGGTGCAGCTCGTCGCATGCGTCGAAAAACGGCTCGGCCGTCCGCCGGCCGGGATCGGCAACCAGGGCCAGCCCTGCGGGGGACAGCGTGTGGGCCAGAGTTCGGGCCACCAGGGGCACCAGCGGCCGCTCGTAGAGCACGTCGCTGGCGGCCACCAGGTCGAAGGTTCCCAAATCGTCGGGCAGAGCGCGCCAATCGACCAGCCGCGTGTCGACGCTGGCCAGGTGGTGTCGCTGCGCATTGGCGGCGGTGAACTCCAGCGCGTGAGCATAGTAGTCGGTGGCCAGCACATCGAACCCGGCGGCGGCGGCCACCAGGCTCACCAGCCCGATGCCGCAGCCCAACTCCAATAGCGTGCGACCGGCGCCCTGCTCGCCCGCCAGGTGCGCGGCCAGCACGTGGCTGCTGGGCCAGCAGTCGGCCCAGTAGGGAATGCGCTCGTCGAGGGCGAAGTCCTCTTCGCTGATCAGATCGTCAACGCTGCGGGGGCGCAGCAAGCGATAGGTCTTGCCGCCGATCGAGACTTCGCTCACGGCCAGCTCGAACCGCCGGCGGAGCGACTGGGGCGCATCGAGGGGCGCGATCGGCTGGCTGGCTGACATGGCTGGCGGCCGGGGGCTACTTGAGGCGAATCGGCAGGTCGTCGATCTTGGCGGCCAGGATGAAGTCGTTTTCCGACAGGCCGCCGATGGCGTGCGTATAGAGCTCGATCCACACGTTGCGATACCCCTCCAGGTGCAGATCGGGATGGTGGCCGTCGTTTTCGGCCACGTCGGCCACGCGGCTGAAGAAGTCGATGCCGGCCATGAAATTCTTGACGACCCAATCCTTGCGGATCCGCTGCCCCTCGTGCGTGAGCCGCCAGCCGGAGAGTTTTGTGAGTTGCGCCTGGCCTCGTCAGGCGAGTACTTGGGAACGCCCCCCTCGCAGGGCACGCACTTTTTCTGGGTCAATTGTTCGGCGGTTTGCGTTTCCATGACGGCCTCCACGCGGTTGCGTCGCGCCAAATCCCCGGCCGCATCCCAACCCGAAGCGTCAGCGAGGTGACGATCGGCATGGATCCTCGCTCACGCTCTCACGCTTCGCGTTCGGATCCGGTCGGGAGCAGTCCAAGCCAATGCGCCCGTATTATCTCAGCGACGCCGTTGAGTCAAATCCGTGCACGGTGGCTCACGCGAAAGAGAGCCGGAGGAAGTGGTTCCCCCGGCTCGTGAGTTCACTTCGCGATCCGCGTCACGTTCGTTCGCGGCGCGGCGGCCCGGCTGGCGATGCTTACACGCCGGCCAGGTGCGGCCGCGGCGTGCGGCGGGTCTTTTCCACCAATTCGACGAACACGGGCGCGTTGAACGGCTTGCGCAGGTAATACGCGCCGCCGGGAACGTCCGCGCGGCGAATGATGTCGGGCGTTTGCATCGATGAGAGGTACATCACCGGCACCTCTTCCAGGTCGAAGCGGCGCTTCAGCTCGTCGCACAGAGCCACGCCGCTGCGGCCCGACATCGTCACGTCGGCCACGATCAGATCGGGCGTCCCCTGGGCCAGCGCCTCGGCGGCCGATTGCATGTCACAGGCCCGGTGGCATCCGTACCCGATGCGATGAAGGATGCGAGCAATTTCGGCGAGCACATCCGGGTGTTCGTCGATTGCCAGGATATTGATTTGCGACGAATGGCTATCTTGCATGGCCCCACCTCTTTCTGTTCCGCCTTGGTTTTGCCAGAGGTGGCGCGCTTGCCGGCCGTCAGAGCTTGCCCAGCCGGCAGAGCGCGCCGCCACAGGTCTATTCGACGCTAGCAGCCGTTTTTCTTCACGGCCACCTTAAACCTTTGGCAATCGCCGGCTCTTGCCCCGTCCGGAGAATCCCTGCCGCCGGCAAAACCCGCTCCACGGATCGCCCTGCCGGCCTCAACCCTGCCCCTTGGTTCCGTACAATTATTACGTTCGGCGGCGGGTAGTGGTGCGAAGGACAAACCGTAAAAAGTCCCGCAGGGAGTTTGTGCTGACGGGCAGGCGATGGGTGTTTGGGCCGCGACGGGTGGCAGGCACGCTCCGCGTGCCGTCGCGGGAGTTGAGTTGGCGCGGATTCTCGTGGATCGAGCACGTGTCAGGCCGGCGCCTGTAGTGCCCCAGTTTTACGGCACGCGGAGCGTGCCTACCACGCGCGTGGGAAACGGTGCCTGACACCGTTTTACTGGCACCGTTTTTACTTCCAGGCGAAGTCGCCGGCGTTGACGCTGGGTAGATGGGTGACGCCCATGAGATATTTGTCGACGGCGCGGGCCGCTTCGCGACCTTCGTGAATGGCCCACACCACCAGCGACTGACCGCGGCGCATGTCGCCGGCGGCGAAGACGCCGGGCACGCTCGACATGTAATTCTCGTCGCACTTGACGTTGCCGCGCGGATCGAGCTCGAGGCCAAGCTGGTCGATCATGCCGTGCTTCTCGGGGCCGAGAAAGCCCATGGCCAACAGCACAAGTTGGGCCGGCCAGGTCTTTTCGGTGCCGGGCACTTCGCGCGGAGTGGGCCGCCCGTTGGCGTCCTTGATCCATTCGACGCGGACGGTGCGCAGGCCTTGCACGTGGCCCGCGTCGTCGCCGAGGAATTCCTTGGTCTCGATGCTGAACTCGCGCTCGCAGCCTTCCTCGTGCGAAGTGCTGGTGCGGAAGATGATCGGCCAGTAAGGCCAAGGGCTGTTGGCCGGACGCTCGTTGCTGCGGGGAAACTGCCCGACGTCGGGCGGTGCGGGAAACAGCTCGAACTGCGTCAGGCTCGCGCAGCCCTGCCGGTTCGAGGTGCCCGTGCAGTCGCTGCCGGTGTCGCCACCGCCGATGACGATCACGTGTTTGCCGGTGGCCAGGATCTGGTCCGGCACCGCGTCCCCCTGGTTGCGCTGGTTCTGCTGCGGCAAAAACTCCATGGCGAAGTGCACGCCCTGCAATTCGCGCCCGGTATGGCCAGGTCGCGCGGCTGCGTGGAGCCGCCGGTGAGCACCAGGGCATCGTACCCGTCGCGCAGCTCGTCGACCGAGACGTTCACGCCCACGTTCGCGCCGGTGCGGAACTCGACCCCTTCGGCCCGCATCTGGTCGATGCGCCGCCAGACGCGCGATTTTTCGAGCTTGAAGTCGGGGATGCCGTACATCAACAGCCCGCCCGGGCGGTCGGCCCGTTCGAAGAGCGTGACCTGATGGCCGGCCCGGTTGAGCTGCTGGGCGGCGGCCAATCCGGCCGGTCCGCTGCCCACCACGGCCACCCGCTTGCCGGTCCGCGTGGCGGGAGGCTCGGGCACGATCCAGCCTTCGTCGAACGCCCGATCGGCGATCGACATTTCGATCTGCTTGATCGACACGGGGTCTTCGTTGATGCCCAGCACGCAGGCCGCCTCGCAGGGAGCGGGACAGACGCGGCCGGTGAACTCGGGAAAATTGTTCGTGGCGTGCAGCCGGTCGATCGCTTCGCGCCACTGGTTGCGATAGACCAGGTCATTCCAGTCGGGAATGATGTTTCCCAGCGGGCAGCCGGTGTGGCAGAACGGGATGCCGCAGTCCATGCACCGCGCACCCTGGGCTTGCAGCTCCTCGGTGGGGATGACCTTGAGGAACTCGTTGAAGTGCTTGAGCCGCTCGGCCACCGGCTCCTTGGGCGCGTAGTTGCGCTGGTACTTCATGAAGCCGTGTACGTCACCCATGGGCCACCTCGACGCCGTCCGCCTCCATGGCTTGGGCTTCTTCCTGGAGTTTCTTGAGCGCCAACTTGTAATCGGTCGGCATGATCTTGACGAATTTGCCCGACAGCTCGTGCCAATTGTCGAGCACCCACTGGCCGCGGGTGCTGCCGGTGTATTGCACGTGCTTGCGGATCAGGTTGAGCACGGTGTCCTGATCGGCCGGATCGCTGAGGTCCTCCAGCTCGACCATCTCCTTGTTCACCAGCGGCGGAAACGTGCCGTCGACGTCGAGCACGTAGGCGATGCCGCCGCTCATGCCGGCCGCGAAGTTGCGCCCCGTCTTACCGAGGATCACCGCGCGGCCGCCGGTCATGTACTCGCAACCGTGATCGCCGACTCCCTCGACCACGGCCGATGCCCCGCTATTGCGAACGCAGAACCGCTCGCCGGCGATGCCCCGCAGATACAACTCGCCGCTGGTGGCGCCGTACAGCACGACGTTGCCTGCGATGATGTTTTCCTCGGGAACGAAGGTGCTCTCGCGGGGCGGATAGACGATGATCTTGCCCCCCGACAGCCCCTTGCCGCAGTAGTCGTTGACGTCTCCCTCGACGCGAACGGTGACTCCGTGCACGCCGAAGGCCAGCAGGCTCTGGCCGGCACTGCCGCGGAAATTGAGCTGGATCGTGTCTTCTTTCGAGAAGCCGCCGCGGCCGTACTTCTTGGTCACTTCGCTGGAGAGGATCGTGCCCACCGTGCGGTGGACGTTGCGGATCGGCAGGTCGAGCTTGACCGGCTCCTGGTGCTCGAGCGCCGGCCGGCACAGCTCCAATAGCAGGGTGATGTCCACCGATTTATCGAGCCCGTGGTCCTGCTTCTCGGCGCAGTAGGTGAGAATGTGGTCGGGCACTTGCGGCTTGTGGAGGATCGACGAGAAGTCGAGCCCCTTGGCCTTCCAGTGGGCGACGGCCCCCCGGGTGTCGAGCCGGTCGACGCGGCCCACCATTTCGTTGATCGTGCGGAAGCCGAGCCGGGCCATGATCTCGCGCAGCTCTTCGGCCAGCAGGAAGAAATAGTTGACCGCGGATTCCGGCTTGCCGGCAAACTTCTTGCGCAGCTCGGGATCTTGCGTGGCGATGCCCACCGGGCAGGTGTTCAGGTGGCACTTGCGCATCATGATGCAGCCGATCGTGACCAGGGCCGCCGTGGCAATGCCCCACTCCTCGGCGCCGAGCATGGTGGCGATGGCGATATCGCGGGCCGTGCGCAACTGGCCGTCGGTTTGCACGACGATCCGGCCACGCAGATCGTTGAGCACCAGCACCTGGTGCGTTTCGGCCAGGCCCAGCTCCCAGGGGCGCCGGCGTGCTTGATCGAAGTTTGCGGGCTGGCGCCGGTGCCGCCATCGTGGCCGCTGATGAGCACGACGTCGCTCTTGCCCTTGGCGACGCCCGCGGCCACGGTGCCCACGCCAATTTCGGCGACCAGCTTGACCGCGATGCGCGCGTCGCGATTCGAGTTCTTCAGATCGTGGATCAACTGCGAGAGATCTTCGATCGAATAGATGTCGTGATGCGGCGGCGGCGAGATCAGCCCCACGCCCGGAGTGCTGTAGCGGATGCGGGCGATTTCCTTGTCCACTTTGTGGCCGGGCAACTGGCCACCTTCGCCGGGCTTCGCGCCTTGGGCCATCTTGATCTGCAGCTCCCGGGCGCTGACCAGGTATTCGCTGGTGACGCCGAACCGGCCGCTGGCCACCTGCTTGATGGCGCTCGAGCGGCGGTCGCCGTTCGCATCGGGCGTGAAGCGCACCGGGTCTTCGCCCCCTTCGCCCGTGTTGCTCTTGCCGCCGATGCGGTTCATGGCGATGGCCAGCGTCTCGTGCGCCTTGCGCGAGATCGAGCCGTAGGACATCGCGCCGGTGGCAAACCGCTTGACGATCTCGCTGGCCGGCTCGACTTCCTCCAGTGGAATCGGCTGGTCGCTCCACTTGAAGTCCAGCAGGCCGCGGAGCGTCAGCAGCCGGCGCTGCTGGTCGTCGATCAACTGGCAGAACTTGCGAAAGTCTTCGCGGCTGTTCAGC
This sequence comes from uncultured Planctomycetota bacterium, assembly GCA_963711515.1. GTDB lineage: Bacteria > Planctomycetota > Planctomycetia > Pirellulales > PALSA-1355 > CAVQEL01. Next base: position 102,279 of record CAVQEL010000031.1, on the reverse strand, counting down.
CGGGTGGAGTGCTGCAGCTTGGCGATCACGTCGGGGCTGAAGATATGCGCTTCGCCCTTGCGGCGCCATTGGTATTGTCCACCGACGTCCAGATCGAGCGTTTGCGGGACGTCGCTGGTGGGATAGGCGTGCTCGTGGCGGCGGATCGATTCTTCGGCCACGGCCGCCATGCCCACGCCTTCGATGCGGCTGGCCGTGCGGGTGAAGAATTCATTGACGAACTCGGTGTTCAGCCCGATGGCTTCGAAGATTTGCGCTCCCCGATAGCTGTGCTGCGTCGAGATGCCCATCTTGGACATCACCTTGAGCAGTCCCTTGCCGATCGCCTTGATGTAGTTCTTTTCCAGCTTCTCGTAGGTGAAGTCGTCGGAGACGTAGCCTTCGGCCAGCATCTGCCGCAGCGTGCTGAAGGCCAGGTAGGGGTTCACGGCGCCGGCGCCGTAGCCGGTCAACAGGGCGAAGTGGTGCACTTCGCGGGCTTCACCCGTCTCGACGATAAGGCCGCAGCGGGTACGGCTTCCCTCGCGCACCAGGTGATGGTGCACGCCGCTGGTGGCCAGCAGAGCCGGGATGGGCACCAGATCGGCGCTGACGCCCCGGTCCGAGAGGATCAATAGCGTCACGCCGTCGGCGATGGCCTGCGAGGCTTCGGCCCGCAACGTGTCCATGCGGCGCTGCATGCCGGCGGTGCCTTCGCTGCGGGGAAACAGCGTGCCCAGCGTGCGGCTCTTGAGCCGATCGAGATCGAGCTGGCGGATTTTCTCCAAATCGGCATTGGTGAGGATGGGCTGATCGAGGCGCAGCAGCCGGCACTGCTGGACGGTTTCGTCCAGCAGGTTGCCTTCGGAGCCAATGGTCGTGACCAGCGAGGTGATGATCTCCTCGCGGATGGCGTCGAGCGGCGGATTGGTGACCTGGGCGAACAGTTGCTTGAAATAGTTGTAGAGCAACTGCGGCCGGTCCGAGAGGACGGCCAGCGGCGTGTCGTTGCCCATCGAGCCGATCGCCTCGGCGCCGGCCGTGGCCATGGGGGCCATCAGAATCCGCAAGTCTTCGAGCGTGTAGCCGAAGGCGCGCTGCAGCTTCGACAGCGGCTCGTCCAGGTGCCCGTTGACGTCGGCCGCGCCGGGCAGATCGTCGAGCGTGACCAGGTTCTCGTCGAGCCACTGGCGATACGGGCGGTGGGCGGCCAGCGACTGCTTGATCTCTTTGTCGGCGATGATTCGCCCTTGCGAGGTGTCGACCAGAAACATGCGCCCCGGGCGGAGCCGGCCCTTGGATTCGATTTCCTCGGGCGGAATGCGGAGCACGCCGGCTTCGGAGGCCATCACCACCAGGCCCCCCTTGGTGACCCAGTAGCGGCTGGGGCGCAGGCCGTTGCGGTCCAGGCACGCGCCCATCATGGTGCCGTCGGTAAAGGCCATCGAAGCCGGACCGTCCCACGGTTCGAGCAGACACGACTGGTATTCGTAGTAGGCCTTCAGGTCGTCGTCCATGCTCTCGTGGTTTTGCCACGGCTCGGGAATGAGCATCGACATGGCCTGCGGCAGCGAGCGGCCGGTGAGCACGAGCAATTCGAGCGCGTTGTCGAACACCGCCGAATCGCTGGCACCCACGCGGCACACCGGGCAGATCTTTTCCAGGTCCGCGCCGTACTTCTCGCTGGCGAACATGCTTTCGCGGGCGTGCATCCAGTTGATGTTGCCGCGCAGCGTGTTGATCTCGCCGTTGTGCGCCAGGTAACGAAACGGATGGGCGAGGTCCCAGGTGGGAAACGTGTTGGTGCTGTAGCGCTGATGCACCAGCGCCAGGGCCGAGACAAACCGCTCGTCGGCCAGATCGTGGTAAAAGGGTTCGACCTGGTCGGCCAGCAGCAGCCCCTTGTAGATCACGGTGCGCGACGACAGGCTGGGGATGTAACAGTATTGTTTCTGCGACAGGTCGCTGGCGGCGATCGCGTTGGCGTGCACCTTGCGAATCACGAACAGCTTCCACTCGAACATGTCGGGAGAGGTATCCGGGCCGCGGGCGATGAACACCTGGCGGATGGTGGGTTCGACGGCGCGGGCCGTCACGCCCAGCACGCTGTTGTCGACCGGCACGTCGCGCCAACCCAGGAAGACCTGCCCCTCGGCGGCCACGATCCGTTCGAATTCCGCTTCGCAGAAGTGCCGCTGCTCGTCGTCGTTGGGCAGGAAGACGACGCCGATGCCGTAATCGCCGCGCGGCGGCAGCTCGATGTTCAGCTCGCCGGCCTTGGCCTGGAAGAAGTCGTGAGGAATCTGCGTCAAGATGCCCGCTCCGTCGCCGGTCAGCGGGTCGCAGCCGCAGGCGCCGCGATGGGTCAGGTTGACCAGGATCTCGAGCCCCCAACGCACGATGTCGTGGCTCTTTTCGCCGCGCATGTTTACGACGAAACCGACGCCGCAGGCGTCATGCTCGTTCGCCGGATCGTAGAGTCCCTGGCCCGCGGGCGGCCCGATCGGGTAATGCTTTGGCTGCATGGCGGATTTCCTTACGCGGGCCTTACTTCGCCTTGATGCGCACCGCGCGACGCGAGGGGCTGGTGAGTTCCTCGGGCGCAGGATCGACGGGGGCTGGCGCGGCACCGTTGGTCTGGCCGGCCGAATGGCCGTTGTGAACCAGTTGGCAATCTTCACGCGGCGCGGCGTCGGCCGTGCACGCGTCGGGCGCTTGCGTACACTGTCCTTCGTTTTGCAACAGCTCGATAAATCGCCGGGTCGTGCTGCCCAGCTCCTTGCCGCGGCGGTGGATGATGCCCAGCGGTCGCACCAGTTCGTCTCCCACCAGAGGCACCTTCACCAGCGTGTGCGTTTCGACCTCGCGGAGCACGGTCGGTTCGGGCAGCAAGGCCACGCCGGCGTCGATCTCGACCGCCCGCTTGATGGTTTCGATGTTGTCGAACTCCATCGCCACGCGCACTTCGGCGTCGTGCAGTTGCAGCACGCGATCGATCTCGCGGCGGATCGTCAGCTCGCTGTCGAAGCCGATCATCCGCTCACCGGCCAGATCGTCGATCGCCACGCGCGGATAGCCGGCCAGGCGATGGCCCGGGGCGCACACCAGCACCATCGGCTCCTCGCGCCAGGGGATGGCTTCGATCGAGCGCGAAGGGCGCGGATAGCTCACCAGGCCCAGGTCGGCGTGGTCTTTTTCCACCGCGTCGTACAGCCGGTGCGGATGCTGATACTCGAGCCGCACGTTGGCCTTGGGATATTGCGTCAGAAACTGCTGCAAGTAGCGGCTCATGTGGTGCAAGCCGACCGAGTAGATCGAGACCACGCGCACGCGGCCCGATACCTCTTCGTGCAGCGTGCGGACCTGGTCTTCCAGGGCGTCGTAGCGCTGGACCAGCTTGCGGCAGCCTTCGTAGTAGGTTTCCCCCTCGGGGGTGAGGACGAAGGGGCGCTTCGAGCGATCGATCAGCTTGACGCCCAGACGGCGCTCGAGCTGGTTGACGACCTGGCTAGCACCAGACTGCGAGATGCCGTTTTCGTCGGCGGCCCGAGAAAAGCTGCGCCAGCCCACGACGTCGCAAAAGACCTTGAGCGCTTTGATATGCATGGAGAGGCCGGCGTGATGAGAATTTCAAATAGAACACAATCACAGGATTTGCGGCGAACATGTTAAGCTAGACTTACCGGCCGCTCGCGTCAAGCAGTTTTCCACCAGCCATGCGAAATTGGCCGGCCCCGCCAACAAGCGTGGATTGAGGCCGAACCGCCGCCCCAAGTCACGACGGCGAGGGGCGTTTAGGACGCTGGAAGCGCAGCCCGAGCATCATTACGAATCCTGCTACGGGGGCGAGAAGCGAGCGCGGCGGAGCGCCCGCCGATGAATTCCACCCGAAGGAGGGTACCCCGGTGATGATTTGGGGCAGGATTCCGTTTCCCTACCGGTTTGCCGCTTTCGACCGGCCCTTGCAGCCGAACGACCGGCCCTTGCAGCCGAACGACGGGCCCTTACAGCCGAACGACGGGCCGTTACAGCCGAACGACGGGAGCGACGCACCCGAGCGAGCCGGCTACTATTTATCGGGCTGCGTGCGCGGCTTGTACTCGTGCGGTCGCTTGGAGAGGACCGTGGCCTTGAGGATTTTGTCCGCCTCGGGATTGCCCGGCACGCCTTCGGTGCGTTGCAGCTTGGCGAGCACGTCCATGCCTTGGACGACGCGGCCGAAGACGGTGTGCATGCCGTCGAGGTGTCCGGTGGGGACGAAGCAGATGAAGAACTGCGAGCCCCCCGAGTCGGGAGCTTGTGTCTTGGCCATGCTCAGGCTGCCGCGGAAATGTTCGCGATGGTTGGCCGAGCTGACTTCGTCGGGAATCGTGTAGCCGGGGCCACCGCTGCCGTCGCCCTTGGGATCGCCTCCCTGGGCCATGAAGCCGGGGATGACGCGGTGGAAGGCCAGACCGTTGTAATAGCCCTTCTCGACGAGGCTAATGAAGTTGGCCACCGTGTTGGGGGCTTCGTTCTCGAACAAGACGACGACGATGTCCCCTGCGCTGGTTTCGAGTTTCACCTTGGGCAGGTCGCCGGCCTGGTCTTCGGCGGCGCGAAGTTGGCTTTCCTTGGGCCAGGACTTCTTGTACTTATCGATTTGGTCGAGCAGTTCCAGGCCTTTTCGATTGATGGCCTCTTTATCCTTGGCGGCTTGCAGATGCTTCTCGGCGTCGAGAAACTCGTTGGCGTTGAACAGCGCGATGCCGGCGAGCAGATCGAGGTGTTCATTATCGCAGTTGTTTTCGATGAGCAATTTGGCGGTTTCGGCGGCCTTTTCGTAGTCGTCGGTGTTGATATAGTCGGCCGTGGCGGCGATCAGAAAATCGGTGAGCTGCTTGTCCTGGTTGGGAGCCGCGGCGTAAGCGAGCTTGGCCGATTGAAACAACGGCTCCATCAGCTTCTTGGTCGACTCGCCGATCTTGTCCGCTTCGGCCTGCAGAGCCTTCTTGTCGGCCGCCGGGTCGGACTGGTACTGTTGCCTCAATTGGGAGAAGCGGGCCAGGTTTTGCCGCCACTGTTTGAACAGCTTAGGGTAGTCGTCGGCCGTGACGGCCGTTTCCTGCCCGACGACCAAGGCGGCCGAAAAAGAGGACAACAAGAGGGCCAACACGACGGGCAGAAGACGGTTCATGGCGGGATCCTGGGAAGGTTGGGCTTGGGCCGAGCCGGATGGAATCGTTTAGTATATTTAGCATAGCAGATTCGATTTGCACCGGAGGCGCGTTTCCCTTGGGATTCGCCCCCCCTACGAGGCGCCGCGACGACTGCCAGCAGTCTCGGCACCAAGGAACAGCTCGTGGCGCCACCGGAAAAACCCCGCCGAACAACACGACCGCCACGAACAGAGCGCCGCGCCGTCGCTGCGCATCATCGGCGGCGAGTTTCGCGGACGCAAGCTCCTCTATACCGGTCATCTACGCACGCGACCGATGAAGGATCGCGTCCGCGAGGCCGTTTTTAACCTCTTGGGCCACGAGCAGGCCGGAAAGCTCGCCCTCGACCTGTTCGCCGGCACCGGCGCGCTGGGGCTCGAGGCCATGAGCCGCGGAGCCGCCGCGGCCACCTTCGTCGAGCAGCACTTTCCCACCGCCCGCATCATCCGCCAGAATGCGGCCCTGCTGGGCGTCGCCGACCGCTGTCACGTCGAACCGGCCAACGTCTTTTTGTGGGCCCAAAAAGCCGCCATCCCGGGGGAGCAACCCTGGCTGGTTTTCTGCTCGCCTCCGTACGCGTTCTACGTCGAGCGGCAGGCCGAGATGCTCTCGCTGTTGCACTGGCTGGTCGAACGGTCGCCCCCAGCGAGCGAGTTCGTCGTGGAATGCGACGGTCGATTTGACGTAGGATTGTTGCCGGGAGGGCTCGACTGGGACGTGCGATCGTATTCGCCCGCGGTGATCGCGATCGGCCGCAAGTAGCCCCGGCGTGCACGCGCCGTCATCATCAACCCCTAGGAAAATCGCGCCGATGGACATCCACAATCGAGACCGCGTGCCCAGCTTCACGACGAAGGACGGTTCCGAGATTCGCGAGCTGCTTGCGCACCGCAATTCGTCGATCGCCCAGCAAAGCCTGGCCGAGGCCCGACTGCCCCTCGGGGCCAGCACGACGCCGCACTATCACGTCCACACCGAAGAGATCTATTACATCCTGTCAGGCACGGGGCGAATGCGGATCGGCGACGAGACGGCCGACGTCGGGCCGGGCGACGCGATCGCCATCCCGCCGGGCGCGGAACACGAAATCACGAACACCGGCGACCAAACGTTGGTCTTCTTGTGCTGCTGTGCGCCGGCCTACGAGCACGAGGATACGGTGCTCGTGGAGAAGTGAGCGGTCGCGCGTCCGGTGCCACTGCTGGCTTGTCCGGTTTGTCCAGCAGTGTGATCGAGGGGTCTGCACTGCTGGACGAGCCAGCCGTGGCACCCAAACTCGGTTTTGAAACAACTTCTATGGCTCGTCGGTTTTGACGGCCAGTTTCTTGCGCAGGGTGGCGCGATGGATGCCCAGCGCGTCGGCCGCGGCGGCCCGATTGCCGGTCGTGCGATGCAGCACGGTCTCGAACAGCGACGGCTCGACCCGGGCCAGGAACCGCTGATAGATACGGCCGTGCGACGTGCCTTCGGCCAGTTGTTGCCGCGTCCAATCGCACACCGCCGCATCCAGCTCCGCCTGCGTCGAGGCCAGCGGCGTTTCGTCCATGTCGGGCGGGAGGTGCTCGCATTCGATCTGTCCCCCACGGGCCAACAGCATGCCGTGCTCGACCGCGTGCCGCAATTGCCGGACGTTGCCGGGCCAGGAACGGCGGCACAGCTCGTCCATGGCGGCCGCGGAAAAACCCCGGCATTGCCGTCCGCCGCGGCCGGCGCGATGTAAAAACGCCTGGGCCAACAGCGGAATGTCTTCGACGCGCTCGCGCAACGGGGGCAGCACGATCTCGAACGCCGCCAGGCGGAAGTACAAATCGCGCCGCAGTTCGGCGCCTGCGGAGTCGGCGTGCAAATCGCGGTTCGTGGCGGCAATCACGCGGAACGAAGTGGCCCGAGACTCCGCGCTACCGACCGGCGTGACCTCCTGCTGCTCCAGGACGCGCAACAGCTTCACTTGCACGGCGGGCGGAATGTCGCCGGCTTCGTCAAAGAACACCGTGGCGCCGTCGGCCAGCTCGAGCAATCCGCGGCGGGCCCCTTCGGCGCCGGTGAACGCACCCGCACGTGGCCGAACAGCTCGCTTTCGACCAGCGTGGGGCTGAGCGAGGCCAGATGAATCGGCACGAACGGCCGATCGGCCCGCAGCGAATGCCGGTGAATGGCCCGGGCCACCAGTTCCTTGCCGGTGCCGCTTTCGCCGATGATGAGCACCGAGGCATCCGACGGCGCGACCAACGCGATGCGCTTGAACACTTCCTGCATGGCCGGGCCGGTGCCAAGCAGTTCTTGCTGCCAGTCGTCTTCCACCGGTTGCGACGACGAGGGGGGCAATTTGCCCTGCGCACAGCGCCCGATCGATCACGGCGGCGGCCTGTTCCAGGTCGAACGGTTTGGTGAGATAGTCGAACGCCCCGTTGCGCATGGCCGTGACGGCCACGTCGAGATTACCGAAGGCCGTGATCACGACGATCGGCATCGGGCCCATGGCCTCGCGCAGCGGCTGCATGGCGGCCAGACCGTCCATGCCCGGCAGTCGCACGTCGAGCACGGCCAGGTCGGGCCGGCAGTCGTCGACGGCCGCCAGCGCCTGCTTCGGCGCTGGAGGCGACGCTGACCTGGTGGCCCATTTCGGCCAACAGACGTTTCAGTCCCCAGCAGATGCTCTCTTCGTCGTCGACGATCAAGACGTGGCTCATGGCGTGCCTTTCAGACTGGCATGTGTGCGGAAGCATCGACCGCGTCGCCCGGCGCCCGGTGGGGCGGCGCGTCGGGCGGTTGGCCGGCAGGCAAAGTGATCTCGAAAGTCGTCGGCGCCTGCGAGGCCAGGCGGATCGTGCCGCCGTGAGCCTCGGCGATTTGCCGCACGACGGCCAGCCCCAGCCCGATGCCCTCGGGGCGTCCGGTGACGAACGGCTCGAACAGGTGCTCGACGACGCCGGCCGGAATGCCCGGTCCGCTGTCGAGGACGCGGAAGGTGACCGACTCGCCCGGCGATTCGGCTTCCAAGCGGACCCAACCGCCGGAGCCGGCGGCTTCCACGGCGTTGAGCACCAGATTCAACAGCAACTGCCGCAATTGTTCGGCGTCGGCCCACAGCTCGACGTCGGCGTCGTCGGGCAGTTGCAGTTCGACGTCCCGATGGCGGCAGGCCGGGGCCACCAGCGCCGCCACGTCGGCGATCACCGCCGACAGCCGGCAGGGTCCGCGGCGCGGCGTCGCCGGCCGGCCGGCCGTGAGGAAGCGTTGCAAATGCGATTCGGTCATCGACAGTTGCCGCAGCGCCACGTCCAGGCTGTCCCGATCGGCGCCGGGGCAATGCCGCTCGTGCAATTGAACGGCCATGCGGGCGCCGGTCACGGTGTTGCGCAGTTGATGGGCCAGGCCGCCGCTGAGCTGTCCCAACAGGGCCAGCCGTTCGGAACGTTTGATGACGCGGCGAAGCTGGGCCAACTGATCGCCCAGCGAGTTGACCGAGCCGACCAGGTCGCGCAATTCGTCGTTTCGCTGCGGCAGCGCCAGCGGTTGAAAATCTCCCTGCACCAGACGGCTGAGTTGGCGGCGCAATTCAAGAATCGGCCGGCTCAAGCGGCCGGCGATGGCAAACGCCAACGCGGCGACCACGACCAACAGCAATCCGCCGACGACCAACGGCGGCGTGGCGGCCTCCCAACGAGCCAGCCGCAGAAAATCCTGCGGATAGAGGATGTGCAGCCGCATCGCCGCGGTGCCGGCGGCGCGCGGGGCGATCGTCACCGCGGTGTGGAAATAGTCGCGGCCCCCCATCGAAACGGCTTGTCCCAGACGAAATCGATCGTTGCCGTCGGGGATCGATCCGAGGGCCTGTAAATCAACCCTGTCCAGGCTGGCCGCCTGCAGGTGCCCGCTCTTGTCGATCAGCAGGAATTCCGCACCCGAGAGTCCCCGGGTTTGGGCCAACACGGCGTCGGTCAGCGGAAAGTTGGCCTCCTGGAGCGTGGTGGCCACCTCGCGCAGTTGGTGCTCGATCTGCCGCTGGGTGCGCCGGGCGGCCAACACGGCGTCGAGCAAGCTGACCCCCAGCACGACCGCCAGCATCACGCCGGCAAAGGGAAACAGGATCTGATACCGCAGCGGCCAGCGCATGAAGAACGGGTCCTCGAAGGAGCGCGAGAAAAGTTCACGCGTCCCACCCATTTTACGGTTCGGCCGGCGGAGCATCAATCGAGCGACGCGATCGGCACCCAGCCAGGGGCGGCCTGTTCCAAACCCTGGAAGAGGGCCGCACGTCGGCAAAGTCGCGGCGGCTTGCCCAGACGTCGATAGCGGCCCGCTTGCCCTGATCCGCTCGAGCGGAATCGAGCGATTGTTTCCTGCCAACAAACATCCACTTGCTCGCCACATCGTACCGATTCTTAGGAGGTGGAAGATCGCGCGGTCTCCGTCGCGCGCGGCCATCCGGCTTGCGTGGATCGGGTTGCGAAGTGCCTCGATCCGGCAACACGCGTGGGAGGAGCGGTGCACGCAGTCGCTTGAGGGAACGAGCCCCGGGACGAGACCACCAACAGGAGTGCGGGCGCATGAAGAAATCAAGACACCGGAGTCCCGTCTGGCCGTATCTGGGAATCCTGAGTTGCCTGTTTGTGCTGAGCCTGTTGGCGCCGCGCGGCTGGGAGCGCAGCGCCCGGGTCCGACCCATCAACAAGGCACCGGACCGCGAGTCGGGCCAATCGGACCGGAGAGTCGACGAGTCGGTGGCGCTGGAAAGCAGCGACGACGCGGAGCTGGCGCCGCCCGAGGCGGAGTTTGAGTCGGCCCACCACGCGGCCTATTCGGCGGTGCCGACGAAACCGATCGACATGTCCGGGGTGTGGGGCGTCCAGCTCATTCCGCCGGCGCCGGAATATGCCCAGCAAGTGCGGGAAGAAGAATTCGAGATCGCCGCACGGCCGGCGCTGCCCAGGGCACCCGAACCGCGACCAGCGGCCGAGCCGACGCCACAAGCCGAAGTCGCCCCGGCGGAGCCGGTGATCAGCGCGCCGGCGCTCGACGCGCCCGATGCCAGCGATCCGCAGCCGCCGGCCGAGCCGGAGGGCGCACCGGCCGTGGCCGCCAGCGGTTGGCCGATGCCGCGAATTCTTGTCGAGCAACTGACGAATCTGACGCACGAAGACGCGCAGTTGATCTGGGCGCGGCGAGCGATTCAGTTGATTCAAGAGCTCAGCGCGAGCGACGAACCGCGGGTCCGGCGAGCGTCGATCGAGAAGTTGCGCGAGCTGGTCGCGCGAGACGCGGTGCTGCCGCCGGCAGACCGGTCGCTGTTGGCCCAGATCGGCGTGCGCCCGTTACGGGCTGACGCGTTGGGTGGACGTGTGGGAGACCGCGACCACGCTCGACGAGCACCCGGTGTCCGAAGAGCTGGCGGCCAGCGGTCTGGCCGACGTCCGCGCGATTGGCCGACTTCGACGCGCTGGCGAAGCGCGATCCGGCCGGAGCCGATTGGCGCGACTACCTGAAGTTCGACGAACTGGTGGAAGCGTCGGCCGACGATTACGACCAGGACCAGCGGCGGCGATTGGCCACCCGCGTTCTGGGCCGCCTGGCGTCGCGGCGTCTTTCTCCCGCCCAACGACAGTTTGTCGACAGCAGCCCGCTGGGCGAGCTGCGCGACGCCTTGCGGGGCTGGGCCGCCGAACCCATCACGCCCGAGCGGCTGCTCGCGCATCTGGAAGCCTATGAGTATTCGGAGCTGGCCAGCGACGCGGCCAGCGCGGCCGACGATTTGCGCAGTTTGCGTTGGGCGCCGCCGGAAGCACGTCCCGCGGCGCTGCGACGCTTGGAAACGCACTATCGAAACGCGAACGTACGGGTGGCCATGCGCGAGGAATTGATCAACCGCTTGGTGCCACAGCCCGGCCGGATCGACGCGCCGGTGCGCGACACCGTGGTGAACGTGCCGGTGCGCGGCAACAGCAGCACGTTTACCGAATTGACGGTCAAGCTCGTGCCCGATGCACGGCGGATTCGACTGGGTCTGGAAGCCCTGGGATCGGTCGACTCGAACACCGTTTCCAGCAGCGGGCCGGCGACGTTCCGCAACCGGGGGCATTCGACGTTTCTGGTGCGGAAACTGTTCGTGCTCGGCGACGAGGGACTGCTGGTCTGGCCGGCGATTGCCGAGGCCGACAACGACTACAACTACCTGTTGTCGCTGGAAACGGATTTTGACGGCGTGCCGCTGGTCGGTTCGCTGGTGCGCACGATCGCCCAGAACCAGCACGACGAGGTGCGCACCCTGGCCCGTCGCCAGACGGAAGAAAAGGTGGCCGTGCGGGCGCTCCACCAGCTCGACACCGAAGTCGAGAACCGGCTGATCGCGGCGACTCAAAAGCTGAAGGACAATCAGGGAGCCACGCTGTCGCGGATGGGCTTGGAGCTGGTGCCCGTGGCAATGCAGACCAGCGACGAGCGGATCGTGGCGCGGGCCCGGCTAGCCAGCCGCGTACAATTGGGCGCACACACGCCGCGGCCGCGGGCCCCGTCGGATAGCTGGTTCAGCCTGCAGATTCACCAGTCGGCGCTCAATAACGGCCTGGAGCAACTGGACCTGGAAGGGCGCACCTTCGAGCTGGCGGAGCTGTTTGTCTGGGTGGCCGAAAAGCTGGGCCGGCCCGAGTTGGCCCAGCAGGAAGACCTGCCCGAGGACGTGCGCGTGACCTTTGCGGATCACGACGCGCTGCGGCTGCGATGCGACGCCGGCCGCGTGGAAGTGACGTTCGCGCTGGCCGAGCTGGCGCACGAGGGGAGCCGCTGGCACGACTTCCGCGTGCGGACCAGCTATACCGCGGAAGTCGACGGGCTGTCGCCCCGATTTACCCGCACCGATACGATTCGCCTGGACGGCCGCAGCCTGCGAGGCAAGATCGAGTTCAAGCTGCGGGCCATCTTTTCCAAGGTGCTGTCGAAGAATCGTGACGTGCTGCTGTTGAGCGAAGCGATCACGAGCGATCCGCGCTTCAAGGACTTGCAGGTCACGCAGCTTGAGGTGGCCGACGGCTGGATCGGCCTGGCCTACAGCCCCCGCCGCAAGCCCAGCAACATGGCTCGGCGTCCGGAGTGACAGCCGGCGGCGTGCGTTCGGCGCCATTCGTGCCTTGTCCGAGGGCATTGGGGAATTCTCACGGTCAATTTCTCTCAGTGCCATGCTCGCGCTGGCGCGTGAGCCTGCTTGGCAGCGGCGTACTGAAGCGTATGCCCGCGGACCCCCGAGGGGGGCAATTTTGCGAATCTTCGCTAGATTCGGCAAAAGCGGCCCGGGGTACTTTGCCGATAAGTTCGACGAGCACCAATCAATCAGGATGGTGGCGTCACGGTAGGTTTTCATGCTAGCAAAGGAGTGCGGCATGCTTCGCGCCAGGAGATGGATCACTACGTTGACGGTTGGCTGGGCGTTGGCCTACGGAGCGCTATCGCTGGAGGCCCAGACGCTGACGAAACAACAAGGCCCCGCGTCGACATCGCCGGCCAAGACGCTGGCTTCTTCGAAGCCGGCGGACTACGTCGTCGAAATCCCGCCGGAGGACGATGCGACGGAGTACTACGAACAAGACATTCCCGGCCACTATAAGGCCGACGATGACGTGGCCAAGCCGCTGGACAATGCCGGCGCCGACGACTCGGAGGATCCCGAGCTGATCAAGGAGCGGTATGCCAACGGCCAGGTGCACATCGAGCGGCAGGTGACGCAGGACGCTCGCGGCAACTACCTGAACCACGGTTCGTGGAAGATGTGGGACGAACGCGGCAACGTCGTGGCCCAAGGTCAGTACGAATACGGCAACCGGACCGGCGTGTGGATTCGCTGGTATCGCAACGTGGCGGACGCCACCGTCTTGTCGAAGCTCCCCTATTCGCAGTTTGCCGGCCCGTTCGTGTCGCAGGCCACCTTCAAGAACGACCAGCTCGACGGCCAGTGGACGATCTACGACGGCAAGACGAACAAGATCAGCCAATGGAACTTCGCCGCCGGCCGCCGGCAAGGGCCGTCGACCTGGTGGTACGCCAACGGCAAGAAGATGCGCGAAGCGCAGTTCAAAGGCGGCGACATGGACGGCCCCTATCTCGAATGGGCCCCCAACGGCTCGCTCCGCATCAAGGAAATGTACGAGGAAGGCCGCAAGCTGGCCGTGAAGATCAGCCACCACAAGGGTGGCGCCAAGAAGTCCGAGGGCATGTACCTGTTTGCCAAGGACATCGAACACTCGCCGGACGACTGGTGGAACTGCAAGCTGATCACCACGGTCAAAACCGGCAAGGACGAAAAACACGGACCGTGGATCAGTTGGTTCGCCAACGGTCAGAAGCAGCTCGAAGGCGCCTACGAACACGACGTGCAGGTCGGAAAGTTCACCTGGTGGCATTCCAACGGCCAGCGGGCGCTCGAAGGCAGCTTCGACCACGGCAAGCAGGACGGCACCTGGACCTGGTGGCACGCCAACGGTCAGAAGTCGATTCAGGGCGAATACGCCAAGGGCAATCCGACCGGCCGCTGGACCTGGTGGAAGGAAGACGGCCACGTCGTGCAGTCGGCCGACCTGTCGCAGTCCGAGGGGGTCGTGATCGACACGCCCCGCCAGCTGGAAGTGCCGCAAGTGCCCCGGATCAGCAAACCGATTCAGCGCGTGCCGCCCAAGCGGTAGTCCGCTCGGCCCGCCCGCAGCGAAACGAACCCAAGCCCGGGGAGCACGTCTCCCCGGGCTTTTCTATTGGTTTGCTCTGGCCAGAAAGGACGCGAAAATCGCGGAGAAAATGCCGTTGAAACCGCCCTTGACCGGGGAAATCGATTTCCCTATTCTCCCGCCTCACGTCGGGGGCCAAGGGGGACAGGCAAACGCCAACCAGCACCTGTTCTAACGGTTCCCGACGCTAAGAAACGAAGACAATCCATGTGGATGGGTCCGCACCGGGAACGAACTGCTCGACGGAGCAATCGTGCCTGCGGACCACGGAGCGGACCCCGTCGGCATGGAAGCCGTCGGTTCGCTTCGCTTACAAGCGCGGGCGTGATCAGCCGGTAGAGAACTCCGCCAGAAGCAACACGTTCTGGCGATCGCCGTCCAATCGCTCCCGGAAAAGGTTGTTGTCCTCTGCCCCCCTGGGACACAGCCTTTCCGGGAGCCTTTTTTTGCGCCCGGCACACACTGGCGCATTGTCAACGTAAACCATTCGGGTGCCACTGCCGGCTTGTCCAGCAGTGCTTTGGCCTTACAGCATGTCTGACCCGAAGATCAGGCTATGACAAAGCACTAGCCGTGCATCGCCTCGGGCTCGACGAAGTGGTCCACGCCGTCGGCCTTGGCGATCACGACCACACCCCCTTCGCTCACGGTGAACCCGCGGGCGCGGTCCTGCTCGTGGTCGAAGCCGATCTCGGCGCCCGAGGGGATGTGGACGTGCTTGTCGATGATCGCCCGGCGCACGCGGGCATGGCGGCCGATGTCCACCCCGTCCAGCAGGATCGAATCCTGCACGTGGGCGAAGCTGTTCACCCGGGTGTTGGTGCCCAGCAGCGACCGCTCGACCGTGCCGCCGGAGATGATCGAGCCCTGGCACACGATGCTGTCCAGCGCCTGACCGCGTCGGGCGTTGAAACCTTCTTCGGCGAAGACGAACTTCGGCGGCGGGAAACTCGGCAGGTAGGTGCGGATCGGCCAGTGCTCGTCGTACATGTTGAGCTGCGGATCCACGGAGACCAGGTCCATGTTGGCCTCGAAGTAAGCGTCCAACGTCCCCACGTCGCGCCAGTAGGCGTCCTGCTTGCGGTTTTCGTCGTGGAAGGGAAAGGCGAACACGCGGTGGGTGTCGATCACGGCCGGGATGATGTTGTGGCCGAAATCGTGCCGGCTGCCGGGCCGCGTGGCGTCGAGACAAAGCTGCTCGAACAGAAAGCGGGCCGTAAAGACGTAGATGCCCATCGAGGCGAAGATGTGCGCCGGATCGCCGGGGATGGTGGCCGGAACGGCCGGCTTTTCCTGGAAGCCGACGAAGCGCTGGTCGGCGTCGCTTTGGATGACGCCGAAGTGCCGCGACTCGCTGGCCGGCACGCGCAGCGCCCCGACGGTCAGATCGGCTCCCCGCTGCTTGTGGTAGTCGACCAACTGGCCGTAGTCCATCTTGTAGATGTGGTCGCCGGCCAGAATCACGACGTACTCGGGGCGCTCTTTTTCCAGCGTATAGATGTTCTGATAGACGGCGTCGGCGGTCCCCTGGTACCAGTGTTCGTCGATCCGCTGCTGGGGCGGGACGACGTCGATCCACTCCCCCAACTCGCGGCACAACAGCCGCTGCCAGCCCAGGTTGATGTGCCGGTCAAGGCTCATCGCCTTGTACTGCGTGAGCACCAGCATCTTGCGCAACCCGCTGTTGAGACAATTGGACAGCGTGAAGTCGATGATCCGGTAGGCCCCGCCAAAAGGCACGGCCGGCTTGGCCCGATCTCGGGTGAGAGGTTCCAGACGTTCTCCCTTACCTCCTGCCAAGACCACTGCCAATACGTCGTTCATGCCGGCTGCTCCGATGCCGCTGGGTGCGATGGTTGAAAATTTCGCCTGTGGTGCATCTTATCGGTTCGGCAAGGCCGGCTAAAGGGCCTGGCAGCCCGGGGCCGGATTCGAGGGGGCCGCGGCGTCGCAACGGATGCGGCAGCCTGCCGCTGCGCATTCGGGGTATTGGACTCTCCCTCCCGGAGCGATTCGCAGACCGT
Source organism: uncultured Planctomycetota bacterium (assembly GCA_963711515.1). Classification (GTDB taxonomy): domain Bacteria; phylum Planctomycetota; class Planctomycetia; order Pirellulales; family PALSA-1355; genus CAVQEL01. The sequence goes on along the minus strand of CAVQEL010000031.1, from coordinate 86,370 downwards.
TGAAATATGCAACGGTCTGCGCGATCGCATGGATGCGATCTCAAAATGACGCTGCAAGTCGTTATTTTGCGAGCCGTGCGGAGCTTTGCTACGCACCTGGCGAGGTTGAAATAGGCCACGATGGCTTATTTCAACGGGCCGTTACGCGCGTGCTAACCGAGCCGGCCAGGGCCGGCTGCGGACGGCCATCGAGCCACGTGCGATGCCAGAGCTCGAACACCAGCAGGCCCCACAGACGATACCCGTGGTCGAACGCGCCGGTTTGGTGCTCGGCCAAAAGCTCCTCCACGGCGCCGGGGCGAAAATAGCCGCGCCCGGCGGCCTGGGAGTCCAACAGCACGTCGCGGGCAAAATCGGCCAGCTCGCCCCGAAACCAGGCCGCCAACGGCACGCCAAAACCCATCTTGGCTCGCGCAGTCACTTCGCGCGGCAGCACGTCGGCGAATGCTTTGCGCAGAATCCATTTGCCACGACCGCGATGCATTTTGTAGCGCAGCGGCATGCCGGCCGCCAGCTCGGCCAGGCGATAGTCGAGAAACGGCGAGCGGCACTCCAGACCGTTGGCCATGGAGGCGATGTCCACCTTGGTCATCAGGTCGCACGGCAGATAGGTCACCAGATCGACCAGGCTGGCGGCCGAGACCGGGTCGCGATGGCGGACCCGGGCAAAAGCGTCGGCCAGAAAGTCGAACGGGTCGTGATCCGGTAGCTGCCGGAGAAACGCCTCGCTGTACAAATCGGCGCGACGGGCTTCGTTGAACATCGAAACCCACTCCAGATAACGCCGCTGGGGGCCGAAGTCGAGCGCCTGGCCAAACCGGCCCAGCCGCCGGGCGAGCGAACGCTGCGGTCCGCGGTCGGCCAGCCGCCGGACGAAGCGGTTGGTCACGGCGGCCCGCGTCCAGGCCGGCAGCCGATCCAGCGCGGCAGCCAGCCGCACGGCCCGATAGCGGTCATAACCGGCGAACAGCTCGTCGCCCCCGTCGCCGGTCAGCGCCACGGTGACGTGCTGGCGCGACAATTTGGACACGTAGTATGTGGGAATGGCCGAGCTGTCGGCGAATGGCTCGTCGTAGTGCCAGACCAGCTTCTCCAGCACTTCGACGGCGTGGGGCTCGACCCGAAACTCGTGATGATCCGTGCCCCAACGCTCGGCGACGCGGCGGGCATGGTCCGATTCGTCGAAACCGCGAACCGGAAAGCCGATCGAAAACGTCTTCACCGGCTCCCGCGACAGGCGTTGCATCAGCGCCACGATCAAGGACGAATCGACGCCGCCCGAGAGAAACGCCCCCAGCGGCACGTCGGCCTCCATCCGCAGCCGCACGGCCGAAGTCATCAGCTCGCGCAGCTCGTCGACGTAATCGGCCAGCGGGCGGTTCACCTCGCGATCCAATTCGGGGTGCCAGTAGCGCTCGATCGTGAGCCGCCCGTCGGCGAACACCGCGTAATGGGCCGGCGGCAGTTTGCAGAAACCCGCGAAAATCGTCCGCGGATGCGGCACGTATTGATACGTCAGGTACTCGTCGAGCGCCTGCGGATCGATCCGCCGCTCGACGTCCGGCACTTCCAACAGGCTCTTCAGCTCGCTGGCAAACAGCAGCCGCCGCGGCTCGTGGCGGTAGTAGAGAGGTTTTTTGCCCAGGCGATCGCGGGCCAGCACGAACCGGCCGTGTCGGGCGTCCCAGATGGCCAGCGCAAACATGCCGTTGAGATGGCGGAGAAATTCGATCCCCTCGTCTTCGTAGAGGTGGACGAGCACTTCGGTATCGCGAGCGCGTGCGAAACCGGTGGCCCGAGCCTTCGAGGCGCTGCCGCAGCTCGTGATGGTTGTAGATTTCGCCGTTGAAGACGATCCACACCGAGTCGTCTTCGTTCGCCAGCGGCTGATGCCCACCGGCCACGTCGATGATCGACAGCCGGCGATGCCCAGCGCCACGCCGGGCAGCGGCCCGCCGGCGGCGCGCGTCACCAGCGCCGTCGTGTAACTGCCGGCGTCATCCGGGCCGCGATGGCGCAGCACGTCGGTCATCCGCTCGAGCACGTGGCGCACGAGCGCCGCGGACGGGTCGGTCCAGATGGCTCCGGTGATTCCACACATGCGCGCTTTGGGGGTGTGCTGGGAAGTGACGTGCCGTCGCGATGCGAACGATCGGCCGAGACGCCGCGCCGGGCCGCCTCAGCCTAATAGTTCACGGTACAGCGCCTGGTGGCGGTCGACCATCGTCTGGACGCGAAACTCGCTTTCGATGCGCTGCCGGCCGGCCTCTCCCAGGCGGTGGCCGAGCTGACAATCTTCCAGGATTTTAAAGGCGAATCGGGCCAGGGCCGCGCGATCTCCCACCGGCACCAGAAACCCCGTCTGGCCGTGGGCGACCAGCTCACGATTTCCCCAAATGTCGGTCGCCACGACCGGCACTCCGGCGCTCATGGCCTCCATGATCACGTTGGGCAGCCCCTCGAAGCTACTGGCCAGCCAGAGCAGCTCGAAATGGGGCATCAACCGCATTACGTCGTCGCGCTGGCCCAGAAAGTGTACCTTGTCGTCGATCAGGCACTGCTCGCGAAAGCGCTCGAGGTTTTCCCGTTGCGGGCCTTCGCCGATGACGAGCAGGTGGACGTCGTCGCGCACGACCTTGAGCAGATCGGTGGCCCAGATGAGGTCCTTGACCCGCTTTTGATGCCACAGCCGGCCGACGGCGCCGATGAGCTTCGATCCGGCGGGAATGTCCAGTTCGCGGCACAGTTCGTCGTGCGTCAGCGACGTCGGTGGCGGCGGGCCGATGCCGTTATAGATCAGCCGCAGTTTGTCGGTCGGCAGTCGCTCTTGGCGGTAGAACTCTTCCACTCCGCGGCTGTTGACGACGATCGCGTCGGTGAATCGCGCCAACCGGCGATCCAGCTCCAGTTGATGCCAGGCTTTCCAGGAGTCGACGCATCGCTCGCTGGCCACGATGTGTTTCACGCCCGCGGCCCGCGCGGCCGTGCGGCCGTAGGCATTGGCCGTGAACATCCAAGTGTGTACCAGCTCGGGCTTCAGTTGCTTGATGTGGCTGCGCAATTGCCACCAGGCCAGCGGATCGTACTTCCAGCGCTTGCCGATCACGGTCAAGGGGACGCCGGCGGCGCGCAGTTCGCCGGCCAGCGGTCCGCCGCGCGACAGGGCGCAGACGTGAACGTCGAACTCGTCGCGCGCCATTCCCTGGCACAACAGCACGAGCTGTTTTTCGGCCCCGCCGCGGTCGAGCGTGGGGACTATCTGCAAGATGCGCCGCGTCATGCCGACGATCCCGCCGCCAGGTCGTCGTCTTCGAGCCGCGCCACGTAGGGCAGATGGCGGTACGCGTCCTGGTAGTCGAGTCCGTAGCCCACGACGAAGGCGTCGGGAATCTCGAAGGCCACGTGGTCCGGGCGCATGGCGACTTGCTGGCGGCCTTGTTTCAACAACAGCACGGCCGACCGCACGGTGGCCGGTTCGAGCGATCGCATTTGTTCGATGAGCGCCGACAGCGTCCGGCCGGTGTCGAAAATGTCGTCGACCAACAGCACGTTGCGCCCCCGAATGTCGGGCAGCATCGTGGTGTTGATTTGCAGCGGGCCGGGGTTCGTATCGGGTCCGCGATAGCTGCGGGTTTGGATGACGCCGACTTGCAGCGGCAGGTCGAGGCGGCGGATCAGGTCGGCCACCAGCACCAGACTGCCGGTCAAGACGCCCAGGATGGTCAGCGAACGGCCGGCATAGTGATCAGCAATTTCACCGGCCATGCGCCCGACGGCCCCGCGGATTTCTTCTTCGCTCAGCAGTAGTTTCACGATTTCTCCGCGTGCTCGATTCGCAGAAACGCCGAATCCTCGGCCCATTGTAAAGGGCACCAGCAAAACCGAACAGCCGAGTCCGTTTAGCCCGAAGCCAACGGCGACGGCGCGTCGATCACCAACTCCGGTGACGCCCACGTCCCTCGCCGGTAGAATGTGACGACACGCGCGTTTTGATTCCTCGCCCGCGGAAAGGACCCCTCTCGTGCCGACGGCCAAAGCCGCCCGAAACGTCGCTCATCTCCTGTTGATCGGACTCGTCACCTGGTTGGCGCTGTCGCCGGGCCGCTGCGCCGCGGAACCGGATCCGAAACCAGCGGACAAGGCGCAGGACGCCGCGCCTGCGCATACCAACCGGCTGGCCAAAGAGACGAGCCCCTATCTGCTGCTGCACGCGCACAACCCGGTGGATTGGTATCCCTGGGGTGAAGAGGCACTGGCCCGGGCGCGGCGGGAGAAGAAGCCGATCTTTCTGTCGATCGGCTATTCGAGCTGCTACTGGTGCCACGTGATGGAGCGCGAGTCGTTCATGGACGCGTCGATCGCCCGCAAGCTGAACGAGAATTTCGTGTGCATCAAGGTCGATCGGGAAGAGCGGCCCGACATCGACGAGATTTACATGCAGTCGCTGCACGTCTACCTGCAACTGGTCGGCTCGAAGCAGGGCGGTGGCTGGCCACTGTCGATGTTTCTCACGCCCGACGCCAAGCCGCTGATGGGCGGCACCTACTTCCCGCCCCACGACAAGGACGGCATGCTCGGCTTTGACACCGTGCTCGACCGGGTGGTCGAAGCCTGGAAAGCCGATCCCGCGAAATGGCAAAAGACCGGCGACTCGCTGGCCAACTACGTCGCCGACAGCCTCCGGCAGCAGCCAATTCTGCGCGTGGTGAAGCTCGACCAGAAACCGGTCGACTCGGTGCTGCGGGCCTTGAGCGGGCAATTCGACGACGTCTATGGCGGCTTTGGCTTCGATCCGGCGAACCCGCGGCTGGCCAAATTTCCCGAGCCGGCGAACCTGCGGTTCCTCGTCGACTATGACCGGCGCCACCCGGGCGGTCCGGCCGGTAAGATGCTCTCGACGACGCTCGACAAAATCGAGCAGGGGGGCATTCGCGATCACGTCGGCGGCGGTTTTCACCGCTATAGCACCGACCGCTATTGGCGCGTGCCGCATTTCGAAAAGATGCTCTACGACAACGGACAGTTGGTTACGGTTTACTCCTTGGCCTGCGAGCAACAGCCGCGCGATGATTACCGCCGGGTCGTGGCCGAAACGATCGCCTTCGTGCTGGGCGAATTGACCGACGACGGCGGGGCGTTCTATTCGGCGATCGATGCCGAAACGAACGCCGAGGAAGGGGGTTATTACGTCTGGACGCGCGCGGAAGTCGAAAGCGCTCTTGCGCCGAAGAGTACAAGCTGTGGGCCGACGTGTACGGAATGGCCGGCGAGCCGAACTTTGACCAGCGGTACATTCCGCTCTTGTCGGCGCCGCTTGCCGAAGCGGCCAAGCGGCACGGCCTCAGCGAGCAAGCGCTCGACGAGCGGCTGCGGCCGATGCGCCGCAAGCTGCTGGACGTGCGCAACAAGCGCGAACGCCCGCTGACCGACACCAAGATCATCACGGCCTGGAACGGGCTGATGATCCGCGGACTGGCCGAAGCGGGACGCGTGTTCGACGACCAGCAGTACACGGCCGCGGCGGCAAAAGCGGCCGACTTCCTGCTGGCCAACTTGCGCGACGAGCAGGGTCTGCTGCACACGTATGCGGCGGGCGAAGCCAAGATTCCGGCTTATCTCGACGACTACGCGTTTCTGGTGGACGGGCTGGTCGCCCTGCACCGGGCCACGGGGGACGAGCGGTGGCTGCGGGCGGCGGATGAATTGACCGCCGAGCAGCTCAAGCTGTTTTGGGACGAGCGGGTGGGAGGCTTCTACTTCACCTCGCCGCGGCACGAGGAGCTGTTCGCCCGCAGCAAGCAGCCGACTGACGGCGTGACGCCGGCCGGCAATTCGGTCTCCGCCGCCAACCTGCTCTACCTGGCCGAGGCGCTGGCGAAGCCGGAGTACGTCCAGCGGGCCGAAAAGTGTTTTCAGGCCGCCAGCCCCGTGCTCGATGAGCATCCGGCGGCCGTGCCGCAACTGGCGGTGGCCTTGAGCCGCTGGATCGAAATGACGCAGCCCAAGGCCAGCCCGGCGCAGGGCAAGAAAAACAAGTAGGCGCGAGACGCCGGCGATGCTGTTGTTCAAAAAGAAGTTCATGGACGCGATTCGCCGCGGTGAAAAAACGCAGACCATCCGGCTGTGGAAGCATTGCCGGATGAAAGCCGGCCAGCGGAGCTACATCCCCGGCGCCGGCTACATCCGCGTGCTCGGCGTCGAGCCGGTCGAGCTGGCCGAGTTGACCGACGAAGATGCCCGGCCCGATGGCTTCGACTCGGCCGCGGCGTTGCGGCAGGAGTTGGCCGCGCTCTACGCCGGCCAGTTGGCCGACGGGCATCGCGCCTACCGGATTCGCTTCGAGCTATTCACCAGCGAAGAGCAGGCCGCGGCGGTGGCCGAAAGAAAAGCCGCCAAAGCGGCCCGGCCGTAAGACGCGCTCTGCCCGCGCGGCACCAGCCCGACGCGGCAAGCGAGGGCCGTATGGGACGCCTTCCCTCGCTCGCGCTGCGGGTTAGTATTCGGCCATGAAGGCCATGAATCATCGGGCACTACGGCCGCAGCATCCGCTGCAAGCCCTGCGCGATCGTCTGCGGGTCGTCGACCACCCAAAACACCAGCGCCCCCAACATCAACGCGCCGGTCACCAGCATCCAGAAGCCGTGCGGGCGGACGGTCACCGGGATTTCGCGCAGCGCTTCGCGCAAGAACAGCTCCAAGCGGCGCCAACCGCCGGCGCTTTGCTCGTCGCTGGTGGCCACCAGCGTGACGCTGCCCAGCGGCGGAAAGCTGTCGACGTGCAGGTGCAACCGGGCCGACGGCAGGGTCAGCGATTTGCCGGCCCAGACGGCCTCGGGGTCCAGCCGGCGGACGGCGGCCTCGAGCGCCGGACGCAGCTCCTCGGGCGAGACGTTGTAGACGACCAGCCGCGGGCGGCTGATCATGATCACCAGCGTCAGGCACAACAAGTAGAAGCCCAACAGCAGCAGCCACACGAACTGGCCGAAGCGGACCGCGGCATCCTCGGGCATGAACAGCTGCATGGGGCCGACGACCACCAGCCCCACGAGCGCCAGCCCCAGCGACAGCGATTCGCGCGTGCCGCTGACGATCAGCGGTCGGCGAGACAGGTTGACCAGGCCCAACAGCACCAGGTAAATCGCCAGCGGGCCGAACGCCAGGCAAGCGGAAAAAGTGTCCATGCGTCGATGCCTCGCACGCGTGCCGGTGCCCGATGGGGCGCGGCGGCCGCGCTACTTCCGAACCGCTTGCTTGAGCCACTCTTCGACGACCCAGCCGACTTTCGCCAGCGACAGCGCCGAGCAGTTGGCCGGCACGTCGGCCTCGGTATGCCAATAGCGATAGTTGAAGTCGATAATGTCGCAGCAGGGAATCCCGCCGATGTCGTGCAGCTTGATGTGATCGTCGGTGACGTTGTAGGGGCGGCCGTAGGCAAACTCGCTCACCCCCAAGCGCCGCGCCACCGCCCAGATCTGCTGGACCAGCGGACGGGTGTCGGCCCAGCTCATGCTCGGCTGGTCGGGCAAGATCTGCAGATCGGCGTCCCCCACCATGTCGACCAGCACGCCGTAGCGATAGCGAAAGTCACGGCGGCGGTTGGCATAATCGGTGGCGAAGTATTCCGAGCCGATGAAGTAGGGATCGCCTTCTTTGAACACCAGCTCCTCGCCGTCGAACAGGACGAAGTCGACGCCCAATCGGCCGGGCAGCTCGTCCATGCGGTGGGCCAGCTCCATCAGCAGCGCTGTGCCGCTGGCGCCATCACTGGCGCCGATGAACGTGCCGCGGGGATTGTGCGGGTCGCGATCGGGAAAGGGGCGCGTGTCGTAATCGGCGCACAGCAGGATCCGCTCGCGCCGCTCGGGATGCCAGCGAACGATCAGGTTGGTCATCGGCACTGCCTTGCCGGTTTGCGGATGGCGGACGCGAAACTCCTGCCGCTCGACTTTGGCCCCCAGCTTTTCGAAATGATCGGTGAGCAGCTTCTGCTGCTCTTGCATGCCGGCCGAGCCGCTGGTGCGGGGGCCGATCTCGCAGATGCGCTCCAGATACTCGAAGGCCCGCTGGCCGTCGAACGGAATATCGCCCAGCGAGAGCGAGCTCTTGATGGCCACCGTGGCTGCTCGGGTGCCGCCGCCGGCGTTGCGAAACAACACGAGGTAGCCCACCACCAGGCAACCGGCCGCCACGACCGCCGCCAACAGGGCCGTCTGGGCGTGGGACTTCGTCGGCGCATGCGTGGCGCCGGGCGAAAGATGGGCGGTGCGATGGGACATAATGTCATTCTAAGCCGGCGGTGGATACGAGCCTAGATCAGAGGGGGGCGCGGTTGGCGCGATTGCACCGACGCGGTGGTGACACGACAGCCGCTGTTGCCGGGCGACAGCCGCTGTTGTGACACTCTGGCGGCGGCGATAGAATCGCGGGCCCCACGCCGGGTTTTGGCGGGGATTCGCTCCTTCACCCCGACGACAACCGATGATCGACGTCAACGAAATCACGCGGTTGCACGCCCGCACCGTCGACCTGTGGCACCGGGAAGAGATCTCGAATCCCTACCAGGGATTCTTGCAACTGGTCTGCCAGCAGCACTCGTACAACTACCTGCTGTGGCACGAGGAGGACGTGGCCCGCAGCCCCGACGTCGGCGACGCGCGGATTGCGCAGGTCAAACGGGCCATCGACGGCTACAACCAAAAGCGCAACGACGGCATCGAACAACTCGACGCTTTTCTGCTCCGCCTGCTGGCCGAACAGAAGATCGAGCCGGCGGCCGATGCCCGGCAAAACACCGAAACGCCCGGCAGCGCCATCGACCGGCTGTCGATCCTGGCCCTGCGGCGCTTTCACATGCAGGAGCAAGCCGACCGGGCCGACGCCGGCGAAGAGCACCGCGCGAAGGCTCACCAGCGGCTGGCGATCATCGACGAACAGCACCGCGATCTGTCGCGCTCGCTGGCGGAGCTCTTGGAAGACATCTTCGCCGGCCGCAAGCGGCTGAAAGTGTACTTCCAATTCAAGATGTACAACGATCCGGCCATGAACCCCTACCTGTACAAGCAGCAGGGGAACTAGACCTCCGCTCCTTCATCGGGTGTCACTATTGGCTTGCTCCGCCGTGTGCCACTGCTGGACAAGCCAGCAGTGGCACACGAGTTACGGGCATCGATCGGCATCACGCCGTGCGCCGCGCGGGCTGCGGGGGGCCGAGCACTCGATCGCAGGCTCGGCAGACGTCGGCCACCAGGATGGCTTCCATCGACTCCGGGCCCGCGGTGCGGCGCTCGCGGCTGCCACCCTTCAGCGTGACGCGCTGCACGCTGACGTGCTGCGGACCGTAGGGGCCGTTGCGCTCGGCCGGCACGGGGCCGAACAATCCGATGCTGGGCGTCCCCACCGCCACGGCCAGGTGCAGCGGGCCCGTGTCGGCGCTGACGAAGAGCGTGGCCCGACGGGCAACGGCCGCCAGCTCGCGGAGCGAAGTGGGGGGGGCCAGCGCGGCAAAGCCGGCCGCGGCGGCCACGATCTCGCCGGCCCAGGCCTGTTCCTGCTGGCCGGCCCAAACCACGAGCGAACCGAGCGCGTGTTGTTCACCCAGGTAGCGGGCCACGGCCGCGAAACGCGACGGCGGCCACAGCTTCGAGGGCCAGCCGGCGCCGGGATTGATGACGGCAAAACGGCCGGAAAGCTGCGCCTCGGCCACCATCCGCTCCGCGGCCGCCGCGTCGGCCGGCAGGTCCGCCAGATCGAAACGGACGCCGGGCTGGCGGATGCCCAGCGGTTCGAGCAGTTCGAGATTGCGATCGACGACGTGCGTCGCGGTTGGCAACACCAGCTCGTTGTTCAGCCAGCGACTCAGCTCGCGGCCGTCGGGTCCGTCGAAGCCAATGCGACGCGGCGCGCCGGACAACCGAGCCGCCATCGCGCTCTTGGTGAGCCCTTGAACGTCGATCGCCACGTCGAACCGCAAGCCGCGCAGCTTGCTGCGCAGCGCCAGCACGGTCCTCGGCGACTTGAGCCACTTGCGGGGAATGCGGATCACCTCGTCGAGCGCGCGGTGATGGGCCAGAAGCTGCGCCGCGGCCCCTTCGACAACCCAACCGATGAAGGCTTGCGGCAGCGCGTCGCGCAGCGCGCATAGCACCGGCAGGCCGTGCAGCACGTCGCCGATGGCGCTGGTGCGGACGATCAAAATGCGAACGTCGGGGGGCGGCAACGACACGGCAACCTCGGCAAGCGGGCTCTCGGGCGAAGGAAACGGCCGGAATCTTAGCCACTCTCGACGGCCGGCCCCAATAGCGATTCATTCGCCCCGCGACACCGCGGCCGCGGCGATCCGATCGACCAGCCAGGGGGCGAGCAGCATGCCCCAGCGGGCCCAGGCCGACCGCTCGGAGGTGAGCACCAGCCGCTTGCGGCGGCCCATGCCGCGGACGATTCGCCGCGCGCACTTTTCGGCCGATAGCAGTTTTTGTTCTGCCAGCGGATTGGCGGCCAGCGGCCGGCCGTCGGCGCCGGTGGCCCGGTGGAGGATTTCGGACTGGACGAAATCCGGTGCGATGATCGTCACGTCGACCCCCGAGCCGGCCAGCTCGATCCTGAGCGACTCGAAGAAGCCGACGATCGCGTGCTTGCTGGCCGCGTAGCCGGTCAACAGCGGTGCGCCGATCAAGCCCGAGATGCTGGCCATGGCCACGACGAGCCCGCGCGATTGTTTGAGCAACGGCAGCGCGTGGTGCGTGCAGTAGACGCTGCCCAGGTAATTGACGCGCATCAAGTCGTCGAGCACCGACAGGTCAGTCAGCTCGTCGAAGCGAGCCCACATGGCCCGGCCGGCGTTGTTCACCAGCACGTCCAGCCGGCCGAAGCGCTCGGCGGCCCGATCGACCAGTGCGCGGCATTGATCGGGATCGGTGACGTCGGTGGGCACGACCTCGGTTTCGGCCCCCAGCCGTCGACAGTCGGCAGCCGTTTGTTCCAACCGCCCAGTGTCGCGGGCCGCCAGCACCAGCCGCGGCCGCTGGGGAGCCAATTCCAGGGCCAAGGCCCGGCCGATGCCGCTCGAAGCGCCGGTGATCACGATCACTTGCTCGGCGAAGGGTGCCATGTCGATCCTCGGCAGAAATCGCCAGTCAGAGGATTTGAATTGGTCATATCATCCCTGCGAGCATGGTAACCATTCGTTACAATTTCGTTGAGCGCGATGCTTCACGAAGAGTTTAGCCCGAAGCCAACGGCGACGGCGTTCGTCGACACCACCGGGTGCCACTTGGTGCCACTGCCGTGGCTCTGAATCGACATCGCAAGCATTCGGGGTGCCGCCATGGGCCACCGCTTACACTGCCGCGGCGTGACGCTCGTCGAGCTGGTCGTCGTGCTGGCCGTGATCGCGATCCTGGTGGGCCTGCTGCTGCCGGCCATCCACTACTCGCGCGAGTCGGCCCGGCGCATCGCCTGCCAGGGCAACCTGCATCAACTGGGGGTGGCGATGTCGCACTACGTCGAGGTGCGCAAGCAGGTGCCCGACCCTTGCCCGCAGGGGACGATGGGCGGCTGGGCGATCGAGCTATTGCCGTTCATGGAAGACACGAATCTGGCCGACGTGCTCAGCGGCAATCCGCCGCTCGATCGGCCGGCGGCGCTCGAGTGGGCTCGCCAGCGGCCGTTCATCCTGACGTGCCCTTCGGCCTACGATGGCGACAGCAGCGTTCCCACCCTACCGCCCAGCCACTACTCGGCGATCTTGACGACCGGCACAACCCACGATCGCGACACCAGTTCGCGTGTGGGAGTTGGCTCTCGCTCGCGCAAGGCCAACTGCCCGTGGTTGATCGGCGAGCTGACGACCGATGCGGTGTCCCCTGGGTCCAAAGCCCCGAGCTGCCCATCGGCGGACCCGTCGCGGCCCGACCGCACGGCGGGGCCTACAATTTCATCTCCGGCGCCGGAAGCTCGGCCCATGGCGTGAGCTTTGCCGCGCCCGGACGATTGACGCCACCTCGGGCCGCGCGTCACACGCGCTTGCTCAACTTCTCTGTGAGCCGCTTGAGCGTGGTGCTGTGATCGCCCCGGTCGAGCACGACGTGGATCAGGCTGACGTTGGTCGTGTCGTTCCAGGCGCTCTTCAAGGCGGCGTCGAACTCCCCTTCGGTGCGCACCAGGTAGCCGGTTCCCCCGCCGTAGACTTCCGGCAGCTTGTGGTAGGCCCAGGGCTGGATCTCGTTGAAGTTGAACTTGCCCGGGTGCAAAAACCGCTCGGTGCCGTAGCCGCCGTTGTCGAACACGATGATGATGGCCGGGAACTTGTGCCGCACCAGCGACGACAGCTCCGAGCCGGTCATCTGAAACGCCCCGTCGCCGGCGATGACCACGGTGCGCAGATCGGGCCGGGCCATCTGCGCGCCCAGCGCCGCCGGGACCGCAAAAGCCCATCGACGTGTAATAGGCCGGACTGATGAACTCCGTGCGGCCACGAATCACCAGCTCGCTGGCCGAGAACAGCGCGTCGCCGATGTCGGCGATCACGATCGTCTCGTCGTTGAGCGATTCGTTCAGCCGGGCGATCAGCCGCGAGATGCGTATCGGATCGCCGGGCCGCAGCTCGAACTTTTCCGTGGCCAGGCTCGGCACGTGCGGAATGTCGCGCCGCGGCGGCCGCGGACGCCGGGCCGCCAGCTCGCGAATAAAGTCGGGCAACAGCACGTTGTGATAGTGATGATGCCGAATGCGCAGCTGCTCGCTGGTGGCATAAATGCACTTGGCCGGATCGAGGTTGGCCGTGTAAATGCCCAGGTTGATGTCGGTCATGAACGTGCCCAACAGCAGCACGCAATCGCTCTCCTCGACAAACCGAGTGATCTCGTCGTTGCCCATCGCCCCTTCGTACAGGCCGACGAACAGCGGGTGCGTTTCGGAAATCACGCTCTTGCCGAGCATCGTGGTGGTGATCGGAATCTCGCGAGCCTTCGGCCAGGGCCAGCAGCTCGTCCTGCAGCGCGAAGCGATGCAGCTCCACGCCGCCGACGATCACCGGCCGCTGGCATTTGGTCAGCCAGCGCTCGGCCTCGGCCACCGCTTCGGCCAGCACTTCCGGCTCGCTGGCCAGGTGCGGATCCTGGAAGCGATGGGGCATCTCGGGCACGACGGCCACCATGTCGCGCGGAATCTCGATGTAGACGGGCCGCTTGTAGCGGGCCGCGGCGTGCAGCACCCGGTCGATCTCGTAGAAAGCCGTCTGCGGATCGGTCAGCTCGGTGCCGGCGATGCACAGCTTTTCGAAGACGTCGTACTGCGTGCGGAAGTCGCGCACGCGGTGGTGCAACAGCGGATTGTTGTGCCGCTCTTGCAAGCCCGGCGAACCGGTGATCACCACCACCGGCGACTTTTCGGCATAGGCCCCGGCCACGCTGTTGCACAGGCTCAGCCCGCCCACGCAATAGGTGACGCACACGGCCCCCATGCCATGCACCCGGGCGTAGGCGTCGGCGGCAAAGCCGGCGCAGTCCTCGCGGGTGGTGGTCACCACTTCGATCGGGCTGCGGTCGAGCATCGAGTAGAACCCCAGCACGTAGTCGCCCGGGATGCCGAACACGTGGCCGATGCCGTAGTCCTGCAAGCGGCGAATCAGGTACTCGCCGATCGAAAGGCCCGTAACCGCCGTGGGAGATGCCGGACGCAAGGGGCGTACGGCCGTGATTTCTGTCGCCATGGAACTCATCCTCTCTCGCTGTTCACGCCGCGGAATGATGTGAGAATGCCTTCTCGTCGCGCGAGAGGGATAAGCTGCTCGCGAGATCGGCGCGCGGATTATCCCCAAATCAAGGATATGGAACAATTCGGATCCACGGGTTGTTCTACGCAGCGGGCCGCGTTATGGGTCGCGACGGAGAGGCGGGCCGAGACGCCGCGCAACTCGTGGCATTGCCGGGACTTGAGAACGCGTCCGCCAGGTCGGACGCACGCGCTGCGCGGCGGCGCCGGCTAACGATTTGGAAATGACAGTTCCCGCCGTGCGACTCGCGGCGCTAGTTCTGCCGATTGCCGCGCTGCGTTCGCAACAGCAGCAGCCAGAAGCCCAGGAAGATCCCCTCGCACACCAGCACCACCACCGCCCCCAGCGGATTCAGGCCGTACCACAGCACGCCGCCGGCAATATAGAGCCCCCACAGCACGAGGCCGGCGAAGATCAACATCGAGGATCGTCGCGGCGACAGGGGTGGACGTTCGTCTGACATGGCGACTATCGGGGCGAGTGGTGGTGCTCCCGAGAAAACGATAGCCCGTGGGCGGCGGGAATCAAGGGCCGGCCTATGGCGAGGCAGCGTCGTTCCAGGAGTGCGCAGCAGGTGCTCGCGGATTCCGGCGCTCCGCCGGCTGGCGGGGCAGCAAGTCCCATCACGCTCGTTTCCACATCGGCCAGGAAAGCCGCGATGCGTTCGGCGACTCCAGCCGGAGGCCAGGCACGCGTAGACCCGCACGGCGTAGCTGTCATACTCATCGGCCGCGTCGGGATCATCGCCGATGCCGATCGGATCCCACTTCTCCCGCAGGATACGCCGGATGGCGTGAAATCGCGGATCGTGCTGCCGTGATGAACATGCCCGGATTTTAGACGCGTCGAAAGCCCTTGTCATGGATGATATTTCGACGGGCCGCGAAGGGCCAACGCATCGCGCGATTTCGCATTCCTGCGGCTCGACTGCTATACTGACGGGTCCTGCCGGAAAGGTTCCATCCGCTTGCGCTCCAACCCCAAGGCGCACCCGTCCGTGGCACGACTTGCTGCCATCTTCTGCCTGATCGTCTTTCGCCGCCGGGCCTTCTGCTGGCCGACGGAGCCGGCGCGAGCAGGCGGAGTTCTTTGAGCTGAGCATCCGGCCGGTGCTGGCCAGCGTCTGCTTCAAATGCCACGGCGGCGAATCGACCAGCGGCGGGCTGCGGGTCGATTCGCGCGAGGCGCTGCTGGCCGGCGGCGAACGGGGGCCGGCGATTCTCCCCGGCAAGCCGCAGGACAGCCTGCTGGTCAAGGCGCTGCGGCCACGCCGACGCCGAAGTGCAGATGCCCCCCGACGAGCAACTGGCCACGGCCACCATCGACGCTTTCAGCCGCTGGATTGAAACGGGCGCCGAGTGGCCGGCCGCTGCCGGTAGCGAACCCTTTGAGGCTGAGCGGCATTGGTCCTTTCAGCCGATCGGCGATCCGCAGCCCCCCGCGGCCGTGCCCGGCGAGTCGACGCATCCGATCGATCGCTTCATTGCCGCTCGGCTTGGCAGGAGAAAGGGTTTGCGCCGGTCGGTCCGGCCGATCGGGGCACGCTATTGCGACGGGTGTATTTCGACCTGGTGGGGCTGCCGCCGGAGCCGGAAGAGCTCGAGCGGTTCATCGCGAGCGATTCGCCCGACGCGCTATCGGCGGTGGTCGAACGGCTCTTGGCTTCGCCGCAGTATGGCGAGCGGTGGGGGCGGCACTGGTTGGACGTGGCCCGCTATGCCGACACGGCGGGCGACAATGCCGACTACCCGGTGCCCGAGGCGCGGCTGTATCGCGATTACGTGATCGACGCCTTCAACGCCGACAAGCCGTTCGACCAGTTCGTGCGCGAGCAGTTGGCCGGCGACCTGCTGGCGGCCGAGCATCCGGCGGATCGGGCCCGCTATGCCGAGCAGGTGGCCGCGACCGGTTTTCTGGCCCTCTCGCGCCGCTACGCCACGGCCCCTTACGAGCTGTGGCACCTGACGCTCGAAGACGCGATCGACACCACCGGCCGGGCGTTCCTGGGGCTGACGCTTCGCTGCGCCCGCTGCCACGACCACAAGTTCGATCCGGTGACGCAAGAGGACTACTACGCGCTGTACGGCATCTTCAACAGCACGCAGTTTCCCTGGGCCGGCGGCGAGGAGTTTCAATCGAAGAAGACGCCGCGGCTCGATTTCGTGCCGCTGGTGCCGCCGGCCGAAGCAGAGCCGGTGGCCGCCGAGATGGCGGCGACCTTCGAGCGTCTGTCAGCCGAGTTGGCGGCCGCCGAAAAGGCCGGCGACAAGGACCATGCCAGCGAGGTGCGCAAATCGCTCGAGCCCTGGGAATGTGCCCACAAGCTCGACGCTCCGCCGGGCGTGCCCGTGGCGTACGCCGTGCGCGAGGGAACCCCCGGCGATGTCCCTGTGCAATTGCGCGGCGAGCCGCAACATCCCGGAGCGGTCGTGCCGCGCGGCGTGCCGCGGTTTTTGGCCGGCGACGATCCGCCGGCGTTTCCCGCCGATGCAAGCGGCCGGCGGCAACTGGCCGATTGGCTCACGCGGCCCGACAACCCGCTGTTGGCCCGGGTGATTGCCAATCGCGTATGGCAGTGGCATTTTGGGCGGGGGCTGGTGGCCACTCCGTCGAACTTCGGCCGCCGGGGCGAACCGCCCACGCATCCCGAGCTGCTCGATTGGCTGGCCCGGCGGTTGATCGCCAGTGGCTGGTCGCTCAAGTCGCTGCATCGGGAGATCGTCCTGTCCGCGGCTTACGTCGCGGTCGAGCCAGCTCGACGAAGCGGACGCGGCCCGCGATCCCGACAACCGGTTCTACTGGCGCGTGGATCGCCGCCGGCTGGACGCCGAAGCGCTGCGCGACGCGATGCTGGCCGTAAGCGGCCGGCTGGACGCGAACCGGCCGGGCGAGCATCCGTTTCCGCCGGTCGCCGACTGGCATTGGACGCAGCACGCGCCGTTCAAGATGTCGTACCCCTCGCGGCACCGCAGCGTGTACTTGATGACGCAGCGGTTGCAGCGCCATCCAGTACTTGTCGCTGTTCGACGGGCCGGACACGAACACTTCAACCGACGTACGCACCTCGGCCACCGTGCCGTCGCAGGCGTTGTTCCTGCTCAACAATCCGTTCGTCGGCGAGCAGGCCGAATCGCTGGCCCGACGGCTGATCGCGGCGGCGCCTGAGCCGCGGGGCCGGATCGAACTGGCGGCGCTGTTGTGCTGGTCGCGGCGGGCCGACGATGCCGAGATCGAGCGGGACGTCGAATACGTCCGCCAGGCGCAGGCCGAGCTAGCGGCGGCCGGCGTGCCGCCGGACGACGTCGAACGAGAAGCCTGGGCCAGCTACGCCCGGGTGGTGCTGGCCTCGAACGAGTTTGTGTACGTCGATTGACGCTCGCAGGTCCAAGAAACAGTGAGAGTTCCCATGAGATTCGAATCCGCGAGGGTCGATCGCCGGCAATTCATGCTCGGCTGCGGGGCGGCGGCCGCGGCCGTGGCGATGCGCAACCGATTGCTGCTGGCGGCGGAGCTAGGGGGCGGTCATCCGCTGGCTCCGCGGGCGGGGCACTTTCCGGCCCGGGCACAGCGGCTGCTCATCGTGTTTCTGACCGGCGGCTTTTCGCACGTCGACACGTTCGATCCCAAGCCCCGGCTGGCCACCGATCAAGGCAAGGAACTGACGACGCACCAATTGCGGGCCAATCCGAACGCCAAGCTGATGCCCTCGCCGTTCAAATTCAGTCGCTATGGCGACGCGGGAATTGAGATGAGCGAGCTTTTTCCACAGTTGGGGCGAATGGCCGACGAGCTGTGCGTCATCCGCACCATGCACACCGACATCGTCGAACACTTTCAGGCCACGCTGGCCATGCACACCGGCTCGTCGACGGTGCCGCTACCGAGCATCGGCGCGTGGGTGAGCTACGCGCTGGGGACGCTCAATCCGAATTTGCCCTCGTACGTCGTGCTGGCCGAGCATCTCCCCTATGCCGGCGCGCAGGTGTTCGACAGCAACTTCCTGCCGCCGCTGCACCAGGGCGTGCGCATCGTGCCAGGGGACGATCCGATCCCGGATTTAAAATCGCCGACCCGTTCGGTGGCGCTGGCGGAGCTGGAACGGACGATGCTCGAAGATCTCAATCACCGGCACGCGGATGCCCGGCCCGGCGACTTGAACCTGCCGGCCCGCAGTGCCAGCTTCGCCACGGCGCGGGGCATGATGCAGGCGGCCCCCGAGGTGCTGGACCTGGCGAGCGAAACGGCCGAAACGCTCGATTTATATGGCGCCGCGGCGGGGGACAACCGCTCGTTCGCGGCCCAGTGCCTGGTGGCCCGGCGGATGTTGGAACGGGGCGTACGCACCGTCGAGATCATCGACACCGGCTCGTCCGACAATTGGGACGCGCACGGCAACATGGAAGACCATCGGCCCAAGGCCCGCCGCGTGGACCAGGCTTTGGCCGGATTGCTCGACGATCTGAAGCGCTGCGGGCTGCTGGACGACACGCTGGTGGCCATCTGCACCGAGTTCGGCCGCACCCCCACCACCTTCAACGGCAAGGGACGCGAGCACTTCATCGACGCCTTTAGCTGTCTGCTGGCCGGCGGCGGCGTGCGCGGCGGCATGACCTACGGCGAGACGGACGAATACGGGATGCAAATCGTCCGCGACGGGTGCCACGTGCACGACTACCACGCCACGATGCTGCACCTCTTGGGACTGGACCACAAGCGGGTGACCTACCGCTATGCCGGGCGTGATTTTCGGCTGACGGACGTGGCTGGAAACGTCCTAAACGGCATATTGTCATGAGCTTACGCCAATTCTCGGCGTCCGGCGAGCGAGTCCTTTCGCGCGGGTAAAACGGCGCGGATCTGCGCAAAGGTTGCCGGTAAACAGCCCCTTTGTGGAGCGTATCGATTATTCCGACGATATGCGTTCTATGGCCTGTAATGACTTTTCCGGCACTGCTCCAGCACAGGGGATGGAACCGTGAGCGGGTACGCCAAAACATGGATCGCATTTGCCGTCGCGGCGCTGGCGACGACGTCGGCCGTGGCCGGCAAGCCGAGGATCATCACGCCGCGCCAGATTGACGCCGCGAGTTTTGAAAAGGCCGCGGATGGACGCCGGGTGAAGGTCACCGGCGGCGAACCGCTGCTCGCCCAGAAATCGGTGCCGCTGGCCGCGCGGTTTGTCAAAGCCGATGAAATGCTCGACGCGCAGGAAGCCGTCGACGGTGGCGAACCCGTTCTTTCCGAACCGAGCGACGACGGCACCATGGCGCAGCCGCTGTTCGGTTCGTGTGACCTGGCATCGGGCGCACCGTGTGGCGGCTGCGCCGACGGATGCACGCCGTGCGACGTCTGCGGGCAGGTAGACTGCTGTTGCGATCCTTACTGGCGCCATCGCAGCTTCGTGTATGGCGACTTCTTGTACCTGCTGCCGGCCGACGGCAACCTGTCGCATGCCATTCAACAAAACGGCTCGGGAGGCACCGGCACCGTGCCGGCCGGCACGGTGGGCGTATTGCAGCCGAACTTTGCGACGGCGTTTCGCACCGGCTTCGGCGTGGCCGTGGGCTGCAACGCCACGATCGCCACCAACTACTCGAACTTTCACAGCCATACGGCCAACCAGATATCGGCTCCCGGGGGAACCGGCGGCACGGTCAATTCGCTGGTCCTCTTTCCCGGGACGATCAACACTGGCTCGACCAGCAGCTTGGCCACGGCCATTTACGACATCGACTATCAACTGGCCGATCTCGAATATCGGCGGCTGTTGCACGGCGGCTGCTACCATGCCCTGAACTACGTGCTGGGTGCGCGCTACGGAAAGCTGCAGCAGCAATTTTCGCAAACCAACAACTTCGCGCAGCCGACGGGCGTCGTGCGGGCCGTGACGAACATCAACTTCGAGGGGGTCGGCTTGCGAGCCGGTCTGGACGGCAACCGCCGGCTGGGCGACAGCCTGCTGGCCCTCTACGGCCGAACGTCGATCAACGTGCTGTTCGGCGAGGTCAACTCCAATTACACGCAGGTCGACACCACGACCACGGTCGTCCAGGCGCACTCGATCTGGCGCGATCGCCGCGCGGTGCCCATCCTCGATTACGAAATCGGCCTGCAATGGACCAGCCGCAACGGTCACTGGCGGGCGTCGACGGGCTACTACACCGCTTTCTGGTTCAACACCGTGTCCACCGGCCAGTACGTACAGGCGGTGCAGAACGCGAACTTCGTGAACCTGGGCCAGACCCTCTCGTTCAACGGCCTGGTGTCGCGCGTCGAATATCGCTTCTAGCAGCCAAACAGACCGGGACTGCCGGTCTTCTATCTTCCCGCGCTTCAGGCGGGACCCGACGTGAGCGATCGGGTCCCGCTTGTTTTGTTTTCGCCGCCGCAACCGGGCGAGCTAACGGCCCGCCGACGCGCGCGGCCGGCGCACGACGCAAGACGAGCAACCCGCAGGCGGCGGCGATGCCGGCCAACGTCAGGCTGCCGGGCTCGGGAAGTGGAGCGACCGAAAAAGAGACCTCGTACCCAGCCGCGCCGCTGGAATCGTAGGCCATGTTCGGGGCCGCATTGCTGTCGCCGCTAAACGCTTCTGCGCTCAGTTCGTAGGCACCTGCGGCAAGCACTCCGTTATCGGTGAGCGAAAAATTGCCGTTGTCTGAAAACAATGCCGCGTACGTCAATCCGTCAAACTTCTTAAGTTCGACGACCGCCGACGCAAAGGTGCTATTATCGGACCCGGACCGCTCGTAGCTGAACGATTGCGGCGCAGCCAGTTCGAAGAACACATCGAAAGACGAAGTCGCTTGGGCGGAGCCCGAATGCCCCAGCTCAATCATCAGGACGTGCGACGCACTACCGGTGGACGTGATGGACGTGCCGGTCGCGTTGGGGACCGTCGAATTCTGGGACGCG
Source organism: uncultured Planctomycetota bacterium (assembly GCA_963711515.1). Lineage (GTDB taxonomy): Bacteria > Planctomycetota > Planctomycetia > Pirellulales > PALSA-1355 > CAVQEL01. The sequence continues at coordinate 65,684 of CAVQEL010000031.1, read as the reverse complement.
GCGGCCCCAGATGTCCGGGCTGGCCGCCGAGCTGGGCGAGCTGGCGAACGACGGCGTGCCAGCGTAAGTGGCCGAATCACTGGCGGTGAGACCGGGACCGTCGAGGCCGGCGGTGGCCGTTACCGAAGAACTTCCACCGGTGACCACCAGGTCCGCTATCCCAAGCTGGGCGAGCAGCCCACTGGCCAGGACGGATCCTAGGATCGTGATCGCCGTGTGCTTCATTATCGATCTCCTGAAAAAGGGAGCACATCCGGGCGCAGTGCTCGAAAGTCGGGCGCCAGCCAGATGTGCGGGATGGGTCACTGAGCGTCCCTCACGGGGTTTGTTCGCGTTAACGTGTTTGGGGTCTAAGAGCGTGGAAGTGCCACTGGGCCACGGAGGTAATTGCCGTTTGGAGCGTCCCACGGACAAGGAATTGGCCGCGGTGGCCGTTTTCGACAGGATTTACGATCCCCCCTGGCCGTCGCGGGGCATCGCTTTTGGTGACCAAGTCTTGATCTTTTTGTTTGACAGAAAAGAGGATGCGGAATACCCTGTCTGCCTAGACACGCCATTTTTGCGAACCCTCCGGCCCACCGGGCCAGAGCACCTAGAGACTGCAACTTCGGTAGGAGGTCGCGCTTGGATAGGAAAGCGAGGTCGTCCCACCGCGCGCGTCGTCGTCCCGTTGTCCCGCCTGGGTTGCTTGGGCTCGTTCGTGCTGCGCACTTGGCGATCGAGCCGCTCGAACAGCGGCGGCTGCTCACGTCCGCCGCGCTGGTGGGGCCGACGGCCACACCCAGCCAGGACGAGTTTCCCATCGATCCGTTCGAGCCGAACGACACGCTGGCGACGGCCACCTTTCTGGGCAGCGACCCGTTTGTCACGCTCCGCGATCTTACGATCGACACGCCCACCGACAACGATTTTTTCCGCATCGCGGCCCACGACACGGGCACGCTGAACGCGCGGATCGAATTCGACGGCGCCGTGGGCGACCTGGACATGTCGATTCTCGACTCGCGGGGCCACGTGATCGCCACGTCGACGGGAACCGGGGATTTTGAGAACCTCACGATTCCGGTCGTTTCGCAGGAGCGCTATTACGTCGAAGTGTTCGGCTTCGACGGGGACGAGAACACCTATTCGCTGGAAATCGAAAACTTCCCGGCGCCGGTGCCCACGGCCGTCGTGCTCGACCCGGCCGACGACACCGGGTACGACAACCTGGACGACGTCACGTCGCACGTCACCGACACGCACTTTTTCGTGCATGCCGACTTGTTCAACCTGTCGCAGGACGTGACGATCCTCACGTCCGCCCAGGCGGAAGCCGCGGTGACGGCCGGGGCGGCGGTCGAGGTGTTCGTCAATGGCACATCGGTCGGTTTTGCCGACGTCGTGCCGGGAACGGACAATACGATTTTTGAAATCGATCTGAATGCCGATCTGACGAAGTTCTCCGTCGGCGGTCCGAATTCGGCCGGCGGTGTCGGTTACCCGGGCTTTACGAATCTGATCACCGCGGCGGTCCGCATCTTCGACGGGCGCCAGCAGACCATTATCGACGGCGGCGAACAAGACGTCGTAGTGCCCGATCCGGCCACGGGCCGCACGCTGCAATCGCCCCCCTTGCGCGTCGTGTTTGACAACGTGGCCCCGCTGGTGACCGGCACGCCCGACATGCTGGCCTCGAGCGACAGCGGCACATTGAACAACGACGACGTGACGAACATCACGCGGCCCACGATCACCGGCACGGGCGAAGCTAACGCCACGATTCACGTCTTCGTCGACGATTTCCTGGTCGGGGACGCGAGGATCGGCACCGACACGGGTAGCGGCCTGGGCATCTGGACCTTCACGCTGCCGGCGCTCACCGATGGCGTTCACGAGATCACAACCAGGGTCGAAGATCGGGCCGGCAACATGGGGCCCACCAGCGTGGCGCTGGAGATCGAAATCGACACGCTCGAGCCCAACACACCCTATCTCGACATCACCGACACCAGCGACACGGGGCGCAACAATCAGGACGACGTGATTCGCGACAACACGCCGGACGTCACCATGACGACCGACGACCCCAACAGCCCGCACCTGTTGGCGGACAACCTGATCTTCCGCATCTTCGATCGCCCCCCGGTGCCGGCGAGGTGCTGATCTATAACTCGTTCACGGCCCTGGGCGGACTGACGAACCTGACGTTCCTGACCACCACGCTGCCGTCGTTGATCGACGGCGTGCACAACCTGAAGCTGGAAGTCGAGGACCGGGCCGGCAACATCAGCCACGATTTTCTGCTGCCGGTGACGGTCGATACGGTCCCGCCGCCGGTGTTCTTCGGCCTCTCGACCAGCGCCACCGACGGGCTCGACGCGGCCAGCGACTCGGGCGTCGTCGGCGTGCCGTCCACGTTTACCGACCGCATTACCAACGACACGACGCCCACGTTCTATGGCACGGCCGAGGCCAATTCGATCGTCCGGCTGTACGTCCGCTCCGGCGGCGTCGACACGCTGGTCGGCATGACCGTGGCCGTTCCGCTGGACGGCAACCAGGCGTTTCCCAACGGGCGGTGGACGATCACCACCAACGTCGACCTGAACGATCCGGCCCTGTTTCCGCACGACGGCCTGCGACAGATGATCGTCACGGCCGAAGACCTGGCCGGCAACGTTTCAGAAGATCAGCAGTTGAACGTCTTCATCGATACCGCCGGACCGCAGGTCACCGAGGTGTTCATCACCGGCCACGAAGGCTACGACCTGTTCGGCCTCAAGCCCGACAACCAGTTCCAGGGCCCCACGCCGCTGGTGAATAGCTTGACCGTCCGCTTGCAGGACCTGCCGGCGCGGGACGCGAACTTCCTGTACAACGCGATCGCTGGCGGCACGATCTACACGCCGGGAGTGATCACCCTGCGCGGCGATCACAACGGCATCATCCAGATCGTGCGCGTGAGCCTGTTGCAACAGGCACCGGTGGTCGGCCAGGTGGCGACGGCCACGGTCGAGCTGGTGTTCGCCGGCCCGTTGCCCGACGATCGCTTTACGCTGACGATTCACGACACGGTGTCCGACCTGGCCGGCAATCGGCTGGACGGCGAGACGGACGCGGCCGAGCCGACCGGCGGCCCGTTCGTGCCGCCCAGCGGCGACGGCCAGCCCGGCGGCGATTTCGTCGCTCGCTTCACGGTCGACAGCCGTCCCGAGGTCGGCACTTACGCGGCGGCCGAATGTGTTTATCGACGCCAACGGAAACTTCACGGCCGATTTCAGGGCCAGGACAACGACTTCACGAACCGCGACCTGAATTTTGCGCTGGGCATCGCCCCGTCGCTCGTCGGCCTCATTTCGCCGATGGGCATCCACGACGGCGTGTTCGCCGGCAATTTCCCCACCACCGGGCGCGAGGCTCCGATACTCGTGGCCGACGGTTTCGACAAGCTGGCTGCCTATGGATACGATCCGGTGGCCGGCGGATTTCGCTGGTTGATCGACGTCAACAACGACGGCGTCATCGTGCCGAGCGACGGCGATCATGCTACCAGACAGCCGGCCGGCTACCAGATCAACGGCCTGCCCATCGCCGGCAACTTCGACGGCGTAGCGGCCAACGGCGACGAGATCGGCCTGTTCGACGGCACGAAGTTCTACTTCGACACGAACCACAACTTCATGATCGACGGCGGCGACCTGGTCGTGTCGACCAGCCTGCGCGGCACTCCGATCATCGGCGACTTCAACGGCGACGGCGTCGAGGACCTGGCCACCTGGCGCGACGACGTGTTCTATTTCAACTTTGGCACGCAGCCCGGCGGGCCCGGCACGCAACCCAGTTGGAATGGCACCGTGCAGGCCACGATCAACTGGGGACTGCCCGGCGTGCTCGAGCAGCCCGTGGCCGCCGACATGGACGCCGACGGCATCACGGACATCGGCCTGTACGAGCCCCCGCGCACCGGCACGCTGCCGATCGACTCGGGCAATTGGCAGTTCTTGCTGTCGAACGACTACGCTATGAGTTCCGCGGCGGCAACCAGGTGAACGCGCTCAATCACCCGTTCTCGCCGGCGCCGCTGGGCAGCGATCTGTTCGCGCAGTTTGGCGACAACTTTGGGCTGCCGATCGTGGGCAACTTCGATCCGCCGGTCGGCACGCCGCAGGTGGCCGCGCCGTCGGCGCTGGCGCCGGTGCTGGGCAGCGAGACGATGCCCGCGCAAACGGTGAGTGGCGAAAGCTGGTATAGCTTCCAGCCGCTGCGGAGCGGCACGATTTCGGTGGCCGCGACCTCCACGGCCGGCAGCACGAACGTGCATCTGTACGACACGAGCTATTCGCTGCTGGCCAGCGGATCGGGGCAGGCGGTGGGCCAGATGGTGGCCAGCGCCCAGGTTTCGGCCGGCAACACGTATCTGGTCCGCATGGTGGGCAGCAGTTCGACGGCCGGGTTGACGATTACCAACACGGTGTCGGACAGCGATCGCGTGGACGCGAATCGCAGCGGCTCGGTCACTGCCAGCGATCTGCTGGCCGTGATCAACAGCCTGCTGCACTTCGGCACGCATGCCACGCCGATGGACATGCACGATCCGCAGCTCTACATGGACACGAACCTGGACGGCCGGATTTCGCCGTCCGACATGCTGCAAGTCATCAATTACCTGTTGCGGCTGCCCGGCCCTGGTGCCACGCCGGCCACGGCGGAGCCAGGCGACGCGGGGCCGGCCGCCGCGCCGCTATCGCCCCCGCCGGCGGCGGCACGACGTCGGCCGCGTCCCTTGCGCTGGCGATCGGGAGTTTCACCGCCGAGACCGACGCGCCGGCCGCAGCGCCGACCATTGCTCCCTCGGCGGCCGACGCCGCGCATACCGCATTGGCAATCGCTCCGGACTCGCTGTGGGACGATTCGCCCCGGCCGGACAGCCTGGCGGTGGCAGACAAGTCCGCCGACGACGCGGCGGACGAAGACTGGGATCTCGACGACTGGGATCTCGTCGCCGCCGGCAGCGAATAGTAGGATCGGCGCTGCCGGTCGCCGCGTCCACCTCTCCGGAAAGGCGCGGCGATCTTTGCCCCTTTGCGGTATACTGGGGCCGAACCGCTTGAAGCGTCCCGCCCGCGCTACGATCGCGACCAACGTCACCAGCCCCCGCCACGCCATGAGTCACGTCACGCGTCGCAAAGCGCTACAGATCGGCGGCCTGGGCCTGTTGGGCCTGACGCTGCCGAAGCTCGCGCAGGCGGCCGGCCGGCCGGCTCGGGCCCGCTCGGTGATCTTTCTGTACCAGTTTGGCGGACCCAGCCATTTGGACACCTTCGACCTGAAGCCCGACGCTCCGGACGGGATCCGTTCGCCGCTACGATCGATCGCCAGCACGCTGCCGGGCCTGCGCGTGTGCGAGCTGTTGCCCGAGACGGCCAAGGTGATGGACAAGGTCACGCTGGTGCACGGCATGCACCATACGATGAAGAATCACAATTCGGCGTCGTACTATGCGCTCAGCGGTCATGCGCCGCCGGTGGATGACATCCGGCTGAAGGACACCAACGACTTGTTTCCGGCCTATGGAAGCGTCGCCGATCGGTTTTTGCCGTCCGCCGGGCGGTCGGCCGCCGTGCCGCGGTTCGTGGCCTTTCCGCACGTCATCCGCGACGGCTCGATCACGCCGGGGCAGCGAGCCTCGTTCCTGGGCCAGCGGCATGACCCAATGTTGTTGACGGAGGATCCGGCGGCGAAGAACTTCCGGTTGCCCGAGTTGAGCTTGCCGGACGGCGTGTCGCTGGATCGCTTGACCAGTCGCCGCGCGATGCAGCAACTGGTGAATCACCAGCGGCAGTGGCTCGATCAATCGGCCGAAGCCCGGGGGCTCGACGCGTATTACGAGCGGGCGCTGGCGATGCTCACTTCGCCGGACGTCCGCGAGGCGTTCGATCTAGCGGCCGAGCCCCAGCGGGTGCGCGAGCGGTACGGCCGCACCACCTACGGCCAGAGCTGCCTGCTGGCCCGGCGGCTGGTCGAGGCGGGCGTGAGTTTTGTGAATGTCTACTTCTCCAGTTCGATCGGCGGCCGCAGCAAGACCAGCGGCGGCTGGGATACCCACGGCTTCGACGGTTCGCGGATGTACGAGATTCTGCCGGTGTGGCAGCTTCCGCAAACCGACCGCGCGCTGCCGGCGCTGCTCGCGGATCTCGACGAGCGCGGGCTGCTGGACGAAACGCTGGTGGTGTGGATGGGCGAGTTCGGCCGCACGCCGCGGATCAATAAGAACAGCAGCCGCGATCACTGGCCGCATTGTTACACGGTGCTGCTGGCCGGCGGCGGCGTGAAGCGCGGGTTTCGCTACGGCGCGTCCGACAAGAACGGCGCCTACCCGGCCGCCGATCCGGTGCGTCCGGACGATCTGGCCGCCACGGTGTTCGCCCTGCTAGGCATCGATCCCCAAACGGAAATGCACGACGCGCTGGGCAGGCCGTTTCCCATCTCGCGCGGCCGGCCCCTTACGGGCCTGATGGCGTAAAGCGCCGGCGATCCTCCGTGATCGATCCCGCGCACGGCGCGGTCACTTGCACTGATTCATGTCGAACTGCCTGATCTGGCAATCCGCGGCCCGGGGGCCTAGAATAGGCCATTCCTCTTTGCGGCCTCTTGGGCCGCGTTCTGCTGGCGGAGACTCTGATCGTGAGCAAAGTCGCTGTTGCCAATCCGGCTGCTGCCTCGACCGAGGAATTTGTCGACTTGCGCGACCCGGTGGTGGCGGCCGTGCTGGCCTGGCTGGTGCCGGGGCTGGGGCATCTCTATCAGCGTCGCACGGCCAAGGGCATTTTGTTCATGGTCTCGATCACCAGCACGTTCATCTTCGGCGTGTTTTGCAGCAGCGGCCACGCGGTCTACGCCTCGTGGACCGACTGGGACCGGCATTATCCGTACCTGTGCCAGGTGGGCGTCGGCTTGCCCGCCTTGCCGGCGCTCTGCGCAAACCTACCTGGTCCGCAGCGGCAAGGCCCCGCTGTTTGGCGGCCTGATGGCGCCGCCGGCCACCAAGGGGGAACGAGACGACTGGTACAAAAAGCTCAACAAATACCTCGAGCTGGGGACCGTCTACACGATGATCGCCGGCTTGCTCAACGTGCTGGCCATCTACGACGCCTGGGGTGGACCGGTGCAACTGGTCGTCGAAGAAGAAAAAAATCCGGACGACGACAGCGAACCACCCCCCGACAAGTAATTCCCGGGAGAACCCTCTGATGCTGGGGCCGCTGCCGCTGGCCGAAATCAACACGATGTGGTACGCCGCGCCGCTGATCGTCGTGATCAGCCTGGTCTACGCCGCCACGCATCACGAGGCGATGCGCCCGATTCTGGAACACGCCGCCCGGCTGTCGATCATGATCACCGGCTTTATGCTGGCGATCATGGTGGTGCTGGCGCTGGTCTCCTGGCAATTGTAAGCGCCGGCGCCTTCTTACGCTTCGAAGCTGTTTCAGAACCGCAAACGTTCGCCTGTCGTGTGCCACTGCCGGCTTGCCTGACAGTGTAATCGCAGCGGTCTGCACTGCTGGGCAAGCCAGCAGTGGCACCCTGTCGAGGTTTTGAAAGAGCTTCTTAAACGAAGAAGTCTTTTGTCAATTCCGCGCCCGGCTCGACGGCGTACTGATCGAAGTTCGTTACGCCGGCTTCGCGCAACACGGCGGTGTCGATGTAGAAGTTGCCGGTGCACTCGCGACTCGCGCGCGTCAGGATCACGTGGGCCGCGTCGGCCATGATGTCGGGCTTGCGGCTGTGGCGGATCATCTCGTCGCCCCCCAGCAGGTTGCGAATGGCCGCCGTGGCGATCGTCGTCTCCGGCCAGAGAGCGTTCGCGGCGACGCCTTGTTCCTTGAATTCCGCGGCCATGCCCAATACGCACATGCTCATCCCAAACTTGGCCATCGTGTAGGCCGTGTGATGGGCGAACCAGCGCGGCTCCATCGACAATGGCGGCGAGATGTTCAGAATGTGCCCGTTCGACGACTTGAGCAGATGCGGCAGGCAGTATTTCGAGACCATGTACGTGCCGCGGGCATTGATGCCCTGCATCAGGTCATACCGCTTCATCGGCGTTTCCAGCGTGCCGGTGAGACTGATGGCGCTGGCGTTGTTGACCAACACGTCGATGCCGCCGAACGTGGCGACCGCCTGTTCCACGGCCGCTTGAACCTGCTCTTCGAAGCGGATGTCAGTAATACAGGCCAGCCCCCCGCCGCCGGCTTTTTTGAACTCCTCGACCGCCGTGTGCACGGTCCCTTCCAGCTTGGGATGAGGCTCGGCCGTCTTGGCCGCCACGACGATGTTCGCCCCGTCGCGCGCCGCCCGCAGGCCGATGGCTTTGCCGATGCCCCGGCTGGCGCCGGTAATAAAGACGGTTTTTCCTTTGAGACTGGCCATGGCTTACTGCTCGCGAAGGGTTGAAAGATGGTCGGCGCCCGCTCGTGTGGCGTCATCCTACCGCACCGAGCCGGCGGCTCGCAAACGGCGTGGCGACAAGCTGTTCGGAAGCCGCCACCGATGCCCGGCCGGGCCCGAGAAGCCGCACAATTGCGCCCAGCGGCACGCCGCGCCGCAGCAGGTGGCCATACCCGCTACCGGCGCGGCCGGGGCAGGGCTCTCGATGCGTTGACACCTTTACGTAAGCCATTTACAGTAAATATGTTGCCGTGAATCAGTGACTTCTTGGCCCGCACTTTCTGGGCACTGGCGAGGATGCGTTGGCAGAAAAGGCTTGGGGTGGTGTGTTCCAACAGGCGACCGACGCCCGCGTCGAAGCGTTCACTGAAAGTGTGAGCTTCGATCGCCGCCTTTATGCGCACGACATCGAAGCATCAATTGCGCACGCTCAAATGTTAGCTGCTGTCGGGCTGATTTCCGTCGATGAATGCCAGCAGATTGAGCAAGCACTGGGCAATATCCGCCAGGAAATTGAGCAGGGTGACTTCCCATTCACAAGCGAAAGGGAAGACATTCACATGCACATCGAAGCGGCGCTGATCGAGCGACTCGGCGACGTCGGCCGCAAGCTCCATACCGCTCGCAGCCGCAATGACCAGGTTTCGACCGATCTGCGGATGTGGGTGCGCGATTCGATCGACGCCGTCGACGCGGACCTCGTCGCGCTCGAGCAGGCGTTTGTCGCCCGGGCTGAAGCTGACGAAGGCGTTATCTTGCCGGCCTACACGCACCTGCAGCGCGCCCAACCCGTATTGGCCGCGCACTACTGGCTGTGCTACTGCGAAAAATTCGAACGGGATCGGGGGCGCCTGGCCGGCTGCCGGGCTCGGGCCAACGTGCTGGGACTCGGCGCCGCGGCGGTGGCCGGCACGAGCTTGCCGATCGATCGCGACGACGTCGCCCGGCGGTTGGGCTTCGGGGCCGTGGCCGGCAACAGCATCGACGTTTCGAGCGATCGCGACTTCGTGATCGAGTTTGCCTTCGACTTGTCGCTGGTGGCCGCGCATCTGAGCACCTGGGCCGAAGAGTGGGTCCTGTGGTCCACGGCCGAATTCGACTTCATCCGGTTGCCGCAGACATTTTGCACCGGCTCGTCGATCATGCCGCAAAAGGTGAATCCTGACGTGTTGGAGTTGATCCGCGGCAAAGCGGCCCGCGTGATCGGCAACCTGACGTCGCTGCTGGTGCTGGTCAAAGGATTGCCGTTGGCCTACAACCGCGACCTGCAGGAAGACAAAGAACGGATTTTTGATTCGTTCGACACCGTCCACGCCTGTCTGCAATTGGCGGCGCCGTTGGTGGCCGGAGCCGAATTGAACCGCCAGAACATCGCCGCCGGGCTCGACCGGGGGTACCTCGACGCGACCACGCTGATGGAATACCTGATCGGCCGGGGCGTGCCGCAGCGGACCGCGCACGGCGTGGTGGGCAAGCTGGTGCGCAAGGCGCTCGACCGCGGCGTGCCGTTGGCCGGACTGGCGCTCGACGATTTTCAGGCGGCCGACCCGACGCTCGACAAAAGCGTGTACGACGTGCTGGGCGTGGAGCACGCCGTGGCGGCGTTTCGCAGTCAAGGCTCGACCGGCCCGGCCGCGGTCGCCGAGCAGTTGTTCCAATGGAAGCAGAGGCTCAGCCACAATCCGGTGAGTTAACACGTTTAACACGTTCGTGCCCGGTCGGAAGACTGGCCCCAAGAGCTCTCCGGGCGATTGAATGAAACTTTGAGTACGACAAACGACGCATTGCCTTGAACTGACACCCCCGATGACGTTGCCATGCAAATGTTCTCCCTACGATTCATGCTCGTGACGGCCGTGCTCGGCGCGCTGCTGGCCGTGCGCCGGCCTGGGCACAAAAGAATCCCTTCGACGCCGCTGAAGAGCCCGCCGATGCGCCGGCGGATGCCGCAGACAGCCCGTTTGGTCCCGCCGGCGAGCCCGCCGAGAACCCGTTCGGTCCCGCCGGCGGCGCCGAGCCCGCCAACGTGCCGAAGCCCGCGCCGCGGGGAGCCGGCGAGCCCGCCGCCGAAGAAGCACCCAGCGTGCCGCACGATCCGGCCGTCGAAGCCGTGCTCGAATCGAATCCGCAGACACCGTTCGAGCTGTTGCGGGCCATCCGCATTCTGGCCGACCTGGGATATCCCAAGCTGGCACAGCCGTTCGTGGACCAGCTCACGCAAAAACAGCTCAGCACAGAAGAGCAGGCGGCCCTGTTCCGGCAGTTTCACTCGGCGATGCTGATGCGCGTGGCGCGGAATCCTGACCTGGCCGCGAAGTTGGGACCCTTTATCGATCAACTGTTCCAAGCGGCCGACGCGATGCGCCGCGATCCGCAGCGGCTGGCCCAGTGGACGCAGATGCTGGCCGATCCGAGCGAGGCCGTGCGGGCCCAAGCGACGCTCGCGTTGGTGCGGGCGCGCGAGGCGGCCGTAGCCCCCTTGGTGGCCGTGTTGGCCGATCCGGCCCGCCGCGGCGAGCACGCCCTGGCCAAGCGGATACTGGTGCGGCTGGGCAAAGACGCCGTCGGGCCGCTGGTCGCCGTGCTCGAATCGCCGGACGCGGCGCTCAAGACCCAGGTCGTCGAAGTACTGGGGGCGATGCAGGCCGAAGACGCCGTGGCTTCGCTTTTGATCCCGTTAGTTTCGCCCGATAGCCCGCCTGCGTTGCGGAGCATGACGGCCGCGGCGCTCGCGCACATCAGCGGCCGGGCGCCGGACAATGCCGAAGCGTTGGGCCTGTTGGAACACGCGGCCCGGCGCGAGCTGGCCCTGTCGCGCGACCAGCGGGGCGACGGTCCGCCGTCGGTCGAAGTCTGGTATTGGGACGACAAGCTTAAGCAAAGCGTGCCGGTGTGGTACAACCCGACCGGCGCGCACCTGGCGTCGGCAGTGCGCTTGGCCGCCCATTTGTACGAGCTCGATCCCCAAAGCACCGAGCGGCGGCGACTGTATCTGACGGCCCTGTTGCAGGCGGCCAAGCTCGGCGGAGGTCTCGACAATCCGCTCGTCACCGGCGAGGGAACGCCCTATGCGCAGGCCGCGGCCTTCGGCCCGCGCGTGGTCGAAGACGTGCTGGCCGGCGCGATGGCCGGTGGTTATATCCCCGCGGCCACGGCGGCGGCGCAAATCCTGGGTGACATCGGGTCGCTCGATCTGGTCACCCGCGGCGGGACGAGCCCCAGCACGCTGGTCAAGGCCGCCCATCACTCGGACCGCCGGCTGCGATTTGCCGCCACCGCGGCGATCATGAAACTCGGCCCGCGCGAACCGTTTGCCGGCTCGAGCTACGTGACCCAGTCGCTGGGTTACTTTGCCAACTCGTACGGCGTGCCGCGGATGTTGATCGCCCATCCGCTCAGTGCCGAGGGAGGGAAACTGGCCGGCCTGGCCGCCGCCATGGGTTACGAGGCCGACGTGGCCACCACTGGCCGGCAGGCCTACGAGCTGGCCGTGGCTTCGCCCGACTACGAGGTCATGCTCATCCATTCGGCCATTAACCGCCCCGCCTTGGACGAGCTGTTGGCGCAGTTGCGCCGCGACAGCCGCACGTCCAAATTGCCCGTCGGCCTGATCGCGCCCTTGAACGACATGGAGCGCATCGGGAGTTTCGCCCGCCGGGCCGGCGAAGCGGAGGCCTTCCTGCAACCGCAAAACGAAGCCGAAATGAAGCTCTTCGTGGGCGATCTGCTGGCTCGCGCCGGACGCTCGCACGTGTCGGTCGAAAAGCGGCGCGAGCAAGCCCTGGCCGCGCTCGATTGGCTGGTCGCTCTGAGCCAATCCAACCAGCGGGTGTTCGACATCGCCCAGCTCGAACCGTTGCTGGTGCCGCTGATGTACCTGCCGGAAACGGCCGGCAAGGCGATCGAGCTATTGTCGGAAGTCGGCACCGAGCCCGCGCAGGAGGCGCTGGTGCAATTGGCCGATTCGCCGGCCCAGCCGCTGGCCGCGCGGCGGGCGGCCGTCGTCGCCCTGGCCCGCAACATCCGCCGTCACGGGACGCTGCTCACCAGCGACGAGATCCGCTCGCAATACGACTTTTACAACGACAACGCGGGGCGGAATCGCGAGACGCACGAAGTGCTCGGTTCGCTCTTGGACGTGATCGAATACCAGGGAGACCCGCCGCCGGCCACTGCCGCCAGCGGGCCCTGAAGGGCGCACGGCTTTTATGAGTAGCACATTCCGCGCATTCGACCACGATCACTTCAGGCCGCCCATCCCGGACCTGATCGGCGCCAGCCCCGCCATGCAAAAGGTCTACGAGTTGACGCGCCGCGTGGCGCGGAGCAATGCCTCGGTGCTGCTGCTGGGCGAGACCGGCACCGGCAAGGAGCTGGTGGCCAAGGCCATCCACCAGATCAGCCAACGCGCGAGCGGGCCGTTCGTGCGCGTCAACTGCGGTGCGCTCGAGCGAGAGCCTGCTCGAAAGCGAACTATTCGGCCACGTCCGCGGATCGTTTACCGGGGCCATCGCCAATCGCACCGGGCGCTTCGAGGCGGCCCACACCGGCACGATTTTTCTCGACGAAATCAACTCCACCACGCCCAAGTTGCAGGTGAAGCTGCTGCGCGTGCTGCAAGAACGGGAATTCGAGCGCGTGGGGGACACGCAGACGGTGCGCGTCGACACTGCGCGTCGTGGCGGCCAGCAATCGCGACCTGATGGCCGAAGTCGACGCCGGCAACTTTCGCGAGGACCTCTATTACCGGCTCAACGTCGTGCCGATTCATCTGCCCCCCTTGCGCGATCGGCCCGAGGACATCGCCGAGCTGGTCGGCCATTTTCTCACGTACTACAACGAAGAGAACGACCGCTACGTGACGCACATCGAGCCCAAAGCCCTCGAAGCCCTGCAGAATTACCCCTGGCCGGGCAACGTCCGCGAACTGCAGAATTACGTCGAACGGTCCGTGGTGATGGCCGTCGGCGACGAGCTGACCTGCGAGCTGCTCCCCGAAACCGTGCTCCGCGGCCCCGCGGCCCGCAGTGCCGCCCGGCCGCGCGGGGCCGACCTGGAAACGCTCACCTTCGAGCTGGTGCAGCAGGGTCTCGTCTCGGCCGGACCGCAGGAGGACAATCTGCACGCCAAGGTCGTCAACCGCGTGGAACGCGAACTGATCGCGCAGGTGATGACCTCCTGCGACAGCGTGCAGACCAAGGCCGCCACGAAGCTGGGCATCAATCGCAATACGCTGCACAAGAAGCTGAAAGAATATGGGCTCGACGGCGAGCAGTAACTGCGCTCCGCGAGCCTCTCCCTCCTGGCGACACCCGTTTCAAGCCGCGGCGGTTCGACAAGCAGCCATGGGTACTTTCATCTCCGGCATCAGCCTGTTGTGCTTCGGCGCCAGCTACGGCGTGGCCTGGGGGCTGGAGTGGTTGCGGCTGGTGTTCCAGAGCGGCGTGCGGCGGCTGTTGATGCTGGCCTTCGTGCTGGCCGGCTGGTTGGCGCACACCTTGTACCTGGGCTACCGGGCCGTCGAGTTTTCGGCCACCCCGCTGTCCAGCCCCTTCGACTGGTGCCTGGTGGCCGCCTGGCTGCTGGTCGCGGCCTTCCTGTACCTGTCGTATTACTATCCCCGGGCATCGCTGGGGTTGTACATGTTGCCGCTGGCGGTGGCGCTGGTGGTGGCGGCGGCGTTCGCCGATCGGCAGCCGTTCGCCGAACCGGCCGCACTGCGAGCCTGGGCGCCGTGCATGGAATCGCCCTGTTGGCGGGCACGCTGGCAGTGATGGTCGGCTTCGTCGCCGGCCTGATGTACCTGGTGCAATCCTACCGCTTGAAGCACAAGCAACTGCCGACGCCGGCCTTCCGCCTGCCCAGCCTCGAATGGCTGGAGAAAGTCAACAGCCGCGTGATCATTCTGTCGGCGCTGTTGATCGGCGTGGGATTCCTGGCCGGCATCATCTTGAACCTGGTGGGCCGCGGCGACGGCCACGCCGTCCCCTGGTCCGATCCGGTGATCTGGAGCTCGGCCTTGATGCTCGGCTGGCTGGTGACCGCCGTCGTGTTCAACGTCGTCTATCGCCCGGCGCGGCGGGGGCGCAAGGTGGCCTACCTGACGGTCGTCAGCTTCGGGTTCCTCGTCCTGTCGCTGTCCATGTTCCTGCTGGTCGACAGCCAGCACGGCGGCGCGGGAGCCCCCGAACAACATGCCGGCGTCGTGCCGCAAACGTGCGAGGGCCGATCATGAAAGTGCAAATGATCGGCTGCAGCCACCACCATTCCCCCGTCGCGGTGCGCGAGCGGCTGGCCTTTGGACCGGCGCAAGTCGGCGAGGCGCTCGACTCGCTGCGCCGGCAGTTTCCGCTGGCCGAGGCCGTGCTCCTGTCGACCTGCAACCGCGTGGAAATCTACACCGCCGCCGAAGACCCCGACGCTTCGCCCACGCACGAACAGGTCGCCCAGTTCATGGCCGATTTCCACGGGCTGCCGATCTACGAGATCTTCGACGACCTGTTCGAGCGCACCGGCGAAGACGCCGTGCGGCACTTGTTCATGGTGGCCGCCAGCCTGGACAGCATGGTCGTCGGCGAACCGCAGATCCTCGCGCAGGTCAAGCAGGCGTACGAAGTGGCCAAAACCCGCCACGCCACCGGGCCGCTGACGCACGGCATCTTTCAGGCCGCGGTCCGCGTGGCCCGGCGCGTGACCAGCGAGACCACGCTGCACCAGCGGCGCGTCAGCATTCCCAGCGTCGCCGTGGGCGATCTGGCCGCCCAGATCTTCGAGCGGTTCGACGACAAGCACGTGCTGGTCGTCGGCGCCGGCGAAATGGCCGAAGAAACGCTCCGATACTTGCAAAACGAAGGGGCCCACGACGTCACCGTGATCAACCGCAGCCACCAGCGCGCCCTGCAACTGGCCAGCCAATGGCAAGGCCGGGCGGCTCCCTGGGAGCGGCTGCCCGAGGAGCTGGTCCGAGCCGATTTGGTGATCAGCACCACCGGCGCCGACGAACCGATCGTGACCCTGGCCTCTTACAAACAGATCGAAGCGTCGCGTTTCCAACGACCGTTGTTCGTGCTCGACCTGGCCATGCCGCGCGATTTCGAGCCGGCGATCGGCGACCGCCTGGGCGTGTATCTCTATTCGATCGACGATCTGAAAGGCGCCTGCGAGCAGAACCGCCAGGCGCGAGACCGCGAGCTACCGGCCGCGATTCACATCATCGAACAGGAAACCGCCCGCTTCATGGCCGATTTGCATCATCGGGCCACGGCCCCGATCATCAAGCGGCTCCGCGACGGCTGGCATCAGCCCAAGGAGGACGAGCTGCGACGATTGTTCAACAAGCTGCCCGAGCTGGACGAAAAGTCCCGGGCCGAAATCAGCCAGTCATTCGAGCGGCTGATCAACAAGCTGCTCCACCCGCCCCTGGAATCCTTGCGGAGCGAATCGGTCGAGGGTCCCCCGCACGGATTGCTAGAGGCGCTCAAGCGGTTGTTTCAGCTTAAGGACTGACGCGGCGATCCCGCTGCACGCGCCCACTGCGCACGCGAGGTTCTGTCCCCCCACGGGTGTGCTCCGCCGCCAACCGCTGTCGACGGCCGGTCGAACCATAAAAAGGCGGCTGCCCGTCGGACCATAAAAAAACGCCCGGCAGAGTGCTGGGCGTGGGATCAGCGGTTGCGCGACGACGTTCAATCTTCCTCGTCTTCTTCTTCCCAGTCGTCCTCTTCGTCGTCCCAGTCGTCGTCCTCGTCGTCCCAATCTTCGTCTTCCTCTTCTTCGTCGTCGTCCTCTTCGTCGTCGTCATCGACCTCTTCCCACTCGTCCTCTTCCAAGTCGTCTTCCTCGTCCTCTTCGTCCTCCTCCTCGTCCTCCTCGTCGTCGTCCTCGTCGACGGCGCAAGGTTCCGCGGGCAAAGTGCCTGGAAAGTATTCCATAGCCATCCGCGAGCCTCCCAGTACTTCGAGTAGCTCTTGGAGTGCGTCTTCAGGCAAGGCAGTCGTGATCACGTTCGGATTCCTCCTCGAAAATTCTGACGGTAGTTCGGTCTATGACTCGTCTTGAATCTCGCGCTCGCGAGATTGGTTGGTCGTATCAGCCCCCGCAGAGTGTGCGGCTGCTTGGGCCGCCTCGCGCAACTGGGCCGAGCGGGGCAGGTCATCCAAGTGCCGCAGTCCGAAGATTTGCAGGAAACGCTTCGTGGTGGCGTACAGGTAAGGCCGCCCCAACTCCGGGGCTCGACCGGCGGCGCGAACCAGATTGCGGTCCATCAATTGTCGCAAGATCTCGCCGCAGTCGACGCCGCGGATCGCCTCGATCTCGCTGCGCATCACCGGCTGCCGATAGGCCACCACCGCCAGCGTTTCCAGCGCCGGAGCCGACAGCCGCAGCTCCGAGGGGGCCCCGTGCAGGCGGCGCAACCAGCCGGCAAACTGCGGCCGCGACATCAATTGAAATCCGCCGGCCAACTCCTCGGCCACAAAGGCGCTCGCCGTCTCGTCGTACATCCGGTTCAAGCGACGAACGAGCGTGCGGGCTTCGGTCCCATCGGCCAGGTTGGCGAGTTGGGCCAACCGCCGGGTATTGATCGGTTCGCGGGCCAGGAATAGCACCGCTTCCAGTCGGGCCGTCGAGCCGTCGCGCGTCCAGCGATCCGGTTCGCCGGCACGGCGCTCGGCCTGCCGCGGCGAACGGCGGCGCCAGGCGCCACTCTTGCGACCCGAGCCGGCCAGCCCCAACGACTGCGCATCGCCCAGGCGCTGGCGCTTGCCGGCCCCGGAAACCTGTGCGGCGGCGGTGCGGCGAGATTTTTTCAAGCGTGACAAATGACAGCCTGCGCAGAGTCGGTCGGGGGTACGTTACCCGAGGTAATTTAACAGGTAAAGGTAAGTGCGAAACCCCCGACTGACAAGGGCTTTGGTCGAGCCAATTGCAAGCCGAGGGGCAAACGCGAAGGGGCCGCCGATCGCCGCTGGAAAATGCCGGGAAATCAGCCCTGCGGCCGGGTGCGGGCCGCCGGCGAGCGAACCGTGTAGCGCCGCGATCGCGCTACTGAACCCGCCCGCTGCGCCAGTCTTCGACGCGCCGAGCACCTCGGCCATCGCCTTCAGAGCGTCGCGGTCGGTGGCCTCGAACAACCGCGTGTATTGGCCGTTGTTGGCCACGGCCATCCGGCAGTGGAACCGGTACAACTCACCTTGGCTGCCGTACGTTTCCAAGAGATAGTACGTGGCGCCGTACTCGCGCAGCTTGCGTTCGATCTCGGTAAAACGGTCCGGTTGCTCCAGCGGGCAGGCCGTGCGATCGGGCCCACACCCCGCCGGCGAGACGACCCCGACGATCGTACCCGTCGGCTCGCTCGCGCCGCTCGGCATGGTGGCGGCGGCTGGCACGTAGGGGCTCCCGTTGGCCGGCGGCGCACGCCCATGCCCGCGGCGGCGCACCGGCCGAAGCCGGCGCGGAGAAGCTGGCCGATTGATTGAATCCTTCGCCCCGCGCCGGTCCGCCCAAGGGAACGACCGTCGGAGCAGCCTGCGGGCGCCGGGTGCTTGCCACGACGCGGTCGCCGCCTGCGTGCCCCACCGCGGCGCCGGCGGCGCGTCGGCGGCGGGCATGACCTCGCGGAAACCCTGCGGATCGGTTTCCCCCGGGCTCGGCTCCGGCGGCTTGCCGGTACTCAACGCCACCAGGCGGTCGATCAACACGCTTTTGACCACGTCCGGAAACGCGCTGCCGAAGATGGCGGCCATCGGCACGATGATCAGGCAGCTCAGCATCACGAAGATACGAAATGCCAACACCGTCGAGGATTCCATTCCAGTCGGTTCCTGCCGTTCGAGGGGCAAACTGTCGCCGCCCGCTTTTCGCCCACTTGCTCGTCTGCCGCCCCTCCCAGAGCGCCAGAAACGCGCGCGATCATAGCGACGGACGCGAATTCGGGGCAATGCCATTCAGGCCGCGCCTTGCGTGCTAGCAAACCGCCGGCCGCTACGACGTTCTCCCAGCCCGCGGCCGATAGGCGGCTTTCACCTCGCGCACGAACTCCGCCAGCGACGCCCGCGGATCAGCCGCCGTAATCACCGGATGCCCGATGGCCACCAGTTCGGCCCCCATCGCGGCGGCGCGCACTCCGTCCTCGACCAGGAAGCATCCCACGCCGATCGGAATCGAGACGGCCCGCTGCACCGCGGCCAGCCATTGCGTGCTGTCCTGGGTTGCATCGGCTTTCCGCTGATCCGCTCCGTAGTGCAAATAGATCATGTGCGCGCCCCACTCGGCGCATTGCCGGGCCCGAGTCGGCTGATCCTTGACGCCGATCGTGTCGACCACGACCCACACGCCGCATTTCTTCGACTCGGCGATGGCCGAGCGCACCGTCTCGTCCGGCGCACGGCGCACACCGTCATCACGTGTCCGCCTTGAGCGGCCGTGCGCTCGACGTTCTTCCAGCCCGAGTCCATCGTCTTGTAGTCGGCCAGCACCGGATAGTCGGGAAACGCGCGGACCATCTTGCCGATCGGCGCCACCCCTTCCGAAACGATCAGCGGCGTGCCGATCTCGAGCCAGTCCACGCCGGCTTCGATACCGATGCGGGCCATGTCGATCGCTTCTTCGATCGTGGCATAGTCGAGCGCGATTTGAATGATGGGCGGTCGGGCGATGGAAAGCGTCAGTTGCATCGGGGGAGCTCCGGGGTGTTGGGGGCGGGATGTTCGTCGGTCGTGTTTGGAATCGGCGGTTTGCTAAACCGCCAGCGGTTGGATCGTCCGGCGGCCGGGCGGAATGCAAGAACTCGCCGCATCATACCGGTCGATCGGGGTCCGGCGAAACCGCCCCTACCATCCGATCGAGCGCCGCCAGCGCCACTTCCCAGGGGGGCGAACTGGCCTGGTAGGTTGCCCACCAGTCCAACAGCGTGTCGGGATCGATCGCGCCGACGCGCCAGCTTGAAAGGGCCGTTTCCAGCGTCGGGCGATCGAAGCGCACCAGCTCGACCTCTTCGGCCGCGGCCAGCACGCCCGGCAACACGGCCGGCGGACCGATCACGCCCAGCCGGTCGCGACCCAGCGGATCCTGGTACTTCGGCAAATCGAAATGCAGTTGGGCCCACAGCCAGCCGAGCCGCGCCACTTCCGGAAGCTCCGCCAACGGGTTCGCCAACAGTGCCTCGAATTGCAGCGAGTTGTACAGCGGATACGCGCGGCCTCCGCCCCCCCGCACCGGATGCACCAGGATCACTTCGGCCGACTCGACCACGACGTCCGCTTCGGTCAACTGGCGCAGCGCGGCCAACAGTCCGCCGCCGCGGGCTTCCCACTGCTCGCGGAGGGGCCCGCTGCGCAGCTCCAAGGCTTCCACCACGTCGGGCACGGCTTGTCGAAAGGCCGCCACCAGCGATACGAGACGGCGAGTGATGCCCGCCGCCGCGTCGTCCGATTGCCGGCGTCCCAAGGCCTTGGTCAGAGACACCTCGGCCACTTTTGCCAGCGCGTCAAATCTCACCGACAGCGGCACGGCATGCTCGAAGAACCGCGGCGGCGGCAAACCGATCGTCGCCAATTCGTCGGCCAGTCCCACGGCTTCGTCCGCCAGCGCCGCGCTCAACTGCCGATCGACAGGCTCTTCGCCGGAGGCCAGACACTCGGCGGTCCCTAGCGCGCTGGCCGAGACGCTGGCAATCCAACGGGCGTCGCCGGGCATGACGATTCCTCCGCGTTTTTTTCCACCGAACACGGCGAGCTTTGGCCCACGCGCTTGCAGCGCACGATTATTGCGCCACCGGCACGGCGCGGCCAGGGGCAAAACGTCGCGCGGCACCCGAGCGGCGAACCTGAAAATCCGTCCCGCGGCGAGGTTTTTTGGCATGGCACCTTGTCGACCGGCTGCCAATAATCCGATACGATCAACTGCTTGTACCGGGGTTTCGCAAGCCGAGGGTGTGTCAACAATGCTCGACCAAGAAGTGCGACGCTGGACGGCCACCGACGCCGCCGAGTTGTATGACATCGCCCGCTGGGGAAAGGGCTACTTCTCCGTCGGCGAGGACGGCCACGTCCGCGTCCATCCCGAGAAACATCCCGACCGCTGGCTCGACCTGAAACAACTGGTCGATCGCCTGCAATTGCGGGGCATCGACCTGCCGATCCTGATCCGCTTTGCCGAGATTCTCAAGCACCGCCTGGGCGAAATCCACAAAGCCTTCGCCGACGCCATCGCCGAAAACAAATACACCGGCTCCTACGCCTGCGTCTATCCGATCAAAGTCAACCAGCAGCGACAGGTCGTGGAAGAAGTCGTGCGGTTCGGCCAGCCGTATCACTTCGGACTGGAGGCCGGCAGCAAGCCCGAGCTGATGGCCGTGGTGGCCATGGCCACCGACGATACGCCGATCATCTGCAACGGCTTCAAGGACGCCGAGTTCATCGAGATGGCCATGATGGCCCTGAAGATCGGCCGCCACATCATCCCCGTGGTCGAAAAATACACCGAGCTGGAGCTGATCCTCAACATGGCCGAAAAGCTGGGCGTGCGGCCCATGATCGGCATGCGCGTCAAGCTGGCCGCCCGCGGCAGCGGTCGCTGGCAACAGTCGGGCGGCTATCGCTCGAAGTTCGGCCTGACCGTCAGCGAGATCCTCCGCGCCCTGGGCGAACTGAAAGCCCGGGGCATGGAAGACTGCTTCAAGCTGTTGCACTTCCACCTGGGCAGCCAGATCACCAACATCCGCCAGATCAAAGGCGCGCTGAACGAAGCCGTGCGGGTCTACGTCGACCTGGTCGGCCAGGGCGCCGGCCTGCAATACATCGACGTGGGGGGCGGCCTGGGCGTCGACTACGACGGCTCGCAAACCAATTTCGAATCGAGCGCCAACTACACCCTGCAAGAGTACGCCAACGACGTCGTCTATCACGTCCAAAGCGTCTGCGACGAAGCCGGCGTCCCCCATCCCACGATCGTCTCCGAAAGCGGCCGGGCGGTGGTGGCCTATCACAGCGCGCTGGTGTTCAGCGTGCTGGGCGTAGCCGGCCAGGGGGACGACGACGTGCCGCTGCAACTGCCCGACGACGTGGAACAGCCCCTGCACGACCTGCTCGACACGTATCAGAACCTCACCGTCCGCAACGTGCTGGAAGCCTACCACGACGCCAGCCAGTCGCTCGACATGGCCATGAGCCTGTTTGCCGGCGGCTACCTGCCGTTGGTGCAGCGGAGCATGGCCGAGAACCTGTTCTGGGCCATCGCCCACAAGATCCAGCGGCTCACCAAGCAACTCGAGTTCGTGCCCGAGGAATTGGAAGGCCTCGACGCGCTCTTGTCGGATACTTACTTCTGCAACTTCTCGCTGTTTCAATCGATGCCCGACAGTTGGGCCATCAAACAGTTGTTTCCCGTGATGCCGATCCACCGGCTCGACGAGCGGCCCACGCGGCACGCCGTGCTGGGGGACATCACCTGCGACTCCGACGGCAAGATCGAGCAGTTCATCGATCGCCGCGACGTCAAGCGGACGCTCCCCTTGCACCCGTTCAACGGCGAGCCGTATTACCTGGGAGCGTTCCTGCTGGGGGCCTACCAGGAAATCCTGGGCGACATGCACAACTTGTTCGGCGATACCAACGCCGTGCACGTCAGCATGGACGAAAACGGGCAAGTCGTGCTCGAAGCCGTGATCAAGGGGGACACGGTCCGCGAGGTGCTCGACTACGTCGAGTTCAGCGTCGAGGGACTGCGCGGCCAGTTTCGCGCCAGCGTCGAGCTGGCCGTACGCGAATCGCGGATCACGTACGAAGAAGCCGGACGTTTCCTGCGCTTCTACGAGGGGGGCCTCGAAGGCTATACGTACCTCGAAGCGAACGAGTAGTCGCGGGGGGGCGGACGGAACCTGCTAGCAAATCGGGGACGGGCGGGGAAGGTCTGCTAAACCGCCAGCGGCCGAGATGCCGCGGCGGCCCCCTTGCAGCGGGCGAAATATCGGATGGCTGCCCGCGGCAAATCGCCCTAGGGGGTTCTGCGGGTTGTTGCTAATATCCGCCCCGCTTCCGGCCTGACGATCGTTACCCTTGCGTATGCGCTGGCCTGGCATCCCCCAACCTCCCGATGTGGTTGCTATGCACTCGACCAATCGCTTGCCCGTCGTGGCGCTGGCTCTCGCGGTTCATCTGGCGGTCGCAGGGCCGCTCACGGCACAACAATATATCGGTCCGCGGCGCACCAGCGCGCCGAACGAGCGCCGGCCCGCGGCAATCCACCGGCCGGCAGTCGGCAGCCGGCCCCTGCGGCACAATATCCGGTGCAGCGCACCGCGGCCAACGGCGGCGGCGGGCAACCCGGCGCGGGCACGGTGGTTCAGCCGGTGGCGCCCCGGGCCCCGTTTACGTTGACCCCCGCCCAACAGGCCCTGGTCGACCAGATTCTCGTCAAATGGGAGCAGCAGAGCGACCGCGTCAGCACGTTTACGTGCACGTTCGGCCGCTGGGAAGTGAACGAGACGTTCGGCCCGCCGCAGGAGATGTTTCAGGTGAGCAAGGCCTACGGCGAAATCAAGTTCCGCGCCCCGGACCACGGCACCTACCTCGTCCGCACGCAGCAAGATTGGGACAAGCAGAAAAACGCGTACGTGCCGCGCAGCGAAGGTCTCGACCACTGGGTCTGCAACGGCAAATCGATCTTTGAATTCAACGCCGAGAAGAAGGAGCTCATCGAGCGCGAACTGGCGCCGCAGATGCAAGGCAAAGCCATCACCGACGGTCCGCTCCCCTTCGTGTTCGGCACCAAGGCGGACCAGTTGAAGCGCCGTTACTGGATGCGCGACATCACGCCGGCCGACGTCGTGAATCGGGAGATCTGGCTCGAAGCCTGGCCCAAGTACCAGCGCGACGCGGCCAACTTTCAGCACGCCGTCATCATTCTCAGGCAAAGCGACTACATGCCCTCGGGTTTGCGGATCATCCTGCCGGACGGAAAGAACAAGCAGGACTACGCCTTCGAGAACATGCAGGTGAACAATCCGCTGGCGATTCTCAAGGGAGACTTCCTGCCGCCGATGAAACCTTTTGGCTGGACCAAAGTGTTCATCCCCGCCCAAGCCCCCGCGCAAGCGGCGGGGCCCGGCCAAGGTCCCGCGCAAGCACGCCAAGGGGCCGCGCCGGCCGCGCGCTACGCGCCACTTCTGGCGCCGGCCCGGCAGTGCCGAAGTCGGCTCGCCAGCGGGACACGGCAATCGGCAAACTGGCCGCAGTCTGCGCAAATTTGACTCCGTCTACCCCCGCGCTATAATCTCAATGCTCGGGAATTCCGGAGTCGGTCCTTGCGCTGATTCATCTCGCTAGCCAGCGACTCACCTATGATGCCTGCCAGCGCGATTCGTCGTAGCCCGATGCGACGCCTCACGCGGCGCGCGGGGGGAGTGTTGCTGTGCGTGGTCGGGCTGTTGCTGTTGGTGGCCGACAGCCCCGCCGGCCCCCGCGACGGCGCCGCTCCAGAAGGCGACCGCGAGCGACCCGCTCCCCAAGCCAAGACCGGGCGGCTGGTGCGCGTCCCGTTGCCGATCGTGGGCAACGCCGACACCCAAGTGATCGCCGCCGCGCGGCGGGCCATGGCCGACATGCCAGCCGGCGACGACCGTCCGGTGCTGGTGCTCGAGTTTTCCTCGAACAATGGGCAGACCGGCGCCGGCAGCGATTTCGAGCGTTCGCTCAAGCTGGCCCGATTTCTCTCCAGCCGCGAAGCCAGCTCCGTGGAAACCGTGGCCTACATTCCCCAAGCGCTCAAAGGGCACGCCGTGCTGGCGGCCATGGCCTGCGAGAGCATCATCATGGCCCCGGACGCCCTGATCGGCGACGCGGGGCTCGACGAGCCCGCCGAGCAGATGACCGACGCCACCGTGCGCAGCGGCTATCGCGAGATCGCCAATCGCCGCCGCACGATTCCCGCCGAAGTGGCCCTGGCCATGCTCGACAAGAGCGTCGAGTTGTTGAAGGTCGAGACGGACGTCAGCCCCGAGTTCGTGCTCCGCGGCGATCTCGACGAGCTGAAACAGAAACATTCGATCCACTCGCAAATCGTGCTCAGCCCGCCGGGCGAGTTCGCCCTGTTCACCGGCAGCGAGGCCCGCAGCCAGGGGTTTGCCAAGTACCTGGCGCCCGATCGCGCAGCGGTGGCCCAGGCGCTGTCGGTGCCGCAGCGAGAATTGGAAGACGACCCGTCGCTGTTCGGCGAATGGCGGCCGGTGCGCATGGCGCTTGAGGGACCGCTCACCCCTTCGTCGGTGACCCGGGCCCAGCATACGATCGAGAAGCAATTGCGCGACCATCGCACGAACTTCATCGTGTTGGTCATCGACAGCCCCGGCGGCACGCTGGCCGACAGCATGAACCTGGCCAACTTCCTGGCCGATCAGGACGGGGCACAGGTCCGCATCGTAGCCTACGTGCCGGCCGCGGCGCGGTCCGACTCCGCGCTGGTGGCGCTAGCGGCCGACCAGCTCGTCATGGGGCCCGACGCCATCTTGGGCGGCGAAGGGGACGCTGACATTTCGCCCGACGACGCCAGGCTGCTCCGCGAAACGATCCGCGACGGACTGGCCAAGAAAAAATCGCGCTCCTGGTCGCTGTTGGCGGCGCTGGTGGATCCCGAGCTGCGCGTCTACAGCTACACCAATCGCCAGACCGGCGCCGTGGCCTATTTCTCCGAAGAGGAGCTGGCCGAACAGGCCGACCCCGACGATTGGAAACAGGGGGCCGAAGTCACTCGCGCCGGCGAGCCCCTGCGCCTCACCGGCAAAGAGGCCGAACAGCTCGGCCTGGCCCGCTACGTCGTCCAGGATTTTGCCGACCTCAAACAACAGTACGGCCTCGAAGGGAACGTGACGCTGGCCGAGCCCGGCTGGGCCGACTATCTGATCGAAGCGCTGGCGGCGCCGGCCGTGGCCTGGCTGTTGTTGCTGATCGGGGGCGCGGCCTTGTACGCCGAAATCCAGGCGCCGGGAATCGGCATCGGGGCGTTCATCGCCGGCTTGTGCTTCCTGCTGTTCTTCTGGAGCAAGTATCTGGACGGGACGGCCGGCTGGCTCGAAGTGCTGTTGTTCGTCGCCGGCGTGTGCTGCGTGATGCTCGAATTGTTCGTCCTGCCGGGCACCGCCATTTTCGGTCTGGGAGGCGGCGCGCTGATCATCGTCTCGCTCGTGCTGGCTAGCCAGACGTTCGTCCTGCCGCACAACGAATACCAGATGACCCAGTTGCGCGATTCGCTGTTGGGACTGCTGGGCGTCGGGCTGGGAATCGGCGTGCTGGCCATGGTCATGCGCCGCTACCTTCCGCACACCCCCTTCTTTAACACGATGATGCTCGAGCCACCCAGTGTTGCCGAGCTGGAGGACCTGGCCCACCGCGAGGCCATCGTCGACTTCAGCCACCTGGTGGGACTCGAGGGGGTGGCCGCCACGCAGTTGACCCCCTCGGGCAAGGCGCGGTTTGCCGGCAAGCTGGTCGACGTAATCGCCGACGGCGAGGTGATCGCCCGCGGCGAGAACGTGATCGTCACCGAAGCGCACGGCAATCGGGTGGTGGTTCGCACGGCGACGGGCCGGGCCTGAACGGCCCCGCACATGACGGTCCCCGCTGGGCCGGTTATGGTAGAATAGACCCGGCTCGGTTGTGTGCATTTGTGTGTCTCGTCACCCCAGTTTCGCACTTCCATGGATCCGCTTGTTTGGTCCGTGCTGCTGTTGTTCTTGGGACTGGCGCTGGTGTGCGTCGAGGTGTTTGTCCCGTCCGGCGGCATGCTCGGCTTCCTGTCGATCATTTCCTTCGTCGCCGGCATCGTGTTGGCCTTTTACCATCGCGGACCGGAGACCGGGTTGTTGTTTCTGCTGGCCACGGCAGTGGCCGTGCCGGCGGCGCTAGCCGTGGCGTTTCGCTATTGGCCCAAGACGCCGATGGGCCGCCGGCTGCTGCTGGACGTGCCCACCAGCCAGGAAGTGCTCCCCGATTCGCCCCAGCGGCAGCGGCTCAAGCAGCTGGTGGGCAAGCGGGGCGTGGCCAAGAGCGTGATGATGCCCAGCGGCGCAATCCAGATCGAGGGGCAAACCGTTGACGCCCTCAGCGAAGGCATTCCCATCGAGGCCGGACAGCCGGTCGAAGTCATCGAGGTCCACGGCACCCGTGTCATCGTTCGCCCGCTGGACGAAGACGAAGCGTCGACCGCAGCGGGCAACGACGTCCTGTCGCAGCCCATCGAATCGCTGGGACTCGATTCGCTCGAAGACCCGTTGGGCTAAGCGATGCCGCTCGCCGGTTGGCGCGGCAGGTCGAACGCTCCGGCGTCTTCACAATTCGCAAACAATTTGCCATCACCAGCGTGCCGCGATGCGCGGTACGGCCCCGCGCCTGACGGTCCCTTGGCAACTCCGGCCATGACCGTTAGACTGCGCGGCCGCACGACGCTTCACCGGCTCGCACACACAGGCACTCGCAACGTCATGCTCCACTTGTACGATCAAATCGAAGCCGCCGCGGCCGCCGTCCGCGAAAAGTGGTCCGGCCAGCCCCGCGTGGGAATCATTCTGGGCACGGGCATCGGTCCGCTGGCCGAACAGATCGAGGTCGAAGCTTCGATCGAATACGAGTCGATCCCCCACTTTCTCCGCTCGACCGCCACCGGGCATCGCGGACGCCTGGTGTGCGGAAAACTGGCCGGCGCCAGCGTGATGGCTATGGAAGGGCGCTTTCACGCCTACGAAGGCTACGGCCTCGATCAGATCACGCTGCCGGTGCGCGTCATGAAGGCCCTGGGTGCCGAACTGCTCATCGTGACCAACGCCTGCGGTGGCATGAACCCCAACTTCGCCTGCGGCGACATCATGGTCATCGACGACCACATCAACCTGATGGGCGCCAACCCGCTGGTGGGCATCAACGACGATCGCCTGGGGCCGCGCTTCCCCGACATGGCCCAGCCCTACGATCCGGCGCTGGTCGAGCGGGCGCTGGCCATCGCCCGCCGGCAGGATTTCGCCGCGCACAAAGGGCGTGTTCGTGGCCGTCACCGGGCCCAATCTCGAAACTCGCGCCGAATACCGCTTTCTGCGCATGATCGGCGCCGACGCCGTCGGCATGTCGACCGTGCCGGAAGTGATCGTGGCCGTGCACTGCGGCCTGCGCGTGCTGGGCTTGTCGATCGTCACTGACCTGTGCCTGGCCGACGCGCTCGCGCCGGTCGACGTGAGCGAAATCATCGCCACGGCCAATGCCGCCGAGCCCAAGCTCCGCCACATCATTCTCGGCGTGTTAAGCGACTTCGCCGGCTAGCCGCCTGTTGAAGTATTCGACGGGCTGCCTGATCGCATGGATGCGATCTCAAAATGGCGACGCAAGTCGTTGTTTTGCGAGGCGTGCGAAGCTTCGCTTCACACTTGGCGAGGTTGAAAAATGCCACGACGGGATTTTTCAACAGGCTGGCTCGCCGCCGCTCACAGCAGCACGCCGGCCACGCAGGCCGTCATGAAGCAGGCCAGCATACCGCCGAGCATGGCTCGCAGCCCCAGCCGGGCCAGATCGGCTTGCCGGCTGGGCGCCGCGGCGCCGATGCCACCCAATTGCACGCCGATCGAGCCGAAGTTGGCAAAGCCGCACAGCGCAGTACGTGAGCACGACCTGGCTCCGCTGGCTGAGCGTCGAACCCTCGCCCAGCAGCTCGCTCAGCTCGACGTAGGCAATGAACTCGTTGCTGATCATGCGCACGCCGAGCAGCTCGCCGGCCGTGCGGCAATCGGCCGTTTCGATGCCCATGGCCCAGGCCAGCGGAGCGAACACGTATCCCAGCAGCCCGCGGAGCGTCAAATCGGATCCCAAATGCCCCAGCACCCATTGGAAGACGAACTCGCACATCGCGATCAGTGCCAGAAAAGCGATGATGATGGCCGCCACTTGCAGCGAAAGCTTGAGCCCGACCAGAGCCCCGCTGGCCGCGGCGTCCAGCAGGTTCACCGTCGTGGCCGGCACTTGCGCGGCGGCTTCGCCGAGCGTGGGGGGCTGGTCGACTTCCGGCTGCATGATCTTGGCCACCACCACCGCGGCCGGCGCCGAAATCACCGACGCCGTGACCAGGTGCCCGGCGTCGATCCCCATCCGGGCGTACGCGGCCATGATGCCGCCGGCGATCGTGGCAAAGCCGGCCAGCATCACGGTCATCAGTTCCGATTGCGTCATGCCGGCCAGATAGGGACGTACGGCCAGCGGCGCCTCGACCTGGCCGAAAAACACGTTGGCCGCCACGGCCAGGCTCTCGGCCCCCGAGAGGTGCAGCGTCTTGCGCATCACGGCCGCCGCCATCCGCACCACCAGTTGCATCACCCCCAGGTGATAAAGAATCGACATCAGCGACGAAAAGAAAATGATCGCCGACAGCGTGCCAAAGGCAAACGAGGTGAGTAGCCGCGGGTCGCGCTTCCCCTCGGGACCTGCCAGGTCGAAGACGAATTGCGCTCCCACGTCGACGAAGCCCAACAGCCCGACGAACAACTCGCCCAGCCAGTCGAACACACCCTGTCCGGCGCGCCGTGCGCAGAATCACCGCGGCGAGCAAGAATTGCAACGCCAGCCCACCGGCAATCGGCCGCCAGGCGATGCGCCGCTTGTGGGCGCTCATGAGCCAGGCCAGCCCCATCATGACAAACAGCCCGGCAAAGCTGATCAGCCGTTCCATGCCCGGCGGTCCTGGACGTTCGCGTAGGGGCGACTGTTCTCGACGCGGGCCATGCTAGCAGATGGCCGCCGGGCGGAGAAGCACATCCGCGGTGCGCGCCGCGAGGTGTGCCTGGCGGCTGCATCCTAGAAACGAGACGCGAGCGACTACGCGTAGGACCCTGCCAACTCCAGCTCGCGCTCGTGCGGCGGGCTGGTCGCCGCCGAAATCGAAGCTGGGCATTTTCCGTTCGACCTTCTCGCGTTGGCGCTGGGTCTTGGACGAACCGGCCAACAGAGCGGGCAGCTCGTCCTGCAGGTCCAGCAGCGCCTGATCGGCGGCCGACGCAGCGATGGTTCCACTGAGGGCAGGATTGCCCGTCCCCCCGGCCCGCGACGGCCCGGCCGTGGGATAGGCAAAGCTGCTGATGCCCAGGGTATTGGCGCCGGTGGTGATCGTAATTTGTCCCAAGCCGGTTGTGGCAGTGGGGTAGGCGTCGAGCGTCCGGTAGGAATTGACCGCCGAGAGCTCGAAATTCGACGGGATTGCCCCCATCAAGACCCATTGCAGGTCGAGCATTCCCACGCCGCCGGGTCCGCCGACTTCGGTCCCCACCTGCGACTTGTAGATATCCTGATACGAGCCGGTCGTCACGGCGCTGGACTGCATAAAGATCGGCGCCGTAAATGTTCTCGTACGCCGCCGCACCGGGCATCAAGAGTTGGTCGGCACTGAGCAAGGCGCGGTTTTCCAGCTCCTCGAAGAGGAGCCGCTTCATGATTCGTTTTCGACGTTCTTTCATGTCGCCACCTCAGACTAGGGCAGTAAAACCGCGCGAGTATGAAAGGCGTTCGACCGGTCCGTCGGCGAGCGAGCCTCCGGGGGGTTGATTGGACGTCAGGGCATCATCGAGATGGCCACTACTGCCACCGTCGCTGCCGACCCCCTATAGGATAACCTAGTTCGAAAACCGATCGACGGTCTGGGCACCTCCTTTTTTGGGGAAAATCCGCTCTCCCGACGGCACGCAAAGGGCTCACACCGGGCCCAAATCAACCGGCTATTCGCCGCCGGCTCGAATTGTTAGCCTGAATGTTTGACAACTGCAAGGGACGTGCCTTTCTATGCTTTCTCCCGCGGAAATCCTGGGGCCCCAGGGACGCATTGCCGCCCGGCTGGCGCACTACGAGCAACGCCCCCAGCAATTGGCCATGGCCGAAGCCGTGGCCGAGGCCATCCACCGCGGGCATCATCTGGTAGCCGAAGCCGGCACAGGTGTGGGCAAGAGTTTTGCCTACCTGGTGCCGGCCATTCTGGCCGTGGCCGCCGACGCGACGCCCGACGGCGAGCCGCCCCGGCGGCGGGTGATCGTTTCCACGCACACCATCAGCCTGCAGGAGCAATTGATCCAGCGCGATCTGCCCCTGTTGAACAGCGTGATTCCGCTGGAGTTTTCGGCCGTGCTGGTCAAGGGCCGGCAAAACTACTTGAGCCTCCGCCGCCTGCGGCTCGCCCGCCAACGTTCGCGCAGCCTGTTCCGCGGAGAGGATCTTCAGTCGCTCGAGTCGCTGGCCGATTGGTCGCGCCGCACCGACGACGGCTCGCTGGCCGATCTCGACGCCCGGCCGCATCCCGCCGTGTGGGACGAAATCCACAGCGACAGTGTCAATTGCCAGGGTCGCCAATGTCCGACCTACTCAGACTGTTTCTACTATCGCGCCCGGCGCCGCGTGCAAAACGCCCAGATACTGGTCGTCAACCACGCGCTGTTTTTCAGCGACCTGGCGCTGCGCCGCGACGGCGCCAGCATTCTGCCCGACTACGACGTCGTCGTCTTCGACGAAGCCCACAACCTGGAAAGCGTGGCCAGCGATCACCTGGGCGTGAACCTCTCCAGCGGCCAGATCGAGTATCTGCTCTCGAAGCTCTACAACGACCGGACGCAGCGCGGACTGCTCGTGCATCACCACCTGGGCGAAGCTCAACGCGAAGTCGAAGCCTGCCGCGCGCGGGCCGATGAACTCTTTGACGACCTCGAAGCGTGGGTCGAGCACCACGGAAAAGAAACCCTCCGCGTCCGTGAGCCGGAAGTCGTCACGAACCGCCTCAGCCCCGTGCTGACGAAACTGGCCCGCACGCTCAAGACGTGCGCCACCCGCGTGCCGGAAGACGAGAGGCTCGATTTCACGTCGGCCGCCGAACGCCTGACGGCATTGGCGGAGCTGCTCGAAGATTGGCGGCTGCAGCGCCAGAGCGAGAGCGTCTACTGGCTGGACGCTGCTCGCACGCGGCGCGGACGCCGGCGGATTACGCTGGCCGCGGCGCCGTTGGACGTGGGCCCCGCCTTGCGCAAGCAGTTGTTCGAGCGCGTGCCGACGGTGATCATGACCAGCGCCACGCTGTCCGTCGGGCGCGACGCGTCATTCGATTTCTTCCAGTCGCGGCTCGGTCTGACACAGGCGGTCTCACGCCGTTGGGGAAGCCCGTTCGATTACCCCCGGCAAGCCGAGCTGGTGCTGTTGGACGACATGCCCGATCCGACCGCCGACAAGCTCGCCTACGAGCGGGCCGCGGCGGCGATGATCCGCCGCTACGTGGCCCGGACCGACGGCCACGCCTTCGTCCTGCTGACCAGCTACGACATGATGCGCCGCCTGGCCGCCGAGTTGGCCCCGTGGCTGGCCGAGCACAATCTGGGCCTGTTGAGCCAGTCGGACGGTTTGCCCCGCACGCGGATGGTCGAGCGGTTTCGCGACAACCCGCGCTCCGTGCTGCTGGGGACCGACAGTTTCTGGCAGGGGGTCGACGTGCCGGGCGAAGCTTTACAAAACGTAATCATCACGAAGCTGCCGTTTAGCGTCCCAGACCGGCCGCTGTTGGAAGCCCGGCTCGAGGCCATTCGCGCCTCGGGCGGCAACCCGTTTGTCGATTACCAGTTGCCCGAGGCGGTGCTCAAGCTGAAGCAAGGCTTCGGCCGCCTGATCCGTTCGCAGCGCGATTCGGGGCTGGTGGTCATTCTCGACCCCCGCGTACGGACCAAACCCTACGGGCGTTTGTTTCTCGAGTCGCTGCCCGACTGCCGCCAGAGCGTCGAATCGGCGCGCGAGGAGCCGCCGGCGGCCGTGCGGTAAACGCGGCAACATTCGGCCGCGCAACCGACGATTAGGGGTCCGCCCGCCGGCGGTTTACAGCGGGCGTAACAGTCGTCGGGCCCAAGGCCTGCGGTCGCCCCGCGGCGTCGTGCCGGCGGCCCGTTGACCCCCAGGGGGCCAGATGCTTAAAGTGAAGGCTGGAAAGTCCCCGCGATGGCCCTCTCTCGAGCTGCGCTAGGGGAATCTACGGAACAGGTTACGACCCTCCCACCCCCGCTTCTGCCATGCTTGCCAAGCGCGTGATTCCGTGCCTGGACGTCGATCGCGGCCGGGTCGTCAAGGGAACCAACTTCGTCAACCTGCGCGACGCCGGCGATCCGGTCGACGTGGCCCGGCGATACGAACAAGAGGGAGCCGACGAATTGGTGTTTCTCGACATCACCGCCAGTCACGAGGCGCGCGACATCATGCTCGACGTCGTCCGCCGCACGGCCGAGGTGGTGTTCATGCCGCTGTGCGTGGGCGGGGGCATTCGCACGCTGGAAGACATCCGGCAGTTGCTCTTGGCCGGCAGCGACAAGGTGTCGATCAATTCGGCCGCGCCGGCCAACCCCGATTTCGTGCGGCAGGCCGCCGACCGATTCGGCAGCCAGTGCATCGTCGTGAACATCGATCCCAAGCGCGTCCGAAAGGATGACCGCGAAGTGTGGGAAGTCCACACGCACGGCGGGCGCAAGCCCACGGGCCTGGAAGTCGTGGCCTGGGCCCGGGAAGTCGAGCGGCTGGGGGCGGGCGAAATCGTGCTCACCAGCATGGACGCCGACGGCACCAAGAACGGCTACGATTTGGAGATCACCCGCGCGGTGAGCGAGTCGGTCACGATTCCGGTCGTGGCCAGCGGCGGCGCCGGATGCCCCGAGCACCTGGCCGACGCGATTTTGTTGGGCAAGGCGGACGCGGCGCTGGCGGCCAGCATTTTTCATTACGGTGAATTCTCGATCGGCGAGACGAAAAAGGTGATGGAAGACCGGGGAATTCCGGTCCGCCAAGCCTGAGCCGCGTCCAGCGGCGAGACGCCCGCGGGTCGATCGATTACGATAGAGTGACAGAGGAACAGGCACAAGCAAGGAGAGGCCCCGTGGCTACTACTGTTGACCCGAAGCAGCTCAAAAGATCGACCGTGCGCAAGCGAGAACTGGAAGTCGACAAGCTGTTCACCGCCCTGGTGAAGCTGGAAGGGAGCGACCTGCACCTGAAGGCCGAATGCCCGCCCCACGTGCGCGTCAAGGGGAGCCTCCGCCCGTTGAACCGCGGCCCCATCGACGACGAGGAAATGGAGCGGTTGTTGATGCCGATGCTCGACGAGCGGCAGCGACAGATCTACGACGAAACCGGCGGCGCCGACTTCGCCCACGCCATGGAAGTCGACGGCGTGCGGTGGCGGTTCCGCGTCAACATGCTCAAGCAGATGGGGCACATGGGCCTGGTGGCCCGCCGCGTGAGCAACTGGATTCCGGACTTCGAGGGGCTGCACTTGCCTCCCATCATGGAAGAACTGTGCAAGTTCGACCAGGGTATGGTGCTGTTGGCCGGCGTCACCGGCTCGGGCAAGACCACCACGATCGCCTCGATGCTCAACTGGATCAACGCCCACTATCGCAAGCACATCCTCACGCTCGAAGACCCCATCGAGTTCATCTACACCGAGGACAAGTGCCTGATTAACCAGCGCGAGGTCGGTCTGGACGTCAAGGACTTCGAAATCGGCATGAAGCACGCCGTCCGCGAAGATCCCGACGTGATGCTGGTCGGCGAAATGCGCGATCGCGAGACGTTCATGACCGCCATTCACGCCGCCGAGACGGGCCACCTGGTGTTCGGCACGATTCACGCTTCCAGTGCCGCCACCACGATCGGACGTATTCTGGACTTGTTTCCCTCGGACATGCATCCGGCCTTGCCAGCGCCATGGCCTTCAACATGCGGGGGATCGTCGCTCAGAAGCTGCTGCCCTCGATCAAGCCGGGGGTCAGCCGCGTGCCCACGGTCGAGGTCATGAGCTTTTCGCCGACGGTGCGCAAGCTGATCCTCGAGGAGAAGGACGACAAGCTGCCCGACGCCATCCGCATGTCGGCCCGCGAAGGGATGCAGGACTTCACGATCAGCCTGAAGGACCTGGTCAACCGCGACTTGATCGACCGGGCCGTGGCCTTGGAAGTGGCCCCCAACGTGGAGGCCCTGAAAATGGCGCTCAAAGGCATCGACGTTTCGACTCCCGGGATCCTGTGATGCTGCGTGCCGTTCTGGTGCTGGCGGGGGCGGCGGCCATCGGCCTGGCCGCTGCGCAGATCGTCTGGGCCCAGGAGCCGGCGCCCGAGTTGGCCCCCCAGGTGCAGCCCGGCCTGGCCCCGGACGCTCCGGCCGACGCGTCTGCCGGCGAGGGGGTCACGTCGCTGGTTTGGCCGGAGACGGGGCAGTTTACGCGCGGCACCGGCTACTATCTCGACCCCTGGAAACTGCTGTTGATGTGGCTGGTGTTCTTGAGCTGGGTCCAGTCTTCCGACTGGATCAGCCGCGACGCGCAGGCGGTCAAGCTGCGTTGGGCGATTTGGAACCCGATTGTCTTCTTCAGCTTCATGCTGGGACTGCTGCTGTTCTGGGCCATTCCCAATTTCTTCGTCGGCATGTTCTTTCTGCTGGCCGCCTACGTCGCGCCGCTGGCCACGTACGTCACGTATCGCAACAAGCAGATGTGCGCCTCGTCCGACATGGTCCTGACCGGCAAGCACCTGCAGCGCTGGTTCGCCCGGAAGATGAACACGATCGGCATCAAGATGGCCGAAGAAGATCCCCGCGAACAGGGGCCCGACGTGAAATACACCGCCATGGGCGCCGACGGTCGCGACAACAGCGCCAACCAGCTCACCGCCCGCCGCTCCGAGGGCTACATGCCTTCGCGCGAGCTGGTCGACGACGCCCTCAAGCAACGGGCCACGCACGTCATGTTGGACTATACGCCCCAAAGCGTCGGCGTGCGCTACCAGATCGACGGCGTCTGGCACGACCGCTCTTCGCTCGAACGGGCTGTCGGCGACCCGATCCTGGAAACCCTCAAGACGCTCTCGGCGCTCAATCCCAAGGATCGCCGCAACCGGCAGTCCGGCCAGTTCGGACTGCAATTCACCGGCGGCAAGTTCACCGCGAAAATCACCAGCCAAGGCACGCAAACCGGCGAACGGGCCCTGTTGCAGTTCGATCCCGCCAAGCTCCCCACGCTCAGCCTCGACGATCTGGGCATGCGCGAAAAAATGCAGCAGCAGCTCCTCGAGATGATGTCGCAACATGGGCTGTTTATTTTCTCCTCGATGCCCGGCGGCGGATTGACGACCACCATCGACCAGGTGCTCTCGAACTGCGACCGCTTCACGCGAAATTTCGTCGAGGTCGTCGACGAAGACAAGCCGCAAAAGGACATCGAGAACGTTCATCTCACCACCTATTCCGCCGCCGCCGGCGAAACGCCGGCCACCGTGCTGCCCAAGCTGATCCGCACCTACCCGGAAGTGATCATCGTCCGCGACGTGGCCGAGCTGGAAACGCTCTCGATCCTGTGCGAACAGGCGGGCGAAGACCGGCTCATCATCACCAGCACCCGGGCCAAGGAGGCCGTCGAGGCCCTGCTGCGGATCATGATGCTCAAGATCCCGCCGGCTGAGTTTGCCGCCGCCGTGATGGGCGTGCTGAACGTGCGGCTGGTCCGCAAGTTGTGCGAGAAATGCAAAGAGGCCTACGCGCCTCCGCCGGAGGTGCTGCGGCAGCTCGGCCTGCCCGCCGGAAAAATCGAAGCCCTCTATCGGACGCCCACGCAGCCCATCAATCCCAAGAAACCCGACGAAGTCTGCGATCAGTGCAACGGCATCGGCTACCTGGGCCGCACCGGCATCTTCGAGTTGTTGGTCATCAACGATCACATTCGCAAGGTGCTGACGACCGCGCCGAAGCTCGAAAACCTGCGCACCATCGCCCGCAAACTCAAGCATCGGGGTTGCAGGAAGAGGGCGTTCTGCTGGTAGCCCGCGGCGTGACTTCGCTCCAGGAACTGCTGCGCGTCCTGAAGCAATAGGAAAGGCAAAACCATGTATCTCTCCATCATCCTCATCCTGGTGTTCGTGGCCGTCTTTGCGTCGTTGATGACGCAGGGACTGTGGACCAACTTCATCACGTTGGTCAACGTCATCACCGCGGGGCTGGTGGCGACCAACTATTTCGAGCCGCTGGCTGACTACTTCGACCGCCAGGAGCCCCGTGCGTCGTACCTCTACGATTTCATCACGATCTGGGTGATCTTCGGCATCACGCTCTTGGCGCTGCGGCTGGCGACCGATTGGATGTCGCAGGTCAAAGTGCGGTTCTTCATGCCGGTCGAAAAAGCCGGCGGCATCCTGATGGCCCTCTGGGTCAGTTGGATCATGGTCTGCTTCACCACGATGACGCTCCACACCGCCCCCTTGTCGCGACACTTCCTCGGCTTTCAACAAACGCCCGAGACCCATATGCTGTTCGGACTGCAACCCGACCGGGTATGGATGGGCTGGGTCTACCGCGAGTCGAAGGGAACCTTCTCCCGCTTCGGCGGCGCCCGGCCGTTCGACGCCCGGGGCAGCTTCATCGTCCGCTACTCGAATCGCCGCGGGGCCTTCGAAGACCAGATGTCGACATTGAAGTCGTCCAAGTAGGCCCATCGGCCCGCGGTTTCTTCTGCCCCGTTCGCCGCGGGGCCGGCTCGAAGCGAAGGGGCGTCTGCGGCCTTCTCGACGCTCGGGCACCGGCCTAGACTGGAATTGCCGTGCGGTGCCTTGCCGATTAGAACGAGAAGAGCGGCGTTCCGCGCGGCGCGTCCACAGACGCCCTTTTTTCTCCGGATTTGCCAAGATCCCCGGCCGCCCGGCGAACGAGACTCTCAGGAGATCGACATGGCGATCGAGTTCCGCTGCTCACATTGCAACAAGTTGCTCCGCACGCCCCAGGGCACCGGCGGCCAGCAGGCCAAGTGCCCGCAGTGCGGCGCCCTCTCGACGATCCCCGCCGCCACTACCGCCACGCCCACCAGCGCCGAGATGATGCCCCCCCGCGAGCCGGACTTCCACTCCTCGCCCGCGGCCGACGCTTCCCACGTCGATCCGCGAGACAATCCTTACCGGGCGCCGACCGTCGACGTCAAACAACTCGTCGGCCCGCCCGGCCCCGTCACGTTCCAACCGACGCGCATCGACTTAGGCGACGTGCTCAACAAGACCTGGGAAATCTACAAAGCCCAGTTAGGAATGTGCATCGTTGGCACGCTGTTGACCGGCATCTGCGCGGCGGTGGCGGTCGGAGTCTGGTTCGGCCTGTTCAGTGTCCTCATCGACCATTCCAACCAGCCGGTCGCCGCGCTGGGGGGAGTTGTCGCCTTTGCCGGGATGTTCCCGATCATGGCCTTCTTTTACCTGGGGCTGATGCGGTATTCGCTGGCCATCGCCCGCGGCCAGCCGCCCCGCATCGGCGATCTGTTCAGCGCCGCTCCGCTGACGCCGATCGGCGCCGTCGTGATGGCCCTGCTGACCATCGGCACCGCGGTCGGCAGCATTTTCCTGCTGGTTCCCGGCATCCTGTTTATGATGATTTTCGGCCTGGCGCCCCTGATGCTGCTCGACCAGGGGGCGAACCTCTCAGACTCCTTCCGGCTGTCGAGCGCAGCCATGCAAGGAAACAAGCTGACCGCGTTCTTGCTGTTGCTGGTCATCACCATGATCAGCGGCGTGCTGGGGCTCTTCACGTGCGGGCTGGCCCGAATCTTCACGATGCCGTTTATGATGCTCTGCTATTCGGTCGCCTATTTATGTGCGACCGGACAAGCCACGGCCTATCAGCCGGTCTATCCGGGCGGCGAACGGACCTTCGACGCGCCGGGTACGCAAAACACGTTCTGACAGCGCGAGACTGTCCCGCTACGAACCGGTGGAAATCGGGCGCGGAGAATTCAGCGCGGCTTGGCGGCGATCGTGCCCGACTCGGGGCTGCTGGCCGTGGCGTACAGCTTCTTGGGAATGCGGCCGGCCAGAAACGCCCGCCGGCCGGCATCCGTCGCGGCCCGCATGGCCAAGGCCATTTGCAGCAGGATCGCCGGCGTGGGCGATGCCGGTGTTCAACAGCACGCCGTCGACGCCCAGCTCCATGGCGATCGTCACGTCGCTGGCCGTGCCTACGCCGGCGTCGACGATCACCGGATAGTCCGCGTCGCCGTCTTTGAGATATTCCAGGCAGATGCGGATGTTGTTGGGATTCAGGATGCCCTGGCCCGAGCCGATCGGGCTGCCGGCCGGCATCACGCTGGCCGCGCCGGCCTCTTTGAGCCGCCGGGCGATGATCGGGTCGTCGCTCGTGTAGCACAGCACCTGAAAGCCCTCGGCCACCAGCCGCTCGGTCGCCTCGAGCGTGGCCACCGGGTCGGGCAGCAGCGTCTTGGTGTCGCCCAGCACTTCCAGCTTGACCCAGTCGGCGCCGGGGTTTTCGAGCCCCAGCAGGATTTCGCGTCCCAGCCGGGCCACGCGCACCGCGTCGTCGGCCGAAAAGCAGCCGGCCGTGTTCGGCAGCAGCATGTAGCGGCGGGTGTCGATGAAATCGAGGATGTTCTGCCCGCGGCTGTCGACCAGCCGCTCGCGGCGCACGGCCACCGTGATGCAATCGGTGCCCGAGGCCGCCAGCGCCTCGGCCATCAGCTCGTAGCTGGCGTACTTGCCGGTGCCCACGATCAGCCGGCTGGCCGAGCGTGTGGGTGCCGATGCTGCAGCAGGTGGTCTTTGTCGCGGGACGTTTCGACGTCGGTGCTGGTGGCCATGCGCAGTTGTCTATCCCCCTCCGACCAGCGTGACGACTTCCAACTGGTCGGCTTCCTGGAGTTCGTGTTCGGCGTGTCGTGCGCGCGGGACGAGCTGTAAGTTTACCTCGACCGCCACGGCCTGCGAAGCCACGTCCAGTTCGGCCAGCAGTTGGGCGATGGTGGTGCCCGGGGCAACCTGACGCGGGGCGCCGTTGACGACGATGTTCACGGTGGGCTGAGTTCCGGCGGAGCTAGGGTTGCGTCTCGCGAACGGGCGTCGTGCGGAATTGCCACCGGTCCAGCACCACCAGCCCTTCGCGCAGCGGAATCCCCGACGTGTAGCGGCCCGTCACCCACGGCACGCCGTAAGCGACGACCTGCCCGCTGTTGGCCTCGGCCACGTAGAGCACGGTCTGGCCGAGCTGGCCGGCGGCCACCACCTGGCGAATGTTCGTCACGCCGGTGACGATGCGATACTGCGGATTCTTCGTGGCGGCCGGAAAGTCCTGCGTCACGTTGTGCGCATACCAGGTATTGAAGCGGCGCGTTTGCACGTTCAATGCCGCCCCCTTCAACTCTCCGGTCACGGCGTCGAGCACGAAAATTCCCTCGACGTTGAAATCCAACGTGCCGGTGGCAATCGCGAAGTTGTCCTGCCCGTGCGTGGCGACCGCGTGTACGGGCACCTGCGGCCACAGGCCCGCCACGTTCAATCCGACGACCAGTCCCGCGGCCAGCCCCGCGAACAGACACAGTAGCTTCGAGTTGGCCATGTCGTGCCGTCCTTTCGCCAAATCCGTTTGGCCGTGAGTCGATCCGTCTGCGCGGCTCGTTTGCTCGCTGCTGCGCCGGCCGGTATGGGCCGTGGAAAAACGACGTCGCCTTCTGGATCGTACCCGTTTGCGGCCGCAAATGCCAGTCAAAGTAGGCGCTCGGCGAGCGCGAAAGAGCCGCCGGCGCAGCATGCCGCTGCCGGCGCCGCCGCCTTGTCTGTCCGGGCCGCCCCATCCAGGCGACAGCGTTGCTCGCATTTGCTAAAAAAGGGTCGCCCGTTCACGACCCACGACAGGCCGGTAATTGCGAGGAGTCAGGAGATTATGTCCACCAACGGCGCACTGAATCGGAAACTTCGCATGGGACTGGTCGGCGGCGGCCAGGGGGCCTTCATCGGCCGCGTGCACTGCACGGCCGCCGTGCTCGACAATCGCGCGGCGCTGGTGGCCGGCGCTCTGAGCTCGAACCCCGAGAAAGCCAAGGCCTCGGCCCCCGACTACGACATTCCGCCCCAGCGGGCCTACGGCTCCTACTCCGAGATGATCGAAAGCGAATCCAAGCTCCCCCCGGACCAGCGGATCGACTTCGTCACCGTGGCCACGCCCAACTACACGCATTTCGAGATCGCCAAGGCGGCGCTCGAAGCCGGCTTCAACGTCGTGTGCGACAAGCCCATGACGTTCGATCTCAAGCAGGCCGAGGAGCTGGCCGCCTTGGTCGACAAAACCGGCGTCGTCTTCGCCGTCTCGCACAACTACACCGGCTATCCGCTGGTGCGGCAGGCCCGCGAGATGATCCTCTCGGGCGACCTGGGCGAGATCAACGCCGTCCGCGCCAGCTACATGCAAGGCTGGCTCCGCACCCGGCTCGAGAGCGAAAACCAGAAGCAGGCCTCGTGGCGCACCGATCCGGCCAAAAGCGGCGCGGCCGGCTGCTTCGGCGACATCGGCACCCACGCCTACAACCTGGCCCGCTACACCACGGGCCTGTTGCCCGAGAGGATCAGTTGCCATCTGAAGATCTTTGAAAAAGGCCGCCAGCTCGACGACTACGGCCACGCCCTGATCCGCTTCGAAAACGGCGCGCTGGGCACCGTCACCGCCTCGCAGGTCAGCCACGGCCGCGAGAACGACCTGGCCATCGAGATCGACGGCACCAAGGGCTCGCTCGCCTGGCGCCAGGAAGAGCCGAACAAGATGCTGGTCCGTCGCAACGGCCAGCCCCACGCCCTCTACACGCGCGACCCCAACGCCCCCTACATGAACGAGTCGGGCAAGGCCGCCTGCCGCTTGCCCAGCGGGCATCCCGAGGCCTTCTTCGAAGCCTTTGCCAACGTCTACCGCGCGGCCTTCGACAACATGGCCGCCCGCGCCACCGGGCAGAAGTTCGACGCCAAGGACACCGTCTACCCGAACGTCAACGACGGCGTCGAAGGCATGTACTTCATCCAGCAATCCGTCGCCAGCAGCGCCGCCGACGGCGCCTGGCTGCCGCTCAAGCATCCGCTGGCCCGCAAATAAAACGGCAGGCGGGCACTACTTCGACGAGTAGTGCCCGCCATCTACCCCACCTGCCTTTAGACCGGTGACCTACAACCGGCCGAACCAAACGCCCACAGCGCTCGATTCCTCAGCAGGCGAGCAGTGCCGTTAACACCTCGTCGTCAACCTCCGCCCCGTCGTCGACAAAACCGAAATCGTCCCACGCCGCCGCGTGCCAGGCGTCGATCAACTGGCGACTACTCGCGGCGACTGCCCGCGGCGCGGCGTCTCGTGGAACGGAAACGACCGCCGGCACGGCCGGTGCCTCGGTTTCGGTGTCCGACGGCCGCACGGCTATACGCAGTGCCGAAGCCACCGCGGCAACACTCGCGTCACTTGTCGAGGCGCTCTCCGCGGCTGGCCCATGTTCCGCGTTCGCCGCTTCCGCATCCGGCTGCTCATCCACCAGCGCAACAGCCGCCGCGGGCACGGCCCCGGCGCGGGCAGGTCGATCCGAAACAGCAGAAACTAATTGGTCCGCGCGATGATCTCGTCGGCCACGTTGACCAACCCGTCCTTGTTGAAGTCGTAGATGTTCGTCACCGGCTGCTGAAAGCCGTAGTGGATGCGCACGCCGAGCTCGTCCGCGACGTTCGTAAAGAACGCCGGCGGGGCACTACCCACCAGCGTGTCGCCCACGATATTGGCAAAGTAAAACATGTCGGACGCGGCCAGGCCGGTGTTCGTAGTCGTCGTTGCCGGTGACGTCGTTACCTTTGATCGTCACTTGCAGCCAGGTGTCCTTGATCGCCACCATCGGGCCAGACCAGCTCGATCCGGTCCGATCCGCCGTCGCCCGCGCCCGGCCGGACCAGAATCTGGCTCGGCGGCGGCGCCGTGGCCCACGTGCCCGGGTCGTTGGTGTCGCCGATCTTGAACGTAAAATCGTCCGCCGTGACCGGGCCATGCAAATGGGCCACGTCGATCATGATGCCGTTGATGCCCGCGGAGTAACTAGTGGCGGCCGTCGGGGGCGAGATGCCAGTGCCGGCCAGGTAGGGCATCTTGTCGGTGGCGATCGCCGCGTCGTCCGCCGCCCCGGCAGCCGGATCGTGCCCGT
This sequence comes from uncultured Planctomycetota bacterium, assembly GCA_963711515.1. GTDB lineage: Bacteria > Planctomycetota > Planctomycetia > Pirellulales > PALSA-1355 > CAVQEL01. The sequence continues at coordinate 23,249 of CAVQEL010000031.1, read as the reverse complement.
CGAACTTCGAATTGTTGTAGAACACGTAGCGCCCGACCACGCTGGCCGGGGGGTCGGTGACGGTGAGTAAACTCACCGCCTGTATGCTTTGCTGTAGAAGAGGATCCCGCACGGTGATGGCTACGCTCTGCATTCGATCGCCGGGGGTCGTGGTTTGGAAGGTCAGCGTGCGCAGCACCCGCTCGTAATTGGCAATGGTGTCGGCCCCCGACAGGAAGATAACGCTGTTGCTTTGGTTGGCGGTGATATTCGTTCCGCTGGTGTCGAGCGCCGAATGTTCGCCCCGTTCCCGCTCCAGGAGATTTCAGCCGAAACGATCATGTCAAACACCGAAGTCCCGATCGACAGCCCCGACGGATCGACGACCGGCACCGGCGGAGCGCCCACCTGGTATGTCATTGTGAAGAACTCGGCGCCGGATCCGCATCCAGGTCGACGACCATCGGAGGCGGCTTGAGGACCGTCAGCTCCAACGTCGAGACGTCGCTGACACCGAACTGGCTCCCGATCATCGTGATCTGTACCGGTATCGTCGATCCGGCCGGGCAGGCTCAGGTTGGTTATCGTGATGCTTCGCAGCGCCGTTTCATAATCTTGAATCGTGCCGGTGCCGTTGATCACCACACGATCGCCGAAGTTAACGTAGCTCAGGTGAAGTGCGTAGACATCGAGGTAGATGTTCCCCGGAGTAATCCCGCCGAAGTCGATCGTTACGCTAACGATGGTACTCGCGGCCGGCCAATCGATAACGGGCGACGCCTCCTGGAACAGCGGTTGACCGTAGCGGTCCGCATAGAGGATGGATTCGCCGTTGTAGCCCGCTGCGGCTCCGTTCAGATCGACGGCGGCGAGGTCGAGCCGATAGGCCGCCGTCACGAGCGTGTTCACGGGCGCACTGTCGCCAGCCGACGAGCTGAGCGTGATCGTCAGCGAAGTCGTATACCCGTCGGGATTGCGGGCGTAGCCGACGGTGACACCGCGCAACGCCTGTTGATAGTGTTCAACCGTGTCGGTGCCGCTAAGACGAGTGCCAGCACCGAACCCGGCGCTCGCCGTAATGTTGGTTCCCGACGTGTCGTACCTAATGGTGAGATGCGAATCCTGACTCGGATCGTACGCGATCCGGGCCCCGGTGAGGATCGGCTGCGACGACGTGATCGTCAAATCGGCGGCTACGGAAGGATAGAAGTTATTGTTGCTGCTCGTGACCGCCTGCGTACTCCCCGGCAGGTCGCCATTGATGTCGAGCACCGGCGGCTGCGGTGCCAACACGGTGACGATGCTCCCTGCCGTGAGGACGTTCAAGGGATATGAATCCGACACGTCGAGGGTGACCTCGAAACGTTGCGTCTGCCCCGCGTCCTCGACGGGCTCAATGATCCGGACCGACGCAGCACAGCCTGATAGTGTGTGACTGTGTCGATGCCCAGCAACAGAATGCCCCTGGAATACGACTCCGCGGTGATATTCGTGCCGGTCGTGTCCGCGGTGAACATGAGCTGTCCGGCTGTTGTCGGGTTATCAAGCGTAACAGATGCGTCGTTCAACATGTTTATCACGGGCGAAGTGATCACCATCGCGTTCGGATCGACCAGGGGGTCGGTATGCCGACTTCGGAAGTGGTCACATAGTTGCGGCCGAGGCCAGGGCCGTTCAAATCGTTCAAAGGCTGTGGCGCCACCATTACCCGAACGACTGTCGTCGTCGAGGCGTTCTCTTGGCCGTCGCCTACCAGGGTAATTAGGATTTGGGACGAGCGTGGACCCAGCTTGACTCGACGCCGGTGCAAATGCGATCGAACGCAGCGCCTGCTCATAATTCTCAATCGAATCAGAGCCGCCATTCAGGTGGAGGCCATCGGCCGTGAATGAAACGCTGATATTCGTGCCGCTCGTTTCAACGGTTAGTTCCCCTTCGGTCGATCCAAGCGAATCACCAAGAACGGTAGCCCCATCGAGGTAGGTCAGTGACGAACCGCCAATCGAGAAATCAGGGGGCACGATGCCTACCGGGGGCGATCCGCCCAGGTAGTACGTGGTCTCGTAGGACGTCGACGAAAGCGTGCCGCCGCCGCTTACGAGAGGGGCCGGCAGTCGTACCAGAATGTCACTCTCCGAGGCGAGTCCGGCTCCTAACGAGTCGATCGCGACCACTTTCGCGTGATGGTGTATCCCACATAGTCTGCCACACCGCCCACCTTTACGGTGCCCAGAACTGCTTCATAGTCCTCCACGCTGGCCGTGCCGTCCAGACGGAGCTCTCGTCCGTCTGGAATCGCGTGAATGGTCGTCCCCTGTGTGTCCACACTCCAGACCGCTCCCGATAGCGAATCAAGCGAGATCCCTACCGCTTCCAGCATCGACGAACCTTCAGAGTGGATCGTCACGCCCATCGGATCGACGATCGACACTGCCGGCCCACCAACAATGAGCACCGCGGAATAGTAGCCCGGTACATCACCATTGAGGTCAATCCATGGCGGAGCCGGCTGGCGCAGGATCGTGCTGGTGGCCGTGGGCCCCGTTCCAATTCGTCGTCCGTCAGCGTGAACAAGCGTGCACTCCACCGAGCGTTCCCATCAGGTCGCTGAGCGTTACGGTACGCAGGACCTGCTGGTAGTTTTCCACCGTATCGGCGCCGGTGAGGCTCACGGTATTCACCTGATAATTCGCCGTGATATTCGTTCCCGACGTGTGCCACGTGCAATTCGCCGCTGCCGCTGTCGAGCCGTATCTCGCCGCCTCGATCATTTGGGACGAGGTAAAGTCGACCGAGAGGTGTTCGCTGTCGACGATCGAGATGGCCGGGCTGCCCGCGTAATATTCGGTCGCATACCCGTCCCCGGTCGCGTCGCCGTTCAGATCGACCGCCGGCGGGGCGGGATAAAGGACCGTCACGTAGCTGGTCGTGGGGGGCCCCGTTTCCTGGTCTGTGGAAACACTGATGTAGATCGGCACCTTGTTCCCCACGTCTGTAAGGGAGCCGGTGTATGTGGCCGTGCGCAATACCATCTCGTAGTCAGCCACCGTGGCGACGCCCGACAACAGCAAGCCGTGCGCTGTGGCGTGACCTGAATGCTCGTTCCTTGCGTGTCGACTTGCACCGTACCGTAGCCGAAGTAGGGAGATATCTGAATTTGCGCGGAGGAGAGGGTCGTCGCGCCGTGCGCGTTGATCGAAAGGTGCGTCGCGTCGACGATCGGCACCGCGGGATCGCCCGGATGGTACTGCTGACAAAGCGCCGTCCGGCAACGTGCCGCCAATGTCGATCGTCGGCGGCGCAGGCTTGGCCGTCATCAAGTCGTATGACGACGGACCTTCGACGCCGTTGGCATCCTTCGCGACGAGAGTGATGGGAAGCGTCCCACCATCTTGATTCGTCAGCGTGACCCGAAGTTGTTTGAGTAAGCTCACGTAGTTTTCGACCGTGTCGAGCCCGCTCAACTGGTACGGGCTTGGCGTGACGTGAATATTGGTGCCGGTCGTGTCGATCGCTCCGATGTTTACCGGGCCGTTCCGCGACGAAATCGACACCGACTGCAGCATGCCGGTGGAAGAATGAATCGACAGATTATCTACCTCGCCGATGGGAACCGATTCGCCCCCTTCGACGTACGTATTCGCATAATCCGTCCCGGGCGCCGGGCCGTTCAGGTCGATGATCGGATAGTCGTAGCCTTCGGCCGCCGCGGGCTGGGCCACGGTGGCCGGCGACGCGGAGAGTAGTTGCCGTGCTTCGAGGGGCTCGACGTGGGGATGAGTAGTGCGCCTGAGAACCGGCCGGCACGCTAAATCGGCGCGGTTTGCTAAATCGGCACGGTTTCCTTGCCTGCTTTGTGCCTTGCATGGGTCTCTGCCTCCAACGGAATGAGAACTAAGAAATTGGATGAGTCGAACCTATGTCGCGCCGATGATGCGCGTGATAATTGAATGCAACGCAAGCCCACCTTTGCGCGGAACGCCGACGACGTCCCGCGGAGCGAGCAGGCAAGGATCAGAGACAGCGGGCTCAGCCCCGCCAGTCGAGATTGCCAGTCGAACGAACTGGCTCAGACAAGCTCGCCAGGCGATGGCGAGCGCAACAAAGCCGTACCAGCGGGATCTAAGAAATCCCATGGTTGCGAACCTCAGTTTCGCAACGATGCCCCTTCATTGGGTGCGGCCACACCCAGCAGAAGTCCCCCAGAAGTGTAACGCAACGCGGCCCGACGCTGCAAGCAAAATCGCGGGACATTCCCAACGTTTTCAGCTTCCGCCCGGGTCGGTCACCACCGCCGATCGTGCAGCTCGCGACTGTACTATTGAGCCAGTACTATCAAGACAACGGCCATCGCACGGCCAGTAGGTCGGCAATGAGCTCGTCGTCCACGTCCGCCGTGTCATCCCTTTGAGCGACCGCCGCCTCCACGCTCCGCCAGCGGGCTCGGGCCAGTATCTCGTCGGAGGTTCGCACCACCGAACCGTTGGCATCCGGCACGCGAGCCTGCCTTGCGACGGGAACACATCGGTTTGGTTTCCCGCCCCCGCCCTCGCCACTCCGAAGCGACCAGTGTCCACAGCCACGGCCGCTCCGCTCGGTCAACCGCGCCGGCACTGGCAGTCATGGGCCAGCTTCTGTGTCCGGCTGTTGGTCGCTCGCGACAGCCGACGCGGGCACCGCGCCGGGCGCCGGCAGGTTGATCCGCAGCAAGAAGCCCACGTTGGCCCGGGCGACCAGTTCGTCGGCGACGTTGACCACCGATGTTCTTGTCGAAGTCGTAGACGTTGGTGACCGGCTGCTGAAAACCGTAGTTGCCGCGGACGCCGATCTCGTCGTCCACGTTGGTCACCAGCGACGTCGGCGGAGTGCCCTCGAACGTATCGCCCACCAGGTTGCCGAAGTAAAACACGTCGGACGCTGAGCAGCCCGGTGTTCGTATCGTAGCCGCCCGCGGCGTCGTTGCCTTTGACCGTCACCTGCAGCCAGGTGTTCTTGATCGCGCCGTCGGGCCAGACGAGTTCGATCCGGTCCGAGCCGCCTTCGCCCTCGCCGGGCCGCACCAGCACCTGGCTGGGCGGCGGGGCCGTGGCCCAAGTGTCGGGATTGTTGGTGTCGCCCGATCTTGAACGTGAAATCGTCCGCGGTGATCGTGCCGTGCAGGTCGGCCATGTCGACCATGATGCCGTTGATGCCCCGCACGTAGTTCGTCGCCGACGCGGCCGACGCCACCCGCCGCCGGCGAAGTACGGAGTCTTGTCGGTGTCGATCGCCGCGTCGTCCGCCGCGCCGGCACCGGGATCGTTGCCGTCGTACTTCGAGTTGTTGTAGAACACGTGCCGCCCCACGACGCTGGCTGGCGTATCGTCCAGGGTGATCAGGCTTTCGACGACGGGTTCTGCCTGCCCGCCGAATCGAAGACGCTGAACGCCACGCGGATTGCCGGTCCGGGCATCGCGTTTTCGTACGTCGTGGTGCGGAGCACTTTCTCGTAGTTGGCCACGGTGTCGACGCCCTGCAGTTTCGAATCGCCGCTTAGGTTGGCCGTGATATTCGTGCCGCTGGTGTCGACGGCCAGCGTTCCCGGCCCGCCGGCGACGTCGATCATGGCACTGCTGACATCGCCCACGGCGTGTGAATCACCAGACCCGTGGTATCCACGATCGGCCCGGGTCCCAATCCGCTCCGATAGGTTGCCGCGAAATATTCGTCGGTCCGGATCGGCGTCGAGATCCACCATCGGCGGCAGCGGTCCACCGGTCCGTCACCAGGGCGTTCGCCGCGGCGACTACTCGCCGAATTGATTGGAAACCGTTCAACCCGACCCCGGATAGGTCGAGCCCGGCGCGAGATTGAAGTTCAAAAGCCGTCAGACTGCGCAGCACCTGCTCGTAATGCTCGACGCTGTCCTGGCCGCCCAACAACAGGCCCGTGACGTCACCGACGCCTGGATGCTCGTGCCTGCCGTATCGACCGCCAGCCGCATCGAGCCGGGAGCGTTAAAGTCGACCTCCGCATCCAGCAACGTGGGCGTCAGCGATTCGATCGACAGCTGTCCTTGTCGAGATAGCGACACTGGTTGGAATTGCCGGGTGTCCGAGGAGCGCCTGTTGGGCAGTGCCGCCCGGCCCGGCCGGCGGGTCGATCACAGGCGGAATCGGGAGTCAGCGTCGTGACGATGCTCGCCACCGGCGTGCTCGTGAGTCCCGCGTCCGTCGTCACCGTGATTTCGAACGGCAAGGTGTAGCCCACTTGCCGAGCTTGAGGGATGGTGAGGGTCAGCCCCGCGCAAGACTTGCTCGTAGTGTTCGACCGTATCCGTGCCCGTCAGCTCCAGCGACGACGCATTGGCGACGACCTGGATGTTGGTTCCCGAGGTGTCGTAGTGGAACGTCGGAAAGGCGCTGAGGTAAGGAAAACGCGACGCCACCGACGCGAGCATCGAGCTCCGCGGAATCGATCGACAATTGATCCGCCAGCGGCACCCAGGGACCATACGCGTAATCAGGTCGCCGGACTCGTTGCTCCCCGGCGCCGGGCCGTTGGCGTCGACAACCAGCAGGCCGCGGCCCCAGCCCCGGTGATCAGGCTCGCGGCGGGAGGACCGGTTCCACGGAGAACTTTGCTGCCTTAAACAGCACCACCGCGGTGGTACCGGATGGGCCTGAAAGCGCCATGCGCCAAGGCGGTAGCGGAGCAGCGCCTGATAGTTAGCGACGCTGTCCGTGCGCTCAGCGAATGGCGCCGGAATTCCCGGGAATAATCGCGGCAACGATGTTCGTCCCGCTCCGTATCGACCGACGACTGACCGGACACCCGCTCGCAAAGTATGAGACGCTCGCCGCGACCAACGCGTCCGTTCCCGGCGATATCGATCACAGCGCCATCGGGGTCGACAATCGAAACGGACGGCGTCGTTGTTATACAGCCTGGCCTGGTAGCCGTTGCAGGATCGGGCCGTTCAAGTCGACCACCGGCGGCAGCAAATACATCGACGTCACCAGCGTGGTGGCGGGCGGACTTGAATGACCTGTGCGGCGGTGACCGAAATCTGGACCTGCACGGTCGCTACCCAGCAGCAAAATGCCGCTGGAGGTCACGATCGGGCGAGCGGGCGCCTGCTCATAATGTTCGATGGTATCCTGCCCGGACAATTGAATTCCATTGCCCACCTGCGCCGCGACGATGCCGGTCCCCACGTGTCACCGTGACCGTGGCCGCGCGCGGATGTCGGCCAGCAGTACACTGGCTCCATCGAGTTCGGTTAATTGGGGGGCCGTGATCGAGAATCCAGGATCGACAACCGGCACCGGCGGCCCACCGATGTAGTAAGTCGTCTGGTACGCGACGCCTCCTTGCGATCCGCCCAATTGCAGAATGGGCGGCGGGGCCAATTGCACGCTGATCGTGCTCACCGCCGGCAGGCTTTTGAGCTGGCCTTCGCCCCACACGGTCACCGTCGCGTGCATCACGTACCCCACACCGTACGCCTGACTGCTCAACGTGAGTGTGCGGCAGCACCGCCTCGTAATCCTCCACCGTACCGAGCCCAGTAATCCTCAAGGGTGTTCAACGTCATTTGCGCGATTAGCGTGTGCCGTAGGTGTTGACGTACAGAGACGGGGCATTGGACGCGTCCAGCGTCACTTCTGCCATCAAGATCGTCGTCGGTGCCTCGGTGCGAATCGTGAAACCGGCCGGATCGACGATCGGCACCGCGGGGCCGCCGACGTAGAACGTCGTGGCATACCCGTCGCCCGGCACGTCGCCGTTCAGATCGAGAACCGGAGGGGGCGGCAGCCGGAGCGTCACCGTGCTGGTCGACGTAGGGCCGGGGCCGAACTGATAGTTGATCGCCGTGAAGTACACCCGGATCGTCCCGCCCGCGGTGCCTTGGCGCCGTGTAGCTTGATCGTCCGCAGGACCTTTTCAAAATCGCTCGGCGGATCGGTGCCTTGGAGATAGACCACGCCTCCCGAGGCGTAATACGTCTCGTTCGTTCCCGAGGTGTCCATCGTCAGCGTGCCGGCGCCACCGTCGAGCTGGATGGCCACGCCGTCGAGCTCCCCCCGTGGCATTGATCGACAGCGACTGCGCATCGACGATCGGCACGTCGCCGCCGCCAATGAAGTAATCCGTCGCGTATGCATTGCCCGGGGCGTCTCCGTTCAGGTCGATCGCCGGTGCCGCAGGATTTCGACCGTGACGAGACTGGTCGCCACCGGGCTGTACACGCCGCCCGCCGCAACCGTGATCTGAACCGGCAACGTCGGTACGACAAACAGGGCGTCTCTTTTGTAGGTGAGCGTGCGCAAGACGCACTCATAGTTCTCCACCGTGTCCGTACCCGTCAACAACAACTGACTGCCGGATTCCACTCCCGTGATCTGGGTCCCCTCGGTGTCGACGTGCAAAGTGACGCTATGATCGATGGTATGTACCTCGGCCAGCTAAGGCTAAGTTCCCGGCGCTGGATCGTCAAGCCCGCCGGATCGACGATCGGCACCGGCGGCCCGCCAATCGTGAACGTGGCCGAAAAGCCATCGCCCGGTGCCGACCCGTTCAGGTCGACTAGCGCTGGCGGCGGATTCTCTATCGTCACCAGGCTGTGCACCTGCGGGCCTTGATTCTGGTTAGCATCGATCGCATACAGATCGATCTCGAGGCTGTGTCCGGGCAGCGGCGGAACGGTCACGAGCTGTAGCGTGCGGAGCACCTGCTGGTAATGCGCCACCGTGTCCACGCCGTCCAGCACGAGCGAGCCGACAAACACGTGCGCGGTAATGTTCGTGCCCGTGGTATCGACGCTCCAGGTACCCGGGATGGGCTGCACCGGGCCGAGCTCCACGAATTGCAATTCCGGCGCGGCGGAATGAATCACCAGTGCGTCCGGATCGACGATCGGTATGGCATCGCTCATCCGAACGACGGTCGTCGCATAATCGGTTCCCGGGGCCGGGCCGTTCAAATCAATGACCGGAAAGGGCGGATCGGGCTCCACCGGGGGCTCGCTCGGGGAAGCCGTCGCGACGGAAAGCAGGTGGCGATCCTCGAGAGCTTCGAAATGCACGCCGCGATGACGCGCGGACCAAGCGATGCCTTGGTTACCCCCTCGCTTTGGTGTGCGAGCGATCACGTGACTCTCCTTGAATCTCGGCGGTGTTGCCCGGCCGACCCAGCCGATCGAGGGGGGCAAACCGCATCATGCGAACTGAGTCCACGCGCGTCAAGAAAAAACTGCTCGCGCGCTGCGCCCGGGCTGCAACCAACGCGAGCCCCGACCCGACCTAACTCTCGGGCGGCTCGCCCTTGGGCACCACCAATACCGGCTGCCGCGAACTGCGGATGCGATGGTTGGCGAAGTCGCCGGAGCCGTGATCGGGACGCTCGACGGGCACGACCACGAGCGACAAGTCCGGCAGGTCGCGGCTCAAGAATTTCGTGGCCGATTCTTCGCGCTCGACTGCCAGCGCGTAATCGAAGCCGAGTTGCCGGGCGGTTTTTTGCAGCGCCCGGTGCAGCCGCACGTGGGTCTTGCGCAGCGCGCCCTCGACCGTCTCGGAGCCGGGCTCGACGTCGACGTCCAGCGACTCGAGAATCTGCCTGGCGTTCTCGTAGAAGTCTTCCTCGAAGACCAGCACCAGGTCCAAGCGACCACCGGGCGCAACGAGCCCCACGGCCCAGGCGGCCGCCTCCCGCGCGGCGTGGTTCTCGCCGGCCAACGAGAGCGCCACCGTGCCGAACGGCTCGCCAGAGACTTCGTGCGGCTGGCGAACGACCAAGAGCGGAATCGCCGAGCGCGCAACAGCACGTCCACTACCGTGCCGGCGCTGTCGGGCCCGACCTGTTCGAAGTCGCGCCCGAACGGGCAGGGGACGACGAGCAATTCGGCTAAGGTCGATTCGCAGGCAGCCAGGATCTGCTGAAAGCTATCCTGCGCGCCGGACGAAGGGACGATCGTGCCGTGGCCGAGCTTTTGCCGCGCGTCGTGGGCCACAGTATCGTGATCGTCGCAGGCGGCGAGTATCGAGATTTCGGAGTCAAAACGTCGCCGGACCGACGCGGCCAGACCCACCGAGGTGGCGTCCTGCGACGAGCCGTCGAGCGCGAGCAGCAGGCGTTTCGGCCTGCGCGGCTCAAGCGCCGCCACTTCGCCGACTTGCACGCGCTCGAACATGTGCATCGACGCTTCCAAGGCGCGGTCGATCTCGCGCTGGCTGGACTCGACCATGGCACGTTCTCCTACAGCTTGGGCAACAGGTCCAAGGCGTACATCGCTTCCAGGTAGACGATCGTCGCGACGATTTGCACGAGCAGAATCGTGCCGCCGAGTCGCAGAAACTCGCCCCAGCCCACGTCGACGTCCGCCTCCTTCTTCAAGGTATACAGCGCGATCACGCAGGAAATCGAGCCAACCGGCGTGCCGTTGCCTCCCAGGTTGCAGGCCAGCACCAGCGACCACCACAGCGGTTCGGCCGCGAGCCCCAGCCCCGCGATGCTGTGCACCACGGGAATCATCGTGGCGGCCACGGGGATGTTGTCCACCACGGCGCTGGCGGCCGCGGCAAACACGCTCACCAGCACCACGAGGGCGCTCATGTTGCCACCCGAGACGTCCACCACGTGTTGAGCCAGCCAGGCCAGCGCGCCGGTCGATTCCACGCAGCCGACGATCAGAAACAGCCCCATGAAGAACATGATCACGGGCCAATTGACTTTGGCGATCGAATCTTCGACCGATTTGCCGGCAAACAGCAGCGCCGCCGTGCCCCCCGCCATGGCGATGAAGTCCATGCCCAGGCCCAGCAGTTGGGCAAAGGCAAAACCCAGCACCGTGGCCCCCAGAATCGCGGCGCTGCGGACCAGCACCCAGCGGTTTTCCACCAGGGCCCAGGGATCGAACTCGGCCATCCGCGCGGCCAGTGCCGCGCGCTCCTCGGCCGATTGGCGCCAGGGAAGTTCGTGGCGAAAGGCGATCCTTAGCACGACGACCGCCAGCACCAGGCTCACCACGGCAAACGGCGCCGAAACGATCAAGAACTGTGCGTAGGGAATTCCGGCGGCCGTGCCGATCATGATGTTCGGCAGCCCGCTGGCAAAGGTGACAATCGCGCCGCTGTTGGCGCAAATCGCCACGGCCAGCAGAAACGGCTTGGCCCGATAGTCGAGCGAGCGGCAGATCACCAACACCAGCGAGCACACGATCAGCGTCGCCGGAACGATCGTCAGCACGGTGACGAACGCAAAGGTCAGCCCGCAGATCGAAAAGAACAAGGGCGTCGCCCGGCCACTCGTGGCCCGCACGATCAGCATCCCCAGAAAATGAAACAGCCCCGAGCGGCCGGTCACGTCCACCAGGATGCCGGTGCCGATGATCACGCCGAACACGTTCAGGTCGTGTTTCAAGAACTCGTAGATCTCGGCGTACGCAAAGACGTGCAGCCAGACGCCCAGCAGCGTCAGCACGCCGGCCCCCAGCAGCGCGGCCACGGTCTTGTGAAACCGTTCGTTGGCCACGCCGACGTACGTCAGCAGCATTCCCAGCGCAAAGAGAATCATCACCCAGGGGGGCGAGGCGGCGTGCGTCGGATCGGCGACCAGAGGCATGATGCTCCAAGAGACGGGCAAATGGCGCGCCGGCGAACCGGCCCCGCCGCAGTATAGCAGGCCCGTTGAAGAATTCGACGGGGTGCGTCATTGCATGGATGCGATGCCAGAATTGCGACGCAAGTCGCTATTCTGCGAGCCGTGCGGAGCTTGGCTCCGCATCTGGCGAGGTTGAAAAATGCCACGGTGGCATGTTTCAACAGACTGATAGGCAAACCCGCGTGGATCGCGAAATTGCAACCTACACTTGCCATTGAGGGTTTCCAGACGCTGCGGACCGAAAAATTCCGCGGACGAGCAACCCCCGCCGAAACGCGACGACTCCCGCCACCCGCTTGTTGACGGAGCCACGCTATGTCGACTTCCACCGCGCAAGACACGCGCGAGAACCTGCTGGCCACGCTCTTGTCGGACGAGGCCTTTCGACCGGCCGAGCCCCACTCGCTGGAAGAAGCAGGGCTCCCCGCGTCATTGCTCGAAGCTCTCGTTTGCAAATACCTGTCCCTGGTCGGCACGACCAGCGGCCGGGCGATTGCCGACCACCTGTGCGTCCCGTTTGGCATTTTGGACAACATCTACAAGGACCTGCGCACCCGGCAGATCATCGTACACACCGGTTCGGCGGCGCTCAGCGACTACAGCTACGCCCTAACCGAGCAGGGACGCGCCGCGCGCAAGCCTATTTCGAGGCCTGCGCCTACGTCGGCCCCGCGCCGGTCCCGCTGGCCGATTACGTGCTGTCGGTCGAAGCCCAGACGATTCGGGCCGAGGCCCCCAAGCGCGAGCCAGCTCGCCGAGGCGTTTTCCGACATCTCGGTCGACTCGGGCACCTGTTCGAGACGCTGGGGCCGGCCATCAACTCCGGCGCCGGCTTGTTCTTGTACGGCAATCCGGGCAACGGCAAGTCGACCTTGGCCAAGCGAATCACGATGTGCTTCGGCCAGCACGTGTGGATGCCGCAAGCGCTGATCGAAGACGGCCAGATCATCAAGCTCTACGATTCGGCCTATCACGAGGTGATCGAAAGCCACGAAGAAAGCATCCTGCGGGCGGCCAACTTCGACCGCCGCTGGGTCAAGATTCGCCGGCCCACGGTCGTCGTGGGGGGCGAGTTGACGCTCGACAGCCTTGAAATCCGCCACGATCCCCGGGCCAACGTCAGCGAAGCCCCCTTGCAACTGAAGAGCAACTGCGGCTGCCTGCTGATCGACGATTTTGGCCGCCAGCGGATCGAGCCGGCCGAGCTGCTCAATCGCTGGATCGTGCCGCTCGAGGCCCGGCAAGATTTTCTCACCCTGTCGACGGGCAAGAAGTTTCAGGTTCCCTTCGAGCAGTTGATCATCTTCTCGACGAACCTGGAGCCGAGCGACCTGGTGGACGAAGCCTTCCTGCGGCGGATTCCGTACAAGATCGAGATCGACAATCCCAGCCCCGAGGAGTTCCACAGCCTGTTCGAGCTGTACGCGAAGAAGTTCGACTGCACGTACCGGCCCGAGGTGGTGGACTACCTGCTCGAGAAGCACTACGGCAGCCAGCGTCCGCTCAGGCGCTGCCACCCCCGCGACCTGCTCAGCCAGGTGCGCAATTACTGCGCGTACAACGACCTCGCCATCGAGATGAAGCCCGAGTATTTCGACCGCGTGGTGGAGAGCTACTTCACGGTAGTGATCAACAAGTAGCAGGCGGCCGGGTGGACCGCGGAACGAGAATCCAAGCGGGGCGACTGAGCCGCTTGAACGGATGCAAGTCGACTCTCAACCCGAAGCGTCAGCTCGTCTCTCAACCCGAAGCGTCAGCGAGGATGAATGCAACACGCACGTTCCCTCGCTTACGCGTTGGGTTAGGATCGCGATTCGCCGCCCCGAGAATTCAAGGATCAAACAAGGGCGCTCCCTCGCCCTACGCCGTCACTTCCGCTTCCAGCGGGCGCTGGTCGGGCACCAGCAGGTAGTCGCTCGAGTCGCTGTACTCGCCTTCGGCCGTCAGGCTCCCCTGCTTCACCGGGTGCGATAGCGCCACCAGGCTGTTGCAGGTCACCAGTCCCACGGGCCGCCCTTCAGCCACGGCGATCACGTACGAGCTGGAGTCGCGCGTGAAATAGTCCATCAGCGCGGCCAGGCTTTCGTGCTCTTCGAAGGATTGCACGTCGGCCGTCATGGCCTCGCGCACCGTGCGGGAGTCGGCCGTCTCGGCCACCTGGCCCAGGTTGGCCCGTTCGCAGATGCCCAGCAGCTTCCCCTTGGCGTCGACCACCGGAATGCCATCCAGGTGGGTGCGATCCAGCAGCTCGAGGGCCTCGGCCACGGTTTCCTCCGGACGCACCAGCACGGTGCAGGGAGTCATCACGTCGCGGACGGTCGTGCTCTCGAACAGCTTGTCGCCGGCGCCGAACTGGCCCGACCATTGCTCATGCTCGCTCGAACGCACCACGCAATTGCGACCCAGCCGCTTGGCGGCAGCCAGCGCCGCCACGGCCCGCTCGATCAGTTGATCGGGCCGTTCGGCCGCCTGGCAGCCGGCCACGCCGAAGCTGACCGTGACGCCGCAGTTGGTTTCACCCAGCTTGAATTGCCAGGCCGCCAGCAGTTGGCGGGTGTTTTCGGCCCACTCGGCGGCGGTCGCCTCGTTGGCCCCCGGCAACATCGCGCAAAAGCGGTCCGCTCCCAGCGAGCCCAACACTTCGCATCCCACCCGCTGCTGGTTCAATTCCTGGGCAAACGCCTGCAACAGCAGGTCGGCGGCGGCCGTGCCATGCTGCCGATGGATGCGGCCGAAGAAGTCGATATCGATCGCCACGCAGGCCACCCGCGGCGGGCTGGGGGCATGCTCGTTCAATTGCCGGCGGAGGTGGCCGGCGAGCGCCGAGCGGCTCAGCAATCCGGTGAGCGGGTCGACGCGGTTCTGCTGGCCCACGCGGCGGTCGTATTCCAGCACGCGCGCCGCGGCCCGCAACCGCGACAGCAACTCGCCGTAGGCGATCGGCTTGATCAAAAAGTCGTCGATGCCCGCTTCCAGCGCTTCTTGCAACTGCTCGTTGTCGGGCTCGTCGACCAGCAGAAACTTGAAGTGCCCGACTGGCCCGGTCCGCTGCGACAGCAGTCCGCACAGCTCCCAGTCGGCTCCGGCGGCCAGGTCGGCGTCGATGACGATCACCTGCGGGTTCTCGGCCCCCACGGCGGCCAAGGCCGTTTGCCGTTCGGCGGCTTGCAGCGGCTGGTATCCGACCAGCTCGAAAAAGCCGGACAACTGGCGCTGCAAGACGCGATCTTCCGTTACGACCAGAATCTTGAGCATCTGCGAAGCGGGCTTGATACATCGCAAGGCCTCTGTGAGAGCGCACGGACGTGACTGCCTGGGCAAATCGGGCGACGCAACCATCTCGCGCCGCGCCGTTGCCCCGCCGGACCATCGAGAACTTAGCTCAAAACCACGCGATGTGCCGCCGCTGAGCTATGGTTTAGATGCAATTCCTTGGTTTTTCTGGGTCGCACCGCGGGCCGTAGAAACGAGCGTTCTACACGGGCCTTGCGCCGCGACCACACACACCCCCTGACGATCTCCCATCATGCGTACCCAAGTGATGCCCGCCGGCGGCGTGTCCACGGTCTGGCTGGAACACGACTCGCCCGGTGGCGCGACGGAAAAAACGCGCGTCGAATCGTTCCCCTTCACCATCGGGCGCAACGAGACGTGCGATCTGCACATCGACTCCAACCAGGTTTCGCGCGAGCACGCCACGATCACCCGCCAGGGGCGTAAATTCAAAGTCCGCGACCTGGGCAGCACCAACGGCACGTTCGTCAACGGAGAGCGCATCACGGAAGCGGCGCTCGGCGACGGCGACTTGCTGGTGATCGCCGACGTCGAGTTCACCTTTTTCTCCGGCGCCGGCGAGGCCGCGCGGCAGACGGCCACGCAGGTCCTGTCGTCGGCCGAAGACGCGTCGCGCGACACGGCCTGGGAAACAATCCTCTCGGTCCGCCGGGCGCACGAGGTCGTGACGCACCGCTCGCTGCGGACGCTGTATCAACCGATCGTACAATTGGCCGGCGGCGAGGTGTTCGGCTACGAGGCCTTCGCCGCCGCCGGCGGCACGTCGCCCGCCGACGCGCGCTGCGGCGGGCTGGTTCCCGACGTCGAATGCCGCGCCGCCGGCCGGCTCAGACAATTGTTTCGCCGACTGGCCGTCGAAGAATCCGTCAGCCTGCCCTCCGGCGAGCGGCTGCTGCTGGCCATCACGGCGGCCGAAGCCGCCGAACCCTCGCTGATCGGCCACCTCTGCCAGTTGCGCAACTTCGTCGGCAGCAGCCGCCAGATCGTCGTCGAGATTCCCGATAGCGCCGTCCGCGGCACCGCCGACTTTCGCGCCCTGCTGGCTTGCCTGCGCGACGTGCAGATTCAGGTCGCCTACGACGGCTACGCCTCGGGCAAGGCGCGGATCGCGGAACACAAGGACGTGGCTCCCGACTACCTGAAGCTCGCCCCCTCGATGTTCAAAAGCATCCACACCGGGGCGGACCGCCAGCGGCAGGTGCAACTGATCGTCCGCGCCAGCCAGGACATCGACAGCGCAGTGATCGCCACGGGGATCGACAGCGAGGCGGACCTGGACGTGTGCCGCGAGCTCGGCTGCACGCTGGCCCAGGGTGAGCAGTTCGGCCCGCCGCAGTCGGTCTCCACGCTTCTCCACACCGCGCGCAACCGACCAGCTCGCGCGAAACGACCCGCTAGAGTCTCGTCAATATGTTGCATCCGCCGAAAACCAGCGAGCCGATTCCCGGATACGTCACCAAAGAACGTATCGGCGTGGGGGGCTATGGCGAAGTCTGGAGCGCGCAGGCCCCCGGCGGATTGACGAAAGCCATCAAGTTCGTCTACGGCTACTTTGACGATGCCCGCGCCGCTCGCGAGCTCAAGGCCCTGGACCGCATCAAGCAGGTTCGCCACCCGTTTTTGTTGTCGCTCGAACGATTCGAGATCGTCGACGGCCAGTTGATCATCGTCACCGAGCTGGCCGACATGAGCCTGAAGGATCGCTTCGAGCAGCTCAAACAATCAGGCGCCGTGGGAATTCCCCGCGATGAGCTGCTCGCTTATCTGCGCGACGCGGCCGATGCGCTCGACTACATGAGCGAAAACTTTTCGCTCCAACATCTCGACGTCAAGCCCGAGAACCTGCTGCTGGTGGGCGGCCGGGTGAAAGTGGCCGACTTCGGGCTGGTCAAAGACCTGCACGACGTAACGGCCTCGATGATGGGCGGGCTCACGCCGATCTACGCGGCCCCCGAGGTGTTCGACGACCGGCCCAGCCAGCGCAGCGATCAGTACAGCCTGGCGATCGTCTATCAGGAAATGTTGACCGGCATCCTGCCCTTCCCGGGGCGGACCCCCGCGCAACTGGCCTCGCAACATCTGCACGCCAGCCCGCGCCTCAGCTCGCTGCCCGGCACCGATCAGCCGGTGATCGCCACGGCGCTGGCGAAGGATCCGGCCCAGCGATTCGTCAATTGTCGCTCGATGGTCGACGCCCTGCTGAGCCAGGCCATGCGCGGCGCGGCCCCGGAAATGAAGCCCGCCGGCGGCTTCTCGACGAACGACACCGAAGCCCTCAAGTCCCGCGCGGTCCAGACCGACACCGATGCGCGTCGCGCGGCACGGCCCGGACCGGCGCAAACGCAGGTGCTGGATGCCGACAGTCCGCCCCTGTCTCAGTCGCGCTGTGCCGCGTTGGCGCAACTGAAAGCCGCGGCCGAGCCGGTGGTCGATCTGCCGCCGCTCGATCTGGCAGACGTCAGCGCCGACTTGCGACCGACCTTGTTCCTGGGCATTGGCGGCACAGCGGGGCGCGTATTGCGACAACTTCGCCGCCGCCTACAAGATCGATTCAACGCGGCGGCCTCGCTGGCCGCCATGCCGATGCTCGTCTTGGACACCGACGCCAAGAGCCTGTACCAATTGACCCAAGGCGACGCGGGCCTGGCCGACGGAGAAACGCTGGCCCTGCCGCTGCGCGCGGCGCACGACTATGCGACCGACTCTCGCAACATCCTCACCTGGCTGAGCCGCCGCTGGCTCTACAACATCCCACGGTCGCTGCAAACCGACGGGCGCCGACCGCTGGGCCGATTGGCCCTGGTCGATCACGCGCCGCAAGTGCTCAAACGCCTGCGCGATGTGCTCGCCGCAATGACCGGCGACGACGCGATCGCCGCGGCGGCCGCCACGACCGGACGATCGTTGAACGCCCAGGCGCCGCGCATCGTTCTCATGGCTTCGATCTCCGGGGGCACCGGCGGAGGCATGGTGCTCGACCTGGCCTACACGGCCCGCCACCTGCTCAGCGAGCTGGCGTGTCCGGACGCCGACCTGTGCACGATCCTGCTGCACGCGACCGACCGCAATCCTGCGGCCGGCGAGCTGGCCACGGCCAACGCCTATGCCTGCCTGGCCGAATTGCAACACTATCGTGAGGCCGGCTACCAGGCCGGCGCGAAGCCGTGCGGGCTCCCCGCGGCGGATGGCGCGGTGGTCGGCCCGACCTATTTCGTTCCCTTGGGCCACGAGTTGAACGACCAGGAATTCGAAGCCGCGACCGACCGCGTGGCCTCGTACCTGTACTTAAGCGCCGTCACCAGCGCCGCCGGAGTGTTGGACAAGTGCCGATCGCTGGTGCCGGCCGACTCCGAGTCCGTGACGCTGCACGGACTGGGCATCGCGTCGATCGGCAGCCTGCGCACGCCACTTCCCGCGGCGGCCACCGAGCTCGTCTGCCAGGGGATCGTCAACCATTGGCGCGGCGCGGGCCAGGTCAAGCGCGATTCGCGGCTGCGGACGCCGATCGTCGATCTGGCCGCCGAACGCGCACGCTCGCGCACGCTCGAAGACCGCATCCCGTCGGCCGGCGAACATGCGGCCCAACTGGCACTGGACGTGTCGCGGCTCCGCGAGGGGGTGGCGGAAATCCTCGATCACGAACTGGGTGGAGACGCCGACGCCGTCTTCGGCCGTCTGCGGGCCAAAATCGATGCCCAAGGCCAGCTGCTCCACCCCGAGCGTACCGCCCGGCTCTTGGAAGCCGTCCGCCGGCTGTTCGATCCGCCCACCGTCGGCGAAGACGGCCTGAAACTCCCGCCGCCGGCGCTACCCGCCGCGATCGACCGCGGACTGAAACAGTTGGCCGCGTCCAAAGGCCAGGCCATCCGCGATTGGATCCTCGCCCTGGTGGATCATCCCGCGTCCCGCGTCGGCGGAGCGGCCCGGGCCCGCGACGCGTATGCCGCGCATCTGCGCGAGCTGCAAGCCGAAGCCGCCCGCGGCGTCCAGGAAACGCAGCAAAATCTGCGCGCGCTCGAACACTGGCTCGTCAACTCGGACAAGAACCCGCCGGTCCGCGCAAGGGTGTTCGGCACCCGCCGCGCCGAACAACGCCGCATGGACGAAGCGGATCGTCGCGTGGCTCTGGTGGTTCGCTTGCGCATTCAGGAGTTGACGCTCGAAGGAGTCGTCAAGCTAGTGCGGCTGCTGGAAGCCAGCGTCTCGGCCGCCGGCGACCAGATCAAGGACTTGCAGCGCGAGTTGGGACAATGGGCCGAACGGTTCGACGCCGATTGGCCCTACGAAGATGATGCTGCGCCGTCCGCCGATAGCCTGGCGGACGAGGTCGAGCGGCACGTGGCTGCTCAACTGCGAACCCGGCTCGGTGAGTTGGCCCAGCGCGTCGACGACCAGGTGCAATCGCGGTTCGTCGAGCCGGGCGGCGGGTTGCGTACCGTGTGCCAGAAAGCCGAAACGACGCGCGGCAGCGTCCTCGACGCGCTGCGGTCCGCCGCCCGAGCGGAAGTCCTGGCCGCGCTCAAAGAAATCTCGATCGACGACGCGCTACTCGGCGGCGGCGACCCGCGGCAGCAAACCGAGCGGCTACAAGCCTGCCTCGCCAGCGCCCGGCCCAAGCTGCTCGATTGCGCCGGCTCGCAGCGCCTGCTGGCCGTCTTGCCCACTGGCTCGGCCGGCGGCGCTCTGCAGTCGGCCATTTCCCAGCACGCCGAACCGCAAGCCACGCTGCTCACCGACGCGGACCCCCAGCTGATCCTGTGCTTCGAGCAGCAGGAACTGTCGCTCGCGCACGTCGCGGCACGGTTGGTCGAGGGACGCAAAGATTTGATTGAAATCGCCGCGCGGCTCCACACCCGCGCCGACGTCGCCTGGACCGACCTTCCCCTGCCCGGCAACGGCGTCGCCGTGGGCGGTTAGCTAGCGGCTACTTCCAAACCGCCGGGGACTGTCCCGATCTTGCCTAGCCGTCGGACCAACAAGGACTTGTCCGACTGTCTCCCTCTGCAACCGGTTTTAAGCCCGCGTTTCCCAGATAGGGCACTTCGCTTGGCACATGAGTTGCCCTGCGCCCTGGGAAAGTAGGGGGGTTCGCGCTCGACAGGCCAATGCGACAGGAACCCCCATGGGGGCCAAAACGGTGATTTGCCAGTCGATTTCGACCGCCGCGTGAGGCTGGCGTCTCTGAGTAGCAAGGTCTCCACCGTCGCCGGGCTGCTTGCCTGCCGTGAGCCTGATGAAGCGCTCGGGCTCTTTTCGACAAGCGCTACCGGCGACACCTCAGGTCCGATGGGGCCCTGAGTTTCAGGAGAAAGATTTGCGTTTGACTCGAGAGTTCGTCAGAATTGGCGAGTCCGCCGCTCGGCGGCTTAGCCGAGTCGGCAGTTCTAGACCCAAATGGGGAATTCCGGTTTAGAAGGATTCGTAACCGGCCGCACACGAAATCGCAAGTTCCGCTGCAAGTCGAGCAGCCGCGAATCGCACGGAGTGCCAATCGATTTCCGATGCCGTGGATGTGTCGATTGCGCGGCTCGAATGTCACAGCGTGCCGCCACGCTCAGCAGGCCGTCGTGAACTGATCGCAGCACGGCCCGAGTCAAGCTGGTCGGGTAGCCGCAACGACGATCGACGAATTCGGCGCCACACCGAGACCGGAGATGAGAGCGCGAGAACCATCTGCGCGAATCAACTGCCAGCAAGAAAAGGTGTAGCCATGCTCGATCCAGAGACCGACGTTGCCCTGCGGCATCAAATCCTGATCTATCACATCAGCGAAGTGATGTCGGATGTCGAGAGGGGAAGACTTCTTGGACTTCCGGAAGGTTGTCGAATTCGAGAGCGAGCAAAAATACTCTGTCCTGAAAAGCTGACGATGGGCAGACATGTCTGGATTGGAGAGGGGGCGCTCTTGGACGCCCAAGGTGGATTGACCATCGGCGACTATACTCAGATCGGCCTGAACGTCATGGTCTGGAGTCACACAAGCCACAAGCAGGCGGTCGCCGGGAAGACCGGCAGTCCCACCAAGGAAGGCATTCACTTCAAAGAGACGAAGATCGGTAACAACTGTTTTATAGCCGGCCCGTCCGTGATTGGGCCGGGCGTCATGATTGGAGATCGCGTGATCGTCTCACCGTTAACGTTTGTCGACCGCGATGTTCCGGATGATGAAGTAGTGAGCGGCCCGCGTGAAATGAAGAAGATTGCCAAGAAGGTAGCGCTGCTGGAAAAGTTGCTGGAGCAGTTAAAGCAGCAGGTTGCCGGCGCCTAAAAAGGCTTGGTTGGGGCAACGATCGACATTCCCGGCTACGCTTTCTTGTCATCGGCTTGCACGTCAGGTCGTGGCATCGGGCGCGGCTCTCGTTTATGCTGATGCTCAGCCAAGCCTCAACGCCCACTCGCCACCGATCAAGGATCCCCCGGCATGAAATCGCCCGCCGCCGCGTTCGTCCTCTCTGCCTGTTGCTGCTGTTTGCTGGTCGCTGCGGCGGTCGCGCAAGACGCCAAGCCCAAGGCCCGCCGCGGAGGCTATCCGCCCGACATGCCGGGTGCGCGGACCGAGGTCTATAAGACCGTCGACGGCGTGAAGCTGAACCTCTACATCTACGAACCGGGCGATCTGGCCCCCGCCGATCGGCGTCCGGCGATCGTGTTCTTCTTCGGCGGCGGCTGGACCGGCGGCTCGCCGCAGCAGTTCGTGCCGCAGTGCGAGTACTTCGCGTTGCGCGGCATCGTGGCGATGGCGGCCGATTATCGCGTGGCCGGCCGCCACCACGTCAAAGCCGTCGATTGCGTGCGCGATGCCAAGAGCGCCATTCGATTCGTGCGCGCCAACGCCGAGCGGCTGGGCGTCGACCCGAAGCGCATCGTCGCCGCCGGCGGATCGGCCGGTGGGCACCTGGCCGCCGCCACCGGCACGCTCGACGACTTCGATACGCCCGGCGAGGATACCAATGTCAGCTCGCGGCCCAATGCCATGCTGCTGTTCAATCCGGCCGTCATGCTGGCTCCGGCCGCCGGGGTCGAGATCGACGCCGACAAAGTCGCCAGCCTGGCCCAGCGCGTAGGCACGGCGCCCGAGGCCCTCTCTCCGTATCACCACGTGACCAAGGGCGCACCGCCGACGGCCATCTTTCATGGCACTAGTGACGGGGCCGTCCCCTACGACACGGTAGTCGCCTTCACCCGCGCCATGCAAGACGCCGGCAACCGCTGCACGTTGAACTCCTACCCCGACCAGGGTCACGGGTTCTTCAACTACGGCCGCGGCGACAACGCCATGTTCGTCGCCACGCTCGAAGCCGCCGACCGCTTTTTGGCCGAACTGGGATACGTCCAGGGAGAACCAACGGTCGCCGAGTTCCTCCAGGCCAAAGCGACCGACTAGCCCGAACGTCTAGAGTGCCTTGTCAACGTCAACAATTCGGGTGCCACTGCTGGCTTGTCCAGCAGTGCCTTGGCTTTACGGCAAGTCTGCCCCGAGGATCAGGCTATGACAAATCACTAGCCCGGATCGTTCACCTCCGCATACCAACCCGAAGCGCGAGAGCGCGAGCGAGGGAATGCCAGGCACGGGCGACCATCGCCCGTCGTTGTTAACGTCGCCAATGTCTCGCGGTTAAGCCCCTAACCTGCGATTCTTGTCCACTGCAAGCGAGACGATCCGATGCGAGTGCCCACGGTTCACGGCGTTATCGACCGGCGTATTCTGATCAACTCGGCTGGCAAGCGACGCCGCTGGCCGTCGAAGAGGTCCGCTCGAGCTACTTTCAGGATCGGCGATTGTTTCCAGCCGAATCGGTCGCGTTCGACTCCGCGCTGTTGATGCGCAACATCGAACACGCCTGGCACGCCCGGCCATCGCTCCGCTGCACTTGACCCGATCGGCGCGGCGCCCGCGACCGCTGGGAGCGGTGGCGACGGTCGATCAGATACCTCGTTCCTGAACCATCGTCAGGCGTCATTGGCCTCGCCGCCCTGGCGGCTTTGCCAGCGATCGCCCGACGCAGGCCGCTAGCCCCACTCCGTTTGGCCGAAAACGCCTGGATTGCCAGCCGCAAGTCCGCCTGCTATCCTGATTTGATTCTGAATCGGGCGGTTTAGTGCGGCCGGTGGCGGCCCTTTCTGTACCTCCCTGTCTGGTCCACTGGCCTGTCCGGTCCATTGACCTGTCCGGTCCACTGGCCTTGCGAAAGCAACCGCGATGAGAACCCGCCCGCATAGCAAATTCGTACAGAAGTTGAAGGCCCGCCGCTGCCCGAAGTGCGGAGCAGCCGTGAATCCGCAGCGGAAACGCTGCAAGCGGTGCAGTGGCGAGCTGACGAATCGGCCGAAAA
>CAVQEL010000030.1:0-9826 GCA_963711515.1 uncultured Planctomycetota bacterium | reverse complement strand
TGATGGTCGTGGCGGGGCTCCTGGGAGCACTCATCACGAATCGCCTCACTGCATCACGGCAAATCGAAGCCGCCGAAGCCGTGGCAAGGGCGTCACAGGCCGTCGAACGTCAACGACAGTATGTCGCAAATATTCAGCATGCAGCACAATTGTTGCGTCGTGGCGGAGCACATGAGGCGGTCAGGTTGCTGGATGACTGCCGCGATTTGGTCGCGACTTCCGAAGGCTGCGGCGTGGAGTGGGACTATCTGCGGTCCCAGGTTGGAAATGCCGATCGCACAATTCAGGCACAGGCGGGGCCGATCTACGCGATGCGGTTTTCCCACGACGGCAAGTACCTCGTGTCGGCCGGTAGGAACGGCGCATCGCGCTCTGGGATACGGAATCCTGGCAGAAGTGGCGCCAGTTCGACGTCGCGCTCGAGGATACGAACGCCGCCGACTTTTCGGCCGATGGGACGCTCTTGGCGGTCGCCCGCGATGACGGCCGAGTCGTCATTCACCGCCTCCCAGGTGGTGAAATTCGTACGACGAAGCGATTGCGAACGATCGCCTTTTTGAACTCGCATGGTTGGGTGATCAACATCGCCTGGCCGTTGGCGGCGACGACGCGACCATTCGCGTGGTTGATGCGGATCGACCCGGCCAGACGCTGGCGGTCGATCTTGCCGGCGCCAAGCCACCTCACGGGTTTCCGCCGGGCCCCGACGAGATCAGTGGCGTGGCCTATGTGGCTAAACTTGACGCGATCGCGGTGACGACGTCGCGTCAATTCATCTATTTGATTGACGCAAAGTCCCAACGCGTGATGGGCTCGTGGTATGTGCCTGCCAGCCAAGGCCCCGTTTGCTATGTCCCATCGGAACCCGGCCTTTTAGTGACGGGTGGTGCCCGGCTCTTGGGGATTTGGAATATTGAGTCGCAGACGCAATCGTCTTTGATTGCGACGCCGGAAAACCCGTGCGCGATCCGATACTCACCGACAGCACAATGCGTGGCCGTTTTCTTTCACGATGCGACCGTGCGGACCTGGACACTTGATTCGCTGTTGGCGGGAAAGGTCTCGGCTCGACAGTTAATCTCAGGTGGCAATCGCGGATATTGTGGCGACATTTCGCCCAATGGCCGCGCCGTGGCGGTGGGGGACGACGTCGGGCGAATACACGTGTGGAATGGCCAGACGATCGAGCGAGGCTTCAGTATCGAGTTGACCAAGCGACCGTGGCGGGCGCGGTTTTCGCCCGACGGGAAGTGGCTGGCCGTCGTCGAAGCGATGGTTGGCGACGACCACGCCCGTGTCATGTTGCTCGACGCGCTGTCACAGCAAGTCATGTGGTCAGCCGACGCGCAGGCACCGCCTTCAACCGAATACGACAACGAATTCACTCGTTCGCCCTGGCCGATCGAATTTGATGCCGATGGCAAGGAAGTCATTATCTCTGCCCCAGATAAGTCCGTGTGTGGACGCGATGTGCGAAGTGGCGAAATCACACGCGTCTACTTGCCGGCCAGTCCGATGGATACCAGGGTCATCCGAATCCAGTGCTTTCCGGGCGGCAAAGAACTTTTTATCGCTCGGATTTCCCATGTTCATTTCCTTGTCAATTGCAGAACCGGCGAGGCACGCCAACACAAATTCGACGAAGATATGTCTCCCTACGGAAAAGTTCATACGGTGCTTGGAAATCTGTGGCTGTCGAGCGAGGTCAAAACGCGAGATACCTTCCTGACCACGGCCAACAGTACCGATCGCGTCGTCACGCTGAAAAACTGCCCGGACAGGGTTGAGACCAGGGTTGCCGTGTCACGAGATGGACGCCAATTGGCCATCGGAGGTGAGAGCCGAATTGTCTACTGTTGGGATCTCCTGTCTGGTGGACCTCCGAGAAAGTTCATCGGCCACGACGGAGTTATCTCGGATTTGTGCTTCTCCCCGGACGGCCAGACGATACTCAGCCACGCGGCCGACGGTACCGTCCGCTTCTGGCAGGTAGCAACCGGCGCTGAACTGTTGAAACTCGGTACGCCGGAAGAACCGATCACTTGCATGGGGCTCAACCGAGCAGGCAACTTGTTGGTGCTGGGCGTTGAACGCGACGGACAATATGGCTTGCAGCTACACCGCATGGGCAAAGATCGTGACTCGTTGCCCAAGAGATTTAGCCTATTGCCGCCGGAGACGCCTTAGCTATTAAGTGAAGTAAAGAGTGAAGTAAAGGGGACGCGAGTCAATTAAAGGACTCGCGTCCCAGGGACAGGTCTAATAATTCCAGTTCCTTCTCGCTTGCCGGCGACTTGTTGGGCCGGCCGCGCGGGCTTTGGAAATCGTCCCGTGACCAATCCCTAACTGGCCGTTGAAATATTCAACGGCCTGCGCGATCGCATGGATGCGATCTCAAAATGACGACGTAAGTCGTTATTTTGCGAGCCGTGCGGAGCTTTGCTACGCACCCGGCGAGGTTGAAATAAGCCACGATGGCTTATTTCAACGGCCTGCTAAGCCGCGAGCGCGAAATCCCTCTAGAAATCGGGCCACCCCTTCCATTAACGTAAGCTCGATGAAATCGGCGGCGAGACAATTCGAATGTGAAGCGAGGTGGGCTCGGGAAGCTGGTTCTCCCTCCGCTGGGTATTGTTCGGCCTTTGAGGAAGAGTTGTTGCGGGCCCGAAAAACCCGAACGGGCCAGCGACAAAAAAGAAACCGGGCCACGCGGCGGCCCGGCGTTGGCGGCTCGTGGCACGGGTTGCTCCGCAGGCCCGAAACGCGGGCCGCGGCACGAGCTGCCAATGCGTTCTGGACAACGACGAACCACTCGGCCTTTTCAGCCGGGCCGAGGTGATTGAGAATGGGGCGATTGGCACGAGCGCGGCGCAATGAAAGAAGGACATCATGCACGCACAACAGACGGACCTCCCTCCGGGAGTCTCGGCCGACGGTCTCAGCCAGGCCGAGGTCCAAGATCGCCGCGCCAAATGGGGCTACAACGAGCTGCGGGAAAAGAAAGCCAACCCGATCCTCAAGTTCCTGCAATACTTCTGGGGGCCGATCCCCTGGATGATCGAAGCGGCGTTGCTGTTGTCGGCCGTCGTGCGACACTGGGCCGACTTCGGCATCATCTTGCTCTTGCTGGTGGCCAATGCCGTCGTCGGCGCCTGGGAGGAGTTTCAGGCCGGCAACGCCATCGCGGCGCTCAAGGCCCGGCTGGCCTTGAAAGCCCGGGTGAAGCGCGGCGGACAGTGGCTGTCGATCGCCGCCCGAGAGCTGGTGCCCGACGATCTGGTCCGCCTGCGGTTGGGCGACATCGTGCCGGCCGACGCGGCGCTGGTGTCTGACGATCCGATCGAAGTGGATCAGTCGGCGCTGACCGGCGAATCGCTGCCGGTGGTGCGCAAGAAGGGCGAAACAGTCTACTCCGGATCGATCGTGCGGCAGGGCGAAGCCGACGCGGCGGTGACCGGCACGGGCGAACACACGTACTTCGGCAAAACGGCCAGTCTGGTGGCGGCCGCGCACACCGTGAGCCACTTTCAGCGGGCCGTGCTGAAGATCGGCAACTACCTGATCGTGATGGCCCTGGTGCTGGTGGCGCTGATCCTGGCCGTGGCCTTGTGGCGCGGCGATCCGTTCTTGGAGACAGTTCAGTTTGCGCTGGTGCTCACCGTGGCGGCCATTCCCGTGGCCATGCCCACGGTGTTGTCGGTGACGATGGCCGTCGGTGCGCGGCTGTTGGCCCGCAGCCAGGCGATCGTCAGCCGGCTGGTGGCCGTCGAAGAGTTGGCCGGCATGGATCTGCTCTGTTCCGACAAGACCGGCACGCTGACCAAGAACCAATTGGCGCTCGGCGACCCCGTTTGTGCTCGCGGGGGTTTCGACGGACGAGGCGATCGTGGCCGCGGCGCTGGCTTCGCGGGGCGAAGACGACGATCCGATCGACAAGGCCGTGTTGGCCGCGGTGCCTGCCAATGCATCGCTGGACAACCAGCAAGTCGTTCACTTCCAGCCGTTCGACCCGGTGCACAAGCGCACCGAAGCCACGGTGAGCGGTCCTGGCGGGCAGACCTACAAGGTGACCAAAGGGGCGCCGCAGGTCATCGTGGCGCTGCTGGGCGACGCTGACCGCGTGCGGCCGCTGGTCGACGAAGCCGTTAATGAGTTTGCCCAGCGCGGCTTTCGCTCGCTGGGCGTGGCCCGGGCCGATGGGGACGGCGACTGGCGGTTTCTGGGAGTGCTGCCGCTGTTCGACCCGCCGCGCGAGGACTCGGCCTCGACGATCGCCACCGCGCGGCAAATGGGGGTCAACGTCAAGATGGTCACCGGCGATCAGGTGGCCATCGGCAAGGAGATTGCCAAACAGGTCGGGCTGGGCTCCGACATCCTGGACGCCAGCCTGTTCGGCGCGTCGGGAAAAGACCACGAACTGGAAGCCGCGGTCGAACAGGCCGACGGCTTCGCCCAGGTCTTTCCGGAGCACAAGTATCGGATCGTCGAGCTGTTGCAAGACGGCAACCATATCGTCGGCATGACGGGCGACGGGGTGAACGACGCCCCGGCCTTGAAAAAGGCCGACGCGGGCATCGCCGTCTCTGGAGCAACCGACGCGGCCCGGGCCGCCGCCGACATCGTGCTCCTGGCGGCCGGCTTGTCGGTGATCATCGACGCCATCAAGGAAAGCCGCAAGATCTTCCAGCGGATGAATAGCTATGCCATCTATCGCATCGCGGAGACCATTCGCGTGCTGCTGTTCATGACGCTGTCGATCCTGGTGTTCAACTTCTATCCGGTGACGGCCGTGATGATCGTGCTGTTGGCCCTGCTCAACGACGGGGCCATCTTGTCCATCGCCTACGATCGCGTGCACTACGCCGCCCGGCCCGAGGCCTGGAACATGCGGGTCGTGCTGACGCTGGCTACGGTCCTGGGCATTTTCGGCGTGGTGGCTTCCTTTGGGTTGTTCTATCTCGGCGAACGCGTGTTCCACCTCGATCGCGACATGATTCAGACGCTGATGTACTTGAAGCTTTCGGTCGCCGGGCACCTGACGATTTTCGTGACCCGCACGCGCGGGCCGTTCTGGTCGATTCGGCCGGCGACCACCTTGCTCGGCGCGGTGCTGGGGACACAGGCCGTGGCCACGCTGATCGCCGTGTATGGCCTGGGCCTGATGAATCCGATCGGCTGGGGTTGGGCGCTGGTCGTGTGGGGCTATGCCCTGGCCTGGTTCTTTGTCAATGACACGGTGAAGGTGATCGTCTACAAGATGCTGGGGGCCGCCCGGCCCGACGACGCCCAGCCGGCAAGCGCCAAGGCCGCCGCCGCCACCACCGGCTGAGGCCGGCCGCCAGGGCGAGGTTCGCCGCCGCGCGGGCCGGTCAGGCATCCAAAACGCGAAGCGCCGACGAGGCCAATCGTTGGCTGATCGTTGGCGGTCGTTCACGGCCCTCGCTTACGCTTCGGGTCAAGATCACAACGGATGTTTGCCACCTGTCAGGCGACCGGTCGACGAGTCGGCCGGCGGCGTTTGCGGCGGACGCACGCGAGCACTCCGGCCGCGCCGATCGCTCCGAGTACGAGCGTGCCAGGCTCCGGAACCTGCTGAATCTGGATCGTGGCGATCAGATCGCCGGCCGTGAGCACGTGGCTGATGTCGTAGCCGACGGGCGTGGTCTGGCCGAGAATCGTGGCCAGATACGCGGCCGCGTCGGGACGATCGAGGAACACGCCGATGGTGCCGCCTTCGGTCGTGCCCAAGGTGGCATCGCTGCCGGCGATGAACGCCGCGCCGTCGGTAATGTCATTCACTTCCGTGCCCGCGTCCCAGACGTCGCCGCTGACGATGTTGATGGTTTGCGGTCCGAGAAAGTTTCCGCTGGGGTCGAACAGCGCTATGGCCATCGGATCGTCCTTCCCCAAGAACAGATCATTCGAGGGGACGAACATCGCTCCCAGGCTGAGAAAGCGCGTCGTGGCGGGCATGCTGACCGAGAGGGTCGCCGAGCCGGAGGCTCCGGGCGTGTACGGTCCGCCGGGCGAAGGGATCGTGGTCTGCGGTCCCTGGCCCGTGAAGTCCGCGGAGATCGGTCCGGAATCGCCCAGTTCGGCGATGGCTTCGATGGCGGCGCTGGCGGTGCCTCCGGTGTTGAACGCGTCGAACGAACCATCGTGCAACCCGATCCAGACCGGTGAGAACGCGAAACCCCCGGCGGGGACCTGGCTCGTCACGGTAATCTCCAGGTCGATGGCGTACGCCACGGGCGCCGCGATGGCAAGCAACAAGGTCATAGCCAGCAAACGAATCGGCAAATGATTGCAGTACATCAGTCAATGCTCCTCAGGTCCGAAGTTTCAAAGGAAGGTCATCTCAAGGTTCCAAGGTCAAGCAAGCGCGAGTACCGAGCGCTGTGCGAGATCCGGGGGGTCACGCCATCCGGCGATGGGATCACGGCCGCGCGTGCGGCGGTCGCTGGCAAAAAGAAAGAGTTGAGACTCCATCGGGCCCCGGCTGGCCGGGAGAAGGAATCCTGCTCACTTGCGGTTCACTGGCGTTACCGGAGAAAGACAGCTTGCAATTGGCGCGCTAGGGAGCGTCGGCCGACGCGGCTCGCTTCTGCGCCGTCAGCGTCTTGCCCCAACGCTGACGTGGGCCGCACGGTTTGTGCGACCGTGTCGTGTTAGTCGTACGGCGAGGCAAGCGCGTTACACGCAAAGATTGGCGAACATTTTTCCGCCTTGACTGGCCGCCGAGGGGAGATGAGGATTGCAGAATCGCGGGCAATTTCTCTTGGATGGCGGCCCCGGCCGCCGCAGTGCATGAACCACTCTGATGCAAAGCTCACGCGGCGCCCGGCGGCGCCTCGCGATGATGAAACGCCCGCTACCACCGGTTGTCCGCCGGCGGCCCAGGACTGGCTGGCCGAGCACGGCGACGCGCTGTTCCGCTACGCGCGGCTGCGCGTTGCCAAGCGCGAGGTGGCCGAGGACCTGGTGCAGGATACGTTTCTGGCGGCGATTAGCTCGCGCGAGCCGTTTCGCGGCGGCGCCAGCGTGCGCACCTGGTTGATTTCGATCCTGCGCCGCAAGATCATCGACTACTATCGCAAGGTGTCGGCCGCGCGGGCCCGCGGCGAAGTCGACGCAACCGGAGGCGACGAGAAGTACGGCTGGTTCACGCCCGACGGTTCGTGGCAGCAAGCCGTCGCTCCCTGGCCGGCGCCGCCGCAAATTGCCGAAGACCGTGAATTCTGGAGCGTGCTCGAAGCGTGCCTGGGCCACCTGCCGCGCGGCCTGGCCGCGGTGTTCGTGTTGCGCGAGCTGATGGGCTTGGAAGCCGCCGAGCTGCAAGAGTCGCTCACGCTGACGGCGGGCAATCTGCGCGTGCGGCTGTTTCGCGCCCGCCAATTGTTGCGCACGTGCCTGGAAAAAAATTGGTTTGGAGCCGACGGCGATTGAGCCGCGCGAGGGTACGCCATGAGTCGCTGGGCCCGGCTGAAACATATCCTGGCTTGCTCCTGCCATTCGGCAGCCGAGCTCAGCTCGCGCCGCCAGGAGGAGCGATTGTCATGGTCCGACACGCTGGCCCTGGCCGGCCACCTGCTGGTCTGTAAGAGCTGCCGGCATTTTCACCGCCAGTTGGCCCAGATGCGGGCCCTGCTGCGGGCCGTGGCCGCGCGTGTCGAGGAAGCCGCCGGCGGCGAACACGCTCTGTCGGACGAGGCCCGCGCCCGCATTGCCCACGCCTTGCGCGACGCAACGGCCGAATAACCCCCTCGCGTTCAGAACGGCATCAGCAAGCTGATCATCGCGAAGTGGGCCTGCGCGTTCATCGACGAATTGTCGAATTGCCCGCCGACGAGCCCGCTGGTGACCACGTGCCGCGTTGGGCTGAAATTGTACTGGTAGGCGATGTTCAGTATGCCGCGGGTCATGCGGCGGCTGTAGCCCAGGCTGAAGGCATGCACCAGGATGCCATCGAGATAAGGGTTCAACGTCGAGTCGGGCGAGGGGCTCGAATGGTACACATAGCCGAAGCGAAACGTGTCGAGATCGGTGTATTCGACCTGGTAGCCCGTGCGCAACGAGACCGAGTCCATCCAGTTCAGCGGTAGGTTCTGCGTGAGCGGCGTCGAGAGGCCCAGCCCGCTGAGAACGGAATGCACCGAGGGATTCGTGGGATTGTACATCACGATATCCACCTGGTTGAACGCGTGCGCCCAGTCGTACCAGATCACATCGACGCCGATGTGCCGGTGGGGACACAGATCGTATTTGAGGCCGAACGCCACGGATCGCGGCCACTTGAGCTTCACTTTGCTGTCGAAGTGGCTCTCGACGCCCGGCAGCGTGATGTTCGAGCCGCCGCGCAACCAGAAGTTGCTTTGCTCAGTATACGAGGCACCGATCCGCATCCGTTCGGTCAACTGGTATTGCATGCCGACCGAACCGACCGGCGCGAAGCCGGTCCCTTCGATGTCCATGATGGCCGTGGTGCCGGCCAACGGGCCCGATTGCATGATCAGCGGACCGTCGAGCGAGGCGTAGGACATGCCGATTCCAATCGAGAGTCCCAGAGCCAGCCGATCGGTGGCGCGAAAGCTCACTGCCCCCAGCACCTTGCCCATGGCCCCCAGCGAGCGCGTGAGATTGGTGCCGGCGAACGGCTCGTAGAGCTGCCCGTACGACGAACCAAAACCGGCGGGCGAAAACGCGCCCAGGCCCACGGCCAGGGTGTCGTCTTCGTTCTTCTTGATCACGCCGAACACCGGCCCCGGGATGGGTGCACCTTGCTGTAGACGCTGTTGTACGAGTCGGTGTATTTGACGGACGTGATGACGGTGTCGGCGCCGAGCTCGGCCAGGCCGCCGCCGTTGACGTTGACCATCGCGGCCGGGTTGTCGAGGATGACGACCGAGTTGTCGGCGAAGGCCTGGTTCGTGCCGCCACGGCCGGTCGAGATCGGGCCGATGCCGTCACGGATCAATCCATCGCCGCGAGCGAAGACCGCCCAGACACAGCAAGAAAGGGCCAACGCCGCACGCGCGGCAGTCTGACACAACTTCATGGTGACGTTCCGTCGCCAGATTGGGGTAGCAAGAAAAACGCAGTCGGCGGATCGGATTTGCCGAGTTTACCTAACCGGAATTGTCGTTGCGTAAACCGAATGGTTGCAAAGACTTGATCGTCGGTGCCGGTTAGCCGACTGGAACGCTTCTGCCGAAAATTCCGTTGGTGGGGGAAGGGGGGCGAGTTTTCAGAGCGGACGAATCTCGTAGGGGAGCGGAAACTCAACATTCTCTTCCCGAACTGCCAGATGCTCAACGTCGGCGCCGAATTCCCGGCTTAGATAATCGATACACTCCAGCACCAAATCTTCCGGGGCGCTGGCGCCGGCGGTGATCAACACCGTCTCGTCGCCGCGAAACCAGCTTCGCTCGATTTCCGACACGCTGTCGACCAGGTGTGTCGGCCGGTCGAACTCAGCGGCCACTTCGGTCAAGCGAATGCTGTTCGAGCTGTTCTTGCTGCCAAACACCAGCACCACGTCCGCCCGCTCGACGCCGGCTTTGAGTGCCTCCTGCCGGTTCTGCGTGGCATAGCAGATGTCTTCTTTCGGCGAGCCGACGCAGTTGGGAAACCGCTCGCGGAGCCGATCGATGATCACGCCCGCGTCGTCGACGCTGAGCGTGGTTTGGGTGAGGTAAGCCACCTTGTTCGGATCGGGCACATCGAGCCGATCGACGTCGTCGAGGCTTTCGACCAGCATGATCCGATCGGGCGCCTCGCCGAGCGTGCCCACGACTTCGTCGTGATCGCGATGACCGACGAGGATGAT
>CAVQEL010000029.1:0-293296 GCA_963711515.1 uncultured Planctomycetota bacterium | reverse complement strand
GGGCCCGTTCTGCATCGCTTTTCCCAGCCATCTCGTGATTTTCACTCACCCGCCGCGGCGCTCAGTTGACCCGCTGAGTGGTCAATTCGATTGCCCTTCTTTTGCGGCTTCATTTTTCAAACGTCTGAGTTCCGCCTGCGTCAGAATTGCGCATTGCGCCGGTTCTGACTATCGACGGCCTGCAATGTCCATACTGAAAGCACACCTGAGGAAACCCGCATGCAAACACGCTTTGTCCCTTTTCTCGTCGCGTAGCTATCTGCATCGTCACCCGTGCCCACGCAGGCATCATCGCTACGAGTGGGCCTGTCCACGTCATTGCACCACCGCCGAGCGTTGCCGACGGAGACTATCAACAGTGATTCGTTCGTCGTAGCATTCGCCGAGGTACAGATGAAGACGCTCGATCGCGCACTTGACTCGACATCACCTCCGTGGGCACGTATTCGAAGACGAGTTCGCCCGATCTTAGCCCCGGCACGATTGCAGCGCACACGACGATCAGCAGTTATTACCTCAGTGCGGATAGCATAGCGGCGGCGACGGAAATGCAGTCGACTTCGACGGAACGATCACCTTCAGCGGCCGGATCCTCGCTATCGACGTTCTTTCGGATACGCTTGACGCGGGAATCCACAGGTTAGGTGCTTTTGGAACATATTACCCATACAAGGTTGATGGTAGTGGCCTCGAGATCAAGCAAGTCGGAAGCGGCGACCGCTCTCGACACAATTACTCTGATGCGCGACCACCACACTGTCGCGTTTCACATTCAGAACACGGGCAGCACGGATCAAGTCCGTATCATCACTACCTCGGTTCCCGAACCCTCGTCACTTGCGATGATCGCCTCGGCCAGCTGTGTCGGCTTGTCGATGTCCCGTCGCTTTCGGCAGACAGCCGGTCGTCGCATCGTCAGCTCGTCGGCCTGCGCACCCCTTTGTGCATTGTTGTATGTTGCGGGGTCGTCGCGGGTCTCGAATCGGTTGCCGAGGCGGATTTCACCTTCACGTACCTCGCGGCCGCGGACCCGGTCTCCGAAGGGTTCATCGGTAACCAGATTAATGGCTCCCTTCGACGTTCGCTCCCATTGCCAACGATCAGGGGCTGCCTGCTTGGAGCGTGCTGGGAACCGGCGTGGATTCGCAGTTCGCGTACGACTCGGGCCAGTTGACGCCCTCGCAGTTGAGCGACATTGCTAACAACGGCTTCACATTCACTATGGTCGCGCGGGCGGTGCAAGGCACCAATCCCCCGTACGTCGAACAGACCAGCCCGGTGGTTGTTGCCGGCGGAGGGCTCAACACGGGCACCGAGCGATTTGACGTCGCGCTGGGACTGGATGCCAGCGGTGATACGACCGTCGTCTTGATCAACGCCGGTGACGTCTTTGGTCCCGGGGGCTCGCTGGTCGGCGTAGGTCCAAGCTATACGCTCTCCGGCAACGGTTATCACACGTACACGCTAAACTACGACGCGGCAACACATCTTTTTGCCAATCTGTCTCCCCGGAAAGAACCCTCTTCGAACCAATACGCGCGAGAGCGATTTCAAGAAGTGGCTGTCTGACTACGGACTTGCTGAGTTCGAGTCTCTTTCGGTCCCCCTCAAACCGAAAGGAACCGTTTCGAACTCGCGCTCTTGGGTTAACAGCAATGTGAAGCGGGGCTGTTAGCTGGAAGTCACTTCGTCCCGCACACCCACATTTGCGACCTACCGGTAAACGGGCGCCAAAATATGAGAGGCGTATCCTATCGTTCATCGGCGCTCTAGCGGGTAAAGAAGGCGATATCGTTTTAAGGCGACGAAGAACTTGCGAAGTTCTACTGGGTTGGCGACAGCTTACCAGGCGCGGTGAACTGCGCCGCGCGAAGGCCAGACAAATAGGCACCGTGGACCGTGGCGGCATGGTCGCGATGGGTAGCTTCTCCGGCGAAAAACAGCCGCCTTGCCAGCGGCGCGGCCAAGGTCTCACGATCGAGCGAGCTGCTGCCGACGCGCAAGAACGAGTACGAACCGCCACTCCAAGGATCGCTGGCCCAGCACGTACAGTACGAGGCCGTGGGTTCTCCAACCGCGCTGCCAAAGGCGGACCGCAACTGCGCAACCATTGTTGCCAACAGTTCTTCGTCCGTCCGTCGTTCGTCGGCCCGCGGTCGCGGCCTCCTTTGAATGCCACCAGCACTGGTTGCCCGCTTAACCGCTGTAGGTTGAAATGGTGCGGCCATTGGTCCGGGCGATCATCGAGGAAGGCGAGGGCATCTTTTGCGGGCCAGAACGCCTTGTCGAATCGAACGACCAGTTTGTTGAGCAATCCCATTCCCAAACGTTCGATCGCGGCGCGCTTGGCTCGCGGTAGCTCGGGCTGGAAGCGGATGGCCCCGGTCTTAAGCACGCCCAGCGGCACTGTGACGACGACTGCGTCTGCTTCAAAGTCACCGTCGCTCGTCTGAACTTTCACCACAGCGGCGCCGTAGTCGATCTGGCAAACCGGTGTCTTTAGTCGGATGTCGAGCCCCTCCGCTAGGCCATCGAGGATGCTGCCATAGCCTGTTGGAAAAGCGCTGGTCGCCTGCAAAACCATCGCCGTCGTTGTAGCCGGGAAAAGCCAGTTCGTCGAGATCAGCCGCATAGTCGATCACTATCGCGCTGCGAGTAATCTGCCGCTGCATCCGGCGGTCGTCGTCGCTCAAGTTTCCCGCTTGCTGCCAGCGGCGGAAGCACTCTGTCGACCGACGTGGGCGGAAGTGACGACGCCTGAAACTCACGCTTCAACTTGCGCAGCCCGTAAGTGAGGTCTCCGTACACGCGCAGCAAGCGAGTTGACTCTTGCGGCGTGAATCCGTGACCGTCGGCACCGAAGGTGCGACCGAATTAAAATCAGTGACCTTGGTCGGCACGCCGAATCGCTCGGCCAGTTCGGTCATCGGATTGCCCAAGTGGCCGTGAATCCAGGATGCCCAGGTCGATTGGCAAATCGGGCCAGGTTCGATTCGTCCATACGCGGCCGCCGATACGATTGCGTGCTTCGACGATGATGACACTCTTGCCGGCAGCGGCCAGCTCGCGCGGGCCGCCAGCCCTGCAGCGCCAGCGCCAATCACCAGCACGTCGGCGCGGCGGGGATTGGGAGACGTGCATTCAGGCGCGGAGGCCTCGGCCTGCCCGGTTGCACTCGACACGTGTTGGCCGTACCAGGCAGCGACGGCAAAGGACGCATTTCGCATAAAATCGCGGCGCGAGTGCAATCCACGACCGATACCTGGCCCGGCTTGCTCCGCCAGTGTTTTATACACGGTGCGAATTCCCGTGCGGTCCAGAATTGTAAGCATGATCCCGTTGGACGCTTTGAGCTGCCGACTCGCTCAGGCCGGCGAGCGAAGTACTCACTAGTCTGACGAACCTTCGAGTCGATCGCAAACATTTCTCGTCCAATTCGGACTTGCCACACCTTTAAAGCACTTTTTGAGCTCTCGATCCGACCGACACCACAGCGACGCTGCTGAAGCTTGAGAAGGAGCACGGTCCGGCCATTCGTCACCAAATCACTATCGTCGACCATTCGACCTTCCGCCGTTGGGTTCGCAAGGAAGACCCGCTCGGGCGCCCAACGTGAATGCGTTCATCGAGCGCTCGATTCAGAGTCTGAAGCACGAAGCGCTCAATCACTTCGTCGTCTTTAGGCTCCCCCTTCGATCCTATCGTGCCGAGTTCGCCACGTACTATCACGACTGCCGGCCACATCGAGGTATTGGCAATCGGCTGATTGGTGGCGACAACTCCGACGGGCCACCACTGATTGAGGGCATCGAACAGCTCGAATGCGAGTCTCGCCTCGGCGGCCTGCTCAAGACCTATCGCCGCACCGCCTGACGTCATTCACTTCAGTCGGTAGGATTCAGCCGCACGCGGTCGATGCGAGCCAATTCCTCGAATGGCAATTCTGACCCGAGGAGTCGTCCGCTCGCTGCCATTCTACCAACGGCGATGGCCTAGAGTCGCGCAACGACGACGCTCGCCAAGCGACGATCGTGCCGTGGCATTCCATATGTATTGAGCGCCATCATGGCGAAGGCCATCATCGCGAAAACGGCCAATGCCAGCCCACTGGGCTCGGGGACCGGTGTGAGCAGAAAGGATGCCTCTCCGTCGGGGCCAGATCCATGACCGACGATCCAACCCTGATTGTTGATCGCGGTGGCGTGAGTGATCGTTACGCCGTTGCCTGATGCATCCAACAAGTTGTTCAAGTCATGCATCGTTCCATCCGCATACAGCACGGCGCAAACGAGCCAAATTGAAAGACGAATGCATCGCCCACGATCTGTCCCAGGTCATTGATGGCGCGTCCCTCCGTTCCCGAAGCCCCAGGCAAGTTTCCCAGGTCATGCATGATCCCGTTGCTGTATAAAAACAGGTCCTGGGCGTGATCGCCGAAAAGCGTGGAGCCCCCACGATCTGACCATGGCTGTTGATCGCGTCGGCATTGCTGTATGACCCCCCCAACGTGCCGAGGTCCTGCATCGATCCGTTGCTGTATGAAAACGCATGAATCACGCTACTGTCCTGAGGAACCGTCGTCGAACTGCCGACTACCTGTCCGCTGTCGTTGATGCCGTTGGCGGTGCTAGAATCGCCCCCCAGCGTGCCAAGGTCATGTATCGCCCCATCGTACAAGAACGCATGTTGGGTGCTAGAGTCATTAGGGTCCGTGTCCGCTCCGCCTACGATCTGGCCATGACTGTTGACGGCGGAAGCGTTGCTGTAGAGGCCTCCAAGTGTCCCCAAATCCTGCATCGGCCCACCGGCTGAAGCAAAAGCGGGGCCGGCTTTCATCGGCAAGACTACTGCTGCCCACCACCGTGCCGTTATTGCTGATCGCGTAGGCCGCGCTATAGGACCCGCCGAGGGTTCCCAGATCGTGCATCGTGCCACCGGCGTAGACGAAGGCGTGCTCTTCAAAGTTGTCCGTGTCGGACATTCCGACAATTTGCCCGCTATCGTTGATTCCATAGGCATACGAGTACAGGCCACTCTGCGATCCGAGCGTCGGCAAGATCGTGACGTGATAGAGCGGAGCGGCCAGCAGCAGCCCATAGGCAGCGTGCCAGACTGCCAAGGTCATCATGGCCAACGCGACGGCCCGCGCAGGGATTGGAAATTGCCGCCGGAAGTCACGGCGCCCGTCGACGTGCGGAACAACCATGCGAGGTAGGACGAGGCAGAGCTAGCCAAACGGCGGGCGAGTTTCGATGGCATCAGCATGTATCCGAACGAGGGTTTTTTGGTTGAGGGGCCAAATCAACGGTCAGCACTCCAGTCAACAGCGCCAAAGGAATGCGATGCCCCTCGATGGGCAGTTGCGGAATTGCAAAATCTCGATGCATGGGCAGTCCAATTTCGCTGGATGCAGGTATTTGCCAGAGCAAAGCGTGGCGGGGCAGGCAGAGGCTTACGACCAAAAAGACTGCACCGATGAACTGCTCCATAAGACAAGGCGTCAGCTTCCCTGCCAACACGACAGACATTCCGAGAAGTTTTTAAAGAATCGCCGATTCTGTGGAACCAATAGCGGCCTGGGCCGTGATCAGAAAATCCTCAACGGAGCTTGGAAGACCGTCCGCCACAAACCGTGCGTGACTTCATGCAGCTAGCGACCTTCCAGATTCGACGCACCTTGATTCAACGGCTCGCTACAATTTCCATCCGTTCGGATTGGGGGCCAATCACGCCAGCGCAGATCAAAGCCTACCGCATCGCCGACAACCAAACCGCCGAATTACCCGACTGCCGGCCGAGCCGGCTTTGGGACTTGGCGGTCGGTGGAGCTATTGGCGACGAAGTAAGCGGCGCCGTCTGCCTGCGATGCGACGCCGCAGATAGGTTCCCACCGCGCCACAGCCTGCCGCTGACAACAACAGCACCGAAGACGCCGGCTCTGGGACTACGGTGAGCACATCCGATATCGCATACAAGGGAAAAGAATGCTGATTTGCTTGGGTAATCCAGATCGATCCAGGCGTGAGGTAGAGTGTAGACGTCGGGTTCAAGATACCATATACGGGAGTCGGAGTCCCTAAAGGAGCGTGGCAGCAAGACCGGTGTAGGATGTACCAGTCCAAGTAATGGAATAAGTGACGTTCCCCAGTAGATCCTCCGGCGGCTTGTTCGGGTCGGCTCCGGACCACATGCCACCTGGTGCACTGGTGTCTGATGCTGCAATCTGTGTCCCGTCAGCCAGATAGACGGGAGCTCCGGTTTGACCGATATTGTCGATAGCATTCGTCGTGGAAGTGGAGGCGATTGCCGAGAACGTGACTGGGGTGCCGTGGTATGTGACGGTCCCGCCGCCCGCCTGCGCCGCGGCGTCGGAATTAACGAAATCATTGTAGTAGGTGATGTCGGATGAAGTTGCCGCCGTCCTTCCTTGGGTAATGAATGCAATGCGGAACGTATCCCCGCGGTGGAGACCCGCCGGGCTCGAAATGCTGATGCCGGACGCGGCAAGAGGACTCGTCCCGAGCCCAAGCATTGCCAAGGCGAAGATGCTCGACAGCCTGAACATGCCGTACTGTGTCACGCGTCGAAAGTCGAAAGCAAACGATTTTGAACGCTGCATTAGCGATGTCCTCGAAGGGCTGTCAGCGTTTGAAGAAGACACGTCAAGATTAGGGCGAGATCGCGAAGAATAGGAGTGATAACTTTACGAATCACACGGCCTGCGATCGAAATCCGTCGTGGTGCGAAACAGCGGTTCGCGATGCCGCGGCCCGCCTGACGGCGCGCCCCCACGGCGAGCAGGCCGGCGAACGCTGCAAACGCCAAGACCAGCGTCGAGGGCTCGGGGACAATTCGGGTCGCCACCAGCGTGCCGGTCACGAACACGTGGAGGCCCCCCACCCCCGACTCGCGCTGAAACGGCAGGGTGAGCGTCTCGATTCCCGAAGTCGTTGTTAGTCCCGCCGCGCTGATCGGATGCCAGATACCGTTGCCGCCGAGCGGGTTTGTGCCAAGATAAGCAGATGCGACGGTTCCGGTGACCGAAATGTCGACAAGTGCGGGGAGCACGCCGTCCGAAAGTGAGCCCGTAGCGATGTCGAAAGCCACGTCGCGGAACGCAAGCGGTCCCGCGGGAACATAATACCCCAAGCCGTAGAAACCTGTCGTCGTCTCCATTCCATAGTTGTCAACCGTACCGCCAACGGCCGGCAGGAATGGCCCGCCGGCGCTCGAATCGGCGATGATCGTGCTCCCACCGCTGAACGTGAGCACGCCAGCGACCAGGTCGCCGACGATGGCGCCGTGGTAAGAGTCGACCTCGGCTCCTGGACCTTGTGGGAACAAAGGAGTCCCCCCCAAGTCTCCCGAAAGCGTGAGACTGCTTCGCAGTGGGTCTATCGTATAGCTGACGACGGCGGCGCCGGCGCGGCCGGCGAGTGCTATGCAAATTAAGGTAGCGGCGAGGCTGGCGTTGGTACGCCATCGTTTTTCCACGTTCACGAGCGACTCCTTGTTTCGAGGTCTGGATGCAGCCGGGAGTGACCCAACACAAGCGGCACTGACGAATCTGGGACATGAGCCCGTCCGCTTCGACGTCGGCGGCGCCGGCGTGGGTCACCAGCCCGATGGCACCCAGGCCGGCCAGGACCCGTGTGCCCGGCTCCGGCACGGGCGTGAGCAGGACGGCCTGTTGCTGGCCGAGATTGTATTCACCCCAGCCTACGATCTGTCCGTTGCTGTTGATCGCGTTGGCACTCCACACGGTCCAGGAACTCGAAGCAGGATCGAGAAGTGAGTCAATCCCTTGCAGGCCGTGCGTGGAGTCGTAGACAAAACCCTGAGAATCCGTGATGCCGATGACGGTGGCTGATCCGTTGGGATCAAGCATGCCGCCGTTGCCCGAAACCCCGACAACCGTGTTGGCGTTGTTGATTCCCAGAGCAAATGATGTCAGGTCGTGGCCGAGCGTGCCAATCAGGTGTCCCCAGGTATAAGCCACCCATTGGCCATTTTCGATCGTAGCTCCGGTAACTCCGGCGAGTCCGCTGTCATTCAGAGCCGTGGGGTCAAGACCGCCAATCCCGAATCCAGAATGGGGGTCTGTGGAAGAGACCCAATAGCCAATATCTGGATAGTCAACACTGTATCCTACAATCTGTCCCAGGTTGTTAATCGCGGTGCCGGTCTCGTTTAATGTGGTGTTGATTAATGACGAGGTATTGTCCGGAAACCAAACAGTTACCGTGTGACTCGGGCCATCGATTAGATTCCCGATGATGACGCCGCTATCGTTGACGCCATTCGCCTGACCGCCAAAACCTGGCGTCAGCAAGTTTTCTCCAGGGGTCCAAACAACTGCTTGGCCGCTAGTCTGTCCTACAATAAAGCCAGCCGTATCGTTGATTCCGTAGGCTTTGCTATCCGTCCCGCCCAACCCAATAATCCCACCCGATGCCGGCCAATAGGTGGCTTCGGTGGAACCATCTGCAAAGGTCGTGTAGCCAACGGCGTTGCCATTGGTACTCACCGCGGTAGCGATGCTCGAAACGGGAGCAGTGGAAGTTGCGTCGGCGGGCAGCATGCCCAAGCCGGTCACGGTGTAGATGGTCCCCAAGGCGGCTCGGGGCAGAGGCACGGAAACAGAAAAGAAGCGAGCAGAAGGCGTGTCCGCATTAGCGACTCCGATACCGCGCGGGGCTGGTTGGTTCAGGCTGACGATTCACAGGTGGCTGTCAAAGGGCCTTTCCATCACGAGCCGATGGGCACTTCAAACTAGCCACGGCCGAAGTGCCGCGATACATCCGCTCTGGTGCCGATCTGCATCCGATTGCCGGGCGTCGGGGCGGGCAAATCATGTGGGGTGCCGCGTAACTTCGTGTGGCATGCAAGGCGCTTCGTGGGTGCCTCCGTTTTCAGCGATTTGCTTCGTTCGTGCGCAATTCCCAGCAAATCCGCGTTCCCGTGCCGTCACCGCGAAAACGGAGCGGGCCATTGCGCGTGGATTGGTTGAGCTTCTGGATCGTCTGGTGCAGCCGCGCTTGGCGTCTTGTTCGCTCGCATAAGATAAAGGGTCGTCCAGGCACTCGGGCCAGCCGGCCACCTGAAACGCCTCCAGAATTCGCTCCTGATTCGCGGCGGGCACTCGATAGACCTTGACGAATTGGTCACCGTACCGCAGCTCGCGGCGAGGGCGTCCCACTCGGGAGTCCGTCGCGGTCGTCGCAATCCTTCGGCCGACGGAGCCGGGATCGGATCTTCGAGATGCACACGAGGTTTGTGGAAAAACTCGCGGGCCAAGGCCAAACCCGCGTCGGTCAGTGCCAGGCAACTGCGATCAGGGAGCGACAAGTTCATCAGCGGCACAAACTTGCGTTTGCTGTCTGGGGGCTTGGTCGTTTCCTGACGGTTTTCTGCCAAGCGAGCGCGAAGCAGCAATCGCAGCAAATTGATCGACGCACCCTGCGCTAACAGGATCGGCACTTCCACGGCGAACTGCCACCGGCAATCACCGGCGCGGCTTGCAGATTCGTAAGCTTCCAACAGCGCCGCCAACGCGGCTTCCGCGCCGGCCGTGCGCAATAACGCAGCATCGAGCACAGGGTCGGACGAGCGGATTGATCCTAGCGATGATTTTCTGGATTGCGTCAACTTAGGTCGTATCGATCAGTTTTGCATCGCCCTCTCAGAGGCAACCCCCGGCCACACATCGCGGCTCTACGGTTCTAAGCGTCATCTTTCGGTGGAAGGAGACAGCCCCCGGCAAAAAAGCTAGCCAAAAACAATTCTGGCGGCTGTTCCCAGGAGGATTTGCGGTGTGTATGATCAAGCCGGTTCCCGTCTTACGTCGATCCCGCTAAGCCCGTAGCATGTTGGTTGTCGATGCGCACTGATCGGACCACGCAACTGCAAAGCTGCCTCGACCGACTCCAGCAGGGAGACGAGGCGGTGCGCGAGGAGTTGACTGAGGCAGCCTGCGAGCGGCTGCGCGTGTTGGCCCATCAGATGCTTCGCGGCGACCGTTTGCGCCGCTGGGAGGCCACGGACGACGTCGTGCAGCAAATGCTCATCGGTCTGCACCGGGCACTGCGCGAGATTCACCCACCCACGGTGCGCGCCTTCATGGCCCTGGCCGCTTTGCATATTCGACGAATTCTGACGAATCTGGCTCGGCAGTACTTCAGGCCGCAGAGGGCGGCGGCCAATCACATAAGCAACGGCGACACCAACAGCGGGATTGCCTGGCTGGATACGCCCGCTGACGACCCCACGCCCAGCCAGGCGATGGTCGAGGCGGAGCGGTGGGAGCGGTTGCATCGCGAGGTCGAGCGACTGCCGGAGGACGAGCGGGAGATCGTGGAACTCATGTGGTTCCATGACCTCACGCAGGAGGAGGCCGCGGCGCTGTGCGGCATTACCCGACGGACCGTGCAACGTCGTTGGATCCGTGCACGTCTGAAGCTACACGCGGCGCTTCAGGGCGAGCTACCGGGTAGCTGAGCAGGTGACGATCAACAGGAGCAATGTCGCGCCGTGGCTGATATAGAACGACTCATTGACCTGCTGCAGAGCGTGGAGGAGGCAAACGAATCGGATGCCACCGCGCGGGCGGGCTCGACCAATGGCGAGCCGACCGCCAGCGATCCTTTGCTTGCGAGCCCCGAACTGGCCGACGAGTTCGCGCGCTGCGTCGAGGCGCTGGCACAAGTCGATCGCTGCTTTGGACGCGACGCCGCAGAGCGCGAGGCGTTCTGGCCCGAGATTCCGGATTATGAACTGCTTGACGAGCTGGGCAGCGGCGGAATGGCCACCGTATTCAAGGCACGACAGCTCAAGCTGAACCGCCTGTCGCGGTAAAAGTCGTGGCGGCGGGCGGCATTCGTTCGCGCCGTCTCGATCAGCGGTTTCGGGTCGAGGCCGAGTTGGTCGCGCGGCTCAAGCATCCGAACATCGTCCAAGTCTACGAGACCGGCGAGTCCGCGACGGTCCACTATCTCGTGCTCGAATACGTAAGTGGCGGCACGCTGGCACAGCGCTTGATGGGAAAGCCGCAACCCGAGCGCTGGGCCGCCGAAGCCGCGCCACGATCGCGCAGGCCGTCGAGCACGCCCACCAGCAAGGCATCGTGCATCGCGATTTGAAGCCATCGAACATTTTGATGGGGACCGGGGGATTGAAAGTTGCCGATTTTGGGCTGGCGAAGCTTCTCGACAATGACGTCCATTTGACGCGCAGCGGCGAGGCCCTCGGAACGCCCAGCTACATGGCGCCGGAGCAAGCCAGCGGCGTGGCGTCCGCACGCGTGGACGTTTATGCGATCGGCGCAATCTTGTACGAAATGCTGACGGGGCGCCCTCCGTTCGCAGCCGAATCGCCAGCCGAGACGATCGTGCTGGTGCGAACGCGTGATGTGATCGCCCCGGCGGCGATTCGTCCCGGCATTGCCCGCGACCTGGAGGCCGTTTGCCTGAAGTGCCTGCAGAAGGATCCGCACCAGCGATATGCCACGGCCGGGGA
Source organism: uncultured Planctomycetota bacterium (assembly GCA_963711515.1). Lineage (GTDB taxonomy): Bacteria > Planctomycetota > Planctomycetia > Pirellulales > PALSA-1355 > CAVQEL01. The sequence continues at coordinate 281,782 of CAVQEL010000029.1, read as the reverse complement.
GCTGGCCGACGATCTCACGAAGTTTCTGGCGGGCAAGGCCACGCGAGCTCGTCCTCTGTCGGGCGCACAAAAGGCGGTGCGTTGGGCGCGGCACAATCGGCACACGACGGCGCTTTTGGCTGTCGTTGCCGCCCTGTTAGTGAGCGTGGCCGGCGTATCGTTGTTCTCCGCGGTATACATCAACGCCGCCCGACGCGAAGCGGATCAGAGCGCTGTCCTGGCCGAACAAAGGGCGAGCGAGGAAGCCGCGGCCCGTAAAGAAGCCGAACGCACACGCGATGAACTGGAGAGCACGCTCTCGAAACTTGCCCGTAGCGAAAATGAAAATCACGAGCATGTCTACCCGGAGCAATTCGCTCTGGCGCTAGCGGCGTATCATGCGGACGACACTTTCAATGCGAAACGGTACTTGCAGCAGATTCGCGATGCGCGTCTCGGTCCACCGCCGTTCGAGTGGCAGTGGTTGTGGGATCGCGTCGGCGGAAACGCCCGCAGTCTTGATCCGAAGGGTGGGCACATCTACGTCGTCAACTTCACACCGGGCGGAAAGCAAATTGTGGCTGGTGACGAGTCGGGACTCCTGGCGGTTTGGGATGCAAAAAGTCACGCACTTCGGCACCGCATCCGAGCGCATGGAAGTTGCATCAATCGCATCAGTTATTCGCCGGCCGAGCCGCTGGCAGCCACGGCAAGTTGCGATAAGATCGTGAAACTTTGGGATACGAACACCTGGCAGGTTGTCGGAGAGTTGCCGGCCCACCATGCGGCCGTATATCCCTGCGTGTTTTCCCCCGACGGACGTTGGCTGGCCACTGGCACCCACCGGCAAGTGAACGATGCCGAGAGCCCTGCCGAGTTTGCGTTGTGGGATGTGGCCTCGCGCAAGCGCATTGCCCAGTGGCGGGCCGAGCCTTCGCAGTGCATGAGCTTGGATTTTCTCGAAAACGGCAAGACGCTGGTGGCCGGGTTTCGCAATGGAGCGGTGAAGCAATGGGACGTCTCAACCTTGCCGCCCGTTGCCACGCAAGTCAGTTTTCCGCTCGATCCGCCACCCATCGACAGCGGCACCGGAATGCCAATCTATTTCGGCAATAGCATCCGATCCTCGCCGGACGGTCGCTATCTGTTCTACACGGCGGGGACCACGGCGCCGGATCAGATCATCCGTGTCGATCTGCTCGAGAGATCATCTAACAAATTCGCAGACGGTTACTTTCCGCATGGCGGATTGCAGGTCTCGGCGGACAGCTCTCTAGCAATTATCTCACAGGTCAACTTGCCGCTGCAATTGCGCACCGTGCCACGGGGAGACCTTTTGGCAACGTTGGGATCCCCGAATTCCTTTGCAATTGGGGCGGCACTCTCGCCCGATAACCGCGCTGGTCACGACCTCTAAGGGCGGATCGGTGCTGTACTACGATCTTTCGCTGGCATACGGGACGCATTTCCAGTGTGATGGTGCGAGCGATTCGATCGGTTTCGACGCAGAACGGCAGCGATTGTATTACGTCTCGAAGGCAAATCGTATCGAGTTTCGTCACGTCCTGTCGGGCCAAGTGGATACGACAGGCGTGCCGGGGCCTGGAACGCCACGGACGGTAATCGTCTCGCCCGATGGTCGGTGGGCCTGCGTGAGGCAATTCGCCGACGATCGCCAACCGCTAACGCTTCTCGACTTAAGCGGCCAGCAGCCCACTCGACAACTGGGCCAGGGACGGTTGCGTCCTGCGTTTTCATCCGACAGCCAAATGCTGGCGCTTGCGAGTTCCAGCGCCGGCATCTGCCTGGTGGATCTGCCTTCGATTCAGATGCGCTGGGACGTTCCGATGCCGCGTAGTGCGCAGACCGACACAGGTGATCATGAACTAGTATTTTCACCTGACGGGCACCGGCTGACCTTGACCGGAGCAGGCGCCGCGAATTGCCCTATATTCGACGCCAGTAACGGAGTGTACCGTTGGCTCGATCCAGGCGTGGTTGCCATGCGATATTCGCCGGACGGTCAATCGGCCGTGCAATTCCGGTCTGGCCATAACATGCGAGTCGTGGAAATGCCGTCGGGCTTAAAGATCCATGAGGTCAGTGGACACACCGACATTGTGTATGACGCGGAGTTTTCGCCAGATGGTCGCACCTTGGCAAGTGCCAGCCATGACGGCACATTGCGTTTATGGCACGTCGCGACGGGAAAAGAAATCTGTCGCTTGCTCCACGTTGACTACGAGCTCAAGCACTGCCGATTTTCGAGTGATGGTCGCACGCTGGTGTGCTGGAGTGAGCGATTACCTAAGGGTCATGTAAACGTGCATGTGTTTCACGTCCCCCACGCCCCTAAAGAGTAGTCACCGGATGCAACATTGTAAGGCACTGCGCGATTACTGGCTGTTTTTGACCCCCTTCCCGAAGACTGATCCGGAGAATATGAGAGAATCCAGCCGGCCGATTGTGCCGGAAGGGATTCACCATGAAGAAGCGACCCAGTGCAGAACAGATCATTGCCAAGTTGCCTCCCCGGAAAGAACCCTCTTCGAAACTATACGCGCGAGAGCGATTTCAAGAAGTGCTTGGCTGACAAGGACTTGCTGAGTTCGAGTCTCTTCCGGTCCCCCTCGAACCGGACGGAACCCTTTCGAACTCGGCGCTCTCGGGTTAACAGCGATGTGAAGCTGGGCTGTTAACTGCGCGACTGTTTTTCCGCACGCCCAAACTTTTGACGCTTCAGTTAACAGGCGCGCATGCCGAAGCTTGTTATCCCGCGTATCTTGCCGGACCGGAGTGACCGTGTTGGAGGGCCGAGCGAAGTTCATCAAGAGTTGAAATCCGCGCGCTTTCGGCAGCCCCTTCGGTGTACAAAAAGGTTGCCAACCCGTCGTTCTTCATCGGCAATCCCAGGATTCTATCGTTGTGGGACAACTCTTCCAGCCCTTGCTGTTCTTGCTCGCTCGTTCAACCGCCGACGACCTCCAAAAGCAGGTCGAGTACCTCAAGGCCGAGAACGAGATGCTGCGGAAGCGTATCCCCAAGAAGCGCATCTTCCTCCAGGCAGACGAACGGGCGAAGCTCCTGAAGTTGGGCAAGGGGCTCGGCCCGGCCCTTCGTCATCTGATCACCATCGTCGACTACTCGACGTTCCGCCGCTGGATTCGCAAGGAAGAGCCTACGAATCTGAAGCCCAGGAAAGGCCGGCCGAAGATCTCGCTGGTGATTCGGGAGGTGATCGTGCAAATGGCCAAGGACACCGGCTGGGGATACAGCCGGATCCTCGGCGAGCTACGAAAGCTCGGCCTGGGCAAACTGTCGCGCCAATCCGTAAAGAACATCTTGGTCGAGAACGGTCTCGATCCGGGGCCGAAGAGCGGCAAGGGCTCCTGGAGCGAGTTTTTGAAGATCCATGCCGAGACGTTGTGGCAGGTCGATTTCTTCAGCAAAAACGTGTGGACTCTTCAGGGGCCGCGCCAGGTTTTTGCGCTGGCATTCATTCACGTGGCAACGCGCCGCGTGTTTGCCGCGCCGGCGACGTTTCAACCAGATTCCACCTGGATGACGGCCCAGGCGAATGCGTTCCTGGCTCATGTTGATCGGGAGAACCTGCAACGCGAGACGCTTATTCGCGACCACGACGGCAAGTACACGCCGACTTTGAGCGAGCCTTCCAAAAACGCAGCATCGCCGTCAAACCGGTCGGTCCTCGGGCGCCCAACCTGAATGCGTTCGTCGAGCGGTGGATTCAGAGTCTGAAGCACGAAGCGCTCAATCACTTCATCGTTTTCGGCCTGGCGCACTTCGACCATATCGTGCGCGAGTTCGTCGACTACTACCACGATTGCCGACCCCATCAAGGAATTGGAAACCGGCTGATCGGAGCCGATACCCATGACGGGCCGCCGTTGGTCGACCGCGTGGACCAACTTGAGTGCGAACGTCGGCTCGGCGGGCTGCTCAAGACGTATCGTCGCGCCGCCTGACTTTAACAACGTACCTTTAACACGATTCAGCCGTTGGCTACCGGTACGCGCTCCTTTTCGGATTTGGCAATTCTGAAGCGACAATTCGGCCGCACGCTGCCAATCTGCCGGTAACAATCGCTCGAGAATCGAGTCACAACAACACTCGGCAAGAGCCGAGCTGGCTGTGGCGACCTTTTTGTACAAGGCGTTCGGTGGTTTCTTCGGAATTGCGGAGAAGAACTGGCCGTCGGTTGGTCGGCTCCGTGTCTGTTCAAAATCGCGGCCCCACCACCGCCTGGGACAAGTCAACACATCGTGGCAAGGGTCTATAATTGCTCGCCACAGTTCGGACAAGAATTGCGAACGCTGAACGACCGCAACTTCAGCCGATGGCCGCATTTCGAACACGGCCGCCCTTTGCCGTTCAGATTCCAAACAATCTCTTCCGTAACGTAGGCCAAACCCAGCAAACCGGCGATGAATCCACCCGTATACCAGGGCGGCGAGAATTCAGGATAGGCCCCCATCAAAAGCAGAGCAAAAACAGCTGCTGCGGGCACAACCGCATGTTTCCATTTACGAATTCTTTCCCAACTCATCGTCAGGGCCCCTTTCCAACGGCGAAAACCCGGTCACTTCACTTCTTGTTCCGACACTTCTCATTCCGACGCAGATAAGTCAGGGACGCAAAGCAAACCACACGACACGCACGACGTTTCGCTAGCCGCGATTGTAGCAACGCGGCCCCGTCGCCCAGTGGATCTTTTCTATTTTTTGCCGACTGGCCCGGTTTCCTGGTTCGCGTGGGTGGAATCATGCCCCGACAGTGTCCTTTGCGGGCCGGCTCAAAAGTGGACTTCGGACTCCGGTGGGCTCCCGTAAACCGTTCCAATCCCGGCACACCTCAGCCCTGACTATCTGCCTTGCAACACTCTTGGTTCGCTGTGTTCTGTTCGCCATCTGGGAAATCAAGGTACCAATTTGCCGTGGCGGGGACGGTAGTTCGGACATGGGGCGCATCGCGCCCCAAGGGCGGCCTGCGTTGCTTATTGCAGGTCGTCCCTACGCCGTCCCGCACCCCGTTCCTTTCGGGGACCGAACCTAACCAGGTCGTTAACCCAATCGGGGCCGTTGAACCGAGAGCGCAGAGAGTTCCCACGAGTGGACGGCCCAGGACCGCGGCTAGAACTGCTATGGGTTCCGGCTTCATTGCACGGCCACTGTCTTAGCCTCGATGATTTGCCCTAATGGTTGCCGAACGGTGGCCGAGCGGGAATGTTTCGATATCCAGGTCTATGGCGTTAACGACGACCCGCTTCAGTGGTTACGAGCCACAGCCGCCCCAACTTTTAATCCGTACAGATAGCTCCCGATACCAAAAACGAACAAGCCAGTCGCTGCGAACGCCCAAATCAATTTCGGTTCAAATTCTGTGGATAGTGGAATAGCGAGTCGACCTGCCGATGCGCTGAGTACAAGCATGAGAATGACCGGAATCACGTGCTTCATGGAATGTGGCTCCTGGTCTGTCAGTGCGTATAGTCAAATGACACACTTGCGATTCCTGGTTTTGGTATTCTCGGTTCATTGCGGCACCGGGTAGGTCCCGCAAAGGCAATCGGTGAGGCCGCGGCGCTCAACAGACTCGACCAAACAAACACTGTTGCTAACACAGGGAACGTTACGAGGTTGGTTGCCGTGTTGAAAAAGGCAGGTGGGGCCGTGTTGGGGTGCAGCAGGAGCGTGGCGTCGAAGACTAGCAGGGGGAGCAGGACGACCAAGAAGCCAATCAACAGGGTCGGGACCAGAAAAGACTTGGCCGCCATCCGCCAACGCGAGGCTCTTGATCCGGAGCCAGTCACGTACTCTACCGAAAAAGCTCGGGCGATGGGTCCTCGCCTTTCTATCAATGCCAGTACCAGGCTAGGAACCACGATCGCCACCCACCATGCGGACAAGACTGCTGGCAAGACGAGATGGAACCGGTTGCTCGCCAGGGATTCGGGGCCGGGCCGCCGGCGGCCACAGCCGCTTTTTGCGCGCCTATCGCCACCGCCGCGATGGCAGGCCCTACGAAAACTACAAACCGGATCAGAGACGCCAGACTCATTGCCGTCCGCCTGGTTCGGCTGATCGGCGCGGACTCGCCCGTTTCTCGTAGAGCCTTGCTGGTGACGCTTAGGTCAGCGGTGCGAGCTTGATTCAAGACATCGATGGCGCGGGCAGGCATCGGGACGCCAACAGAGCCGTCCGCATTGATCTTTGCGTGCAAGTCCCCCACGAGCGCCGCAGCCGCGAGGCAAAGCAAGAAGGACTTGGGGGAATCGCTGACCATTCCCACCCCTTCGCGTACGCCAGGCGCCGGAAAATCCAACAACTTCGCCCGCCCTTCCGCCGTGATCCAAACTCGGTTCAGGGCAAGAGTGCTTGGCTGGGTCCCGTCTCTCTCGGCGGCGTCGAGTTCCGTGGCGATGTCGGCAAGCCAGTAACGCACCGATTCCCAATCGTGGGGCTCGGTCACAACCGACACAAACGGCCGTCCTGTCAATGCTTCATAAACGTCGTACGAGCCGTGTTCGTCGGCCTCGCTGCCGATCCATCGCAGTCTCCCGGGGCGCGACAGGTCGCGTTGCGAAACAGGGGTCTCTGTGGTGGATTCAGGCTTCCTTCGAATCCAGACGCGGCGAAGCAATCGAGTGTCGTAGGCGAGACACATCTCGGCGCATGCGTCGGTTGGGAGGTGCTGAATGACGGAGTACTGGCCGACCTTGTCACTCGAATCGGCGTCGCCGAGGTCGACGCCTCCGAGATTAGGCTTTGGTTGAGCAAGCAGCATGGAGCGGCGAACGACGCGGGCGTTAACCGCCAGGTCGTGCAGGGCCGCGTAGCCGTTCGAGCGCCGCGCGGAGGAGAACAGCACCCCGAAGAGAAACAGCATCAACAACGCCGCAACCAGAAAGATCATCTTGCCGGCGCCGCTGATATCGCCATCGGGCTTCAAGTCTCCGCTTATTGCCAAGTAGACCGTAGCGATGAGGACGGATGCGCTCGGAATGTACAAGAACATCAGCGTGCGCCCGTCGCCCGTCCGACGCCGATGGGCGCCTTCTCGGGTCCGAGTACCCGCAGCCCACACAACCACTTGCCGGGTGTGAATCCCCACACCCCCTCGCAGACGGCAAAGTAGAGTACGGTCGCCGCGGAATAGACGACAAACACGAGCAGTTCCCAAGGGAGCCCGCCCGCGCCAGGTTCTCCGAGCTTCACTACGCCGGCAATCAGTTGCTCGTCGGCGTTAAACCAAGACGTCGTGAGTTCCAGCATCCCGAAGTCCAGGACGCAAGCCAACGCCCGCAGCCCCAAAGATGCGGGTGTAGGAGCCTTGGAGCCGAACGGCTCCAGCGCTGCTCTCAGCTCCCCGTAGTCCTTGAACCTCGATGCGGGCTGCTTCGCCAGGCACTTCAGCACGGTGGCTGCAAGTGGTTTAGGAATCTCCGGACGCCGCTCGCGGGGAGACGGTGGCGATTGCTCAAGAACCGTCGCCAGCAGCTTCACCATGTTGACCGCGACGAAGGGCGTCTCGCCGGTGAGCAGGTAATACAGAGTCACGCCGACCGCGTAGATGTCACTCCGCTCGTCCAGCGCATCTCCCCTTAGCTGTTCAGGGGAAGAGAACGCGGGCGTGCCAAGGAACGAACCCTCTGTTGTCAGGTGCAAGTCGCCTCGCGCCGCCGTCGAGATGCTGAGGCCGAAGTCGCCGACCTTTACGACACCTTCCGCGTCGACGAAGCAGTTACTCGGCTTGACATCCCGATGCAGGATGCCGAGTTCTGCGGCCGCTTCGAGGCCGTCGATGATCTGCAAGATGGCGTCTACCGCCTTCTTCGGAAGGAGTGGACCTTCAGCCTTGATCAGATCGTCGAGCGTCCCACCGGTGACCCGCTCCATGCTGATTGCCGGGATGCCGTCGATCTCCTCGGCGCCGAAAACATAGACGCTGTTGGGATGATTGATCGACGCAGCAATCCGCCCTTCGCGGAAGAAACGCTGCTTCGCTTCAGTCGAGCGGATGCCCTTCTTCAACAGCTTGAGGGCGACCAGTCGGCCGCCGTCGAGTTCCTCCGCCTCGAACACCGCGCCCATGCCGCCTTGGCCGAGCATAGACAACAGCCGGTATCCACCAAACGTATCCCCGACTTGAGGCATGTCTTGAACGCACTCAGTCGTCTTGCTAGCAGCGGCCCCGCCGGCGACGAAGTCGGTAGTCTTATCCAGAGGGGCATGCACCGGCTCGACGCCGGGATCCGTCTCCGCGAGGCCTATCTTCATCAGGCACGCTGGGCAGAGCCGCCCCGGGGAATCCTCGGCGATTGGTTGGCCGCAATCGGGGCAGTTTCGTGTTTTGGGCATGGTCAAAGTCGATGGCGCCAGGTGCTCCCGCAGCATTCACCTGACGACATTCAGTCGAGGCGTTACAGGAAATCAGAAAATATTCCTGCCCAGAACCACAAAAAGCTGGTTCAACTCGTCCTCCGCATCCGACTCGCTTCTTACCGTCTGGGCGACCTCCGCTTTCAGTGATCTCCGGAAGCGTTGCCGCAGACGGTGAACCGCAACACGGATCGCCCCCTCGGTCCCACCCGTGTCCGCCGCCAGCCGCGCGTAGCTCGTGGACTCATTGTCGCCCGTGAGGAAGGGTCGATATCGGGCGAACTCCTCCGAGCGTCCGGCCTCGCAGTACTGCCGCTCAAGGTTTTCGAGCGCCTTCCGCAGAACGGTCAACGCCCAGCGCCGTTCAAAGAGGTGCTCGGGTGTGATGTCGGTGGCCGGTTCGCAGGCGTACTCTTTTTCCGCAGACGCGAAGTCCAAACTGAAGATGACTCGCCCCCCACCGCGTTTCCTGGCGGAGCGCCGCTCTCTCTCATGCGAGATGTGGTGCTTGAGCGCCGCAAGCAAGAAAGTACGAAACCGACCGAGTTCTTGGTCTGCCTGCGCGACATAGTTCTTTTCGATGAGCTCGGCGAAGAATCCCTGCGTTAGGTCTTGGGCCTCCTCGACTGAGTAGCCGCGGCGGCGGATAAAACCGTATAGCGGCGGCCAGTAACAGCGGCACAATTCGGCCAACGCGGATCGCGCGTCCGATGACTTTCCCTCGGCGGCGGTCAGGACAACGCTCCAATGGGTTGTTTCGAACATAGACGTGCAGCCGATTGCGACACAGCGCGAGCGCCGATCACCGGCATGCAAGAGTGCCCATGACAGTGGTAGCGAAGCGCCCCGCAGCAAGGGGTAAAAATGTATAAGGAGATTACGTCGAGGTAGTTAGAAGGTACCACTTTTGGTAAATGGTGACCTCGTAAGCTGAATGCACCATGAACCGGAATTTCCCATTTGGGTCTTGAATCGCTGCCTCGGCTGCGCCGCCAAGCGCCAAGTACTCGGATTCTGAACAATCTTCGAATCATACACAAATCTTTTCTCCGGAATTCATGCCCAAAGGCGAGTTGCAATGCCCCAGTGAGCAGTTTCTATCCGCTTGGTGACTCCGCATCGCACAACCCCGTTCACGACTGCCCCACGATTGGCTGAGAACGTGATTGGCATCTCGACTCACGCCGGACTCCCCCGTGCCAGAGGCAGCCTTAGCTTGGCAATCCGTCGCAGGATCATTCGGAACAGCTTACGGGGCACAGCCACCTCTGCCAGTTGAAACGTCACGTACTTGGCGTGCCGAATGCTCCGTCGGCCCGACGATCTTTCCGGCCGCCGTTGTTTTTGGCACCGAACCCAACCAGGTCGTTAACCCAACGACCCCTCCAAACAGAGAGCGCAGAGAGTTTTGGCGAGATCTGGGCACGAGCGGACTTGGCGGCGCACCTGTGCGGCGGGCAGAGAACTCTCGCGGCCGAGGATCGCCGCAAGTCCTTGCGTGACACGCGGAAAAAACGAAAACGCCGAGAGCTCTCACTCTCGGCGTCGTGCGTTAACCCGTCGGTCGGCGGGAATTCCGCAAACCGGAAAAGCTCCCCCGGTAGGACTCGAACCTACGACAAGCCGGTTAACAGCCGGCTGCTCTACCAACTGAGCTACAGGGGAATGGCGAACGTTGTATCCTAATTTCTTGGGCGCCGGGTGGCAAGTCGGACTGTTCCGCGGCTGAGCGTGGGAGGGCTCGCGGCGCCTGGCTGGCGACGGGGCGCGATGGCGCGGGTCGTGCCGAATGACGCGCTGCGGGCTGGCGCAGCGGCCGGCGGTCGGCGGGAGAATCCGGCTAACTTGCCTAGATCGTGTGCTACGATCTAGTGACCCTGTTACGCCTAGATAAGTTGTCCCGCCGCGATCGTCCTTTCGCGCGCTGCGCCGCGCGAAGGGGCCGCCAGACCGGCCGATGTAGGGCAGGCCCCCCCTGCCCTGGCCATTCCAGGATGAGCTCGATGACGGATGAATCGATTTTGACGGCCATCGAAGGCCGCCGCCGCGTGGCGGTCGAACGAGTGCGGCCGGCGGTCGATTGCGGCCGCTTTCCCATCAAACGCACCGTCGGAGAACGGGTGCTTGTGACGGCGGACGTCTTTGCCGACGGTCACGACGTGGTGCAAGCCGCACTGCTCAGTCGCAAACGGGGCGGATGCGACTGGCACGCCACGCCCATGGCTCCGCTGGGCAACGACGTTTGGCAAGGCGAGTTCACCGTCGAAGAGCTCGGACAATGCGAATACGCGGTGCGGGGCTGGGTCGACGCGTTCGAAACCTGGCACCGCGATCTGCAGAAACGCATCACCGCCGATCAGGACATCACCGTCGACTTGCAAATCGGCGCGCAACTCCTCGCCGAGGCCGCCGGCCGCGCGGAGGGCGCCGATGCCGACCGGCTGATGCATTGGCAGAGTGTCCTGTCGGCGGGAACCACGGTGGCGACGTATGAGGCCGCCGCCGAGGAATTGGAAGCACTGACAGCCCGATATCCCGACTTGCGGTTTGCCGTCGAGTGCCCGCCGCTAGTGGTGGAAGTCGACCGCCCGCGGGCCCGCTTTAGCACGTGGTACGAATTGTTTCCGCGGTCGACCGCGGGCGATGCAACCCGTCATGGCACCTTGCGCGATTGCATCGGCTGGCTTCCGCGGCTGGCGGAAATGGGTTTCGACGTGTTGTACTTGCCCCCGATTCACCCGATCGGCCGCGCGTTTCGCAAGGGGCCGAACAACAGCACCGAGGCGACGGCCGACGACCTCGGTTCGCCCTGGGCGATCGGCGCGGCAGAAGGCGGGCACATGGCGATTCATCCCCAGTTGGGCACGCTCGACGACTTGCACGCCCTGGTGGCCGCGGCCCGCGGGCGCGACATCGACGTGGCGCTCGACATCGCGTTTCAATGCTCGCCGGACCATCCGTACGTCACCCAGCACCCCGAGTGGTTTCGCCAGCGGCCGGACGGCACGATCCAATACGCCGAAAACCCGCCCAAAAAGTACCAGGACATTTATCCGTTCGATTTCGAAACGTCCGACTGGCGGGCCCTGTGGCGGGAACTCACCGACGTTTTTCTGTACTGGTGCGAGCAGGGCATTCGCGTATTTCGGGTCGACAACCCGCACACCAAGGCGTTTGGGTTCTGGGAGTTTTGCATTCGCGAAGTGAAGAGCCGCTGTCCGGAGGCGATCTTTCTTTCGGAGGCTTTTACGCGGCCGCGCGTGATGTACCGGCTGGCCAAGCTGGGCTTCACGCAGTCCTATACATATTTCACCTGGCGAAATACGAAAGCCGAGCTCACCGAGTACTTCGAGGAGCTGATGCAGACGGAAGTGGCCGAGTTCTTCCGGCCCAATCTGTGGCCCAACACGCCGGACATCCTGCCCGAGCACTTGCAGGTCGGCGGGCGGGGGGCGTTCGTGGCGCGGCTGGTGCTGGCCGGCACGCTGAGTGGCAATTATGGCATTTATGGGCCGGCTTTCGAGACCATGCAGCACTTGCCGCGCGAGGCGGGTAGCGAAGAATACCTCGATTCGGAAAAATACCAGTTGCGAGCCTGGGACTTCGACCAGCCCGACGACCTGGCGCACGTGATCACGATTGTCAATCGCGCTCGCCGGGAGAACGCGGCGTTGCAATCGAACACCAGTTTGAAGTTTCATCCGACCGACAACGAGCGTATCCTCTGTTACAGCAAGCGAAGCGAAGACGGGGACAACGTGATGGTGATGGTCGTGAATTTGAACTTTCACGGCATGGAAGAAGGATTCGTTGATCTGCGGCTGGACGACTTGGGCCTGGCCGGCGACCGGCCGTACCAATTACACGATTTGCTGAGCGACAAGATTTTCACCTGGCAGGGCGGACGCAACTACGTCCAACTCGTGCCGCCCGACGTGCCGGCCCACATCTTTCGCGTTGCCCAGGCGTAGCGCGACGGATGCACGCGGCTGCCGGGCAGTAAGTCTGACACCGAGGAAATCGACACTGGGGAAGCTGACATGGAGGAGCAGGCTTCGAAGCTCTCACTGCCGACGCCCCCGTTGCCGACGTTGGTCATCGCCGGCGCGTGGAGCTGGGACAAGGTACTATCCGGCGCTGAGCGCTCGGCTTTCGAGGCCGTGCTGGCCGAAACCATTCCGGCGCGACGCTGGTTCGGCTCCAAATCGCGGGCGATCCGTTCTTTGCAGATTCTCGACGCGGTGGCCGTCACCGATCGCGCTTGCTTGCTGCTGGCCAGCGTTCGCTTCGCCGCGGCGCGGGACGAAGTGTACCACGTGCCGCTGGCTTTCCGGCCCATCGAATCGATGGGTGACCAGACCGGCGACAAGGCCGGCGGCGATGGCGTTGCGCCGTGGATTCGCGTCACGTCGGCGAGCGGCGAGGGACTGGGCATCGTCTACGACGCGCTGGCCGACGAGCCTTTCTGCCAGCGGCTGCTCGAGTTGTTCGAATCGCCCGGCGAGCTGCCGGCAGCCGGCGGAGCGGTGCTCGTCGAACGAACCGAGGCCTTCGACTCCGCCCGGGGCGACCGCCGCGAGCGACTGGCAGCCCGGCTGCTGCGCGCGGAGCAGAGCAACAGCTCGATCGTGTTTGGCCGGCGGCTGATCATGAAGATCTTCCGCCGCGTGGAAACGGGGCTCAATCCCGACTTCGAGGTCAGCGACTTTCTTACCCGGCAGGGTTTTGCCAACACGCCGGCTTTGGCCGGCTCGCTGGTCTATCAAGCGAAACACGAAGAGCCCTGGGCGCTGGCCATGTTGCAGGCTTTCGTGCCCAATCGGGGCGATGCCTGGCAGTTTACGCTCGACTGGCTCGCCGCGGCGCTCGGTTCGTTTGGCCAAGACGGCATGGGAGTCGTGCCGCTGGAGCCAGAACACGGCTTGTTGCAGGCCGCCGAGCTGCCGATTCCGCCGGCGGTCCGGTCGGTCTTCGACGAGTTCCTGTCGAGCGTCGAACTGCTGGCCCGGCGGACCGCGGAGCTGCACCTGGCGCTGGCGTCCGACGCGTCGGAACCCGACTTTGCCCCGGAGCCGTTTACCGACGAGGACGGCCAGGAATTCTTCGGCCGGGCAAGCGAGCAGGCCGCCGAGACGTTCGACCTGTTGCGAGGACATCTGCCGCGGTTGACCGGCGACGTGGCCGAGCAGGCACAGCGCGTCGTCGGCGCCAGCGGCGTGGCGCTGGCGCAGCTCGCGCGGCTGGCCACAGCGCACGCGCCGGTGGACAAGATCCGCATCCACGGCGACTATCATCTCGGACAAGTGCTGGCCACGGGCGACGACTTCATGATTATCGATTTCGAAGGCGAACCGGTGCGCAGCATCCACCAGCGGCGGCAAAAGCAGCTCGCCCTGCGCGACGTGGCCGGCATGGTCCGCTCGCTCCACTATGCCAGCCGCGCGGCGGCCGCCGCCGCACGCCAACAGGATGGCGACGGCAAGCTGATCGACGCCTGGACCCGGGCCTGGTACGCCTGGAGCGCCGCCGCATTTCTCGGCGCTTACCGTCGCACGGCCGGCAAGGCGAGCTTTTTGCCCGACGTCGTTCGACGATTTCGAGCGTCTGCTCAGCGGCTGCCTATTGGAAAAGGCGATCTACGAGCTCCGCTACGAGCTCAACAACCGCCCCGACTGGGTCTACCTGCCGCTGGCGGCGCTGGTGGATTTGCTCAGGGAAGCGTAAGCCGAATGCCCGTCGCGGATCTGTTAAACTGACATTCATGTTCCGCATCAGTCGATTCCGATTTTCCGCGCGACTGCTCCTGCTAGCGGTGGCAGCCCTGGGAGCTGGTCTTGGCTGGGTGTCCTACCAACTCCAGTGGATTCGCAATCGAAATCAGATCATCAGCCGGGGGGATGTTTTTAACTACGGGGCCGTCGAGTGGTACATGGTTGACGCGCCGTGGCCTCTTGATCACTTCGGCGAAGTCGGGTTCGTGCAGCTAAGTATCGTGAAGTACGATTCGGACCGTGCGAACGTCGCGACGTATGGACCACGTACGGGGGCAAGCAGTGGTGGTCCAACCAAGGTGAGCCACGATTTCGACCGCGCCAAAGTGGCGATCCCCAGCCGACCGTGGGAAGACTTGCTGCGTCCCGACGAATGCGCTGATCTAAACCGGGTTCGGGAGTTATTCCCCGAAGCGGAAGTGTTCGTCTGGTTTCTCCCTGAGAATCAACAGGCAACTTTGGGGCGAAATTGACTGGCGGTTGAGACTCTCACGCGCAGGCCAACATGCGATTCGTTGAAATCGTGCTGATTTGCATGGTTGCCGCCGTGATTTATGGCGTCGCCCACGATCAAGTGACTGCCCGCATCAGCGTTGAGTATTTCACCGTCGGCCATCCGCCGGTGTTTAAGACCACGGACCCGACCCTGCTTGGCATCGGCTGGGGTGTGATTGCCACCTGGTGGGTCGGACTTCTGCTGGGCCTCCCGCTGGCCGTCGCTGCGCGGGCCGGATCTCGACCAAAGCTAGCGCCGCGATCTTTGGTCCCCTCGGTCGCCCTCTTGCTCATCTCGACGGCGTTTTGTGCGACGGCCGCGGCCCTCCTTGGCTGGTTGCTGGCTCGCAGCGGGACCCTTCAACTCATTGGTCCGATCGCGAACAGGCTGCCGGCCGACAGGCACGTTCCATTCATGGTGGCCCTGTGGGCCCACTCGACGAGCTACCTCGTGGGTTTCGCCGGGGGAATCGTCGTCATCGTGCACGTTTGGCGCGTACGTGGCAAAGCCGCCTCGGACCTCCATGAACCGATCGGGCACGGCTGACCAGTCCCAGGGCCGCCACGCCCAATGCCGCGAGCACCCAGGTCGACGGCTCGGGGACCGCGGCCGGCAGCAACACGATTTGCAGCGTGTCGACGTTCTGCGGCGCCAGCGGATTGAGGGGCACCGTCACCGCGCCAAAGCGGTCGGAGTACGGAAAGTTGTAGATCGCCGACAGCCCGCTCATCGCGGCGGCGTACTCGTTGTAGAACGGGTCGCCGGGCTGAAGGTGCTCAAAATAGCCGCCGGTTTGCGTGTTGAAATCGGAGGAGAACCAATCCTGGCTGGGAACGTCGCCGACGGCGGTCGGATTGCCCAGGTAGTTGATCAGCGCGGTACTGCCCAGCGTGCCGAGGTTCATTCCGGCCAGCGCATCGCCGATCACCCAGCCGTAGAGGTCGTTCGTCGTGCCGCCAAAATGCTGCTCGCCAGGGGTGCCGGGGTCGAGGATGTAGGCGGGGTTGGCCCCGTAGATGCCCGTCGAGGCGACCAGGTCGGCGTGCAGGATCTCCAGCTCGTGACCGCCGGCCACGCTCCCGGTCCCCTGCAGGATCAAATCGCCATTGGCGTCGAGCGACGCGGTGAACTGGTATTGTTGCCCGTCGATGGCCGGGCTGCCACCGGCGCCGACTCCGGCAAAGTGGCCGCCGATCGTGCCGATCGAACCGCCATGGGCCGGGGCCCAGGTGCCGCTGAGATAATTCAGATAGCCGCCGAAGTCGTCGTACGGCTGCGCAGCGCTCGGGCCGTAGCTGTTGGGGGCGATCACGCGCACGAAATTGCCGTTCGCGTCGGTCACGATCGAGCCGCCCGGCGGACTGGTCAGCGGGCTGACCGCCTGGACCACGGCGGCCGTCGACGAAGGACCGGCCACGGTGCCGCGCAACGTGCCGCCAGCGCCGCCGGAATACGAGTTGAGCGTCATCGGAATGCTGAAGGCGTTGATCGCCGTGAGATCGGCCACGTCCGCCTGATTGCCGTTGTAGGTCAGCTCGACGGTGTCGAACCGCGAGTAGTAGTTCGGATTGCTCTGGTCGACCAGCGAGGGCTGATAGCCAGGGTTCAGCGGCTCGGGGTTCCACGGGCTGCCGTAGGCAACGTAAATCAACCCGGCCGTGATGCTGGTCACGTTGATTCCCGAGGGGAGGCTGCTGAGCGGATACCAGTTGCCCGTCGTCGTGCCCGAGTAGATCACGCTCAGCGGCTGGTTCGTCGCGGCGTTGGTCGCGTTGAATCCGGGCACCGTCGTTTGAAAGCCGACGTAGACGTCCGCCGGGTCGAGTCCCGACTCGTTGTCGAACTGGATCGACAAGGGTTGTTGGCCCCGCGCAGCGGCGGCCGCCAGCAGGACGGATAGAACAACACAACGCCGCAGCCAGCCGGCCGCCGCAGGTCGAGCGCAAGGTCGCATGGAGAATCCTCTGTTCCGACGCGGTTCGGCCGCGCGGGCCGTTGCCCCGAGAACGGGCGAGCTCCTTGCAGCCCGAGTCGTTTGATTATCATTCGACGACGTGCCGATGTCCAACGTCGCGCCGACGAATCGAGATGTGCCGGTTATGGCGGTCAATGCGTCCGCGGACGAATTCTCAGCGGTAAATCGCGGGATCTATCGAGCGACGCCGCTGCTAGCTCGGGGTGTTGAGCACGCGAACAGCCGCCGTTCGTTCGTGGAAAGAGCGCACGAACTGCGGGGCACTCGCGCCGAATCGGCCTATTCCATCCGCAGCAGCAGGTCGTTGGTGTCGACCTGCGTGCCGGGGGTGACCAGCATTTCGGCCACCTTGCCGGCGCGCTCGGCGTAGAGCGTGGTTTCCATCTTCATGGCTTCCAGCGTCATCAGCTTGGCGCCGGCTTTCACCTGGTCCCCCAGCTTCACCGAGACCGTTACCACCAGCCCCGGCATCGGGGCGCCGACTTCCAGCGGGTTGCTCTTGTCGGCCTTGGGCCGGCTCTTTTCGTCCGGCTCGAGCGACGTGTCGCGGACGTTGATGCTGCGGGGTTGGCCGTTCAGATCGAAGAACACCGTGCGGCGGCCGTCGGGGTGAGGATCTCCGACCGTCAGGTACTTGATGATCAGCGTCTTGCCGCTCTCGATGTCGACCGCGACTTCCTGACCCGGCTCCAGCCCGTAGAAAAAGACGTCGGTCGGCAGCGCGCTGACGTCGGCATATTTCTGCTGGTGGGCGATGAAATCGGTGAATACCTTCGGATAGATCAGGTACGACAGCACCTCTTGCTGCGAGGGCTCGCGCCCGAGCGTCTGCGATAGTTCAGCCGTCACGGCCGGAAAGTCGGCTGGGGCGAGTTGTTCGCCCGGCCGCCCGGTGAGGGGTTGTTGGCCGCGGAGGATGCGCGACTGCACTTCCGGCGGAAAGCCCCCCGGCGGTTGTCCCATCCGGCCGGCCATCAGGTCGACCACCGACTCGGGAAACGCCAGCTCGCGGCTGGTGTCCACGACGTCGTCGACCGTCAGGTTGTTGGTGATCAGGAACAAGGCCATGTCCCCCACGGCCTTGGACGACGGGGTGACCTTGACGATGTCGCCGAACAGCTTGTTCACGTCGGCGTACATGCGGCAGATGTCGGGCCAATGCGCGGCCAGGCCCAGCGAATGTGCCTGCTGATAGAGATTCGTATACTGACCGCCTGGAATCTCGTTGAGATAGACGTCGGCCGTGCTGGCGATCATGCCGGTTTCGAACGGGACGTAAAACTCGCGCACGGCCTGCCAATAGCGGGCGATGTCTTGCAGGCTGTCGAAGTCGAGCCCCGTGTCGCGCGGCGTGAAGCGCAGGGCCTCGACGATCGAATTCAAGTTCGGCTGCGAGGTGAGCCCCGACATGCTCTGCATCGCGCCGTCGGCGATGTCGACGCCCCCTTCGGCCGCCTTCAGCACGCTGCCGGCCTGCACGCCGCTGGTGTCGTGCGTGTGGAAGTGGACCGGGATGCCGATCTCCTGCTTGAGGGCTTTAACCAGCGTTTCGGCCGCGTAGGGTTTGCACAAGCCGGCCATATCCTTGATGGCCAGGATGTGGGCGCCCATTTTCTCCAGCTCCTTGGCCATCTCGACGTAGTACGCGAGGTCGTACTTCGTGCGGCGGGAGTCGAGGATGTCGCCCGTGTAGCAGATCGACGCTTCGCACAGCATGCCGCTCTTCTGGACCGCCTCCATGGCCACTCTCATGTTGGGCAGCCAGTTGAGCGAATCGAAGATGCGGAACAGGTCCATCCCCGCGGCGGCCGATTCTTTGACGAACTCCTCGACCACGTTGTCCGGATAGTTCGAGTAACCCAGGGCGTTGGACGCCCGCAACAGCATTTGAAACAGGATGTTGGGAATTCGCTCGCGCAGGTCGGCCAGCCGCTGCCAGGGGCACTCCCTCAAGAAACGCATGGACGTGTCGAACGTGGCCCCGCCCCACATCTCGATGGAAAACAAATCGGGACACGTGCGGGCATACGCCTCGGCGATGGCCAGCATGTCGAACGTGCGCACCCGCGTGGCCAACAGCGACTGATGGGCGTCGCGAAACGTGGTGTCGGTGAGCAGCAGCTTTTTCTCGTCGAGCACCCACTTGCAAAACTTCTCGGGCCCCATGGCCAGCATCTTCTGCCGGTAACCGGGGGGCACGGGCTGCTTGTGATCGAGCAGCGGCCGCGGGGCCGCCTCGCGGCGAACCTTGGCCGGCATCGCTTTGACCAGCGGGTGGCCGTTGACGATCACCTCGGCCAGGTACGTGAACAGCTTCGTGGCCCGATCCTGCCGCGGCACCAGGTCGAACAACTCGGGCGTATCGTCGATAAAGCGGGTCGTGAAGCCACCGGCGAGAAACTTGGGGTTGGTGACCAGGTTGATCAAAAACGGAATGTTGGTTTTCACGCCGCGAATGCGAAACTCGCTCAGCCCGCGCTCCATGCGCCGCGCCGCGTCGATAAACCGCGGGCCCCAGGCCGTGACCTTGACCAGCAGCGAATCGTAAAACGGCGTGACCGTGGCGCCGGAAAAGGCCGTGCCGGCGTCCAATCGCAGCCCCATGCCCCCCGCCGAGCGATAGTGAGCGATCCGCCCGTAGTCGGGCAAAAAGCGGTTCTCCGGATCCTCGGTCGTCACGCGGCATTGCAGCGCGTAGCCGTTGGTACGGATTTGTGCTTGATCGCCCAGGCCGACGTCAGGATCCGACAGCGGGCGGCCTTCGGCCACCAGGATCTGGCACTTGACGATATCGACGCCGGTCACGGTTTCGGTCACCGTGTGCTCGACCTGAATGCGCGGGTTGACCTCGATGAAGTAGTACTTGCCCGTGTCGGCATCGACCAGAAACTCGACCGTGCCGGCGTTCTCATAGTTGGCCGCGCGGCCGATCTGCAGGGCGGCGTTGCAAATCTCGTCGCGCAGCGCCACCGTCGAGATTCACCCCCGGCGCGATCTCGACCACCTTCTGGTAGCGCCGCTGCACGGAGCAATCGCGCTCGTACAGATGGACCAGCCCGCCGTGCTGGTCGCCCAGCAATTGCACTTCGATGTGCCGCGGGCGGAGAATATATTTTTCCAGAAACACGTCGGAACTGCCAAACGCGGCCTGCGACTCGCGCTGCGCCTGTTCGAGCGCAGCGGCCAACTCGTCCGGCTTGTTGACGACGCGCATGCCGCGCCCGCCGCCCCCTTTGGCCGCCTTGAGCAATACCGGGTAACCCAGCTTTTCGGCCAACGGGGCCGCCTTGTCCGGAGTGGTCAGCGGCTCGTTGCTGCCCGACAGGACCGGCACCCGGGCCTTCATCGCCAGCGCCCTCGCGGCCAGCTTGTCGCCAAGCATCTCGAGAATTTCCGGCGGCGGCCCGCAAAAAATAATTCCCGCGTCGCGGCAGGCCCGCGACAGCTCCGGGTTCTCCGACAAAAAGCCGTAGCCCGGGTGAATCGCGTCGACCTCGAACTGTTTGGCGACGTCGAGAATGCCGTTGACGTCGAGATAGGCCCGGATCGGTTCGCCGGGTTTGCCGACCTGGTACGCTTCGTCGGCCTTGAATCGATGCAGTGCGTAGCGATCTTCGTGCGAGTACACCGCGACGGTGCGGATGGCGAGCTCGTGGGCCGTGCGGAACACTCGGATGGCGATTTCACTACGATTGGCGACCAAAAGCTTGCGGATCGATCGGGTCATGGTTGCCTAGAGGGTCCTGCTGGTGGTCTGCACCGTATCTCAAACTCGTTCAAAATGTAACAGCGCCAAGGGGCGACCGACTAGGGGCTGGCCAGTTGAAGAATTCGACAGGCCGCGTAATCGCATTGATACGGGCTGCTAGAGCCGGGCTCGACAACACCCTGGTGGCCGGCATAAGTTAGAGGTAGTCGATGACCCCGCGAGGGCGGTCGCGAGTCGTCGCCGATCGTCCATTCAATCGGTGTTACGGGCCCCCTTCGCCTCTCTTCACAATTCCGCCATGAAACGCCAGCCCCTGCCGCGTCTTTTTTCGACTTTTGTCTTGGCACTCGTCGTTTCGCGCGGCGCGAGTCTGGCCATCGAGGCCAATGCCCGTACCGCGGCCATCGACTCGATCACGACCGACGAGGTCAAGCAGCACGTGGGCGCCCTGGCCGACGATACGTTCGAGGGACGCGAGACGGGCACGCGCGGCAATCGAGCCGCCGGCCTCTACATCGTCGGGCTGCTCAAGAAGCTGGGCATCGCTCCGGCCGGCTCCGACGGCAGCTATTATCAGACGGGTCCCAATTCGAACAATATCCTGGGCCTCGTCGAGGGGCGCGACCCGGAGCTTAAGGACGAGGTGATCCTGGTCGGCGCCACTACGATCACGTCGGCTACGGCACGCTCCGCAACAGTTACGGACCGATCGGCTACATCCACAACGGGGCCGACGACAACGCCAGCGGCGTGGCGGCCCTGCTGGAGCTCGCCGACGCGGTGGCCCATCTGCCCGAAAGGCCGCAGCGGTCGATCGTGTTCGCTTTCTGGGACGGCGAAGAGAAGGGGCTGTGGGGCTCGAAATACTGGGTCGATCATCCGACCGTCCCCCTGGATCACGTGCGGCTGATGATCAACGTCGACATGATCGGCCGGCTACGCAACAACAAGCTCGAGATCTACGGCGTGCGGACCGCGCCGGGATTGCGACGGTTGGTAAGCCGCGAAAACGACGCCGGGCTCGTCCTCGATTTCCTCTGGGACATCCGCGGCGACAGCGACCATTACCCGTTCTTTTCCCACAACGTTCCGATCGTGATGCTGCACACCGGCAAGCACGACGACTATCACCGGCCCAGCGACGACCCGGAAAAGATCAACCACGAGGGGCTCCGCGACGTGACCCGCTTGATGCTCGGCATCGTGCTCGCAGCCGCCGATGCACCGAGCTTGGGTCGCTTTCGCGGCCAGTCGCGATTCGAGTCCGATTTCGTCAAGCGGGGCGTCGAAACCTCGCTGCCGCCCCCCGCCGGGCGACTGGGCATTCGTTGGGACGAACGGCAGGCGGCCGAGGGCAAAATCGTCGTCGTCGCCGTAACGCCGGGCTCGGCGGCCGATCGGGCCGGGACTGCGGCCCTCAGATCAACTCCTCACGTTTGCCGGCCGGAATGTCGACGACGCGCGCAAGTTTCGCCTCCGCGTGCTGGCCGCCCAGAGTCCCGTGGAGGCCACCATCGCGCGCCGCGGCGAGGACGAACCGGTCGACGTCTCGCTCGACTTGCCCGGCGAGCCCGTACGGCTGGGCATTTCCTGGCGAACCGATCCTGCCGAGCCGGACACGGTGATCGTCAACCGGCTGACGCCCGGCTCTCCGGCAGCCATGGCGGGGCTGCGGATCGGCGACCGGATTTACGGCATCTCGGGGCGCGGCTTCGCGTCGAGCGACGAGTTTCGCGAGCTGGCCCGCACGCTCGCCGATCCGCTGGTGCTCGAGACCGAACGGTTAGGACGCGTGCGAAGCGTGGAGATTCCGCGGCTGGACGACGAGTCGCATCTGGCCGAACCGGGCGACGCGGAATCCGCGACGAGTGGCGACGACTCGTGACGCCGCACGACGACGCGCCATCATCCCAACCCGACGCGTCCGCCGAGGCGGATAGCCGCGTGCGATCCACGGACCTCGCTCACGCTTCGGGTTGGGATCGTAAGCGGGTTTATCGCACCCGGGCCGTCGGCGGCTTGCGTTGCGCGCCGGCCTCGGGCTTCACGATTTCGAGCAGTTCCAGCTCGAAGACCAGTGCCGTATTCGGAGCGATCGTCGGCGGGGAGCCATCGGCGCCGTAGGCCAGTTCCGGCGGGATGAACAGCAGGAACTTCGAGCCTACGGGCATCAGTTGCAGCCCCTCTTCCCAACCGGGAATGACCTGGTTGACGCGCGTGGTGAAGGGGATCTCGCCGTTCGTTTCGAACTCGGTGCCGGTAATGAACATGGCCTTATAGTTGACGCGTACCACGTCGTCAGCCTTGGGACGCGGCCCCTTGCCTTCGCGGACCACCTTGTACTGCAAGCCGTCCTTGGTCGTCTGAATGCCGGGGCGGCGCTGATTCTCGGCCAGGAACTGTTTGGACTTGGCGGCCTGTTGGGCGATCATCGCCTTCTCGAATTCCTGCATGGCTTGCATCGCTTGCTCTTCGGTCAAGGCCGCGCGGCCGGCCGTGGCGTCTCGGAGGCCTTGCACGAGCAGGTCGACGTCGATCTCGACCCCCTGCTTCTTGAGCGTGGTGCCCATGCTCATGCCGAAACTGTAGCTGGCCTTCTCGCGAAGCGTTCGCAACTGCGGCTTTTGGGCGGCGGCAGCGGGTGCCAGCAGAGAAACCGCGACCACTGCCAGAATCCATCGACGTTTCATGCAAGTTCCTCTCCCCAGGAAGGCAAGCTTGTTAGGGTCCGTGGGCCTCGCCCGAACCGCACACCGGCGGCGAGCGGGCAGATCATAGCGAAAACGCTCCAGACCACCTATACCGCTTGGGCCGTGAAACTCGCATGTCTGCTCGATTGTTCTGCTCCCGAGCGAATTCGTTCGGAGATGCCACCAACTACGGGGGTGGGAGTGGCACGGTTGGCTGGTGATTAATCCGCCGCACGACTGCCAGGAAATGGAAAAAACGGGCCGATTGGGAGCATTTTGATGCTTTTTTGGGTAGCGGCGCGGATGAGTCACTGGAAAACCGCAGTAATAGAAATAGGAGGGAATGCCGTCCGCAACGGAAGCGTCTGGATCTGCCCCGGAGAGATACGCCAATGAGAAAAACGCTTTCCGTCAAAACGGCGTTTGGGGCAGCGATCCTATTGGAGCTGTCGCTGACGACCGTCTGCCCGGCAATCACCTATAGCATCACTGACTTGGGTGTGGTCGGCAGCACGAGCGCAGGATTCGCAATCAATAATAGTGGCCAGGTTGTGGGCCAATCGTACGGGCACGCAGTCTTGTATAGTGGTGGTTCAACGGCCGACCTGGGTACATTGGGGGGCGTCGGCGACAGCATTGCATATGGAATCAACGACAGCGGCCAAATCGTGGGGACCGCAGCTACCGTCGCGTCAGGACCCCAACCATTCTTGTACAGTGGCGGCGTAATGTCCCAGTTATCATCAATGGCCCTGCCCGGTGGCATTTACGGAGCTACGCCGTACGCGATCAACGACAGCGGCCAAATCGTCGGGTACGCGTACACGACCGACAACCTTCACTATGGCAATTCGCTCGAAAACCACGCTTGCTTGTACAGCAATGGTGTGACGACCGATCTGGGGACGCTCGGTGGCAACGGCAGCGTCGCCTATGCGATCAATAGCGACGGCGTGAGCGTGGGCTACTCAATTACCTCCGACGCCGCTCAACACGCCGCCTTGTATAGTGGCGGCGGAGTGAGCGATTTGGGAACCCTTGGCGGACTCAACAGTTATGCTTACGGAATCAACGACGCTGGTCAAATCGTAGGCTACGCCGATACGGTGGGTACCGGCCCTTGGCACGCCTTCGTCTACAACGGCGGCGTCATGACCGACCTTGGAACGCTCGATACCCGCAGCGGTCTGGCGAGCAAAGCGTATAGCATCAACGCGAGCGGCCAAATCGTCGGGGAGTCTCAGCTAGGCGACTTTGGCGCCACGCATGCAGTTGTTTGGATCGGTGGAACAATACAAGACTTGAATTCGCTCATCGATCCGAATTCACTAAGTTCTATCCCCGGCGGTGTGACGCTCGCTGGCGCGACGGGCATTAACGACAAAGGCCAGATCATCGCGGGTGGATTTGACGCCGGCTTCCATAACCACGCATACCTGCTCACACCAATTCCCGAGCCTCACGCGGTGGTCCTTGCGGGTCTTGGTCTCCTTACCCTCGGGGCTTATGCAACCTGGCCGGCACGTCGGTCGTTCCACAATCGTCGCGGGTAGCCGGGACTCATTTTGGGGGCTTAGCCGTCCACGCGAACACAGCGTCTCGTCGCGCTCCGGAACTCCATGCGACTTCGCGAAATGTCCACGCACGCACAGCGCGAATGCCCTGTGGCTAGTACCGGAACGACAGCCCGACGCCGGTGAAGAAGTCGTCGGCGTTGTTGTTCAGGCCGAAGCCGGCTCGCCAGTCGAACTGGATGTTCTTGCGTGGCCGCCAGAGGACGCCGCCGTCCATGTAGGGAGACGTTTTGGTCTCGTCGGTCGGGTAGCGGGTGAACAGGGCATAGGCTTCGTAGTAGATGCTGTAGCGGGCCGTGTAGTCGCACTGCAAGACGAGCGACTGGAACCATTCGCTGGTGACTTTCGAGTCGCGCCCGTCGAACGATCCGCCAGTGCTGCCGACGAGGGTCCACCGCTCGTCCGGCAGGGTCCAGCCGTAGATATAGTCAACCAGCGGCACGACGTGCTTGCTATAGTTCGCCCCTTTGCCGGTGGGATCCGTCGTTCCGCCGTCGCCGGTGGGCAAAAACACCGTGGTGATGAGCGCCGACTGCGGTTTCCAGCCATCCCCCTTGCTGACCTCGAATTTGAAGCCGACCTGCACGTTCGAGCTCCACTGCCGGTGCACGTCTCCCGCCGGACGGTTCGACGTCCAGCAGCGAGACGCCGTTCCACAGCACGCGCAGCTCGGTGCGGGAGTTCAACCCTACGCGGAGATTCAACTGCGGGGCGTTCTGCGTCCGCGTGGTGACGTTGCCGCTGGCGTTGTAGGTGTACTGATAGCCGCTTTCGAGTTGCGCCCAGCCGGCCGGCACGACCGTATTGGCGTTGGTGAAGCTGGGCCGGTCGGTCAGGATGAACCCGTCGACGTGCTCCGCCCGCCAGGGGTGCGTGGCCACCCAGCGACGCAAGGGGCCCAAGGAGCAATAGAAGTCGTCCAGGCTTGTCGCCGCGAGGACCGATTCGGCCGGCGGAAAGTAGGACGCTTCGTCGGCCGGCGCGGGTTGACTCGCGACGAGCAGCCAAGGGGCCGCCATGAAACAGCAAATCGGCAAACGCCATGCACGCATCGCGGCGAAACAGTCTGACGGTGGGGCGGCGGGAAGATCACGGCCGGGGCATGAGCCACTCCACTGCCGGTGGCCGCTAGCTGCTGGCGGCGCGGCAGCGATACGAGGCGCATTCATTTCAGCATCGGCAAGCGCGTCGGCGGGCGAAAAGAAAATCGGTCCGACACGAACCGCTAGCGGCGGGCCGCTGGCAACGTTTGGCGCTAGTCGAGGGCAAAAACTCGCCGCGCGTTGCCCGCCAGAAACGAGGCCTGCGTCTCGGGCTTCAGGTCCAGGGCCATCGCCTGCTGGACGCACGTCTCCAGCGGCAGCATGGGAAAGTTCGTGCCAAACAGGACCTTGTCCCGCCCATACGTGTTCATGAAGTGCACGAGCTGCGGCGGATAGTACCGCGGCAGGTAGGCGCTGGTGTCGATGTAGACGTGCTCGTGCTTCCAGGCCAGGGCGATCATTTCGTCGGTCCAGGGATAGCCGATGTGCCCTCCCACGATCTTCAATTCGGGGAACGTCAACGCCACCTCGTCGATGTACGGAATCGGCCGGCCGGTTTCCGAGGGCATCAACGGGCCCGTGTGTCCGACCTGCGTGCAAAACGGAACGCCCAGCTCGATGCACTTCACGTACAGCGGGTAATAGAGCCGGTCGTTGGGCGGCAGCTTCCACAACCAGGGAATCACGCGCAGGGCCTTGAAGCCGAACTGGCGCACGGCCCGGTCCAGCTCGCGGACCGCTTCGACGGGTCGCTCGAGGTCCACCGCGGCCACCCCGGTCAGCCGATTGGGATATTCGCGAATGAATTCCGCGATCCGCTCGTTCGTGGCGATCGCTCGACCCGGGCCCAGCCAGGCCGTCAACAGCAGCCGGTGGATGCCGGCGGCGTCCATCGCTCCGACCAGCTCGCCGGGGCTCAAGCCGCGAGTCCCCTGTTCGGTGGCGCCCGACTGCTGGAACAGCCGCTTGATCTCGGGCAAGTGGGCCGACATGTCGGCGAACGGCGGATTGGCCCAGGCGTCGATCACTTGGATGGTGGCGGGCATGGAACGATTCTCCCCGGGGCGAGAAGGAGCCGGACGGCACTGACTTCGCCAGCGTACCTTGCGGCATTCATCCACTGTCGACTTGCACCGGCCTGTAAAGCCAGTGCCACACGATCTTCACGCCAAACAGCTAATGGTCGAGCGGCTTGAGCTTGATGTTTTTGAACCAGCACTCGCCGCCGTGGTCTTGCAGGCCGAGGTAGCCGCGTCGGGGATGATCTTTGTAGGCCACGTCAAACTTGTGCTCGCTGCCGTCGGGCCGTTTGTTTTTCTCGGTCCACTCGTCGAAGTTCATCCGGCTGACTTGCTTGCCGTTCAGCTCGACCGACAGCAGATTCTTATCGCACGTGACCACCAGGTGATTCCACTCGCCCACCGGATGCATGGCATTGGTCGAGGGGCGCACCAGATCATAGATCGCGCCGGTGTCGTAAAAGTCGGCCGTGGTGGTGTCGTCCAGGGCGATCTCGACGCCATTGTAGCCGACGTCCTTCCCCTCGCGCGGTTCCAGCGGCCAGGTGCGGACGAACACCCCGCTGTTGCACTTCGGGCTGAGCTTGAAGTCGAGCGACAGGATAAAGTCGCTCCAGGGACGCTCGTAAATCATCATATAACCGCCGCAGCCGTGGGGATTGATGGCCCCATCGTCGACGGGCCGGTTGCTGGGCTTTTGGCTGCTGGTGAGCCAGCCGTCGAGCGATTTGCCGTCGAACAACAACAGCCAGCCATCGCGCCGCTCGGCATCCGAAAGCTCGTTGTCGGCCGCCAGGGCGAACGGCCCCCAGGCCACCGCAAGGATGAGCAGCAACAACCATTTCATGTGAGGATCTCCTGTTGCGAGTATCTTCCTGTTGTTGGGAGGCCCGACACCGCACCAACAATCTAGCTGGCCGGAGCGGGAAAGGCAAAGAAGGTAAGATTCGGCTGCGGTTGCCTTTGCGCGTTTATTCATTTGCGTTTCGGCCCGGTTTGCTTACAATAACCCGCGTAACGAGCGATGCGGCGGTGTGTCGCCACAGGCTTGTTTCGCTTGCGCAATGCACCAGGTCCCACCGATTCGTTTGGCTCTGGCGGCCGATGTCCGAACAATAGAGAGCCGCCCCGCCGACGAGCGAACCGTCCATCCCGAGCCCGCGTATAACTCACCGCACACGTGTGCCTGTTGTCCAAGGGTCGACTTACCGTTTTATGGTCTTGGAGGAGTTTCCACGATGAAAGCTTTCAGTTTGGCTTTGGCGATCGTGCTGGCCGGCGTCGGCACATTGCGTGCCGCGGAACTGACCAGTGGCTTGCAGCCCGGCGATCTGGTCGGCGCGTTTAACGTCGAGAAGTGCGGCGGAGCCGTCAACGACGGCCGCGAAGTGGGCGCGAATTTTTGCTATCGCTGCATGCTGGGCAACAAGCCCGTGGTGATGGTCTTCGCCCGCAAGGTCGACGGCAACCTGGCCAAGCTGGCCAAGCAACTGGACAAACACCTGGCGTCGAATTCGGATCAAAAGCTTTCGTCGTTCATCAACCTGATCGGCAGCGACCCGGCCGAGTTGAAGAGCGAGGCCAAGTCGTTTGCCGCCCAGAACGCGCTGGAGAACGTGGCCCTGGTCGTGCCGGACGAAAACGAAAACGGCCCCGAAGAGTTCGGCATCAATCCCAGCGCCGAAGTGACCGTCACGATCTATCGCAACGGCAAGGTGGCCGCCAGCCATGCCCTGGCTCCCGGTCAGCTCAACGAAGACGAGATCAAGAGCATCCTGGCCGACACCGGCAAGATCCTGAAGTAGCAAGATTCTGTAGCTTCGCCGCCCCTCGCGGCCCATTGACTTCCACGTCGGGACGCGACTCGGTTCGCACGAGTCCGCGTCCCGATTTTTTTTGCGCCCGTGCCGCGCTCAGGTGTCATTTTCTCATCGGCTCGGGCCGACTATTATGGTGCGACCGGATCGGTTTGAAGAGATTGCATCATGGCCGTACTCGTACAGATCAAGGACGCCCACAAAAGCTACGGTGACCAGGTGTTGCTGGACGGCGCCGAGGCGACGCTGACCGACGCGCACAAGGTGGGCTTTATCGGCCGCAACGGGGCCGGTAAGTCGACGCTCTGCCGGGTCCTGCTGGGCGAAGAAGAGCTGGACTCCGGCGAAGTCATCTTCCATCCCCGGCTGCGGCTGGGATATCTGCGGCAGCACGATCCGTTTCTGCCGGGCGAAACCGTGCTCGAGTTTCTGCTGCGAGACAGCGGCCAGCCCGACTGGCGCTGCGGCGAGGTGGCCGGCCAGTTCGAGATCAAAGGCCCCTATCTCGAGGCACCGCTCCGGCAGCTCTCAGGCGGCTGGCAGACGCGCGTCAAGCTGGCCGCCCTGCTGTTGCACGACCCCAACCTGCTGGTACTCGACGAGCCGACGAACTTTCTCGATCTGCGCACCCAGATCCTGCTGGAGCACTTCCTGCGCGAGTTTCGTCAGGCGGCGCTGATCGTGTCGCACGATCGGGGCTTTCTCAACGCCACGTGCAGCCAGACGCTCGACTTGTCGCGCGGCAAGCTCACGCTGTTCGCCGGGCCGGTCGACGCGTTCCTGGAGAACCAACAGCAGCGCCGCTTGCACGACGAGCGGGTCAACGCCGCCGTCTTGGCCAAGCGGCGGCAGCTCGAAACGTTCATCGACAAGAACCGGGCCCGGGCCAGCACGGCCTCGCGGGCCAAGAGCAAGAGCAAACAGCTCGAAAAGCTGCAAACCGTCGACGTGGCCGGCGCCGAGGCGACCGCCAACATTCGCGCCCGCAGGTCGAGCCGCGCAAAGGTCCCGCCGTCCGCTGCCGGGACCTGGTGATCGGATATCCCGACCACGAAGTGGCCCGCGACATCGACGTCGAAATCGAGCACGGCGCGCGGGCCGTCGTCGTGGGGGACAACGGGCAGGGCAAGACCACGTTTCTCCGCACCCTGGTGTCGTCGCTCAAGCCGCTCGCCGGCGAAGTCCGCTGGGGTTATGGCTGCGAGCTGGGCGTCTACGCGCAGCACGTCTACACGAGCTTGCCCGAGGACCGCACGGTGCTCGAATACCTGGAATACGAAGCCGCGCCGGGCACGAAGTCGCAGGCCATTCTGGACACCGCCGGCAGCTTGTTGTTTCGCGGCGATCACGTGAACAAGCGGATCGGCGTGCTTAGCGGCGGCGAGCGGGCCCGGCTGTGCCTGGCCGGCATCCTGCTGGGGCGGTGCAACGTGCTGGTGCTCGACGAGCCGGGCAACCACCTGGACGTGGAAACCGTCGAGGCGCTCGCCGGGGCGCTGGAGGATTACCAGGGGACCGTGATCCTGACCAGCCACGATCGGTATTTCATGAAGCGCGTGGCCACGGCCGTCGTCGAAGTGCGCGCCGGAGGGGTGGTGAATTATCGGGGCGGTTACGACGCCTACTTGTACGCGATGAACCAGGAAATCGACGAGGGGGAGCGCGAACTGGCGGCCCGCGCCGCGCCGGCCGCAAGCGCGCCGGTCAAACCGAAGTCCGCGGCCGCGGCGAAGGATCGCAAGCAGCGGCAGCAGGAACAGCGCGAGCTGCGCAAGCAACTCACGGCCCTCGAGCGCACGATCGAACGCCTCGACCGGCGGAAAAACGAAGTCAACGCGCAACTCCTGGAAACGGTCGATCCGGACGAAGCCCTGCGGCTGCATGAAGAGCTGAGTGGCACGGTGGCCGAGCTCGAGCCGTTGGAGCATCGCTGGTGCGAGCTGCAACAGCAGGTCGAGGCCGTCGAGGACGGCGGAGCGTCGCGGTAGACGCGCCGGGGGCGGACCGCTCAATCGCCAGCGTGCGGGATGCGGGACCGAGGGAGACGCACCGCGGGATCACGGCGTACCGGGCGTGGCCTGGCACCAGGTGTGCCACATGCGGCGGTATTCGGTCTCGAGGTTGCGCGTGAAGGCGGCGTAATCCATGATCGGCGAGGCGGCCATCGTGTCGCGCAACGTCGTCCGCAATTGCGCCAGCCGGTCCCGGTCGCAGGACAAGCCCAGCGCGATCTGTTGATATTCCTCTTTGGTGCCGGCAATCAGTTCTTGCAAGCCCAGCGTGGCCAGCGCGCTGCCGCCAAACCGCGAGACGTACGTCCGGCCGGAAAGGGAGACCACCGGCACGCCCAGCCACAGGCAATCGCAGGTGGTCGTGTGGCCGTTGAACGGAAACGGATCGAGCGCGATGTCGACCGCGGCGATGCGCCGGAAGATATTCCGGCCGCGGCAACCGACGCACGAGTTCCAAGCGATCGGCGTCGATCCCCAGCCGCGCGAACGTTTCGCGCAGGTAGCGCTCGACCGAGTCGGTCATGTCGGCCAGCAGCAAGAGCCGCGCCGTGGGTATCATCCGCAGAATGCCGGCCCAGGTTTCGAGTACCTCGGGCGTCACCTTGGCAAAACTGTTGAACGAACCGAACGTCACCGAGCCCCGCAATTGCGAGGGTGGCACACCGACCGGCGGCGCGTCGGCCGAAGGTTGGTAGCAAAAGAACGTGCGCGGCAGCCGCACCAGCTTCTCGGTGTACCAATCCTCGGTCATGCCCGGCGGATCGGCGTAGGCGTCGGTCAGCCGGTAGTCCATGGCGCGCATGCCGGTCGTGTTCTGGTAGCCCAGGTAGCTCACCTGGACGGGCGCCGGCCGGCGGGCGAAGGCGAGCATGCGGTTCTGTCCGATGTGTCCGGTCAGGTCGACCAGGATGTCGATCTGGTCGTCGCGGATGCGGCGGCTGACCTGCTCGTGTCCCTGGCCGCGAATCGTTCGCCACTGGTCGGCGTAGCCGCGCAACCGCTCGGTCGTTGCGTCCTCGCGGCCGACGTCGCTGTAGCAGAAGACTTCGAAGGCTTCGTGATCGTGATGTGCCAGGATCGGCTCGGCGAAAAAATTCACCGCGTGATCGCAAAAGTGCGGCGACACGTAACCGAGCTTCAGCCGGCGCTCGGGCGAGCGATCGTTCGTGTGCGGCTCGGCGGCGGCCGACAGCGGATCGGCATGGCGGATTCCCCAAGCGCGATGCTCCTCGAACACGGCCCGCGGCTCGAGTCCGGGGTGATAGTTCAAGCAATACAACAGATTGCTATGGTGCAGGGCCGAATGCGGATTGAGCTCCACCTCGCGGCGATGCTCCGCCAGCGCTTCGTCCAGGCGCCCCTGCAAGTGCAAGGCGATGGCCAGGTTGCCGTGCGCGGCGGGCAGGCCGGGGTCGAGTTCCAGCGCGCGCTGGCCGGACCGCATTGCCTCGTCGCGATGGCCTTGCTCGTTGAGCATGCGGCTGATGTTCAAATGCGTGAGGGCGTCGCGCGGCTCGACGTCGAGGGCTTGCCGCAACGTGGCCAGGGCTTCGTCCAGCATTTGTCGCGAGTAGTACACGGCCGCCATGCCGTGATACGCCGAAAGATAGCGAGGGTTGACTTGTTGAGCGTGCCGGAAGCACTCCCACGCTTCGTCCAGCGCGCCCATTTTTTGCAACAGCGCCCTTAAGTTGCACTGCGCGGCGCACGACTGCGGCCCGGCGGCCACCGCGGCCCGGTGTGCCGCCAGCGCTTCGTCGGTGCGTCCCAGGAGCTCGTAGGCCGCGCCAAGATTTGTCAAGGCGGCTGCGTTGTTGGGCTGCACCGCCAGTGCCTGCTGAAAATGGGCGATGGCCCGATCGAGCTTCCCCTGCCGCTTGCGAAGCGTGCCCAGGTTGACGTGTGTCAGAACGTGTTTGGGATCGAGCTTGAGCGCGGCTTCGTAGCTGGCCGCGGCCTCGTCGGCGTGGCCGCTCATTTGCAGGACGACGCCCAGATCGAAATGCGCGTCGGCCATTTGAGGAGCCAGTTGCACGACGTGCCGAAAGCATTCGACCGCTTCGGCCATCCGACGTTCGCCCTGCAGCAGGTTGCCCAGCATCGCGTACAACTGCGGCATGCGAGCGTCAACCTCGATAGCGCGGCGTAAAGCGGCTTCGGCCTCGGCCGTCCGGTTGAGCTGGCGACAGCAGACGGCATAGTTGGCATGGTAGGCAGGCTGCGAATCGTCGGCCTTGACGGCCGCCGCCAGCAGCTCGGCCGCCTGCTCGAGCTGGCCGGTGTCCATCGCCAGCGTCCCCAACTGGTGCAAGGCCAGCGCGTTGTGCGGTTCCGCGGCGAGCGCCTGGCGATAGGCCGTCTCGGCCTCGGCGTGCCGGCCGGCCTGGTGATGCTGCATGCCCGCGACAAGTGACTGCTGAACGGTGCTCATACCAGTTTCCTGCCGGGTCGAGCCGGCGCGTTACCGGCGGAAGCCATCCCCTGGGCGCACCAGTCCGTCCACATCCGGCGGTAGGCGTCTTCCAGGTTCCGAGTGAAAGTTTCAAAATCCAACAGCGGCGAAACGGCCATCCGTTGGCGAAGCGTGGCGCGGTACGCAGCGAGCTGGGGGAGATCCTCGGCCAGCGCCACCGCCGTTTCGACGTACTGCTCGCGCGAGTGGGCGATCCATTCTTCCAGGCCCAGCGTCACCAGTCCACTGCCGCCGAACCGCGAGACGTAAGTCTCGCCCGAAAGGGTCACCACCGGCACCCCCTGCCACAGGCAGTCGCAGGTCGTCGTGTGACCGTTGAAGGGAAACGGATCCAGCGCGATGTCGAGCCGCGAGATCAAGTCGAGATACTCGCGCCGCGGTAGCCGATCGACCAGGTCCAGGCGCGCGGCGTCGATCCCCTCGGCGGCAAAAAAATCGACGAGCCGAGCTCGCAAGGTCTGGGTCATGTCGGCGCGGATGACCAGCCGCGACCGGCCGCTGCGGCGGAGGATTTCCGCCCAGGCACGCAGGACTTCGGGCGTGATCTTGGTGAAATTGTTGACCGATCCGAACGTGACGTGTCCCGCCGCGGCCGCCGGCAGCGGCCCGACGGCCGGCGCATTCGGCCAGGGCAGGTAGACGAAAAACGTCGTCGGCAGCCGTACCAGCCGCTCCGTATGCCACGAGTCGGTCACGCCCGGTGGATCGGAGTACGCGTCGGTCAGGCGGTAATCCATGGCCTGCATGCCAGTGGTGTTCTGGTAGCCGAGATACGTCACCTGGACCGGCGCCGCGCGTTGGGCGAAGGCCAGCAGCCGTTTGCCGCCGTTGATGTGGCCGGTCAAATCGACCAGTACGTCGATGCCGTCGGCGCGGACCAGTTGGCACAGCTCCTCGTCGCTCAAACGCGTCGTTTCGCGCCACTCGTCGGCGTAGCCGCGCAGCCGCGCGGTGGCGTTGTCGGGCTGTTTGACGTCCGAATAGCAGAAAATCTCGTAGCGCTCGTGATCGTGCGAGGCCAGGATCGGCTCAACGAAAAAGTTCACTGCGTGGGAGTAGAAATTGGGCGAAACGTAACCCACCCGCAATCGCCGCCCCGGCGAACGGTCGTTGGCGAGCGGCTGGCTGGCGGCCGTCAAAGGATCGGCGTGCCGCCGGCCCCAGGCCCTGTGCTCTTCGAACAGTGTGCGGGCATCGTAGTCCGGATGGTAATTGAGCGTATACAGCAGGCTGCTGTACTGATCGACGGCCTCGGGCGCGAGTTCGACCGTTTGGCGATAGTGCTCGATGGACTCGTCGAGCAGTCCCAAGGCCCGCGTCGACAGCGCCAGATTGCCGTGCGCCGCCCCGTAGCCGGGTCGCAATTCCAAAGCGCGGCGAAAGGCCGCGATGGCTTCGTCGTGACGCCCCTCGCGGCCGAAGCAGACGCCCAGATTGAGCAGCGCCTCCGGATCGTTGGGACGCCGCTGGACGACGTGCTGGAAACAGGTGGCGGCTTCGGCGAAGCGCTCCTGCTTCTGTCGGACGGCGCCCAATCCCTCGTGGGCCGCGACCATGTTCGGCTCGATTTCCAGCGCCGCCAGATAACCGGCGGCCGCTTCGTCGAGCCGGTCTTGCATGTCGCGTACCAGGGCCAAGTTGGCGTGCGCGGCCGCGAACCGCGGAGCCGCGGCGATGGCCGCCTGCAGGTGCCGCTCGGCTTCGTCCAGCTCTCCCTGGCTTTTGAGCACAGTGGCCAGGTTGTTGAGCGCATGGTAATGAGTCGGTTGCCGGGCCAGCGCGGCACGATAGGCGGCGACCGCTTCGTCGGCGCTGTTGGCTTTGCAACGTGCTGGCCAGGTTGAAGTGCGCTTCGGCCGAGTCGTCGCCACGCAGGGCCTCGCGAAAAGACGCTTCGGCCTCGGCATAACGGCCCAGCCCGTCGAAGGCAAATCCCAACCAGGTGTGAGCCCGGGCGTCGCCGGGCTGCAGGCGGAGCGTCTCGCCGAGCTCGGCGATGGCCGCCTCGAGCTGTCCCGCGTCATACAACAGAATGCCGAGCGCCGTGTGGACCGGAGCCAGGGCGGGATTCAGTTCCAGGGCGCGGCGATAGCTGTCGGCTGCCGGGGCGGGTTGTCCGGCGTGGCGGTAAGCTTCGCCCAAGTTGGCGTGGAAAGCGGCTTCCGCCGGAGCAATCTGCAAGGCGCGGCGGAACAACGTGATCGCCGCGTCAAACTGCCGCGCCTGCATCGCCAGCATGCCGAGCTGGTGCAAGGCATGCGGATGATTGGGATGGGTCGCCAGCACCCGGCGATACGCCTGCTCCGCTTCGGCCAGCCGGCCGGCCTGATGCAGACGCGTTCCTTCGACGAGTGTTTGTTCGACGGTGCTCATTCACTCCATTTTCGCAACGCACGACACGACTGGCAACCAAGCCGGCCGCCCGCCAGCCACCTGCCCGGGGCCATCGCGGCCGCAGGACTACTCCAGCCGCCCCAAACGCACGAACAGCGGCCAGCGGATGGGCCGCATGTGCTCGGCCGGGCCCCACGCGCGTGTCAGATCCCCCCGCACGTCGTCGAGCGGGTCGCGGCCGTGCTGGGCGATGTACTTTTGCGCCTCGACCAGGTTCCCAGGTAGCCGAGCAAGTCGTCCAAGCTCCACTCGGCCGTCATGGCAATCTTGGGATCCGGCAATTCGGCGAACGGAAACGGGATCGTGGCGTAACCGTCCATGGTCATTTGACGCTCGGGGGGCCAATACGTGCCAAGCAAATCGGAGTACAAGTGCCAAACGACGGCGTCCACCTCCGGGGTGATGCTTGCCAGGGCGTAGCACCAGGCGGCGATCGCCCCGTCGGGCCGCAGTACGCGTCGCACTTCGCCGTAAAACCGCGGATGGTCGAACCAATGCAGCGCCTGCGCCACGGTGACCAGGTCGACCGAGCTGTCCGCCAGCGGAGCCTGTTCGGCCGGCGCCACCAGGTAACTGACCCGCGGATGTTCGACGGCATGCTCGATCTGCCGCGCGCTGGGATCGGTGGCGATCACTTCGTCAAAGTATTTGGCCAGCTCCACGGCGGCCTGACCGTTGCCCGTGCCGCAATCCCAGGCACGCTCGGTGCGCGCCGGCACACCGGCCAGAAAGCGAAACAGCTCGGCCGGATAATGCGGCCGATACTGCGTATACTGCTCGGCCTGCCGCGAAAAGTGATCCTTGAAATTCACGCGGGCCTCCTTTCACACAAGCGACGCGAACGACGCCGCAGGCAGATGTGAACATACGCCGTGGGACGTCTGGGTGCCAGGCTGGACAGCGGCTGGCTGGCGATTGTTCGCGCGGGTTCGCCGGTTTTCGCGTGGCGTCGCTACTTCCGTCGACTCCTTTGACGGCGCCGGCGGAGCCCTTCGCCGACCAACGCGATGGTTCCCATCGTCGCCAGACTGAGCGTGCCCGGCTCGGGCACGACGGTCAGCACGCCGGAGATCGCATAGAAGGAGGTCTCGAAGAAGGGATTGTCGCCCCCCGCGCCCGTCACCCACAACGAGCCCGTGGCCGCCGAGTAGCCGGCGGCGATACTCGACATGCCCAGCGCCGAACCTGCCGCCTCCACACCGGTCGCGTCGGTGCCGGTATGGACAACGACGGCAAGTGCCGCGCCGGTCTCGTCGAACTGGATAGGCGCCTGGATCGCGCCGTCCCACAGATCGGCGTTGTCGTCGGCAATGCGATCGTCAGCAAGATCGTAAATCGGCACGCCCGTGGCCGCGGTGGGATTGGTCAGTGTGTTATCCCGGGCGTCGATCGCGGCCGTGCTCCCGATCACGCTCCAGGTCGTACCGAGCGCCGCCAGCGACGGTACCCCGCTGGCCACGCCGGTCACAAACGTATTGTAGTCGGCGATATCGGTCCACGTCGGATCGTGCACGGCGCTGAGTCACGAAAACCAACCGGTACTGATCGCCGGGATTCAGCCCGCTGGGAACGATTACCGGCGCGGCTGAGCACACCCTCAGGGCGAACAGCAGGATCGCACAGAAGAAAGCGACGCCGGTGTCGAAGCGAAGGTTGATGATCGACTTCATTAGCGTTTCTCCCGGTTTGGTTCGGCGATGGACATGTGACGGCAAGCTCGCCGCGGCACGTAACTTCGCGTGGCCCCCATCATAACCTGGCGCAGAGCCAATCCTAAGCGGGCGCGGACCAGCGCCAGGCATTGCCCTTGCCGGGCGGCCATTTCCTGCTATTTTTTAAGCGTGCCGAGCCGGCCGTCGGAGAGCCCCCGTCAAGCGGTTTCCCCCCGACCGGTTCGGCCCGCGCAAACCTCGGCCCCGCCGGGGTTTTTCGGCGGCGTAGCTCAGTTGGTTAGAGCAGCGGAATCATAATCCGCGTGTCCGGGGTTCGAATCCCTGCGCCGCTAGTTTGGCAGGTCACGGCACTGTCTCGCACGGTGTCGCTTAAGTCTTCGGTCTCTAAGACCTTAAGACTTTCGATGAAGCCAAGTCTTGGCTTCGCGCTGTCGCACCCGCTCGCACCGTCTAGCTTGGAATCGCTTCCTGTGGCGTTCGCACCTCGCTGCGCTTTCCACCCGTTGGATGAGCGTTCGCATCAGTGCCTGTCGCAGTGGCGACCGTCTGCCGATCAAAGAACGGGGCAATCCGGCTGACCGCTTCGGCAGTCTGGCCGGGGAAGAGATGCCCGTACGTATCCATCGTCAAAACGATGCTTTGATGACGCATCACCGTTTGGACTACCTTGGGGTGTGCACCAGTCATCGACAGCCAAGCGCCGGAGGTGTGGCGCAGGGAGTGAAAGTCTAAGACCTCACCATCGTGATTACGCCGGCAAGGACCTGGCCGCAGTGCTGCAAGTGCTCGAAGTCAGCCAGAGCACATTCGATCGCTGGCGCAACCAGGATGGCGGCATGAAGGCCGAGGAGGCGAAGCGGCTCAAGGAAGTTTCACGGCCTGAGTGCTCCCTCGGCCCTGATCGTCAAGCCATGCCTTTGATGCGACTCCAGAAAAACGACCGTTTTTGGCCTGGCGAGACCTGGATCGCATGGCTGGCGAACTTCACGGTCGATCCCGGCGTGACTAGCGGAGTGTGCTTCCTGAAACGCTTACTTTGAACGAGAGGTCTTCGTCGTTCGTTTACGGCCCCGTCTGCCAGCTCGCAGAATACGCGGCGTGGTCCTTGGTTAGCGACGTGACCGGCTGGGCGTT
The DNA here is from genome assembly GCA_963711515.1 of uncultured Planctomycetota bacterium. Taxonomy (GTDB): domain Bacteria; phylum Planctomycetota; class Planctomycetia; order Pirellulales; family PALSA-1355; genus CAVQEL01. Next base: position 243,624 of record CAVQEL010000029.1, on the reverse strand, counting down.
GCGGCCGTCGGCTTTTGCGACCCATAGTTGCCGCACTCCGTCGCGCGTCGAACCGAACATTACCCATGCCCCTTCGGGCGAGACCTTGGGGTTGTAGTGGAGAACGCCCGGCGCAGAGTGGGTCAATTGCTCCGCTTGTCCGCCCAGCGAAACGCGCATCAACTCGACTGCCTCGCCAACTTTGGCAGTGTAGTAGACCCATTTGCTGTCCGCCGACCAGCTTGGGATGTCGCTCCCGGCGCTGTGGAAGCTGGGCACGTCGAGATACTCCATTACTCCCCGATAGCCACCGCGGTCGGCCAGCTTCCGTAGTGCCGTGCCGTCGCGTTTCACAACGTGCGGATGGCAGTTGTAGTGTTCGCCGCTCAGGAACTCGACCCACTGGCCGTCGGGCGACCACAAGGGCACAAAACAAAACGGATGTCCCGTCTCGACCTTGGTCGTGTTCTGGCCATCAGCGTCAGCCAGATACACCTGGTAGTTCTGGTGATAGGCGATGCGGCTGCCGTCTGGCGATGCGCTGAATCCGTAGGCAAAGCCCGCCTGCGCCGCGAGATCCTGCTTGCCGGTGCCGTCGAGGGCGACATGCCGTACGGACGCGACTGGCCACCAATGAGCGGCGTGAATCCAAGCCTGCGCGGCATCGCCGGGCCAGAAGAACAGGCCCGTGTTGTAGTTGCTTACGCGCTCGACAGCGGTCAGGTTCGTTGCCTTGCCGCTGGCGAGATCGACCAGATGGCAATCGACCAGCCAGCCGTCGATGCTAAAACGGAATTGCTGGTTCGCCTCTTCCCAAGCCGCGTTCTCCGGGCTCTCCCAGAGGCTGAGAAGGATCGCCTGCTTGCCGTCCGGCGACCAGCCGGCGAACTGCGTCCAGGTGTTTGGCTTCGTCGCAAGTTGGGGCGCCACTTCGCGCCGACCCGTGCCGTCGGCGTAGACCACGAAGGCGCGGCGTGTTATCCAGTTGGCCGTCTGACCACCGGGCAAATCCGTGCGATGCTCGGTATAGCCGATGAGACGCCGCGGCGGTGAATTCGGTTCGCCCGCCGCGATGGAACTTAAAGCAACCAGCAAGCTCACAACCGCCAAAACTAGAATTCGTGCCATGTGTGAGATCCCGTTTACCGTCCGCGCTCGCAGGCCCCCTGACACCGCCCGGGCGCCAGCATGGCTATTTTGGAAGTTTGTTGCCGCGAACGCAAATCTGCCCTCAAGGGGAGGTATCGTTGGTGGAACGCTTACCAATGGACGGCGGCAAACCGCTCCGCCGTACGGCATTCGCCATTGCCTTGATGCTAATGTGCACCACCTGGGGGCGGCCCTGCCCTTCTGCTACGATGACGACTTGATGCGGTAAATCGTGCTCGAAAATTCGCCAAGCAATGCCCCCAAGCAAACGGGCGATGGCCGCAAATCTTACTGGTCTTTGCATCTTGAAACTTGAGTTGATGCGGCCGATCCTGGAGACTAAGAACCCGGGGACAAAACGTCGGGGGCTGTCCCGATTTGTCGGTGCCTTGGGAGAAAAATGGGACTGTCCGACTGTCCCCCTCGCCGCAGATGTTTTGTCCCCAGGCTCTAACTACGCCGCTGAATTCGGATTCTTTTCCGGGAAAATCAAACATGCGTACCACACTGCAACTACTGGTAATTTGGGTGTTGATTCTCCAGAGCAGCGATCGCCTGGTCAGCGATGAAGTCGCGCGCTTTCCGGGCCCCAAGGCCGACGGCTTCTTGCTTCCTAATGGATGGACGATTACGCCGGCCGGGGAACAAATGATTCTGAAAGATCTCCCCCTCAATATTCTGCCACTGAACGATGGCCGCCGGGCACTCGTCGCAACCAGCGGCTACAACGCCCACGAGCTGGCCCTGATCGACTTTAGTGCCAAGAAAGTGCTGCAAATCGAAGCCGTTCGCCAAAGCTGGTTCGGTCTGGTCATGACGGCCAAGCAGGACCGATTGTGGTGGTCAGGCGGAGGCGGTGCGGCGTTGCACGCGTTCAATATTGCCGATGGCAAGCTGGCTAGAGCCGATGACGGCGATCCCACGGCGGCATTTGGTCGAGGCGACAACAAAACAAACTTTAAGAGTGGATTAGTCCTCGATGCCAAAGGCGGCGTGCTGTACTCGCTCGACATCGATGCGGGCACCCTGACAGCCATTGACGTCATTGGCGAGAAACCACCGCAATCGCGTTCGATCGGAGGCCGACCCTACGACGTGGTGCTCGCGAAGAACGGTTCAAGACTCTATGTGTCGGATTGGGCTGGACGAGTCGTGCTGGCCATCGACCCGGCCGAGTTACGCGTGGTTGCGAAGATTAGCGTTGGTGAGCACCCCAACCAGATTGTCGCACACCCGCGTGACGATCGGCTGTTTGTTGCCTGCGCATCCAGCAACCAGGTTGCGGTGATTGATACCAGCCAGGGCATTGTCACGGAAACGATCGTGACCGCACTTTTCCCGAAATCGCCGGAGGGCAGCACACCCGATGCCTTGGCGGTGGCGCCCGATGGGAAAAAGCTCTACGTGGCCAATGCCGACAACAACTGTGTGGCAGTTGTGGATATTGCCGAGCCAAGTCGTAGCCAAGTGCAAGGCTTTATCCCGACCGGCTGGTATCCAACGGCGGTGGCTGTCGCCCCGGACGGCAAGACGCTTCTCGTTGGCGTCGGCAAGGGGAACCACACGTCAGCCAACCCAATTCCCAAGAATCCACAGCCGGACAAGCCCGTCGAGGCTGGCAATCGCGGTCGGCCGTATCCGTACATTGGAACCACGCTTTCGGGTGCGCTTTCGATCGTCGATATTCCCGACGATGACCAGCTTGCAACCTATACGGAAACGGTTTACCGCAATTGCCCGTATTCCGATAAGCTGCTTACCGACGCACCTTACCGGGAACAAACGGCCATTCCCAACAAGGTCGGCGACACTTCACCGATCGAGCACGTGATCTACATCATCAAAGAGAATCGCACGTACGATCAAGTCCTTGGCGACATGGGCCGCGGCAACTGCGATCCGGATCTGGTGATGTTTGGCGAAGAGATCACGCCCAATCATCACAAACTAGCCAACGAATTTGTGCTGTTGGATAACCTGTACTGCAATGGTCACGTGTCGGCGGATGGTCATCCGTGGTCTACGATGGCTTACAACACGGACTACACCGCGCCAACTGGGCGCTGACCTATTCGAGTCGAGAGGGTATTGAGGATGACGACGAGGGAAATCTTCAAAAGGCGCCCTCGGGCTATCTTTGGGATGCCTGCGCACGTAACAATCTGACCTACCGCAGTTACGGCGAGTATGGCGGGCGCGTCAGCCAGCCCGATGGGTCAGTGAAAATGGAAGGACGCGTGCCGGGGCTGGTAGGACATATGTGCCCCGACTATGGCATTGCTAAGCAGGTTGGCCAGCGCACGCGTGATACTGACAACGTGGAAGTCTTCTTGAGAGAGTTCCGTGAGTACGAGCAGCAGGGCACCCTGCCGCGGTTCATCGTAATGAGCATGGGGGAAGATCACACCAGTGGTACGCGTCCCGACGCTTACACGCCGCAGGCCTGCGTGGCTAGCAACGACTTGGCCTTAGGCCGGCTCGTCGAAGCAGTCAGCAAGAGTAAGTACTGGCCGAAGACGGCCATCTTCGTGATTGAAGACGACGCCCAAAACGGCCCGGACCATGTGGACGCGCACCGCACCGTTGGACTGGTGATCAGCCCCTATGCCAAACGTAAAGTGCTCGATAGCACTCAATACACGACGGTCAGCATGATTCGCACGATGGAGCTGATTTTGGGCCTTGAGCCCCTGAGCCAGTTTGACGCCGCTGCCAATCCCATGTTCGCTTGCTTTACGGACAAGCCCGACCTGACGCCTTACTCGGCGGAGGACGCGAGGATCGACTTGGAGGCCAAAAACGGTCGGCTGGCGTACGGCGCTGAGCGATCGATGAAGATGGACTTTAGCGAGTATGACAAGATCGACGACTTCGAGCTCAATGAAATCCTGTGGCGAGCCGTTAAGGGCCCCCACGCCCCGCTGCCGCCGGCCGTTCGACGCGCGATCGCATACCGGCTTCCTACTAGATGACAATCACCGTAATCCTTGGGATGGCCCGCTTCCGAGACCTTTTCCGCCCGGAACTTTCAAATGTCCGTTGATACCCGCGATATTCAGGGAACCGATTGATCGGCTGAGAACTCGCTTTACGAGCACTTTGGAAAGGAAACGTCATGTGTCAAGCGCTGTTGAAGTCCATTGTTCTCTCGCTATGTATCGCCGGCGTTTCCATCGCCGCGGACAACCAATTGACTGCTGCCGAGCAGGAGGCGGGATGGCAGTTGCTCTTCAACGGCAAAGACCTGACGGGCTGGCGGTGCAACAATGACAAGCCGATTGCCACGAAAATCGAGGACGGCTGCCTGGTTCCCTATCAATCCGGCGGCTACCTGATCTTCACGAAGGCCAGTTTTCCGACTTCATTCTCAAGTGTGACGTGCGCTGGGAAGACCCGCACTGTAATTCTGGTATCTTCTTCCGCGTCGAGAACCCGCGTGATCCTGTTAACACAAGCTTCGAAGTCCAAGTCATGGCGGGCGGCGGCACTGGCAAACACGATATGGGGGCGATCTATGACTTGGCGGGCCCCTCCAAAGCAGCCGGCAACGGTACAGGCAAGTGGAATACGGTTGAGATCAAGTGCGTTGGGCCTGAGATCAGCGTCAAGTTAAATGGCGAGTTGGTCAACAGCATCGACTGCGACGCGTTTGATAAGCCAGGGTTTTGTCCGGACGGCCAGGCCCACAAATTCAAGCTGAACGGCAAGCCGCGCGCGGTGGAGGATTTTGCTCGTTCGGGCTATCTAGGTTTCCAGGATCATGGACACAAGGTGTGGTACAAGAACGTCAAATTGTTGCCGTTGGCGAAATGATATCGGCGTTTCTCGCGCGCAAGAGGCCCCGCTGTTCGCAATGGTGACAGTCCAGGTCCGGCCCGCCGTCGGGATTTTCGCACGCCATCGGTTCCTTGCCGCTTAGGAAAAAGGCGATGCCTGCCAAACCAAGAACCGCTGCCGCCTGCATCCTGGTGCGCGATGGCGCCAGGCCGGAAGTGTTGCTGGCGCGGTGCAGTCCTGCACTTCGATTTATGGCTGGACATCACGTGTTCCCGGGCGGGCGGCTGCAGGAAGGCGAAAGCGTAAGCTGCGTGGCTCATGCCACGGACGAAGATCACGCCCGCGCGATCCAGGCGGCGGCGCGAGAGGTCTTCGAGGAGACCGGGCTGCTCTGCGTGCGCGGGGCACTTCCTGCCAGGGAACTATTGCGGCAAGCGCGGCACCGCGTGTTGCAGGAAGACCTGAGCTTTACTGACTTCCTCGTGCAACATGCTCTTACGATCGACGCCGATGATTTTGAGCCGGCGGGACAGTGGCTCACACCATCGTTCGTGCCCATCCGCTTCGCCACCCAGTATTTTTTGCACCATGTGCGCGGCGACCAACAAGAGGAACTCATCGAGGGTGAAATCGTCGGGCTCGATTGGTTCACTCCGGCCGAAGCGCGCCAGCGCTGGCATCGCGGCCAGATCAGGATTTCCACGCCCGTCGCCTACACCCTGCGGCAGTTGGCCGCCGCCGGCTTGCCTGGCGCGCTGCCGTTGCTCACGCGCGGGACGCAACGGGCCCCGGGCGAGCACAACTGGTTTGAAGTTCGCCGGGGAATCACGCTAGTGCCGGTCACGAGTGCGACGATTGCGCCGGCGACGCACACCAACTGCCTCATCGTGGGAGAGGAATCTTTGTATGTGATTGATCCCGGCGCAGGGGATGCAGCGGAACTCAACCACCTGAGACGGCAGATCGATCATCTGATCGAGCTCGGTGGACGAGTCCAGGCCATTCTCTTGTCTCATTCGCATCCGGACCACACCGACGCGGCCGAAGCATTACGCCACACGTATGACGTGCCGATCATGGCCCATCCGGCCGCCGCGGCTCAGTTATCTTTCAAGATCGACGGTCACCTGCACGATGGCGACGTTCTGCTCAGTGGCTGTGACCCACAATGGCGATTGCGGTGCATTCACACCCCCGGCCACGACCCAGGCCACCTGTGCTTCCTCGAGGAATCGACTGGGGCCCTGTTGGCCGGAGACATGGTGGCCAATCCCGGCACGATAGTCATCTCGCGCGAATACGGCGGCGACATGGCGGCGTTCATGCGCAGCCTGGACAGACTACTCCAATTGGACTGCAAGCTGATCATCCCCTCACACGGCCAACCCGCGGGACGCCCCCACGAGTTGATCCAGCAGCAAATTAACCACCGACTATCGAGAGAAGATAAAATCAAACGGGCGCACAACGAAGGAGCCGCGACCTTCGAAGAACTGCTGGCGCGCGCCTACGACGATGCTCCCGAGCAGGCGCTGCCCTGGGCCCGGCACTCGCTCGATGCTCACTTGGCCAAGCTGGGAATCGACGTGCCGACGGCACTCTGACGTTTCTCGATGCCTACCCTTGGATCGCTTCCCACGCATCCCGTCGACGCGTACTTTGCCGGAATTGCTTGATTCCCAGCCACAGCAAAATCGCCGCAGCGACGTGGGCTGCGGTGGTTACGATCAGTATCGAATACCGCAGCATCGATTCGTCGCGAAATCCGAAATCGGTCACCCAGGCGATCGCGGAAGGACCCAGGCCCAGGCCAATCAGATTCACGATAAACAGATATAAGGCCGACGCCTGGCCGCGCATCGGATTGGGCATCATCTCCTGAATCGCAGCGGGCGCGACGCCGAACGGCATGGCTACGAAGAAAACGGTCGGCACCAGCAGCAGCATGGCCATCGTCCCGGACGGAACAAGCAGATAGGCAATCCCCGTAGACACCCAGACGAGCGCAGCCAGCAAACCCACGTGCATCTTCGAGGCGGTTGCGCCGGACCGCCCGATCCGGTCCGCTAGCCAGCCGCCGAAGACGATGCCCGAGGTGCCGAATAGCGCTACGATGGCGCCATAAATGACGCCGACGTCGGCCGCCTCCCATCCGTGGGTGCGGTGGAAGAATGCTGGAATCCAGGACGTCGTTCCGTACGACGAAAGGCTCAACAGAGCAAACCCTACGTTGTGGCAGACGAGCGTCTTCCAATTGCTGGACAAGTAGCCACCGACTTCGGAGACGGAAACAACTGAAACGCTTTCGCCGCGCTCGGTCTGGACGCGGCGCACACCGCGGCGAATCGGTTCCTTAACGGTCAGGAAAACCATGGCCAGTGCCAATCCGGGCAAGCCCAGCGCAAAAAACACGATCTGCCACGAGCGCATTTCGCCGACCAGTGGAACGGTGAGCAGGGGCTTGGCCCCGATCCAGCGGACCAACAGACCACCGATCAGGTACGACAGTCCAGTGCCGAGGTAAATGCCCATCGAATAGACGCTGATCGCCGTGGCAAGTCGGTGTCGCGGGAAGGAATCGCTGATCATCGAATAGGCTGCGGGCGACAGGCTGGCCTCGCCGACGCCAACCCCCATGCGCAACAACAGAAAATGCGAGTAGCGACTCGCCAGACCACAACCGGCAGTCATCAAGCTCCAGAAGAAAAGCCCGCCGGCGATTAGCCCGCGACGTGAGATCGAATCGGCAAGCCGACCAATCGGAATGCCGAAGAACGTATAGAACACGGCAAAGCTAAGACCCATCAGGTAGCTGAACTGCGTGTCCGAGATGTCCAGGTCCCGCTTGATCGGGCCGACCAGCAATCCGAGGATCTGCCGATCCATGAACGAAAACACGTAGACGACCATCAACACACCGACGACGTACCACGAGTAGGCCGCGGGCGGGTAGGGTGGCTCCGGCCTGCCACTGCCTGACTCGGCAAGCACCGTGTTGCCTTTGGTACGACGATGCTCGGGATTGTGATTTCCAGCAACCATGTTGCGAGCCCGCCAAGAGAGAAGGATTCGACCGGCGATCCCGATGATACCGCCCGGATGCGCGAGAGGGGCAAACATTCTCGGAATTCTGAGTTGTTCGCGTCCGCCGCTCAAAGCGGCCTTCCCCATGTGCTGGGCAATCGCAAGTCTCGTCTCCGGATCGTCGATAATTGAGGCAAGCCAAGATCGTGCTCTTCTGCGATCGCGGGAAACTTCACGCTGGACACTGGTACTGAAATCGGGAGGGGGTCACTCTTCGTGCTCGTTGCCGATACGCTCAAGGCGATTCAGCAATTGGCGTAATTGTTCTTCCATGGCTGACGGAGCTTGGGCGAGACTACGCCCGACCATTCGACGATGTCGGTCACGCGCAAGCGGCTCGGCTCCATGCGATTCGACCCGCCGAGCTCGCCGCGCGGGCAACATGCTTAACTAAACGGGCTGCTAAGGCCTCAAGCTAGCGCGTCTCGTGAATCGCATTCCTCCAAGATCAGGCGGAGGCTTCGGGCTCGGCGGCGGCCGCCGACGGTTCCGCGGAGACGCCGTCCTCGGTCGGATGATCCAGAGCGTTGTACGCCTGCTCGCCAGAGACTTGCGTGCGTTGCTTGCGGGTGCCCCGCAGGGCGCGGATTTTCGAGAGCAACAGGGTCATGCGAGCCCGCTCCGTCGCCGAGCGGAACAAGATGGCCAGGGCCACCACGGGGTACAGCAGCGAAAACGCCGTAGCCAGCGCCACTCGGGCCGGCCAGTCAAGCGCATATTGGGCCGCGCAATCGATCGCCACGAGCACACAACTGATGACCAACATTGCCGAAACGACGGGCCAGTCGTAACTGATGGGAAAAACCTTCTGCGAAACCACGAACAGAACCGCGGCCATCACTACCCAGGCCAGTGTGGTGGCCAGCGCCGCGCCCGGAATACCGAACAAGGGAATCATCACCGCGCAGCCGATCGTGGTGGCGATCAGTCCCAGAAAGCTGGCGACCGGCAGTGCGCGCATGTCCTCGCCCAGTTCCATGCCGGTGCAGACCATGAAACGGATTCCGCGGGCCAGCGCAATCGACGCGATGAAGGGAACCAGCGGCGCGGCAGCGTGAAAGCTGGGATTGGTCAACAGCCGCAGCGCCTCGGGCCCCCACACGCACACTCCGAGCCACAAGTACGTAATTCCCGCGCTGTAGTAAGTGACGACGGTGCGGAAGAAATACTTTGGGTTCTCGTCGTGGGCGTAAATGTGAAACTTGTAGGGCACCCAAGCTTTATGCACGGAGTCGACGACGAACGCCAGCGGCACCGCCAGCTTGAAGGCGACGTTGTAAAGTCCGGCGGCGTCCAAGCCCAAAAACGCCCTGATTATGTATTGCCCAAGCAGTGTCAAGCCGAGCGTCTGGAGCTGCGTGGGCAAAAACGGAAGCCCATAGCTGAGCATCGGGCGGATCATCGACGAATCGTGGATCGTGAGCTTGAAGCGGCGAAACGTCACGCCGAACGAGGCAACCATGCCCACTGCGTCGCCCGCGAGGGTGCCCAGAATGATTCCCTCGGCCTTCATGCCCTCGGCAAACAGAAAGAAGAGCGTGGCGGCCGCGCTGACCAGCAGCTTGACAATGTTGAGCACGGCAATCGACTTCACGCGGCGATCGGCGCGCAGCACCACGATCCCGACGACGCCGATGCTGTTGAACGTGGCCGACAACAAGCTCCAATTGACCAGCCGGCGATAATCGGGTGAGCCGGTCAGCAGGCTCGACAGCCAGCCCGACCAGAACATGCCCAGGACGCACAAGCTCACCGATGCAATGACGATGCTCACCAGTCCGATCGTCAGCACGTTGGTGCGCTCGGCATCGTCGCGGCAGGTGCTGAAGCGACGGAAGATCGAATTGGACATTCCCAAGTTGGCCAGGGGCACAAACAGCGTGGTGAGCACCGTGAGCATCGCCACCAGCCCGAAGTCTTCCGGGGTCAGGTAGTCGGAAAGGATCGGCAGCAGGAACAGCGCCAGCGCCTGGCTCAACACGGACGAGGTGCCATAAACAGCCGCATCCGACAGCAGTCCGAAGATCTTTCGCAGGGTGGATGTGCCGGCCGTTGATTTTTTCATCGGGATGGGGCGTACAATCGCAGCGCGGCAGAAATGGATTGTGCCGCATGTAGCGGCGCTCGAAGGCCAGCACGGGTGCCGAAATCCTAGTCTAATCTAACTGGCCTGTGGCGGCCAAGCTCGCGGCTCGCCTGCCGCAGTCCGCAAGGGTGTGCCTCACCCCTCATAAGCCCCCAAAAGCCAAAAGCCGCTCGCTTGCGGCCCCATCTTTCGGCTACTACAATTGAGAATCTATCAAGCTTGGCGACGGCCGCGCCCCAAACCCGTGGCGGTGTAGTTGACTGTCAGGCGGCAGGTTTCTTTCCTCGGGACTTCGCCGATCGCTCGTCATCACTGCGGGGATTCGGCGAGTGGCTGCGGGTACTTTTGTTCAGAGAATGAGTTCCATGCGCGAGTCATTGGCGCGTGATGCCGCTGTTGAAATCGGTATTCCGGCCTGGGCGGTCGAGGTGCTGGCCGAGACCTCGGGGGGGCCGCTTGCCATCGTCGATGGCAAGCTCGTCGCGCCGTCCGCCGGTCCCGTGCCGGTCGAAGACCGCATTGTTGATCTGTCCGGTTGGAGCCAGGACGCACTCCGCCGACACGCCGAACGATTCGCGACCGCCGCGCCAGAGGACGTCGAGTTCTTGGGGCCGTCGCAAAAAACATTCCGTAGGTTGTTGCGCGAGTTTGCCGCGGGCGTCGCGCCGCAGGCGGTCGTGGGCGACTTTGCCTCAGGCGAGGCTGAGTTCGCAGCCTACTTTCCCACAAGGCGGTTCGTGGCGCTGGATCTATCCCGGGCTCGGCTGCGGCGGGCTATCGACTTGGGGCGCGTGGAATTTGGCGTCCTGGCCGATATTCGAGTGCCCCCCTTGCGGCCTGGATCGCTCGACGCGCTGACGTCGTCCAACACGCTGAATCACCTGCCCGACGCCGAAGTTCCCGGCATCGTCCAGAACCTGGTCCGGTACCTCAAGCCGGGGGGCCGCCTAGCTGCAACCATCTCGCCCGAAAGCCTGAACCCGATCATTGAACGTCTGGGCCGCGATCAGATCGAGCGTCAGGTAGTCATCGGCGGACCGATGTCGCGTTTTTGGACAGCGCGGATCCAACCTCGCCTCGGTGGGATGAAGAGCCGCGTGAGCCCGCGCGCGCGGCGCGCGGTCAGGCCCCTGGCGGGACTGGCCGCCGGCGCGATGGCGCGGTGCGATCGGCTTGTGGATTCGCCCGGGCCAGCAGCTAAGTACTGGATCGTGGTCCGGGCACGATCGGATCATTGATCGACGTTTCGTCATCCTCGTTCAGATTGCGAGTCAACCTCCATGTTCCGCTCCGCAGGTCGATTGATTGGGCAGCTTCGCCGGTCGGGCCGCCTGGGCTCGTTTATCAGGCACAGCGTGCTGCCGTCGTTCGTCAAGAACCGTAAACAAATCCGGCCGATATTCGTGATGTGCCCGGCGGCCAGCGGCGCCACCTGGATCGGCGCGATGTTGGGCCACTTGCCGAGCCACGTCTACGTGCACGAGTTAAAACTGGGGGGCGGCACGGGGCTGCGGGTGTTGCGCGGCTTGCAGGCGATTCGCTTCATCGTGCCGGGCCGGCTGTTGTTCGTGCTATTTGAAGGGTTCGAGCGGGCGAGGCTCTGGTCGCTCGACTGCCACAACGAGCATCTTGGGGGCCACCGTCCAGAGTTGTTGATGAAAGAAAACCTCAAAGAGCTCGATCTTGCCAACCCGGCCAAGAACCATTGGAAATACAGCACGATCGATAGCGCCGGCTCGCAAATCAATTTCGCAGCGCTACTGCGCAAGGCATATCCCAATGCCGTGTTGTGCTACATTATCCGCGACCCGCGGGACGTTTGTGCTTCGATCAAGTATCGCAAGCAGTTTGGCGTGGACCACGAGATCGAGGGATGGGCCAAGGTGGTGCTCAAGGAATACCATGAGTTTCTAAGGCAAAAGGATCGGCTGGACATCGACCCCATACGCTACGAAGACTGGCTGGCCGACGCCAAGGGCGAGCTGAGCAAGTTCCTCGAGCACCATCACTTGGAAATGAGTGAAGAGCAGCTGCACGAAGCCTACATCCAGCACGATGCCAAGGCGATGAAGGCGGGCATCACGAACAAAAAGGGCAACCTGAGCGTGGCCCAGCACGGTAGCTGGACCAGCACAATCTCGCCCAGCGAGAAGGAATCCCTCAAATCGATCCTGACGCCGGTGCTAATGCAGTTCGGCTACGTGACGTCGGTTGACTGGTGAAACCGCTCCCCCCGCGTCGGGACCAGGAATTCCTCGGAAGTTCTTGCACAGAAGCAGCGGGAAACAGGACTTGAACCTGCACGGTATCATTAACCGGGATTTCCCATTTGGGTCTTGAACTGCCGAATCTGCTACGCCGACCAGCTACGGCCTCACCGATTCTGACGCACCTTCGAGACACACGCAAATCTCTCTCCTGAAAGTCAGGGCGACATCGGCGCTAGCAGGCCGTTGAAATATTCAACGGCCTGCGCGATCGCATGGATGCGATCTCAAAATGACGACGTGAGCGACGTAAGTCGTTATTTTGCGAGCCGCGCGGAGTTTTGCTACGCACTTGGCGAGGTTGAAATAAGCCACGCTGGCTTATTTCAACGGGCCGCTTAGCGCTGCAAGAGTCGCCGCCTGGCCGTTCTTCGGCGACCGATGACGTGGCCGATGAGCGTCAGGCCCCCCAGGGCCAAGAGCAACAGCGACGCCGGCTCGGGGACCGGGGTGAAGACCGCCCACGTCCGATTGTCATTGTTATTGAAAGCCATGTCGCGCGCGACGGTATCGTCGTCGAGACCGCGGTTTGTCCATCCCGCAGGAATAAGCTTGACCGAGTATTCGTAGGTCACTTGGTTGGCGTCAAAGACCAGGGGATAATAGATACTGTTGTTCACTGACCCATCGTACGTGGGCGTGGACCCCACCCATGTTGGAAACGGGAGAGGGGCCAATTCAGTCCACACCGCGGTCATTGCCGCCGTGATGTCCGCCTCGCTGTTGAACGTGAACGTGGGCGTGCCACTGCCGTAGACGTCGTCAAACGATCGTTCATCGAAGCGGACGTTGAACAGCGCCGTGCCGCCGGAATAAGTAATCGATAAGTTGTTGATTCCCTGAGGCTGCGTGGACGGTCCATAAAACGACGCCGCCCGCGCGCTGCTGACAAGACAGCCGCCGATCACTAGCGCCGCCATGGCAGCCGACCATCGATGACTCATCCGGTTCATTAGACGATTCTCCCCGTTAGCGTTTCGAAGACGATGCTACGTAACACTGCATCATCGGTCCGCAGGATCGCATAGTCCGGCAGCGGTGCCGCCAGTTTTGTTAGCACAGAATAGATCGAACCATTCCCGGCGGCAAGCACCGTGAATCACTAGCTGCCACGTGGCGATTGGCGCAGTCAAAATCATCGCACGTCCCGTTCGCCGCCCCTCGTGCGCAACTGCTTGGCACGCAATGCCTTCACGAATAGTCTAGTCATTGCATAGAGGTTTTGCGCTGACGCGTCGCTAGGCGCAGGGAATCAATCGAGGGGACGCGCGTTGAGCGTGGCGCCCTCGCTCGAAAGTTAGTTACTTGGTTCACCCTCGACATGAAGAATCGTCAGCGAATGGGGCGGTAAGCTGACGGCGCCATCGCGAAACGTCAATTTGACGTCCTGCGGAGTCACGCGATGGGGGGCTTCGACGTCATTATAGGCATCGGGACTTGGTCCTTCGAGCTGGCTGACGTCATAACTCCCTGCGAGTGGTTTGCCCTTCAGGCGAATCGTGAACGACGCGGACTTGGAGGGATGGCGATTCACTAGAGCGATGCGCCATGATTGGCCCGCTGGATCACAAGTCGCGACTGCATCGGCCACCGAAACGCGTTGATCCCCATGGCTGACCATGGACCCGGTCGATTTCGTAGGTGCCACGTGGTCATGCATCCCCTTGGCATACATTGCCAGGACGTGGAACGTCGTACGTTTGACAATCCCATCGCGATGCACGAACAGCGGTCCTCGAGTGTTTACGATGGGGGCGATATTGGTCATCCCCACGTCATCGGCATGGCGCAAACACGCATTCAGGAAGGACGCGGAGAAGAGCGCGTCTGCCATGGTGTACTGCGATGCCACGTCGTTTTCCTGGCGTGCATTGATCAGCCGTTGCGCTTCGGAATCCTTGGGATCGCCGACTTCCGTACGAGGAAAGCCTGGATGGTGCCAGCCGCGCAGATTCCACTCGTCGAACGCAATCTTGATGCGCCCTGCGCACGCCCGCCTGATCCAATAGCGCGATGGTATGCTTTAGAGTTCTCTCGGGGCCTTCCGATTTCACAATGCAATCGAGATACGAGGGATGGCTGTTGACCGCGAACAGCAAAAACCAGTATTCGTGAATGGCGATGTAGTTGAGCTGGTCGCCCGCCACTTTGAGTAGTGGGAGAGTCCAATTGGGATCCGGCGTGGCGGCCGCAACCAATTGAATGGTTGGATCGACACTGCGCATCAGTTCGGCCGATCTTTGGACGAGGGGACCCCACCTTTCAGGCGTGCTGGCCCCGATCTCGTGCGACCCCCAGTTCTCGTTTCCCACGCTCCAGAAGCGAACGGCATCCGAGTGACCTTTGCGCTCGTTGCAATAGGCGACCCAGTCACGCATTTCCTCAGGCGAGCCGTTGCCGGCATTGGTGCAAATGTAAGGCTGGCATCCGACAGCGCGGCACCAGGCGATAAACTCATCCGTTCCAAACGTGTTGGGGTCGGTGACGCCCCAAACCGGATCCCGAACCGGCACGCGCTTAGGTCCCACGCCATCGCGCCAGTGATAGCCACTGGCAAAGCAGCCGCCTGGCCAGCGAACGACCGATAGTTTCAGCTCCTTGAGCGCCTCAATGACATCGCGCCTGAATCCTCTCTCGTCGGAGAGCGCAGATCCCGGTTCGAAGATCCCGCCATAGATCTGATCGGCGAAATGCTCCAAAAAACCGCCGAAGAGAAGTGGGCTTACTTTCGTGAGGTGAGCTGGGTCGTCAACGGACACTTCAGCGTGAGGGGGGGCGTTGTCGTCCTGAGCGAAACAAAATGCTCCCCTCGAGGCCGGCAGCAGCAAAAACAATGCGGCGATGATCGCGTAGTTCGAAATCGGTACACCTGTGCGTGACATTTGACGACGTCCCCCGGGAGCCAAGAATTTTCTGTGTGCTTCATTGCACTGGCTAACATCGCCACAGTCAATTGCCGAATGAGCTGGAGTGAAACGCGGCATTGCGGTGTGTGAGTGAGGCACGAGCTTGCATGCTTGACTAGTCGGTCCAGAATGAGTCCACAATACTTGCCGAAACCCGGAAGATGCTGGAAAATGTGGAAATCGCAACCCCGTTTTTGCCAGGGTTTTAGTTAGGGTCACTCGGGTGATCTCGACAAGCTAGAGGTCGCTGGTTCGAGTCCAGTATCGACCACTTTCATGATGGTCAGCATGTGCCGTTCAATTCTCGCGGTCGGGCGCGGCACGTCTGACTCTGGGCGCTCGGTGCGTCGTGAAACTAAGTGCCGCTCAAGGTCTGCATTCGTGCGCCAATCGTCAAACTTGACGTAGCTTCGCGCCGCAATGCGGCAAGGCACGGCAGACCACCCGAGTGAGCACGCTTCGTCGGCAGCACTTTGTGGCGCGTGATCTTACGTGCTAATGCGCCAGTTTTGGGGTGACAGGCGGGTCGTGGGCGATGTTCTTTGATTCAACTCACGCATGCCGGAAAATGGACCGACGTATGGGATACGGAGGATTGGAAGAGTTGCAACCACCTTAGCTCCTCGTCATGAACGCTCGCGACGTCGCGGCTAGACGCTGTAAAGTCGATTCCTTTGCCGCAGTGCTTGCTGTCGCCGTCGCAGTCGTGCTGGGTTGGAGGGTCCGCGCCGGCGCCTCTGAGCCGCTACCCTTGTCGACCGCGGCCGCCTTGTCGGGCGATGCAGTTCCCGACGGCGAAAGCTTGCTGTTGGGCAAGCCCCTCCTTTTGCGCGGCGAAGCATTCTCCCACGTGCCACCGATCTTTTTCGTCGCTCAGCGTGACGGCGGCATGCAAGACAATGCGGCCGGCAATGCCCGGGCATCGGCCGGCTCCGGCACGAGTGGAGCGACCGGCGTTGTTTCCGGTAACCCGGGTGCCTCGAACGTGGTTGTCGGCACCGGCTGGCTGGGAGACTATCTGGGAATCAATCGCAACGGGTGGCGGTTTGCCGGCTTGAACATCACCGATGCTAACGGACTGAGCGGAGGGTTGGTGCCCGGGTGGACTGGCAACACCCTGAGCATCGTCGACATATCGGTCGACACGGAAGAAGCGATGGGTTGGGAGAATGGTCTTGTCGGCGGCGAGTTGCTTTATTACGCCGGCGGCCCCACCAACTACAACGCGGGCACGATATTGAACTACGAATCGCTCGATATTGGCATCCACCATCGTGCGGAGATTTTCGCACTCTGGTATCTGCATCGGTTTGCCAACGACCGCTTGCTGATTCGCATCGGCAAGTCGATTCCGACGTACGATTTCAATAATGTCGTCGCCGGGGCGTCCTTCGGCGACTCAGCCTATGACATCGCGGCGGTGTCGTCGTTGCTCTTCACGCCGCTGTACCTCAGCCCGACGCAGTACGGAGTCACGCCGGGATACTTCAATTCGGCAACGGGCGTGGTGACTACCTTGATTCCCATTGAGAAGACTTACATCAAGTACGGTCTCTACGATGGCAATCTGGCCGCCGGCCGCCAGATCGGCACGGAGGGTCCGCATTTCAATGGCTACAACCTGCACATGGTCGAGGCCGGCTGCACTTGGGGTCACGGTAAAGATCAGCTCGTCGGCAAGTTTGGCGCCGGCTATTGGGCCCAAACTGGAGTGCTCCAGGCGGCCAGCGGACCGGTCGCCGGAGCGCAGGGCATCTACCTGTTTGGATCGCAGCGCCTAACCTACGAGCATCCCGGCGTCACGAACGAAGGGCTGTCGATGTACTTCCAATTCGCCGGCACGAATAGCCCCTTCGTCGACACGCACCGTTACCTGGGTGTCGGCTTGACCTACATCGGGCTATTGCCCGGCGCGACAACGATTCCGCCGGCTGGGGATTAGCCTACGGCAAGATGAGCGACGACCCGGCGCTGGATCTGCGTGCCGACGAAGCCATCTTGAGCTGGTACTACCAGTGGATGGTCGGCCCGAACTGCTTTCTGCAACCGAATATCAGCTACATCCCCAACCCGGCGGCGGCACCCGACATCCCCAGCGCACTTCCCGTTACCCTGCGTGCAATCCTGCTGTTTTAAGCAGGCCCGGAGGGGAACGGCCGGCCTGCTTTCATCGCCGGTCGCCGCGTAACGGTTGTATACGGTTGCATGAACGGCAGCGTGTCGGCCTGATGGCTGATCAACTTCCACTCACCGCTGTCTTGCCGGAAGACGCAGGCTCCACGAACTTGACGGCTTTCTCATAAATCAGCAGTGCCACGCAGCCCCCCTTGCTGCCGGGCGAGTGTCTTGTGCCGGGTGGGTTGATGATGAAGCTGCCGGCCGGATACGAGCCGCGTTCATCGAACTGGTCGCCCCGAAGCACGTAGATGTGCTCATAGCCAACGTGCTCGTGCAGCGGTACGCGGGCGCCGGGCTCGTAGCGAAGCAGGACCGCGGCCGGTCCGCCGTCGGGTACTTTATACAGCCAATGCGCCATCACGCCGGGGCGGAACGGCTCCCAGCCATTCGTCTCATCGAGCCGCTCGACCTCATCCAACAGATTGTGAAAGACGATGGGAGCCTCTAGAACTGTCGGATCGCTTGGCGCGACAGTGCTGACGTCACCGGCTGAAACCGTCGCCGCGAACGCCAGCGCGAGCGCTGCCGCTAGAATCACCATGGATACTTTCATTTCCAACGTCCTGGGAGGATGAGGCTGATCTCTGCATGTCGTGCTTGGGTGACTGCCACGTCTCTGGTTCGATCGTTCCCGAGTCATTCGCGTTCTACGAACTTGACAGCCTTCTCGTAGATTAGCAGTGCCACGCAGCCCCCCTTGCTGCCGGGCGAGTGCCGCGTGCCGGGTGGACTGATGACCAGCGTGCCGGCCGGGTACGTACCCTCGTCATCGAACTGGTCTCCTTCAAGGACCAGCAAGTGCTCGTAGCCGACGTGTTCATGCACCGCCACGCGGGCCCCTGGCTCATAACGGAGCAGTACAGCGGCCGGCCCGCCGTTGCCTTCGTCGTACAACCATTGAGCGGTTACGCCCGGTCGGAACGGTTGCCAATTGTCCGACTGGCGCAACTCTGCGGCCTTCTTCAGCAGGTCGGGAATAACGATCGGGGCAGTTGCGGTTTGGGGGGTCATTCGATCGGTCTCCAGATCATCGTTCCTTGTGAATGCGGTCCGGGCAATGTTCAAACCGCTGCGGATGACGACGTTGACGTCGGTGCCGTCGGGAGTGCAAACCAATGGTCTTCGAACCAGCCCAAGGCCAGCATGAGCCACGTCGTGAACACGAACGGCGCGGACAGCGTCTGGACCCCAAACCCGGCGACGACCGGAGTCAGGATCGTTGCCACCAGGGCGCCCAGGATGGAAAGGCGGAGCTTACCGCCGCAAAAGATGTACACCGCCACGGCCGTCAACACGCCGTTGAACCCGTACAGGCCGAAGTTGACGTCCGCCGGGTTCATATCGCGATAATAATAGACCACCGTGCTTCCGATCATGGCACCGCAGATGGCGATCAGCCCGTGCCGCCAATTGCTCAGCAGCACGCCCGCGGCAAACAAAATCCCCGACCAGATGCTGGGTGAGAACAGCGCCTGTGCCAGGCTGGAGAGCACCGCCCTGACCGGCTCAAATCCCGTCGCCGTCGGTGGCACCAGCGCGATTGGTTGCAGCACGCCGAGGTGGGGAGCCAAGGCATGCAGAATCCAAAAAATGATCAGATACGGCAGCACGAGCGTCGGAAACGGCAAGACCGCGATGCACAAGCGTACCAATACCACGGCGCTAACGACGCAGGCCGACAGCACCAACCACATTCCGACATTCGTCCAGCCGGTTTCGAAAAAGGCCGGTAGCGCGAGCGCGACCATGCAGGGATTGAGCCCCGGCATGCCCGTTTCCAACACGGCGGCCTTCTCTCCCAGCAGCATGCGGGCCGCCGGCGCAAAGTCGCGGCCACCAGCAGGTAAACTGCGGCAAGCGGCGATGCCACGAGGACGGCCACCAGGAAGAACAGGCCGGTCAACTCATTGGACTGGAAGCACATCTGCGAGCAGCCTCGCAGCACGATCCGCCAATAGGGGACCGGGCCCTGTTTGATGGGCCGAAAGATGATGTCTACGGGACTGTACATCGAAGCGCTCCGCACTCGTGCAGACTCGGTGCTATTCGTGTAGGGCCGGAATCGTCTACCGCGCTTTCTCCAAGGATTGCGGGCGGGTGGAATTCCAGTACGCTCGCCAATCACCGTACTCAGAGATGTCCAGCTGCTTGCCCTCGGCGAGCTCGCGGGGATAGAGAATGCCGAACACCTCGCGTCCGTTGGCGAGTGTGATCTTGCCTCGATACAGGTTTGCCGGCTCCCCCGCTTCAATTTGTTTCCAAGTGTCGTTGCTGACTCGATACAACTCGCCGGTGACGGCCACGCCCCCTTCCTCACCGTCTTCCAGGCGATACATGCCGGGGTGAATGTCGTCGATGGAGTGAAGACGGTACTGCGGTTCGGTTCGGAATTCACCAATGAACTCCGAGTCGCCCATGTTTGCGTGCAACGGCAAGCCCCGCATCAGCGTTCCGTTGACAAACAAATCGAATGCCATAGTTGCGCCCCTTTTGGGGACGCCCCCATTCCGGTCCCGCGGACCTCGAGAATCGGGAGCGCCCCCGGTCAGGTTGTTGAAACGTCTTGAACAAGAAACGATGCACGCTACCGGCGGAGCCGGCGAATCACGTTGATTCAACCGACCGTCGCCAACTGCTCGGCGGATTCCGGCTGAGCATCAGCTTCTCCGCGGATCGTTGCCAACAAGTCAGCCGAAGTTGCATGAGCGCCGAAGACGCCGCCCTGCATCGTGATCATGTTGAGCGCCGCCTGGTGATTGCGCGGGTCGGTGGCCGCCGTGCAATCGCTGAGCAACAGACATTCGAAGCCGCGGTCGTTCGCTTCGCGCATCGTGGTGTGCACGCACACGTCCGTGGTCACGCCGGCCAGAATAATGTTCTCAACGCCGCCCAGGTGGAGCAGCATCTCGAAGTCGGTGGCGTAGAACGATCCCTTACCAGGCTTTTCGATGATGTGCTCGCCTTCCAGCGGGTAAAGTTCGGGAATGATATCCCAACCCTTTTCACCGCGGACGAGGAGTCGGCCACACGGCCCGGTATCGCCGATACCGATTCCACCGCCGATTTGCCGCGAGCGCCAGCGCTTGTTCTTCGGCAGATCCGACAGGTCGGGCCGATGTCCTTCCCGCGTGTGGTAGATGTGGAACCCCTGCTTGCGGAACTCGTTCAAGACGCGCTTGATCGGCTCGATCGGAGCGCGGGTGAGCGAAATGTCGTATCCCATCTTCGATACGTATCCGCCCTTGGCACAGAAATCAGTCTGCATGTCGATCACGACCAGCGCCGTGTTTTCAGGACGCAGATCGCCGTTGTACGGCCAAGCGTAGGGGTTTGCCTTAACGTGAGCCATGGAATTGCTCCCTTACTGTTGATGGGACCTCAACACCCAAAAAAACAGGCACCAGCTCCTAGCAACTCGAGCAGGTGCCTAAACAAACGCGGGTTCTGCGAGGTGAGCGCTGGCTTCCGCCTCTAAAAGCTCCAACAAGGTCTCCGACTTACAGGTCCAGCCAACAATGCCACCCTGCGCCGTCAGCGCCTTGAGCGTGACAGCCTTGAACTCGGGGAAGTAACTGTCTGTTCCGTCCTCGACGAGCAGGCAATCGTAGCCGCGGTCGTTTGCACAGCGCATGGTCGTCTGTACGCAGACGTCCGTCGTGACACCGGTGATCACCAGGTTGGAGATATTGCGCTTGATGAGGTACTCGTGGAGTTGCGTGCTATAAAACGCGTCCTTACCTGGCTTGGAGATGACCAACTCTCCTTTAATGGGCGCGTTGTCCGGCACGAAGTCCGAGCCTTCTTCACCGTCGATCAGGATCCGCCCCATGGGCCCCAGGTCGCCGATCTTGAGTTTCGGATTGCCGCGAAGACGCTTCGCGGTGGGCAGGTCCGAAAGATCCGGCTTGTGGCATTCCTTGGTGTGAATCACCGGCAGGCCCGCCTTGCGGAAGGCGGCTTGAAGCTTGGCGATGACGGGAATGGATGGCGTGACGTTGCTGATATCGTTTCCCAGCGACTCAGCGAAGCCACCCGGCAAGCAGAAGTCGCGCTGCATGTCGATGCAGACGAGAGCGATATGGTCGAGGTCGAACTCATACGAAAACGGATTCGCGTTGATCATCGGCATGATTCGAATGCTCCTTTTCTGCCCCCGCGGGCGAGATCTTCCTGTGTTCGCGGAAGGCTCGCGTGTCGTGGAGCGTCAACAGGTAAACAGTGGGCCGAGGCCCGCGGGCTGTCGTGTGAGCCTGTGCGTCCTGGCTAGCCAAGAGCGCATACGGTGAAGACGTCACTCAGCCCCGCCCATCGGCCGGTTGTTGAAAACATAGGTTAAGCTGGCCCCGCCAAGGCCTTCGGCTGATGAAGTCGGCGCGACGGCGAAGAATTGAGCCCACCCGTTGAGCCGACTATGCCTCCAAGAGGGATATTTCGGGTCACGAGGCCCGGTCCAGAATGCTTGCCAAAAATTGGAAAGCCTGGAAAATGTGGAAACCATAACCCCGTTTTCTCCAGGGTTGAAGGTCATCGCTCACAGTGTCTACTCTGGAGAATGCGGCTGGACTTCGGCGTGCCACTGTCCTGCGGTAGCCAGCGGGTCAGCGAGATCGAGCCAGCCCCTGGGATGCATACGATGAACGCCAATCCAGGTGCAGCCGCAGTTCTTCTTGCCGCAAAGGTCGATGATCGCGCGCGCTCGGGGTGCTGCCCGGGTCTGCAACGCCAGAACGAACTCGTTGATTGCAGTGCTCGAATCAACCGTCTTTCCGGAGTCGGTATTGACGCGGCCCTGGGCACAAAGCGATTCGTAAGGACCCTGCCCACCCAGGCGCTGATAGGCAAGATCCAGCAGCGCCAGCTCACGAAAAAGATCCTCGTCTTCGGCAATATCCTTCCAGCTCCGCCCGAGATTCTCGAGCGCCGCGTCGAACAGCCACAGTTTGATGAACAAATCGAGTCGGTCGGCAAGCGCGAAGGGATCGTGGCGAAGCGCCTCAAGCACTTCGGCCCAATGGGCAACGGCCGCTGCGCACCAATCGGGTAGCGCCGGACGCGAGTCGACGAACTGCGCGACTCGCCGGCAATACTGTTCCTGCAAGGCCAGGGCCTGATGCGAGATGTGCAGCTCGCCAGCAGGCTGCCAAAGCACGTTGGCCGCTCGCAAAAGCCGCAAGGGGTAGCGAATCTTGAGGTCATCTGCCGCGTTAGGATCGTCCTGAAGCCATAGCAACACGAGCGCCGTCGACGCTACTTTCAAGTATTCGCTAAACGGGCTCCGCAGCGAATCACCGCAAATCAAGTGCAGACGGTGGCGAAACGTTCCGCATTTCATGAGGGGTTGATCTCGACACGTGGAATACAGGGCGCGCTCGGACGTCGTACCGCCACCAATGACGTTTCGCATCGCGGACACGCGCGGACTGGCCAGCACGCGCCCGCGGCGATCGATCTCGCCGCTGCCTGCGATCAGCGGACGACTGGCCAAAAAGGGAACCATGCCCTGGGCCAAGTCGTCGGGATGCCGACGAAGAGAATACGATTCGTGGCAGCCCCAATAGGCGGCGGCGTCGACGTGATTATGGTTGTTGGCCAGCAACAGGAACCCTGGGACGACCTTGGCGGCCTGGCAGGCCGCACGGCCGAGAACTTCAAAGATTCTCCGTTTAAGCTCGACGAGTTGCATCGGTTCGACAGCTTCCACGGTCGCGACCTCGGGATGGCCGCAATCACAGTAGAATCGAAACGCCGGCGTGAAGACACCTACGGCGGATTCCAGGTCAGGAAGCCAGGGAAGCTCTTTGCAAATGGCGTCGCGCAGTGCGAAGTAGGCAACCTTGCCATCGGCAATTGGCGGATGACGACCGTCAGTTCCGATGGCGAGCTCCCACTCTATGCCAAAGAGGATCGGTGGCGCCATAATTGCACAATCAGTCTGTCGGTCGGGGGGCCTTTACTTGATCGCCAGCAAACAGCCTTTCGAGCTTTTTCGATCACTGCGCGCCAGGATTCCTGAGTTGATCGAGTTGTCGACCAAGTTCGCCCTGCTGGCGAGCCCGATCGATAGCGTCCCGCGCCGCCTGGCTGTACTGGTTCGATCGCTGCCGCAATGCATTGAGGTTGCGACCATTGGGCCGCTCGGGGCCTTCGCCACTTGAGCCGCCTTGGCCGTGCAAGCGTTCGATTGTCATGGGTTTGTATCCTCGCTTTGTGAAGGTCCGATTTGTACGCTTTTCACGAGAACGTGTTTGAGGAGGAATTCCTTGTAAGGGGTGCGCATTGCGCAGTGCCGACGATCCAGGTCAGCAATTCTTCGTCGGTGACGAATTGCTGTCGCAACCAACTGACCAACGGTTCGCTTGGCGCAGAGGGATCGGGCAGCGACAAGCGATACTTTTCTGGCGACGTCCACCATGCATCCGGCCCCGGTGAGAGCTCGATGAAGTTCCAATCGATGGCTGTGATCCACCGACCCAAACGCCGAACGAGCTCGCCACGCAGCCCAGACCGCGTGCGCGGGTCGCCAGCCAGCATGCATTCTCCGATCAAGCGGTCGTCCACCCCGCAACGATCGACCAGGCCCTGGCGCCAAAAGAGCCAAAACAGACCAATGC
The DNA here is from genome assembly GCA_963711515.1 of uncultured Planctomycetota bacterium. Classification (GTDB taxonomy): domain Bacteria; phylum Planctomycetota; class Planctomycetia; order Pirellulales; family PALSA-1355; genus CAVQEL01. The sequence continues at coordinate 219,587 of CAVQEL010000029.1, read as the reverse complement.
GGTCATCGACATGAGAATACAGCTGATCGACCATGCGCATGGACTCGTCCGTGCAATCCGCGCGGCATTGTTCCTCGGCGATGAGTTGCCACTTGAGGGCCCAGTCGAGCCTGGCCGCCAGCGCGTTACTATCGCCGCCGGCCAGCGCGCTGACGATCTGGGCGTGACGGTCGAGAATCTCTGCGCCGTCGGGGACGATCTCCTCGGGGATTCGACCATCGGCGACCATGGGCCGCAGTTCGTCGATGAAGTGGGTGTGCCATTCGATGAGGCTTATCGGAGGTCCGTGAATCCGCGCAGCCTGCACGTTCCGCGGCAGCCCGACGTCAACGTCAAACGAGTCGGACCAATCGTGGACCGCGGTGACCGGGTCGTCCAGAACGAGCTGATGGTCATACCAGCCGAGCTCCATCGCCGCCGCGATCAATTGTGCCAGGCCGCTGCGGACGATCAGTGAGGCCGGTTGCAAGTTCGTATCAAACGCAATCAGATGCAAGCGTGCCGCCTGGTCGTGGGCGTGCGGTTCGTCGCGACTGTTGAGCAGATTGCGACGGTAGGGAATCGTGGTCGGCAGGCCGGCCACTTCTCCCAAGTGGTGCGCTTGCGCGGACATGACGAAGCGATACGCGCCTCGGGAATCGGGCAAAACGTAACCTTGACCGAACAGGGGCACACTCGCGGCTACGAAACTTGCCATCAGTGCCTGGTAGTGAGGCCGCAAACGAAACAGGCTGTTCCAAAGCGATCGAGTCACCTGCACGTTGAGGTGGGCACCCCAGCTCGATTCGCGCGAGCCATCGGCAACGTGTGCGCTGACGAATAGTTCGTCGCCCGCGGCCAGCCGCGACTGGGCTTTTCGTCGGCACGTTCGCAGGACTCGCAACGTCCCGTGATGCGTTGCCGCGTGGCGCCGCGCCGAAGCACATTCTCCTCCGGCGAGCTCGGCGTGCCCCATATCCGTATAGACGCAACAGCCGGAACATAGCCAGCGGCGTCCCCACTCACTTTCATCTCCCTTCTCGGTTTTGTCGGTGCACACGGCCCCAAAGGCCGAAATCGTATCGAGCTCCCGCCATAGCCGCGAGGCCGCGCCCTGGTGGCTGGAGTGACCCCTGCAAATGTAGGTGTTGAGCACCTCGATGTCGGCGCCCAGGGTCTTTGGTATGCAATGCATTTCTAGTACACTTCCTCGATTCATCGCTGGACAAACGTCGCACGGCGTTTGGCTTCGACGCGGGCGATCGGCAGGTCGCGCTCGCCGAGAATCTCGCGTGCCTTCATGGGATCGCGCAACCGCAGGCTGGCGGCATCCAGCTCGACATCTGCGGCGTGAGCGAAGTCGCTGTACACCAGACCTCGAGGGCCAATCACGCCGCGGCGCGCGGCTAGCCGCTTCGCTCGATTGACAATGTTTTCGATCATTGCTCCCGATACCACGTCGCGCGGCCAGACAGGTCGTCGCTGACCACCGGCCAGCACGAGTTCGGCCAGCGCGTCTTGCATATCGGCGTCGCGGTACAGGCGGGTCACGGCCGCGTCAATGCAGCGCTCGACCATGTCCTGGGGGTCCACGGCCTCGCCATTGGCGCCGAACTGGACGTCCGCCGTTAAATGGCATTGAAAAATGGCGCGAGCCGCCGCGCGGTTGGGACGCGGAATCTCGAGGACCAAGTCACCGAAGCGCCCGGACGGAGCAGCGCTTCGTCAACGAGCTCGATTCGATTTGTTGCTCCGCACACAAAAATACGGTCGCGTCGTTGAACCCCATCGAGTTCGGCCAGGAAGGCAGTCATGACGCGGCTGTCGACGTGGTTCGTGACGTCGCCGCTGCGCGATCCGAGTGTGTCGATCTCGTCATAGAATAAGATGACGAAATCGGCTTTGTCTTCGGAAATCAGCCGCTGCGCACTGCGAATAGGCTCGACAATTCGCTGCTCGCTGACTCCGTAGAACGGGTCGCGCCACCTGCCGGGCGGAATCGTACGAAACACGACCCGCTGATTGAATTCCTTTTCCGCCCAGGTGGCGAGCCCCTTGCCAATGGTCGTTTTGCCGGTACCCGACGGTCCGGCGAGGATCGCGCCGCTGATTTCTTGCAGCTTTAGGCTCTTGGTAAGATCGGGGTGACGGAGCTTCACTCCCAGAGCAAACGTCAATTCGTCGATTTGGTTATCCAGGCCCGCGATCTGGCTCCACGCCACTCGTTCGAAGCTCTCTTCTGGAACATCGCCGTTGCGCAGGACCACCTCGAAGGCAATTTGCCATTGGTCGTGATAGGTGACAGTGTCTCCAGGCTGGACGTTTGCATCCATCAGCGCCGGAGTCGGATCGAGCGGCAGGTATTGATGGGGAGCAATTTCCACCAACAGCCTGCCCTCGTGCCATTCGTGGACGGGTGCCGCTCGGTTTGCCGACTGATATCCTTCCAAGCGCTCAACGATCATGTTGGTGTCGTGCGTCACCGCCACGACGTCGCCCGTTTGCAGGGGTGGCCCTTCAAACTCCGAGTCGACGGTGACGCACTGGCGGCTCGTGCCGATGGCCACCAGGCACCTGCCATCGACCGCAATGACGCCAGCCACCAACCACGGCGGCCGGGTTGCATCGTCGAGCAGGCAACTCATTCGTTCCACCGCCGACTGGCACTCATTAAGGGCACGCTCGCGGTCGAAATCGCGATACCACAACGCCAGCGCCACAGCGTCAGCCTGATCGCGGTGGGCCTGCAGGTACGGCTCGAGGAGTCCTAGACGAACTCGGGGCGGTGCTTGCAGCATGTCAGCCACTGCTTCGGGTAGAGTTTGCTTTGTGCTCATCGACGTCTCTCGTTTCTTTTGAAGCATCAATCAAAAATTGCCAACGGCAGGGACTGCATCACGCCGCGCCGCCGCACATACAAACGCGCAACCGGACGGTCGCGGTCGGCGTCGGGATCTCCGCCGATCACCAAAAAAGCCGCGTATACCGGGAACTGCTCGGCCATGCGTACGTCGTCTGTCGAGAAGAACAGATTCCGAATCTGACAGTGCTGGTCGCACTCGTGGCAGCGCCAACCGTGGCTGTGCTGTGAACCAATCGTCTGCTCGTTGCGGCCGCGCAGGTCGGCCAATTGGCGCGCGGAGCGAAACGAGTCTGGCGGAAACACAAAGCTAGTAGGCGTGCCCTCGCCTGTCGGAATGCGCACGTGCTCGGTCACGACAATGCACCACGACGTCTTCTTGCCGGCCTCGAGCAGCGCCGGATCACAGACCAGATGTCCAAGCAAGAGCGTGCCGACTTCCTGATTGCCGTAATCAATCGCCGCTTCGATTGCCTGGTCCACGACGTGTCTCGACGCAAAAACCGGCCTCTCGGAATGAGCGTTGCCAATGGTCTCTGGGCCGATACCCCAGTTGCCGAGGCTCTGGCGAACCAAAGGAAACGGCTGTTCCTCGACGGTGACTTCATCGGATTGTTCGAGCAGCGGATGCGGCGCGACGGGAGGGCGCGCCACGGCGGCCAGGCGCACCAGGTATCGATCGTCGACGGCTAGTCGTCCGGCGGTAATCAATCGCGCTGCCATTTCGACGCCGCGCGGCCGAGCGATTGCCGCAGGAAAGTCAATCTCCACTGGCGCTACCCGCCTGCGTAAGCTGCGCCCGTACTCCGCCAGTCAGCCCTGGCCGAGCTTCGTCACTGACTGGGACCAGGCGAGCCGTCAGCTGTGAAGGGTCGTCTGGAAAGCGACCGCCGCTGACAGCCAGGTAACGCGCTTCGTCGGCCAGGAACCCCAGCTCATCGAGCGACTCCTGGGCCAGCAGCTCGCCACCCGGTTCGCGGACGACTTCGACCACGAACTGATGCTCGGAAATGATTATCATGCTTGCGCCTTCTCCATTTTGTCAGCCAACAAAGAATGACGCCTGGTCCAGGGCGCACGCGGTTGAACCTTCCGCGGCGCACAGGACCAGGGTGCACAAAGGCCGGACGAGCTAATCGCGACCGGCTTTCACTTCCGGATTGATCTCTAGCTCGGCCTCGTCGGGCAAAGCAGCCGCGTCCAAGGTATCCGTGCGGTTGAGCTTGCGGCTCTGGTGGTAAACTGCATAGCTGCCGCGCGGCAATCTCATGCGCTCTCGCAAGAGCTCGGCTACTTCGCCAACGGTCACCTCGCCGTTGACCCGGACTTTGAGAGAGGTCCGCTTTTGACCGGTCCAATCGATCCCGCGCAACCGCGTTACTCGTTGGTCGTTGGCAGCACTAGTGGCGTTCATCTTGACTTGCCCTCCGTATCCCAGTTGGAAAACCACGCTCAGGCGGCCTGGGTTGCCGCGCCGAGCACTACGGTGACGTAAGCGTCTGCAAGAGTTTCGGATTCGCACAGTGCCTGGAACGCAACCGACAAGCCCTTCGCTGCCGTGACGACACCATCAACGGTGTTTCGCACGGCGAGCGGCGAAAGGTTCGCCCAGAGCACCCGGCTCTCGATCCAACCCTCCAGCACTTCTGAGTCGATGTGCAGCCGGGTTCGGCAGCCGTACGCGCCGGAATTGGCTACGAGCAGCAGATCCGCGAGCGCAGCTCGTGCTCGTTCGGACGGCGCACCAACAACGCGCGCCAGCGGAAGCTCGACAACCAGCGCCTGCGATTCGCCGCGGAGTTCCAGCAATGGCCCATTGTCCCGTGCCACGCGAACGCTGTCGCCGCCGGCTCTTTTCTCGAGCTTGACGCCCAGTGCGTCCTCAACCACTTGCAACAAGTCTGCCGGACAGCACGATGCGCCCTGATCGGACACCATGAGAGTCGACGCTCGCTCGAATACAGAGATTCGAGAGATTACTTCGAGCAACATCGCGACTGCATCACGGTCGGTGTCTCGCCCGACGAGATTCACCTCGGCGCGTAGCAAAACTTCTTCCCCAGGGCTGCGGCGAATTGCCTTTAGCAACCAGGGCCATTGGTGAGCATCTTGCAACCCGTGCAGCGGCAAACGAAGCCTGGCCGGCCACGCGGTATCGAGCGCCAACCAAAAACTCTCCCCCGTCCCCGAGAGGTGCCAACGGCAGTCGCGCGATCCGACCTGGCATCGACCGTCGCTTCGACCGGCATCCGCGTCGAACTGTGGAAGTGCGGTCGCGAGCGACTCTGTGAGCGGAATCAACCGACGATTCATTGCGATTCACCCTCCGAGACGACTTGCAGAGTACGACGCACCAGCGGCAAATGATCTAAAAGGTCGAGCAACTGCGGCTCGTCGCGCAGACGGTGGCACGCGGCGAGGTTCAGGCCATCGTCAGTGGCCATGTTCTGGTAGGTGATGATTTCGTAGACGTGGCGCACAACCTGTGGCAATGGCATGCCGGGCTTTACATCGCCCGCGCAAAGTATCGGCGCGCGATGGTTCGGGTGGAACAAGTCCCATTCGCGCACTTGAACGATTTCGAACGGCGAAACCACCCGCAAGTAGTCCGGCCCAAACCGAATGGAAATAACCAACGGCCCCGGCGCGACTGCAATCGAGCCGTCCGCACGCTGCGCCAGGTACGGCACCTTGAACTCGGCAATCCACAGGCCTACCCCGGGCATGGGAAATCGGCACAGGATCATCACGTCGCTTTGCTCGGCAAGGCTTTGGCCGGCGCGATCGCTGTGTTCGATGAAGTCTTCGAAAACGGATGTCATTTGCTGGAGCTCCTCCTGCTTTCGCTAGACCTCTGAATCGTGAATCTGAAACAGAAATGTCCGCTGTCCTTTGTCGCCCAGGGCAATCACTGCGCCCGCTGGCGGCAGCCCGATCTCGTGCCAAGGAGCGTTAAGCAGATCGCTCACGTCATCACGCCCAAAGTAATCGTGAATCTGCTCAGCCAGGGGAATCAACGTCCCGGTGCAGGTTGGGCATTGCGCATGTGCTTGCCGTAGTCGGGCAGTCGTTTCGAGGCGACCGCAACCGGCACAACGTGACGCCCGCACGAGTGCATCGTCGTAGACTTGCAATCGCACGTCGCCGTCCAGCGCTTTGGCGGCCCGATCGAACAAGTGCCCGAGAGTGAGCTCGTGGGTCGACTCGGCCAGGACTTCCAAGTCCCACACTGCGTGACTGAGCCGGCAACGCGGATTCGAAGCCAAGGCGGCTTCCCGGAGCTTGCCGACGGTCAGGTTGATCTGGATCTCGTGGCCGATCACCCGATCGGTCGCGAAGCCTTGCAAAAATCGCACGGCCTGCACCACGCCGATTCCGGCTACGACGTCGGCAAATCCGGGCAACACCAGCGTTGGCGGCGCATCCGGGCGAGCAGTCAGTAACGTGCAGCCCGCGCCGCCTTGCTCTTGAGAAACGGCAAGCCAATTCGAGTCGTCCCATCCGCAAGCCAGGCACGCTGTGCCCGCTGCCGGATGAAATCCTGCCACGCGCCGAACATTGCCTCGCCCGTTCCGTCCATGGCAAGGTCAAGGTACGGGACGTTCAAATGCGTTGTCGTCTGAGCCAGCCAGACTCGATCGCGTAGCGAGTCGACGGCGCCGATGATCAATTCGCAGCCGTGCAGTACGCCCGGCCCAATTCGTTTGACGTTGGCCACGTAAGAGCGCGGTCGGGCGTCTGGACGGATTGCCCGCAGTCTGGCGGCAATGATTTCGGCCTTGGCCTTCCCGATGTCCTGCCAGTCGAACAGCTGCACACCCACATTGACTCCCTCGACGTCGTCGTGGTCAATAAGAATCTGGTGCAGCGGAAGCGCGCTAAGCCCGAGACCGACGCGGTGCCCAAGCGTGCCCACGCCGATCAATCCCACGGGTCGACAGTGTTCGAACCGCTCGCGTCCCCCGCTGCGAAGCGCAGGATGCATGCCGAGGCGTTGCCACCCGTCCGCGACGCGAGCGGGCGCACTCGTTTCTGACGTGTCGTGCTTGGACATCATGAAAATCACACCTGAGCTTCCACGAGCGCGGTATCGACATCCCGCGACGTCACCAACTCACGCGAACCGTCGCGGCCAGCACGCTCAAACCAAGGAACGTTCTCGAGCTCATCACCAGGGTGCCAAACATAAGGTACGTGTGGGTCGCGCCCGCAGCCCAAGCAGGGACCAAATGTCCAGCAGTTCGGATCCTTGTCGCCCTGTGCCATGTAGGGCAGTCCGCAGATTGGACACAGGACGACGGGATCGCCGGGGTTAACTGGGCCATGGCACCGGCTGCATTCGGCCTTTACCCCGCCAGCAGTAGCCGGATCGAAGGCGAGGATTTCCAGCGGATCTTCGTCGGTAAAGAACATCGTGCGATTGCGGCCCACTTGGATAGCGTCGCCGCGCTCGAGGATGACAATCGGAGCAGCGCACTTACCGTTCACGCGCACCAGGTCGCCGGCCGAGAATAGCGCTGCGCGCTTCACGCCGGTGCCCTGATCGGGCAGGACAAGTGCCGAACCATTATCCAGGGCTGCCAACGTGTCAATGAACCGCAGCGAGCCTTCGACTGTGAGCAGCAGGGGCTTCGAGATTCGAACCGCCTTGAACGTGTTGGCCGTCTCTACGAATAGTTGCATTGCTTAAGTCTCCAACTAAGTCAGGAAAAGCGTCGTGCGTCGACGCTTGTCGGCCCTGACCGACGGAATACGAATCAGGCTACCCCCCACAAACTCTCCAAGAAATGGCAGGTCAATCTCCGCTCGATCTCAATCCGCTACACCAGCAATGAGATCATTAGGGGTCGGCACATCAGCCAGATCGAGGTGCACGTTCTCCGCGGGCGTCGACCAGCGATATCCCAAGCCGTCCTCCCCCTCTAGCAGCCGGGCTGCCCACGCCGATTGACCGCGACCACCGCCGATCATGCGGCCCAACTTGTTGCGCAGGCGGTAGGCGTAATTCGCAATGCCCGACTGATCGGGACGCGCACGGCCGCCGGTGAGCCGCTTGATTTCCGCCGCCAATTCCTTGGCCGACATGAAACTTGAGGCCGACCCTTGCCGGTCGTGCATCTCCGACCGCAGAGCGAATTGAGCCAGCGCGGTCGCAAAGGCGAAAAGCCCCGGCGACAGGCGTCCTTTGCCCGATCGTGCACCGTCGCGTAGAATCGCGCGGCCGCCGCCAGGGCCACTGCCGCTTAGCGAGATGTTAACATTGCTCAACAACGGAAAGTGTTGGTCTGGAGAAAGCAGCGCGCCCATAACCTTGGCTCCAGTGGTCCAGGTGAATCGTGATACTGCCGCAGCGACGAGGTAAAATGAATCTCCAAGGTGCTGAGGGGGGAATTGCGCAGTCCGAGCGTGCGGCGACAAACACGTTGCGACTAGAGTGACGCCAGGTCGGTTCTCGTTGCAGATTCCAACGCGAGCCACCGCAGAGTTGATGGACCCATGCGAGTACGTCGTTGGGAGAGAAAGGCACGGTGTAGCAGGTTCCCGGTAGAAACCGCCGGCAAACCATCCAGAATCGCCCTTACGCAGAGCGGCCCTCCGTGGCGCTAATGTGCCTTGCCGTTGTGGACAAATGATACCGAAAAAAATGAAAGATTCAACTTACACCTCATTATTTCAGAGATTTTTTAATTCCGTCGAGACATTACGTGGCATTTAAATGACACTGTGAATATAAATGACATGTGATGGCACATAAATGACACGTGAGTCGCTGGCAAAAGGGGGCGACATGAGTTCCTGGGGTGAATCGCGTTTCAAAGCCGCGCTGGCTCAGGTCATTCAGTCGTTAGCGGAAAGCGCGGGTGGCTTCAGCCCGCTTGCGCGCCAACTGGACGCCGTGCGAGTCGCCGCGGGCGAGGAAGAGACGGCGTGTTTGACTCGCAGACAACTGAGCAAGATCGCCGATGCCGACAACATTCCGCTGACGTGCGATCAATTGCAAGTGATTGACGAGTTCCTGCGCCAACAGGGACATAGCCTGGCGGCGCTTCTAAGTACTCCCTATCTCGTCAGCGCCCTGTCGGAAAAGGGACGCGTGACGTTCATCATCGGATCGCAACCGGATGAAGGATACCCCAGGATCGACCTATCTCGCTGGGATGTGCGCGCCATGCGGGAAATCCTCAACGCCGTGAATGCGACCGGGCAAACGATTCACGTCAACTTTGAAGATGTGATCTTTCGAGAAGGAAGTGCGGACGTTTTTTACAAGCCGCCAGTTCCGGACAATGAAACCTGGTACCGTTGCCTCGAGGATGGAACAAGCTCGATTGTCTGCCTGGGTAGTCCGAAAGCTTGCCATGCCGCCGAGGTGATGCTCGCTGAAATGTTCGGCGTAGAGCCGTTTCGGCCGTGGCCAACAGACCGGCCGCGCCCATTTTATTTTGTGTGGGCACAGGGCGATCGCCGCAGCGAATCGATCCAGAGTGCGTTCAGACGCTCGCCCTCCGAGCTGCAAGACGACACGACCATTGACTCCGAGTTTGTCAGAGAGCTGCGAGATCCAGAGAGTCGCACCTTGGGATTCTGGTCCGACGGAAAAATGTATCTCGTTCCCAGAGCTCAAGGGGAATCGATCACTTATGGGGTCGTCGTCGCGCAGCGGCGTGCCGGGCACGGTGTCTGGCTGTGCGTATGTGGCCTAACTGGGCCAGGTACGTTTGGTGCCGCGCAGCTTCTACCCACGATCCGGGCGGACCTTACGCCGCGCAGTGACAGCGACCAGTCACACACGGCCTGGGCCGTCGTCGAGGTGCGCGTCTTAGACCAAAAGAGCCAAAGCTTTCGTCGCGATCAACGACGAGTGATCTCACACAGGCCGATCGGCGAGGCTCGCTACGTCGAACTGCCGTCCAACCGAACCTCCAGGTTCGCCCCGACTTCGGTACCGATTGACAAAAAGTAGGATCGTCGCTGCCACGGACGCGATTGTCCTCCCTAAAAACTGTCCTCCCTAAAATCGGAGAAGAACGGTCCAGTGATGGGTCCACAATACTTGCCACGATGTGGAGAGGATGTGGGCCGGATAACGCGCCGAGGAACAATCTACGCCATTCGAATCCTCGACAATGCCTACGCGCAGCCCGAATTTCCTCTGCATGAGCTGCGGTGCTACCCGCACCGAGCCTGGCACCCTTAGTTGACAAGGATTGCCGATCACGATCGAGCGGAGCGCAGCGGCCTGGGCTGAATCTGACGCTTCCGGCTGGACGCGTAGTAGCGGTTTTTCCGGCAATTCGTTCGAGTCAGCCTGGGGGACTCGACGATCAAGTCTTTGCAACCCTTCAACTTGCGCTTCGAGTGTACCGGTTAGGTAAACTCGGGGCTTTCACCTTTTGCACGCGATGATAGTGAGGCGACGGGGCGCCAATCCGATGAAGCTTCGCCAACGGTGGGCCGCGATTCTGCTGGCCTGGTTTTGTGCCTGCAGTGCTGTCGCGGTACGGGCCGGTGGCCTGAGTCGCGACGGCCTGGGTCCGATTCCAACCGGCCGTGGCGGCGTCAATCAGGCTTTCGCCGACAACGCGGAGATGATCGTCGACAACCCGTCCAGCATGATCAACGTGGACGGCGACGGGCTGATCGAGCTCGGTACGGCCACGGGGATCTCGACCAGCCATTACTCCGATTCCTACGGCAACGACGTCAACGGCAAGGTGCGGCCTCTGCCGGGGCCGGTGCTGGGCATCACGCGGAAGATCCCCGACAGTCGCTGGGCGGTCGGCGTGGGCCTGTTTGCTCCCTCCAGCTTCGGGGCCAGCTACGGCGAGCTCAACAATCCAACCTTCGGGCCCAGCCCGGCGCACTCGTTCGGGTCTTTGGTCAAGCTATTGCCGGCGGCCGCGTATCGCGCCACCGAGCGCCTGGCGTTGGGGTTCTCCCTGGGAGTCGGTTTGTCGTATGCCTCGTTTAACGGGGCCGGGTTTCTGCAATCCGGCCCGTTGGCCGGCACACCGGCCCTGCTCGACACGCGAGGTACCGGCGTGGCACCGGTCGGGGCTTTTGGAATGCAGTACCAACTGACGGACAACACCAGGATCGGCGCCACCTACACGGAGCAAGCTACTTTTTGGCTGCACGGGGCTTCCTACGCGACACTTTCCAACGGTGGCTCGCCTGTCGAAAGCCGCTTCAACAGCAAGATCCACCTCCGCTGGCCGCGCAACGTCTCCGTCGGCATCAAGCACGATCTGTGCCCACACCGCCGGGTCGCGGCCGACGTGGTGTGGACGGATTGGGCCCATGCCTATAGCGACATCAACCTGGTCATGTACGACCCCAGCAACCCGGCCATTCAAGCGGTGCTGGCTGGCGGCCGGCGGGTCGCTGCCGGTCAACCAGAATCTGCCGCTGCGGTGGAAGGACACCGTCAGCTTCCGAATCGGCTACGAGACCGATCTAAGCGACACCAACGTGCTCCGCCTCGGCTACGACTATCACCCCAGCCCGACGCCCGACTCCACGTTCAATCCGTACCTCAATGCCGTGCGGCAGCACGTCTTCAGTATTGGCTTCAGTCACAAGTTGCGGCGCGCCATCTTCAACGCGGCCTATCAGTACGTATACAGCCCCACGCGAAACGTCGACACCAGCGCCCTGGCCGGCGGCCAGTTCGACGACAGCACCTTTCGGACCGCCTCGCAATACGCGACGATGAGCCTGTCGATTCCGTACTAGAGGGCGGGAGGCCAAAGGTGTCCCGCTCGAAACGGAATGGCAATCTTCAGGTGAGCAGCTTGTTGAAGAATTCGACAGGCTGCGTGAGCACATGGATGCGATCTCAAAACAGCGACGTCAGTCGTTGTTTTGCGCTTCCGTGCGAAGCTTTGCTTCGCACTTGGCGAGGTTGAAAGATGCCACGATGGCATTTTTCAACGGGCTGGTGAAGGGTTCGCGTGGGAACCCGCGTCACAATTCCTGTAGCCGTTCGGTGATCGTGGCCGTGGCCAGCCAGCCGAGATGCTCACGCGCTTCGGCGCTGTCGAGTACGTCGAGAATCACATCGCGGAGGCCAGGACGCCCTCCAGCGAGTTGCTGTGCTGAATTGGATTCAGCGATCGGAGAGAGAACACCGCGCAGCCCGGCCTCTCGCAGGGTGCGTGCCCGGGATGTCGACGATGATGGGTGTAAACCCGGCCCGACCAATGTTCACAGAGCGGAGAGCGGGGCTTTCTCGGTTGACGAAAGCACGCGGGCCGCAAAAAAACCGAGAAACGGCCACGGCCTGCCGGTCCTCGGCTCCGTCGATCTGGGCACGGCCAGGGCCGGTAAGTACAATCATGAGTTGCTGATAACAAGAGACACGCTCGGTGGCGCGGTGTTGCGCGGCGGGCGTTTGCGGAGAGAAATCATGTTCGCTTCAGAACCGCGCGGCGCTTGGCTGAGAACGGGGAACCGTCGCGGCCAACCGCGAAACAAAGTGGGAATCGCAAGCCTGGAGACGCTGGAAGCGCGCACCGTGCTGTCGGCCACCGTGCTGGCGGATTTGCCGACGTTGGACGCGGCGACGTCCGGCAACAATGCGCCGACGGCCCAGAACCATTTCATCTTTCTCGGCAAGACCGACACCTATACGTTCCAGGTCTCCGATTTCGGCTTCGGCGACCCCTTGGACTTCCCGCCTGATCAACTGGACAACGTGCTGATCACCTCGGCGCCGGCCAAGGGCACCATCACGCTCAACGGCAGCCCCGTGACGTCGAACCAGCACATCGCGGCCGCCGACATCACGGCCGGGCTGATGAAATACACTCCCGACGATTTCGGCACGGGGTCGTTTTCGGCGAGCTTCCTGTTTCAGGTGCAGGACACGGGGCAGACGATCAATCTCTCCAACCCGCCGAACTCCTTCTTCATCTACGTCGACAACGCGAACGCGACCTTCGTGCGACACGTTTACCAAGACGTGCTGAACCGCGAGCCCGACCAATTCGGCTTCCCCGGCTGGCTCGGCCAGCTCAACTCCGGGGCGTCGCGCACGACGATCGCCCAGGGACTGTGGGATAGCCGCGAGCATCGTGGGATTCAGGTGGATGGCTACTACCAGTTGTTCTTCAATCGCCAAGCCGCCCCCGCGGGCCGCCAGGCGTGGATCACGTCGATGCTGAACGGCGCCACCGAGGAGCAGGTGATGGCGTCCTTCCTCACGACCAGCGAATACATGACGCTCCATCCGCTCGACGGCCCGTTCGTGACCGGCGTGTACGACACCATCCTGGACCGAACTCCGGATCCGGCGGGACAGTCCCACTGGGTCAACCAGCTTTCCAGCAGCGCGATGACGGCCACGCAGGTAGCCAGCGCGCTGATTCATTCGCAGGAGCGAAACCGCAACCTGGTCACCGCCGACTACGAAAGGTTTTTCGACCGAGCGCCGGACACCAGCGGCGGGAATTTCTGGCTCGGCCAGCTCACCTCGGGCGCCCTCGACGAGGAGGGCCTGGCGGTCATGCTGATGGCGACGTCCGAGTACTACAACAAGACGTAACACTGTGCGAGCTGCCGGCGCCATACCGTCTCGAACGGGATCATCGTCTTGGCACGCGATGGCGTCAATTCACGCGGGAAACGCAGGCAGCCGGCAAGAGTGCCTGGCAGGGCGATCACGCAGCCTGTCGAGGTCTTCAACAGGCTGTTAGCCGGCCTGAGTAAGCACGTTTCGGCCTACTCACGAGCCGAGAGCGTCTGCAAGAGACCGATCGTTGCCCAGGCAGTGCCCCAGTAAGTGGACGTTTCTTCGATGCCGTCCTTCTTTTTTTCCTTCGTTCCGGGAACGGCCCAAGATCCATCGTCTCGCTGGGTGTCGACAAGAAACCGCCTGGCTGCTTGCACGTTGGGGTCGCTGTTATCTACGCCCGTCTTGCGCAAAGCGTACAGCGAGATGCCCGTTGCCAGGGCGTCGCTGGGTTCGCCCGTAATCCATCCCCAACCGCCATCACTGTTCTGCACCGAACAAAGGCGATCCCGCCACGCGGCCCGTTGATCCCCCTGGCCAAAGGCTGCCGCAAACAATAGCCTCGTCGCATACCACTCGGTGCTCGTGCCCGTCCCGGCGTCGCTCAATCGTTGGGACGCGCGTTCGATGGCCGATCGCGTTTGTGGCGAGGCATCGCGACAGTCCGCCAGGGCCAGCGTGTTCCACATCGTGGATACTTCGGTTGTCTCGGCCTTGGGTCGTTTCTGGGCCGGCAACTGGCCGGCGGGAGCCCAGGAACCGTCGTCGGACTGACCATCGATAAGCAGCGCCGCCAGCGAGGCGTACGACTCGTCGAGATCCGACGGCGGCACGCTCTGCTCGCGTCCCAGCAGGAGCTGGGCAACACCGTCCAGGTTGGTTGAGCCGGCCAAGTTGCCGGTCTTTTCGTCCGTTGAAAGAGATTTCGTCAACGTCCAGTCGATCCACTGATCGAGGTCGTCACGCTGGACGGCGAACCCGCGCGCACCGCCTCGGTGAAGGTCCAAGTCATCATGCCGACACGATGACACGAGACACACTTCTTTTCGTTGATCCAGGCATTGCCGTTTGCCTCGATAAACGGCAAGCTCCGCGTGATCGCCGCGCGGACCTCGGCGTCGGTCGTGGCGGCTTCGTCGGCAGAGAGCCCCTGGACCAGCGACAGCATCGCCGGAATCGCGACAAAGATGACGCAGGCGAACGGCGGTCTATGGGCTGGCATGGCTGAGCCTCCAAGAAAATCGCCCGCGTTCAACGAGTCTCCACCGATTCTAGCCGGATTCTCCCCGCTGAGATACAACATCGACCGGCTTCTGCGGCAAAATCATGCTTGGCGACCGAGACGCGCGCCGTTTGCCTTGGTCAGGCCGTTCCGAACCCCCCCGCGTGTTACCCCTCCAGTCCCGACAGGGATCGGCAATTGGGCTTCCGTGATCGCCGCGGTTTAGAAGGCCGCAGTACAATAGGACAAGTCCGCGGAGTGCCCGAGGCGGCCCATCGGTTCGTCGGATTGTCCCTGAACGCTGGATCCAGGAAGCGCGTCGATGAACACCTCAGGATATGTCCACTGCAAGTCCTGGCATTTTCTGGTTGTCGGCCTTGCCGGCATGAGCGCGTCGGCAGTCGCCTCGACGCGGATGGCGATGGCGGACGAACAACCTCAGGGCCGGAGAGTCAAAGCGTCGTCGGCGCCCTACGTCGAAGCGCGCGAACAATTGATCGTCGAGCTCTACGTCCGCGACGTGAAACAATCGGCCGCGTTCTACGAGCGACTCGGTTTCACCGTGGTACGCCAAGAGCCCACCTTTGTCGAGCTCGGCTGGGAGGATTCGCGGTTGTATCTCGATCAAGTTCCCGGCCAGGCCGACCCCCCGGCAACGCTCGTGGCCAACGTGCGCATCATGGTGCCCGACGTCGATCGCTATTGGAAGCTGTGTCAGGACATGAAGCTGCCGGTCAAGCACGCCATCGGCAATCGCTCTTACGGACTGCGCGACTTCACGGTCGTCTCGCCCGATGGGATCGGACTTCGTTTTGCCTCGAAGCTGAGAAAATAGGCGGCCCCACGAGTTGCTGGAGCAACAACGGATCCGCGGGCCCGTTCACGGCGTCAGACGACGTAGCATCCTGGCCCGGCCGCAGCCGGGTCAAGACTGAACTCGACGATGGCGGTCTCTTGAGTGGAGCGTTGTTTGACATGGACCTCGACGGACTGGCGAGTGCAGTCCACCGGCGGGTTCAGAGCCAGAATCATCATTTGGTGGCCGGACATCTCGACCCATTGGTCAAGTGGCACAACAGGCCCTCGACACGTCGGCAGGAACGACCGTGCTCGGGTCAAGTCAAGCAGCATGGCATTCCACTCGGCCGCCGCCCCTGCCAGATGAAAGGCGTACGCGTCGCGCCTGCTGCCAACGACGAATATGGCCATGTTCGGGCGACCCGGATAGACGCGCAGGGCCTGTGCCAGATGGCGTTCCACGGCCTGTCCGCCAATGAAGATGTTCAGGTTGCCGGCCCAGTGAGGATTTCCGCGTGCCAATAATTCAAACGGATCGGCGGGCAGCTCTCCGGCGTCGAGGCCGGTAGCATCGTCGGGCACCGAGCGCTCGCGGTGGCGGGAAAATGGGGCCAGGATTTCGGCAACGCGTGAACGCCGGCGGCGCGGCGGCGAATCGTTGTCGTCAGCCCCCAGGGCCACCAACAGGTCGCGTGGGGGGACGCGATCCGGCGTGCCCAGCGGCCGCTGGCGCGGCTGGCGCGCTTCCGCCCGGACGACAAAAGATTCGCCGGGCTCAAGACCCGGCACTGGGACCACCGCCAGCGGGCGCCATGGCACGAAGGCACCCAGGGGTGCCGCCGAAAGAATCGCTTGCGTCGGCTCCGAGGGTTCGATTCCGGTATTGGTTACCCGGATGCGTATGTCAACCAGATCGGGGCGCCTGTTGGCAAAGCTGATGTCCGTCCGTTCGACGTGCAAGAAGCTGTCCAGCCCAGGTGCGTACTGCGAGGTCGTGATCGATTCCAAGATTGTCGATGACATTGCCCTCTCCTCCCAGCGGTGTAAGCAATTGGAGTGTCCATCGCGTCTGCGAACCACTCCGTTCAGTGTACCGCAAAGGGCGGCGGCAATGACAAATCAATCGCGGATGATCGCGGATGGTCGGTCCATTGCAATTTCCGTTCCCGCCCAGGGAAGTGTGGCCGAATTTCACTTTGAGTTTCAACTTCGCCGCCCGTGGCAATGGGCACGGCGAAGCAGCATCAGTCCGCCAACGGCCAGCAGCCACAGCGCGGCCGGCTCGGGAACTGGCGTGATCAAGACCGAAACGCCGCCGCCGTTGTCATTCAGGTTGTAGTCCGGCACGGCAAAGATCAGCGTTTGAACCGCCGCGAACGTGAATTGCGTGGCCGTGGTTCCGTGGTAGCGTCCTTCGGGGCCGGTGACGATCTCGTCGTCGTATCCTCCGGTGACGGCCGCGTTAAAGGCATCGGTGGCATTGCCATAACTGGAACGCAACGCGAATGGCACGACCGCGCCGGCGAACAACTGGGCCTGCGCCGAGTTGGACGCGGCGGACACGTCAAATGCCAGGTAGTCTGTCCCCCAGGGAGAGTTGTAGGTCCAGGCCGTGAACATCTCGGCTTGCTGCGCCAAGTCAGCGCGGGATACGCCGCCGCGGCCAACGTCGGAGTCGTCAGTTGGAACTGGTAAGTGCCAGGCTGAATCGTGTACTCCAGCAACTGGGTGGCACCGCCCGTGAAGAAGGGCTGATACCAAAGACCCTGCGTCGTACCACCCACCGAGTCGGCCGTCGAGTTGGCGTAGCTTGCCGCGCCGTCCTGCGTTCCGCTGATGTTGATGATCGCCGTGTTTGCCGGCAGATTCGTGGTGATCACGGTGCCACACATTCCCCAACGAGTCATCACTAGCCCGATGACAATGACGAGTGTCGCGCGAATCATTAGCGTTCCTCCCAAAAGGGCCCAAAGGTTGTACTGTCAGCCTCCATCAAGCGGCGAACAGGCCGCCCGCGAAGCCGTGGCGTGCACGTGGGCGCCAACACGAGGTTCCCACCAGGCTCATGCCCAGTAACATCAACAGCGCACCTTGCGGTTCGGGGACCGTCAGCGTGGCAACGATCTCGCCCTGATACTGCACGCTGACACCAGCGCCCAGATCGGTGGTGAAGTCGAGGGGCAGGCTCAGCGTAGCGAGAGGGCCACTTTGGACGAACGACCCCGTGGCGGCCGGCGTGCTCGAATAGGTGAAGCCGGCCAGATCGCCGGAGAGCGGCCCGCCAAATCCTTGGACTTCAACAAGTCCCGAAAGGAACTCGACCGTGCTCATTGGCAAGAAAGCTGGTGCCTACCAGCAGAGTCGCCGGACCAGCCACGTCCAGCGCCGCCCCGCGCAGGGTTGCACTCGCCACCAGCGGAGCATAAGCGGCCAAGTCCGCCGGAGCGTTTCCGGGGTTAAACGGTCCGGCTTGTTCGATGAAGTCGAGATTCGAGCCCGCCAAGATTTGGACGAGACTGCCGGCCACCACGGCATTGAGGGTTCCCTGCACGTGCGTGGTCAGACTTCCGGGCGACTTGTTCGCCCAGCGGAGACCCGGAGTAGGTGACAATCGCCGTCACGGAACTGGCCGAGGAGTCGACCGTGAAAGTGGCGGCGTGCGCCATGTCGAACAGGGCGGCCGCGGCCACCAGGCCCGATACTACGATGCGGGTGCGATTCATTAGCTGCTCCTTGAGCGGTTTTGCGTGTTGTCAGCGAAAACGTGGCGACTGCTCGGGCCGGGAATTGGCTACGTCGGCCGGGGCTCCCTGCTCTCAATCGGGGTCGGCGGTCGACGCTTGGCCCGCGCGGCAAATCCAAACAGTCCGGCGATGCCCAGCACCAAGAGGGTCACGGTCGAGGGCTCGGGAACCAAGCCCAACTCGAACGGCGAGAAACTGTCGGTTACGAAGCTGATCGTGTGGTCGGCCGTGTTGACGATTCCGCCGGATTGCCACTCACCGAGCATCGTGTTGTAGTGCCACATCCGCAACTGGGCTTCGTCCGTACCCACCGGTAGCAGCGCGGGATCGTAGTGAAACACGAGCGCGACTGCCTGCCCGTTCAAATCACCGCTGTACTGCACGTCCCAGATCTGCGGCGCGCCGCAAAGTTTTGGGTAGAAAGCAAAAAGGTGGGGTTGGTCATCGCCGCCGCTGATGCGCCGTTTGAAAGGCCGGCAAAGGGGATCTGCTGTGCGCTGAACTCGCCGATATTGGCAAACGGACTGAACGTGGCGCTCACGCCGCCGATCTGCGTTGATCCCCCCAAGACGTCCGCCTGCGTGCTGGTATTGGGGTCGACCACGGTCAGGTTGTCAGCTCCAAAATTCGCCGTGGCGACAATCGTGCCGTTGTAGTTCGACGTCAAACTCTCGGTCGTGATGCCAAACCCGGAGATGGTCGACGTCCGCGCATAGGAGACGTTGACCGAAAGCTGCCAGACGCCTGGCGCGGTCTGGATGAGCGTCGACGTCGTCGCGGCCAGCGTGTCGGAGATGCCGGAGAGGTAGAAGGTCACATTGCCGAGGTTCGCGTTCTCGACGTCCTCGGTCCCCGAGATCACGTTGAATTGCATGCCGCTGGATGCGAATTGTCCAGACGCATTCACCGGTAAGGCACCGGACGACCAGTCCCAGCTCAAGTTCCGTAGCGCCAGGCTGCCACCCCCTCCGTGCAGGGCGAAGTTGGCCGGCAGATCCAGCGGCTGGAAGGGGTCGCCGTTGTTCGTCAGGTCGTAGGCCGCGCGGCCGTGGCCTCCAACGAACTGGAGGTCCGTCGGTCCACCGCCTGAGACGGCGTCGAAATCGACGAGAAAGTGGCCGTTGACCGTTGTCGTGTCGCTGCCGAATTGCTGGGGGACCCCCGCGCCGTACAGCGAGTCCGTGCCGCTCGGCGCAATCTGCGACTGCGACGAGTCGATGGACATCACGATGTGGTTGGCAAAGCCCTGACGAATGACCGGCTCTGGAAGCATCAGTCCCCAGACCAGCGAGGCCCCCAGGGCGAGACATCGCATACGCTTCATTAGGCACTTCCTTTGTGACGCTCGTGGGGCGGATCGTGGCGCATTGCCAGTCATGCTCCGATGTCAAAGCCGTTGGGCTGCGCTGAACACTCCAGTGGATCGCGCCATTCGGAAAAGCAATGGTCACGTCGTCGCGGCCGCCCAATCAGCAATGGCTGACCACCCATCCAATTGCCATCGCCGCTGGGATCGGACAGCTTTTGGGACAATTTCCAAGCGCGCTTTGCACCAGGATCGGCCGCTTGACCGCCGGCGGATCGGCAACATCGAGCCAGTGGCCCTCCTCGACGGGCCAACTCTTCGCGTCACAAAGCCATGTAGGTGAACACGTTGTGATCGGGGAGTGCAGCGCACGATCGACTGTGGGGCGGGCAGTGCTCGACGGCGTTGCTCGTTCGGTCCCGGGAAATTCGCGAGCCGCCCGTGGCACAAGTAAAATGCAGCAGCCAGCAATTCTCACGCAGCGCGGTCTCGGACCTGCCAACAATGGACGACTTTGGCGAGCTGATCTCGCGGATTCGACGCGGCGACGCCGACGCTGCCCGCGAAATCGTCCGTCGCTACGAGATGTCGATTCGCGTGGCGGTCCGGACGCGCCTTTCCGACCCGCGCTTGCGCCGCCACTTCGATTCGATGGACGTCTGTCAATCGGTGCTGGCCAGCTTCTTTCTGCGCGTGGCCAGCGGGGCCTACGATCTGGACGATCCACGCCAGTTGGTATCTTTATTGATGAAAATGGCCGAAAAGAAGTTGGCCATGCGCCGCGGGCGCATCGCCGGCAATGTCGCGACCATCGCCGCACGGCCCCGGAAACGATTGAGTGTGCCTCGCTTGCCTCGCCGTCGCCCGACGCCTCTCGTCATGCGATCGGCAAGGAGCTCTTGGGCCGGGCACTCGGTATGATGACGAGCGAAGAACGCGCGATCGCGGAGCGGCGCGTGCGCGGCGAGACGTGGTCGGAAATCGCTTCGGCCCTAGGAGGTTCGGCGGAAGCACGCCGTAAGCAATACGAGCGCGCGGTGGAGGTCATCGCGGATAGCTTGGAGCTGGAATGCACCGGGGGGTAATCGACAGTGGTGACGTCCCGCGAGTCATGCCCGGCCGACGCCGATTCCATTGACGAAGTGCTGGCGACGGTCCGGCACTTTCCCCGCACAAGCTGGTTGGAACTGGTGCGCCGCGACCAGTGCGACCGTTGGCGGCGCGGACACCCGGTTTCGGTCGAGACGTACTTTGGCTCGCTGCCCGAATTCGCGCGGTCACCGAAGACGCCTTGGTACTGATCTGTGGAGAAGTCCATCTGCGCCGCGAAGCCGGCGAAAGCCCTCCGCTGGCCGACTACGAGCGACGCTTTCCGGATCTGGCGGATGAGATTGCCATGCAGTTCGATCTGGATGGCGTCCTGCCGGACACCTCGTCGCTGGCCCCTTCGGAGGTCACGGGGCTTGAATCGTGGCAGTTCGACTTGCCGGGCTTCGCGATCAAGAGCGAACTGGGACGAGGCGGTTCCGGGGTCGTCTACCTGGCGCGACAACTCTCGGTTGACCGGCTGGTGGCGGTCAAAGTAACCGCGCTGTTGTCGATCGACCCGCGACAATTGAGCCGGCAACGCCAGGAGGCCACGATCCTGTCGCGGCTGCAGCACCCCAATGTCGTCGAGATCTACGACATGGTGGAGCACGGCGGAATGCTGTGCGCCATTCTCGAGGACGTCGATGGGTCCACGCTGGAAGAGTTTACCGGCGGCAAGCCGCTACCGGCCCGGCAGGCGACCCGCCTGGTGCGCGAGTTGGCCGAGGCCGTGCACTTCGTGCACGAGGCCGGCGTGTTGCATCGCGACATCAAGCCGTCGAACGTGCTGATGACTTCGGAAGGACAACCCAAGATTACCGACTTTGGCCTGGCCAAGTTCACCGTCAAGACCGAGCCCAGTTTGACCGAGGCGGGAGAGGTCCTCGGAACTCCCAGTTTCATGCCGCCGGAGCAGGCGGTCGGCACGCCGCGTAGCATCGGCCGAGCGTCGGATGTGTACTCCCTGGGTGCCGTGCTCTATACGCTGTTGACCGGTCGACCTCCGTTTCAAGCGGCGGCCACGCTGGACACCCTGAAACAAGTGCTCGAGCGGGACCCGATTGCTCCGCGTCGTCTCGACTCGTCGCTGCCGCGCGACCTGGATACGATCGTGATGAAGTGCCTGGAAAAGAACCCGGCCAGGCGCTATCCGACGGCTCAGGCGCTGGCCGACGACCTCCGCCGGTTCGAATCGGGAGAACCCGTCGTGGCGCGCCCCATCGCGGTTTGGGGGCGCGCGTGGCGGTGGGCCAGGCGCAATCGGCTGACCGCGGGCTTGAGCGCGGCAATTTTGCTGCTGCTGGTGACGGTCGCCGTGACGGGGGTCGTGGCGGCGTTCGTGATCGATTCGTTCCGCCAACAGGCGGTGTTTCAAAAAGAACTGGCCGTGGCCCATCTCCAACAGGCTCGCACCGAGCGGGCCCGGGCCGAGCGAAGCCTCGCGTACGGCCGCCAGGCCGTCAACCAACTGACCGAAAGCTACGCCCTGCTGGGAGACCAGCAGCAGGGGCTCGACGAGCGGCTGCGGTGGTACGAACAAGCCCACGCGCTGTTGGCCAGGCTGGCGCGGGAGAGTCCTTCGGATCTCGAGTTTCGCACGCAGCTCGCGGCCAGCTTCGGCCGGCTGGGTCTGTTGCATGCCCAGTCGCGGCAGAGCCGTCAAGCGCAACAGGCGCTGCACCGTGCCGTCGACGTGCTGGCAGAAATCTGTCGAGAGTATCCCCAGTTGCCCCAGTACCAGCGCGATTTGGCGCAAACTTGCAACCTGCTGGGAAAACAATATCGGATGGACAACGAATACGACACCGCTCAGTCGATGCTGGCGCACGCGTGCGATGTCCAGCAGAAGCTTGTGTCCGGCGTGAGCCACCCCGCCCTCGAATGGCAGCGCGATTTGGGCATCTTCTACTTCGATTTGGGAGACGCGCAATTTGACGCCGGCCAGGCCGCGACCAGCCAGGTATCTTACGCCAAGGCTCAAGAGATTCTGGAGCCCCTGGCGGCCGCTCATCCTGAAAACGCCCGGCTCCAGCAGACTTTGGCGAATTTCTTTTGCGCGATCGGCACTCCGGAATCGACGCCCGATCCCAGGCGGCTGTTGGACCGTGCGCGACAACTGTTGGAACCGCTGATCGCGGCCCATCCCGATCGGCTACAGTACCAGGCCGACTTGGCGCGCGTGCTGACGCGTTTTTTTTTCCTTCAGGTCGATCTCGACGAGGCGCGGCGCCTTGGAGCAGCAGCGACGCGAACTCTGGGAGCGGATCTATCAAGATAATCCACAGGACGTGGAAGCTCGCTTTGCACTGGCCTGGTGCCTGTACGATGATGCCCGTCTGCTCAGAGCCGCGCGACGACCGGCCGAAGCGCTGGCCGAGATCGACCGGGCAACGGTGATCGTGGAAGGGGAGGATCGCGACGCCCGCACCGATCGGGATTGGGACTTTGTCCTGCGCTTATTGGCCGACGGTGCGCGGCTCCAATTGGAATTGGGTGACGTGGCGGCTTACCAAAACAGTTGCCAGGCCCTCGTCGAGCACTGTCGCCGACGAAACTGTGTCACCTTCGGGCCGTTGCGAGTGTGCCTGCTGCGGGGCGACGCAACCGACGACCCCTTGCAGCTCGTCGAATTGACGAAAGACGCCGCCAGCCGCGGTTCGACCTCGCTGCGAAAACGGACCAACGTGGGGGGCGCCTGTTCCGCGCCGGCCAGGACGAAGAGGCGATTCGCGAACTGCGCAGTGTCGTGCAGATGAATCGCGTGGCCATTTTCGCCCGGCTGGGCACCACTGAAGTCGTGCAGGCGGATAATGCTCGGGCCGCGCTATTCCTAGCGATGGCCTGCGCGCGACAGCATCAAACCGACGAAGCCTGCCGCTGGCTGGCCGAAGCGCGAGGGTGGATCGACGGCGAGGGGCAGCAGTTCGTGCCGCCGTTGACGGTGTCGTCCGACGACGGCCAAACGCAGATTTCCGCCGGCGCAGCCGCGCCGTCAGCAGGGCAGACGGCTCGCGCCACAGCCCCCTCAACGGTCGACAATCCGCGGCGCGGCTCCATCAGCCTTGCGGACCGATTGTTCCTGGCTGACATTCTGTTCGAGCTGCAAGTCCTGAGCGAAGAGGCGCAGCAGATGATTGATTGCCGAGCGAAGGGCGGGCCGCACGACGCGGACGACAATCGCTAGTGTTTTGACATGGCCTGATCTTCGGGTCAGGCTTGCCGTAAAGCCAAAGCACTGCTGGGCAAGCCAGCAGTGGCACCCTGTCGAGATTGTGAAGCAGCTTCTACCGGCCGGCGTTCATCCGGCCCACAACGGGCGGCTGGCGCGACGTTCAAATCTGAAAGTTCGCTTCCGGATGCATCTCTGCGATGTCGGCGCGGATTTTCAACCGCGGCTTTTCCAGCACGACCGTCGTGTGCGGCTCGACGCTGCGCGTGAGCCACACGCTGGAACCGATCACCGAGTCATGTCCGATCACGGTCGTGCCGCCGAGCACGGTGGCGTTGGCGTAGATCACCACGTTGTCTTCGATCGTGGGGTGCCGTTTCTGGCCGCGCACCAGATTGCCGTCGCCGTCGGTCTGGAACGACAGCGCACCGAGCGTGACGCCCTGATAGAGCTTCACGTGGTCGCCGATCTCGCACGTCTCGCCGATCACCACGCCCGTGCCGTGATCGATGAAGAAGTGATGGCCGATCCGCGCCGGGGTGGATGTCGATGCCCGTCTTGGAATGGGCCCACTCGGTCATCATCCGCGGGATCAGCGGTACGTCCAGCTCGTGGAGCAGATGGGCCAGGCGGTAGATGGTCACCGCTTCGAGCCCGGGATAGCAAAAGATGATCTCGTCGAGCGTCTTGACCGCCGGATCGCCGGCTTGCGCCGCCAGGACGTCGAGCGCGAGTTGCTTGCGCAACTCGGGCAACTCTTCCAAAAAACGAATCGCCACGGCCTGGCCCAGCGCCTCGAAGTCGGTCTCCAGGTTCGAGCAGTCGCTCGAATAACCGGCATCGTGCCGCAGGGCGCGGCCGATTTGCGTCGTGAGCTTGTCGTGCAAGCCGTCGATCAGATCGCCCACGTGATAGGTCACGTTGCCGATGTGCAGGCCTTCGCGCCGCCGGTAACCCGGGTAGAGGATCTCCTTGAGATCCTCGATGGCGCTGGTGATCACGTTGTAGTTGGGCAGAGGGCAATGGCCCAGGTGGCTGATCGTGGGCAGCTCAGTGTAGGTTTGGACGATGCGGTCGGTCAGCTCAGGGAGCTGTTCTTTGCGGCGAAGATCAGAGGCCATGGCTCGTGCTCCTGCACCGATCTATTGCGGTGCGCGGTAAAGGGCCCGTGGTGGGCCGACCAGGAAAACGTCTCGTACGGATGCAAAGCGAAAGAGGTAGCCACAAACGGCTACACCGTACAGGAGCAGCGGCAACCGCGAACCATTTGGTTTTTGGTCGTGGTCATAAAGAGGATTCCCGGGGCCCGGTGATGAGCGGACCGCGCTGGGGGCCCGGCGCCGGTTTTCTGGCCGGCGCGGGTCCGAATTGCTAGCTTGCCATGCCGTCGCTAATCGTAGGCGTCACAGGCGGCAAAATCAAGATTCCTGCCTCTACTCTTCGGACGGGCCGCGCCGCGAGTTTAGGCAATCAGGGGGGCTACTCTTCTTCCTCCTCCTTGAGCACGGCCTTGTCGACGATTTCTTTCTGCACGTTGCCCGGCACCAGGTCGTAGCGGCTGAATTCCATCGTGTAGCTCCCCTGGCCGCCGGTGATGCTCGACAAGCTGCGAGCGTAGGTCGTCACTTCGGCCAGCGGGACTTCGGCGATCACGGTCTGCAGATCGCCGCCGGCGGAGTCCATGCCCAGCACGCGGCCGCGGCGTCCCGACATGTCGCTGTTGATGTCGCCCAGCTTGCTGCCGGGCACGGTGACGTGCAGCACGACGATCGGCTCCAGAAGGCCCGGCTTGGCTTCTTGAAACACGTTGCGAAAGGCCATCGATCCGGCGGTCTTGAAGGCGGCTTCCGAGCTATCGACCGGATGATGCTTACCGAAGAACACCTCGACCCCCACGTTCTCGACCTGGTAGCCGGCGATCACGCCGCGCCCGAGCCGTTCCTTGAATCCCTTTTCCACCGCCGGCAAAAAGTTGTTGGGAATCGAGCCGCCGACGATCGAGTCGACCCACAAAAAGTTGTGCTCCGGGTCGTGGTGAAACTCGCGCATGCTGGGAAAGCGCTCCTTGGTGCAAAACACGGCCGGATCGGTTTCGGCCGGGAAGGGGAACATGCGGATGTGCACTTCGCCGAACTGGCCGCGCCCGCCGCTCTGCTTCTTGTGGCGGTAGCTCCCTTCGGCATTGGATTGGATCGTTTCGCGGTAGGGAATCTTGGGTTCCTTGGTGTCCACCTCGACCTTGTCGCGCCGTTTGAGCCGCTCGCGAATCATCTGCAAGTGCAGCTCGCTCATGCCGTTCATCACCAGCTCGTGCGTCTGCGAGTCGCGATGCAATTGCACGGTGCTGTCTTCTTCCACGATCTTCTGCAAGGCGCCCGAGAGCTTGCCTTCGTCGCCGCGACTCTTGGGCGTGACGGCCAGTCCGACCATGGGCGTGGGAAACTTGATCCGCGGCAGATCGACCTCCCCCAGCGAGAGTCCGGTGTGCAGCTCGTCCACTTTGGCGATGGCCACGATGTCTCCGGCCGCGACATCGTCCTGGGGGTGCGTCTCGGCGGCTTGCACGGCCAGCATCTGGTGCAGCTTGATCGCCTTGCGGGCGCCCGAGACGTGCACGTTGTCGTCTTTCTTGATGGTGCCCGAGTAGACGCGGATGAAGCTCAACTTATGTACGAACGGATCGATCCGCGTTTTGAAGACTTGCGCCACGAGCGGACCAGACTGGTCCGCCTTCACCGCGACCTCTTCGCCGGCCTCGTTTTTGCCTTTCCGCTGGAGGGCGCTCGGCGGCAGCGCGCACTGCGCCAGCGCATCGAGCAACTCGGGCATGCCCACGCCGGTTTTGGCCGACACGCACAGCACGGGAATCAGGCTTCCTTCGGCGATCGACTCGACGATCAACCGCGAGAGCTCCTCCTCGCTGGGCATCTGCCCCTCGAAGTAGCGTTCGGTCACGGCCTCGTCGACCTCGATGATCGACTCGACGAGTGACTCATGGATCGAGGCCGGATCCACCAGCGCCCCGTCGGCCTGGCCGGGCTTGAGCGTGCTGGCCACGCCCTTGAAATCCGCGCCGTGTCCGATCGGCACGTTCAGCGGGACGCACGCCGGACCGAACAGCTCCTGGATCGAAGAAAGCAGGCCAGGGTAGTCGACGTTCTCGGCGTCCATCTTGTTGATGATGATGATGCGTCCCAGCCCGCGGTTGCCGGCTTCCTGAAACACGCGCCGCGTGTTGACGCCCAGCCCGGCGTGGGCATCGATCACGATGGCGGCGGTCTCTACGGCCGCCAGCGCGCCGAGCACCTGGCCAATCAGGTCGGGATAGCCGGGCGTGTCGATCAGGTTGAAGTGTTTGCCGGCGTGGTCGAAGTGCGCCAGCGTCGACTCGATCGAATGGTGATGGTGTTTCTCTTCTTCGTCGAAGTCGCAGATGCTGGTGCCGTCGTCGACGCTGGCGGGCCGCTTGACGGCGCCGGCGAGGTTCAGGATCGAATCGGCCAGCGTGGTCTTTCCGGCCGATCCGTGGCCGCCAAAAACAATGTTGCGGATATCCTCGACCTTATATTGCGCCATGTTGAATTCCCTTCTGACTTGAAGATTGCGTTCAACGCGCGTGAGCCAGCGCGTCGGCTAGTTTCAAGGTTCCCTCGTAAATTGCGCGCCCGATAATGCAGCCGGCCAGCGGCAATTCGGCCAGCCGGCGGACATCGTCCACCGTGGCGATCCCGCCGGAGGCTACCACCGGCACGTCGACCGCCGCGACCATTTCGGCAAGTGCCCGAGTGTTCGGCCCGCCGAGCATGCCGTCGGTTTCGATGTCGGTGTAAATGATCGTAACGATCGGCTCGCCGGCAAACTTCTTTGCCAGTTCGACGGCGCTCGTGAGACTCGTCTGGCGCCAACCTTCGGTGGCCACCATCCCGTCGCGGGCGTCAATGCCCAGCACCAGTCGGCCGGGAAATTTTTGGCACATGCGGCGAAACCAATCCGGTTGTTTGATCGCCAGCGTGCCGATCACGACCCGCTCGAGACCCAGCGCGAGCAGCCGGGCAATGGTTGACTCGTCGCGCACGCCGCCGCCCATTTCGCAGGGGACGTCGACGGCCTGTAGAATGGCCTCGAGGCTCTCCCAATTGGCGACGTGGCCGGCGCAGGCGCCATCCAGATCGACCAGGTGCAGGCAATCGGCCCCCTCGGCCACCCAATGCCGGGCCATCTCGGCCGGGTCCTGACCAAAGACGGTTTCGCGCGCGTAGTCACCCTGCTGGAGACGCACGCACTTGCCGCCGCGAATGTCGATTGCCGGCCAGATTTGCATGCCGAGCCTCGGTCCAAGAGCCGCCGATGGACGTAATCCGGCAAATATCCCACAGAAATTTTGACCTTGCAAGTATCGAGCCGCGGCGTCTGATCGCTATACCGCGGTTCGCGATTCTGCCAGGGTGACGAGCAGCGTGTATAATCGTGTGTCGGATAGCGATGCCCGTGCAAACTCGCCGTGAGCGAAGTCGTGAGTGAACTGGCTGACAAACGCGACAGACTGCTCGCACAGATCGGCAGCTACGGCCGTTGCGCCGTGGCCTTCTCGGCGGGTATCGACAGCACGGTCGTGGCCAAGGCTGCACAATTGGCCTTGGGAGATCGTGCCGTGGCCGTCACCGGCACGAGTGCCAGCCTGGCCGAGGGGGAACTGGACGAAGCGCGACGCCTGGCCCAATGGATCGGCATCCGGCACGAGGTGATCAGTACCGACGAATTCGCCAGCCCCGACTACCTGCGCAATGCGCCGGACCGCTGCTATCACTGCAAGACCGAGCTGTACACGCAAATCGAAGGGATGGCCGAACGTCTGGGGGTCGACGTGATCCTCAACGGAGCGAACGTCGACGACTTGGGCGACTACCGCCCCGGCATGCAAGCCGCCGGCGAACATCGCGTGGCCAGTCCGCTGGCCGACTGCGGCTTCAGTAAGGACGACGTGCGGGCGCTGGCGCTGGAGTGGGAGCTGCCCATCTGGGACAAGCCGGCGACGCCCTGTTTGAGCAGCCGCGTGGCGTACGGAGAGGAAGTCACGCCCGAGCGGTTGGCCATGATTGACGCGGCGGAGCGTTTTCTGCGGGAGCTGGGCTTGCGCACCGTCCGGGTGCGGTATCACAAGGGGGACGTGGCGCGGCTGGAAGTGCCGACCGAGGCGATTCCCACGCTTTGCGAGCCATCGCGGCGTGAAGGGCTCGTGGCACGGCTCAAGTCGCTGGGCTTCAAATACGTGACGCTCGACCTGGAAGGCTTTCGTTCCGGCAGCCTCAATGCGCTGGTGACGATCGAAAGTCTTTCGCGTACGGCCAGGTAGCGGTCGCAGCCTCCGGTTCAATACGGCCGGCGCTTGGCCGCCCGCGCTACCCAGTTCGGCACGACTTCGGCCGGGGTGCCGTGGTAGAACTTCGCAAAGGCGTCATCGAAGTCCATGCCGTCCTGCAAGGCATGGATCAAGGCCACGTAGCGCGTGGCGGGGGCCATCAGGAACTTCGAGACGAAGCTGTAGCTCAAGACGTCGCTGTCTTCAGCCGGTAGCGCGGCGGTGAGAAAGCCCTCCGGCTTGGCCGTGGAGTTTAACAGCTCTTCGGCCCGTTCGTCCCACTGGCGAACGCGGGGATCTCGTCCGTCGACGCGGGCCGCGATGGCCCGGGCGCTTCCTTCGGCAAACCAGCGGGGCACGTCCCCCAGGCTGGCTACGTAGGCGCCGGCGAGCTGCTGGGCCACGAGACCTGCCGAGGCGTTGCCGGTTTCCGAGAGCAGCAGGCAGCCGTAAGCGTCCAGCGGATTGTAGGACCAGTGGCCGCGCCATTGACTGGGCAGCTCACGATGTTCGAGCATCGTGCCGACTTCGCCGTAATCGTAGCGCTTGTCGAATACGAAAAGCATCAATCGGCCCTTGATCAGGGCCTGGTTGTCGGGAAGCTTCAGCAGGCGTTGCAGCGACTCGACTTGCTGCTCGGCCGTGTGGGCGACTTGCGAGAGGATTTCCCCGCCGACGCCCCCCATGACCAGCACGTTCTTGCTCTCCTTGCGCGAGGGAGCCACGTCGGGCAGAATCAGCCGCCAGATCATTTCCGCCCGTTCGATCCGGCGTTGGGCCAGCTCGTCGTGCGTCATACGGCCGGCGGCATTTTGGTTGACCGTGTCTTCGAGGGTCATATTCGGGTCGGCGCCGTCGAACTTGGCGCCAGGTCGATCCACTTCGCTATCAGGGCGATGGTTTCGTCGGGCAGCGGATCGCGGCCTTGAGGCATCCGTGCGCCGTCGGCGGTTCCCCGCAGCTTTTTGACCAGCAGGCTCTCTTCCGACTTGCCCGGCACGATGCCCGGTCCGTTCGTGCCGCCGCGCAGCAACCGTTGGAAGGTATTGACGCTGAAGTTGGCCGGCGGATTGCGCTCGCCGTGACACTCGACGCAGCGGGCCAGCAGCACGGGGCCCACGTCGCGGGCGAACTGCACGGCGTCGTCTTTGCCGGCGGGCATGACCCGGGGCGTCGGACTGGGGGCGTCGGGCGAAGCGCTGGCGGCCAGCGTGGCCAAGGGGGTCGCCATGTCGTCGCCGTCGAACTTCGCCCCGGCGGTGATCCACTCCTTCAAAAGCGTCAGTTCTTGTTCGCTGAGCTGACCGCCCCCGCGCGGCATGTCGCCACTTTCGATGACTTCGATGATCCGGCTTCCCTTGGCGTTTCCGGCCATGATCACCACGCCCGAGGGCGGACCCTTGGACAACGTGGCAAAGGTCGCCATGCTGAACTCGCCGCGTGCTCGTTGGACGTGACAGCCACCGCACTTGCCTACCAGTAGCGGCGCCACCTGGCGGCTGAAGCTGATCCCCTCTTCACCGTCTGATTTGCCGCCGGACTGTTTGGCGCGCGAGAGCGTGACTCCCTGGGCCCCCAACAGCTCGCGGGCCTTATCCAATTGCTTTTCGAGCGGCGCGACCAGGGACGCCAATTCCGGGGAGTCGTCGAGCGGTAATTCCGCGAGTTTCTCGAGGGCTTCTTCGGCGGCCTCGCCCGATTCACGGTACCGCTTGGCGCGGAAGAAGTTGCCCGCTTTGCGCAATGCCGCTTCGGCCGCGCGGACAGAAGCTCGTTGGGCTGCCGTGGGCGGAGCCGCGGACGCCCCGCCGGGCGACACGAAGCCCCAGACCGCCACGATGCAGACGGTGACAACGGCGCGATGCAATCGCGAAATCATGGCACGCCTCTTCGATGCGTAACTTTCACCCAACCGGGGCTTGGGCGGGTCCTATTATAGACCAAGTGCCGCTCGGGCGTAGTCGGCAATCGCTTGCCGGTACGCAAGATTCGCGTTAGGCGGGCTTCAAGCGGCGCGAGCCGGTGTGGTGGTGTCGCCGGGTGATCTTTCTCGGTTCGCGCCCGGGCGGCTTTGCTTGTAGCCGTATTCCAGGGCGAACCATTCGGCGTATCGCTCGCGGGCCACGTAGCCGGTGTTGCGGCTATCGACCAGGTGTCCCAGCTCGTGAATCAGGATGTTGTTGAGGTAGAAGTCGCGCAGGGTGGGCTCGGTCCAGCGCAGGGCCCACACGCCGGGGGAAGTTTCCGACCACTGGCCGCCGTACATGCGGGCTTCGTTGATCTGGGCCGGCGTGGGCGGGCAGTTGTAGTACTCCACCAGGCTCTCTTCGATCGGATACAGGTACAAGCTGGCTCCCCACTGCATGCCGTAGCAGGGAAAACTCTGCTTCTTACGTGTCATCCGGCTCAACTGGACGACTTCCAAGCCCTCGAGCATCCAGTCAGGGAAGTCGGCCAGCCGGCGTCGGACGTCGTCGGGAGTGAGGATATGGCGAAACCCGGTGCCCGGCGGCTGCACGATAATGCGATAGCCATCGCCCTCGTCCGTGGGCTCATGCCAATCTTCGGGGGGTACGAACGGGAGCTTTAGGTTGCGTTTGAGACTGCGCGCTCGCTTGTGGGCCGGAGGACCACGTCGGCGCGTTTTGGCCCGCGCCACGGAGTTATAAAACTGAGGCTTGAGAAAGCGTCCTCCCACGTTGTGTTCGCGTCGTTGCATCGCACCGTCGTCTACGTCTGGTGAGCATCGTTCGCGCAGGCATGATCACTCCTTTGAAGGCAAGCCATGTGCCGGCTTGCCCTGCTGCACGTGCTTCCGAAAGACCGCCGGAAGCTCCCACTGGAAAGCCGGTCCGTCTGCCGGCTATTCCTATCCTACGTGCGGTTCCATGGCGAATTCAATGAAGATTATTAAGTCATGTATTTATAACGACTTATGGGTTTCTGGTGGTGCCGATTTTTCTGCCAGATGGGGGTCTTGACGGCGGACCCATCGCCGGGTCGGTGCCGGGTCGGAAAAGGCCCGCCGGGAGGCCAGTGAGGGGCTCGCGGAGAGCCTCAACCGGAGAAGGCAAACAGCGCCAAAAGAATCGCGCCGACCACCAGCGCGCTAAGGATGCAAGTCACCAGCCAACCCGTCGCGCCAGAGGTCGAACTCGCGCGCTGAAACGAGTCGCTCGGCGATCGTCGGACGCTTGCAACGCCGGCGCCCCCGAGCGACGCGTGCGCCGGCTCGCGCGACGCGGCCGCGATCGGCACGACGGTCGGAATCGGTCCGCTTTGCGCGGCGCGCGGGGGGGATACGATGGGCGGCGCAGGCGGTGGCGGAGTCGGCGGTCCTGAAGGGGGCGGTGGAAAGAGCAACACGTCGGAGTCGAGCGGCCGCGACACGTCATGCCCGACGTCATGACGCGGCGAGATCACGTCCGAGGATGTCGCGGGGCGAGCGGCCGCGCGGTCGAGCTTGGCGGTCTCGCGGAGATTTGGTTGCGTGTCGCGCGTGGCGGCCGAGTCGAGCGAGGACGTGCGCTCCTCGCGACCGCGCCCGGCGGCGCGTTCGCTCTCCAGCCAGCGATCGAGCGCCAGGGCGACTTCGCTGCAGGATTGGTAGCGCTTCAGCGGCGATTTCTCCATCATTTTTTGACAAATCGCCAGCAGCGCCGGCGGCGCGTCGGGCCGGTCGACCAGCACGCTGGCCGGTACTTGCTGGTGATGAGCGTTCATCAGTTCCAGCGCTGTCCGCCCACGGAACGGAGGATGTCCGGTGAGCAGAAAGTAGAGCGTGCAGCCCAGTCCGTAGATGTCTGCGCGGCCGTCGACGGTCTGGCTGTTGACCGACTGTTCCGGGGCAAAATACTCGGCCGTTCCCAGGATCTGCTCGTCGCGGCGCAAACTCAGGCACGGGCCGCACTTCGGCCTTGAATTTGGCCAGCCCCATGTCGAGCACTTTCACGACTCCCTGGCGATTCACCAGCAGATTCGCCGGCTTGATGTCGCGATGCACCAGTCCACCGGCGTGGGCATGTTCCAGACCGGCCGCGGCCTGGGCGATGTAGTCGGCGGCCGTGTGGAAACTCAAGGGACCGACGCGGTCCACCAGGTTCTCCAGGTCGTGACCCTCGACGTACTCCATCACCAGATAATGGATTCGCCCTTGGTTTCCCAGATCGTAGGCCCGGACGATGTTCGGATGGTCGAGCGCGGCGACGGCTTGCCCCTCGAAATGGAAGCGGGCCAGATAGGACGCATCGGCCACGCGATTTTCCGGCAGCACTTTAATGGCCACCAGTCGCTGCATGAGCACGTGTTCGGCCAGATAGACGTTGCTCATGCCGCCGCTGCCCAGATGATCGAGCAGCTTGTAATTGCCGAGCATGAAGCCGCGGTGTCGACCTTCGAGCAGCTTGTGACATTGCCAGGCCGTCAGCAGCTTGACGCGAACGAGGAACTGGCCGCAGTTGGCCGCATCGTCCAATTCGCTGGCCGTGGCTTCACTCTTCCACTGCCTGATGGCGGCCGCCAGCCGGTCGTCTTCCACCAGACCGCTGCGCTGGACCAGAGCCAGAAACCTGTCGACCGCAAGCTTGCCCATGACAAATGCCGAACGAATGGCCCCCGCCGTGGTGCGATTGGTTTTGATTGTCCACAGACAGAAACGTGCCGCGTACAATAATCGATGAGCAACGAGTTGTGCGGTTCCGAGCCCTTTTCGCAGCGTCTTCCCCGCCGGTTGTTCGTCAGCGGGGCGATTCGCGCCGCCACCAAGCGGGGGCACGCACCTCAGCAACCCAATTGTGAGGATAACCAGGGCCATCGGAAGCGGGAAGAGAGCAGTTGCCGCCCCCAACTCGGCTGGCGGGCGGGTTTTGCGGCGAAAAGCCGGACGGCGGGGGACTTTGGCGGAATTGAGAGGAAGCCATGGAAATACCGAAGATCGTCCTTTATTCGCGAGAGAACTGCCATTTGTGTGACATGGCTGCCGAAGTTCTGTCGCGCAACCTGCTCTCGTTCGAGGTCGTCGACATCGATGCCGACCCGCAGTTGCGCGAGCGGTACAACGAGTGCGTGCCGGTCGTCGAGATCGACGGCCGCGACCGCTTTCGAGGGTTCGTCGACGAGTTGCTGTTGCGGCGGCTCATCCACCACGTCGAAGAAGCGTCCTGACGCTCGGCGATCGTCGGAGGCCACCAGCGACCGGCTCGCCGGCTCGTCGGCGCCGGCCGCGAGCGATACAATAATCGGCTCACTGCTGATCGTTTGGTAGTTCGCTTCGAATGGGTGCGCTGGCATGTCCGACTTACTGGTTATCGGCGGCGGAGTCGTCGGGCTGTCGATCGCTTATGAGATGGCCGGCCGCGGGCGGAGCGTCCGCGTGATCGACGCCGGGCAGCCGGGACGCGAAGCCTCGTGGGCCGGAGCCGGCATTCTGCCGCCGGCCGGTTCGGGCGACGTCGAGCCGCTCGAACAACTGGCCGCGTTGAGCAATCGTCTGCACGTCGAGTGGGCGGCCCAGCTACGGGACGCGACCGGCATCGACAACGGCTTCCGACGCTCCGGAGCGATCTACTTGTCCCGCCGCCCGGACGGTGCCGCCCTGGTCGAGCAACTCGTGGCCTGGGCCCACGCGCGGAATTGCCGCCGAGCGGCTCACCCACGATGCGCTTGCGGCCATCGAACCGGCGCTGCGGCCCAAACCGGCCGTCGAGTCGGCCTATCTCGTGCCCGCTGAATGCCAGATACGCAATCCGCGGCACCTGAAGGCCTTGCTCGCCGGCTGTGCCCAGCGAGGTGTCGAGATCACCGCGGGTGCGGCGGCCGAAGATTTTGAGGTTCGCGGCGACCGACTGCGGGCGGTTTGCACGTCGCTCGGCAGCTTCTCGGCCAGCCAGTATTGCGTGACGACCGGAGCCTGGAGCGCGGCGGTGGGCGGCAAGCTGGGGTTGCGGCTGGCCATCCGGCCGATTCGCGGACAAATCGTCCTCTTGGCGCTCGCGAAGCCGGCCGTTTCGCGGATTATCAACGAGGGTTCCCGCTACCTCGTTCCGCGTCCGGATGGCCGGTTGCTGGTGGGTTCGACCGAAGACGACGTGGGATTCGATCGCCGTACGACCGCCGGCGGCACCAGCGGCCTGCTCGAGTTCGCGCTCGGCCTGGTGCCGGAGCTGGCAATGGCGCAGGTCGAGCGATGTTGGGCCGGTCTGCGGCCAGCGAGCGAAGACGGAATGCCGTACTTGGGTCGCGTGCCGCACCTGGAAAATGCGTTCGTGGCCGCCGGACACTTCCGCGGGGGTCTACAACTATCGACCGGCACGGCCGCGGTGATGAGCCAACTGATCGAAGGCCGGCAGGTGGAGATCGATCTCTCGCCATTTCGGCTCGATCGGCACGCTGGCCAGCCGCAGCCGGTCCGTGTGGCTTCGAGTGCGCCGCGCCCGGCTCGCAAGGCTTCGCTCTCTTAGCGGAGTATTCCGATGGCCATCGAAACGCCGGCAAGGATTGCGATCTTGGGGGCAGGCCCGGTGGGCTTGGAAGCGGCCCTCTATGCCCGCTGTCTCGGATACACGGTCGACCTTTACGAGCGCGGCCGCGTGGCCGAGCACATGTTGCGTTGGGGTCACGTGCGCATGTTCACGCCGTTTGCTCAGAACCGCTCGCCGCTGGGCCTGGCGGCCCTGAGGGCTCAAGACCCCGCCTGGCAGCCGCCCGCTGATGACTCGCGGCTGACCGGCCTTGAATACGCCGAACGTTACCTGATCCCCCTGTCTCGGTCTGACTTGTTGATCGATGGGCTGCACGAGCGGGCTGCGGTCGTGGGCGTCGGTCGCGCCGGCCTCCTCAAACAGGATCTGCCTGGCGTCGACGAGCGAGCGGACGCCGATTTTCGGCTGCTCGTGGAAAGCGCCGACGATGCCGGACACGTCCACCAGCGCGTCGCCACTGCCGACGCGGTGATCGACGCCACGGGCACGTACGGCACGCACAACTGGCTCGGGGCGGGCGGCCTGCCGGCGATCGGCGAATCAGCGGCCGAGCCGCACATCGAGTACGGCTTGCCGGACGTCCTGGGGGCGCGACACGGTGACTATGCGAGTCGGTCGACGCTGCTGGTCGGCAACGGCGATTCGGCGGCCACGACCCTAGTGGCCCTGGCCGAGTTGGCCGCCGGAGCGCCCGACACTTGGATCACGTGGGTCACGCGCGGCGAGCCGCAGGCCGGCGAACAAGGACCCATCCTCATGGATCCACACGAACCGTTGCCGCCGCGGAGCCGCCTGGCCCAGCGGGCCAACGAACTGGCGGCCAACGACGCCAACCACGTGACCCATTTACCGGCCACCGTCGTGGAATCAATCGCCTGGCACGCCGACCTCCAGCGGTTTGTCGTGCGACTGGCCGGCCGGCACGCCGCGGAAATGGAGTTCGACCGCGTGATCGCCAATGTCGGCTACCGCGGCGATCGAAGCATTTTCGAGGAGCTGCAGGTCGAAGTGTGCGGCACTACGGGCGCCGTGAAAAAGATCGGGCCCGGCGGAGTTTGCACGGGCGAGCCCGACTTTTACATTCTGGGCGCGAAAAGCCGCGGCCGGGACGGGCGGTTTTTGCTGTCCGAGGCGTTCGACGAGATCCGCGCGCTATTTGCCATCCTGGGCGATCGGGCTGACTTGAATCTGTACGCCACGATGGGCAAGCTCGCGGCCGCGTCACAGCCCGACTGACGAGCGGGTCACTTGCCGGAAGTCGCTTGCGTGGCTCGTTCGTACTGCCCGTAGGTGTACACGTCGAGCAGCGGGACGCCGAAAAGCGTCCGTTGGTACGTGGGTCGTTCGTGCTCGATGAGCCAGCGGTCGGGTGGTTGCCAGGCGCTGGGGCGGCATTGGATGACGTACCAGCGGAAACGGCCCGGCTCGTTCGGCAAGCGCCTGAGTCGTCCCCAACGCTTGAGCAGTTCGAGATTGCGCGGCGGCGCGGAGGCGAACGCGATTTTTTCGCCGGTGGCCGTGTGCTCATCGAGCCAGCCCAGGGCCTCGTCGTCCAGCGCGTCCCAATAATAGGTGGGCTCCATCCCCAGCGCCGTCGCCCCGCCGAGTCCGCCGATGAGCCGATTGTAGAACGACAGACCGTGCGGAAAATACCGGACGGCATCGAAGGTACTCATCACCAGTGCGATGGCAATGAGCACCTTGGCCCACCCCTGGGCGACGATCTTGTCGTCCTCCAACAGCGAATTGCGATACAAGGCCCGGCCGGCCCCCACCCCCGCCAGCGCCGCGAAGAACGCAAAGCTGGGCAGGAACAGTCGCACGCCATCGTGAGGCGGAGCCCAGGGCAAGGCGCGCACCAGGACGAGCGTGGCCCACAGAAACACCAACAGCATCGACGTCGGATCGCCCCGCCAGCGGCGCACGCTGG
This sequence comes from uncultured Planctomycetota bacterium, assembly GCA_963711515.1. Lineage (GTDB taxonomy): Bacteria > Planctomycetota > Planctomycetia > Pirellulales > PALSA-1355 > CAVQEL01. The sequence continues at coordinate 182,139 of CAVQEL010000029.1, read as the reverse complement.
CCACGATTCCCAGCACGCCCAGCAACAGCGCCATCGGCGAAATGGTGATCGCCGTCCAGACCAGCGCGTTGTACCAGGGAAGTGGATAGTCGAGGTTGTACATGCGGCCGAAGAATTGCGTGGTGATGTTCAGGCCCGGGTTCGCCTGGCGATGAAGGTTCAGATCGAAGAACGTTCGCAACCCGGTGAGCGGATCGTGCCACAGCGGCGGATTGAGCGCCACGAACAGCACGACCGCCAGCGGCACGGCCAAAGCCAACGTCCGCAGTCCCGCGCGATCGCGATACAGGAGCGTCCAGGCCGCAAAGGGGAGGGGGGCCAACCAGCCGGTAAACTTGGCCGACAGCGTCAACGCCAGGGCCAGGGCAAACAACGGCGTCAGCCGCCAATCGCGGCGGGCCGTGGCGAACGTGGCCCAGGCCAGCACCCAACAGGCCGCCAACGGCCCGTCCAGCGTGGCGAAATGCGCCAGCGCGAACATGCGCGGCATGGTCAACAACACCGCCACCGCCACCAGGCTCACGAGCCACAGGCCATAGTCCCGCTTCAGACGATAGAACAGGGCGCCCGCGGCGACGGCCACCAGCAGCATCGGCCCAAAGCGGTACCGCGTGAGCGGGTCGAGCCCCGCGGGGGCGATGGCCTGCCCGGCGGCGACCAGCAGCCCGACCAGTGGCGGATGGCCTTCGCGGCAGATCGTGTACGGCCAATGGCCCGGCTGCCGCCAGCGGGCGAGATACGACCGCCAGTCATTGGCCTGCTCGCCACCGGGAGTGGTGGTGAGTTGTTCGGCCCGGACGATCGTGTCCCCTTCGTCCCAGACGATCGGGATGGCGGGCGAAGTCGCCACCAGCAGCAGTGCGCTGGCCAGCGCCACCAGCGCGGCGAGCGACAGATCGCGCAATCGAGAGGGGGTGTTCACGCCGCTGATTTTAGCATCCTCGGCGCGCCTCAGGCGGCGCCTATTCCGGCGCGACCGTGACCAGCTCCTGGCACACGGCTTCGATCTGCGGAGCGTTGATGCGCACCTGCTCCTCGGCATAGCCGATCAACAGGGCCAGGTCGCACAAACGGTTGATGCGGCGCGGATTGCCGCCGGTGAGTTGGTGCAGCGTGACCAGGGCCTCGCCGCTGAATATCTCGCGCGTGGCTCCGGCCGCCGTCATGCGATGGTTCACGTAGCTGACGGTTTCTTCCAGGTTCAACGGCCGCAGCAGGCACTTGACGCCCAGCCGGGCTTCCAATCCGGGCAGCCGGTCGAGCGCCGGCAGCAACTGGGGCTGGCCGGACAGCAGCAACGTCAGGGCCGGCTGGGATTCGGCCTCGAAGTTCAACAGCAGCCGCAGGGTTTCCAGCGCATCGGTCTCGACGAGCAGTTGGGCTTCGTCCACCACGACCACCGCGTGCCGGCCCCGTTCGGTGTTCTCGCTGAAGAACCGCTGCAAGCGTCGGACACTCTCGTCGATCGAGACGACCGCCGTCGGGCTGGCCAGCGCACCGACCTCGGCGGCCAGGTAGTTGAGCAGCTCGCTCACCGACATCTGCGGAAACACGACGTGGACGAACGGTGTATGGGTTTCGCCGAGCTGTCGCCGGAGCGCACCGACCAGCAGCGTCTTGCCGACCCCCGCGGCGCCGGCCAACAGCGCCGCGCCGCGCTGGTTTTCGACGGCGTAGCGCAGCTTGAGCAAGGCACCCTGGTGCACTTCGCTGGGATAGTAAAAGCGGGCGTCGGTGCAGTTTTCGAACGGTCGCGACTGCAACTGCCAGTAGGCCTCGTACATCGGTGAAGTCCCTTGCAGTATTAGCCCAGCGCCGCCAGGGGCCGGGCGCCCGCGGCGATGGAATCTTTGGCGTAAGAGACGGCGTCCGTCCCGCCCGGTGGGGCAAAGTTCTCAACGATCGCCGCCAGGGGGACGCCGGAGCGGCGCAACTTCGAACAAGCAGCCGCTAGTTGCTCGCGCGAAGTCAGGCCTTGATGGTGCACCAGGTACACGGCGTCCAGGTGAATCGCTGACGCGAAGGCGGCGAAATCGGCGATCGCGGTTTTGCCCACCAGCGGCATCGTGTCCACGAGCGTCAGGTCGTAGTGCTCGCGAAGCGTGCCGAAGATGTTGCCGGTTCGCAGCATGCCGGCCAGTTGGACCATCGTGTGGTTGGCGCCGCGCCAGGGCAACAGCGTGACACCGTCCTCGACGGCCACGATCAGCGCTTCGCCCAGGCCGAGCTCGCCGGTCACCAGGTCGTCCCAGCCGGTTTGGACCGAGATGCCGCAGCCGCGCACGAGCGTTGGATTCTCGACATCGGCGTCGACCACGACAGGCCGCAGTCCCCGGCCGGCCAGGTGCCGCGCGGCCGCCAGCGCCACGCTCGTGCGTCCGCACGCCCGCTCGACGCCCGCCAGGGCCACGCACTTGTGTCCCTGCCCCATTTGGGCGATCAGTTGTTCGGTGAAACGATCCCAGTCGCGGCCTGCTCGGGAAAGTAGTTCGCGGCACACGGCCGGCCATTCCAGTCGATCGACTTCCAACAGCGCTTGGCAGGCGTCATGCACCTTGGGCTGCGCGGCGAAGCTCGACAGCGGGCGCGGCGGCATAGCGCTTTTGTGACTCGCGACATGCGGTTTCTCGACGTCCGCGATAGACACGACGTCTGCCACCGGCTCGGGCGACGGCCGCTGGTGCGCAGCGCGCGGGCCGGCGGCCGAGCGGTCGGTTCCGCCGGTGTGCGGCGTGTCGGTGAAAGCCTTGATGAAGGCGCGATCAAACGTCGTCATTGTGGCACTGGCACGGTGATGCCGAGGGAATGGGCCTCGCCCGGCGGCGAATCGCCGGGCCCTGGTTGTAAGTTGCCCATCGGGCGCTGCGCAGTGCGCACGGCGGGGCCGCCGGACGGCGGCATGCTGCGCGCCTCTTCGCCTGGTGGGGAGAACTGCGTCGCGGGCGACTGGCCGCCATCGGGTGTTTCTGTCTCGGGGGCAATCGGACTGGTTGACGTCTCGACGGGCACTTGCCATTTGGGGGCTTCCCAGCGCGGCGCTTCGGGAGCGTCGGGCGCCGGGGGTGTCCAGTTGGGAGCTTTCGTTTCCGTGTGCGCGTGTGCCGGCGTGTTCGGAGCCGGCGCGTTGTCGTATTTCCGCATCGGTCCGGCGCGACCGCCGAAGATCAACCACAACGCCAACAGGCCACCCAGACCAAGTCCGGTCCATTGAAGTGCTTCGCCGACGGTAGGCCAGGAGAACTGCAGCGGGGAGATCGCCTTGAGCGGCCTCGACAGGTCCGGCAATCGCAACGCGGTCGGCGGCAGCGGCGCATCGTCCAAGCCGTTTCCATCGACCTGCGGCCGGGCCGAAAACGCGGCCGGCTCGGCAGGCGCCGGCTGCGGCCGGCGGACGTTGACCACCGCCGGATTCTGAGCGCCCGACGGTGTCGTGTGCTGCGGTCGCGTCGTGTCAGAGAAGGTCATGATCGGGCCCGTCGCTGGATCGAGAGTCGGCACCGCCGCGAAACCGGCACGCTTGGATTTCTCGGCTGTCCCTTCATATCGGTTGCGATCGTAACGATCTTGAGTCTTCTCCGGCCTGCGGTGACTGGAGAAAATGGAGCCCCTGAGTTGACTGGCGTTGGTGTCGGCGGCGCGGGTGACAGATACGTCGAGCCCGACCGACGACGGGGCGGCGCGAACCGGCGGGTGCCGGCGGCCGTCGTGATGGACGGCAAACCCAAAGCCGGTAAGCGGTTGCTTGACCGATCGCGATAGACTTGTAGCGCCGCGACCGAATGTTGCGACCCGTGCGTCTCTGTGCGATAGTTGTCCTGAACGCGCAGTGGGCAAGCAATTGACGGGATGCGCGTTTCGCGGGTAAAGTCCTGCGAGACAACGAGTTTCGACGCACGGAGGCTGGCGTTTACTTCCTTATGATCCTCCGAGAGTGACCGACCGCCATGGCCGTGCTTCAGCAAGCCCAGTCACGTGAAACGCTGCAAACGCTGCTCGAGCGGCGCATTCTAGTGCTCGACGGTGCCATGGGCACGATGGTCCATGCCCTGAAGTTCGATGAGGCCGACTTTCGGGGCCAGCGGTTTGCCCGGCATTCGCACGATCTGAAGAACTTCATCGACATCCTGGCGATCACCCAGCCGGAGGCCATCGCCGACATCCATCGCCGCTACCTGGAGTCGGGCGCCGACATCGTCGAAACGAACACGTTCGGGGCCACGAGCGTCGCGATGGCCGACTTCGGGCTGTCCGATTGCGTGCGCGAGCTGAACCTGGCGGCCGCCGGGCTGGCGCGGCGGGTCGTGGACGAGATGAGCCTGCAAACGCCCGACAAGCCGCGGTTCGTGGCCGGCTCGATCGGACCCACCAACAAGCAGCTTTCGATTGCCGGCAACGTCAACGATCCCGGCTACCGCAGCGCTACGTTCGACCAGATGGTCGAGACCTATTACCAGCAGGTCGACGCGCTGGTCGAGGGGGGCGTCGACCTGCTGCTGTGCGAGACGGCTTTCGACACCCTGGTGCTGAAGGCCTGCTTGTTTGCCGTGGACAAGTACTTCGAAGAGCACGGCGTGCGGCTACCGGTGATGGCCTCGTTCACGATCTTTGACGGCGGTCGCACGCTTTCGGCCCAGACGGTCGAGGCCTGCTGGACGTCGATCTCGCACGCCAACCTGCTCAGCGTGGGGATGAACTGCGCCCTGGGGCCCGAGATGCTGCGGCCCTACGTCGAGGAGTTGTCGCGGATCGCGCCGATCTACGTGAGCTGCTATCCGAACGCCGGCTTGCCGAACGCCTTTGGCGGCTTCGACGAGACGCCCGAGATGATGGCCCGCACGCTGGGCGAGTTTGCCGCCAACGGCTGGCTGAACATCGTCGGCGGTTGCTGCGGCACGACGCCGGCGCATATCAAGGCCATCGCCGCGGCCGTGGCCGGCAAGCCGCCGCGCCGCCGGCCGAAGATCGAGCCGCTGACCCGGCTGAGCGGGCTGGAGCCGCTGGTGATCCGCCCGGACAGCAACTTCCTGATGATCGGTGAGCGGACCAACGTCACCGGTTCCAAAAAATTCGCCCGGCTGATCCTCAACGAAAAGTACGAAGAAGCGATCGCCGTGGCCCGCCAGCAGGTCGAAGCCGGCGCCAACGTGATCGACGTCAACATGGACGAAGGCATGCTCGACGGCGAAGCGGCCATGACGAAGTTCTTGAACCTGGTGTCGGCCGAGCCGGAGATTTCGCGCGTGCCGATCATGGTCGACAGCTCGAAGTGGTCGGTGATCGAAGCGGGGCTGAAATGCGTGCAGGGCAAGGGGATCGTCAACTCGATCAGCCTCAAGGAAGGCGAGGACCAGTTTCTGCACTATGCCCGGCTGGTGCGCCGCTACGGCGCCGCGGTGGTCGTGATGGCGTTCGACGAACAGGGTCAGGCCACCGAGACGGACCGCAAAGTCGAGATCTGCCAGCGGGCCTACCGCCTGCTGACCGAAAAGGTGGGCCTGCCGGCCGAAGACATCATCTTCGACCCGAACATTCTCACCGTGGCCACCGGCATCGAGGAGCACAACAACTACGCGGTCAACTTTTTCGAGGCCACGCGGCTGATCAAACAACGCTTGCCGGGCGTCAAAGTATCCGGCGGCGTGAGCAACGTTTCGTTCTCGTTCCGCGGCAATGACGTGGTGCGCGAAGCGATTCACGCGGCGTTCCTCTATCACGCCATCAAAGCCGGCCTGGACATGGGCATCGTCAACGCCGGGCAATTGGCCGTCTACGAAGAGATTCCCAAGGACTTGCTCGAGCTGGTCGAAGACGTGCTGCTCAACCGCCGCGAGGACGCCACGGAGCGGCTGGTGTCGTTTGCCGAGACCGTCAAGCAGCAGGGACCCGGCAACGAAGCGGCGGCGCTCGCCTGGCGCAGCGAACCGCTCGAAAAGCGGCTGGCCCATGCCCTGGTCAAAGGCGTCGTCGAGTACGTCGAAGCCGACGTCGAAGAAGCCCGGCAGAAGTACGACCGGTGCCTGCAAATCATCGAAGGCCCGCTGATGGACGGCATGCAGATCGTGGGCGATCTGTTCGGCGCCGGCAAGATGTTTCTGCCGCAAGTCGTGAAAAGCGCCCGGGTGATGAAAAAGGCCGTGGCCTATTTGCTTCCCTTCATGGAGGAGGAAAAGAAAGCCGCCGGCACGACCTCGCAGCGGGAGCGGGGCACGATCCTGATGGCCACCGTCAAGGGGGACGTGCACGACATCGGCAAGAACATCGTGGGCGTCGTGCTGGGCTGCAACAATTACCGGGTGATCGACCTGGGCGTGATGGTCCCCTGCGAAAAGATCCTGGAAACGGCCCGCCGCGAAGCGGTCGACATGATCGGCCTGTCGGGCTTGATCACCCCCAGTCTCGACGAAATGGTGCACGTGGCCGGCGAAATGGAGCGACAGGGGTTTGAAATGCCGCTATTGATTGGCGGCGCCACTACCAGCGCCAAGCATACGGCCGTGAAGATCGCCCCGGCCTACCGCCACGCGACCGTTCACGTGCTGGATGCGTCGCGCAGCGTCGGCGTGATCGATCGGCTCGTGAACCCCGATTTGCGCAAGGCCTTCGAAGCCAAGAATCGCGAGCAGCAGGAAGCATTGGTCGAATCGTACAACCTGCGGCAGCAGATCACGCTCGCGCCTTACGAAGAAGCGAAGGCGCGGCAGTTTGCCACCGATTGGGCCACCGTGCGAATCGACAAGCCGGCGTTCACCGGCGTCCGCGTGCTCGATGATTTTCCGCTCGAACGGCTGGTCGACTACATCGATTGGTCGCCGTTCTTTCTCACTTGGGAGCTGAAGGGCAAGTATCCCAAGATCTTCGACGACGCGACTTACGGCGAAAGCGCCCGCAAGCTTTACGACGACGCCCGAGCGGCTGCTCGACGAGATCGTCTCGAAAAAGCTGCTGCGGGCCCGCGGCGTGTATGGCTTCTGGGCGGCGAGCTCCGTGGGGGACGACATCGCGCTGTTTACCGACGAATCGCGGCGGCAGGAGTTGACCCGGTTTCACACGCTGCGGCAGCAGTGGGAGCGCAAGGGCCAGCAGCACTTTCTGGCGCTGGCCGATTTCGTGGCCCCGCGTGGAAAGCGGACGCCAGGACTACGTCGGAGCGTTCGCCGTCACCGCCGGCATCGGCATCGACAAGCTGGTGGCCGCGTACGAGGCCGATCACGACGATTACAACTCGATCATGGTCAAAGCCCTGGCCGATCGGCTGGCCGAGGCGTTTGCCGAGTGCCTGCACCAGGTGGCCCGGGGCGACTGGGGCTATGGGGCCGACGAAAAGCTCGGCAACGACGAGCTGATCGCCGAGCGGTATCGCGGCATTCGCCCCGCGCCGGGATATCCGGCCTGCCCCGACCACACCGAGAAGCGGATCCTGTTCGATCTGCTGGGGGCGGAGTCGGCCGCGGGCATCGAGCTGACCGAGAGCTTCGCCATGACCCCGGCCGCCAGCGTGAGCGGCTGGTACTTCGCCCATCCGGAAAGTCGCTACTTCGCCGTCGACCGCCTGGCCCGCGACCAGGTGGAAGACTACGCCCGGCGCAAGGGCATGACGCTCGCCGAGATCGAGCGCTGGCTGGCGCCGAATCTGGGCTACGACCCCAAGCGCTAAGGCGGCGGTATTCTGACGAGCAGGCCGCTTCTGGTCCTGCGCGCGAGCGACGAGCGTCAGCAGGACGCGCACCGCTCATTTCCGCGTGTATACTGATGCCCAGCCGGGCCTCGGCCTGATCGTTCCTCTTCACTCCCCACGCGAAGGAACTTCCACAATGACTCACGAGCTCTCGACCGATGCGTCCCGTTCACAGCATTCTCGGCGGCAGTTTCTGGCGGCTACCGGGGCGGCGGCGGCGTTTGGCTTCACGATCGTGCCGCGACATGTGTTGGGACGCGGGTACCTGGCTCCCAGCGACAAGGTGAACCTGGCCGGCATCGGCGCCGGGGGGATGGGGGGCGGCGACATCGCCACGCACGCCAAGAACGGGGCAAACATCGTAGCTCTGTGCGACGTCGACGACGCAGCGGGCGGCCGGCTCGTTTCAGGCCTTCCCAAAGGCGCAGCGGTACAAGGATTTTCGTCGGATGCTCGACAAGGAGGCCAAAAACATCGACGCCGTGTCGGTCGGCACGCCCGACCATACGCACGCCGTGGCGGCGATGGCCGCCGTGCGCGCCGGCAAGCACGTCTATTGCCAGAAGCCGCTCACGCACACGCTCCACGAATGCCGCGAGCTGACCAAGGCCGCCCGCTCGGCAGGCGTGATGACGCAGATGGGCAACCAGGGACACGCCACCGAAGGGGCCCGGCTCACCAACGAGTGGATCCAAGCCGGCATCATCGGCGAAGTGCGCGAGGTGCACGTCTGGAGCGATCGGGCCGGCCTGCTGTGGAAACAAGGCATCGGCCGCCCCACGGACACGCCCCCCGTGCCGCCGACGCTCGCTTGGGACCTGTGGCTGGGTCCGATTCATGAGCGGCCCTATCATCCGGCCTATGTGCCGGCCAATTGGCGCGGCTGGTGGGATTTTGGCACCGGGGCCCTGGGGGACATGGGTTGCCACATCATCGATCACCCGGTGTGGGCCCTGGGACTGGGCGCGCCCGTGACGGTCGAGGCCCGCTCGACGCTCGACGGAAGTGTGATCGATGGGCAGCCGAACCGCGAGACGTTTCCGATTGCCTCGATCATCACCTTCGAATTCGCTGCCCGGGGCCCGCAACCGCCAGTGCGCATGACCTGGTACGAAGGGGGGCTGATGCCCCCGACGCCCCAGGAGATGCCGCAGGGCCAGCGGCTCGACGGCAACGGCGTGCTGTACGTCGGCAGCAAGGGGAAGATGCACCACGGATCACACGGCGGCATGCCCCAACTGCTGCCGGCATCGCTCGCCGAACAAGCGGCCACGGTGCCCAAGACGATGAAGCGCTCGCCGGGCCATTATGAGGAATGGCTGGAGGCCTGCCGCGGAGGCGCGCGGCCGGTTTCGAATTTTGATTATGCCGGTCCGCTCACCGAAATTGTCCTGTTGGGCGTGTTGGCCATGCGGGCACCGGGCCGGCGTTTGGAGTGGGACAGCGTCGAACAGAAGGTGATCAATGCCCCCGAGTTGAACGAATTCGTTCACACCGAGTACCGTCCAGGTTGGAGCCTCTGACGACGCGGAGCGTTGATATACACGTGCAGTCCTCGCGGCTTCTGGCGTGCGGTTTTGGCGCAAGTGCACACTACGACTGTATTTCATTCTTGTCGCGGGTGTGTTACACTAACGCGCAAACACCCTTCTTCAACGACAGGAGCGGCTCGCAATGAAGACCACAGTCTTGGGAATGGCGGTCTTGCTGGTCCTCACCTCCGCAGCCTTGGCCGACGATAATGCGGTTCCCGAGGCGATTCGCGCGCAGGTGCCCAAGGGCTTTACCGGCCGCGGCTACGAGATCCTGACCACCAAGCCCTACGTGCCGGCCGACCTGGACCAGGAGGTGTTCGACAATATCTGGCGCGTGTGGGAAGAGCCGCTCCGCAGCCAAGCCGAAAAGGCCACTCCGGAAGAACGCCGGCAAATGGCGTTCTCGCGCTACGGTTTCACGTCGGCACCGGGCGACACCTCGGGCAAGCCGCAGCAATACATCGTCGACGCCCAGGGCAAGTGGTCGATGACCTGCCTGTCGTGTCATCAGGGGAAAGTCGCCGGCATGGTCATTCCCGGCGTGCCCAATGCGCACTTCGCCCTGCAAACCTTCGTCGAAGACGTGCGGGCCGCGAAGATGAAGCTGCACAAGCCGCTCGCGCGGATGGACCTGGCGTCGGCCGTGTTTCCGCTGGGGACGACCAACGGCACGACGAACGCCGTGATGTTCGGCATGGCGCTGATGGCCAATCGCGATCCGCATTTGAACGTTAAGCCCAACCTTCCGCCCCCCTTTACCCATCACGATCACGACGCGCCCGCCTGGTGGAATTTCAAAAAGAAGACCCGGCTCTATAGCGACGGTTTCTCGGCCAAGGACCATCGTCCGCTGATGCAGTTCATGCTCGTGCCGGAAAACGGTCCCGATAAGTTCGCCGAGCGGGAAGACGACTTTCGCCAGGTGTACGCCTGGTTGGAGTCACTCGAGGCGCCCGTCTATCCGTTTGAAGTCGACACGGCGCTAGCGAAGAAGGGGGAAGCGATCTTCAACAACAATTGCTCGGACTGCCATGGCACCTACGGCGCCAACGAGGAGTATCCGAACAAGATCGTGTCAATCGAGGAAGTGGGAACCGATCCGGTTCGGCTGAACGCGCTATCGCCCGAGCATCGGGCTGCGTATGGCCAGAGCTGGTTCGGACATTTCGGCGACCATCCGACGATCGACGACCCGGGCGGATACGTCGCGCCGCCGTTGGACGGCATCTGGGCTTCGGGTCCGTACCTGCACAACGGGTCGGTGCCGACGCTGTGGCATTTGTTCCACTCCAGCGAGCGGCCCAAGGTCTGGCGACGCACCGAAAACGGCTATGACCAGCAGAAGGTCGGCCTCGAGTTCACCGCCTACGACGAATTGCCCTCCGACGTCCGTAGCGGCCGCGAGCGGCGGAAGTATTTCGACACGTCGAAGTTCGGCAAGAGCGCCCAGGGACATACCTTCCCCGACGCCTTGGACGAAGACGAAAAAACGGCCGTGATGGAATACCTCAAGACGCTCTAGCAAGTCGCTGAAGCGCGACGGACGAGAGTGTCGTCAGCCGAGCCGCGGTGTCACTGCTGGCTTGTCCAGCAGTGCGAACCACCGCAGGGCGTTCGGGGGCCTGTCCGCTTTCAGCATGGGAGCTACTCCCGGCACTGGCAAATCCCGGCACTGGCAAATCCCGGCACTGGCAAATCCCGGCACTGGCAAATCCCGGCACTGGCAAATCCCGGCACTGGCAAATCCCGGCACTGGCAAATCCCGGCGGAATGCGAGTTCGCTTGCTACTTCGCCCGCTTGTGAATCACCAGCGCCGCGCCGGAGTCGGGTTTGCTGGCAAATTCCGTCGGCCGCGCGTCCCCTTCCAGGGCATAGGCGATCTTCAGCGCGTCACCATCGATTTCGTAGATGCCCTTGAGCGTCCGGTCGGGCATCACCAGATCAATCTGGTGCGGCGTCTTGGTGGCGTCGAGCTTGATGGTGCCGCTGTAGGTTTCGCCCGAGATGGGCGTGAGTGTGTACTGGTCGTCCTTGAATTCGCGAATCGCCCCCTGCATCGATTCGACGGGCATGGCGTTGAATTCGAACGACTCGACCGTCCACTTACCTTGCAGCTTTTGCTGGTCCGTCTCGTCTGCCTCGGCGCGAACGCCCTGCAACAGGACCCCGCAGGCAGCCACAACGGCGAGTGATACGGGCTTCATGGCAGGCTCTCCAGACGGAAGGGGATCCTCGGCGACTTGATCCTGCTGGGGGCGAATATAACAAGAGTGCAATCGGCATGCCATAACGCGGGCGACTTTCCGCTCCGCGGAATGGGCGCTTCGACGGTAAAGCCTTTGAGTTTCGCCGCGTCCCGATCTAAAATCGGCACTGCACTTCAGCCCCCCGGGCGCCGGCGGCCCGAGCGACTTTGCCTGGTCGCGAGCGAGCGTGCCCGAGCCCGGCAGCGTCCGATCGTTCGTCTGTTACGAAGGAGGCAGCGGCCATGGCCAGTCATTCGCACGATTCCGACCGGCGTGATTTCTTGAAAAAAGGGGCCCTAATGGCCGCCGGCACGGGCCTGTTGGGCACGGGCGTCGCCGCTGCCGCGCCCGCGGAGAAACCCCGCGTCGATACCAGCCCCGCCGGCATCCCGCTGCGCACGTTCGGCAAGACCGGGCTCAAGCTGCCGGTGCTGGGCATGGGTGGCTCGGCCTACGTGCAGATGTTCAGCGCCAGCTACGGCGTGCCGCTGTTGCCGCTGGATGTGCGCGTGGCCATGGTCCGCCACGGCTACGACCTGGGCATTCGCTATTTCGACACGGCCCGCGTCTACGGCGAAAGCGAGCAGATCGTGGGCCGAGCGCTCAAGGGCGTGCGCGAGAACTGCTACGTGGCCACCAAGTGCCACATGGCCGATTACCGCCGCGTACGCGAGTCGGTCGAGACGTCGCTCAAGCAGCTCGACATGGACTACGTCGACTGCGTGCAAGTCCACAGCCCGGCCATCGAGGCGGTGGGCTTCGACGGCGCCATGAAGATTCACGCCGAATTGGAAAAGCTGCGCGACGAAAAGCTGCTGCGCTACATCGGGCTGACGACGCACGTGGCGTTCGAGACCGTGCACAAGATGATCGAGACCGACGGCTTCGACCAGGTGCTGCTGGCCTACGGCTACGTGCGTCGTGGCATGAGCACGGTGTTATCGAACACGAACGTCGAGTTTCGCAATCTGTGCATGAACTCAGCCTCCGAGCGCGGGATGGCCATCGTGGCGATGAAGATCATGGGCGCCAACATGCTCAATCACAATTCGTCGAAGATGGTGCCCGGCTTCGGCGAAAAGCGGCTGGCCCGGCTCCCCGGCGCGGCCATTCGCTGGGTCTTGCAGGACGGGCGCGTCTCGATGCTCAACGTCGGGGTTTCGATGCCCAGCGACGTGGACCAGAACGTGGCCACGGTGCGCGGCGACACGACGCTGACGGCGGCCGACCGCCGCTTGCTGGGCCAGTATGCCTCGCGGCTGTACGAGACCGAAGAAGTCAAAGCCATGAAGGTGACCTGAGCCCCGCGCCACCGAGCGACGTTTTGCCGGTCGATTGACAATTGTCTCCCGACCGATAGGATGGCCAACGGCCAGCGCTTTTTTGGGGCGTTTTGCCCGAAATCGCGCGCAAGCCGACTTTCGGTGTTCGTTTTTTTCCAGGGAGGCGTCACGTCAGCTATGACCCAAATTGAACTGGCCCGCGGCGGCCATGTTACGCCCCAGATGGAGTACGTTGCCCATCGCGAGGGCTTGCCGGCCGAAACGATCCGCGACGAGGTGGCCCGCGGACGGATGGTGATCCCGGCCAATCGAGTCCACCTCACCAAGCGTCTGGAGCCGATGTGCATCGGGATCGCCTCGAAGACGAAGATCAATGCCAACATCGGCAATTCGGCGGTGACCAGCGACGTCCACGGCGAGTTGGAAAAGCTGCACACGGCCGTCCACTTCGGGGCCGACACGGTCATGGACCTGTCGACCGGCCGCGATATCGACGCCATTCGCCGGGCCATCATCGACGCCTCGCCCGTGCCGATCGGCACCGTGCCCATCTACCAGATGGTGCAGCAGATGGACGACATCTGCGACATGAAGCCGCAGGACTTTCTGGACATGGTCGAGCACCAGGCCCGGCAGGGGGTCGACTACATGACGATCCACGCCGGCGTGCTGTTGGAGCATTTGCACCTGACGACCAACCGCGTGACAGGCATCGTCAGCCGCGGCGGTTCGTTGGTGGCCAAGTGGATGATGCATCACCGCAAGCAGAACCCGCTCTACACGCATTTTGAAGACCTCTGCGACATCATGCACGAGTACGACGTCACCTGGAGCCTGGGGGACGGCTTGCGTCCCGGTTCGATTGCCGACGCCAGCGACGCGGCCCAATTCGCGGAGCTCGACACGCTGGGCGAACTGACGCGCCGGGCCTGGGCCAAGAATACGCAAGTCATGATTGAAGGTCCCGGCCACATCCCGATGGACCAGATCGACATGAACATCAAGCGGCAGATCGAAGTCTGCCAGGAAGCCCCCTTCTACGTCTTGGGGCCGCTGGTGACCGACGTCGCGCCGGGCTACGACCACATCACCAGCGCCATCGGCGCGGCCCTGGCCGGTTGGAGCGGCGCCGCGATGTTGTGCTACGTCACGCCCAAGGAGCACCTGGGCCTGCCGGAAAACGACGACGTCAAGCAGGGGGTGATCGCCTACAAGATCGCCGCCCACGCGGCCGACCTGGCGCGGCATCGCCCGGGCGCTCGCCAGCGCGACGACGCGCTGTCCAAGGCCCGCTTCGAGTTCGACTGGAACGAGCAGTTCCGGCTGGCGCTCGATCCCGAAACGGCGCAGCGGATGCACGACGAAACGCTCCCGCAGGACACCTTCAAAAGCGCGCACTTCTGCAGCATGTGCGGGCCGAAGTTCTGCTCGATGAAAATCACCGAGGAAATTCGCGCGATGGAAGCGGAGCTGCCGCTGGCGACAATCGGCGAAGCCGCGGACCGTGCAGCGGAAGAAGTCGCCAAGAAGTAGCCCCGCATGCGCGTGCCACTGCCGGCTTGTCCAGCAGTGCCGTTCCGTAGCGGAAGCTTCGCACTGCGGGACAAGCCAGCAGTGGCACGCCGAGCAGATCGCTTACGCGAACTGCGAGCCAGCAGTCGCGCTGCGGCGGGCTACCGCAGCACGTAATAGAACCAACCGGCAACCGCGGCAACGACGCCGGCCAATCCCAGCACCACGCCGGCGATGCGCCAGTTCAGTTCGCTGGTGCGCAGCACGGGCGGGGTGACAAGCAGGTTCATGGCCGGCGCTTCGACGCCGTCGGCAAAGCGATGACCGCACCACTCGCAGCGCGAGGGAAATCGCGGCGCGAACGCCTCGTCGCAGGTCGGGCAGATCACCAGCCGTTGCTCGTCGCGCGCCGGGTCGCCGCCGGCGGTCTCGTCTTCGAGCATGAACGCCGCCGGAAAATGCGTGGCCGACGTCTGGCACACCGGACACGAACTCATGCGCGGCCGGCCACAGTGCGGACAATGCGGCCACTCGTCGTCAGATCCGGCTTCCTCTTCGAGCCGCGCCAACTCGGGCGACATCGTGCCGTCGCGCAGGTCTTGGTCGACTTCGAGGGCAATCGCTCGTGCCGCTTCCGCGTCGGCTTCGTCGACCACCACCCGCGGCGCCATCGGCAGGAACCCCGGGGCTCCTGACGCCCGGACGAGCCAATCGGAGGCGGCGAAATGCACCGAATTGAGCGTGTCGTTGATCACAAAGGCTTCGATATCGTGCTCTTCCAGCAGGTTGCGCAACAGGTGCGCCTGCTCCGGGTTAGCCGCGATGTAGATCACTCGTTGGGCCGTGCTCATGGGCGACACCTGAAAGCGGTTTTCGGCTGTCGAGCTATTGGAATTCTGGTAGGGGCCAGACACCGGAGCGTCCGAAAGCTGGAATTTCGCCTCGTTTATGCATATTCTGGACGGGTGCTACAGTATATCTTCGGCAAAACTCCCTCCCCAAACCTGCGGCTCGGCCAGATTACCTCCATGTTGTACTCCATCAGTCTTTGCGCGCGACGGCGGCTGCTTGCTTCCCTTCTCCTTTGTCTGGCGACGGCGGCAACGGGCCAGGCTCAACAGGGACCGCGGATCTTGCCCGAAGGACAGGTGCCGCACGACCGTCGGCTCGGTCCGCTCAAGGACCTGAACGGATACTTTCCGTTCACGCCATCTGAATCGAAAGAAGCCTGGGCCGAGCGGGCCGCGCGAGTGAAGCGACAGATCCTGGTGGCAACCGGATTGTGGCCGATGCCCGAACGCACCCCGCCCAACGCCGTCGTGCATGGCAAGGTGGATCGAGACACCTACACCGTCGAGCGCGTCTACCTGGAAAGTTACCCGGGGCATTTTGTCACCGGCAGCTTGTATCGGCCCAAGGGAAAAAGCGGCAAGCTCCCCGGCGTGTTGTGTCCGCACGGGCACTGGTCCCAGGGACGGTTCTATGATGCCGGCGTGGACGAGGCTCGCAAGCAGATCGTGGCCGGCGCCGAGCGTTTCGAGAACGGCGGACATTCGCCCATGCAGGCCCGTTGCATGCAACTGGCGCGGATGGGCAGCGTGGTGTTCCACTATGACATGGTCGGCTACGCCGACAGCGTGCAGATCCCCCAATCGCTGGCCCACGGTTTCTCCAAGCAGCGGCCCGGAATTCAACACGCCGGAAAACTGGGGCTTCTTCAGCACCCAGGCCGAAGCGCGGATGCAAAGCATCATGGGACTGCAAACCTACAATTCGATCCTGCGCTGGATTGGTTCAGCGAGCTGCCGGACGTCGACCCGGCCCGCATCGCGGTCACCGGCGCCAGCGGCGGCGGCACGCAGACGTTCATCCTGGCCGCCATCGACGAGCGTCCCGCGGTGGTCTTTCCAGCGGTGATGGTCTCGACCGCCATGCAAGGAGGCTGCACCTGCGAGAATTGCTGCCTGCTGCGGGTCGGCACGGGCAACATCGAGTTTGCCGCGATGGCCGCGCCTCGGCCGCTGGGCATGACCGGCGCCGACGACTGGACCAAGGAGCTGGCGACCAAGGGCTACCCCGAGCTCAAGCAGCATTACCAGATGCTGGGCGTGCCGGAGCTGGTGATGGCCAAGGTGCTGCCGCAGTTCGGCCACAACTACAACTTCGTCAGCCGCGAGGTGATGTACCAGTTCATGAACCAATACTTGGGGTTGGGATTGCCCGAGCCGGTCATCGAAGACGACTTTTCGCTCCTCTCGACGGCCGAGATGACCGTCTGGGACGAGGCCCATCCCAAGCCGCCGGCGGGGGACGACTACGAGCGCTCGCTGGTGAAGTACATGACCGATGAATCCGATCGCCAGATCGCGGCCCTGACGCCGAGCGATTCGACCACGCTGGCTCGATTTCGCGAGATCGTCGGCGGCGGGTTCGACGTGATCATCGGTCGTGGCTTGACGGTCGGTCGTGGGCTCGAGTACGAGCCGATGGAGGAGAATCCGCAAGGGGACTACGTCGAATTCGATTCGATGTTGCGCAATGAGCCGTACGGCGAAGAGCTGCCGATCGTCATTCTGCATCCGACGAACTGGAACAAGCGAGTCGTCATTTGGATCCACGAAGCGGGCAAGTCCGGGCTATTCGACGCCGAAGGGAAACCGACCGCTGAAGTCGATCGAATTGCTCAAGGCCGGCTGTGCCGTAGTCGGAGCGGACTTGCTGTACCAGGGAGAATTTCTGGCCGACGGCAAGCCGCTGGACCACGCGCGGCGCGTCGACAATCCGCGCGAGTTCGCCGGCTACACGCTAGGCTACAATGCGGCGCTGCCTGCCCAGCGCGTACACGACATCCTGACGCTCGTCTCGTTCTGCAGCACTTACGCCGACGAACAGCCGCAGGTCGATCTCGTAGGCTTGGGCATTGCCGGTGTGTGGGTGGCGGCGGCCCGGCGCAAGCGGGCGGAGCGGTGACGCGGGCGGCGATTGACACCGGCGGCTTTCGCTTTGCCTCGATCGAAAGTCTCACCGATCTGAACTTTCTACCCGGCGCCGTGAAGTACGGCGATGTGCCGGGCCTGTTGGCGCTGGGCGCTCCGGGTGAGACCTGGTTGGCCGGCGAAGAGCCGATGCCGCCCGGGCTGGTGAGCGCCGCCTACACCGCCGCGGGAGCCGGCGGCAAGCTACAAACGTTTGCCGGCCCCGCCGAACAGCGCGCGATCGAAGCCGTGAAGTGGCTTGTGCGGCCGTAAGAGATGCGGCATGCTCGCCATGGCAGATGTACGCCGTTGTGCCATTAAACAAACGGCAATACGTGCATGAGGTTCCTGCCTCACCGGCCAAATTGCCCTCGCCGATAGGCGCGTTGCGCGTTGGGGGCGGCGCGGTGAATCCAGCGGGCGACGAGGATTTCGAGCTGCTCGTCCATCCAACGTTCGAACGCGGCGTACGACTCCAGTTCCTTGAGGATCTGGTTCGTATCTGCTTTAGAAGACGTGCTGCTGGGTAGTGATTCGTGTGCCATCGTCCGCCCCTCCTGAGTCCACGTTCCGGTGCTCGAAGTAAGACTCGTCAATTCGTTGGCTGCTTATTGCAAACGCCGGGCCATTTCGTCGCCCCGTTCGGGCATTGGTCACCCTTTTTACGTGACACGAGCCGGGCTGGTTCGGGTTCGCGCAGTCGTGTCGATTGCCGAGTTCGGCCCGTTTCAGCGCGGCCCGCAGCCGCAAATGGTGGCGGGGATTGGAAATCGGTTTGCGCCTGATTTCACGATGTCGCCATAAGGTCCCAAGCTCAAGTGGCCGCCTCCGTGGCCGTGATCCGTTGCAGATTATCTGCACCGGGACGAAGAATGTTGCCAAGAAACCACCGTGATTGTGCCCAAATGGATGGCGCGCGCTATCGCGAGTGCGACAAAACCCGGCAATTCGGCCGGCGGGCTACCGCACGCAGCCTCGATAGAGATGGACCAACTGCCGGTCCGAGAGGGGGTGTCCGCTCAGGCGGCCGATGAAATAGAAGCCCGAGGCCGCGTCGTAAGCCCCCGGCCGCTGGGCCAGCCAGCGATCGAAATACTTCCAGAAGAAGCCGGTGCCGCGGGCCGCGGCGGCCAGAAGCGTGCGCAGTCCAGCGACGGCGGGCAAAGCTAGTGAGGAAATACCGCCAGCTCCACGCCAGGGCCATCCCGGGGCCGCACGCGATGCCGCTGTCGATCTCCTCGAAATCCCGCCACAGCCGGCGATGCCCGAGATAGGTAAAGCGAGTGAAGTCGTAAGCCCCCTCGTGCACTTGTTGCATGAAGGGTGTTTCAGCGTAAATCAGGCCGTGCGGCTTGAGCACCCGCTCGATCTCGGCCACGCACCGCTGGGGATCGGCCACGTGCTCGAGCACGGCCTGGGCAATCACGCCGTCGAACGTGTCGTCCTCGAACGGGATGTCGTGCGCATCGAGAATCACCGCGGGGCGCGGACCCAGCTCGACGTCGCTTTCGATGAGCTGGATTTCTGGGTAATCGGCCAGCACGTCCATGCCGCTACCAGGCACGCGCGACCCAATGACCAGCACGCGCGCCGGCCTGGCCAGAGACAGCACCTCGCGGGCAAAGGTATGATAGTTGCCGGCGCTGGCCACGTTGGCGCTGAGCGACGGGGCCACGCGCGACAGGGTCTGTCGCAGCGCACCGCTAGGCTGGCGGAAGGGCTTGTCTTCGCCCCGCAACACGCCGGCGATCGAGAACATGCTGTTCGTCTCATTAATCAGCACCGGCACTTGCCGCCGCATCGGATAAATCAAGCCGCAGCCGGGATACGTGCACTTGCATTCCTGGCGGCTCAGCTCGAGGCGGCACTTGCAGCGCGGGCATACCAGCAGACTTTCCAGTTCCGCCGGCAGGCGCGTCACGTGTTCGGTCAGTTCGGCCGTGCTCACAGCTCTCTCCGAGAGGTTTTCGTGCGGGCGTCTTCGAGCAAGTCTAGCACGTTGTCCCAACGGCCCATGCCGTGCAATCGCCCCGCGAGTGCGCAGGCGGCAGAACCGTTACACCCGGAGGAACAGCGGCTGTTCGAGCGATGATCGGCGCGACCCGTGCGCAAAAAAAAACAGGCATCCAGCCCTGGCGTGGGCTCCGATGCCTGTGTGGGGTTCCGGTCCGGCAGGACCCGTTGGGATTCGCTCGGACCGGATTCCCGGTTGAGAGTATCGCTTAGTTCGGTTTCTTTTTCTTCTTGTTTGGCTTCGCCGCGGCACTCACTTCCCGCACGGTGAGGGAGCCGTCGCCGTCTTTGTCGAATTTGCGCAGCACTGCCGGAGCGGCATTGATTTCGTCGCTGCTGAGTTGGCGGTCGCGGTCGGAGTCCAGAGCCCGGAACAAGCCGGCCGAGACGGCGTCCGTCTGGCCGGGCTTTTGGGCTGTTTTCTTGGCGTTCGGTTTTTTCGGCTTCTTGTTCGTCTTGGCGGTCTTGGTCGGATTGTTTGCCGGCGGCTGCGGCCGGTTGGGCCGGTTCTTCGCGAGCGCCGAAAACTCCTCACGCGTCAGCGCCCCATCGCCGTCCTTATCGCCGGCCTGGATCATCCGCTCGATCATCGGTCGGCGCTCTTCGGGGATCTCGTCGGCCGTCACCTTGCCGTCGCCGTTGCGGTCCATGCGCCGAAATAACTGCGCCGGATCGCGTTCGGTCTGCGGGCGCTTCGGGCTGGCCTGTTGGGCCATCATGCCGCGGGCGAATTCCTGGAGCGACAGGCCGCCGTCACCGTCCTTGTCGGCGCGGGTCAGAAGTTGCCGAAAACCTTCGCGCCGAGCTTCCGGCACTTCGTCCAACACGACTTTGCCATCGCCGTTGGCGTCGAGCCGCTCGAAGATGCGCCCCGGTGCGGGTCGCTCCGCGGTAGCGGGCCGTTTGGGCTTGTCGGGCTTGCCGGTCTTTTTGGCATTCTCCTGCTTCTTGGATTCCGCCTGTTTGGCGTCCGTTCCGCTCAGGCCAGCGGCGAATTCCCCGGGGGCGAGTCGGCCGTCGCCATCGTCGTCGGCGATGCGCACCAGTCGCTCGAAGAGCGGCTGCTTGTCCGCGGGAATCTCGTCCGCGGTCAACTGGCCGTCGCCGTTGGCGTCCAGTTGTGCAAACAGCTCGGCCGGGGCCGGCGAGAGAGCATCGTCCGCGGCAGCAGACGAAATTGCTGGCAGGGCCGAGGCCGACAGCAGAGACAGCATCGTGACAAGCGATTTCCGCACGGATCGATCTCCTTGGCAAGTCTCGGGGAAGATTCCAGAGCGACGGGCTGCGCTTTCTATTAGATTCAACCTCGTCGAGGAGCCGGAGTTTCGGGCGATTGGCGCCGTTTTTCAGGAATAGACCACTGGGAAAGGGGTTGGGGGGGTGGGGATTAGGGGTTCGAGGGAGGCAATTCAGCCAAGCCGGGCGCACACTGCTAGCCCCCAATCCCCAGCCCCTATTCCTCACTTGTTGCCTGCCGCAGGGGCTTCTATAATCCGCCGCCCTGACAGGCACCAACGTGACTTACGACACGCAGTTTGGAGGACTGAGAGTTTCATTGAATGACCGGCTACCGGTTGGCCGATACCAAGGGTGCTCACTTTCGCGCTCGCGAAGTCAACTCCCTGACATGGATTGCGGCGCCGGTAAGCAATTTCGAGTGATGGACGTTCGTTTGCGGTAACGTGTCGATTCCAGGAGGTTCGTCGGACCCTTACTCATCGCTGGCTCTTTCGAGCCCCCCGGGTCCAACGACGAACAAGCGAATCGAAGCCGCACGAGAAGAGAGCCGTCGCTCAAAAACCGGCCTTTCCAAGTAATCCAGTTCGATCGGCAAGTGCGATTCGCCCGTGGTAGTGGTCTTTCTGGACCGCGCCCGAGCGATGACGTATCGTTGCCGAGGGGAGAAAACGATGCAGATCTATGGTCCTTCGCAAGTCCACGGCGCCCAACCCATCCACGGTCCGCACACGGCTCGTTCGGTCGAGTCGGCGCCGACAAGCGATACGCTGACGCCGAGCGACCGCTTGGATATCTCCGAAGCGGGCCAGATCGCCGGCCGTCTGGCCGAGATTCCCGACATCCGCGCCGATCGCGTCGCCGACATCCGCGCGGCGTTGGCCGATGGCACGTACGAGACGCTCGACAAGCTCGACGTGGCGGTCGACCGGCTGCTCGACGAGATCGCGTAGCGCGGGCGCTGCAAGGCGAGCGCCAACGCGCGCTTTCGCTTGGAGGATTCATGTCCGCCGGACATGCCCGCGTTGTGACTTGGCGGCGGCTTGGGATACACTCACGGCATGATTGTATCTGTGAAGCTGCGCCGACTGTTTCAATTCCGACTGCGAAGCCTGTTCGTGCTGGTGGCGCTGGCGGCATTGGCCTGTTATCCGGCCAATCAGGTCCACTGGCTGCGCGAGCGGCGGGCGTTTCTGGCCCACGAGGGGGTCACCGACTGGACCGTGGCGTACGCCAGGCACCCGGTGGCCAGGCCGACTGCGCCGGGGCTGTTATGGCTGCTAGGCGAGAAGGGGGTCGGCAAACTTGTCGTCCGCCCGGAGAACGAGGCTGACGTCGCTGCCGCCAAACGATTGTTTCCCGAGGCGGAAATCATCGAAGGCTGGGCGTTCAGCGCCGCGATCCTTTTCCGATGAGCATGGCCTGCGCTGCAACTTGTGTTGGCGCTGACCCGTGCGCTGATCGCGCCTCAGTGTTTCAACTCGCCGGCTGCCCAGAGGGCGACAAAGCCCGTGACCATCGTCAGTCCGATTGCCGTCACCCCCACGGCCATTGCCGCCAAGCCGCCCGGCATTTGGCAAATCGAGCAGAGAACCCACACGGCCAAGAGCACATCCGCGGTCGTCTTGAATGTTTTGCGAAAGCGCGGCATCCGGCTTCTCTCGTAGACAGGCGAAACGCGGTCATCATACGCCGCAGAAAACGAGCGGGCAAACTGGATACACCGAGAAAACGGGCCCTGCTGGCGTCTCTCTCCTGACTTGCATTCGGCCGTACATCCCCTAGAATCAATAATAATTCTTGTTTTGCGCCGCCGGCCGTTCGCGCCGGGGGACATGGTGCGGATGCAAGGGCGGGCAACGGGCCCGCTGACCGGTCATGGCTCAAGATTTTTCGCTCGGTACGGTGCAGGTGGCCCTCTCGCCGCGGGAGCGGTTCGAGGAGTTCTTGCAGAGCAAGGGCAAACGCACGACCCAGCAGCGGCGGATCATCGTCGACGAAGTGTTCAAGCGACACGACCACTTCGACGCCGAGGACCTGATCGTGCACCTGGGCAGCGTCGCCGGCGCCCGCCGGGTCAGCCGCCCGACCGTCTATCGCACGCTGAGCGAGCTGGTCGACGCCGGGTTATTGCGAAGCATGAACCTGGGGGGCCGGACCGTCTACGAGCACGACTACGGCTATCCGCAGCACGACCATCTGTACTGTCAAAAGTGCCACAAGCTGATCGAGTTCAAAAGTGACGAAGTGGCTCAAATCGGCGAGGCGCTGGAACGCGAGTACCAGTTTCGGGTGACCGGCCACCGGTTGATTTTCATGGGCCTGTGCGCCGACTGCCGCGTGCAGAAGCGGCCGACGCGGAAGCTCGATCTGGTGTGAGCGTGCATTCTGTGTATGTGGCAGGCATGCTCACGCTCGCGTGAGCATGTTTGCCAGAGACAAGCATGGCACCCATGGCACCCAGTAACCGGACGTTTTCGCAGATTGAATTACCGGACGCCCTCGGCTTGCCCAGCAGTGTGGGAGTCAGCGGCGAGCACTGCTGGACGAGCCAGCAGTGGCACACGCAGTTCGGGTCTGGCATCAACCTCGCGCGGAATTCAAATGGTGGCTACTACACCTTGAGTTCCGCTGCCGGGGGCGGTTGGTCGTGACTCTGGCGGATGGGGGCGATGATTTCGGCCAGGAACTCGTCGACTTGCTCGGGGGCGCGGCCGACGAAGCGGGCCGGGTCGGTCATGGCCGACAAATCGATCGCCGCAAAAGCCTTATCGCCAGCCAGGCGTTCCAGCAAATCGTTGGCCGCGCCGCGCTGTTTCACCTCGGCGGCGGCGGCCTGGCTGTGTTGCCGGATGCGCTCGTGCAGATCCTGCCGATCTCCGCCAGCGGCGACCGCCGCCATCAGAATGGCTTCGGTGGCCATGAACGGCAGCTCTTCGGCCAGATGCCGGGCGATGACCTGCGGATAGACGACCAGCCCTGACGCCACGTTCTGATACAATAGCAGCAGAGCGTCGACCGCCAGAAAGGCCTGCGGAATCACCAGCCGGCGGTTGGCGCTGTCGTCGAGCGTGCGCTCGAGCCACTGCGTCGCCGCGGTGACAGCGGCACTCGATTTGCAGGCTCATGACGAAGCGGGCCAGCCCGCAGATGCGTTCGGCTCGCATCGGGTTGCGTTTGTAGGCCATGGCCGACGAGCCGATCTGGTCCGCTTCGAACGGCTCTTCGATCTCCTTGCGGCTTTGCAGCAGCCGCAGATCGGTGGCCGCCTTGTGGGCGCTGGTGGCGATGCCCGCCAGCGCGTCGAGCACTTGCACGTCGACCTTGCGCGAATAGGTCTGGCCGGTGACCGGGTAGGTTTCGGCAAACCCCAGCTTGGCCGCGACCAGTTCGTCCAGTCGCCGCACCTTGGCGTGATCGCCGGCAGAACAGTTCCAGAAAGCTGGCCTGGGTGCCGGTCGTTCCCTTTACGCCGCGGGCCTTGAGCTGGCTTAGACGATGCTCGACCTCGCCCAGGTCGGACACCAGGTCGTACAACCACAGGCAGGCACGTTTGCCGACGGTCGTGGGCTGGGCCGGCTGCAAGTGGGTGAAGCCCAGGCACGGCAGGTCGCGCTGCGTCTTGGCAAACTCGGCCAGGGAATCGATGACCGCCACGATGCGGCCGCGGACCAGCTCAAGTGACTTCGCGGATCAGGATCAGATCGGTGTTGTCGGTGACGTAGCAGCTCGTGGCGCCCAGGTGAATGATCGGCTCGGGCGCCGGGGCAGGCGTCGCCGTAGGTGTGGACGTGGGCCATCACGTCGTGCCGCAGCTTGCGCTCGTACTCGGCGGCTTTCGCCAGGTCGACGTCGTCCACTTTGGCCCGCAGCTCGGCGATCTGACCCTGGGAGATCGGCAACCCCAGCTCGGCTTCGGCCTCGGCCAGCGCGACCCACAGCCGGCGCCAGGTGCTGAACTTCCGCGCGGGTCCCCACAGCGTGGCCATCTCGCGGGAGGCGTAGCGCTCGACGAGCGGGTTGGAATAGACGCTTTCGGAAGAGTTATTCACGGGGTGCCCACCGAGTCGAAACTTCGGAAACCTGGCGTAGGGTACCATCGAACGCCGCTGGCGGCAAAGCCGCGCGCGGTCACATGTTGGTCAAGTCGTCGCTCGCGCCCGGGCCCACCAGCGCGTCCAGTGCCTTGGCCAATTGTGGTGCATGCGCCAAGTCTTCGACGTAGACGCGGCAAATCCGATGCGCCAGCGGCAACTGCCGAAAGAGTTGATCGTCAACCAGGGGCCGAGGTTCGTCGCGGGCCGGGTCCCAGAGGAAATTCTGGCCCGTGCTCGGCCCGCGGGTGTCCGGCCGATGGATGTGCCGGGCCAGGTCGATCCTGAGCGGCAAATCCGCCAGTGAGGCCGGCAATTGGGCCCGCAGCTCGCGCTCCACGAAATCGGCGTGGCTGAAGATACTGCTGCGCTCGGTCTCCGATGCGCCGAACACGAGATTGCGCTGGCAGGCCATCTTCCAGGGGATGCGCCGGTTTAACAGGTCTTGCCAGCGGAGGCCCAGCTCGCGCTTGTGCGCATCGTCGTCGTCAGCCCAGCGCGATACGTCCACCAGCAGCGACCATTCGGTGAACTTCTGATACAGGGGCAAATGCTCGAGCGGGTTGCCGGGGAACAAGTAGTCCTTGCTGTCGGCAAACAAATCGGCCAGCGACAAATCGATGGCCCGCACCGTGCGATGGAAGTAGACCGTGCGAAACAACTCGGCCCGTACGCTCATGAAGCGCACGAGCGCGGCGATGCCGCGACTGTGAATCGTCAGTCCCTGGGGCGTGAAGAAGCTGTAGTGCAAGAGTCGCTCCAGGTCGAACGCCCGGACGTTGTAGCCCGACATGTAAGCGTCGCGGAGGACAAAATCCATGTTGTCGATCGTGTAGATGCCGCTGAACAGGCTGCGCAGCAGCGCCAGCCAGCGGGGCGGTTCGGCGGCCTGGTCCGGCTTGGGGCGGGTGATCAACTGCGCGATCTGGACGGGATCCAGCGTTTCGCCGGGCTCGAGCCGGCTGTTCGGATTGCGGCGCACGCGGGTGAGCATGTCGCCCAGCTCGTCGCAAATGATCTGGCTGCCCAGCGTTTCGTGATTTAAGCCGAAACCGGACAGGAAATGTTCGTCGAGAAAGTGACCGAACGGCCCGTGTCCGACGTCGTGCAACAGGCCGGCCATGCGCATCAACGACTCGACGTAAGCGCGGCTGGGCACGTCGGGACAGACCTGCCGCAGGCTGTCGTAAAGCGATCCGACAGCGCGGCTGGCCAGGTGCATCACGCCCACCACGTGTTGGAACCGCGTGTGTTCGGCGGTGGGAAAGACCCACCAGGCGGTTTGCAATTGGTGAATCTGCCGGAGCCGCTGGATCCAGGCGTGGTCGATGATCTGCCGCTCGGTACATTCGCCCGGCTTGCCACGCGAAACAAACGGGATGTACCCGTGGACGGCATCGTGGCTGAGGTTTTCGCTTTCGAAGTCGTGCATGCTTGGGGGGGGTGAAATGGCGCTGTCGGCGGTGGCCCGGTGATGCCGCACCGCGGGGCCTAATGCCGCCGGGGGTCTTAGCCCGGGGGCAGCTTGGTCGTTAGCTTTCGAAAAACTCATTTTATCGCGCGCCGGCTGATCGAACGAATCGATCGCCGTCGAAGATAACCAACGGACCAAAAGGCCTATCGGAGCCCTCCTCACGCCTTCTCCAGTTTCTCCAGAGCGCATTTCCCGTCTCCTAATCCGTCCAGCACGCTGCCTTTGGGGGATGCTGTTTTACCGCTTCTAGTGGAACTTCATGCTCGGCAAGAACTAGCGTGCACGTGCTTGCCAGTGATTGCCGCCGCGGGAATGAGCCGATCTAGTAACTCAAGCGGCCGCTGCATAAACTTACTCCGCTTCCACAGATTGCTAGCTTTTCCCATCCATCAGAGCCGAGGCGAGGACTCCTATCGTGGCGCGAATCAGTTGGACATGGTCTGTCGGTCTTGCACTCGTCCTGTGTACCCAACTGGCCGCCTACGGCGCGGTTCCGCCCACCGAGGACCTGCTGCCGAACACGACGAAGGGCTACCTGTCGGTGGCCAACGTCGACGAGCTCACGGCTGCCTTTAATAAGACCCAACTGGGAATCCTAGCGAACGATCCGGCGATGAAGCCGTTCGTCGACGATCTCAAACGTCAGCTCAGTGAGCAGTGGACCAAAACCCATGAGAAATTGGGCATCAGCTGGGACGATCTCGAGGGCGTGCCCACGGGCGAAGTGGCCGTGGCCCTGATATTGCTGAGCGAGACCGAGGACGCCACGGCCGTGTTGGCCGACGTCACCGGCCATGACGCCCAGACGCAAGGGCTGCTGGCCAAGATCGACAAGGAAATGGCGACCCACAATGCGGTGCGCTCGGAGCGCCGGGTGCACGGCGCGACGGTCGTCGTGTTCGACGTGCCCAAGCGCGACGACATTCCGGCCCGGCAAGTGGCGTACTTCGTCAAGGACGGCCTGCTGGCCGCGTCCGACGAGCTGTCGGTGGTCGAAGGCCTGCTCAATCGCCAGGCCGGTGGAGCCAACGGCGAGAGCCTGTCGGCCTTGCCCGCCTTCAAGTCGATCACGGAGCGTTGCCACACCGCGGCCGGTGACGTGGCTCCGCAAGCTCGGTGGTTCATTGAGCCGTTTGGCTATGCGGACGCCGTGCGGCTCGATCGGCCCAAGAAGCGCGGCACCGACATGCTCAAGATTCTCAAGACCGAAGGCTTCACGGCCGTCGAGGGGGTCGGCGGCTTCGTCAATTTCGCCGTCGATCAATACGAGCTGTTGCATCGCACGTTTATCTACGCTCCGGGCAACCAGTCGGGTGGCGAGCGGTTCGAGCTCTCGGCCCGGATGCTGAAGTTCCCCAACGGGGGCAGCTTCCTGCCGCCCCAGTGGGTGCCGCGCGACCTGGCCACCTACGCGGCGGTCAACGTGGATACCAAGAACGCCTTTGAGAACTCCAAGACCCTGGTCAACCAGATCGTGGGCGACGAGGTGTTCGAGGACGTGCTGGACTCGATCAAGACAGACGAGAACGGACCCAAAATCGACATCCGCCGTGATCTGATCGGATACTTGGGCGACCGGATCACATTGATCTCGGACCTGCAACAGCCGATCACGCCCAAGAGCGAACGGCTGCTGTTCGCCGTGGCGATCAAGGACGACAAGCACATGGCCAAGGTGATCAAGGACTGGATGGAAACGGATCCCGACACGCGCCGTCGCGAAATCGCCGGCCACGTGGTCTGGGAAATCGTCGACGAAAAGGCCGAGCTGCCGATGGTCACGATCGAAAACAGCCCGCTTGACGACCTGTCGCAGTTCCCCGCGGAGGAAGACATCGAAGAGGAGCGGGCGCTGCCGCCCAATTCGGCCGTGACGGTGGCCTACGGTCAACTGTTCGTGGCCACGCACATCGACATTCTGACCAAAGTGCTGACCGAATATGAGAATGGCCCCAAACTGGCCACCAGCTCGGAATACCTCCGCGTCGCCGGCGAGATCGAGCGGCTGGCCCAGCCGGAGCAATTCGGCCAGGCTTTCAGCCGCACGGATGAAGCCTACCGCGGAACGTACGAGCTGTTGCGAACCGGCAAGATGCCCGAGAGCGAGTCGCTCGTGGGCAAGCTACTCAACTCGCTGCTGGGAGAAGGCGAAGAGGGCGTGCTGCGGGCCCAGCGCATCGACGGCAGCAAGCTGCCCGACTACGACATGGTCCGCCGCTATCTGGGACCGGCCGGCATGACGATGACCAGCGAAGCGACCGGCTGGCTGCTCACCGGATTCACGCTGACCAAGGAAGTCGAGCCCACTGGCGTGCCCGCCGAGACCGAAACGCTGACCGGCGAGGCGACTCCCGAAACGACGATCGAGTAGACGGCAGCCGGATACGGTGCTGGTTCGAACGCTACTGCGCGATCTTCGCCCAGAAGGGATGCAACCGGTCGCCCCGCGTGCGAACGTCATCCAGCAAGACGCTCAAATCGGGTTGGATCTGCACGTTGCTTCGCCGCCCGCCGATCGTAACGTGGATCGATCTGCGGCCGGGCGGCAGCAATTCGGCCGAGAGCCACAATGTCACGTCGTTGACGCTGCTGGGAACGCTCAGGTCGCCGTCGGCCAATACCTTGCCGCGAAGTTGCGCGGCCCGGACTCCGCGGGCCGGCGGCCAATTGCTGGGCTCGACGATCGTCTTCGCCGGCAGGTCGCCGACTTCCAGCCACCAGAAGTAATTGTCCCAGGTGCGCATCGTCGAAACCTCGAACTCCTTGGGCGCGAAGTCGCCGCGACGCCCGGCGGCCCATCCAGTCGAACAGGTGCTGGATCTCCTCGTAAAAGTTCTCGTGGCCGCGCCCTCGTATTCGACCACCGTGACGTCGTAGCGACTTCGCATGTAGCGATCGAGATCGCGGGCGTTCTCGACGATCTTGTCGCCGTCCAGCTCGCCGGCCACGACGTAGAAGGGGAGCATGGCCGCGTTCTGCCAATAGTGATTGCAATACTTCCGCGACACGGCCACGATCGGGATCACGCCCGCCCACAGGTCCGGGTGCGCCAGCCCCAGGTCCCAGGCGGCGTCGCCTCCCATCGAGTGGCCGGACAGGAACACCCGGTCGGTATTGATCGAGAACCGACGGCAAGCATCGCGCAGGCTGGCCAGCACCACGGCGTGCTCGCGGGCCGTGAAGCCGTATTCGCGCTGGCCTTCCTTCTGCCAGTCGACAGCGATCACGATATATCCGTGACGCGTGGCCTGGCCCAAGCGAATGCCGTTGGACCCCTGCACGCCGGCCCACCAATCGATTTGATTCTCGGGCGTGGCGCCCAATCCGTTGAGCGTGACGATGGTCGGATAGCGGACGTAGGGATCGTACTCGGGCGGAAGCTGCACGTAATACGTGGCGTCGGGCTCGCGATCGATGCCGATCGGAACCTGGAGCTTATAGAAGCCGGGCGTCTCGCGCGACGGCTCGGGCGTCTCCAGCGGCGGCTGCATGTGCGAGATCAAGCGCGCCACCAGCTGCACACCCACCGCTTCCATGCTTCGCAACTCCGCCTCGATCTCGTTGCGCTTCAGCAGTACCGGTTCGTTCATGTAGCGCCGCACCAGCTCACGGGCTTTGACCAACGACAGCGTGATGGGAAGGTTGCGCTCGGCGTAGTCGCTGCCGACCAGCCAGCCGCCCAGCGCCAGCGACACTTTCTGCTCGTGTCCCAGGGCCATGTCGTCGCTCAATACCAGGTAGGCCGCCAGGCGATCGAAATTGCCCATGCTCGTTTCGCGGCCCATCTCCTCGAGCAGCGCCTCGCACTGTTTTCGCTGGCCGGCATCGTCGAGCGTGGCGATGTGGTCGGCCAGTTCGGACATCACCCGATCCCGCTTTGCGCAGATCCTGGTAGGCGGCCAGCATTTCGCGAACTTGTTGCAGCGTTTCGCCGGCGACGCCGTCGGCCGGGAACTGGTCGAGCCAGCCATACGCCAACAAATGCTGCCCGGCGGCGCGGCGCACGTCGATTTCGCGCACGATGCTGCGGGCATGCAACTGCCGGAGGTCCTGCACCTTGTCGGCGAGCTGCTTCTCGTCCGGGAAGTCTGCCAGCACGGTTTCCAGCTCCTGCTGGGCGTCCTGATAACGCTCCGCTTGCAAGAACAGCCGCACGACGCGCAACCGAGCTTCGATGTTCTTGCGGTTCGTGTTGTTGACCAGGATGGCCCGCAGCGTGTCGCGCGGAATCGAGCTGGTCGCGATCCGCATGTCCCACACCAGCGGAGTCAATGCGGCGGTGAGCAGCCCCTCGACCTTGCACCAGGTGGGCGTGATCAGCGTGATGCCCTGGACCACGTTGAGCATTCCCTTGTCGCTCATCATCGTGACCGTGCGGCGGCCGAAATTGTCGAACGGCGTCATTTTCAGAATCTGACCCACGCGGTTGATGCGTCCGCCGGACTTGGCCACGCGCTGGTGGACGTGAATGCGCTCGGGCATCTGGCCGCTGTTGAGCTCTTCGATCGCGCGAACCTGGAACGTCGGAATGTAAACTCGGCGCAGATCGTCGTCGATGAACGTGATCGTCGCGGGCTGGTCGGCCTTGTTGTCGAGCGGGTTGTCGGCCAGGCCCGCCGTCTTGCCGACGCGTCCCTCGAGCCGGCGGCCGTCCTTCAGGACGATCGTGGCTGCCTCGAGCGGCACCGCGAGCCACGCGCAGACAAACAACAGCGTCGACCATTGCCACGACTTCTGCCAGATGCGGCCTGATCGGCTCATGAGATGCTCCCTGGATGACGCCACGACTCCCCTCGCGAGAAACCCCGGGGGTGTGCGCCGGCCAATGTTCGCGGGTGCGAGCCGCGGGATGAGGGGGTTCCGCCCCGTCATCCTCGGACCGCGCTCTTCTCTACGATCCATTGTGTTCGTACGCGTCGGCGAGTCAACAAAGTGGACAAATCCGCGGAAAACCGCCGGGATTGACACTACGCCGGCAAGCCCGCATAACTGGGAAGACTCGGAGAACTGGCCCCCGGTGGCGCACGACGTGATTTCTCGAACCGTGTTGACGATTTTGGTCACCGTGGGCTGCGTGCTGCCGCTGGCGATCGTGGTGACCGTCGGCGTGGGACGGCTGCTGGCGGCGATGGAGGATGCGGCTGCGGCGCGGGTGTTGGATCGCGTCGCGCTGGCGATCGGCCTGCTGTGGGCCGTGGATTTGCTGTGCCTGCTATTGGCGCTGGGGATTCATGCGCTGGGGCCGCCCTCGGGGCGGGATGGCACCGGGTCGTGAGGCACGCGCCGCGCCGTGCGACTGACGAAACGCCGTCGCCGTTGGCTTCGGGCTAAACTAGACGGCCGCGGGTTCTTCCCAGGCGATGTCGGTTTTGGGGAAGCTCAGGATGAAATCCTTGCCGAACGCCTGGGATGCCGTGGAATAGCCGCGGGGTACGTCCCGTGCCAGCGTGCGCTCGAGGGCGGCCACGGCCGTCAGGGCCGTCAATTCGTAGCCGCTGGCGGTTTGCAGCGTGGCGGAGACCGACTTGCCCTGGTCGTCGCTCACGCGGCCCCACAGCGACGAGAGCGTGTTTTGCCGCGCTTCGTCCGAGGGGCCCTTGACGGTTTTCGCGATCCGACGCTGGGCGAGCTTTTGGATCGGCCCAAATCCCAGCAGCGGCAGCAAAAATCGCAGGCGGCGCACGCGGGCCACCTGCTTGCGCGAGATGGCCGAATAGACCTCGATGTTGGGAATGCCGGTCGAATAGTAGGCGCTGGCGACGTCCCCCCAGGGAATCGTCATGCAGAAGCGCTTGCCGTCGCGAAAGGGGACCTCCATCGTCTTCCAGGCGGTGGGCACGTGGCGGATTTCGCCGTCGATGCGCACCCGGCCGCCGTGGGGCAACGATTCGAACATCGTCTTGGCCGTGCCGGCGCTCAAGCCGCCGGTGCCGGTGAAGGCCAATTGCAGCACGCGCGCCCCGGGCAGCCGCTCGGCCAGCAGGGCCGCCAGGCAATCGCTGGGCACGACGTCAAAACCCACGGCCGGCAACAGGGCCACGCCGGCCCCCTTGGCCCGCTCGTCGCGGGCCACGCCCCACAGAATCACCTCGATCTCGCCGGTGATGTCCAGGTAGTCGGTGCCGCTGGCGATGCAGGCGTCCATCATCTGGCGGGCGGTTTGCGAAAAGGGACCGGCGCAGTGCAGCACGGCGGCAAACCCCTTGAGGTACTCGGCGATCTGCGCCGGCTGCTGCAAGCTGAACGCGACGGCCGGGAGGTCCAGCTCGGCGGCCAGCCGGGTGATGGCTTCGTGATTTCGCCCGGCCAGCGTAGGGCGCAGTCCGCACTCGACAGCCTGCCGGGCGATGAGCCGGCCGGTGTAGCCGTTGGCGCCGTAGATCATGGCCTGGGGTGCGTCGTTCATCATCCGTAAAAGTCGCTTTCGATCGCGTCCGCTTCGAGGGTCCCGCCGCGTGGGGTCCGTTTCGAGGGTCAGGAGACGATGTCGCGCCGTCGGTTGAGATAGTCCCACACGACGTAGCGATCCAGATCGCGACCGGCCGTGAAGAAGACGCGTCCCGCGGTGCTCTCGGCCAGCCGATACGCAAACTGTACATCTTCGCTCGACTGCGACCAACTGGGGAGCAGAAAAATATTGATCGTGATCCCTTCCCGCTGGCAAAGCAGCCCCTCGCGCAGCGTGGCCTCTTCGGTGCTCGGGTGCGGGGGATAGATCATGTGCAGGTGGGGTCCGTCGAAGTGGGCCGTCGGCAGCCCGTCGGTGATCAGGATCAACTGCCGGTTGGGCGTGTCCTGCGTAGCCAGAAATTGGCGTCCCATCTGCAAGGCGTGCTGAATGTTGGTGAAGTGCGGCGGGATGTAGTACTCGCTCATGTCCTCGCGGCTCATGTCGGCCCGCAGGTGGACGTAAGGATCGAACACCGTGACCGGTTTGGGCATCAGAGTGACGATGTCCGCCGGACCGCACCGGCTTGGCGAAGGTATACATCTCGATGAATTGCAGGAAATCGCCCGGATACTCGCGGCGAATCAGCCCGTCCAGGGCCAGCGCCATCCGCTTGACGTGCACGTAGATGCCGCTGTAGCGCATCGAGCCGCTCATGTCCATCAGCACGGCGGTGGCGCACTTGGGCGTATTGCGGGTGCGGTGGATCTCGATGTCTTCCTGCTTCATCCGCACCGGCAGGCCCGGGCCGCCGCGGATCATGGCGTTGACCAGCGAAGCGGGCATGTCCATGTTGGCGATCGAATCGCCGAACTCATATGGCTTGGTGCGCTGCATCTCGACGGCCCCTTCGCCCACGACCGGCCCCTGGTGCCGGCCGGTGCGCGAGGCTTCCAGATTGGCATAGATCCGCTCGAGCAGCCGACCCTGAAACAACCGGTAGGCTTGCGGCGTGAGTCGATACCCTTCGGGGCCGCGCTCCAGGCCTTGTTGCTCGGCCATGTGGCGCATGATCTCTTCGATTTGCTTTTGCAGCTGGTTGAGCTTCTCGACTTCGCCTGGCTCGGTAAACTCGGCCAGCTCTTCCAGGTCGATCACGCCAATCTGCGCCGTCTTGGACGCTTCCTCGAGTTGCTTGAGCAGCCGGTCGATCGTTTCCAGCTCTTCCTTGATGGCCAGCGCCTCGGGCACGGTCATCGGCGTGCGCCCGGTGAATTCGTACTTGGCTGCCAGCTCGTCGACCTGGTACTTGTCGCCCAGCATGTCCACCAGTTGCACCAGTTGGCGGGCGAAGCGCGAACGGTCGTCGCCGGTCTGGTACCAGAGCCGTTCCAGCTCGCGAATCTGCTCGTCGCGAAAACTCTTGGCGAACCGCTTCTGCAGGTTCGCCGGCGGCTTCATGCCCTTGCCTTGCCGGTGATAGCTGTCGGCGGCTTCCTGCTTGACGCTGCTTGGTCTCGTATTTCTCCAGGATCTTCCGCTTGCGCTCCTCGAGCATCGCCCGCAGGGCGTCCAGGCTGGGGCCGAAGCCGGCGATCTGGCTGGGATCGAGCCGGATGGCCCGGGCCAGCTCCTCGTCGGTCAGCTCGCGCATGTCGCCGTACATGAGCATGTGCTCGAAGGCCGGCGAAACCAGGTCCGGCGGCGGCTGCGTCGGGCTGGGCAGGTTCTTGGGATCGAACCGCTGATAGGTGTGGATGACGCCGCCGATGCGATGCGTGCCAGACATGCGGAGCTTTACCTGATTTCGTAAACGATGCGGCCCCGATGCTGGGCCCGGGAAATCCGGTCCGAGGCGTACAAGCCGGCCAGCACGAACTCGACGCACGAGGCCCGCACGGCCGGATCGCTCGAGGCGTTCACCTCGAAGGCCTTGTCCCAGGCCGGCGGCACGCGCGTCAGCCGCTCGGCATAGTGGCTCGAAGGGAGCATGTCGCCCACTTCGATCTTCACGCCCTGGGAGAAGATCTCGGCGATCTCTTCCAGCCCGTGCCGCTCGACGTATTCCTCGAACACGTGCGGATGGCCTCGGCCATGATCGCGTCGAGCACCTGCCGCTCGGACATCTGGTGGCTGCCCATCATGTCCAGCTCGAGCTTGCCCAGCGACGAGCTGTAGAGATGGCCCAGGTCGCTGATCCGCGGCACGGCCGGCTTTTCGCCCAGCACTGCCCCGCGCTGCCGGGCGCTGGCGACCATCGTGCGGTAGTTGGCGATGCTGAACCGGGCGCTGACGCCCGACTGCTGGTCGATGTACTTCGACGCCCGGGCGGCGATGCTCATCTGCTCGATGATCTCGCGCATGAAGTAGGGCACGACCACCGGAAACTCGCCGTCCAGGTCGATGCCGGCCTCCTGCTCCATGATCTGGATGCCCAGCTCGCGCTCCTCGGGATAGTGCGTGTGGATGACCGAGCCGATGCGGTCCTTGAGCTGCGGAATCACCTTGCCGCTGCGGTTGTAGGTGGCCGGGTTGGCCGAAAACAGGATCAGCACGTCGATGTCGAAGTTGATCGGATAGCCGCGAATCTGCACGTCGCGCTCTTCCAGGATGTTGAACAGCCCGACCTGCACCAGCTCGTCCAGCTCGGGCAGCTCGTTGATGGCGAAGATGCCCCGGTGCATCCGCGGAATGAGTCCGAAGTGCAAGGCCTCTTCGGCCGACATGCTGGTGCCGCCGGCCAGCTTGGCCGGGTCGATCTCGCCGATGATGTCGGCGAACTTCGTGCCCGGGGCCAGCCGCTCGGCATACCGTCCGCTGCGCGGCCACCAGGCGATCGGCACGTCCTCCTCCGGCAGTGCCCGCGACGAACTCCTTGCACACCCGCGTGATCGGGCGGTAAGGATCGTCGTGCAGCGGAGCCTCGGGCAGGTCGATGTAGGGAATCTCTTCGTCGAGGAACCGCACCAGCGAGCGCATCAGCCGGCTCTTGGCCTGCCCCTTTTCGCCCAGAAACAGCATGTCGTGCCGGGCGATCAGCGCCAGGTTGATCTCCGGAATCACGGTGTCGTCGTAGCCGATGATGCCGGGAAACAGTTCGTCGCCCTGGCTGAGCATGCGGATGAAGTTGTCGTAGATTTCCTGCTTGACGGACTTGGAGGTCCAGCCGCTGGCTCGCAGCTCGGCCAGCGTGGCGGGTTTGGTCGTCGTGGTCATCAGGCGGCTGTATGGAGTGGGACCTTGGCGGGGCGGCACGACGCGATGCCGCCTTCGGGGCGATCAATCCGGCACTATTGTACCCGGCGAGCCAAGGGATTATAGCGCGTAAGCCGTGCCAGCCAAGGTTAGGCACCCAGGCTCAAAATGCGTCGATCGTCTCGTCGCCGGCCCGGGTTCCCAGCGCGGCCCACAGGTGTGGGTCGATCTCGTTGGTGATGATTCGCACCGAGCCGTCGCAGAGCAGGAAGTTCACGCCGTCGGGGTGTTGGCTGTTGGAATCCTCGACGTGATCGAGCACGTTGTTCGGCACCCGGTCGTCGTCGGCCTCGCCCGTGTTGGTGAGCACGAGGACCGGCGGGCCTTCGTTTTCGTAGGTCGGGTTTACCGGCGGTACGACGCAGCCCGTCACGGCGCCGACCCAGGTGGTTTGCGGCGAGCGCGGGCTTCCCCGCTCCCCCACCATCAGCGTCTTCGACGTCCCGTCGGTGATGTCGGCGATGCGGATCGAACGGTTGCGAAACAGCACGCCGGTGCCGGTGTCGGGGTAGTCGGTCACCTCGAACGTGCCGCCCACGCCGACGTAGTTGGCAAAGGCCACCTGGGTGATCTCGCTGCCGCTGTCGTCAACAACGGTGAACGTCTCGGGCGGATTGGGATCCGACGGGCAGATGAACAGCCCGATCCGCGTCTGGCGAATCG
Source organism: uncultured Planctomycetota bacterium (assembly GCA_963711515.1). Taxonomy (GTDB): domain Bacteria; phylum Planctomycetota; class Planctomycetia; order Pirellulales; family PALSA-1355; genus CAVQEL01. The sequence goes on along the minus strand of CAVQEL010000029.1, from coordinate 145,789 downwards.
CGTCGTGCACCGGATCGGTGATCTCGCGGTCGAGATCGACTTCGAGTTGCAGGTTCGTTTCTTCCAGGTAGGGGAGCAAATGGGCGGCCCAACCCCACCCCGGGCCCAACCCGTCGCCGTTTTTGGACGTGGCCCGTGACATGAACCCCGGCGGAAACTTCCCCCGGGCCGCGTGCGCATTTTGCATGGCTACGCCGATCTGGCGCAGGTTGTTCTGACACTGCGACCTGCGCGCGCTTTCCCGCGCCGCCTGGATGGCCGGCAGTAGCAGCCCGACCAACACGCCGATCACGGCGATCACGACCAATAATTCAATTAACGTAAAGCCCCTATCACGGGACATGGTTTGGTTCCTCCCACTCGCGAGACGTCGCTGCGCACGATGCTCAGAGGCGCAGCACCGAACAGATTGAGTCAACAGCCGTCGTCAGACGGCGGCGGGAGGAGCCCGGGGATGGAAGATGCCGGGCGTGGCGAGCGCCGGCGAAGCGATCGCGCGAGGAGCGATCTGGCGGCAGAGCTTACAGGCAATGGCGGCCGGCGCTTGCAGGGCGACGAGCGTGCGCACGCCGGCCTGCTGGCAGACGGCGCAATCGTCGTCGTGTAGTTTGCTGTGCTTGCCGTGGTGATCATGATCCGCGAGCGCGGCCTGTTCGCCACGCTCGGCGTGGTCATGATCGTGGTCGTGCTCGCTGTGCGCCGCCGGGCAGCATGCGGCGTGCCCGTGCACGTGTTCGTGCCAGAGCATCCCCAGCGTGCCAGCGGCCAGATAGGCCGCCAGCACCAGGAGCGAAAGCCGCCGATACCGTAAGGAGCGAAGCATGCGAACAGTCCGAGCGTGCAGGGCCTAAAAGCACCCTTACTCTACCCGCCCGTCAGGCGAGCCGTCAATTTGGCTTCCGGCCGCCGCGCCCGCCCGGCGTTTTCGCTAGAATGGCCGCCATCCCCTAGACTGGCGGCAGCCCACACTAACCCGCAGCGCCAGCAAGGGGCCGCGTAACGCAGCGCGCTAACTCTGGGTACCCCTGTGCTTGGAATTGTTGTTGATCGACAATTGCCGCTGTTCAACCCAGTTTGAGAAATCTCCACTCCTCCGACCGTGCGACCATGAACCGCCCGTCGCAGCCCGAGCCGTTGGCCTATTTCCTCACGTGGCCGACTTACGGCACCTTGCTTCCGGGAGACGAGCGCGGCTGGGTCAAACGGCGCCGCGGACATCAGCCCGCCAATCGGCTCAAGCGCCACACGATGGCCACCATGACGGACGATGCCTGTCGACTCGACGAGGACGAGCGGCGCTTGAAATGGGGGCTGATTCTCCCGCCGGGACTTAAGCGTACTCGCTACCCCAATGGGCCCCTCGCTGGCGCTTTGGGTTAGTGTGGGCGGTCCGACGCGGGCTCGCACGCTCCCTACAGCTTGCTGGCCCGGTAGCAATTGAGCATCGCGTGGGCCTGCCCCTGGTGATGGCCTTCGTGCCAGCCGATCACTTGCAGCACAACCAGCAAGGGCCATTTCCGCTCCGCCAAGGCCGGCGGGACTTCGCCGAGCCGCTCGTCGGTGTAAGTGGCCAGCGTTTCCAGAAGCCGCTGGCGCGATTCGGCCAGCACCTCGCGAATGAGCGCCGCCGAGGGGACGTCGTCGTCCGCCTGGCCGCCGCCGCGAAACCGGGGCCAGAGGTCCGTCCACTTGCCGGGCCGCTCGGGGTTCAGCCGCTCGCTGGCAAAAATCTCTTCGGTAATGCCGATGTGCAGCAACTGCCAGCCGATGTGCGGCCCCGACCGGGCCCCAGCCGAAACGCCAGCACTTCGTGGGGGTTGGCCAGTTTTTCGATCTCGTCGAGCGTGGCCAGCGTGCGACCGCGATTGAATGCGTAGCTGTCTGTGTAAACCGAAATCGTGCTCATCGAGGCATACCCCTGGTAAACGCGAGCAAACTTCTAGCGATTTCATCTTAGGACCACGAGCGGAAACCGCAAGTCAAAGTCGATCAAAGGGCATAACTATGGCAACCGGCGCCGCGGGCAGATATGCTGGCCACAGAACGTTGATGCGACTGCGATCCGTGTCGAATCGGGAGTAGCATTCCAATGAGAAGTTGCCTGATCGCCTGTTTCCTGCTGGCAGTGCCCGTTGCGGCGGCCCCCGCCGCCGACGAGGCGGGCTTCGTGCCGTTGTTTGACGGGAAGTCACTGGACGGTTGGGAGGGAGATTTGAACGTCTTTCGAATCGAAGACGGCGCGATCATCGGCGGCTCGCTCGACCAGCGCGTCAAGCGGAACGAGTTCCTCTGCACCAAGGAGGAGTTCGGCGACTTCGAGCTGCGCGTGAAGTTCAAGGTGGTGGGCAAACTGGCCAATGCCGGCGTGCAGTTTCGTAGCCGGCGGATTCCCAACCATCACGAAGTGCGCGGCTACCAGGCCGACCTGGGAGACGGCTGGTGGGGCTCGCTCTACGACGAGTCGCGACGCAACCGCATCCTGGTGGCCGCCGACAAGTCGCTGATCGCCGAGACGCTCGACCACGACGGCTGGAACGACTACACCATCCGCTGCGAAGGGCCCCGCATCCAGCTCTGGATCAACGGCCGCCAGACGGTCGACTACACCGAGCCGGACGAGGCGATCGAACGCACTGGGCTCATCGGCCTGCAAATCCACGGCGGGCCGCCGAGTGAAGCCCTCTATAAAGACGTCCGCATCAAGAAGCTGTAGTTCTGTCGCGATGCTGTAGAACACCCGATGGCCAGTCACGCCCTTGAAGAACCGATCGCCCGCAAGCCGGCACTGGTGGGTACGCGGTTTTTGTACTTCGACCTGGGCAACGTGCTGTTGAAGTTCGACCACCGGCTGGCCTCGCGGCAGATGGGCGAAGTGGCGGGCGTGCCGGCCGACGTGGTGTGGGAGGTCGTGTTCGCCGGCGACCTGGAGCAGCGCTACGAATCGGGCGAAATCGGCGACCGCGAGTTTTACGAGATCTTTTGCCAGCAGACCAGCTCGCGCCCGACTACGACGCCCTGCTGCTGGCCGGCAGCCAGATCTTCGAGCCCAACCTTTCGATCTTTCCGGTGGTCGCGGCGCTGATGGGGGCGGGCTACCGGCTGGGCATCCTGTCGAACACCTGCCCGGGGCATTGGTCGTATTGTTACGGCGGGCGGTATTCGCTGCTGAACAAGGGATTTGAAGTGTATGCCCTCAGCTACGAGTTGGGGGCCTGCAAGCCCTCGCCCAAGATTTTTCGCGCCGCGGCCGAACTGGCCGGCCTGCCGCCGGGTGAAATCTTCTTCGTCGACGACATCCCCGGCCACGTCGCCGGCGCGCGCGAAGCCGGCCTGGACGCCGTGCAATACACGACCACCCCCCGGCTCGTCGCCGACCTGCGGGCCCGCGGGATCGAGTTCAACTACTAGCCGGTTTTTAGTACTAGCCGGTTTCTAGCGGCAAGTCGTGCTCCCCACACAGCAGCGGCTGCTTGTCTGGCGGTCGAGGGGCGACTTTGCGGTTTTCCCAAGATTGTTGTGGGAGTGCCGCGGCTTGCGGACACTACAGGGCTAGGAAAGCCGCGCCCATGGAACTTTCACAGCTCATCGACCTCTATCGAGGCCCGCTCGTCGGGTTGATCGCGTCGTGGGCGCGCGCCTGGTCGGATGCCGCCGAAATCGCCCAGGACAGTTTCTCCGGAGCCTGGCTTCGCCGTGATGCCTGCCGTGGCGACTGGACCGACCCGGAGGTCTTCGGACGTTGGCTGCGCGGCGTAGCGCTGAACCAATACCGCAACTGGGCCAGACGCCGGCGACGAAAGCCGGCCATAGCGCTCACGTCGGACGTGGTCGATCGGACCACTGGCCCAGCGGATGACGAGGGGGGCGAACGCTGCGAAGCGCTGCGCCGCGCGATTGCCCGGCTGCCGGCCCGGCAGCGCGAGGTCGTTTTGATGCATTACCTGGAGGAAACGAGCGTGAGACAAGTGGCGGCCTTGCTCGCCGTTTCGGTGAAGACCGTTGAAGGGCGCTTCTACCAGGCCCGGCGAAATCTACACCGCATGCTCGACATGCGCTGCAAGGCATCGTTTGGAAAGTTGCTGCTATGTCTGTCGATCTGATTGCCGAAGACGAACTGCGCGAAGCGCTGCGGCCGCTGCGCCCGGATCCGGTCGGATTCGAGGCGGGAGTCCGCGAGCGGATGCGCATCGAGCAGGCACTCGAAGAAACCGATCACCTGCGAGGTCTCAGTCCCCCGGCCCGGGCGGCGGCCGCGCTGTTGCCTTTGCAACTGTTGGGCGGCAAGGTGTCCGCGGCCGGGCCGCCGCTATCCGCAGCGCAGAAGCTCGTGGGCTACCTCGCCTTTCCGGCAATCAGCCTGTTCGTGCTGCTGGGAGCCACGGTTTTCGGCGCCGTCGGCGTCCGTACCGCCAGCGCCGAGCCGGTCGACGAATCGCTCGATCGCAAGGCAATGCAAACGGCCACCGGCAACTGGTGGAAATCGCACAAATGGGGCGCGGCCGCGGTCTACGCCCTGACCTTGGCGCTGATGGTATCGAGATTCAGCGGGCTGCTGTTTGCGCTCTACATTCTTTCGATCGGGCTGCTCGTCTACGTGGTCAACAGCCTGGCCCGCGTCGGGCTGGGCAACCGCCTGATCATTGCGCAGTCGTGCGGCCTGGGGCTGATGCTGTTGGGTCAATGCGCCCTCTCGTTCGGCATCGGCGACGGCGACATCCATTTCATCGACCAGCGACTGGTGGGAGTCGTCCTGATGCTCGGGGGTCTCGGCGTGCTGGCGGGCTTCCAAGTCGGCGGGGATTTTGGCCAGAGTCGCCTTGAGCGGTTGGCCCAGCGGACCGCCCTGGCAGCGGCTGCTGTCATTATCGTGCCGTTGGTCGCCTGGTTCGCCAGCCCGCTGATCTGGCCCGCCACGCCCCAGCGCATCAAGGCCCATGTCGAGTCATTCGATGCGGCCCCCTTTGGTGCCGTCAGTTGGCGAAAGTGGGAAATTGTGGCCCGCTGGACCGTCGAAGCCGGCTTGCATCCCGACCTGTCCAGCGCGCGGAGAATGCTCGACGCGGAGATCGCCGGTAAGCAGAATGCGTTCATTTTGAGCTACGCGTTTCACGTCGGGCTCATTCAGCCGGACGATATCCATCTGCTCCGCGGTCTCGATTCGCGACGCGACGGGCTCTTGGACCAGTGGAGTCGCGGTCTGGAAGCGGCGCCAATTCTCAGCCTGGGACAACAGGATTGGGTCATTCGCGCGCTGGTGATGCAGCGACGATTAAATCCCCAGCAGCGGGACGATCTGGCGAAACGTCTGCACGCCACGATGAATGCCCTTTCGCCCGACACTTACGATGCCCTGCACGAGGCACTGCTGGTCACGCAGTTGCTGGACGTGATCGGGCGACCCGTCGATCCGGCGATCAGCGGCGCAAAGGTGCACGATTTGCTGCGCGCATTGCACACCACGAACTGGGGCGGATTCCAGCTCGCCGGCGGGTTCATGAGCTCGGCCAACGGGCGCGTGAGCGACGAGGAGTCGACGGCCTATGCCGTCGAGTTGATGCAAACGTATGGTGTGCCCGAGGGTCTCGACCTCGATTGGGTCCGCTCGTACGTGCGACCGCGCGCGGTGGTGCACGGTAAATGGATTAGCGCCGTGACGCGCTACCGTTTGAGAGACCTGCCCGTGGCGCCGAACGCGTTGGTGGCTGGTGCTATACCGCGAGCGCAACCTGTTCGCCGCGCTGGCGCTGGTAGGGTTGTGCGCGTATGCGACCGCTTTATCTCCGATTCCCACCCAGCTCCAGACGGACGAGACCGGACGTTCCCGGGCGTGAATTCGCACCCAGGCGTTTCCATCCTCTCGTTCGTCGCGGCCGACGGGATGCCCGATCAAACGCCGGCGTGGGCCAGCGGCTGACCGATCAAAGACGGATCCATGCCCACCAGATCGGCGAGCGATTCGACCACGACGTCGGGCCGGTAGGCGTAGCGGGCCAGGTCTGCGCGTCGCGTGCCGCCGGACAGCACCAGCACCGTGCGGTAGCCCATCTGCACGCCCCCCAGGATGTCGGTTTCCATCGTGTCGCCGATGATCGTGGTCTCGGCCGTGGCCAGCCCCAGCTCCTTGCGCGCGGCGCGCATCATCACCGGGCTGGGCTTGCCGACGCTGAACGCCTTTACGCCGGTGGCCGTTTCCAGCATGGCCACGATCGCGCCGCAGCCCGGGCGGGTGCCGTGCTGGGTGGGACAATTCGGGTCGAGGTTCGTGGCGATCAGCTTGGCGCCGTCGAGAATCATCCGCATGGCCGCTTCGAGCATTTCGAACGAGAAGGTACGTCCCTCGCCGACGACGACGTAATCGGGCGCATGATCGACGATCGAGTATCCATTGGCATGCAGCGCTTGCAGCAGGCCGCCTTCGCCGATGACGTAGGCGGTCCCCTCGGGTAGTTGCTGTGCTAAGAATCGGGCCGTGGCCATGGCGCAGGTGAAAACGTGGCGCTCGTCGACGTCGATGCCCATCCGCTCGAGCCGGGTGGCCACGTCGCGTCGGGTGCGCTGGCTGTTATTGGTCAGAAACGTGAAGGGTGTTTCGGATTGTTGCAGTTGGGCAATAAATTCGGCCGCTCCGGGGATGAGCTGGCCGCCGCGATAAATCACGCCATCCATGTCAATCAAAAATCCGTGTCGCATGTCTGTCAGTCCTGGGGTGAAAAAAACATATGCTGAGCTCGCTGCGCCGTGCGCAACGACCCTGGCGCGGCGTCATCCTTGCAAGGGATGTGCCGCCGGACAAGAAGCGACACGAACTTCTAACCCGCGGGCCCCAGATCGTACACAATTCGGCGCAAGTCGTTTGTCGGCGCCGGCGCCGCCAGGAGGCGCGGCACCGGCCGATTCGCTAGCTGCGACAAAAAAAGGCAGGCGCTCGCGCGCCTGCCTGTCGTGCATCATCAGAAAAGTTGAACGAACAAAGTCCAATCGAAAATTAGGACATTGTCCCGCTTTTTGCGCGACGCCGAAGTCCGTAGACCGCCAGCGCCAACGCCGCGCATCCCAAGAGGGCCACACTGGCGGGTTCCGGCACGATCACGACCGATGAGTACGTCAAGTTGTCAAACGCGGTGCTGCCGCTGCCGATCAGAACCAGCTCGTGAATGCCGGCGCCGAGGATGGTGAGCGTGGACGCCGGTGGTTCGATTTGGATGTCATAGTTCAAGGGATTGCCGTTGACGTCCAACGCGATCAGCGTGTTGGTGCCAAGACCCGAGATCAGCGTGTCACCCTGAATGGATACGGAATTCGTCGTGGCCGGAATCGACGGGTTCGACGGCGAGACAAACGTAATGTAAATCGGCACGCCGTAAGTGAGCAGGCCGTCGGTGGTCGATGCGGCGATCGCGTTCGGCGGACTAGGAGCGTAGGCTCCCATGTCGACGACCGAAGCGAATCCGCCGAGCGAGTCGAATAGCACGCCCAGGCTGGCGTACTGAGTGGTCAACTGCGAAGCGGCTGGAACCGGCGTGCCGGCCACCGACGACGGGGCCGCGGGCAGTTCCTCAAACGTGATCGTCACGGCACGCGCACGGCCGCCGGCCATGAACACCAGGAAGACTGCCAGACAACTGGCGTAGCGCGTGAATGCGCGGGAGAGGGAAGCTTGCTTTGCATACGATTTCTGGAACCGGGTGTGGGACTAGAAGGCAAATGAACGAAAGCGAGTTCAATTTGTCTTCACTAGCAGTCCCAGCCCCCCATCCCTGGAAAATCGTATACTGGGCCGCCCGGCGGCCTCCCACATACGCTAATTCATGCGCGACAAGATTCAAGTCCCCGTTCGCGAAATTGGGGAAAATTTGCGCAGATACGCTCTCCGGGAAGATCTTTACGGCGCGCCTCCGAGGCAGGTCAAAAGATCCACCCCTAGAGGTAAGTATTGATGATATTCTCCAGCAATTCCTGGCGGCCGCTCCGGTTCGGGGTGATTTCCCCCTTGTCGAGCATGTACTTCTCGAGTGAAGCAAAACTCTCCTTCCCGGACTCGATCCGCTGGCCGATGCCGGATTCCCAGGAGCCGTAGCGCTCCGCCAGCATCTTGTCGAGGATGCCGTCGCGGCGAATCGCGGCGGCGATTTTCAGGCCGCGGGCAAAAGCGTCCATGCCGCCGATATGGGCGTGGAACAAGTCCACCGGCTCGAAGCTTTCGCGGCGCACCTTGGCGTCGAAGTTGATCCCGCCGGGCGCCAGGCCGCCGAACTTGAGGATCGACAGCATGCAGGTGGTGGTCAGGTAAATGTCGGTGGGAAACTGGTCGGTATCCCACCCCAGCAGCAGATCGCCCGTGTTGGCGTCGATCGAACCCAGAAAGCCCTGCGCACGGCATACTCCAGCTCGTGCTGCATAGTGTGACCGGCCAGCGTGGCGTGGTTGGTTTCGATGTTCATCTTGACGTGGTCCGTCAGGCCGTAGGTGCGCAGGAAGTTGATGCAATTGGCCACGTCGTAGTCGTACTGGTGCTTGGTCGGTTCCTTGGGCTTGGGCTCGAAGTAGAACTGGCCGGTAAAGCCGATCTCTCGCGCATGGTCGACGGCCATGTGCATGAACGCGGCCAGGTGATCGAACTCGCGCTTCAGGTTTGTGTTCCACAGGTTCTGGTACCCTTCGCGTCCGCCCCAGAACGTGTAGCCGGTGCCCCCCAGTTCCTTGGTGACTTCGATGGCTTTCTTCACTTGAGCCGCGGCATAGGCGAAGGCATCGGCATTCGGGCTGGTGGCGGCGCCGTGCATGTAGCGGGGATTGCTGAACAGGTTGGCCGTGCCCCACAGCAGTCGGATGCCGGTCCGCTCCTGCTCCTCCCGGAGCACCTTCACGACTTCGTCCAGGTTCTTGTTCGACTCGGCCAGGGATTTGCCTTCGGGCGCGACGTCGCGATCGTGGAAGCAATAGAAATGCACGCCGAGCTTTTCCATGAACTCGAAGGCCACCTTCACGCGGTTCTTGGCGTTGGCGACCGAATCCTCGGCGGCTTCCCAGGGCCGGTGCATCGTGCCAGGTCCAAACGGATCGGCCCCGGCGCCGCGGAACGTGTGCCAGTAGGCCACGGCAAAGCGGAAGTGATCCTTCATCGGCTTGCCTTCGACGACTTCGTTTTCGTCGTAGTGGTGGAAAGCCAGCATGTTCTTGCTGGTGGGACCTTCGAAGCGGATTTTTTCGACGTCGGGAAAGGCAGCCATCGTTCTTCTCGCCTGGTTCGTACAACAATTGAGGGGCAAAAGACCAACAAAATCGTCGAATCATCGTGGCAGATCGCCAGCCGGCGAGCAAGGGGCCGACGCGCCGTGTGCCACTGCTGGCTTGTCCAGCAGTGGCAGGCCCTGGCGATCAAACTGCCGGACGAGCCAGCAGTGGCACACGGTCGAGGTTTTGAAAACAGCTAGACCGCTTCTAGTACGGGCGCGGCGTGACGCGCCCCTGCACGCGCCCCGGCAGCGACTGGATGCGCAAGAAGCCTTCGGCGTCGGTCTGGTTGTAGCTGCCGCCTCCTTCCATGCTGGCGATCCCCTCGTCGTACAGGCTGTTGGGGCTCGACCGGCCGTCGACCGCGATGTTCCCCTTGTAGAGCTTCAGCCGCACTTCGCCCGTGACGTGCTTCTGGGCCTCGCTGATGAACGCCAACAGGGCGTCCATCTTGGCCGAGTACCAGAACCCGTAGTAGACCAGCTCGGCCACCTCGGGCGAAAGCCGGTCGCGGAGGTGCGCGAGATCGCGGTCCAGCGTCAGTTGCTCGACGAACTGATGGGCCGCGTACAGCACTGTCATGCCCGGGGCCTCGTACACGCCGCGGCTCTTCATGCCGACAAAGCGATTCTCGACGATGTCGATTCGCCCCACCCCGTTGCGACCGCCGATCCGGTTCAACTCGCTGACGATCTCTAGCGCCGACAGCTTGTCGCCGTTCACATGCGTCGGCACGCCGGCTTCGAAACCGATCGCGACTTCTTCGGCCTTGTCCGGCGCTTGCTGGGGCGAAACGGTCATGCCAAAATCCACCAGCTCGACGCCGTTGACCGACAGGTCCTCGAGCCGGCCCGCCTCGTAGCTGATGTGCAGGCAGTTTTCGTCAGAGCTGTAGGGCTTGGCCGCGGTGGCTTTGACCGGAATGTTCTTTTGCGAGCAGAAGGCGATCATCTCGCTGCGGCCGGGAAACTGCGCGCGAAATTTTTCGATCCGCCAGGGGGCGATCACGCGCACCGCAGGATCGAGCGCTTCGGCCGCCAGTTGAAAGCGGCACTGATCGTTCCCCTTGCCGGTCGCCCCGTGAGCATAGGCGTCGGCCCCCACTTCGCGGGCCACCTGCAAGCAGACTTTTGAAATCAGCGGCCGGGCGATCGACGTCCCCAAGAGGTAAATCCCCTCGTATTTGGCCTGCCACTGGAGGACCGGAAAGGCGAAGTCGCGGCACAGCTCCTCCCGGGCGTCGACGATTCGGGCGCTCTTGGCCCCGCAGTCCCGGGCCTTTTTCAGAATCGCCTCGCGATCCTCGCACGGCTGCCCCAGGTCGACGTACACGGCGTGCACGCCAAAGCCTTCGTCCTGGAGCCAGCCCAGGATGACCGACGTATCCAATCCGCCCGAGTAGGCCAGTACGCAACTTGCCATCTTTGGTAATCACCCACGAAAAGGAGCGTGCTTGAAACGGCTCATTGTCGTCCCAGGGACACGGATGAACAAGGCCCGGTTCGCCCGTCACGATTCGTCCGGCGTCATCCGAGCCAGTACCTCGCCGACCAGCCGGCCGCTGGTCATCGCCCAGGCGATGTGCAGTCCGTGGCCCCACAAGATTTGCCCGCCGAGCCCCACCTGTCCCACTGCGTGCAAGCCGGCGATCGGCTCACCGCCGTGATCGAGCACGCGGAAGCTCTCGTCGATCGCGGCGCCTCCTTCGGTGGTGGTGAAATACGCCTTGAGCGGCCCCAATAGCAGCCAACGGTTTCCCGCGAGCGGCTCGGACGGGCGCGACCGAATCGATCGGGCTTGCCGGCGGCGGCGTTGTAGTCAGCGATCGTGTCGCGCAAGGCGTCCGCGGGAATGTCGCGCAGGGCCGCCACCTCGTCGAGGCTGTCAGCGGCCACGGCGACGTCGGGCCGCAGACGCAGGTAGTCGTCGACATAGGCGTAGGCGATCTCCGGGGCAGTGGAGATGAAATGCGGCCAGCGGCTGTAGCGCGCAGTAAGCCGCTCATCCAGCACGAGGTAAGCCAGCTTGTCCGGCTGCCGCGAGACGGCAATCTCGCGCCCGGGCCAGGCACGCTCGTTACAGAAGCGTTCGCCGGCGCGGTTCACGAGGATCGCGCCATCGTCGAACAACGCGTTTTCCGGATGCTGCCAGGTGACCAGCAGCCGTTTGACCACCCGGGCCACCAGCGACTTGGGAATCCACGGCAAGGCGAGCCCCAGCCATCGAGCCAGCGGACCGCCGGCCGGCAGCAGTTGCGCGAACGGCTCGCGCGGGGGGCACGAACCGGAGTTCCGGGCCATAGGTCACGTCCATGTTGACCAGCCGCGCGCCGGATTGCTCGGCCAGCAGATGTCCCTCGCCGGTGGCAAAGGGGTTGATCCCCTCGATCGAACGGAAACGGTCCCCTTTGTACCGCGCAATCAGCTCGGCATTGCCGGCATAATCTCCGGTGGCCAACACGACGCCGCGCGACGCGAAGACTTCCTGCGTCTGGCCGCCGCGGCATACGATCGCGCCGGTAACCCGGCGGCCTGCCCGCAGCAAGCCTTCGACCGCGGCGCTACACCACGCTTCTCCGCCCAGGCGAAGCAGCCGCGACTGGAGCACGGCGATGTACGCCTTGGCATTGGGAATGACGTTGTGCATCCGCGCGACCCGATTGGGCGGCTCGGGCGCCGGGCCGTGAAACACGAGCCCCATCCGCGAGAGCCAGTCGAGCGTCTCCGCCGCGTGGGCGAGGAAGTATTGCCGCAGCTCCGCGTGGTTGCGGGCCTCGATCTCGGGGGGAGCGAACTTCCCGGCGTCCTCGTCGTGGTCGTGAGGGTTGTCCGTCAGGTGTCGCTGTCGCTGCATCCGAGTGCCACTGGCGGTAAACGATCCGACGGCGATGCCGGTCGTGCCCCCCAACTGCGGTCGCTTTTCCACCAGCAGCACGCGTAGTCCCGACTCCGCCGCGCTCACCGCGGCGGCCAGTCCGCTTCCTCCGCCGCCGATCACGATGACGTCGTACTGCGACAAAACGATCGTTCAGTTTTCAGGTTGGACGACGCGCCCCATGAACAAGAGTTCGCCGGTGAGGCGGTTGCGAATGGCGAACAGAAACGGATGATCGGCCCGGAAGATCTTGGGTTGCTCCTGAATCGCCGGAGCGGCCGCCCCGACCGCCACGATGGCCGTAGCGGCCGCGGCTTCGGTGCCCGCTTCGTCGACCTTGACCAGCGCTTGATGGATCACGGCCGAGAGCCACAGCGGCTCGTCGGTGATGCCCGAGAAGTCGGCCGTGCGCGAAAGGCCCCGGCCATTCCCATGTCCGCCAGCACTTTGCCCAGCGACGCGTTGCCGGAGACCTTGAATCGCGGCAGGAAAAGGTCGACTCTTTTATGCTGCATAGCGTCCAGCCGCGCGGCATCGCCATCGCCGGTGATGGCGGCTTCCAGCCGATCCAATCTCGCCGCGTCGCGAGGCAGCCAAACGACCATCGAATAGGGGCCATGAGCGTATTGCAGTTCGACCGCCTGGTAGGTGTCCGTCTCCAGGTAGCCGAACCGCGAGATATTGTGCATCAGCGGCACTTCTACGTCGGGCTGCTCCGGTCGATGGAACGGCAACGGTTTGGTGTAACGCTCGTCGAACGGTATCTGCCAGTCGCCCTTGAAGTAAACGGCGTTGGCCAACACCAGCCGAGTACTGTTGTCCACTGCATTAGGAGTCAAGAGTTTCGCGATTCTGTGCCGCGTGGCTTCATCCACCCAAGCGTTGATGGCATCAACGGCGGAGAGCGCATCGTCGGCAAAGTTCACGGTCCTGAACGTGGCCCGGCCGTTCGTCTCCAGCAGTTTGCGATAGGCGGTGTGAATGGGAAATCCCTGCTGCACCCAGGCCGAGTTGGCGACCGTTAATTGCACTTTTGCGGACTCGCCCGCCACGTCGCGGGTCGATGCCAGATCGAGCAGGCGGCCCACGTCGGCCAGTTCCGCTTCACTGAGCTTCAACGTGCCGGCGATTTCCTGGGCCGTCTCGCCCCGGGCCCCGGCCAGCGCCAGCAGCACGCAGGCCCGCACGCTGGTCGGAGAAACGGCCAGGTTGCCGCTCTCCTGGGCCAGTTGGCCATAGAGTGCCCGGGCAAAAGCATCTTCAGCAGCGGACATGGGTTTATCGCCGGCCGGCACTTCGGCCGCCAGGCGCAGGGGGGACGAAATCAAGCAGCCGAGGGCGACGATCAGTATAAACGACCCGGCCCGACGGCGGATACGACTGGCACGGCATGACATGGCTGGAACCTCAAGGGTTAGTGGCACCGAGGGTCTCTCCATTTGGTTCGACGCTCGCCGAGCGAGAATCGTTCCCTGGCCCGATCGCCTTCACGGGACCCGGTGGACCAGCACCTGGTTGTGGGAGCCGGTGTGCAATCCTAGCCCAGCCACTAGCACGACGTAGTCGCCCGAAGACAAGATTCCCGCCTCGGAGCCCCAGCGGGTGATGGCCTTGATCGTCGATTCGCTGCTTTCCGAAGGCACTTCCACCAGCGGAATCACCCCCCAATAGAGAGACATCTGCCGCAAGGTGCGCGGGCTGTCGCTGATGCCGACGGTCGGCACGTAGGTTCGCTGGCTCGAGAGGGCCAACGCCGTGGCGCCGGAATGGCTGGCCACGACCACCAGCTTGGCGTCCAGTTCGATGGCCATGTGGCCGGCGCCGTAGACCACCGCGGCCGTGATCGGATGCAGGCCCTCGGCACGAAACGAGCCGTGCGGCTGCGGCAAGTTGTCGCGAAACAGCTCTTCGGTCGCCAGGGCCACTTCGTTCATCATCCGCACGGCCTCGCGCGGATACTGGCCGATGGCCGTTTCGCCCGAGAGCATGCAAGCGTCGCCGCCGTCGAGAATGGCGTTGGCCACGTCGGTCACTTCGGCCCGCGTCGGACGGCGCGAATGCTGCATGCTGTCGAGCATCTGCGTGGCGATGATCACCGGCTTCTGCTGGGCGCGGCAGACCGACACGATCCGCTTCTGCACCACCGGCATCTGGGCCACGTCGATTTCGACGCCCAGGTCGCCGCGGGCAACCATGATCGCGTCGGCTTCGTGGACGATACTTTCCAACTGGTCAAGCGCCTCGGGCTTCTCGATCTTGGCCACCACCCGGGCCGACGAACCGGTGGCTCGCAGCAGTTCCTTCAGCTCGCGCACGTCCTCCGGCCGGCGAACAAAGCTGAGGCCGACGAAGTCGATCTCGTGCTCGGCTGCCCACAGGGCGTTCTGGCGATCTTCCTCGTCCATGGCCGGCGCGCTGAGTTTGACGCCCGGCAGGTTGAGCCCCTGCCGGCTGCGAATCAGTCCCGATTGGGTGACCTCGCAGACGGCCAGGTCGGGTTCCTTTTCCACGACTCGCATGCCCACGGTGCCGTCGGCCAGCATCACGGTGTCGCCGACGTTCAGCTCGTCGACCAGCGGCTCGTAGGTCGTGACCAGCTCGTTCATGGCCGTGGCTTCGCTGCCGCGGATGAAGCGATAGCGGGCGCCGCTCTCGCATTCGATCATGTCGCCGGGGAGCTCGCCGAGGCGGATCTTGGGACCCGCCAGATCGGCCAGCACGGCGATCGGCTGACGCATCGACCGGCTGGCCTCGCGAATCATCGCCAGCGATTCCAGATGCATGGCCTGGCTGGCATGCGCCATGTTCAGGCGAAAGACGTCGACCCCCGAGCGTACCAGCTCCATCATCAGGTCGACGCTGCGGCAGGCCGGGCCGACGGTGGCGATGATCTTGGTGCGCGAGCGTTGCAGCCGAGTTCCGTTTCCCATGCGTTCTCTCACAGATCGAGGCGCGTCGCCAGAATAGTCAGCGATCCGCCCAGAGCAACGCTTGGCCCCAGCGTAATGGACGGGATAAGATTTGACCAGCGGCCCACGCGTCGCTGCCATAACATTAGCCGCGGCGCGCGCCGACCAACAACAAACGTCATACGAGCGGCCGTTATGTACGAGGAGCAATCACCAGAAGTCCGCGAGCCCAGCCGGACCAGCGTCCCCGCCAAACGCCGCTTGCGATTCGGACCGATGGCGCTGGGCGCCTCGCTCGGGCTGGTGGCGGTGCTCGGTGTCGTACTGGCCGTGGTAATGCTCTCGCGCGACCGGACGCCTCGGCTGACCCAAGAAGAGTACGAAGCGGCGGCCCGGCGGTGGGACGAACGCGGGCCGGCCAACTACAATCTCGACTTGGACCTCACCGGCAATCGCCCCGGCCACATTCACGTCGAGGTGCGCGACGGCCAGCCGGTGCGCATGACGCGCGACGGCGTCCAGCCCAAGCAAGAGCGCACCTGGTTCTATTGGACCGTGCCCGGCCAGTTGGACACGATCGCCGAGGAGCTGGAGATGGCCCGCGACCCGAGCGCCTCGTTCGACTCGCCGCAAGCGACTCAAATGGTGATCTGGGCCCAGTTTGATCCCAAATACGGGTATCCCCAAAAGTACGATCGCGTCGTGCTGGGAACGAATTTCGAAATCCACTGGCGGGTCACCCGATTCGAGCCGCTCGCCGAGGGCGCGACCGCCCGCGACACGACCGCCCGCACGCTGGACGAAAAGTAAGGTCCGCTGCTGGCACGCCGCGCACGCCGTGGCTAGACTTTCCGCTGCCGCTGCGTCGCACGATCGGACCGGAATCTCTCCCAAATGTGAGTTGCCAGGAGCAGACCTATGAGCAAACAGTGGACCCGCCGTGCCTTCGTCCAAACGTCGGCCGCGACGTTGACGTTGGCCGCCAATCCGTTCTGGAGCCCCCGCCCGGCGAAGGCCGCGACCGCGAAGAACGATCGCCCCGTGGTGGGCTCGATCGGCCTGGGCGGACAAGGCACCGGCATCGCTCGTCGCGCGAGCAACTACGGCGACGTCGTGGCCGTGTGCGACGTCCAGCGGCAGCATGCCGAGCGGGCCAAGGACGAGCACTTCAACCAGGCCGAGATCTTTGACGACTACCGCAAGCTGCTCGATCGCGGCGATATCGAAGCCGTGACCATCGGCACGCCCGACCACTGGCACACGGCCATCGCGCTGGCGGCACTCGAGTCGGGCAAACACGTCTATTGCGAGAAGCCGCTGACGCTGACGATCGACGAGGGCAAGCAGCTTGTCGCGGCCGTCAAGCGCACCGGCAAGGTAATGCAAGTCGGCACGCAGCAGCGCGGCGATCAGCCGGAACTCTTCGGCCGCGCCGTGGCGACGGCTCGCAGCGGACGATTGGGCAAGATTCAAAAGGTCACCGTCTCGCTGCCGCTGTCGACCGAAGAGGGGGGACCGTTCGAGGCGCAAAGCGTGCCCGAGGGACTCAACTGGGACTTCTGGCTTGGCCAGGCGCCGGAGGTTGACTATTGCCCGGAGCGCTGCCACCACCGCTTTCGCTGGTGGTACGAGTACTCCGGCGGCATCGCCACCGACTGGGGCGCCCACCACATGGATATCGCCCAATGGGTGCTCGACGTTGAAAACTCCGGCCCCCTGTCGATCGATGGCACGCAGACCAAACTGCCCACCATCGCCGGCGGGTTCAACACGCCCAAGCTGGTCACGGTCGACTACCTGTACCCCGGCGACGTCCACGTGCAAATGCTCGCCCAGCCGCCGGGCGACGAAGGCGTGTTGATCGAGGGGACCGAGGGGCGGATTTACGTCAATCGGGGCCGCATCACCGGCAAGCCGATCGAAGAGCAGGACGCCGACGCCGCGCTCAAGGACCAGATCATGGCCGACGTCGAAAAGCTCTACAAAGGCAACACCGCCCACATGGGCGACCACATGGGCAACTTCTTCGAAGCCTGGATGCACGGCAAATGGCCCATCTCCGACGTCGAAAGCCAGCATCGCTCGGTGAGCGCCTGCCACCTGGGCAACCTCTCGATCCGCCTGGGACGCAAGCTCACCTGGGACCCCGAGAAGCAGGAGTTCGTCGGCGACAGCCAGGCCAACAGCATGCTCACCCGGCAGCAGCGAGAGCCGTACACCATCGGTAGCACCGGCTGAGCACCTTGAGATATAACCAACCCCGTGGCTGCCCTTCCCAACGGGGAAGCGGAGCCCGGGGTTTTTTGTTGGCGATTGGCGGGGGCGAGAGCGCCGATGGGCGACTGGCAGGATAAAGTGGCGATCGTCACCGGCGGCTCCAGCGGCCTGGGCCGCGCGATTGCAAGGGCCCTCTGCCGGCGCGGAGCGAAGGTGGTGATCGCCGCCCGCACCAAAGACAAACTCGACGCCGTGGCGGCCGAACTGGCGGCGTCCGGCGGCGAAGTGCTGGCCGTGCCGGCCGACGTCCGCCGGCAGGAAGACGTCGAGGCCCTGGTGGCCACCACGATCCAGCGATTCGGCCGGATCGATGCCCTGTTCAACAACGCCGGCAGCTCGGCCCGGGGCGCGGCCATCGACACCACGGCCGCGGAGTTTGCCGACCTGATGGACCTGAACTTCACGGCCCTGGTCCGCTGCACCCGGGCGGCGATCCCCTCGCTGCTGGAAACCAAGGGACACCTGGTCAACATCGGCTCGCTGGCCGGCAAAACGGCCGCCCGCTACATGGGCGCCTATTCGGCCACCAAATTTGCGGTGAGCGCCTACTCGCAACAACTGCGCCTGGAGCTGGGCCCCCAGGGGTTGCACGTGCTGCTCGTGTCGCCCGGCCCCATCGCGCCAAGGAACCGCGCGTCTACTCGGAAGAGAAGGTCGCCGCGCTGCCAGCCAGCGCCCGCCGGCCGGGCGGGGGAGTCAAGGTAAACCTGATCGACCCCGACCGCCTGGCCGAGCAGATTCTCGACGCCTGCCAGCGCCGCCGCCCGGAGCTGGTCATTCCCAGCCGCGCCCGCTGGGTGTTCGCTATCACGCAGCTCTGGCCCACGCTCGGCGATTGGATCGTTCGCAAGATGAGCTAGTGAGCCGGCCAGCCGTAGCAGGCATGCTCCGCATGCCGTCGCCGCAGCGCCACTCCCCGCCGCCCAATCATCTCGGCATAACAGCGTCAAAAGCTCAGCATTCGGCGCAGGCAGTCGCAGTATGACGAGGACCCCGGCCGCGACGTTCTGTCGATCATGGCGAGCTTGCTGCACTAGCTCCCTGCCTCGCGTCAGGTAAAATCAACAGTTGCAGGCTTTGGCGACGGACGCCGGGGAGTAAAGCAGGCAACCGAATTCTCGGTCCAGTGAGGGTGGCAGTCTCATGAAGGTGCTGGTGATTGGCAACGGTGGGCGCGAACACGCGCTGGCTTGGAAGATCGGCCACAGCCCGCGGGTCGACCGCGTGTTCGTGGCGCCGGGAAACGCCGGCACGGCGGTCGACGCCGAAAACGTCGATATCTCGCCGACCGACTTTCCGCGGTTGATCAAATTCGCGCAGCAAAACGACGTCGGGCTGACCGTCGTCGGACCCGAGCTCCCCTTGACCAAGGGCATCGTCGACGCGTTCGCCGAGGCCAAGCTGCGCGCCTTCGGCCCGCGCAAAGCCGCCGCCGAGCTGGAAGGGAGCAAGGTCTTTTGCAAGAACCTGCTCCGCCACGCCGACGTCCCCACGGCCGACTATCGCGTCTTTCGCAACGCCGACCATGCCACCACGTTTCTCAAAGATCGCGAAGACGTCCCCGTCGTCGTCAAAGCCGATGGGCTCGCCTCGGGCAAGGGAGTGTTCGTCTGCGCCACCCGGGCCGAAGCGATCGAAGCCGTGAAGCGGATCGGCCGCAACAAGGAGTTTGGCGAAGCCGGCAACCAGATCGTCATCGAGGAGCGGCTCGACGGCGAGGAAGCCAGCGTGCTGGCCATCACCGACGGCCAGACCATTGTTACGCTTCCCGCCTGCCAGGATCACAAGCGGGCTTACGACGGCGATACCGGCCCCAACACCGGCGGCATGGGCGCCTATTGCCCGGCGCCGCTCATCGACGACGAGAAGCTGCACCTGATCGAAGAACAGGTCCTGGTCCCCACGGTTCACGCCATGAAGCGCGGCCGGCGGCCGTTCAAGGGCGTTCTCTACGCCGGCTTGATGATGACCAACCAGGGTCCCAAGGTGCTGGAGTACAACGTCCGCTTCGGCGACCCCGAGTGCCAGCCCTTGCTGCTGCGTCTCCAGAGCGACCTGGTCGACGTGCTCGAGGCGACCGTCGACGGCCGGCTGGACGAAATCGAGCCCATGGTATTCGATCCGCGCCCCGCCGTGTGCGTGGTGATGGCCAGCGAAGGCTACCCGGGGAGCTACGAGCGCGAGTTCCCCATCCGCGGCCTCGACGAAGCCGCCAAACTTCCCGACGTAAAGGTCTTCCACGCCGGCACCGCCACCGTCGACGGCCAGGTAGTGACCAACGGCGGCCGCGTCCTGGGCGTCACGGCCCTAGGCACCTCGATCGCGCAAGCCAAGCTGCAAGCCTACACCGCCGTGAAATGCATCCGCTGGAACGGCGCCTGGTGCCGCAAGGACATTTCCGACAAAGCGCTGAACTCGGTGCGGTAGAATGCGCGGCAATCGGATATCATCGCGCTTCCGTGCGTGACGCGCGAGGTGGCAAGGGATTGATTCATGTCGTCCACTTAGGCCTATCTGAAGCATGTGGGGCAGTTGTCGTGACAACTGCTACTTTGAACAGATTTCAAGTTGGTCAAACTGACTCCAATCGCCGCGAAGCAAACGCCGAATTACACGTCCATGTAGGTATGTAAAATACGGCGGAAATGCTTCACCGATCAGGTTTCGAATCAAATAAGTTCTCTGGCTACCGATGGCACGAGACCAGTCAAACCATCGTGGGACACTCTGCAAATCGGCGCATTCCAATATGCTGAGGACTCGGTTTTCCCAAGGGTGAATCTTGTTGTCACTTCCTACGTGACTTGAGTTGGTTGTAATCGTCGCGGACGGTTTTCCCGGCAACATCCGCCGGTAGCTTGACTTGAATCCCTTTACCAACCGTGGCTTGCCATTGACCATCACAATTGGTCGATTGTACAAAGCCACACTGCATGTCGGACAACTGGCAAGATGAAGCGGAATATGCTTTTCGCCGCAGGAAGGACATTTGTCGGTTTCGTAGGCGCTGTGGCCCGAGTTCTTTCGAATCCCCTTAATCAATGTATAACGCTCTGCGTCATAAGCTGGGACGAAATGAAGCGGATGACTGCCCGTCGCTGCCTTCTCTGATTTGCTATCAAGAGGCTCGTAGTTCATTTGCTCGAGCCACCTGCGAATTGACACCCATGGGGACGAGCCCGATGGGTTCTCTAAGTGTGTGCGCCGGGGCCATGGCAGTCGATTCGCGTCCAACAAGTGATCCACACATGGTTCGTTTTTGGAGATGCCTACTATGATCGCGCGACGCCGTATTTGAGGTACGCCGTAGTCTGAAACATTCACCACGCCGCTGAAGAAGTGATAGTCCGGTAATGAGTCAGCCAGGCCGTGGCATCGGGCATACTCGACCGTTGTGACGTGTCTTGTGTGTCAAGATCTGCCGGACGTTTTCAGCAATTATACAGCGTGGCCGAAGCTGTTGTGCAAGTTCAGGCACTTCAAGCAACAGACGGTTTTTCTGGGCATGTCGTCGGGCCTTTTCGGTTGTACGCTTGCCACGGCTCGGGTTTGAACTGCTCATTCCTTGGCACGGAGGAGTAGCAATCAGTGCGTCAAGAGCTGATCCGTCGCGTTTCACTGCGGCGTTAATCTTTACGTGTGCTTGCTCAACGGGTAGGTTAAGCCAACTTGATTCGGGGAAGTTGTCTTGACCGATTTCCGCTCTAAGCGTCTCTTTCTCCACCTGAGCTATGAATCGAAATCCAGCTTGTTGATAGCCAACGTCGCTTAGGCCGCAACCTGAAAACAACGATACGGCGGTCAATGGGTTTGAAACGGCGCGTCGTCGTTTGCAAATGAAGGCTTGCATGTCCACAGCGCCGCATTCAGCAGTATTAGGCATTGCGTAGCCGCTTGGAAATGGAATGCTGCCGCTCGCGTGCTAGCAAACGATCGAAATGGGTGATACTTTTCTCAAAATCCGCCCGGCGACGCAAGTCATGTTCCCAAATTCTGAAAACCTTCCACCCCATTCGACGGAGCGCTTTACGAGTCTTCACGTCGCGGGCGCGGTTTGCGGCGATCTTTTCGACCCAGAAGGCCGAGTAGGTCGCCGGCAGTTTCTTGCATCGCCGGCAGCCGTGCCAAAAGCAACCATCAACGAAGACAAGTACTCGTGCCTTTGTGAACACAAGGTCTGGTGCACCGAGTAGCCGTTCGCCAGATCGACGCCGGTAGCCATCCGCAGTCAAATATCGATGGCCGCGTTTCCAAAGCACTCTCGCAAACGCTCTCTCCGGAAGGGTTCTGCCGCGATTACTCTGCATTGCCCTGCGGCACTGAGCAGCGTCATTGAATCTTTGCGACGTGAGCACATAAGAGCACGCTACACGATTACATTCACTTACGCCCATTGCGATTCTTCTTACGACCCTTCTTGCGGCCAGCCTTTCCTTCTTGCCCGCGTGTTTGCGACCGGCGACGGTCTTCTTTCTCGCTGCCTGTCGCTTTGCTTTGGCGTACTCCGGCGCAACGGTCTTCAACACTTTCTCTGCGTGCCCATAATATTCTCTCGCGGCGGTGTGCAGCTCATCATAGGTCTCTACGCGAATATCCGAATTCCGGAGTCGCCGCATCTCGCTCTGCACCTCTCCGCTATTGCTCAGCTTTCCAACGATTAGCAGCCCGTTGATGTACTTCGGAGCGTTTGCACGGTTCGTGCCCTTAAAGTGGTTCTCCATCCAGTCAACGTAGTCAGCGAGTTGCCGCAGATCGCTCTTCGAGACTGTCCTATTGGGCCGCTTGATTTCAACAACGGTCAGACTGCCAGAGGCAGTCACGCCAAGTATGTCAATGCGCCTATCCTCGTCTGCAACATGGTCCTTCTCAGGAAAATGCTCTCTCAGCAATTCCGTGTACGTTGTCTGGCCGTCGGCTTCAGCCCACTTCGGATTGAGCAGCCACAGGTTCTCCTCCAAGAGCGGTTGCATAGCTCGCACTTCGAGCGCGTCCGATCTAATAAACGCGTGCAGTTTGTCCATCGCGGCTGTGCGGCCATCAGCGAGTTGTAGAGACAGTGCGCGCTTCGATGATGCGCCACTCGTCGAAGAGGCTTAGCAGGGTGGCAGCGCTCGCACCTTGGTCTTCCATAGCGGACACAAGGTCTTGGAAGTACACGTTTTCAACGCTGCTCTTTACGATCCCGAGCAAGGGCACAGCGGACTCCGTCTCGATGTTGGGGTCATCGATCAACAGCCGCACCATCTTCTTTGCAATCTTTTTCTCGCGCACCGGCCGGGACGCGAGCCAAGTGTCGAATTCCGCAATCTTTATAACCTTCTCTTCTTTTTTCTTGCGCCGCAGTTCCACCCATTGGTCGAAAGCCCACTTTAGCACCTTTTGGCCCCACGCCTCAAAAGCCTGTCCAATTTCCGATTCCCAGGCGACGGAGTTGCGCGCCGTCGAAACGAGGTCTTCCTTCAAATCCAAAAAATCCGCGTGGATTTGGCCGATAAGATGTGCGCGAGCAAACTGCGCGTGCGTGCTGGGGAAGTTAAAGTAGCTGCCCAACTCGACCGCTTTGCCAGTCGCAATGATGTTGACGCCACGACCGACTTGCGAACTGGTCTCCGTGAAGCCAATCCATCCGGTGCACTTGCATCCAGTCTGCACATCTCCGTTGCCAGGGACGTCAGCTAGTCGCCAAGAAAAGTCCTCCACGCAATCAGATAAGCGAACTCGATCCTTCGGTGAAACCGGAACACCATTGACCTTAACTTTGAAGCCGGACTTAATGACGTATAGTCGCCTGGCTAGGCCTCGCCGAAGCTCATCAGCGTCGATTGGCGTCTTTCGTTTAAGGTGCCGGAGTGTAACGGTGACACCATCTTCGTCATCGGTCGCCCCAGTTCGGGCTTTGACCACTTCTGGTTCGTACGGGTGGTCGGCTGTGTGTGTTGCCGCCCACTTCATCATCGCATCGTGGTTGAGCCGCAAGCAAATTGCGTGTCGGTCCTGAACAGAGCGAACCTCCATTTCAGCCGCAACTCCAAATGCCGATAACTTGCCCAGTCCCTTACGTCCAGTTACCAGCCGGGAGCCATTCTTTGATTTCGTGTTTGCCGCATTTGTGCCTCGCCTGTTTCGGCCGATCGGCAGGTAGGCATCTTGAAGTTCGGCTGCGCTCATCCCCAGTCCCCAGTCGCGGACGATTACTTCTGAGTCAGTCGTTATTTGGCCGATCGGCACTGAGACTTCGACCTTGGCTGCTTCGGCGTCGTAAGCGTTGGAGACCAATTCGCTGATGACAGGGGGCAAGCTGCTATAGAGTCTGAGGCCGAGATGATTGATCGTCATCGGCTCAAAAGGCATCGTGAACTTGAGCGAATTCGCCATTGGTCGGCTCCTAATTCCTGGGACAAGACCACAACATATCCGTAAGCGATCCACATTCAAAATTGGTCTCCCCAACCCCAGAATCCCTCTTGAAACCGGGCCACGGTGCGCGCGAAAATTCCCGCAGCCAAATCGGCCTGAGCATCGTGACCGGCCGGGATGCGTGCCGGGGTAGCGGGGCGTTTTAGGAGCGGCAAGGGGGTAGTTCTTGGCCCCGCCGCCACCGAGGGGGCGAAGGACTTTTTGATGCGCGATTGCACGCTCGGACCTCACCGGGTCCGGGGTTACTTTCCGCGGGAGAAGAACAGGGGGCATCAGGGACATCATGATGTCCCTTTTTCCGTTCTGCACTCATTCTTGATTGAACGATGACACGCACGCACGCGGCAGCTTCGGCGCCGGTTTTAATCTTGGTCGGCGTTGTCTTCGTGGTCTGGACGGTGCGGGCTACGGTGCTCTATTCGTTGGACGAGGCGATTTCCGGCGATCTGCTCCGCTCCCTTTGGTCGAACTTCGTGAAGTTCGTCGTTTGGGTGCTGCCCGCCGTGGCGTTTGCTCGTTATGTGCGCCGGCGGTCGGCCTGGGAGTACTTGGGGCTTGCGGCGCGTCCGAATGCCGGCCAGTGGTGTCTGACGCTGTTGACAACCGTCGCGTACCTGGCGATCGTGGGCACGATCGACGTGACGCTTGGCGGCAAGTCGTTTACGCTCTTTGACGCTTCGGTGGCGACGGTCCTGTCAGTCGCCTTGTCACATCTGGTTTCCCCCGTACTGGAAGAGATCCTGTTCCGCGGCCTGGTGCTGCACGAACTGATGGGGTCCTGCTCGTTTTGGCGGGCCAACCTGTTCGCGTCGCTGTTGTTTGTCGCCTTTCACTGGCCCTATCGTTTGTGGACGGGCGGATTGACGCCTGAGCTTTTGATCACCTCGGTTGGACTGCTGGCGATCAGCCTGTTGTTGGGCTGGCTCTACGCGGTGAGTGATTCGCTCTGGCCACCCATCACCGCCCACTTTGCATATAACGTCGTGGTGTCGTTTCTCGTGCTGCCGGCGAAATAACGGAAGCAACGCCCCAGCGGTTGAGATGGTTTCGCCAGGCACTTGTCGAACGCGACGGCTACCGATCACCGCGACAGGCTCGATCGCCGCCGGCTTGCTTGGCCGCGCATGGCGCGCTCGGCGTCGGCTAACAGGGCGTTCTCCTCGGTCGCCGTTGCGACCGACACGTAGCCGATGCTGGCCGTAACGCCGGCCTGCTCGGCCACGGCCGCGCGCAGCCGGTCCACGACGCGCCGCACGTGCCGGTCGGAGACTCCGAACAGCAGTACGCCGAACTCGTCGCCGCCCAGGCGTGCCACCAGGTCATCGCGCCGCAGTCCGTCGGCCAATGCCACGGCGGCGCGGGCCAGCACTTCGTCCCCCCCGGCCATGCCCAGCCGATCGTTGACGGCTTTGAAGTCATCGAGATCCACCAGCGCCAGCCACAACCGCTCGCCGCTGCGAGCCGCCCGGGCCCGTAGCGCCGCCAGCCGCCGTTGCCAGGCCCGGCGATTCGGCAGGCCCGAGAGCGGATCGGTCTCGGCCAGTTGCGTGACTTCGTCGTGCGCCCGGGCCAACTCGTCGCGCTCGCTGCGCAGCCGCGCGATCTGGGCGGCCAGGCCGCACGCCAGGGCCAGCTCCCGCGGCGTGCAATCGGCCGCCAAGGCCGCGTCGCCCCAGGCCGCCGGGGCCATCGTGACGACTCCCGCCGGGGCACGGAGCTCGCCGTCGACGGCCCCTTCCCACTCCAACCGGTCGGCCACTTCCGCCGTCGAAAGGTCCGTCAGAATGACCTCCGGCACCGCGCCAGGGGGAAGCTCCGCCTCGGATGTCCAAACGTCGGCGGCCGCCGCCAGCGCGTGCCGCAACCGCCGTCCATCGTCGGCCGAACGGGCCAAAATGAGCACTTTGGGCGGGCGGACCGTGGGCATCCCCCGATTATATCGGGCACCGCGCGCGGTGCGCCCTCGTCGCTCCAACTGATTGTCCTGACGCTTGCTTTTCAGTCGCCCCCCCGCGCGTTAGAATTCCATGAGCGCAACGGTCCGCGGTTTCCCCGTACCCGAAACCCGTGATGCCGCCAAAACAAGGAATGGCCGCGTCGTCACGAACACCATCACGGCCGTGCTGCGCGCCTGCAACCAACAGGAAGGTTGACCGCACATGAGCACCGAAGTGTGGGACATCGGCGCCGTTCCCTCCTCCTGGACGCGGCGTCATCTCTTGGACGTCGAAAGCCTCACGGCCGAGGAGATCAACGTCATTCTCGACAGCGCCGTCATGTTCAAGGAAGCCACGGCCAACTGCACGCAAAAGCTCCCTGTCCTGGCCGGCCGCACCTGCGCCAACCTGTTCTTCGAGAACTCGACGCGCACCCGCACCAGCTTTTCGCTGGCCGCCCGGCGACTGGCGGCCGATACCATCGATTTTTCATCGTCCAGCTCCAGCCTCTCCAAGGGCGAAACGTTCATCGACACGGCCCGCAACATCGAGGCCATGGGGGTCGACGCCGTGATCGTCCGCCATCACACGCCCGGCACCGCCCAGCTTTTGGCCCAGAACCTGGGCTGCACCGTGATCAACGCCGGCGACGGCCCGCACGAGCATCCCACCCAGGGACTGCTCGACATCCTCACCATTCGCGACCGGCTGGGCCACTTCCAGGGGCTCACCGTGGCGCTGGTTGGCGATATCGCCCACAGCCGCACCGCGCGCAGCAATATCTGGGGACTGAAGAAACTGGGGGCGCACGTCATCGTCTGCGGTCCCTCGACGCTGGTCTCGCGGCGCTGGGAGGAGCTGGGCGTCGAGGTGGCTTACGATCTGGATTCGATCCTGCCCCGCTGCGACGTCTTGAACCTGCTGCGTATCCAGTTCGAGCGGCAAACCACGCGCCCCTTCCCGGGCATTCGCGAATACGCCCTGTTGTACGCCATGAATCGCGAGCGGCTGTCGTGCGCCAAGCCGAACATCCTGATCCTTGCGCCCGGGCCCATCAACCGCGGCGTCGAAGTCACGCCCGACGTGGCCGACGGTCCCCACTCGGCCATTCTGGAACAAGTCACCAATGGGCTGGCCGTGCGGATGGCCGTGTTGTGGCTCACCTTAGGAGGAGCGTCGGCGGGCGAGCTCGCCGGCTAACTGAAAGGAAGTTTCCGTGAAACCACTCCCGTCGATCCTGATCGAAGGCGGCCGCGTGATCGATCCCAGCCAGGGGCTGGATCGCATCACAAATCTGCTCGTGCAAGACGGCCATATCGCCGCCTACGATGCCGTGGCCACCGGCGGCGAGCTGGTCGTCGACGCCGCGGGGAAGATCGTCGCCCCCGGGCTGATCGACATGCACGTCCACCTTCGCGAGCCCGGGCGCGAAGAGGACGAAACCATCCAAACCGGCGCGGCCGCCGCCGTCGCGGGCGGATTCACCTCGATCGCCTGCATCCCCAACACCGAGCCACCGATCGATTCCCAGGCCACCGTCGAGTTCATTCAGCACCAGGCCTCCCGCGCCGATCAGTGCAACGTCTACGTCGTGGCCTGCGTAAGCAAGAATCGCGAGGGGAAGGAGCTGGCCGAACTGGGGCAGCTCGTGCAAGCCGGCGCCGTGGCCTTCAGCGACGACGGCTCGCCCGTCTACGACGCCGAGCTGATGCGGCGGGCCATGGAATACTGCCAGATGTTCGACAAGCCGATCCTCAACCACGCCGAGGTGCGCGAGCTGACCCAAGGGGGCGTCATGCATGAGGGGCTCGTCTCCATGATCCTCGGCCTGCCCGGCATGCCCGCCGTGGCCGAGGACGTGATGACCGCCCGCGACATTTCGCTGGCCGAGGCCACCGGCGGGCGCGTGCACATCATGCACGTGTCGAGCAGCGGCGCGCATCGACCTGATTCGCCGGGCCAAGAGCCGCGGCGTGCGCGTCACCACCGAAGTCTGCCCCCACCACTTCACGCTCACCGACGAATGCCTGCGGTCGTTCGACTCGAACTTCAAGATGAGCCCGCCGCTGCGGGGCCAATCGCACGTCGAGGCCTGCATCGCCGCCTTGACCGACGGCACGATCGACGTCATCTGTACCGATCATGCCCCGCACGCCCGCGAGAAGAAAATGCGCGAGCTGGACCAGGCCCCCTTCGGCATCGTCGGGCTCGAAACGGCCCTGGGCCTGGTCGTCACGCGGCTCATCGAGCCGGGCCATCTCGACTGGACGCAAGCCATCGAAAAAATGACGATCAACCCGGCCCGCATCCTGGGCATCGACAAGGGGACGCTGGCCATCGGCGCCGACGCCGACATCACGGTCATCCATCCCACCGTCGCCTGGACGGTCGACTCGGCGAACTTCCGCTCCAAGAGCACCAACACGCCGTTTCAAGGTTGGAAGCTGCGCGGCCGCGCCGACACCGTGATCGTCGGCGGGCGGATCAAACATCAGGTTTCCTCCGACGTCCGCGAGCACGACGGACGCCGTCCGATGCATGCTCGCTAATTGCGCATGTCGCTCGTCATCATCGACGGCTACAACCTGTTGCACGCCAGCGGCATCCTGGCCCGGGGGATCGGCCCGGGGAGTCTCGAGCGCCTGCGCGGGGCCCTGCTGAACTTCCTGGCCGAATCGCTGGACGAACCGCAGCTGGCCCGCACCACGGTCGTCTTCGACGCCCAGGAAGCCCCGCCCGGGCTGCCCCGCCTGACGAAGCATCGCGGCATCACCGTCCGCTTCGCCCCGCGCGGTTCGGATGCCGACGCCGAGATCGAACGCCTGATCGCCGAGCATCACGCTCCGCGGCGGCTGACGGTCGTCTCCAGCGACCATCGCCTGCATCGGGCCGCCCGGCGGCGTCGGGCCCGACCGATCGACAGCGACAAGTGGTACGTCGAAGTCGTCCGCGAGCGCCTCGCGCGGGGGCGAGCGAAGGACTCGCCGGGCAAGCCCTCGCCGCCGGCCACCGAAGGCGAAGTGCGGTTCTGGCTGCGCCAATTCGGCTTCGCCGACCCCGAGCCCGGCCCGGGCGACGACGCACAGTCCAATCCCCAGAGCCCATTCCCCCCGGCTACGCCGAGGACGTCAGCGACGACGACACGTAGTTTAGCCCGGAGCCAACGGCGACGGCGTCTTACCCCCAAAGTGTGCCCCAAC
Source organism: uncultured Planctomycetota bacterium (assembly GCA_963711515.1). Taxonomy (GTDB): domain Bacteria; phylum Planctomycetota; class Planctomycetia; order Pirellulales; family PALSA-1355; genus CAVQEL01. The sequence goes on along the minus strand of CAVQEL010000029.1, from coordinate 116,941 downwards.
CGCCGAGCAACACTCACGTCGATCCGCGGCCCAAAGCACGGCGACGGCGTTTTACCCCCAAAGTGTGCCCCAACCCCCGAGCAGAATAGCCACTATCCGAGCAACGTATAATTCTCCAAGCAGGGAAACCACAGCCACCCAATTTGGCGCAAGGATTGCACCTCATTTCCGCTCATACCTGACGATTCACCCGACACATTTGCCATTTAACGGAGGTTTACCATGTCCACCACGAAGGAAGCCCCCAGCCGGGCGACGCCCATCACGAGCCAGAAAGCCCACGAGATTCAAGCCTACGGCCACGTCGTTCACATGCCGCTGGCGCTGACCGAGAAAGGCCGCCAATCGACGGTCGACAATCTCAATCAATTGCTGGCCGACACGATCACGCTGCGCGACCTGTACAAGAAGCACCACTGGCAGGTCTCGGGGCCGACCTTCTATCAACTGCACCTGCTGTTTGACAAGCACGCCGGCGAACAGACCGAGCTGGTCGACACGCTCGCCGAGCGCATCCAGACGCTGGGCGGCGTCGCCATTGCCATGGCGGCCGACGTGGCCGAAGCGACGACCATCCCCCGCCCGCCCCGCGGCCGCGAAGAAGTGCCCGTGCAGGTCTCCCGGCTGCTGGAAGCCCACGAGATCGTCCTGCAGGCCGCCCGCAGCATGGCCCGCCAGGCCACCGACGCCGGCGACGACGGCACCAACGACATCCTGGTCAGCGACGTCATCCGCACCGGCGAACTGCAAGTCTGGTTCGTCGCCCAACATGTCGTCGACATGCCGCTAGTGCACGCCGAAGACCGCGACTGAGCACCAACCAACCACCGACGCGCACCGCGGGCGCGTTTGCAACCCCAGGCACGGGCGCCCCGCCGGCCCGTGCCTGTCGTTTTGCGCCAGCCACCGAAAAAAGTTCCCATGCCCGCCCCACCCGTTTAGCAGTCTGTTGAAAAATGCCGTCTTGGCATTTTTCAACCTCGCCAAGTGCGAAGCAAAGCTTCACACGGAAGCGAAAAACAACGACTTACGTCGCAGTTTTAAGATCGCATCCATGCGATCACGCAGCCTGTCGAATTCTTCAACAGCCTGCTAGCCCGGAGCCACCGGCGGCGGCGCGCTGCAGGATTGTCGCGGTACTCACGTCCCCCTTTACCAGAAGCTGGGGACAAAACCGCTGTCGGAGAGGGGGGACAGTCGGACAGTCCCATTTTGCTCCGAAGACTCCGCAAAATCGGGACAGTCCCCGGCGGTTTTGAAACAGCTTCTTACTCCCAGGGGGCGGGCTTGCTGGCTGGCGCCCAGGTCGTGCTGCATAATGACCAAACTGGGAACCGATTCCAAGAGATTCCGGCCTGTCCCAACGCGCGCCACGTCGTCCACCAGCGGCACGCTACGCTGGGCAGAATAGGAGCCCGCAGACCAGCCCCATGTTCATCGTCTTCAGGCACACCGTCCGACAACTGACCATCTGCGTCCTCCATGGTGCGCTCGTGGCAGCGCCCGCCGTCGCTCGCTCGTCCGAGCCTGAGCTGATTTCGGCTGGGCCCACGACGCGCCCCATCGCCATGCTTGATGGAACCTTTCGCGCATTTCATTCTTCCGGCGGACAGATCGTGTCAGTCCGTTCTGCCGACGGAGGGCACACGTGGAGCCCCCCGCAGTCGGAATTCCCATTGCCGGCAAAGGGCATGGGCGGTGGGCTCGGGCTACTCGATGCCGACGGCGAGATGCACTTGATCTTGACGCACGCGCGCGGAGAAGGAAAACCGGCCGAATCGCGATTCATCGACCTTTGGCATTGTCGAACGACGAACCGGCAGAGCGCTGGAGCGCGCCGCGGCGTATTTGGGAGGGATATTGCGGCGCCGTCTTGGACATCAAGCAACTGCGCAGCGGACGGATCCTGATCCCGTTTGCCGCCTGGAAAAGGCCCGCGGAAGAGGTGGCACCGAACACGGGTTCGAATTACACGACGGTCCTCTATTCCGACGACCAGGGCGAAACGTGGCGACTATCGCCGGTCAAGCTGACCGCTCCGTGCGAGGAGGGCTACAACGGCAACAATTACGGCGCGATCGAACCGACCGTGTTGGAGCTCGAGGAGGGGCGGGTGTGGATGCTCGATGCGCACCCAAACCGGCTTCCTGTACGAATCGTTTTCACAGGACGGTGCGAATTGGACAACCGCCCGGCCCTCGCGGTTCCACGCATCGAGCTCGCCCGCGGCGCTCGATCGTTTGGCGGACGGTCGGATCCTCCTCTTTTGGAACAACTGTGAAATGCCGCCCCGGCATGAAGGGGTCGGCGTCTATGGCGGCCGCGATGCCCTGCATGCCGCCGTTTCTGCCGACGATGGCAAGACCTGGAACGGGTTTCGCGAAGTGTACCGCGACCCCCATCGAAACGAGACTCCGCCGCGCTCTGGAGATCGGGGGACGGCTTACCCGGCCGTCACGATCGGCACCGACGGCGAGATCATGCTCGTCACCGGTCAGGGGAATCGAAGGACGACGATCCTGGTCGATCCAGACTGGCTGACCGAAAAGCAACAGGCGGACGATTTCTCGACAGGGCTCGGCGCATGGCATGTGTGGAAGCATTTCGGTCCTGCCTCTGGTTTCTGGCGCGATCGGTGCGTCGGTCCCCGGTTGGTCGCGCATCCCACCCAAGCAAACGCGTCGGTGCTCTTCATCCGGCGTCCCGATTCGAGAGACGCGGACTGCGCGTCGTGGAACTTTTCCGGACGCGACAAAGGACGTCTCGAATTGCGCGTCTTCCCGAAACGTGGTTTCGCCGGAATGGACGTGAGTCTCAATGACCGCTTCTTCAATCCCGGCGACGAGCGGGGCGAATCCGACGCCGTGTTCCGACTCCAAATTCCCGCCGATGGACAACTGACCAAAACCATTTCGCTCGCAGTCGATGCCTGGTCAACCCTGTCCTTTCAGTGGGATCTGTCGGAAGCTACGTGCAAAGTGCAGGTCAATGGTCACCGCAGTCTGGTTTTGCCGCGGCAGGGTGACGCGTTTGGTGGCGTGTCTTATCTGCGGCTTCGCTCGCGGGCAAACGGTCGGGATAAGGCGGGCTGCCTGGTCGAATCGGTACGTGTCGCTGCGGACTAGTGCATTCGCAAAGCCAACAGTTCGGGTGCCACCGCTGGCTTGTCCAGCAGGGCTTTGACTTTACGGCAAATCTGACCCGAAGTTCTGGCTACGACAAAGCGCTAGCACTGGCCAACAACGGGCCCGGGGGAGATTCCTTCAGAGTCCCTCGCGACTGCATGACCGGTTCGGGGCGGTAGCTTTAGGTCGATACTCCCGGCGCCTCTGCTTCCGGCGATAGCCTTTCCAGGTTCGCGCCCCTCGCCACCCTCCCGCGGTGGTGGCGAGAACAGCAGTCTCGCCCAAAGGTCGCGAATTCGGATTCGGCGCGCGCCTTTGGGCGTCGCCTGCGTTTCTCTTGATGGCCGACTTTATTGGCGCGAAGCGTCGGCGCTTTGCCACGCCGATCTGATCGCCTCTTGTATCGGCTTTGCATTCCGGAACGAGTTCTGAATTGTTTGGCAACCAAGAGCGAGTCAACATGCCATGTCCATCCGACGACTTTTTCTCACGCTGACGTCGGGCGATCGTGCCCCCCGAAGACATCCCCGCATGACGCGCACGAAGCTGCGTTTGCAAGTGCTCGAGCAGCGATCGCTGCTGAGCGCAGCTCCCTGGTCCGCGTCGACGACGACCGATCCGCCCGTGACGTACGAGATCATCTCGCCGGAGCAAACCAACGTCGGCGCCGTGGCGAACTTCGAAGTGATTGCGCTCGACGCGGCCGGCCAACCGGCGCACGGCTATAGCGGCACCGCCAGCTTGAGCGAGACCGGCGCCGGCACGACCAGCGAGTTGCCCACGAGCCTTTCGTTCCATCACGGCCACAGCGAATTCCAGGCCACGTTCACCGACACCGGCACGGCCTCGTTCACCGCCACCGAAACCGATGCGGTCAACACCACGCCGATTACCGGAAGCGGCGCAACCACGGTCGATCCAGCCACGACGGCCACGCAACTGGTGGTGTACATTCCCGCTCACGAAACGCCCGGCCAGCCGGTCAACGTCGTGGTCGAAGCGCTCGATGCCGCCGGCCACGTGGTGCCCGGTTACACGGGCACGGTGACGCTCACTTCGCTGACCGACGCGGGGGCCACGCTGCCGGAGTCCTATCAATTCACCGCCGGCGACGCCGGCCGGCACACGTTCCAGGTCACGTTCTCGGCCGATTCGGGAACCGGCGAGCAGACCATCACCGCGACCGACGACTCGGCCGTGCCACTGGTGGGGAGCGTATCGACCAATCTCGCGTCTCCGGCGACGGTCACGCATCTGGCCGTCAGGATTCCAGAAAACGTCCAGCAAGGCGTGCCCGTCGAGGTGCTGGTCTTGGCGCTCAACGCCAACAACCGCGTGGTCTCGAGCTACACCGACACGGTGAGCTTCGCCCCCAGCGGCGCGAGCACGACCAGCTCGGAGACTTTGCCATCCGATTATACGTTTACCACCGGGCGCTGGTGGCGGGGCGACAACGGCAGGCACGACTTCCAGCTCACGTTTAACGACACGGGGGCGCAAAGTTTCGTGGTGACTGATGCCAGCGGCAACACGAGCCCGGTCGTCACCACCAACGTGTACGCGGCGCCGACGGTTACTTCACTGCGGATCATCGCGCCGGAAAATATTCCCGAAGGTGTCGCCGTGCCGATCAAGGTCGAAGCGCTCGATGCGGCGAACCACGTCGTCAAGGTGTTCACCGACACCGTCACTCTCGACGCCGCGAGCTCCACGGTCACGGGCCCCACGACGCCCCATAGCGGAACGGAAGGTAACCTTGTCTTCCAGGTGACCGCGCCGACCGGCTCGGCCGGCACCACGCTGACGCTGACGGCCACCGACACGACGTCAAATCTGACGGCCACCACGACCGTCAACGTCGTCACCCCAAGCGCGCACGGAAACGGCCGCGGCGACAACTTCGAGCACGGCCGCTTTGGGTTCGGCGGCTTCGGCTTTGGCGGATTCAGCTTCGAGCGGCTCTTCCGCCGCTAAAAAGACATCGAGCGGAGGCAAGTAGTGCAGGGAGACGGGGGGGACGGGAGTCACGGGTGTTGACTCCCGTCCCGTTTTTTGCTCCTGCCCGGTGGCCCAATCCCTCTAGAAATCGGGCCACTCCTTCCGTTAAACGTACACTCGATGAAATCGGCGGAGAGAGAAAACGATTGCGAAACGAGGCGGGCTGCGAAATCTGGACGCCCCTCTGCCGGGAGTTTTTCGGCGGCAGAAGAGATGTTTATGCAGGCCGGAAAAACTCGAAGTCGCCGCACGGCGAGAAATGAAAATGGCCACGTTGTGGCGGGAGCTTTGCTACGCACCTCGCTAATCCATCCGCCAGCGGGCGTTGAACAGCCACACCATTACGGCCAAGAGCGCGCCGTCGAGCGCCAGATAGGTGGTGACGTATTCGGCGAAGAACAGCCAGTCGGGCGGGTTCACAAGCACTTCGTTCAGTTGCGGATCGATTGGCAAGCGAAAGGCCGCCACGAACGGGCTGGTGAAGCTCGCCGAGACGATCCAGCCGGTGGCCGGTGCCTCGGGAAAAAACGTGGTGGCGAAGAAGGTCACGGCCAAAGGCGCGGTGAACAAGGTCACGATCGCCAGGTAGGTGGTCATCAGGCTGATGGACGTCTTGCGAAACATCACGGACGAAAACAGCGCGATCGTGGCCGTCGTCAGACACACCACCAGCACGATCGCCACGTAGCCCAACACGGCAGGCAGGTTGCTCCAGAACGTGTTGACCATCACCACCGCCAGCAGCAAGGGCCACAGCAAGAACATGGTGAGCACGCTGGAGACGCGCAGGCCGGAGACCAGCTTCGGCCACAGGATCTGCCCCGGCGAGAGGATCGTGGTGAGCAGCAGGTCCAGCGTTTCGCGCTCCCGCTCGCTGGTCACGCTGCCGGCCGAAAACACCGGGCCGACCAACATGTTGAACAAGATCACGTAAGAGATGTACCAGGGGGCGTACCAGGGCAAGAAATACAGAAACGCCGCCATCAACGGAATCGCCAGGAACATGCTCACCTGGATCACCACCCGCAGCATCAGCGTGCCCTGGCTGAAGATTTCGCTGCGCATTTCCTTGTCGAAGACCGGATTGGCGCCGTCGGGCAGCAAATCGACACGTTTTCGCGGGGCGAACAGCCAATCGGGAAACTGGTCGCTCTGGATCACCAGCCCCACGGCCTGCTGGGCCTCGATCTCCAGGTCCACGACTTCCTTCCCCTCGCTCCCCACGTCGGGCGGGTGCAACAGCCGCGCCGTCGTGCTGCGGAACAGCGCGCCACAGATCAACAGGCACACGGCCGGCAGCACGGTGACCGAGAGCACCAGCCGCATCTGGCTGTGTCCCTCGAGCACCATCCAGCAGGCCACGCCCACCAGCGCCAGCGGCAGAATCACCAGGTACGCGACGACCAGCGACGCCGAAGTGCGGCGAAAATAACTGCTGGCCGCCAGGCTGATCATGCCGAACGTGACGACCGACAGGACCAGCCCCAGGTACATGGCCAGCACTTCGTACAGCGAGACGCCCCCCAGCGGCAGGCACAACATCACGATCGGCAGCGAAGCCACGACCAGCAGCAGCAAATGGCACAACGAAGCCAAGAGCTTGCCCAGCACGATCGCCCCGGGACGCAACGGGCTGGCCAGCAGCATCTCGTAGCTTTTGCGCTCCTTCTCGCCGGTGATCGAGCCGGCCGCGAAGCTGGGGGCCATTAGCGAGGCGAGCAGGTACTGACCCAAGAACACCAGGTTCACCAGCCGCCGCGAGGCCTCGGGGTTGGTGGTCAAATCGAGCTGCCGCTCCTGGGGCCAGGCCAGAAACACGACCAGCCCCAGCAGACTCAAGTAGAGCAGCAACAACACGAACGCCCGGGTCATCCGGAGATTGACCACCAGCTCACGTTGCAGAACGGGATTTTCGACGAGGTACATGCGAAGTGGTCGCGGCCGAACGTTGCTTGATGAGAGGGCAGGCAGCGGGCGGCAACTCCGCCGCCGGCCTATCGGCCATGATACCCGAAACGTCCGCCGCGGACCGGCGACCTCACGGCTTCGCGGGCGGGGCCGCCTGGCTGGCCTTGTCGATCCGCACGGCGCCGGCCACTTGCGGCGCGGCGTCGCTTTCGCGGACTTTGAGGTCGGCATAGATCACCCGGTACTTCTCCTGTCCCTCGGGCTTGTACCAGAAAATCGGCACGTCGGGCGCGTCCCGTTTGACACCCCGGCCGGCATACTGAGCGTCGGCCGAATCGGGCAATTGCAGAGCGAAGCCGATCCCGCGACCGATCTTGATGCCCTCTTGCATCAGCAGCTTCATTTGCTCGTTGTTGGGCTGTACGGCATCCTGTTTCTCCGGCTTGGAGCCCACGCCCAATTGCTTGGCATATTCGAAGATGAGTTTCTGACTCCCGGCGGTGTCGAGGCTGACGGGAAACTCGTGATCGGCCGACAGCTCGCTGGCTTGTGCCAACGCCTGGACGAGATCTGCTTCCTTATAGGGCGAGGCGTCGACGTCGAACGACTGGACCTGGTAGCCAGCCGGCGGCGTGGTGTCGAACAGCGAGGGCTTCAGCTCGACGTCGAGCTGAAAGTCCCGCATCACGACCTCGGTGTGAGGTACGCCGCTGAACGTGGATTCCAGCCGTAGCGGCAGGCCGGTTTTCGGATCGCCCCACAAGGTCTGCGTGCCCGCGGGAGTATCGCTGCGAAAGCCGAGTGCTCGGTGGCCGTCGATTTCGCGTTCGCCCAAGGGTTCGTATCCCTCCTGGCCGGCGTCGCGCTGTTGGGCCAGCAGTTCGCGGGTTTTTTCGAACAGGTCGATGGCGCCTTTTTACTGGGGTCGGCCGGTCATGGTCATGACGATGGCTGTCTTGTTGGCCGGGGTCAAGCTGACCAGCTTGCCGGCCTGCATGTCGATAATGTTGATGATCTTCATCGGGACTTGCAATTCCTGGCGAAAGTGACCGGGGGCCTGGAAGTAGGCTTCGCATTTATTGTCCGGCTGGCCCTGGACCGAGACTTCCATCTGGAAGCGGGCACTCTTGGCTTCGACCAGCGCGGTGGCAAAGGCATTGAACGCCGCGGCCGTGGATTGCTGGCCCGGCACCAGCAGCCAGACAGCGGCAATGGCCAGGCAGGCGGCACTCACGGCCAACAGTCGAGGCAACGGTCGTCGCATGATTTCTCTCCCTCGTTGAAGCCAAGTTTGGCGATCGCCGCTCGGTGCCCCGGTTGAGAGTCCTCGCGAGCCCGCGCGAACGATCTTGTCAAAACGCGCAGAATTTCTGCGCAGGGCGCTGCCGGTGTTCGGCCCGGGGACGATCGTCCAGCGGCGATTGGGCCAGCAGGCGTGCGAATTCGGTTTCTTGTTCGTGCAAATCAGACATGTGGATGATCTCAGGCCCCGCTTAATAACCTCAAGCGTCGCGACGGTGCGGGTCGCGCTCTTTCAATCGCTCGCGTAGCCGCGACAGGGTGCGGCTGAGTGCCGTGCGCACGGCTCCGGCCGTGGAGTCCAATACGGCGGCGATTTCGTCGTGCGTCAGGCCGGCAAAAAACCGCAGGCTGACGATCGCCTGATCTCGCAGTTCGAGCTCTAAGAGCGACTCGTGAATCGCTTGCCAATCAATCGCGTCTTCCGCCGGTGGTTGGGTGCCCTGTGGGTCTGGGGGGCGAAGTTGTCCGCTACGAGCGGCCGACTCGAAGATCTCCTGCCTTCGCAACAACTTTCGCAATTGGGCGTTCACCGCGTTGGTGGCGATGCGAAACAACCAGCGGCGAAAGTCAGTTTCCGTGGTTCCCTGGAAGTCGCCCAGATGGGCGACGACGTTCAAAAACGCCTCGGACGTCACGTCCTCGGCCGCGGCGCGGTCGGACAGCCGACGCAGGCAATACCTGAGCACGCGCGGATAATAGCGGTCGTACAACCGGCCGAAAGCGTCGCGGTCCGACCGGGCCCGGAGGACCAGTTCGTCGGCGGCCGCTTCGCTGTCGTGGGCGTCGTCGTCCATCAAGGGATTCAATGCGCCGCGCCGAAGTGTGTTACACGCATTTTCTGTTGGGCGAGCTATGGCTGAGCGTGCCGGCCGGCTGCCACGGTGGCGTGCAATTCCGCCAACGGCCGCAGGTAGGCGTCCATCGTCAGTCCGTCGACGGTCGGTTCGGCCGCCAGCGAGCGTCCGTCCACGGCGCCGGCCTGGCGGACCAGCCGGGTGACGATTTCTCGCTGGCCGTCGGGTGTGAGCCAGGGGCTGGCGGGCGGCGTGGTCGCTGAGGAAGGAGACGGCCAGCGCCAACGCGTAAGCTCCCCAATTGCTGGTGCCTGCCAGCAGGGTGAAATCGGTAGGCACGCGGCAGACGATCCGCTCGGCCGGCCCGGTGGCGATCGCGGCCACGAGGTCCTGCCAGGCGAAGGCTCCCATGCCGATTTCGTTGCCGCCGTCGCCGATGCCGATCGTCGTGATCGGCAGGCGACGCGCGGCGATCGCGTCGAACAGCTGGTGCGTGGGGGCCGTGTAGCGGTCGATCGGTTCGCCGCGCATGGTGTGGCATACGTCGCGATCGCGCGGGTCGACCGCCGCCAGAAATCGCTCGGTAGCGGCGCTTGTGGCGCCGCTTGCGCGGCGATCGAGGCGGCCGTGTGGCTGGGGCCGGGCCGTTCGATCGACACCAGATGAGTCCATCCTCTGGCGCCCTGCGGCGACAGAAACGTATCGACCCAACAATCGACGGTGCGATGTGTGTCGTCGTCGAAAGGAAACTCCGTGAGGATGTCGCGCGGCAAGCCGACCGTGTCGCAGCCGACTTCCAACAGTGGCCGGGCGTAACGATCGACGATGATGGCGACGTCGACGTGCAGCTCAAGCAGAATCTGCGCCAAGAACAGGGCGCCTGGCGGTCCGTCGGTTTCGGCGGTTACGCGGTCGTCTACGACGGCGCAGAAGCCGGTAACGATCCCCACCGAACGTGCGTGCCCGGCCAGATCGAGGGCGGCGGCGCACAACCTTCCGGCATCGAGTGGCTGGCCCGCGCGGCGGTAATCGGCCAGACCGCGGCCGCCGGGATCGCCATGAACGAGGTTTTCGAGCGCGGTCCAGTCGAGGATGGCATTCCGCGCGGCGATTCTTTGTGAGTGGTGATCGCGGCGGGGATTTCGAGCGTTGGAGCACACGGAGGGGCTCGCTGGTGGTTGGCTGCTTTGCTAAGATGATAGCGATTTTGGGAGCAATGCCCCCGCGGTTTGAACAAGCCGCGTGGCCAGCACGGCTGCCGGATCCGGGTGCGAAGCTGAGTAACGCGGGCAACAAAGCGGTTGGCCGGCAGAGTGGTCGAGTCAGCGGCAGTCCGGTAAGTGTCCCCCTAGCGCTGCGGCGTGCTTTCGCGGTTGTAAAGCGGTGGTGGGTTGACAATGGCAGGAAAAGTGAGTTACAACTTAGGGTAGATCGTGAAAAATGTCACAATCCTGACTGTTCGGTCGGGATTTTACGGGTTTTTTGCGATGTCTCCGTTTTTCCAGCGGCAAACTGACGGTTTTGAGTCGCACTGGCCGCAAGTAGCGAATCTGGTGGATCTAGGTCAGGCCTGAGGGTGTAGGGGCATGGCGGAGAAGAAGAAGATGTCCGTGGCGGATATCCTCGCCGCGGTGCGCAAGGCAGACAGTTCGGAGTCGGCGGAGGCTCCGCCGGAGCCGGCCGCCAGCGAGCAGCCGGCCGCCGAAGCTGCTGCGCCGGAGGCTGCTGCCAGCGAAGCTCCGGCCGCGAAACCAAAGCCGGCCGCCAAGCCCGGTGGCGCGCGTCCCAGCGTAGCCGATATGTTGGCCGCCGCGCGAGCGGAGAAGGCCGACGGCGGCGCTGCCGCCGCGCCGAAGCCGGCCGCTGCCCCGCCGAAGAAAGAAGCCGCCGCCGCGAAGCCCGCAGCCGCCAAGGCGAAGGAAGCGGCGCCGGCCGTGGCTGCTGGTCCCAAGGACACCAGCAGTATCCTGGCCGCGGTGCGCAACCCGAACAAACCCGGCCCGATGTCGAAGGCCGAAGCGGCGGCCAAGGCCCCGGCCGAAAAGCCGGCCGCCAAGGCAGCCAAGCCGCGGATTGCGGTGCCGCCGATGCCGCCCAAGCCGGACTATGCCAAGCCTAAGGCGAAGGCTGCCGCGGCGACCGAAGATCGTCGCGGGTTTCTCACCAGCATGATGCTCGGCTCGTTCCTGGGCATCGGTTTTACGTCGATGGCCACGACGCTGTCGCTGTGGACGCTGGGAACGGCCCGGTTCATGTACCCCAACGTGTTGATGGAGCCCCCTAGCAAGTTCAAGGTGGGCTTTCCCAGTAATTTCGCGCCCGGGCAGGTGGAGACGAAGTTCATCGCCCAGTACGGCGTGTGGATCGTGAATTACGAGTACAACGGCCAGCCGGAGATCTACGCGTTGCGATCGGTGTGCACGCACCTGGGTTGCACGCCGAACTGGCTGGAAGGCGAGCAGAAGTTCAAGTGTCCCTGCCATGGCAGTGGTTTTTATAAAGACGGCATCAACTTCGAGGGGCCCGCGCCGCGTCCGCTGGAGCGTTATGCGATCCGGATTGCCGACGACGGGCAGTTGGAAGTTGATAAGAGCAAGCTCTTTCAGGAAGAAATCGGACAGTGGAGCGATCCTGCTTCCTACGTCGCGGTCTGAGCCTGGGGGATTGCCATCCCGGCGGCGTGCGATGCTGCGCAGCGGCGATTCCCGCGATCTCGTGCAGCCGGGCCTGGCCGGCGTGCCGCCGAGGCGGGAGCTGCTTGGCCCGCGCGCGTCGGCTCGACGGCCACGCTTCGGACGCCACGAGTCAACACAGATCTTCCCTTCCAGATAAGGCGCGGTAGCAAACGATGTCCATTGGTGAAATGATCCGCGAGTCGCAGGTGTGGAAGAGCATCTTCCGCCACCCCATGCCGCAGGATCGCCGCAATCGCATTGTGGTGATGCTGACGAACTTCTTTCTGCACCTGCACCCGGTGTCGATCAAGAAGCAGGGGATCGCGCTGAGCTACACCTGGTGCATGGGGGGCGTGACGTTCTTCCTATTCCTGGTGGAAACGGTCACCGGCGTCCTGCTGATGTTCTATTACCGCCCCACGCTGGAGTGGGCGTATAACGATATCCTGGCGCTGCGCGACGTGACGTCGCTGGGCATCCTGCGCGAGCTGCATCGCTGGGGTGCGCATGCCATGGTAATTACCGTCTGGCTGCACATGTACCGGGTATTTCTCACCGGCAGCTACAAGCCGCCGCGGGAGTTCAACTGGGTGGTCGGCGTGATCCTGCTGTTGTTGACGCTCTTGTTGTCGTTCACCGGTTATCTGCTTCCCTGGGACCAGTTGGCCATCTGGGCGATCACGGTCGGTTCGAACATGGCCCGGGCCACGCCGTTCCTGGGGCACGAGGGTCCCGGGCAGCAATTGCTGAACATCCAGGGCATCGACATGATTACCAACGCCTCGGATGCGCGCTTTGCGCTTTTGGGTGCGCGTTTCGTGGGCGAAGAAACGCTCAATCGGTTCTATATCTTGCACTGTATCGCGATTCCGCTGGGGGTCGCGATCTTATTGGCGATACACTTCTGGCGGGTGCGCAAGGACGGCGGGATCAGCGGACCGCTGTAGCCGGGTCGCGCGCATGGGGCGTGCGGAGCCAGTTGATTTTCCGGGCGCTTGGACGAGCAACAGCAACATGCACGGTTTATCGGAAGCCGATTTCCTGAGCGGCATCTCGCCGTTCCTGGGGGGATATTACCTGACGCTGGCACTGATGAACTCGGTGATGGCGTTTCACCTGTGGCACAACCGCCATCGGACCGGCGAGGCGATCGTCTGGACGGGCGTGGCCATGCTGCTGGTAATCGTTTCGGCGGCGGCCATGGGGGGCAGCCCGCCGGGCCTGCCGCTGGCGCTGCGCAAGGCCGTGAACTGGGCCACCGGGCCGGTGATTTACAGCGTGGGTACGACGTCGCTGTTGGTCGTGGCGTTTCTCGTGCGCCGCTGGCTGGTGAAGCCGGTGGTGGGCTGGTCGATGTTGAACCTGTCGCTGGTGTTGATGGGCATCTCGATGGTCGATCCGAACTTCGCGGCCATCGTCACCAAGCCGGACAACGTGCCGATCGTGGGCCTGGTGTTTCTGTTGGGCATCTTCACCTGGCTGGCCACGTCCAAGGCCGTGGAGAACGACGAACGGGCCAAGGAAGGATTGCCCCCCACCGAGAAGCTGGACGACGAAAAAGTGCTAGTGTGGCCCGACCTGGTCTACACCGAGCTGATCTGCATGGTGGCGCTGACGGCGTTCTTGTTAATCTGGGCGATCGCCTTGCAGGCTCCGCTGGAAGAGCCGGCATCGAGCGTCAAGACTCCCAACCCGTCGAAGGCCCCCTGGTACTTCCTCGGATTGCAGGAGATGCTCGTGTACTACGACCCGTGGATGGCGGGCGTGGTGTTGCCGAGCCTGGTACTGGTCGGTCTGGCGGCGATTCCGTTTCTCGACTTCAACAAGAAGGGGAACGGCTATTTCACGATCAACGAGCGCAAGTTCAGCTACATCGTATTTCAGTTCGGCTTTCTGGAGCTGTGGGTCACGCTGATCATCCTGGGCACGTTCTTCCGCGGGCCGAACTGGAACATTTTCGGGCCGTTCGAGTATTGGGACGCGCACAAGGTGTTGGCGCTGAATAACGTTGACCTGTCGCAGTATTACTGGATCGGTCTGATGGGTGAGGCGTTGCCGAAGCCATCGCCGGACGCATCGACGTGGGCTCAGATCGGCACGATTCTGAAGCGTGAGTGGCTGGGCATTTTCCTGGTGGGGGCGTATTTCGTGGCGTTGCCCCCCTTGATGGCCACGACGATCTTTCGCGGCTTTTTTGCCAAGATGGGCTTCGTGCGGTTCATGCTGATGGCCAACCTGCTGCTGTTCATGGCGGCGTTGCCGTTAAAGATGGTGCTCCGCTGGACGCTGAATATGAAATACATCATCGCTATTCCCGAGTTCTTCCTGAACTTCTAAGAGACTCGCTCAGCGCGCCCAGCCGGCGCGATCAACCGACCATGCCCGCTACCGAACAAACTTGGCGCGACTCGAAGCTGATGCACTTGGTGTTTGGCATCACCTCAATCTTAATGCTGGTGTGCACGATCTGGATGCTGGCGGCCGACCACCGCCGTGAATGGAAGGTCTACCAGCGCAAGTTCCAGGGCATCGAAGCCTGGACCGCGCAGGCCCGCTTGAACCAGCAGGCAAGCGCGCAATACGAAAACGACGTGCGCGAGGCGGAGGAGAAACTGGCCGAGACGCGCGAGCAAGTTCCCGCCGGCACGCTCGTCAATCAGTTCAACGACCGCGTCCGAGAGCATGCCAAGGCGCATGACAAGACGGCCAGCATGGCGCCGGTGGACGAGGCCTACAAGGCGCTCGAGCAGGCGTCCGAGGAGCAGCGACCCGAGCGGCGTGAGCAGCTTCAAGCCGCGCTGTCAGGCTACGTCGCCGAGGCGCGGTTTGCCGAGAACGGTCTGGCTTCGGACAAGAAGTTTCGGTCGGCCGACCTCGACGTGGCGCGCAGCCAGTACGAGTTGGGCGTCGGCAACGACCTGCCGCAACAGCAGCTCGACGCGATGCAGGCCACGGTGACCGAAATACGCGGCCGGGTCGAAGAGGCCAACGACAAGTTGCAGGATGCCACGACGTATCGCAAGGACCTGGAAGCGATCGTGGGCGAAATGTTCGCCGCCGAAACCGAGGCCAGCAAGAACCTGGACGACTTGCTGACCAAGCGGGAGCAACTGGAGGACACGCTCAACGAGCGGCAGATCAAGGTGATGAACGACGTGATCAGCCTGCCGATCATCGACGCCTTTTCGCCGAAGAAGATCGACCAGATCTGGCTGCCGAAGCTGACGATCAACTACAACTTCCGCGACGTAGCCCGGTTCGACCGCTGCACCAACTGCCATCAGGGGATCGATCGCACGGCTCCCGGCTCGGCCATCGAGCCGGCTTATCCGCGCGAACACACCGTGACCGTCTCGCTGGCCACTCCGGATGAAAGGCCCGAGGCGCTGGCAAAGAAGCCGTCGGACCCGGCCCAGCTCGAAGCGCTGTACAACGACGTGATCCAGGAAACGTACGGATTGCAGTTGGCGCGGCAGGGGCTGGTGCGGCCCGACGAGGCTGTGGTGAGCGTGATCCGCCCGGACGCGGCTGCCGCCAAGGCCGGTCTGGAAGTCACCGATTGCATCGTGGCGGTCGACGGCACAAAGCTATTGGATAAAAGCACCGTTTACAACTACCTGTTGTTGACGGTCAACTGGGGCAAACCGCTCGAGCTGACCGTGCGCCGCGGCCTGCCGAATCCGTTTGCCAGCCACCCGCGGCTGGACCTGTTCGTCGGCTCGCTCAGCCCGCACAAGATGGTCGAAGTAGGCTGCACGATCTGCCACGACGGTCAAGGGAGCGCCACGGCGTTCAAGTGGGCCTCGCACTCGCCGAACGATCCGCTGGAGGCCGAACAGTGGAAGCGCGAGTACGGCTGGTTCGACAATCACCACTGGATCTTTCCGATGTATCCCGACCGGTTCTCGGAAAGCCTGTGTCTGAAGTGTCATCACGACGTGGTCGAGCTGCAGCCGAGCGAGCGATTTCCAGATCCGCCGGCACCGAAGCTGATGGCCGGCTTCAACCTGATCAAGGACGCCGGCTGCTACGGCTGCCACGAGATCAACGGCTACGACGGGCCGAATCGCCGCATTGGTCCCGACCTGCGCACCGAGCCGAACTACGCGCCGGTCGCTCAGGCGCTGTTGGCCACCGGCGGATTGACCGACCAGCAGCAAGGCTGGGCGGACCAGGTTGTCAAGTTTCCGGACGCTCCGGCCGCGCGGCACTCGCTGATGGAGTCGCTCGACAATCAGGACGAGCTTCCCGGCGACCCGACGATGACCAAGCGACTGGTCGCGGCGTTGGCGGACGTGGAAACGCCCGGCAAGCTGCGCAAGGTCGGCCCCAGTCTGCGGCACGTCGGCAGCAAGCTGGACTTCGAGTTCTTGTATTCCTGGATTCGCAAGCCGAGTGACTTCCGGCCCTCGACCAAGATGCCGCAGTTCTTTGGACTGTGGTCGGCGCTGGGGCACGACAGCCTGGAGGTTTCGGAGCGTTACGAGCCGATCGAGATTCGCGGCATCGCCGAGTATCTGCTCACTGGCAGCCAGCCGTTCGAGTATGCCCAGCCGCCGGCTGACGTGAAGGTCGAGCCTTCGGTCGATCGGGGCAAACTGGCGTTCGAAGTGCGCTGCTTGGCGTGCCACAAGCACGACGCCTTCCCAGCCGGCAAGATGACCCAAGGGCCCGACTTGTCGCGGCTCGGATCGAAGCTGGGGGGCAAGGTCAATCCGAACGGTCCCAAGTGGCTCTACACCTGGTTGAGCAACCCCAGCGCTTACCACCCGCGGACGCTGATGCCCAACATGCTGCTGGAGCCGGTGAAGGACACCAAAGGTGAGCTGACCGATCCGATCGCCGACATTTCGGTGTTTTTGCTGTCAAGTGCCGGCTGGCAGCCGACGGACGTTCCGTCGCGCGAGCTCTCGGAGAAAGAGCAGCAGGCGCTCGAAGATCTGGCGCTGGAGAACCTGGCCAACACGTTTTCCAAGCGGCAGGCCGAAGAGTACCTGAAAAACGGTATCCCCGAGCGGTTTCGCAACGAACTGAAGGGGGACGAGATCGAACTGGTCGGCGAGATGTCGACCGACAAGAAGCTGCGCTACATCGGCCGCCGCTCGATCACCAAGTATGGCTGCTCGGGCTGCCACGACATTCCGAACTTCGAAGACGTTAAGCCGATCGGCACGGGCCTGGCCGACTGGGCCCGCAAGACGCCCGACAAGCTGGCGTTCGAGCAGATCGTCGAGTACATGAAGCAGGGGCACGGCAAGCCCGGGGCACTGGAATACGGCGAGGAGTATAACCACGGACCGGACGTAAGCGACGCGGAGATCGAAGAGACCGAGACGAGCGGTCCGGGACATTCGTTCGATTTCCTCAATCTCGATCCGGACACCGGCTACTTCATGGAGAAGCTGGTCCACCACCAGCGGGAAGGCTTCATCTGGCAGAAGCTCCGCGAGCCGCGCAGCTACGACTACAAGAAGACCCAGAACAAGACGTACAACGAACGGCTGCGGATGCCGCAGTTCACGGTTCTGGACGACGACCAGCGCGAGGCGATCATTACGTTCGTCCTGGGATTGGTCTCCGAGCCGCCGGCTTCGCAGTACGTGTACCACGCCGAACCGCGCCGTTCGGCCATCGTGCAGGGTTCCGAGATCATCGAGAAGTACAATTGCACGGGCTGCCACTCGCTGGAGATGGAGCGCTGGGAGCTGGCCTTCGGGCCCGACGCGTTTAACGACCCCGCGCCGGTGACGGATTATCCGTTTTTGCAGCCGCACTTCACGCCCGCGGAGATCAAGGCCTCCGAGACCACCGACGAAGCCGGGTTGCTGCACGCCACGGTGACCGGCATGCCGGCCACGAACGAAGAGGGGCTGCCGGTGCGCGTGGACGAAGACGGCGCTCCCTTGGACGCGGAAGACACGGAGACGCCGGCATCGTACGTGTTCGTGCCCTGGGACAACGTGCTGGTGAACGGCCAGGTGTGGCAGGCCGGCATGCAGAACCTGATCATTCCCGAGACGACGATTCGCAAGCGGTACGAGCCGTTGGGCGGATTTCTGGCGCGGCTGGCGTATCCGGCCGTGATCGCGGAAGAGAAGAAAGTGAACCCCAACGTCAAACCCGACGAGGCCTGGGGCTGGCTGCCGCCCCCCTTGCACGGCGAGGGACGCAAGGTGCAGACCGAATGGCTGCACGACTTCCTGCTCGATCCGCATCGCATTCGGCCGGCGGCCGTGCTGCGGATGCCCAAGTTCAACATGTCGGCCGACGAAGCCACGAAGCTGGTGAACTATTTCGCGGCGGTCGACCGGGTGGATTACCCGTACGATTTCGATCCGCGCACGCGGCAGGCTCACCTGGAGCAAGCCGAGTCGCAGCACCCGCAGCGATTGGCCGACGCCTTGAAAATCGTGACCGACAACAATTTCTGCATCAAGTGCCATCTGCTGGGCGATTTCACGCCCGAGGGGCTCGATTCGGCGAAGGCCCCGCAACTGAGCGACGTGTATCGGCGCATCCGCCCGGAATTCGCGCTGGATTGGATCGCCAATCCAAAGCGGATCTTGCCCTACACGGGCATGCCCGTGAACATTCCGTACGACAAGCCTGTGAATCAGGAGCTTTTCAAAGGCGATAGTACCGAGCAACTCGACGGGGTCGTGGACCTGTTGTTGAATTTCGATCGGTACCTGGAAAGCCAGACGTCGATCAAGCCACTCATCAAGCCGCAGACGCAGCCGGCGGCCGGAAACGAGCCCGCCGGGCAGTCCGCGGCGCAATAACCGGAGGTATCTGGAATGAACCAGTTTCATCGTTTTCCTTTGACGTTGGCGGCGCTGGCCGTGCTGCTGGTGGGAGCGTACGGCTGCGGCGCGTCGTCGGCGCCTCCGCCGGGTGCACCCGAAAGCGCGAGCGAGCCGTCCGTCAAGCAGGGAGAGGAGCAAACGGAAGTCGCTGCGAGCGACGAGGCGTCTGCCGAGAACGAATCCTCCGAAGCGGCGGCCGCGAGCCGCCAGCCGCGAGACGACGGAGCTCGCCAAAAATGACCTCGAAGGAAACGAAAACCGCGGCCGCCGACGGCGACTGGGG
Source organism: uncultured Planctomycetota bacterium (assembly GCA_963711515.1). Classification (GTDB taxonomy): domain Bacteria; phylum Planctomycetota; class Planctomycetia; order Pirellulales; family PALSA-1355; genus CAVQEL01. Next base: position 98,050 of record CAVQEL010000029.1, on the reverse strand, counting down.
CACGCTCACCGGCCGGATCGTGTACGACGGCAAGGCGCCCGCGCCGCAGTCGATCGACACGGCGAAGGACCCGAATTGCAAGGTCCCGCTGAAGACCGAAAACCTGCTGGTCGGTCCCAACGGCGGATTGGAAAACGCCATCATCATGCTCCGTACGAAGAACGTGAAGGTCAACCCGGAGTACGAGAAGACGGCCACCGACGACGTGGTGCTCGACAATCACAACTGCCGCTTCGAGCCGCACGTCGAGGTGGTGCGGCTGTCGCAGACGCTGCTCTTGAAGAATTCCGATCCGACGGGGCACAACAGCAACCTGGCGCCGCTTCAGAATCCGGCCATCAACCCCATTCTGGCCGCGGGCGGTGAGCCGGTGCCCTACCACTTCAGCATCGAAGAGGCGGTGCCGGTGAAGGTGGGCTGCAACATTCATCCCTGGATGGGCGCCTACATCGTGGCCCGCAAGGATCCGTACGCGGCCGTCACGGACAAGGACGGCAATTTCACGATCAAGGATCTGCCGGCCGGCAAGGAATTGGAGTTCCGGCTGTGGCAGGAGTCGGCCGGCTATCTGAAGAACGCCAAGTTCAAAGGGGGCAAGGCCGACACGCGGGGCACGTTCAAGTACAAGATCAAGCCCGGCGAAAACGACATGGGCGATATCACGGTCAGCAGTTCGATCTTCAAGAAGTAATCCGGCTCGACCGGGAACCGAGTAGAGCACACAGCGGGAGTTTTCCCTCATGGCTAAGATTTATTTTTCCATCTGCTGCGTCGCCGCCGGGGCGGCGCTGGTGACCAGCTCGGGCTGCGGGCGCTCGGTTTCGGCCAGTCCGCGGCCGCAGGCGGCGCTGGCGGCCGAGATTCGCGAGAACCTGCTCAAGGGCGCGAGCGAGTCGGGCGGCGAAGAGGCGGCCGCTTCGACCGGCACCGGCTGGGGCACGCTGCGCGGCAAGTTTATCTACGCGGGCGATCCGCCGGCTCCCGGGCAGTTGACCGTCACCAAGGATACCGAAGTGTGCGGCGCCGGCGGCGGCATTACGGACAACTCGCTGGTGGTCGGGCCCGACAAGGGGATCGCCAACATCGTGGTGTATGCCCGGGCCAAGCGGGTGCACGAGTCGGCCGAGCCGCTGGCGGCCGACAACGACGCCACGCCGATCGAGTTCGATCAGAAGAAGTGCATGTTCCTGACCCACGTGCTGGCCTGCCAGGTGAACCGCAAGATCGACATCAAGAACAGCGACCCGGTGGGGCACAACACGAAGATCGACCCGCAAAAGGGAGTGCCTTTCAACCAGAACCTGCCGAGCGACCAGATGGTGGCCTACACGCCGACCAGCGAAGAGGCGTTGCCGGCGGCCGTGTCGTGCAGCATTCACCCGTGGATGCGGGGATACTTGCTGCCGCGCGAGGACAAGTACTTTGCAGTCACGACGAGCGACGGCTCGTTCGAGATCCCGAATCTGCCGGCCGGCGAGGATGTGGAACTGCAGGTCTGGCACGAGCGGGGGACCGGGCCGGGGGGCGCGTTGGTGCTGCCCCGCAAGGATTTGAAGTGGACCGGCAAGGGGCGCTTCAAGGTGAAGCTCGAGCCCGACCAGACGACGGAGCTGGCGCTGGAGGTGCCGCCGAGCGCGTTGAAGTAAGTGAGAGACGTACGATTTCGCCGCCGGCTCACGCCCGGCAGGCGAGCCGTGGATTAGCCGAACACACTCCTTAAGTCGCCGGCGTTGCCGGATTCGCCATGAAGAGGATCGTCTATCGTTCGTTGCGATGGTTGCCGGGCCTGGCGCTGTTGGGCGCGTTGGCCGGGTGCAGTCAAAACGATGCGCCGCAATTCCATCTGGACATGGTGGCGATCGCCCAAAAGCAGATCCCCCCGGACCAGACGCAGGAGATCGCCAACATTCTGGATGCCATGTTCGGCACGCCCGACGAGCCGTTCGTGTTGCCCGAGACGGGGCTCGATCTGGCGAAGCTGCAGATGGCGGCCGGCCCGGTCCGAAGCGATCAGTTCGGCCGCGAGACGGGGCTCTATCGCCGGCACTGCGCCCACTGCCACGGCACGACCGGCGACGGCATGGGCCCGACGGCCATGATTCTCGATCCTTACCCGCGCGACTATCGTCAGGGCAAGTTCAAATTCAAAAGCACAGAGCGGGCCGCCAAACCCACGACCTACGACCTCGAGCAAGTGTTGCACGAGGGAGTGCAGGGGACGGCGATGCCGTCGTTCGCCTTGTTGCCCGATGTGCAGCTCGCGGCGCTGGTGGAGTACGTGAAGTATCTGAGCATGCGGGGCCAAACCGAAATTCGGCTGACCGACGCGATGCTCGACCTGAGCGAAGGCGAGAAGTTGCCGCTGACGCACGAACAATTAGTGGCCGAGATTCTGGTGCCGATCGCCGAGAGCTGGCAGACGGCCAGTGAGCAGATCATTCCCACCGACGGCGAGAACGCCAAGCCCGACGTGGAGCTGGCCGAATCGATCTCGAAGGGGAAGGATCTGTTCTACAGCGTCAAGGCGAACTGCGCGAAGTGTCACGGCTGGAGTGCGCTGGGCGACGGTCAGACAAATGATTACGACGACTGGAACAAGGCCATCCACGAAGCGGAAGACAACCTGGCGTCCGACGTCAAGACGCTCGACTCGCCGGGTGAGATGTCGAGCGAGGAGCAGGCGGCGCTTGCGCGTCACGTGAAGCAGCTGTCGTCGGCGCTGGAAACCGACGCGCTGCCGCCGCGGCACGCCATTCCGCGCAACCTGCGGCAGGGCATCTACCGCGGCGGCCGGGCGCCGTACGACATTTACCGGCGGATTTACGCCGGCATCAACGGTGCGCCGATGCCCGCCGCCGGTCCGCCGACGCCCGGGGCCCCCGGCACGTTGTCGTCGGACGAGATCTGGAACCTGGTGGATTACGTGTTGTCGTTGCCTTACGAGCCGATCAGCGAGCCGCCGCGACCGCAGCACGCGGTAAGCCGGGCAGCGTTGTAGGACCGAACGAACTCGCAAGTTACAGGGGTCGGCCGGCGGGCCGGGCCAAGAAAGCCGTTTGGCTGGAGTACGAGCCGTGGGAAAGTTTTGGGCCGTTGTCTTTCTGATGGTGCCCGTGTTGGGCGTGGCTTGCTTCATCTATGGGGCGGCCTATGGCAGTTGGTTGCCGAAGGACGTCTCGCAGGATGGGCATACGATCGACCATTTGTTCTATTTCATCCTATGGCTGACCGCGGTGGTGTTCGTCGTCACCGAGATGGCGCTGTTCTGGTTCCTGTTGCGCTACGACGGCAAGACGGGGCGCAAGGCCACGTTCACGCACGGCAGCCACAGCCTGGAAATCGTGTGGACGATCATCCCGGCCGCGACGCTGTTGTTCATCGCCATCTATCAGATGAACGCCTGGGCCGAAAGCAAGATCACGAATCCGGCCGCCGGCCCCGACGGCATCCTGGGCACGGCCGACGACATGCCCCCCACGCTGGAGGTGACCGGCCGGCAGTTCGAGTGGCGGCTGCGCTACCCGGGCAAGAACAACAAGCTGGGCGACTCGGACGACATCTTCGTCGTCAATGATCTGCACCTGCCGGTGAATGAAGAGATTCTGGTCAACCTGAAAAGCGCCGACGTGCTGCACAGCTTCTTCCTGCCCAACATGCGGGTCAAACAGGACGCCGTGCCGGGCATGAAGATACCGGTCTGGTTTCGGGCCACCGAGCGCGGGACGTACGACATCGTGTGTGCCGAGCTGTGCGGTTGGGGACATTACAAGATGAAAGGCCGGCTGACGATCGAGTCGCGCGAGGACTTCGACGAGTGGCTGGACAAGAAATATCGCGAGCAGACCGCCACGGTTGACTCGCAGCCTGTGGAAGAAGGGGAATCGGAATGAGCTCCATCACGGCCGGCACACACGCGCACGACGATGCCCACGGCGGCTCCCACGCGCACGCCGGAAGCTTTCTGGGTACGTATGTTTTCTCCCGCGATCACAAGATCATCGGGATTCAGTTTCTTTTCTCGACGTTGATCTGGTTCTTGATCGGCGGGCTGTTGGCGCTGGGCATTCGCTGGCAAGTGGCGTGGCCCTGGTCCGAGATGCCGATCATCGGCAAGATGCTGTTCGCCAGCGAGGGCGGGCAGATCTCGCCCGAGTTCTACACCATTCTGTTCACGATGCACGCCACGATCATGATCTTCTTCGTGATCATTCCGATCCTGGCCGGGGCGTTCGGCAATTATCTGATCCCGCTGATGATCGGCGCCGAGGACATGGCGTTTCCGACGCTGAACATGCTGAGCTACTGGTTCATGTGGCCGGCGTTCATCGCCATGGGGTCCAGCTTTTTCGTGGAAGGAGGCGCAGCCAAGGCCGGCTGGACCTCGTATCCGCCGTTGTCGCTGACCGACTGGAACGGCCAGACGCTGTGGCTCATAGGCCTGACGTTCGTGGGCGTCTCGTCGATGATGGGTTCGGTCAACTACATGACCACCATCATCCAGATGCGGGCTCCCGGCATGACGATGTTCCGCCTGCCGATGACGATCTGGGCCATGTTCATCACGGCCATCCTGCAGGCGTTCGCCTTGCCGGTGCTCACGGCGGCCGGCTTCATGCAGTTGATGGATCGCCTGCTGGGGACCGGGTTTTTCATTCCCGAGGGTTGGACGGCCAACAACTCGGCGCTGGCGGCCGGCGGCGGGCAGCCGCTGTTGTGGCAGCACCTGTTCTGGTTCTATTCGCACCCGGCCGTGTACATCATGATTCTGCCGGCGATGGGCATGGTCTCGGACATGATCGCCTGCTTCTCGCGCAAGCCGCTGTTCGGCTACAAGCCGATGGTGTATTCGATCGCGGGCATCGCCGGGCTTGGGCTTCATCGTGTGGGGGCACCACATGTTCGTCTCGGGCATGAACCCGGCCTTGGGCATGACGTTCATGGTCTCGACGATGATGATCGCGCTGCCCAGCGCCATCAAGACCTTCAACTGGCTGGGCACCGTGTGGGGCGGCAACATCCGCTTCACCACGCCGATGCTGTTTGCGCTGTCGTTCGTGGCGATGTTCATCATCGGCGGGCTGTCGGGCATCTTCATGGCGGCCACGCCGGTCGACATCTTCATTCACGACACGTACTTCATCGTGGCCCATTTCCACTACGTGCTGTTTGCCGGCACGGCGATGGGCGTGTTCGGCGCGATTTACTTCTGGTATCCCAAGATGTTCGGCCGGATGATGAACGAAACGGCCGGGAAGATCCACTTCTTCTTCACGTTCCTGTTCCTCAACGGCACGTTCTTCACGATGCACATCCTGGGCGTGGCCGGCTTTCCGCGCCGCCTGGCCGATCCGTACCACTACGCCACGTTCCACCATTTGCAGGGACTGAACGTGTTTATCACCTGGTGCGCGATCGGCATGGTCAGCGTGCAGGTGCTGTTCGCCGCCAACTTTCTCCTGAGCATGTTTTTCGGTCCCAAAGCCGGCCGCAATCCGTGGCACTCCAACGGGCTGGAATGGCAGGCTCCCAGCCCGCCGGGGCACGGCAACTTCGACTTCCAGCCGGTTATCTACCGCGGCCCCTACGAGTACAACTCGCCGGAGGTGGACACCGATTACTACCCGCAGAACGAGCCGCCGCCGGACGAGCGGAATCCGGACGATCCCAAGCAGCCGCCGATTTACTAGTCGTCGTGCCCGATTGACGGGCCCCCACCGCGTTGCGTTCATCTGAAGGTTTCGATGGAATCCGCCGTGCCACAACCCGCCCAGCAACTCGATAGCCCCTGGCCCCATCGCTGGGCCGTGCTGTTGGTGTGCGCCACGTTTCCAATGATCTGGATCGGCGGGCTGGTGACTACTTACGGCGCAGGCATGGCCGTGCCCGACTGGCCGAACACGTACGGATACAACTTGTTCTTGTACCCCTGGGAAACCTGGGTCTACGGTCCCTGGAAGCTCTTTATCGAACACGGGCATCGGTTGTTCGGCACGCTGGTGGGATTGATCACGATCGCGCTGTTGGTATCGGCCTGGTGGTGCCGCTCGCGGCCGCTGGTCCGCTGGCTCGCTGTTGCGGCGCTGGCGGGCGTGCTGTTGCAGGGCATCTTGGGCGGCATGCGGGTGGTCATGAGTGAGGTGCAACTGGCGCAGATTCACGGTTGCGTGGGGCCGGCCTTCTTCGCTTTTACGATTGCGCTGGCGGCCGTGACTTCACGGCGTTGGCAAACGGCCCCGCGGCAATCGTCGCGGGACATCGCGGCAATCGAACGGCTGGCCTTGATCACGACGTTTTTGGCGCTGGTGCAGATCGTGCTCGGCTCGCAGATGAGGCACTTGCCGGCCGGAGCGCGACCGGGCGATTTTCGGCTGGCACTGTTCTTTCACCTGGCCGTGGCCGGCGGTCTGTTGGTGCATATCGTGCTGCTGGGGGCCAGGACCTGGTATACCTGCCGCGGCGAACGGTGGTTGATGCGGCCGGCCATGGGACTGGTGGCGCTCATCCTCGTGCAACTCGGGTTGGGGGCCGCGACGTGGGTCACCAAGTATGGCTTTCCGGTCTGGATGACGAATTTTGATTTCGCCGCCCGGTATGTGCCCACGGCCGACAGCTCGTGGCAGGCCGTGATCACCACCGGCCACGTGGCCACCGGATCGCTGATCCTGGGTACCAGCCTGCTGTTGGCGCTCCGTTTGCTGCGGCTGGCGTCGAACGGTGCCGCCGTCGTCGAGCGGGCCGATGCCGAGCGTGCCAAGCGCGGAGGATTATTGCGAATGGAGGCCGTGCGATGAGCATGCCTAGCCTGGCCATCCAGCGCCGCGAGAGCCTGCTGGCGCGGGCCGCCGACTACGTGGAGCTGACCAAGCCCCGGATCGCCTCGCTGGTGCTGGTGACGGTGGTGGTGGCGGCATTCGTGGCCGACTGGGGGCCGCCGGGTGTTTGGCTATTGCTGCATACGCTGGTGGGGACGGCGCTAGTGGCTGCCAGCGCCAGCGCCTTGAATCAATGGCTCGAACGTGACACCGACGCGCTGATGGCCCGCACGGAAAATCGCCCGTTGCCGGCCGGTCGTTTGAGCGGCGGAGAGGTCGTGGCTTTCGGGCTGGCGTCGGTCGTATTGGGAACCGCCTACCTGGCGGCGTGCGTCGGCTGGACCACGGCCGGGCTGGGATTGCTCACGTGGGTGTTGTACGTGGTGGTCTACACTCCGCTCAAGCGGCGCACGCCGGCGAACACCGTCGTGGGTGCCGTGGCCGGGGCCTTGCCGGTGTTGATGGGCTGGACCGCCGTCGGGGCGCCTCTCGACTTGCGGGCCTGGTCGCTGTTCTTGATCGTTTTCTTGTGGCAGTTTCCTCACTTCATGGCGATCGCCTGGATCTATCGACACGACTATGCCGCGGCGGGGCTGAAGATGCTCAGCACGGTCGACCCCAGCGGATTTCGGGCCGGGGCGCAGGCGATCATCGCGGCCCTGGTGCTGGTGCCGGTGAGCCTGGTTCCGTGTCTGTCGCAGCCGGCCGGTGGCTTGTTGTTGGCCTGGGCCCTGGTGTTGGGAGTGGGCCAGTTGGTTTGCGCGATGTTGTTCTGCGTGCAAAAGAGCGAGCCGTCGGCGCGGCGCCTGCTGATGGCTTCGCTGGTGTACTTGCCGGCCATGATGGGACTGTTGGCGTTGGGGCCGCTCGCCTGAGACGTCTCGGGGCGAGATGGGTTGAGATTTAGAAACGAATTGAAAAGGCAAATCATGGCGACGACTGCTCACCCGGCGGACGAACATGCCCCTCACGGTCACGGCCCGATGTTCGAGTATCATCCCGGCCTGCCGATTCCCAACGGCAAACTGATCGTATGGTTGTTTCTGTCGACCGAGATCATGTTCTTTGCCGGCTTGATTGGCACCTACATCGTGCTGCGGTTTGGAGCTGGCGTCTGGCCCAAGCCGCACGAAGTGCACCTGAGCGAGCCGATCGGGGCGTTCAATACCTTCGTGCTGATTTGCTCCAGCGTCACGGTGGTGCTGTGCCTGGAGTCGGCCAAGCGGCACAAGGCAGCGGCCGCCAAGGGCTGGCTGCTGTGCACGTTTGTGCTGGGCTGCGTGTTTCTGGGGGTCAAGCTGTACGAATACAATGCCAAATTCTCGCACGGCATTTATCCCTGGCGTCCGCACGGCCGGGTGTGGGAAAAGGCCGACTTGAATTACGCGGCCGCCGTGCGCTTGCGATTGGAATCCATCAAGGGCGGCCTGGACGCCAAGGCCGCCGAGGCGGGGGAAGCCAAGGAGCTCACCGAGGCCGAGAAAGAACAAGAGAGCCTGGTGAACCATCTGATTGCGTACGAGAAGTACGTCGAGACGGACGCCGCCACGAACCCCAACGTGGCCGAAGCCCGCGCGGCACTGGATGAAATGAACGCCTACGTCACCTTGCAAGAGCCGATACCGCTGCCGGCCGGCGCGGCGGTCGAACAGCCGGTCAAGGACGCGATCGTGGCGCTCAACGCCGTGGCCGAGCACGGGGAGCACGCCGAGGGGCATCACGAAAGCCTGAACGACAAGTTCGCCTGGCTCAAGCTGCCGATCGTGATTCCCGGCGGCAACATGTGGGCCAGCACGTACTTTCTCTTGACCGGGTTTCACGCGATTCACGTGCTGATCGGGCTGATCGTGTTCGCGATCATGATTCCCATGACGCTGGGCATCATGGCGTCGAACTTCATCGAGAACATCGGCCTGTACTGGCACTTCGTGGACCTGGTGTGGATTTTCCTGTTCCCCTTGTTGTATCTGTTTTAGAAGAATCCTTTTGTCAGCGCGTACGGCCAGCGCCGTCTCGCGCGGAGCGAAACGTATGTCCGAGCACGCTACGAGTCAGGGGCACGAGGTGCATCACGACCATGACGTAGGGATCGCGAAGTACATTTACGTGTTCATCGCGCTGTGCGTGTTGACCACGGCCTCGTTTTTCACGTACTCGTCGTATTGGCCGTTCCACGCGCAGCCGAAGATCGGCTGGGCCTTCATGATGGCCGTGTCGTGCACGAAGGCGATGCTCGTGATCCTGTTCTTCATGCACGTGAAGTACGAGGCCAACTGGAAATACGTGCTCACGATTCCCGCGGCCTTTATGTCGCTGTTCTTGCTGCTGGCCCTGGTGCCCGACGTCGGCATGCGCAGCCACTGGCTGTCGGAAGAGCGGCGGCAATACATGGCCGAGCCGCCCGCCGAGGCCGGCGACGCGATCGTCCGCCACGGCGGCGAGGAAGAGGGCGAAGCCGAACACTCCAAGGCCGGCGCCGAGCATTAGGGCGCGGTCGACTTTAGGGCGCGGTCGAGGCCAGGTTTTCGGGCCGAACAGGCCATAGAGGCAGGCACTGCTGGACAAGCCAGCAGTGGCGCCCGAAGTTTTGCAGACGAAAATGCTATAGCACGCTTGCGTCGGCAGGCGATCGAGCGGATCGGCGCAATGGTTTGAGCGATCCGGCGGCGCCCGGTTGTCGTAGAACCTAACGGGCTCGGCTCGTCGTGGGTGCCGAGCGTTGGGCTACGATGACCCGCTTCGCAATACGTCGTTGTCTCAGCCGCCTGGTGGCCGCGGGGACCAGCGACGGGAGATATTCGATGAAAAGTTCCGCCCTGATTTCTTGGCTCCTGGTGGCGTTGGTGCTGGCCGCCGGCTATGGCTCGTTCATCCTGTGGCGACAAACTCGCTGCGCGGCCGGTGCCGCGGCGCCGGTGGCCGTCATCACCCGCTCGGTGCAAAGCGCCTCGAGCCCGGCGATGCCCGCGGGTCCGGTGGCCGACTTCGTGCTCACCGACGAAACGGGACATGAGTTCGACTCGTCGAGCCTGCGTGGCAAGGTGTGGGTGGCCAGCTTCTTCTTTACCAACTGCCCGGCCGTTTGCTGGCGGATGAACCAGGCGCTGGCCGCCTGGCAACAGACGCATCCGGACAGCGACGTGCGCTTCATCAGCATCACTTGCGATCCGGACAACGACACGCCGGAGGCCCTGGCCCGGTACGCGGCCCACTTCAAGGCCGATCCCCAGCGGTGGACCTTTTTGACCGGCGACATGAACACGATTCAGAGCATCGGGCAGGACTCGTTCAAGATCGCCGTGGTGCGGGGCGATCACACGGATCGGGCCTGCGTGGTCGATCGCAACGGTCAGGTGCGCGGCCGGTTTCGATTGACCGAGCCCGACCAGGCCGAAATGCTCGACCGCTTGCTGGCCGTCGTGGAAGCCGAGCCGGTTGAGAAGGCCGCGGAGGGCGCGCCGCCCAACGAGAGCGCCGACGGGAAAGCCTCCTCCGAGAAAGCCTCCGCGCAGGCTCCGGCCGAGGCGACGCCGGCCGAAGCGGCGCCTGGTTGAATTGCGCAGACGCGAGGCCGTGCCGTGAACTTCAACGTCGAACAACTGCCGGCCGTCAACGCCACGCTGAACGCGCTCGCCACGATACTTTTGGTCGGTGGCTACGTGCTGATCAAGTCGCGGCGCGAGCGGGCGCACAAGAACGTGATGCTCACGGCCTTCGCGGTTTCGATCGCCTTTCTGGCCTGCTACCTGGTGTATCACTTCCAGGTGGGGAGCGTGAAGTTCACGGGGCCCAGCGGGGTGCGGTCGTTTTACCTGACGCTGCTCGCCAGCCACGTGGTGCTGGCGGCGACGGTGCCGGTGTTGGCGGTGGTGACGATTTACTTCGGCCTGACCGACCGGCGGCAAAGACATCGTCAACTGGCCCGCTGGACGTTTCCGATATGGCTGTATGTATCCGTCACGGGGGTCGTGATTTACGTGATGCTGTACCACCTCTATCCACCCCCGGCCGGAGAACTTATAATTAAAGGACCGGCGGTGGTTCAAGCGGCCGGCGATTCCGACGGAGAAATGACGCCATGAATGCCCGCACGCTGTTATCCCGAGTTGTGATTCCCGCCGGATGCGTGACGCTGGTGCTGAGCGTAGCTGCGGTCGCCTCGGCCTGTCCCAGTTGCCAAGCGGCGCTAGCGGGCGATGCTTCACACGGAGACCTGGTGTCGGGCCTCTTCTATAGCATTCTGTTCATGATGTCGATGCCCTTCGCGATCGTCGGCACGTTCGCCGGGCTGGCCTACCGCGCGGTGAAGCGCGAGCAGCGCCGCCGCGAGGCCGAGCAGGCCGAGGGGCGATCGGAGCGCACCTCCGACTAGGCCCGTTCGTCGGTGGCATGTTCGCCGGTGATACGTTTATTCGGGGCGGAGTCTTGCGCCTCGCCGGCCGTGGGATCCCAGTAGTGATCGAAACCGAGCCACAGGCTGCGCGCATAGCGGAAGAACCAGAGCGGAAACACCACCGCCACACCGGCCACGATCCACAGCGCCTGCTGCGGCGACACCCAGCCGGTGAAGAACAGCGTGAAATACGAGACCGTGACCAGCAGGGCCGTCAGCCCGTAGTTGACGTAGATCGAGCCGAGGAAATAGCCCGGCTCGCGCTCGTACTGCAAATGGCAGTGGTCGCACTGGGGGTGCATGCGGACCCAGCCGCGAAACAACTTGCTTTGGCCGCAGCGAGGGCAGCGCAGACGCCAGGCGCGGTTGAGGACGGTGAAGTAGGATTTGTTCGGCACTGGGTTCATGTTGTGTGTTTACTCAATCCGCCGTCGCCGTTGGCTGGGGGGCTAAACGTGGCGAAGCGCGCCGGATGGCAGATCTTGCCACCGGTTCATTATGATAGGTGTCCCGGCGGGCCCATAGATCCCCGACGCAAGTTACTTTCATGCGCAGCACTGGTCGATTTTTGCAACTGGTGGGATTGGCGATGCCTCCTGTGAGCATCGTCTTGCAATTGGGCGAGGCAATCTCGCTGGGGCAGATGCTGACGATGCTGGTGGCGGCGGCGTGCTGTTTCGGGATTGGGCGGATTCTGGAGGGCTATGCGCGGTAGCGTGGCAAATATGCAGACGGCCCCCGTCGCAAAAGGCAGGCGCCGTTGCCGTGGGCTGCCGGGTAAACCGCGATTTGCTCGGGTGCTGGCATGTGCTGGGCCGGATTTCGTTCTTTCCGCTGGAGGAGCGGCTACCTATAATTGCGCGGGCGTGTCAAGACGCGGCTGCGTCGAGCGCTATTCGGGTGTTTTTGCCCCCCAAGTCCCGGGCGGGGGCGTGGGCAACTTGGTCGAAGAGGTGCAGCCGCTTGCGCGAAGGACGAGCTGCATGAACCGGACCTGCCGAGTCAGCCCGGCAGCATGGGTACTCACGATCGCCATGCCGCTCGTGACCTCGCCCGCCGTGGCCCAATTCTCAAGCGGACCTTTCGAGCTTTCCAGCGCGGTCAGTCTCGACGAGGCCGACAGCGCGGTGCGCACCCACCTGGAGCGGGTCAAAGCCTACGTGGCTGACGGCCAATGGGACGAGGCCGTCGAATCGCTGCGCCGCGTGATGGAAAGCGACGGCGCGAAGATGATCGCCATCACCCCGAAGCGCTACGTCAACCTGGCCGACTACTGCCACGTGCAGATCGCTTCGCTGCCGGACGAGGCCCTGGCCCTGTACCGGCAGCGGGTCGACGCTTCGGCCCGGAAGCTGTACGACGAGGGCATCGCCCGGCGAGACGCCGCGCTCTTGGGCGAGCTGGTCGATACGATGTTTTGCAGCTCGTGGGGAGACGACGCGCTGGTGGCACTGGGCGAGATCGAGCTGGAGCGGGGCCACTGACAGCGCGGCCCGCGGCTACTGGAATCGATTGATCGAGCTGCCGCCGGGGCGAGTGCCGGCCAGGTTCTTCGAGGCCGCTCGCCAGCAGGCGGACTTGCCGCCGGACGTGGCCGCGCTGTTGGACCAGTGGTACGTGCTGGAGGACGCCGCCCAGGAGCCCTACTACCAGATGCGCGGCCAGGGCATTCTGTCAGATGAGGCGTCGGCGGCGCTGGTGCGGTTCTGGAAAGACTGCCGCTTGCCGACGACGCACCTGGCGTATCCCGGGACGACGCTGACCCGGGCCGACGTTCGCGCGCGGCTGGTGTTGGTCTCCATCATGGAAGGTTCGCTGGCGCGGGCTCGCGACGAACTGGAAGCCTTCGGGCAACTGCATCCCGGCGCGCACGGCCGGCTGGCGGGTCGCGAGGTGGATTATGCCGAAACGCTGGGCGCCATGCTCGCCGCGGCCGAACACTGGCCGGCCAGGCAGCCGGACGACGACTGGCCGACGTTTGCCGGCAATGATGCCCGCAATAAGATCGCGCGGGCAAACTGGACATCGGCCCGCAAGCTTGGAGCCCGATTTCGCTGGGCGAGCCGCTGTCGGCGGATTCGGCCAACTCGCGGGCCTTCAGCCTCCGCCGCATCGGCGAGGACGCGCAGCGGCTGATGAGTTATCACCCGCTGGTCGTGGGCGAGTTGGTGATGGTGAACAATCAAAGCCAGATTTTCGCGTTCGACCGCCGCACGGGCGAACCCGCCTGGCCGGGCGACGCCGGGCGTCCGCGGGGAGAAATCTATACCGACGAAAACGCCCGGCTGAGCACGGCGCGGATGAACCGCGGCCTGGGAGTGCCGCGCTTTACGATGACCGCGCACGACGGCAAGCTGTATGCCCGCATGGGCTCGCAAGTGACCAGCCAGCCGCTGGAGTCGTACGAGAGCCGCTCGGGCGGTTACCTGGTGTGCCTGGATCTGGCGGCCCAGGGGCGGTTGGTGTGGAAGCCCGATGGACGCATTTTGCCGGACGACGACGATTGGGCGTTCGAGGGCGCGCCGGTGGTTGACGGGCCGAACCTGTACGTCGCGATGCGCAAAAGCGACGTACGTCCGCAGGCCTACGTGGCCTGCTTCGACACCCAGAGCGGCCGGCGGCTGTGGCGAACGATGATCTGTTCGGCCGAAACGCCCGGCGGCGGACAAATGGCCGAGATCACGCACAATCTTTTGACGTATTACCAGGGAACGATCTATTACAACACCAACCTGGGCGCCGTGGCCGCGGTGTCGGCCCGCGACGGGCGGTTGCAGTGGGCCACGTTGTACAACCGCGCGAAGAAGGCCGGCCCCGACGGGCAGGATCGGCGGACGGCGCATTACTATCGCGACTTGAACCCCTGTGTCTACGATCGCGGCCGGGTGCTGGTGGCTCCGACCGATTGCGACGCGATCTTTGCGCTCGACGCCGGCACGGGCGAGCTGTTGTGGGAAACGCGGCTGCCCGAGGACACGGTGCACCTGCTGGGAGTGGGCAGCGGCAATCTGTTGGCCAGCGGCGACACGCTGTGGTGGATCGACGCCGCCGGCGGCAAGGTGCTGAAGCGCTGGCCCGATACGTCGCCGCTGGGTCACGGACGCGGCACGCTGATGGGTCGCGAGGTGGTGTGGCCGACCAACGGCGAGTTATTCGTATTTGATCAGGCCGTGACGGAGCAAGCGGCAGCTCCCCGGGACCCCGTCAAGCTCTCGGAGCGGAACGCGGCGGGCGGAAACCTGGTGGCGGCCCGCGGATTGTTGTTGATCGCCACGCCCGAGAAGTTGTTTGCCTTCCGGCAGGAAGGCGCCGACCAGCCGCCCGATTCGAAAGTGGCCAGCCGGTCGCTTCCGGGGCAGGCGAAAGGGGAGACGCGGCCCTCGCAGCCTGGTCAAGCCCAATAACCGACATCCCCGCCGGCGCGCACGGCGAACGCCGCGCGCACGGTGAAGCTGATTCCTTAACACGAACGGAAACCGACATGCTCGAAGATGACGACGTCCAGCGCGTGCAAAAGCTCAATGAGGCCTTTCGCCGCATCACCGCCGAGCTGGCCAAGGCGATCGTGGGCCAGCAGCAGGTGATCGAAGAGCTGCTGGTGGCGATGTTTGCCCGTGGGCACTGCCTGCTGGTGGGCGTGCCGGGCCTGGCCAAGACGCTGATGATTCGCACGCTGGCCGACGCGCTGTCGCTCAAGTTCAGCCGCATTCAGTTCACGCCCGACTTGATGCCGGCCGACATCACGGGCACCGAGGTGATCCAGGAGGACAAGGCCACCGGCGCGCGCGAGTTTCGTTTTCTGCCCGGGCCGGTTTTTGCCAACGTGATCCTGGCCGACGAGATCAACCGCACGCCCCCCAAGACGCAGGCGGCGCTGTTGGAGGCGATGCAAGAACACCAGATCACGGTCGGCGGCCAGCGGCACACGCTGGAGGAGCCGTTTTTCGTGCTGGCCACCCAAAACCCAATCGAGCAGGAAGGCACCTACCCGCTGCCCGAGGCGCAGTTGGACCGCTTCATGTTCAACATCTTCGTCGACTATCCGGACGAGGAGGAAGAATTTCAGATCGTCAAGCAGACGACCACCGAGGCGCACTTCGAGATCACGCCCACGCTGTCGGCCGACGACATCGTGGCGCTGGGACAGATCGTGCGCCGCGTGCCGGTGGCCGACTCGATCACCCGCTACGCGCTGCAATTCACCCGCCTGACGCGCAAGGAGAAGGGCGAGGTGCCCGAGTTCATCCGCGATTACGTCAGTTGGGGCGCGGGTCCGCGGGCCAGCCAGTACCTGGTGCTGGGGGCGAAGGCCCGGGCCGTGCTGCACGGACGTTATTACGTCAACACCGAGGACATTCGCGCCGTGGCGTTCCCGGTGCTCAGGCATCGCATCATGACCAATTTCAATGCCGAGGCGGAAGGCATCAAGACCGACGACATCATCCGGCGTTTGATCGAAACCATTCCCAGCGACGATTTCGAGGTGAGCACGAGTGGACGCCAACCCCAAGTTTTTAGATCCGCAGACGCTGGCTAAGCTCCAGGGACTGGAGCTGCGAGCCCGCTCGATCGTCGAAGGCTATGTCTCCGGCGTGCATCGCAGTCCGTACCATGGTTTTTCGATCGAGTTTGCCGAGCATCGCGAGTACAGTCCCGGCGACGATTTGCGGTACGTCGACTGGAAGGTGTTCGGCAAGAGCGACAAGTTCTACCTCAAGCAATACGAGGAAGAAACGAACCTTGTGGCTTACATGCTGCTCGACACCAGCGAGAGCATGCGCTATCGCAGCGACGCGGCGGCGATGTCGAAGCTCGAATACGCCCAGTGCGTGGCCGGCGCGCTGTCATACCTGGTGCTGCAGCAGCAGGACAGCGTCGGCCTGGCCACCTTCGACAGCGAAGTGCGGGCGCTGGTGCGGCCCAGCAGCAATCCTTCGCATCTGAAGCAGCTGCTGCACGTGATGGAACAATCGGTGCCGGAAAAGAAGACCCGCACCGGGCCGATCTTTCACGACCTAGCCGAGCGGCTCAAGCGGCGGGGCGTGGTGCTGGTGCTAAGCGACCTGTTCGACGACGTCGCGTCGATGCTGGCCGGGCTGAAACATTTTCGGCACCGCCGGCACGACGTGATCGTGTTCCAGGTGCTCGATCCGGCCGAATTGGAGTTTCCGTTCCGCGAGACCACCTTGTTTCGCGGCATGGAGCAATTGCCCGACGTGCTGACCGACCCGCGGGCGCTGCGTAACGCCTACCTGGACGAATTCGGCCGCTTTTTGCAGGCGGTGCGCAAGGGTTGCCGCAACGAGCGAATCGATTACCTGCTGTTGCGCACCGACCAGTCGTTGGAAATCGCGCTTTCGAGCTACCTGGCGGCCCGGATGAATCGCATCGCATAGCGTTCTATGTTACAACCACCCCACATGCTGGCCTTCGGCTTCGGCAACCTCCTGCTGCTGGGATGGTTGGCGGCGGCGGCCCTGCCGATTTTGATCCACCTGTGGAACAAGCGGCGCTATCGCGAGGTGCCCTGGGCGGCGGTCGAATATCTGCTGGCCGCGATGCGCAAAACTCGCGCCGCATGCGGATCGAGCAGTTGCTGCTGTTGGCCGTCCGCACGCTGTTGGTCGTGCTGCTTGTGCTGGCCGTGGCGCAGCCCTATTTCGAACAGATCGGACTGCCGTTCGTGCCTCGGGCGCGGACGCTCAAAGTGTTGGTCGTCGACGGCTCGTATTCGATGGACTACAAGCCCACGGACAAGAGCCGCTTCGAGCGGGCCAAGCAACTGGCGGCGCAGATCGTCGACGAAAGCTCGCAGGGTGACGCCTTTGCGCTGGTGTTGATGGGCGATCCTTCGGCGGTGGTTGTCGGCACTCCGGCCGTCGAGCCGGGCGATTTTCTGGAGGAGATCGAAAACCTCGAGTTGCCGCATGGCGGGGCCAACTTGACCGAGGGCTTGCCCAAGTGGAGCGCATCTGCCAGTCGGCCGAAGCTTCGGACCTGTCCCGCATGGAGGTCTACTTTCTGACCGACCTGGGGCGCAACACCTGGGTTCCGACCCTGGCCGAGGCGGAAGCGGCCGAGTTTCAGAATCGATTGCGGCGGCTCGCCCAGCGGGCCTCGCTGGTGGTGCTCGACTTGGGACAAACCGGTTGCGAGAACCTGGCGGTCACGACGTTGGACGTCAACCAGCCGTTCGTGACCACCTCGGGCGAGACCACGTTGGCGGCCCAGGTGCGCAATTTCGGCGCCCAGCCGGCCAACCACCAGTTGGTCGAGCTGCACGTCGATGGCCGCCGCATGAAAGAGACGTACGTCGACGTGGCACCGGGAGAGCAGTCGGCCCTGGCCTTTTCACATCGGTTCGACACGCCGGGCGATCACGTGGTCGAAGTGCGCCTGGGGGGCGATCTGCTGGACGTCGACAACCATCGCTGGCTGTCGGTGCCGGTCAAAGAGCACGTCCGCGTGCTGTGCGTCAACGGCAAGCCGGGCTCGGGCCCCATGACCGGCGCCACCGATTACCTGGCGTTGGCGCTCGACCCCGGGGCGGGCGATTCGCTCACGCCGGGGGTGATCCAGCCCGAAGTGATCGCCGAAAGCGCGCTGCTGGAGCGCGACCTCGCGCAATACGACTGCATCTTCCTGTGCAACGTGGCACAGTTCACCTCGAGCGAAGCGCGGCTGCTGGACGGAGTGCTCAAGCGGGGCGGCGGGCTGGTGTTTTTTCTGGGCGACCAGGTGCTGGCCGATCGTTACAACCGCGAGTTGGCGGGCGAACAAGGAGTGCGCATCCTGCCGGCACGCTTGGGCAAGGTCGTGCACGAGGCCCAATATCAATATCGCTTCGATCCGTTGGACTACCGGCATCCGCTGGTGAACGTGTTCGAGGGGCGCGAACAGTCGGGGTTGTTGACCACGCCGGTGTACACGTATTTTCGGCTGGCGATCGATCCGCAGTCGCAGGCCCGGCCGGCACTGGCGTTTGAAGGGGGCGATCCGGCGATCGTCGAGGAAACGATTCACCGCGGACGCTCGATTCTCGTGGCCACGGACTGCTCGCTGTCGTCGATCGATCCGACAACCGACAATCCCTGGACCCGCATGCCCGCCTGGCCCAGCTTCGTGCCGCTGGTGCAGGAGCTGGTGGCGTTGGCCGTGCGAGGGCAGGTGCAGGATCACAACGTCGAGGTGGGCCAGGCATTGGGCGAATCGCTCGAAGCGCTGGCGACGAGGGCCACGGTGGGCGTGACCGATCCGGCCGGCGAGACCGAAGACGTGCGGCTGGCGCTCGATGGCTCCGGCAGTCGCTGGTCGTATGCCAACACGCAGCAAAGCGGCGTGTATCAGGTGCAAATCGGCGAACCGGTGGGCCGCCGCGAGGACTTTGCCGTCAACGTCGACACGGCCGAGAGCGATTTGACGAAACTGGCTCCCGAAGAACTGCCGCGGGAGTTTACCACGCATCGCCAAACCGGGCTCGACGACGTCGAGTCGCCCGGCATCCGGCAGCGCAGCGGCCTGCACAAGGGGCTGTTGTATTGCGTCTTGGGCCTGCTGTTTGCCGAGACGTTTCTGGCCTGGCGGTTCGGACGCGGGACACTATGAACGGAACCTTGCCAAAGTGGCTCGAACAATGGCTCGGCGTAGACGCCGCCAGCCCCGGCGAAGGAACCGTCTGGAGCCTGGACAACTCCTGGCGCTGGGCCCCCTGGGCTACGCTCTTGTTGGCCATGTTGGCCGTGGCTTGGTTCGCCTACTTCTACGCCCGAGAGGGCACGGCCACGGGCCGGGCGATGCGCGGGCTGCTGGTGGCCATCCGCTTGGCGCTGGTGGCCATCGTGGTGTTTATGATCGCCGAGTTCACTCTGTCGCTGAGGCGCACCGGGCTGCCGACGATCGCGGTCGTGGTCGACGATTCGGCCAGCATGGGCATCGAAGACCGCTACGACGAAAAGAAGCTGCAATCGCTCGTCGCCAAGCGCATCGCGTCGGCCGGATTGAAGCTCCCCGATCGGCTCAACCTGGCCAAAACCGTGCTGCTGCCCAAAGGGACCAACCTGTTGGATCGCGTGGAGCGCGACTATCGGCTGAAACTGTACTTCGTGTCGAGCGCCGCACGGGTGCAGGACGGCGACTTGTCCGCCATGCGCGACGCGGTCGAAGAGTTGCAGCCCCAAGGCGAGCGGTCGCGGCTGGGCGCGGGGTTGCGGCACGTGCTGGGCGATTTGCGCGGCTCGCCGCCGGCGGCGATCGTGCTGTTGACCGACGGGGTGAACACCGACGGAGAAGGCCTGGCCGACGCCGGCGCGCTATGCCCGGCAAAAGGGCGTGCCGCTGTACACCGTCGGGCTGGGAAGCGAAGAGCCGCTGCGCGACCTGGAACTGGCCGATCTGCTGGTCGACGACGTGGTCTTCGTCGACGACGTGGTCAACTTCGAATTCAAGCTCACCAACCGCGGGCTGGCGGGCAAGTCGGTCGAGGTCGTATTGCGCGAGAACGACGACAACGTCGTCTTGGCCCGGATGAAGGTCACGCTCGACGCTGACGGCAAATCGCAGCGGCTGCACTTGCCCTATCGGCCGACCAAGGTGGGCGAATTCCAGTATGTCGTGGAAGCTGAGCACTTGCCCGAGGAAGCGCAGCCCGACAACAACAGCCAACAGCGGCTGGTCAGCGTGCGCAAGGAACAGATCAAGGTGCTCTTGGTGCAGGGTTATCCCAGCTTCGAGTTTCGCTATCTCAAGCACATGCTAGAGCGGGACAGCACGATTCAACTGAAGACCGTGCTTCAAGACGCCGACCTGGAATATGCCGAGCTGGACCAGACGGCGCTGCGCGTATTCCCGGTGCGACGCGAGGAGTTGTTCGCCTTCGACGTGGTCGTGTTCGGCGACGTCAATCCGACGTATCTCAGCACGAGCGTGCTGGCGAACCTGAACGAGTTCGTCGAAAAGAAGGGAGGCGGCGTGGCGTTTGTCGCCGGGCCGCGGTTCATGCCGCTGGCGTACGCCGGCACGCCGCTGGAGCCGCTGATTCCGGTGGACCTCGCGTCGGCGGCCGCACCCGACGCCGGCCAGGTATTGGACGACGGCTTTGTCATGCGGCCCACGGACCTGGGGCTCATGAGCCCGCAGATGCAATTGGGCGATAGCGCGGCCGAGAACGCGCGGATCTGGCGCGATCTGCCCCCCTTGTATTGGCTGCTCGAGGTGCAGCAGGTGAAGCCGGCGGCCCGGGTGCTGGCCGAACATCCCACGCGGCTCTCGTCCACCGGGCGCCCGCTGCCGGTCTTGATCATGCAGTACGCGGGGGCCGGCAAGGTGCTGTTTCATGCCACGGACGACACCTGGCGGTGGCGTTTTCGCTTGGGCGATGTGTTCTTCGCGCGTTACTGGGTGCAGGCGATTCGCTATCTGAGCCGTTCGAAGCTGTTGGGCAAGGACAACGCCGTGGAGCTGACGGCCGATCGCCGCGAATATCGCCGTGGCGAACCGGTGCGGCTACGCGTGCGGTTTATCGACGAACGCCAGGCTCCGGTGGCCGACGACGGGGTGAGCGTGGTGCTCCAGCGCGAGGGGCAGCAGAACGAACGCGTCAAGCTCGCGGCGCAACGCCACGAATCGCGGCATCTTTGAAGGCACGTTCGGCGAGGCGACCGACGGCAAGTATCACGCCTGGGTTGGCACGCCCACCCTCGACGGGAAGGCCGCCAGCGCCGACTTTCTGGTCGTGGCGCCGCCGGGCGAGTTGGAACACATCCAGATGGACGCGACCGAGTTAAAGCTGGCCGCCGAAGAAACGCGCGGTCGGTTCTACCGCATTCAAGAAGTCGACCGCCTGCCAGGCGATCTTCCGCCCGGGCACCAGGTTCCGATCGAATCGCTGCCCCCCAAGCCGCTGTGGAATCGGTGGTGGCTGTTGGCGACGTTCGTGGGGCTGATCGCGTCGGAGTGGATTCTGCGCAAACGTAAGGGAATGTTATAATTAGCGTGCGGTTCCGGGTTGGCAAACCTGGCGCCCTCGCACTGAGAGCGGCACGGCAGCCGCGAGAGGAAACGGGATATGGTTCATCCACTGGAACAGAAAATCGGCCAGGTGCGCAAGCGGGCACGGCTGCTCGTTTTGCTGTACGCCGTGAGTTGGACCGTCACGACCGTGGTGGCCACCGTGCTAGTGTTGGCGGTGGCCGACTACTTGATCCGTTTCCAGGATCAGGGCATCCGCTTGATGTGCTCGCTGGGGGTGGTGCTGGCCTGCGGCTGGGCCGGCTATCGGTATCTCTTCGCCGGGCTCGCCCGCTGGCGGATTGACGACGTGCAGATTGCGCGGCGCATCGAGCGGCGTTTTCCGAGCCTGACCGACCGGCTGGCCAGCACGATCCAATTTCTGAAACAGGACGAGCTCGACGCGCAGGCCGGTTCGGCCGCGCTGCGCCGGGCCGTGATCATCCAGACCGAAACCGACGTGGCCGATCTGGACGTCAAGCAGGTGCTCGAGCCGGCGGCCACGCGGCGGGCGCTGGCCGTGGCCGGCGGAGTGCTGGCGGCGGCGGCCCTGTTGGTGGCGATCTCGCCCAGCAGCGCGGATCGCCGTGGCGCGGCTGGTGCGGCCGTTGGGCGACGATGCCTGGCCGCGGTTTTATCACGTCGAATTTCGCTCGCCGCCCGGGCGGCTGGCGGCCGGGCAGACGTTCGAGGTCGAGCTGCTGAACGACAAACGGCACCGGCTGCCGGACGAGGTGCAAATCCAGTATCGCTACGCCACCGGCGACGATACCTACGAAGTGGAATCCGAGACGATGCGATGGCTCAACGGAGCGCTGGTCGCCCGCAAGGAACACGTTACCCGGCCGTTCTGGTATCGGGCCGAGGGAGGCGACGATACGTCGATGGACTGGATTCGCTTGCAAGTGCTCGAAGCGCCGCGGCTGCGCCAAATGCAGGTGAAGCTCTATCCGCCCGAGTACTCCGGGCTTCCCGCCGAAGAAAGCGAAAAGACGATTCATGCCCTGCGCGGAAGCCGGGTGGGGCTGGCCGGCTCGGCGACCAAGAAGCTGCGCAAGGCCATCTTGCACCAGGAGAACGGCCGCCAGATTCCGCTGGCGATTGCCGACGACGGCTACGGCATGTCGCTGGCGATCGACGCCGAGCAGCCGTTTGAAATCGACAAGACCGGCCAGTATTGGTTCGAGCTGGAAGATCACGAAGGACTCGTCGGCGGCCGGGACGAGCGGTGGGATATTCGCGCGATACCGGACCTCGAGCCGACCGTGACGATCGAGGAGCCGGGCACGAACGTCTATGTGACGCCTGAGGGAGAAGTGTCGTTGAAGATCGCGGTGAAGGACGACCTGGCGATTCGTGACATCGCGCTCCACTTCAGTCGCTCGGATCGAACCGACGTGGGCGACTTTGTCGTACCGCTGAGCCGGGGTGCGGCGGCGCCGCCGCGCCACACCACCGGCGGATTGTTGATCGGCGGCAAATTGGGCGAAAGCCGCGTGGTCGAGCATCGCTGGCGGTTGGCCGCCCTGGAACTGAAACCCGGGGGCCAGGTGACGTTTTGGGCCACGGCCAGCGACTATCGTCCGCAAACCGGCAAGAGCACGCTCCGCACACTCACGATCATCACGCCCGCGGAGCTCGAAGAGCGGCTGGCGCAGCGGCAGACACTGATCTTCGGCGAGCTGCAGCGCGTGCTGAAGATGCAGCAAGACGCGCGGTCGCAAACCAAATCGCTCGAAATTCAGGTGAACCAAGTGGGGCGGCTGGGCAAGGGGGACGTCGATCAGGCGCAGTCCGCCGAGCTGAATCAGCGGCAGGTGGCTCGCACGTTGACCAGCCCGACCGAGGGCGTTCCGTCGCAGATCGCCGACTTCTTGAGCGAGCTGCACAGCAACCACGTCGATAGCCCCGGCGTCGAGCGGCACATGACGGCCATTCTCGACGAGATCGAGCGGCTCGGCCGGCAGAATCTGGGCAAGATCGAAAGCGATTTGACCGGCTTCATCAAAGCGGCGCAGGCCAAGCTCGCCGAAGCGGCGCAGCAATCGCACGACCACGCCGCGCCCGACCCGACCATGAACCCGGCGCTCGCCAGCGCCGGGTCGAATCAGGACCAGGTGATCGATTCGCTCGAGAACATGCTCAGCGAGCTGGGCCGGTGGGACAACTACCGCCGCTTCGCCCGCGAAATCTCGCAACTGGAGCGCGATCAGCAGGAGATTGCCCAGCAGACCAAGGAGCTGGCGCCCCAGACCTTAGGCCGCGACTCCAAGGAACTGGACGAGCAACAACAGGCCGATCTCAAGAAGCTGGCCGCACAGCAGACTGATCTGAGCCGCCGCTTGGAAAAGACGCAGCAGCAGATGGCCGAGATGAGCCGTTCGTTGGGCGAGACCGATCCGATCGCGGCGGCCACGATCTCCGACGGGCTGCACCAAGCCCGCGAACAGAACATCAGCGGCCAGATGCGCACCAGCAGCGAACATCTGGAGAGGAACCAGCTTGGCCAGGCCGCCGGCGAGCAAGCGAAAATCGCCCAGGACCTGCAAGAGCTGCTGTCGATTCTGTCGAACCGCCGCGAGCAGGAGCTATCGCGGCTGGTGAAGCAACTGCGCGAAGCTGAGAGCGAGTTGGCGCAGCTCCGCAAAGAGCAGGCCGGGCTGCGCAAGAAGATGAAGGAGGCCTCCGAGCTCGCGAATACCCAGGAGAAGAAGCGCGAACTGGAGCGGCTGGCCCGGCAGCAAAAGCAGCTCGAAGAGCAAGCCGGGCGGCTGGCCCGGCGGTTGGAGCGATTGCAGGCCGAGCAGGCCTCGCGCAGCACGTCGTCGGCCGCCGGCAAAATGGCCGGAGCCGGACAGTCGAGCGGCGGAGGAGACGATCAGGCCGCGCAGGATCAATCCCAGGCCGCGGAAAAAGATCTGGAGGAAGCGCAGCAGCAATTGGCCGAGCGCCGGCGGCAGGCAGAAGAGGATCTGGCCCGCGAGCAGCTTGCGCGGCTGGAGGATTCGCTCAAAGGGCTGCACGAGCGGCAGCAGAAGCTGATCGGCGAAACACAGCGGTTGGAAAACCTGCGCGCCGAGTCGGGCCGCTTGACTCGGGCCCAGTTGGGCACGCTAGCGGACGTGGCGCGCGAGCAACAAGGCCTGGGAGGCGAGACCTCGCAGTTGGCCGAGAAGCTGGCGGTGGCCGAGGTGATCCACCTGGCCTTGGACGGCGCGGCCCAACAGATGGATCGTGCCGCCCAGTTGCTCGACGAGCGCCAGACCGGCGCCGGCGCCCAGGGCGCGCAGGAAGCCGCGCGGCGGCGGCTGGCCCAGTTGATCGACGCCTTTGCGAAGAAGCAGAAGCCGAAGAACGGCCAGCAAGGCGGCGGCAGCGGCGGCTCCGGCGGCGGTTCGCAGGGACGGTCCGACGGCAGCTTCGTGCTCACGCAGCTCAAGCTGTTGAAGTTGATGCAAGAAGATCTCAACGGCCGTTATCGCACGCTCGTGGCCGAGGGCCAGGACAACGCGCGCGGCGTCCGCCGGCAGTTGAGCGACATCGCCGCGGAGCAAGGCAAGCTGGCCGAGCTGACGCTCAAGCTTTCCGAGCCGCCGGAGAAGAATCCGGAAGATACGCCCGAGAAGTTGCCCGACGTGCGGCTGGACGACGCGGAGGACATGGAACTGGAGCTTCCCGTGGACGACCCGCATCTCGAAGCCTGCGCCGGACGAAGTGCCGCCATCGGAGTTGCAAATTGATCCGACACGGGATCCGACGCCAAAGGAGCCGTTGTGATGTGCGTACTGCAAGTCATGCGACGTAGTTTGCCGATCGCCTTGGCGCTGTTGCTGGGGATGCAGCGCCTGGCATACCGCGCCGGCCGCTGAGCCGCCGGCCGAAGCGGGGCCATCGATCGACGACGCCTTGCTTGAGGATTTGGACAACGAGCTGTTGGAAGGCGTGGGCGACTTGAAAAAGCGGCCCCCAATGAACGACGCCCCGGCGGGGGAGAGCAAGCCGGGCGGCGAGACGCCCTCGGGAGAGCCGCCCGTCGGCGAGGACGGCGACTGGCCCAATCCCGACACCGATCCTTTGGCCTACATCAGCCGCGAGATGCAACTGGTCGAAGAGCTGATCGCGGACCGGCAAAAGCGGGCCGGCGCCGAGCAGGTTCAGGACCGGATTGTCGAGGACCTGGCCAAATTGATCGAGCAGGCCGAACAGCAGGCGCAGCAACAATCGTCCGCCCAGAACAAGAACCAGCAGCAGACGGCCAAGCGCAAGAGCGTGCAGCAGCCCAAGTCGCCGGGGGCCGCTAGCGCCGGCCGGCAGTCGAACAAGCCCGCCGCCGACAGCAGCAACCGGCTGGGGCGCGCCGAAGCGGCCCGGCCTGATCCGGAGCTGCTGCGCGGACTGATGAAAGAAGCCTGGGGACATTTGCCGCAGCGCGAGCGGGAACAGATGATGCAGATGTCGCCCGAGCGATTTCTGCCGCAGTACGAGTTGTTGATCGAGCGATATTACCGTCGCCTGGCCGAGGAGCGATCGCGATAGCCGCTGGAGGACGCGCGATGTCACGCCACACGCAGAAGCAGGAAGGGTCGCCCGCGCCGAACACGTGGAGCCGGCGCGCGTTCTGTCGTCGGGCGGCAGCGGGGGCCTGGTGTGGGGCGGGGGGCTGCGGTGGGCCGCCGCCCAAGAGGGCAATCCGGAAAAGTCGGCCGTCGAGCTGATCACGCCGGCCGCCGCCCGGGCGGCCGAGCGCGGGCTGAAATTCATTGCCTCGCGCCAGGACGAACAGGGTTCGTTCCGCTCCGGCGGTTACAGCCGCAACGTGGCCATCTGTGCGCTGGCGGGCATGGCGTTCATGGCCGGCGGCAGCACGCCCTCGCGCGGGCCCTACGGCCGCAACGTCAATCGGGCCATCGATTACATCCTGGCCAACACCCAGGAGAGCGGCTTCATCAACATTCCCAACGCCAGCAGCCACGGCCCGATGTACGGCCACGGGTTCGCCACGTTGTTTTTGGCCGAATGCTACGGCATGAGCCAGCGGGCCGACGTCCGCGAAAAGCTGAGCAAGGCCGTGAACCTGATCGTCAACACCCAGAACGCCGACGGCGGCTGGCGCTATCAGCCGGTGCGCCGCGACGCGGACATCTCGGTGACGATCTGCCAGGTGATGGCCCTGCGAGCCGCCCGCAACGCGGGCCTGTTCGTGCCGCGTGAGACGGTGGATCGGTGCACGCAATACGTCAAGCGCAGCCAGAATCCCGACGGCGGGTTCATGTACATGATCCAGGGGGGCCAAAGCGCGTTTCCGCGTTCGGCGGCCGGCGTGGTGGCTTTGTACAGCGCCGGCATCTACGAAGGGCAGGAAATCACCCGCGGCCTGGAATACCTGCAGGGCTTCGTGCCGCAAGCCAGCGACGTGAATCGCGAGAGCCATTACTTCTACGGCCACTACTACGCCGTGCAGGCAATGTGGCACGCGGGGGGCGAATACTGGAGCAAATGGTATCCGGCGATCCGCGACGCCTTGGTCGCCCGGCAGGCGGACGACGGATCGTGGAGCGATTCGATCTGCACGGAGTATGGAACGGCGATGGCCTGCATTATCTTGCAGATGCCGAATAATTACTTGCCGATATTTCAGAGGTAGGATTTTATTTCGAGGCGGCGCCGCGCCGTCGCCGTTGGTTCCGGGCTAAACTTTGATGCGATGCTTGTTGGTATGGGTGGTGTTGTGTGCTGGGTCGGCGGGGGCCGCGGGGCCGCTGGTGGTGCCGGTGGATGGCGAGCCGTTTGCGGCGAAGCTGGCAAGCGTTGACTCCGCTTGGAAGCTGACGTTTTCGACGGATGACGCGACGCGCGACGTGGCGGCCGATGAACTGGCGCGTTTTGGCGATTTCACAGAGCCGGCCGGCGGCATTCACGTCGTGCTGGCTGGCGGCGGCCTGCTGGTGGCCGACGACGCCCGGCTGGAGGCCGACGAGCTTGTCGGGTTCTCCGCCACGTTCGGCAAATGGAGTCTGCCGGTCGAGCTGGTGGCCGCTGTTTTCTTTCGGCCGCCGCACGATCGCCCGTGCGCGCGACCGGCTGCTGGATCGCGCCTTGGCGCTGGCCGGGCGGGGCGATCGGCTGCTACTGGACAACGGCGACGAACTGTCGGGCACGATTACGGCCATGGACGCCAAGGAGGTCGTATTGCGGGCCGAAGGCGGGCCGCTGGAGATCAAGATCGACGCGCTGGCCGCCGTGTTGTTCGATCCGTCGCTGGTGGCGCGGCCAAAGGACGAGGGATTGCACGCCGTGGTCGGATTTCGCGACGGCAGCCGGCTGGTGGCGAGCCGCATGACGAGCGACGCGGATCAAACCCGATTGACGCTCCTCGGCGGTACCGAATTGGACGTCCCGACCGATTCGATCGTGGCGCTACTGATCCTGGGCGGACGGCGCGCGATACCTGTCGGATCTCAAGCCGGCCGGCTATCGGCACATTCCGTACCTGACGTTGAGCTGGCCGTATCACGACGACCGCAGCGCGACCGGCTCGATGCTGCGGGCCGGCGGACACCTGCACCTGAAGGGGCTTGGCATGCACAGCCCGGCTCGGCTCACCTACGATCTGGACGACGACTACCAGCGGTTCCAGGCCGAGGTGGCCGTCGACGATGAGACCAAGGGGGGCGGCAGCGTCGCGTTTCGGGTGTTTGTGGACGACGGCAGCGGCGGCTGGCAGCAGCGCGTCGAAAGCGGGATCGTCCGCGGCGGCGAGGCGCCGTGCGCGCTATCAGTCGATCTGACGGGGGCGAAGCGCATCAGCCTGCTGGTCGATTTTGCCGACCGCGGCGACGAGCTGGATCACGCCGACTGGCTCGACGCCCGGCTCGTCAAGTGACGCGGCGCGGGCGTGCTCTCTCGGATATGAAGCCCGTTTAAGCGCCGAACTTCGTCATTCGCTCGGCGTTGGCCAGCGCCAACAGCATCAGGTACTTGGCCTCGAATTGGCCCAGCCCGCCGGCGATGGCTTCGTTTTCGCCGAACGAAGTGCAGCGGTCGGTGCGGCAGGCTTTGGAAACCAGCACGGTGGGCACCGGATGCCAACTGTGGCTGCGCAACAGGCTGGGCGTGCTGTGGTCGCCGGTGACGATCAGCACGGTCGGGTCGAGGGCCGTGACGCGGGGGATCACCGCGTCGAGTTCTTCGATCCGCTTCACCTTGGCGTCGAACGTGCCGTCTTCCCCGGTCGAGTCGGTGTACTTGAAGTGAAGGAAAAAGAAATCGAAGTTCTTCCACTCGCCGCTAAGCACGTCGATCTGCTGACTGATCGTTTGGGCCTGGCCGACGATTTCCATGCCCACCAGCCGGGCGAGCCCCTTGTACATCGGATACACGGCGATGGCCGCTGCCCGCAGGCCGTACACTTGCTGGAACGACGGCAGCGCGGGTTTGGCCGCAAAGCCGCGGAGCGTCAGGCCGTTGGCTTGCTTTTCGCCGGCCAGGAGCTGGCAGGCCTGCAGGATGAACTGGTCCGCCACTTCGGCGGTGCGCGGCTGGCGGGGCTTTCGGCCCGGGGGCGGTGGGGCGGGACGCCGGTTTCCTGCGGGTCGGTGTCCTGCACGTCCCCTGCGAGTCCTTCGCCGCGAAACACCACGACGAAGCGATGTTCCTTGACGGGCTCGACGAAGACTTCGACGCCGGGAATCTTCACCTGGCGGAGCTTGACGGCCAAGGCGCGCTCAGTTCGGTCGAGATGCGTCCCGCGCGGCGATCGGTGATCTTGCCGTCGGCGTCGAGCGTGCAGAAATTGCCGCGCACGGCGACGTCCTTGTCGGTGAGATGAAAGCCGATGCCGGTGGCCTCGAGCGCGCCGCGGCCGATCCGGTATTCGAGCGGGTCGTAGCCGAACAAGCCCAGGTGACCGGGCCCGCTGCCGGGCGTGATGCCGAGTTTGACCGGAATGCTTCCGCCGGAGACGCCGCGCGTGGCGAGCTGGTCCAGATTGGGGGTCCGCGCGGTTTCGAGTTCGGTTTTGCCGCCCGGTTCCAGGGGCAGGCCGCCCAAGCCATCGGCTACGAGCATCACGATCTTTGAATCGTTCTCGACTTTCAATTCGCGCGTCAGTTCGTGCATGTCCATCAAACGGTTCCCGTGAAGTTTTTTTTGCGCCGCAGGCCCCAGCCGCACTACATCCTGTGGTAGCATAAAACGTCCAATGCACAAGTGGGCACGGCGTGCCGGCGGCTGCGTGGCGGACCTTGGCAGCGCCCGCTAGCGCCGTTATCCTCACGTGCGTTCTTTCTTTCTTCGGTGATGCAGGTGATTCGCACGATGACGAGCCACGAAGTCACGCCGCTGGTGTACGATGCGGCGGGCGTGATGATGCCGGGTACGGGGCTGACGCCCGAGGATCTGGCGGGCATTGCCGAGCCGCTGGCACGGGCTCGCTCCGAGGTGCTGGCGGATTTCGAGCTGTGGAAAAGCGGCCGCGACGTGCCCGCCTACAAGCAGCCGCTGGAGCCGGCGTTCATCGAGCTGCCGGCGCAGCTGCTGGAAGAGTATCGGCGGTCGCGGGCCACGAGCCCATTGAACCAGATTTTGGCCACGGCCGAAAAACTGGCCAACCTGGTCGATCGCGTCGTCGTGCTGGGCGCCGGCGGCTCGTCGCTCGGCGCCGGGCCCTGTTCGAAGGCTGCCGCCATCCGCATTACAACGAGCTGAGCCGGGCCGAGCGGGGCGGCCATCCGCGGATGTACTTCGCCGGCAACAACGTCGACAACGACGCCACGCAGGGGCTGCTCGATCTGCTGGGCGACCGGCCCACGCGCGACGTCGACGGCCGCTGGGGCATCGTGGCGGTGAGCAAGAGCGGCGAGACGCTGGAGGCGGCCGTCGCTTTGCGGCAATTGCTCTCAGTGCTCCGCCGGGCCTGCGTCGACGACATGGAACTGGTGGCCGACCTGCTCGTTCCGGTTACCGGACCGACGGGACGGTTGTTTGAGCTGGCCCGGGCGCTGGGTTGCGAAGAAAACTTTCCGATTCCCGAGGGGATCGGCGGACGTTACTCGGTGCTTTCGGCCGTGGGGCTGGTGCCCGGGGCGATCATGGGGATCGACGTCGTGCGGCTGTTGGAAGGTGCGGCGGCCATGACCGAACATTTTCGCACGGCGCCGGTGGAGGAAAATCTGGTGCTGCGCTATGTGGGCGTGTGCCATTTGATGGAGAAGCTGCGTGGTGCCACGATCCGCGTGCTGGCCATGTGGGGCAGTGCCTTGGAAGCGGCCGGCGGATGGTACGACCAGTTGCTCTCCGAAAGCCTGGCGAAGGACGGTCAAGGCGCGACTCCGCTCACCGTCGTCGAAACGCGCGATCTGTATGCGCGGGGCCAGCAGCAACAGCAGGGACGCCGCGATAAGCTGATCACCAACGTGGTGGCCGACGCCGTGCGCCGCGAGCGATTGCCGGTGGGCAGTTCCGACCTGGACGAAGACCAGCTCAATCCGCTGGCGGACAAAACGCTGACCGACTTGATGGCCGCGTCGCTGGCCGGCACCAAACGGGCCTTGGCCGACGACGGCCGCCCGACCGCGGAGCTGCGCTTGCCGAAAGTGGACGAAGCGTCGCTGGGACAGTTCTTTCAGATGATGATGCTGGCCACCGTGGTCGAAGCGCGGTTGATCGGCGTCAATCCCTACGGTCAGCCGGGCATGGAAGCGTACAAGACCTACACCAGCGAACTCTTGCGGAAATAACGATTGGCAGCACGAGCCGCACAAGGACGCGGCGGCCACAGGGCAGGGAGGCCCGACCGAACAAGACAGAAAGCGAGCGACGACATGGCAACGACGTTACGGTGGCTCGGACACGGCGCGTGGTTGGTGGAGACCGGCCAACACGCGATCCTCATCGATCCGTTTTTGAACGATTCGCCCACGGCGGTCGTCAAGGCCGACGCGGTGAAGGCCGATTTCGTGCTCGTGTCGCACGGCCACTTCGACCACGTGGCCGATGCCGCCTCGGTGGCCAGGCACAACGGGGCGACCGTCGTCGCCAATTACGAGATCTGCGAATGGCTCGGCAAGCAGAGGGTCGAACGCACCCAGCCGATGAACCTCGGCGGCGGCATCGATCTGCCGTTCGGTCGGGTGAAGCTGACCATCGCCCATCACAGCTCGGTGTTGCCCGACGGGAGCAACGGCGGCAATCCGGGCGGTTTTCTGCTCACGCTGGCCGACGGCAAGGTGTACTTCTCCTGCGACACGGGGCTGTTTTACGACATGAAGCTGATCGGCGCCGCCGGGCTCGATGTGGCGGTGCTGCCGATCGGCGATCGCTTTACGATGGGACCGGACGACGCCTTGGAAGCCGTGAAGCTGCTCGAGCCGCGGCGCGTCGTGCCGTCGCACTACAACACCTGGCCCCCCATCGAACAGGATCCCCACGCCTGGGCCGCACGGGTGAAGAAGGAAACGAAGACCGAACCGGTCGTCGTCGAGCCGGGCGGCACGCTCACGCTGTGAGTCAGCCGCCCGCGGGCGATGCCAGCCGGACCTGGATCTCGTCCCCTTCGACGCGGACTTCGAAGGCGTCGGTTTTGATGCGCGGGTTGTCGCACCAGGTGCCGTCGCTGGTGCGAAACCGCCAGGCGTGCCAGGGACAGGTGACGACGCCGTCTTCCAGGTGCCCGTCGGCCAGCGAGGCCCCCATGTGCGGGCAAAGATCGTTCAGGGCGTGATAGCGTCCGCCGCCGAGGTTGAACACGGCCACCAGCTTGTCGCCCACCGGAAATGCCGCGCCGGTCCCCTCGGGAATGGCGCCGACGCGGGCCACAGTAATGAATTCGGACATGACGCGGGAAGGAAAAAGAAGTGTCGGTCGTGTGAGAAAACGCGCGGGCGCTCTGGCAACGAATTCTAACCGGACGCGTAAACGAGGAAGATACTCGAATACGGCCTCGCTGACGCGTCGGGTTGGGATTCCATGTATCTTAGAACGGCGCGGTGCAGGCGAACAGGGGGGCGACGGACTGGGCCTTGCACCCTCGTTCTGCGATACTGAAAATAGTCCGCCGTGCCGCGGTTATTGCAATGGTCTTCCACGGAATCACGCCTTGCCCTCCTACCGACTGTTGGCGATCGACATCGACGGCACGCTCGTGAATAGCCGGCACGAGTTGACCGATCGCACGCGAGAGACGCTGCTCGACGCCAAGCGCGCTGGCGTCGAAATCGTGCTGGCCACGGGACGCCGCTATAGCCGGGTGCTGCCGCTGGTCGAGCCGCTCGAGATGAACGTGCCGCTGGTCACCGCCAGCGGGGCCTTGATCAAACGGGCCTCCGATCATCAGACGCTGTTTCGCGCGGAGTTTGTCGCCGGCGCACTCGATCGGTGCCTGGAGCTGGTCGCCGCAGCGGGCGACGAAGCGGTGCTCTATGCCGACACGTTCGACGAGGGGTATGAATACTATCAATGCGGAACTGCCGCGCCGGAGCCGCTGCTGGCGGAGTTCTTTGCCAAAAACGCCGGCTGCGGCCGCGTGTGCCGGGAGCTGATGACGCAGCCGCCGCCGGGTATCTTTGCCGGCTTCGTGATCGGCGATCGCCGGCGGATGATCGACTTGCGCGACTCGCTGCTGCGGCACTTGCCCGAGTTGCTTTACGTGCACGTGCTGCGCAGCCCGCGCTATGCGGGTTTCATGTGCGAGATCGCGCCGTTTGGCGTGAGCAAATGGACGGGCGTGTATCACCTGGCGGAGCAGTGGGGAATTCGGCCGGACGAAATCTGCGCCGTGGGAGACGACGTGAACGACATCCCGATGATTCAGGCAGCCGGTCTGGGCGTGGCTATGGGAAATGCGCTGGACGAGGTGAAAGCCGCCGCCGACCGCATTGCCCCGGCTAACGACGACGACGGACTGGTGGCGGTCGTCGATTGGATTTTGGAGTAAAATGAAGGGACTTCAGGTCTTCCGCGGGCGCGAGCCGGTTCAGCCTTGCTGGGGCACGGCGGTTGCGATACGGTAACTCGGTGGCCCGGCAGCGGATACGTCCCTGGCCCTCGTTCCGGTGTGTTTCCCGTTCGTTCGAGATGTTGCCATGAGAACGTCCTTCCCGCCGCGACCCTGGGGAGGAATGGCAAAGTTTAGCCCGGAGCCAACGGCGACGGCGGCGCTGTGCCTGTTGCTGCTCATGTCCGCTCACGCACTAGCGGCCGACCCATCGCCGGCCGACACGCCTCCGGCCGGCTCGCTGGCCGCGGCCCAGCGGATGCTGGCCGAAGGAAAGCACGCCGAGGCCGAAGAAGCCTTTCGCGCCTTGGCTGGCGAGCACCCCCTGGCGAGTGCCGTGGGAATCGCCCGGGCCCAGGAAGCCACGGGCCAGCGCGACAAGGCCGTGGCGACGCTCACCGAGGCCGCCAAGAAAGATGCCACAGCCGCCGCGCTACCGGCCGAGTTGGCCCGGCTGGCTCTCGATCGGGGCGATTACGAAGCGGCCGAATCGTTCACTTCCGCGGCGCTCAAGCTGGACGCCGACTACGTGCGGGCCCGCTGGGTGCGGGGCGAGCTATGCGCCGCCACCGGAAAGCTCGACGAGGCCAACGCCGACAACGAGTGGCTGGTCAACTATTACAACGCTCACGACGTCGAGGACGCCGACATACTGCAGGCGATCGGCCTGGGGGCGGCCCAGTTTGCCCGTTGGAACCGGCTGAGCGATCAGTTTGGCTTCCTGGTGAACGAGTTCTATCCGGACCTCGTCGAGTCGCACCCGGAGTGTTGGCAGGCCCGCTATGAAACTGGGCGGCTGTTTGCCGAGAAGTACAACGAGGCCGACGCCGCCAAGGAATTCAAGGCGGCGCTCGTCCTCAATCCGAACGCGGCCTGCGTTCACGCGGCCATTGGGCAGTTGTCGCTTGAACAGTTCGAGCTGACGGCCGCGCAGAACGCGTGCGAGCAGGCGCTGGCGATCGATCCCGGGCTGCTGGCCGCGTATCACTTGAAAGCGGACATACACCTGGCAAACTTTGAGCCCCGGCAGGCCGCCGGCGTGCTGCGGGACGCCTTGAAGTTGCATCCCACGTCGGAGGAGACGCTGGGCCGGCTAGCGGCCGCTTACCTGGCGACCGACGGCACCGCCAGCCGCCAGCCCGACTCCCGTTTCGGCAAGCTGCGGGCCGACGTCGACGCGCGCAATCCACACGCCGGCAGGTTCTACCTGGCGCTGGCCGACGCCTTGGATC
Source organism: uncultured Planctomycetota bacterium (assembly GCA_963711515.1). Lineage (GTDB taxonomy): Bacteria > Planctomycetota > Planctomycetia > Pirellulales > PALSA-1355 > CAVQEL01. The sequence goes on along the minus strand of CAVQEL010000029.1, from coordinate 63,616 downwards.
GGTTGCGGCGCTGGCCGGCATCGGCCGATTTCTATCGCGAGGCGATGGCGCGGATGCCGCAGCTCGTCGATCCGCCGGGCCGGCTGGGCATGATGCTGATGCGGCTGGGCGAAGAGGACGAAGCCCGCCGCGTGCTCGATGCGTCGTTCGAGGCCGATCCGTTCAACGTCCGCGTGAACAACACGCTAAAAGTCTTGGAAGTGCTCGACGGCTACCAGACGCTCGAGACCGAGCACTTCCGCATCAGGTACGACGCCGAGCAGGACAAGATTCTGGCCGGCTACATGGGCGAGTGGCTCGAACATGTCTACCCGCAACTGGTACAGCAGATGGGTTTCGAGCCGCCGGAAAAGTCGCTGTTCGAGGTGTTCAATCACGCCCGCAATACCGACGGCCACGGCTGGTTCAGCGCGCGGATGGTGGGGCTGCCGCGGATTCATCCGATCGGGGCCTGCGCCGGCAAGATCGTGGCGCTGAAATCGCCGACCGAGGGAGACCAGCGGTTCAATTGGGCGCGGGTGCTGAAGCACGAGTTCGTGCACGTCATCAACCTGCAGCAGACGGATTTCAACATCCCGCACTGGTTTACCGAAGCGCTGGCCGTGTTGAACGAGGGGTATCCGCGGCCGGCGGAGTGGAACGAGCTGCTGGTGGCCGAGTCGGCCAAGGGCAAGCTGTTCAATCTGGACACGATCAATCTCGGCTTTATCCGGCCGCATTCGAGCGACGAATGGACGCTCGCCTATTGCCAGGCCGAGCTGTACGCCGAGTACATGCTCGAACGCTTCGGTCCCGACGCAGTCGCCAAGATGCTCACGGCGTATCGCGACAACCTGACGACGCCCGAAGCGCTCAAGCGCTCGTTCGCCGTGAACCAGGCGGATTTCGAGCAGGGCTACCAGAAGTTCGTTCAGAAGATCATCGACGGCTTGCCGCCCAGCGCGAAAAGCGATGCGCCGTCGCTGGTCGAATTGCAAAAAAGCCTGGCCGCGAATCCCAAGGACCCGAAACTGCTGGCTCAGATTGCGCAGGCGCAGCTCAATCGGCGCAGTTATCCGGAGGCCCGTCGCAGCGCCGACGCGGCGTTGGCGATTGATCCGCGCGAACAACTGGCGCATTACGTCCGCGCGCGACTCCACCTGCTGGTGGGCGAGAACAAAGAGGCGCTCGCGCGGCTGGAAAAGTTCTTGAACCGCGACGAGCCGCAGGAAAACCTGTTGGCCCTGCTGGCCGGCTTGAAGCTGCGGGCCGAAGATTACGACGCGGCCGCCGACTTGTACGAGCTGGGGGCTCGGCACGACCCGGGGGGCACGCGCTGGCTCAAGGCGCTGGCAGCCGTTTATCTGAAATCCAACCACGTCGAAAAGCTGCGGCCCGTGTTGATCCAACTGGCGGCGGCCGACCCGGACGACCTGCCGCTGCGTAAGAAGCTGGCACAACTGGCCGTCGCGCGCGAAGATTGGCCGTCCGCGGATCGTTGGACGGCGGAGGCCCTACACATTCAGGTGATGGACGGCGACGTGCACGCCTGGCGCGGCGCGGCGCTGGCGGGACAAAACAATTCGGCCGACGCAGCCCGGGAATACCGCGTGGCCGTCGAGCTCAGTCCCGACGAGCTACCGCTGCAGATGGACTTGGCCCGCGCGCTGGTGGCGTCCGACCAGCGGGCCGAAGCCAAAACGGTGCTGGCCGAGTTGATCAAGCGACGGGCTGATCATCCTGGAGCACAAGATCTGTTGGACAGCCTGGAGTAACCACCCCGATGCCTTCCGACGACGTGCCGGCGGTGACGCTGGCCGAGTTTCAGCGGTTGATCCGCGAAATGTATTACGAGAAAGACGTTGCCCGCGGCGTCGACGGCACGTTCATGTGGCTCATCGAGGAAGTGGGCGAATTGGCCGGCGCCCTGCGCAACGGCACGCACGAGGACCGGCTGGGCGAGTTTGCCGACGTGCTGGCCTGGCTGGCCACGATTGCCAACGTGGCCGGAGTCGATCTTGGCGAAGCCGTCGCGCGCAAATATGGCTCCGGCTGCCCCGGGTGCGGCCAATTCGTGTGCACCTGCGCCGACGCGGAGAAACCATGAGCGGCTTGACGGGAATGCGGCGGATCGCGTTGCCGCTGGCCTGGCTCATGCTGTGGGCGGCCGGCATCGGCGCACTGGCGGCGCCTGGGGGTGCCGCAGTCGACGGCGGCCACGCCAAGGCGCCAACTCCGGCGCCGACTTCGGCGCCAATTTCAGCGACCGTGCGGATCGTCGACGTGCAGGCCGGCGTGGCAGGTTGCTCGAAGGTGGGATTCTGGACTCCCTTCACCGTCGAGCTGGAAGGCGGCAGCCAGGAAGTTCACGGGCACGTCGAGATCGTATTGCCCGACGGCGACGGCGTGCCAAGCCGTGTGCGGGCTCCCGAGAACAATGGCGGTCTCGTCGTGCGGCCGGGCGAGCGAAAGAGCGTGCGCGTGTATGCCAAGCTGGGCCAGCTTTCCAGCGAACTGACGGTGGCCTTCCGCGACGAAACGGGAGTGCTGGCCACGCGACGCTTTCGCACCGGGGCCGCCGGGCCGTTGGCCGACGTGCTGCCATCGAGCGCGACGCTGGTGGTCGTGGTGGGTGGCGAGGGATCCGCCGCAGGCCCTGCGTGGCTGCGTGGCGGCCACCTGGCGCAGGCGAGCGAGATCGGCAAACTGCCGCGCGATTGGTGGGGATATGCGGGCCTCGACGCCCTGATCCTGACGACCGGGGACGAGGCGATCGCCTCGCAGTTGGCCGCGGCCGGCGAACAGTTGGCGGCCATCGACCGTTGGGTGCGGATGGGAGGCCAACTAATCGTGAGCGTCGCCCGCCACGCGGACAGGCTGTTGGCGCCCGAGGGGCCGCTGGCAGCTCTGGCGCCGGGCCGGTTGGAGTCGATGGTGCCGCTGCGTCAGACGGCGGCGCTAGAGACGTACGCTGACACGCTCGAGCCGGTTTCGCCCGATGCCCGAAGCGAGCTTTCGGTGCCGAAGTTGGTGGACGTACGCGGCCGGGTTGAAGCGTTTGCCGGCAGCGGTCCGCGCGACTTGCCGCTGGTGGTGCGCACGCCGCACGGATTCGGCGAGATCGTATTCGTGGCGTTCGATCTCGATCGGCCGCCGATTGACGACTGGAAAGCCCGGCCGCAGTTGCTCGCGGCGCTGTTGCGCCGGCCGCGGAGCTCGGATCAGAACAGCGATCGGGACACGCTGGGCGAGGTCACGACGCTCGGGTTCGTCGACCTGGCGGGCCAATTGCGGGGCGCTCGATCAGTTTCCCGGCGTGCGGCTGGTGCCGTTTTGGCTGGTGGCGCTGTTGGTCGTGCTGTACATCGGGTGCATCGGCCCGTTGGACTACTATCTGGTCAAGCACCTGCTGGGGCGGATGGAGGCCACGTGGCTGTCGTTCACGCTGATGGTCGTACTGTTCAGCGGCGGCGCGCTCGTGCTGGCCTACGGGCTGAAGGGAAGCGAAGTGCGCGTGAATCAGCTCGACGTTGTCGATTTCGACGCCGAAAGCCACCTGGTGCGGGGGACGAGCTGGTCGAACGTCTTCAGCCCCAGGATCGATACGTACGACCTGGTGCTGCGGCCGGCCGGCCGCTCGGCCGGGGCAGCGGGTGCGGCCGACGCGGGCGAGCTGTTCAGTTGGTTCGGTTTGACCGGCGGAGCGTTCGGCGGGATGGACGTTACGAACCAGGGAGTGGGGGGCATCGACACGGCCTCGCGCAGTTTGCCGCTGTTTACCGTGGCCTACGAATACGCGGCCCCCGGCGAAGTGATTCGGGGCGTGCCGATCGCCGTCTGGTCGAGCAAAGCCTTTGTCGGACGCTGGTGGCACGAGGGCACCGGCGACGTCGAAGCCCGGTTGGCCGACGAGGGACGCCTGGTGGGCACCCTGACGAGCAAGCTCGACGTGCCGCTCACCGACGCCGTGCTGATCTATGACAAGTGGGCCTACGTGCTGCGCCGCTTCGACACCGGGCGAACGATCGACGTCGAAGCGATCGATCCGCAAACGGTCGACACTTATCTGCGGCACGTCACGGCGGTGGGCGACAGGCAAGTCGCGCCGCCTTACGATCAGGAGTCGTTCGACGTGCCGCGCATCGTCGAGATGATGTCGGCTCACGAGCTGGCCGGCGGCCGCGCGTACACGGGGCTGGCGAATCAGTACCAACAGTTCAGTGAGTTGAGTGGGCTAGTGCGCGACGGCCGGGCCGTACTCATCGGTCGCGTCGCGCGGCCGGCGGCCACGCTCGAACAAGCGGGCCGGCCCCTGGCCGAGGCGCACACCAGGCGCTGGACCTTCTATCGTTACGTGTTTCCCGTGACAGCGGCCGACGCCGACTGAACGCACACCTTCCGAGGGCCGAGACGTGATCGAAGCACACGACCTGACGATGAAATATAACGAGCTGTTTGCCGTCAAATCGCTCGAGCTCGACCTGGCCAAGGGAGACGTGTTCGGTTTCATCGGCCCCAACGGCGCCGGCAAGACCACCACCATGCGGATGCTGGCCACGCTGCTGCAGCCCACCTGGGGCGAAGCTTACGTGGCGGGTTTTTCGATCTACACGCATCCGCGCGACATCCGCCGCATCGTCGGTTACATGCCCGATTTCTTCGGCGTGTACGACGACATGAAGGTGATCGAGTATCTCGAATTCTTCGCCGCCGCCTACCGCATCAAAGGCGCCGCCCGCCGCAAGGTCTGCGACGAAGTGCTCGACCTGGTCGACCTGGGCTACAAACGCGAGGCCCTGGTGACGAGCCTCTCGCGCGGCATGACGCAGCGGCTCGGCTTGGCTCGGGTGCTGCTGCACGATCCGCAAGTGCTGTTGCTCGACGAGCCGGCCAGCGGCCTCGATCCGCGAGCCCGCATCGAGATTCGCGGGCTGCTCAAGGAGCTGCGCGGACTGGGCAAGACGATCATGGTCTCCAGCCACATCCTGCCGGAGCTGGCCGACATCTGCAACAAGATCGGGATCATCGAGCGCGGCGAAATGCGCGTCAACGCCGACGTCGAGCAGCTCATGCAGCAGGTGCGCCTGCAAACGGTGCTCAACGTCGGCGTGACCGAGAACACCGACTCCGCGGCCCGACTGCTGGAAGATCAGCCCGACGTGGAAAAGGTCGAGCCGCGCGGCAAGATACTGGTCGTGACGTTGCGCGCCGGAGTCGACGACTACAGCCCGCTGGCCACGCTGCTGGTGCAAAAGGGCTACAAGCTGTCGCTGTTCAAGGAAGACGAAATCAACCTGGAAACGGCCTTCATGGCGCTGACCAAGGGGATCACGGCCTGACGGCCGCAGCATCCACGCCGCCGCGGGGCTATTCGCCGATCACTTTGACCAGCACGCGCTTGGGCCGGCGGCCGTCAAACTCGCCGTAAAAAATCTGTTCCCAGGGGCCGAAGTCGAGACGACCCTTGGTGATCGCCACGACCACCTCGCGCCCCATGATCTGCCGCTTCATGTGGGCATCGGCATTGTCCTCGCCCGTGCGGTTGTGGGCGTATCGCGCCGGCGAGGCATCGAAGGGGGCGAGCTGTTCGAGCCACTTCTGGTAGTCGGTGTGCAGGCCGGATTCGTCGTCGTTGATGAACACGCTGGCCGTGATGTGCATGGCATTGACCAGCACCAGACCCTCCTGAACGCCGCTGGTGCGAACGATCTCGGCGACCTGCGGCGTGATGTTTTCAAAGGCCATGCGGGCCGGCAGGTTGAACTTCAAGTATTCGGTTTTGGATTTCATGGCCGTGCAATCCAGTGAAGGCGGTGCGGGGGCGCGGCAGCAACGCTATCACAAAACGGTGCGTGATGCCAGCCGCCGAGCGCCCGCGCAGGCGCAGCGCTCGAAAAAGAATTCAACGTGCGGACAAAGTGTCGCGCGCATCATAACCCGAAGCGTCAGCGAGGAGGGTAAAGATATGGCATGCGCCGGCCCCGCTGACGCTTCGGGGTGGTAAGGCCGAAGCGCGGCGAGGCAGTTAAACGTGCCGCGAAAACCCAACGGGAGCCGCACCCTTGTGGCACGGCTCCCGTTTGGTTTAGCTGGCGAATGACCGCTGAGAGGGTCAACCGCTTATTCGACCGAATGTTCGATCGCTTTGGTCAGCGACTCTTTTTCCAGGAACGGCAGCAGATCGGTGTGGTGGCCGATCATCTTCCAGCGGCCGTCCTCCTTGCGGAACAGGTTGGTGGCGCGGATCGAAACCCGTTCGGGGCGGCCCGCGGAGTTCAGGTTGTTGCCCTGCTCGTAGCAGTGGACAAACGCCAGGTCGTTGCCGACGATGATCCGCGTTTCGGTGGAGGCGATCTCGCCCCCCAGCTTCATGGCGGCCTGCTTTTCCCACTGGTCAAGGACTTGCGGCCAGCCGATCTGGTATCCGCCGGAAGGGCCCATGTAGGTCACGTCTTCGCGATGCGACCAGATCAGCTTCATGGGTTCGACGTTGCCAGTAAACAGCGCGTTGAGGCTCTTGTAGAACGCGTCATTGATCCGTTCGACTTCCACCTCGTCGCTGGCAAGCGCACGCGAGGGTCCGGCCAACGAGACCGCCAGCGACAAACAACAAGCCAACGAGCAAAGGAGCGGTTTTGTGAACATGCGAATCGTACCCTTCGTGGAAAAGTGACCAAGGAATCGTTCGCCAACCGAGGCGTTCGGTCGCCGCGGGTTGTCAGCGCGCACGCCGCCTACGTGTCCGGCTGGTGCGCACCATTCGCCGCCGGCGCACGTTCCACGAAAAGGATAGCTTGCCGTTTCCTACCCGGAAGTGACGGCCCCTGCCGGGTTTGGCTCAGGAGAGTCTTCCCGATGCTTCGATCGGCCAGACGTCGACCACGCGCCCCTCGTCATGCACCACGAATTCGCGGTGCAAGTTGCAGGTGGTGCAGGCATGGGTGGGGATCAACTGGACCACTTCGCCGATTCGCCAATCGGGCGCGTGGCGGACCACCGCGTGCTCTTCGGAGAGGAAGGACGCGATCTCGACGTCGGGATAGCCGCGAATTGCCGGCGGTCCGAATTCGCAACCGGCCCCCTTGATGCCGATGTCCAAGACGGCCTTGTCGGGCGTCGGCCGGCTGATGACGCGCACCTGGACCGAGAGCGCGAGCTCAAACTCCCCGGCCAGCCGCGCGTACTGTCGGTCCATCGTGGCGTAGGTGCCGGCTTGCACCTCGTCGACGCCCGGCAGCGTGCCGGTGGCGTCGTAGGTGGCGCTCGAGCAGCCGCTGACGCAGGCCACCGGGATGCCCGCGGCTTCGATCAGGCGCCGCGTGTCGAGGGCCTGTTGCATGGCGGCGCGGTGCGCTCGCCGCGCTCGGCCCGATCGAGCACGTTGACCAGATGCCCCTCGTAGGCTTGCAGCCCGGCGAATTCCACCCCCGGGAGATCCCCGATGCTGCGAGCCAGCTCCAGGCGCCGGCTCTCCCGGGGCGACGCCGCAGCGCCCCATGCCGATGTCGACTTCGATCAACAGCCGCACGACCGAACCAGCGGCCGCGGCGGCTTGTGCGATGGCTTGCACCTGCTCGATGTGATCGACCGCCACGGTGATGCGAGCCCGACGAGCCAACTGCGCCAGCCGCGCCACCTTTTGCGGACCGACGACCTGGTTGGCGATGAGCACGTCGGTGAAGCCGTGGTCCACGAGCACTTCGGCCTCGCCCAGCTTGGCGCAGGTCATGCCGATGGCCCCGGCCGCCAACTGCCGCCGGGCCAGCGCGACGCACTTGTGATTCTTGAAATGCGGGCGGAGGCGGGCCGGACGGTTCTCGAAGAAAGCCGCCATCCGCGCCAGGTTGCGGTCGCTGGCGGCCCGATCGAGCAAGAGGGCCGGTGTATCGATTTCCGCCAGCGGCAAGCCGATGCGGGGGTCTGACGTGCTGTGCGAATCATCGGCGGGCATGGGGGAGGTCTCAGTGCTGGAAAGCATGAATCGATCGGGCTGGATCTACTTGAACGGAAGCGACGCCGTGATTCAAGCCTCGGAGACTGGTATACTGGCCGCTGGCATCGCGAATGCCGCCGGTCCGCGGAAAGGGCAGAAGCCCATCGTGGCGTGCCACAACTTGAGCGATCCTTCTTTCGGCCCGAGATGCGGACAGCGGGCGATGCCATGAAAGGAGGTCGCCGTGCCGGCCGAACCCCAGCGCCCCGCGCTCGCTGCCCGAAAAGCCCGATCTACGTCATCTCAAGAACCAGGCCAAGGATTTGTTGCGCCGGTGGCGCGATGTCGTTGAGCGACGCGCAATTTCGGGTGGCGCGGGAATATGGCTTCGCCAGTTGGCCGAAGCTGAAGGCTCACGTCGATGCGCTCCGCGAAGTCGGCCAGCTCAAGGCGGCGATCGACGCCAACGACGTGGTGCGCGTTCAGTCGCTGATGACCCGCAAAGAGTCGCTACATCGGGCGCCGCTGGGATACCGCGAAAATGGTCCGCTCACCTGGGCGGCCGAATGCCGCGGTGCGCCCCCGTCGCCCGAAAGGCTGGCCATCATTCGCTGGCTGCTCGCAAACGGCTCGGACGTGCATCAAGGAGGGGACGGGCCGCTGATGCGAGCGGCACTGCGCGACGAACGGATTCCCGTGATGGAACTGCTGGTGGAGTACGGCGCGGACGTCAACGCCCGCTGGAACGGCGAGTATCCGATCATCTGCGCGCCGTGCGAGACGCTCGCGCCGCGAGCCCTCGAATGGTTGATCGCGCAGGGTGCCGACATGAATGCTACCCAGCCGGACGGCGGCAACTGCCTGCGGATGCTCGTCGGCACATATTGGCGCAACCCGGAGGGAAAGGGCCCGTGTCTGCAAGTTTTCGCCGACGCCGGGTATCCCTTACCGGACACCGCGCCCATGGCGGTCCATCGCGGAAGGACAGATCTGCTCGCCGCGTGTCTCGCTCGCGATGCGTCGCTTCTCAAGCGGCATTTCCGCGAAGCGGAGATCTATCCCCCCGAGCTCGGCCTTGCTCCCGGCGACGGGCTAACCTATGCGCCGCTCGACGGTGGCACGCTGTTGCACATCGCCGTTGAGTATCTCGACGCGAACACGGCCCAATGGCTGATCGACCAGGGCGCCGACGTGAATGCCCGCGCGGCGATTGACACCGAGGGGTTTGGCGGGCAGACGCCGTTGTTTCACACCGTTGTCTCACCGTTTGCGCGAGCGGCCGAGCTGACTCGCTGGTTGTTGCAAAACGGTGCCGATCCAAACGCCCGGGCCACCTTCCGCAAGCGGCTGAGCATCGCCGGCGACGTCCAACGGGAGCAGATGCACGAATATCACGACGTCACGCCCCTTGGCTTTGCCAGGGTGTTTCAGGAGCCCCGCTGGGTGAACGACGCGGCGCTTGAGGTCCTGCGGGAGCATGGCGGCGGGTAGCCGCGGTCAGCGGGCGAGGCTAGAGGTGCGTTCGACCACCTTTGCTCCAAACCCGCCGCGGCCTATACTTTGCGGCAAGCGGCCGCGCGGTGAACCCTGCGCTTTTCTCGCGCATCCTTTGTATCGGTGCGGGCGGGGGAGCCATCGCCCTTGGCGGCCCTAACAAAATGGAACAACCAACCATGCTCAAGGTGAAATTGCCCGACGGATCGGTAAAGGAGTATTCGCGGCGGGTCAGCCCGCTCGACGTGGCGGCCGAAATCGGGCCGGGGCTGGCCAAGGCCACGCTGGCGGCCGAGGTGGATGGACGTGTCGTGGGAGCGCCGGCGCCGCTGCCGGCCGAGGGAGAAGTCTCGCTGCGGCTGCTGACCAAGAAAGATCCCGAAGCCCTGGCCGTGATGCGCCATTCCGCGGCCCACGTGATGGCCCGGGCGGTGATGCGGCTGTTCGACGGCGTGCAGTTGGCCTTCGGCCCCACGACCGAGAGCGGCTTCTACTACGATTTCGAAATGAAGCGGCCTCTGTCGGAGGAGGATTTTCCGGCGATCGAGGCCGAGATGGCCAGGATCATCAAGGCCAACGAGCCGTTCGAGCGATTGGAAGAGCCGCGCGAAAAGGCCCTGGAGGTGTGCCGCGACCTGGGGCAAGCGCTCAAAGTCGAGCACATCAACGAAGGCCTGGCCGACCATCCGACGCTGTCGTTCTATCGGCAGGGAGAATTCATCGACCTGTGCCGCGGCCCGCACGTGCCGGCAGCCGGCGCCATCGGCGCATTCAAACTGCTGTCGATCGCCGGCGCGTATTGGAAGGGAGACGCCTCGCGCCAGCAGTTGCAGCGGCTGTATGCCACGGCCTGGTTCAGCAAGGAAGAACTGCAAGAGCACCTCAAACGGGTCGAAGAAGCCAAGCGCCGCGACCACCGCGTGCTGGGTAAGCAACTCGACCTGTTTGCCACCAATCCGAACCTGGTCGGCGCAGGGCCTGGTACTGTGGCTGCCCAAGGGAGCTACGATCCGCGGGCTGCTGGAAAGCTTTATTCGCGAGGAGCTCATCAAGCGCGGCTACCAGGCCGTCTATACGCCGCACATTGGCCGCATCGAGCTGTACCAGATCTCCGGGCACTTCCCGTACTACTCGGACAGCCAGTTCAAGCCGATCGTGATGTCGGACGACGAGCGCTACCTGCTCAAGCCGATGAACTGCCCGCACCACGTGATGATCTACAAGTCGAAGCCGCGCAGCTATCGCGACTTGCCGGTGCGGCTGGCCGAGTTCGGCACCGTTTACCGCTACGAGCAGTCGGGCGAGTTGGGGGGCATGACCCGGGTGCGCGGGTTCACGCAGGACGACGCTCACCTGTTTTGCACCGAGGAGCAGGTGGGCGACGAGTTCCGCGGTTGCATCGAGATGACCCAATCGGTGTTGGCCGCCTTGGGCATGGACGAGTATCGCGTGCGGCTGGGCTTTCGCGATCCGGCCAGCGACAAGTATATCGGCAGCGACGACGTCTGGGAGCGGGCCGAGCAGACGCTGGAACAGGTGTGCCGCGAGATGAACCTGCCGCATCTGGACGTCGAGCGGGGCGAAGCGGCATTCTACGGACCGAAGGCCGACTTCGTGGTCTCCGACTGCCTGGGCGCGAGTGGCAGCTCGGCACCGTGCAGCTCGATTACAACCTGCCCAGCGCCAAGCGTTTCGACCTGGAATACATCGGCGCCGATAACCAGCCGCACCAGCCGGTGATGATTCACCGCGCGCCGTTGGGTTCGCTCGAGCGGTTCGTCGGCGTGCTGATCGAGCATTTTGCCGGCGCCTTTCCGCTGTGGCTGGCGCCCGAGCAGGTGCGGGTGCTGACGGTGAGCGAAAAGTCGGAAGAGTACGGCCGCCAGGTCGAAGGGAAGCTGCGCATGGCCGGCTTGCGGACGACGGGCGACTTTCGGGCCGAAAAGCTCGGCTCCAAGATTCGCGACGCGCAGTTGGAACTGATTCCCTACATGCTGGTGGTCGGCCCGCGCGACGCGGAAGCCGGCACCGTTTCGGTCCGCGATCGCATTTCCGGCGACCTGGGGGCGATGCCGCTGGCGGTCGCGATCGAAAAGTTCCAGGCCGAGGTGGCGACAAAGCAAGTGCGGCAAGTGGCCGACAAGAAAGCCACGGGGCTGGGCGAACGGGGCGGGGCGCACGAGTATTAGAGGGCGGCTGCGTCCGGAGAACCCGTCGAGATTTCGAAGATGCGAGTCCTCGTTACCGGCAGCAGCGGACATCTGGGCGAAGCCTTGGTGCGGGTATTGCGCGACGAGGGACACGAGGTGCTTGGCGTCGACCTGCTGCCATCGGCGTTCACGTCGGCCGTTGGCTCGATTGTCGATCGCCCGTTCGTGAAAAGCTGTGTGGCCGGTTGCGATGCCGTTTTGCATGCCGCCACGCTCCACAAGCCGCACGTCGCCACGCACGCCGCACAGGATTTCGTCGACACGAACGTCACGGGCACTTTGAACCTGCTCGAAGAGGCAGGCTCGGCCGGGGTCCGGGCGTTTGTCTTCACCAGCACCACCAGCACGTTCGGCGACGCGTTGACGCCGGCTGGCGGTGAGCCGGCCGCGTGGATCACCGAAGACGTCGTCCCGCGGCCGCGCAATATCTACGGGGTCACCAAGCTCGCCGCCGAAAACCTTTGTGAACTATTTCATCGCAAATACGGTTTGCCGACGATCATGCTGCGCACGTCCCGGTTCTTTCTCGAGAAGGACGATCGCCGCGAGATTCGCGAAGCCTTTGACGACGACAACGCGAAGGTCAACGAATACCTGTTCCGCCGCGTCGATCTGGCTGACGTCGTGGCGGCCCACCTGGCGGCGATGAGCCAGGCGCAGCGGGTGGGCTTTGGACGCTACATCGTAAGTGCCACGTCCCCTTTCGCGCAGGACGATCTGGCCGAGCTGCGCGTCAACGCCCCGGCCGTGGTCCGGCGACGCGTCGACGGATTCGAGCCAGAATACGCCCGCCGCGGCTGGCGGATGTTTCCATCCGTCGACCGGGTGTACGTCAACCAGCGCATCCGCCGGGAGCTGGACTGGAGGCCCAACTACGATTTCCCCAGCGTGTTGGAAAGTCTCCGATCGAATCGCGATTATCGCAGCCCGCTGGCGGTCGCCGTCGGCAGCAAAGGCTATCACTCCCGGTCGTTCGCGGACGGACCTTATCCGGCGTAGATTTCGTCCTCGGTGGCCTACGCCGTGGGGAAGCAATAGCCGGGGCCGGATTCGAAGACGAATGTGGACTCAAAATCTGGCGACGTCAACATTCTGAAATGTTGCCGCTCTCGTCCGAGCGGGGGTATACTCGGCGAAGCTGGTACGGCGGGCCTGACCTTGGCTCCGCGCTCGGGCTCGATCCTCTAACTTTCGGGCGGCGTCAGTGACATGATGCGATTCGGCGGGTGGTTACAGATGGTGGTGCCTGCCGCGGTCGGCGCGTCGGCGTTGCTGGCGGCGCGCTCTTTGGCGGCGGCTGAAGCTGATGCGGCTGTCGGGCCCACGACAAGTGCCGCCAGCGGGCGCGTCGAATTCGATCGCGACGTGCGGCCCATCCTGTCGAATCACTGCTTCAAGTGTCACGGCCCCGGCGTGCAGGAAGCCGACCTGCGGTTGGATCGGCCGCGGTCGGCCACGGCCGAGCTTCCCTCGGGCAACCGGGCGATCGTTCCGGGCGATCTCGCCGCCGGCGAACTTTGGAAGCGGGTGACGACCGACGACGCCGAGCGGCGGATGCCGCCGGTGGGCAAAGCGCCCCCATTGGCGAGCCATGAAAGCGACGTCCTGCGGCGGTGGATTCTCGCAGGCGCACGGTACGAACGTCACTGGGCGTACGTGCCGCCGGTGGCCGCCGAACCGCCTGCCGTGCGCGACGCTGCGTGGCCTCGCAATCCGATCGATTATTTCGTGCTGCACCGATTGGAAGCCGCCGGGCTCTCGCCGGCACCCGAAGCTGTGCGCGAGACGTTGATTCGCCGCGTCGCGCTCGACCTGGTCGGCTTGCCCCCCACGCCGGCCGAGGTGCAAGCGTTCGTCAACGACCCGGAGCCGGGGGCCTACGAGCGGCTGGTCGACCGACTGCTGGCTTCGCCCCAGTATGGCGTGCGGCAGGCGCTGGTGTGGCTGGACCTGGCCCGCTATGCCGATTCGGATGGTTACCCGCACGATCGGTATCGCGCGGTGTGGCCGTTTCGCGATTGGGTCGTCGATGCTCTGAACGACGACATGCCGTACGATCGGTTTACGATCGAGCAGATCGCCGGCGACCTGTTGCCTGGGGCGAGCGACCGCCAGCGCCTAGCTAGCGGCTTTCATCGCCAGACGCGCATCAATCGCGAAGCCGGAGTGGATCCCGAGGAGTTTCGCCTGGAAGCCGTGATCGACCGGGTGAACACGACGGCCACGGTCTGGCTGGGCGCGACGCTCGGCTGCGCCCAGTGCCACGATCACAAGTACGACCCGTTCACGCAGCGCGATTACTATCGGCTGCTGGCGTATTTCAACAACGACGCGGCCGAGACGACCATCAACCCCGCCGGAGTGATCAGCGACGTCAGCCCGCGGATAAAGTGGCACACCGAAGCCATGCGGGCGCGCGAGGAGTCGCCGGTCGAGACGCTGGTGATGCAAGCGCTGGGCGAGCCACGGCCGACGCACGTCTTCGTGCGCGGCAGCTTTTTGTCGCTCGGCGAGCAGGTCACGCCGGGGACGCCGGAAGTGCTCGACGTGGCGGGACCCGAGGCCGGCGACGATCGGCTGGCGCTGGCGCGGTGGCTGGTCAACCGGCAGAATCCGCTGACGGCTCGGGTGGCGGTGAATCGGATGTGGGCCCAGTTCTTTGGCAGCGGGCTGGTGGAAACGCTCGACGATTTGGGGGCGCAGGCCCCCGCCTGCACGCATCCGGAGTTGCTCGACTGGCTGGCGGTGCGATTCATGGACACCGGCTGGCGTCGCAAGGCGCTGGTTCGGCTGTTGGTCACGTCGGCCGCGTATCGGCAGGCCAGCGCGGCGAGCGACGCGGCCATCGAGCGCGATCCGGAGAATCGGCTGCTGTCGCGGGCGTCGCGCGTACGGCTGCCGGCCGAACTGGTTCGCGACAACGCGCTGGCTGTCGGCGGCGTGTTGAGCAAGGAGCTGGGCGGACCCAGCCTGCCGGCCAACAAGGCGCGCTCGGACGACGGGCTGTATCGCCGCTCGATCTACTTGCGCTGGACGCGGCAGACGCTGGCCGACGTGCTCGTGAATTTCGACGCCCCCACGCGCGACGTAACCTGCACGCGCCGCACGCCGACCAATACGCCGCTGCAGGCCTTGACGCTGTTGAACGACGACGGTTTCGTCGACGCGGCGCGGGGGCTGGCGCGGCGGGCCCGAGGGGAAGGGGGCCGCGGTTTTGACGAGCAATTGGATTTTGCCTTTCGCGCGGCGCTGGCGCGTTCGCCCGGCGAGTCGGAGCGGCGGGTGCTCGGCGATTTGTTCGAGCGGCGGCGGAGCGAGTTTGCCGCTCTGCCGACGGCCGCCGAAGCGTTGCTCGCCGAGCCCGACGCACCACGCGACGAGCTGGCCGAACGGGCCGCCTGGGTGCTGGTGGCCAACACGCTTTTGAACGTCAACGAATTCATTACTCGGCCGTAGCGATGCCAGACGCCCGATTTCAACCCGACTCGCCAGTCGCCCGGCAAACACTGGCAACCGCGGTGTCGCGGCGGCAATTCCTGGGCGAAGGCATCTCGCTGGGGGCGGCGGCGCTGGCATTTCTGTCGCGGCCAGCCGGCGCCGCGGGCGCGAGTCATCTGGCTCATCATCCGGCCCGGGCCCGGCACGTCATCTACTTGCAGATGCTGGGAGGCCCGTCGCAGTTGGACCTGTTCGATTACAAGCCCGAGCTGCAACAGCGGCACGGCCAGGACGTGCCGGCCAGCTTGTTCGCCGACCAGCGACTGGCGTTTGTACGCGGCACGAAGAAGTTTTTGGGCAGTCCGTATACATTTGGGCGGCACGGCCAGTGCGGTGCGCCGGTGTGCGAACATCTGCCGATGCTGGCAGGGATTGTCGACGAGCTGGCGTTCGTCAAGAGCATGCAGACGGATCAGTTCAATCACGGACCGGCCTGGAACCTGCTCACTACCGGCTACGCGCAGGCCGGCAAGCCGAGCATGGGCGCCTGGCTCAACTACGGTTTGGGAAACGCGCAGCAGGACCTGCCCGATTTTGTGGTACTGGTGCCCGGCATGCGCAACTCGGGGGGCAAGGGGATGTGGGGCGCCGGTTTTCTGCCGGCCCGGCATCAGGGCGTCGAGCTGCGCACGCACGGCGAGACAGTTCCTTTTCTGTCGAACCCGGCGGGGGTCGACGCGGCGGCCCGCCGCGACACGATCCAAGCGGTGGTCGAGCTGGACCGGCAGCGGCTGGCCGCCGCGGGCGATTCGCAGATCGCCGCCAGCATGGCCTCGTACGAGCTGGCTTACCAGATGCAGATGAGCGTGCCGGAGTTGATGACGCTCGACGACGAGCCACCGCACGTGCTCCAGTCGTACGGCATTCCCACGGCCCGGGGAGACTATGCCCGCTCGTGCCTGTTGGCCCGGCGGCTGGTGGAGCGCGGCGTGCGATTCGTGCAGATCTGTTACGAAGGCGAGACGATGCAGGCCATCTGGGATTCGCACGGCGACACGCGGCGGGCTTCGCTCGAAGAAGGCTTGCCGATGTTGTGCCGCCAAATCGATCGGCCCACGGCCGCGCTCATCAGCGACCTGAAACAGCGCGGACTGCTCGACGAGACGCTGGTGATCTGGGGCGGCGAGTTCGGCCGCACGCCGATGAACGAGGACCGCCCCGGCGCGGAGAAGGGTTTTACCGGGCGCGATCACTGGCCGCAGGCCGGCACGATGTTTCTGGCCGGCGGCGGGGTGAAGGCCGGCTTGACGCTGGGCCGGACCGACGAGCTGGGCTTCCGTGTCGTCGAAGACCCCGTCCACATTCACGACCTGAACGCCACGGTGCTGCACCTCGTGGGGCTCGATCACAAGCGGCTCACCTACCGCTTCGGCGGTCGCGATTTCCGCCTGACCGACGTGCACGGCCGTGTGGTCGACAAGCTGCTGGCATGAGCCGGTCGTGCCTGCTGCGTAGGTCAGGCTGTGTAGTTCAGGCACTGGACTGCCTGACAAATTCTTCATGGCCGGATACGACCAACAATGCTTCGGTCACGGGCAACGACTGACACGTCAGACACGGGGTGCCTGACCTGCGGTTGCCGCGGGCTGTGTTTTGCCCAAGTGGCGACTGGCAGGTAGGATTGGGTAATAGCACTTCCCCGCGAAAGGAACCGAGCATGCCGCGCCGCACTCTGTGGGTGATCTTTGCCGCCGTGGTCGTGTCGCTCGTCTGTTACGAGCGGGCGGATCGCAATCCTTACGGCCGCTGGGTTTCCGAGGTGTTCGACACGATCGACCGCTACTACGTCGAACCGGTCGACGACCAGAAACTGTTCGAGGGGGCCGTCGATGGCATGATCGCCCGGCTGGACGAGTATTCGGCGTTTCTGCCGCGGCGGGCGGCCGATCAGTTTCAGGAGTCGATCGACCAGCAATACGGCGGCATCGGCATCGAAGTCAACCTGGACGGACCTGACAAGCAGCTCACGGTGATGAGCCCCCTGGTGGGCACACCGGCCTACAAGGCCGGCGTGCGGGCCGGCGATCGGATCGTGGCCATCGACGGCAAGCCCACGGCAAATCACTCGCTCAACGACATCGTCGGCTGGCTCCGCGGCAAGCCGGGCGAGCCGGTATCGATCTCGGTGCGGCGCGAGGGGCAGGACGAGCCGATCCAGTTCGACCTGGTGCGGGCCCGCATCCGGGTCGATTCGATCCTGGGCGACTTGCGCGAGGCCGACGGCTCCTGGGATTTCTTCCTGCCGGGCGAGGACAAGATCGGCTACGTGCGGATCAATGCGTTTGGCGAGACGACCGTCGAGGAATTAAAGGCGGCGCTTGCGTGGCTTACGGCCCGCCACTGTCGCGGCGTGGTGCTCGACATGCGCAACAATCCGGGCGGACTATTGCAAGGCGCCGAGCAGGTTTGCGACCTGTTTCTCCCGGCCGGAGCGGTCATCGTGACGACCCGCGGACGCGACGAGCGGGTGCGCAACAAGGCCGTGGCGACCGGATCGGGCCCGTATCAGGACTTGCCGCTGGTGGTGATCGTCAACGACCGCAGCGCCAGCGCCGCGGAGATCGTGGCCGCTTGCCTGCAGGATCACGACCGAGCGAAGGTCATCGGCCAGCGGACCTGGGGCAAGGGGACCGTGCAGAACGTGATTCCGCTGGAGGGGGGCCGCAGCTTGCTCAAGCTGACGATTGCCAGCTACTGGCGCCCCAGCGGGCGAAACATTCATCGCCTGGAATCGAGCGAGGAAACCGACGAGTGGGGCGTGAAGCCGAGCCCGGGGCTGGAAGTAAAACTCGACGAAAAGCAGATCGTCGACATGCTCGACAAGCGCCGCGCGCGACATCGTGCCGGCGCCGGGAACCTCGCCGGGAGAGGCTGCCGCGGAGCGTGGCGCATCACCACTCCAATTCGATCCCCAACTGCGGCGGGCGGTCGAGGCGCTCGACGAGGAGTTGCGCCAGGACGGCGCCGGCTGGCAAGGCGGCGTAAAGCTTGCCGGGGACGCGTGGACCGTCGTCGATCGAGTACGTCGGGGGGGGGCTTGCAAGCATTTGCAATTCTTTCTGCTCGCAGGGCGTGCCACTAGCTGCCGGCGGGTGCCGTTCGAACCGCCGCGTACGGTTGCTAACCCGTTGCCGGGCTTGGGTCGCCGGCACGCGCGTCGCGGAGTCGGGGACGCGGCCGCGGCTTTGGCCCGCGAATTGCTTCTTCGAGTGACGTCACTTCTCGGCACCGGAACCGATTCACGGTTGTTCCGGTCGCGCGGATTACGTCCCCTCTACTCGTCGCACCTGTTGCGAAAGGATTGCACAGCCATGGCACGTAGCATTCATTGCACGCTGGTCGAAACTCCGGCCACGAGCGACCCTTATGTTCCCGGGCCGCGAGGTTTCAACGACTTGGTGCCCTGGGCCGATCCGTACATTGCCACGCTGCTGGAACGTTTGGGGCACGCAGCCGCGCGGGAAGAGCAACGCCATCGCCTGCGTGGCGAGCTGCCGCCGCCTCTGGACAAGGACCATCGCGACGAGCCGTGGCAAGCGGATTGGTCGCCGCGGAATTGGCCGCGGGGGTGAGGGGTGGCCGAGCTGCGCTTGGGCCTGGGTGACGCGGATTTCGTCCGGTTGTTTCCGCCGTCGCCGTTGGTTCCGGGCTAAACGGTTAGGGTGTGTTGATTACGGTGCGCATTTCGGCGGCGATGAAGAAGGACCCGGCGACGCATATCAAGTGCTCGGGCGCAGCCAGTTGCATGGCCAACCGCCAGGCCGTGGCCGGATCCGTGCACGTGTGCCGGGGGATGGGCGAAATCTCCGCGGCGGCGGCCTCCAGGTCTTCAATCGGTAAGGCCCGCGGATTGCTCCAGTAGCGGGTGAAAATCACCTCGTCGAAACGCGGCAGCAGGGCGGCCAGCATGCCGCGGTAATTCTTGTCACTCGTGGTGGCAAACACGAGCAAGCGGCGCGTCGACGAGAAGCTTTCTTCCAGCACGCGCCCAGCGCCTCGGCCGAAGCCACGTTGTGGGCTGCGTCGAGCACGACCGTCGGGCTGCGGCGCAAGACTTCGACGCGGGCGGGCCAGTGGACCTGTTGTAGCCCGCGCCGCACGTCCGGTTCGGAAACATGGAATCCGTGCCGGCGAACTCGACCAGCGTCGCCAGGCCGACCGACGCGTTGGCCGCCTGGTGACTCCCCACCAGCGGCAAGTCCAGGTCCGCATACCGACAGTCGTCTTTGCCGACGCGATAGTGGAAACCCATGCCGGCCTGCGACGACGCGCGATCCAGCCCGCGCGGCGGTCGATATTCAAAATCAAAATCACGCCCCAGTTGCACCAGGCGGCAAGCGTTGCGCGCGGCAACCTCGGCGATGACTTCGCGCGGCTCGTCGGCCAGCACGCCGCTGACGACCGGCACGCCCGGCTTGATGATGCCCGCCTTTTCGCCGGCAATGGCCGCCAGCGTGTTGCCGAGCTGCTGGGTGTGATCGAAGCTGATCGACGTGATGACCGAAACGAGCGGTTGGCAGACGTTCGTCGAATCGAGCCGGCCGCCCATTCCCACTTCCAAGACGGCCGCGTCGACGCGGTGCAGGGCAAACCGCAACAGCGCCAGCGCCGTGACCACTTCGAAATAAGTCGGCCGGGTGGAGCCGAGCGCATCGCCAGGGCTCTCGGCATCCATGACGGCGACGACGGGTTGCACTCGGCCCACCAGCTCGACCAGCTCGTCGCGCAGACACGCGCTGCCGTTGATCGCCAGGCGCTCTTCGACGCGGTCCAGATGCGGCGAGCTGTAGAGTCCGGTGCGATAGCCGGCCGCCGACAGCATGCCGGCGGTCATGGCCGCGGTCGAGCCCTTGCCCTTCGTGCCGGCGACGTGCACGATCCGCAGCGCGTCCTGAGGATTGCCGAGCCGGGCCAACAGGTCGCGCATCCGGTCGAGCCGAAAGTCACGCTGGCCGTACGGCACCGACAGCGCGCGTTCGTAGTCGATGCGGCTGGTGAGAAACGCGAGCGCCGAAGAGTCTGCGAGCTGACCAGGCGTTTGCATGTGCCGCAAGCGTCAAAATCCGGCAGGCCGCGGGGGGTGCGTGCCGAAAGCGTCAAACGGGACCGCCCCCAAACCCACGGTCCAAGCGATGAAAGTGTACTCCAAGCCGGCCGGAAAGTCTTGCCGCACGGGAAGGCCGGCGGGGTGCAGCGGGCGGGCTTTCGGCCGCGTTTTGCGGCGGCTTGCAAGGCTTTTTGGGCGTGGTGTATAGTAAAGGTTTGCCCCCTTGGACGTTGGGGGTAAGCGGGGGAATGCGAGGCGGCAGGCTGCCGAACCATTTGTCGGGCAGCAACGTATCGGACGTTGGGTCCTTACGCGAAAGGCGCGGCGATCTTCTTTGGCCGCGGGCTGTTCGATCAGCCTCGTTTGTCCCCCGCAATACCACGGCACGTAGCGCTTCTGCGGCGGCTCGCCCGAACAACTTCCAAACGCGAGGAACTCCCCATGGCGGCGGACGTAGTCGTCGAAACCCGCAATTTGACAAAGGTTTATCGCGATTTTTGGGGGCGACAAAAGGTCCGTGCCCTCAGGGCCCTTGATCTGGAAATCCGCCGGGGCGAGATCTTTGGCCTGTTGGGACCCAACGGCTCGGGCAAGACCACCACGATCAAGCTCCTGTTGGGGCTCTTGTTTCCCACCAGCGGCCAGGCGTTGGTC
Organism: uncultured Planctomycetota bacterium; assembly: GCA_963711515.1. Classification (GTDB taxonomy): domain Bacteria; phylum Planctomycetota; class Planctomycetia; order Pirellulales; family PALSA-1355; genus CAVQEL01. Next base: position 42,801 of record CAVQEL010000029.1, on the reverse strand, counting down.
TTTGGCCGCGACGCCACCGACGTCTCGAAAAACGAGCGGCTGGGCTACCTGCCCGAGGAGTCGTACCTGTACCGGTTCCTGAACGCCGAGGAAACGCTCGACTTCTACGGCCGGCTGTTCGACATGCCGGCCAAGGTCCGGCGGCAGCGGGCTGCCGAGCTGATCACGATGGTGGGGCTGAACAAGGACAAGCGACGGCAATTGAAAGAGTATTCCAAGGGCATGGCCCGGCGGATCGGGCTGGCCCAGGCGCTGATCAACGATCCGGAGCTGATCCTGTTGGACGAGCCCACCAGCGGTCTGGACCCGATCGGCACGCGGGAGATCAAGGACCTGATCCTGCGGCTGAAGGCCGAGGGCAAGACGGTGCTGATGAGCAGCCACTTGCTGGCCGACGTGGAGGACGTGTGCGATCGGATCGCGATCTTGCACCAGGGAGAGCTGAAGGAACTGGGCCGCGTCGACAGTTTGTTGAAAGTTCGCGACGAAACGGAAATTCGCGCCAAGGGCTTGAGCGCGGAGGCCCAGGCCGAGATTCGCGCCGTGATCGAGCGCCACCACGGCGAAGTGATGGCCATGGATAATCCGACGACAACGCTGGAAGACCTGTTTTTGGCGATTGTCCGCGACAGCGAAGCCCGGCCCGGGCGGCGTGCCCGGGTCGAGCAGGAGTCGTAAGGGGCACACCGCGGTCAAGCGGATCGCCGATTCATTTCCTGACCACGACAGCGACACGAGCCCCCTATGGTTCTCGAGACACAGCCCCCCGCCTTTGCCGAGTGGATCTGGCCCGCGGTGTTTTTCTTTCTCGAGGCGGCGGCCATCCTGGGCGCCGTGGCCTTGGTGGGCGGATATCTGATCGCGGCGTTTCGCTACGGGCCGCTGGAAGGCGGTGACCTCACCTACGGCATGATCAAGCGCGGGCTGGGGGACGTGCTGTCGATCTCGCCGCGGCGGATCTGGGCCCTGGCCCGGCTGGCCATCCAGGAATCGATGCGGCGGCGCGTGATGGTGGGCTTCGGCGTGTTCCTCTTGATCCTGCTGTTCGCCGGCTGGTTTCTCGACACCCAGTCGCACGACCCGGCCACGCTGTACGTCAGCTTCGTGCTCACGGCCACCACCTACCTGGTGCTGCTGATGGCGCTGTTTCTGAGCGTGTTCAGCCTGCCGGCCGACGTGAAGAACAAGACGATCTACACGATCGTCACCAAGCCGGTGCGGCCCGGCGAGATCGTGCTGGGGCGGATTCTCGGCTTCTCGCTGATCGGCACTTTGATGCTGGCCGTGATGGGCGTCTCCAGTTATTTCTTTGTCGTGCGACTGCTCAACCACCAGCACGACGTCGAAATTGCTTCGCTCGAGGCCGTGCCCAATACGAGCGAGCGGACGGGCCGCACGTCGCTCGACCAGAGTCACCGCCATCAGATTACGATCGACGCGGATGGCAAGGGGGCCACCGACGTCGTTCAAGGCCACTGGCACGAGATCGATCCGAAGACAGCGGGCGACCAGACGACCTACGTCGTGGGTCCGCCGCAAGGTATGTTCATGGCCCGGGTGCCGGCCTACGGCGATTTGCGGTTCAAGGACCGCGCCGGCGCGGCAATGTCCAAGGGCGTGAACGTCGGCAACGAATGGAAGTACCGCAGCTTCATCGAGGGGGGCACGCTGGCCGCGGCCATCTGGAAGTTCGACCACATTACGCCGGAGAACTATCCGAAGGAGCTGCCGATCGAAATGACGATTCGCGTGTTCCGTTCGTACAAGGGGGACATCGAGCAGGGAATCTTGGGCAGCCTGGTGTTGCGCAATCCGCGGAACAAGGGGATCGAAAGCCAGCCGGAGCTGTTTCGGGCCAAGGACTTGAAGATCGACCGGCTCACCTTCCCCCGCACGCTGCGCGACTCGAACGGCGAGACTATCGATTTGTTCGAAGATCTGGCCCCCGACGGCGAGCTGGAGGTCGAGTTGCAATGCCTCGACTCCGGCCAGTATTTCGGCGTGGCCAAGGCCGACGTTTACCTGCGAGCGCGTGATGCTTCGTGGACGGCCAACTTCGTCAAGGGCTTCCTGGGCATCTGGGTGCGGATGCTGCTGGTCACGAGTTTTGGCGTGATGTTCAGCACGTTTCTGAGCGGCCCGGTGGCCATGTTGGCCACGCTGACGGCACTGGTACTCGGTTCGTCGAAGGCGTTTATCCTGGGCGTCGCGCAGGGTCTGGTCGAGGGGGGCGGCCCGGTGGAATCGTCCGTGCGCGGCGTGACGCAGATGAACGCCACCACGCCGCTCGAGCCGGGTCTGGCGACTGACGTGATCAAGGCCGTCGACTCGGTGTTCATGACGTTGATGACCTGGGTGGTCAACGTGTTGCCCGACTTCGGCGAGTTCGACAGCGTGGAGTACGTGGCGCACGGGTTCAACGTGCCGGGCGACCTGGTGCTGGTGCAGGTCTTCACCGGGCTGGGTTTCGTGGCCGCGATGTTCGCCGTGGGTTATTTCTTCTTGAGGACGCGTGAGGTGGCTAAATGAACCGGCGTCAGCGTTTCAACCGCAAGATCGTGTATGCCGGCGTCATCGCGGCGCTGTTGCTCCCCTTGTCGTGGCTCAGCCAGCCGCAAACCACCGAGACCGACGGCGGCCGCCTGGCGCAACTGCGAAAAGATAACCACTTGAGCCAGGCCCAGTTGGGCGAGATCGACCCGGCCAGCGAGACGATCAAGCTGGCCACGCTGGGCATGCGGGGTGTGGCGGCCAACTTGTTGTGGACCAAGGCCAACGAGTATCGCAAGACCGAAGACTGGGTGAACATGTCGGCCACGCTCGAGCAGATTTCGCGGCTGCAGCCGAATTTCGTGAGCGTGTGGATCTTTCAGGGCTGGAATCTGTCCTACAACATTTCGGTCGAATTCGACGATTACCACGACCGCTACTACTGGGTGATCAAGGGCATCAACTTTCTCAAGGAAGGCACGCAGTACAACAGGGACGAGCCTCGGCTGTTGTCTAAAATCGGTTATACGATCGGCAACAAGATCGGCCGGGCCGACGAAAAAGAGTTGTATCGCCAGTTGTTCAAAGAGGACGACGACTTTCACGGTGACCGGCCCAAGGCCCAGCGCGACAACTGGCTGGTGGGTCGCGAGTGGATGCTCAAGGCCCAGGACGCCGTGGCCCGGGGCGTGCCGCTGCGGGGCGAAGCGCCGCTGTTGTTCTACGTGCATCCGGTCATGTGCCAGATCGACTACGCCGAAGCGCTGGAAGAGGAAGGCACGTTTGGCGAAGTGGCCAAAAGCGCCTGGGCCAAGGCGGCCGACGCCTGGACCGAATTCTCCAACCGCGACCTGCCCGGCCGCGCCAACGTCTTCATGCGGCTGAGCGAAAAGGAAGCCTACGACGAGAAATCGCGCCAGGCCCAAGAGGAGCTGGCCAAGTTGACACCCGAGGGCGTGCGCGAAACGCTGCTGGCTGAAAAGGTGGCCACCCTGCCGAAGGAGCTGCGCGAAGTGTACGACACGCCGGCCGACAGCCGCACGCCGGACCAGCAGCGGATGGTGCCGGTCATCGAGCAGTCGCTCGAGCTGGCGCACCTGGAAATCGCCGAGCGGGTCAAGCCTGCAGACCACGCGGCCGCGCTACGAGCCGCCGAGGAAGCCACGTTCGCCGACGAAATGTCCAAGGCCATCGACGTCGATCGCGGTATCGTCAACTACAACTACTGGACTCTCCGCTGCCAGGTCGAGCCGACCGACGAAGCGCTGGCCGCGCGCAAGCTGATCTACGACGCCGACCAGATGTTCACTTCCGCCAAGCTCGAAGAATCCCGGGATCTTTACGTCGAGGGCTTCCAAAAATGGCGCCAGGTGCTCGACGCGTACCCCGGACTGATGGACGCCAGTATCACCGACGAGCTCGTTGATTCGATCAACCACTACCGCAGCGTGCTGGGCCAGCTCGAAGAGCAGTTTCCCCAGCCGTTTGTACTGCAAAACGTGCTCAACGCCCATAACGTCTTCCGTGGCTCGGGCATGCCGCTCGAAGACGCCGAGAACGGCGAAGCCGACTCCCAGGCCAACGATCCGGGCAATCCGACGCCTTGACGGAAGCCGGCGGTTTTGGCCCGGGCGAACCGCTTGTCGATGGACCGGTACATGAGAGAATTGCGTCGTCTGACGTCCACGGTCAAGGAAGCCGGTCGATGCAGAATTCTCGCGAGCTGGTGCCGATCACCTTCCTGGTCATCATCGGCTCCGTGGCCTTCAGCGGGCTGATTGCCTCGCCACTGGCACGCGCACTGGGCCTGGCCCGACCCAATCCCCAGGGCGTGCCGCTGGTCGGCGCCCACGCCTGGGCCCGAGCCTTGGCGGCGGCGCTGGTGGCCGAAAAGATTCAAGTGCTGTTGGTCGATTCGGACTGGTCGAACGTCTCTCGGGCACGCCAGGCCGGGTTGCCCACGTACTTCGGCAGCATCCTCTCGGAAACCTCACGCGAGGATATCGACTACGGCGAACTGGGCTATCTGGTCGCCATGACCGCCAACGAAGAAGTCAACTCACTGGCGTGTTTGCGATTCATCGAAGTGTTCGGACACGGACACGTCTATCAACTTCCGTTCGACGCCGTGCTGTCGGCCCGCCGTGAAGCCGTTTCGCTCGATCAGCGCGGGCGACTGCTGTTTGGCGCGGAGATGACCTACACGCGGCTGATCGAACGATTTGGAGAGGATCCCGTGATGCGGACCACGGCGCTGACAAAGGAATTCGACTACGGGGCGTTTAGCGAGATGCACGGCAACTCGGCGCTGCCCCTGGCGTTGATTGACGAATCGGGCAGATTGTCGTTCGCCACGGCCAACGAGGTCGTCAAACCTGTGCCTGGGCAAACGATCATTAGCGCCGTCGCGCTGGAACCCGAAGGTTCGGCGGCAGCCCTGACCGGGGCCCCGACTAGAGAGCAGAGTTGAAGCGTGCTGCCGTTCACACGCCGTGGAAGACGACCGTCTTCAGCTCGGTCATTTCGCGCACCGCGTATTTCGGGCCTTCCTTGCCGAAGCCGCTTTGCTTCAAACCGCCATAGGGCATCAGGTCGGCCCGCCACTGCGGTCCCCAGTTGATGTGTAAATTGCCGCTGTCGACCCCGCGGGCAAACTGCATGGCGTGGGTGATGTTCTCGGTAAAGATGCCGGCGGCCAGGCCATAGGGGGTGTCGTTCGCCAGGCGAATGGCCTCTTCGATCGACGACGCTTTGGACACGGCCACCGCCGGGCCGAACAGCTCGTCGCGGCTGATCCGCATGTCGGGCACCACGTCGGCCAGCAGCGTGGGGGCGTAGATCGTGCCCTGCCGGGTGCCGCCGGTGATCAGCTTGGCGCCGGCGGCCACGGCCTCGTCAACCCACTCACCGACGCGTTTGGCGTCCGACTCGCGAACCATGGGGCCCATCTTGGTCTTTGCATCGAGCGGGTTGCCGGTGGCGATTGCCGCCACGCGCGGCTTCAAGGCGTCGATCAGGTCGCCGTACACGCAATCGAAGGCGATCACGCGCTGCGTTGAAATACAGACCTGTCCGGCGTTGGTATACCCGGTCGCCACGGTGGCGGCGGCCACTTTCTCCAAGTCGGCGTCGGCCATGACGATGATCGGGCTGTTGGAGCCGAGCTCCATTGTCACTTTCTTCACGCCCGCGGCCCGGCAAATCTGTTCGCCGACGTCGCGGCTGCCGGTGAAGCTGATCTTGCGCACGCGGGGGTCGCCGGCCAGGGCATTGCCGATCGTGCCGCCGGAGCCGGTGACGCAGGCGATCGCCTCGGCCGGCAAACCGGCTTCGAGCAGAATCTCCACCAGCGCCAAGGCCGACAGCGGCGTGTCAGCTGGCCGGTTTGACGACCACGGAGTTGCCCGCCGCCAGCGCCGGGCCAACCTTGTGGCAGACCAGGTTCAGCGGAAAGTTGAACGGCGTGATCGCGGCCACCACGCCGCAGGGGACGCGGAGCGTGAAGCCAAGCTTGTCGGCTCCGCCGGGCGCTCCGTCGAGCGGCAAGGTCTCCCCACTGATGCGTTTGGCCTCTTCGGCTGACAGCTCCAGCGTTTCCTGCGGCTCGCGACACTTCGAACACGCCCTCGGCCAGCGTCTTGCCTTCTTCGTTGCTGATCAGCCGGCCGAGCTTATCGTTCTGCTGGCCCATCAGATCGGCTGCGCGGCGGAGGATCTTGTAGCGCTCGTGCCCGGGCATGCCCCGCATCGTGCGTGCTCCGTCGACAGCGCCGGCCAACGCGCGGTCGACGTCGTCGGGCGTGGCGCGGGGAACCGTGTCGACGACGGTGTTGTCGAACGGATTACGGACTTCGATCACCTCGCGTTTGTCGACCCACTGGCCGGCCAGAAACATTTTCATGGACCAGGTACCTCGCTCGCGCCGCCATTGATCGGAAGAACCGCTGGTGTAAGGGTATGTCGTGCGGTGGTGGTCGGTCAACCGGCGCGTGCCACGCACGGCGATTGCACGCCAGCGTCCGGCGAGGACCTTCCTCGAGGCCGCCGCCGGGCGGTAAGCTGCCGGAATGGATTCGCCCCGCCGCATCGTATCGCTGATCTCCAGCGCGACCGAGATGTTGTATCTGCTCGGCCTTGGGCCGCGCGTCGTGGGGGTGAGCCACGAGTGCGACTGGCCCGCGGAGATTGCCAGTTTACCGCGGCTGACGCGGTCGCTGGTCGAGTCGGCCGCTTCGAGCCGCGAAATTGACGACCAGGTGCGCACGCTGGCCGGCGAACAGTCGGCCTTGTACGCGATCGACGTCGAGCGGCTGGCCGAGCTCCAGCCCGATTTGATCATCACCCAAGCCCAGTGCGACGTTTGCGCGGTGCGCTATGACGACGTGGTGGCGGCGGTGCGCGAGACGCCAGCCTTGCGTGACGCGAAGATTCTGGCGCTCAATCCCAGCCGGCTGGCCGACGTGTTGACCGACGTGCTCCGTGTGGGTGAAGCCGCCGGTGTGCCCAATGCGGCTAACGATGCCGTGGCCGGGCTGGAAGCACGCATCGAACGGGTTCGCGCGGCGACTGCAAGTCTGCCGGCGAATGACCGTCCGCGGGTGGTCTGTCTGGAGTGGATCGATCCGCCGATGCTGGCCGCCAATTGGACGCCGGAGCTGGTCGCGCTGGCCGGGGGACAGACGGCGCTGGTGGAGTTGGGAGTGCACAGTACGGTTGCCGATTGGGACGCCGTGGTGCGTTACGATCCGCAAGTCGTAGTAATCATGCCCTGCGGCTTCGATTGCGAGCGGGCGATTGAGGAAGCCCAAGTGCTGCCGGCGATGCCTGGTTGGGAATCGCTTTCGGCGGTACGCGGCCAGCGGGTGTTTGCGGTCGATGGGAATGCTTATTTCAATCGCTCGGGCCCGCGGTTGGTCGACAGCCTTGAGCTGCTCGCGCATCTGTTTCATCCCGATCGGTTTGGGCCTACTCTGGCGGTGCCGCGCGAGGCCTGGCGCGGGCTGATCACGCACCGTGGGGCGATGCTGCGGGAGGATTTGTGATGTTCGACCGTTTACGCGTGCCGCCGGGCACGTCGGTGCACCTGCCCGACTACGCGACGAACGAGACCGAGCCGTTTGCCGACAAGTCGGCGGCCCAGGAAAAGTTGGTGGCCGACGTCGAAAAGCTGTCCGACCTGCAAGCGAAGCTCTATGCCCAGAACACCTACGCGCTGTTGGTGATCTTGCAGGGCATCGACGCGTCGGGCAAGGACGGCACGATCAAGCACGTGATGTCGGGGGTGAACCCGGCCGGCTGCCAGGTGAAGAGTTTTAAGGTACCGTCGGCCGAGGAGTTGGATCACGACTATCTCTGGCGCTACGTCAAGGCGCTGCCCGAGCGGGGCGCGATCGGCATCTTCAATCGCTCGTATTACGAAGAAGTGCTCGTGGTGCGCGTGCACCCGGAGCTGTTGGGTCACGAGCACATTCACTCGTCGAAAAAGCGCCAAACACTGTGGAGCAAGCGGTTTAATCAAATCAATCACTTCGAAGCCTACCTGCAGGAGAACGACGTCGAGATTCTGAAGTTCTTTTTGCATCTCTCGAAGGAGGAACAGAAAAGCCGCTTTCTCTCGCGACTCGATTCGGCCGACAAGAACTGGAAGTTCTCCGAGTCGGACGTCGCCGAACGGGCCTATTGGGACGAGTATCAACGGGCCTTCGAAGACATGCTCACGCACACGAGTACGGCCCAGACCCCCTGGCACATCGTGCCGGCCGATCGCAAGTGGTTCACTCGCTGCGCCGTGGCCGACATCATCGTCCGCAAGCTCGAATCGATGAAGCTGGCCTATCCGGGGCTGGACCAGTCGGGCCGCGAAGCCCTCCAACGGGCGCGAAAAACGCTGGAAAAGGAGCCGAATTGAAGTGCATTGGGCGATCGCGTCGCGCCTTTCGCGGGCAGTCTGGCTTTGCTTGGCTAACTTGACGATGGCCGGTGAGGCAAATAGACTTAAGTGGTCATCCCCCCCGAGGTAGGACTATGCTCGCCCGTCCTCTCATCTTGTTTCTGATCGGCCTGAGCGTGACCTGCTGCACGTTCAATTGCCTGTATCATGAGGCGACGGCGGCGGCCTATTTTGCACGCTACAGCGGACCGCAAAGCGCGAACGACGCGTTGGCGCCGGTTTCGCCCGTGGACGATGAGGACGAATCCGGATGTATCTGTCGCGGGGCCTTCTTCGTCGAAGCGCCGGCGGTCGTGCCGATCGACCTGGCCCGATGGTGTCCGCTGTTCGAGCAGAGCACGCCGCTGGAAGCGACGTTTGCTCTGGAAGAGCCGGGCGAGTATCTCGATACGGACAACTTTCTGTTACGTCCGCCGCTCGCCGGCAGGGCACTGCGCGCGTGTCGGCTCATTTTTGTTTTGAGTGCGCTTTCCTTGACGTTTTGATCGTCCGCAACGCTGCGCGCTGCGGTGTGTTCATGCTGCTTCTGGTCAAGGGAGCTTTCTCGTGTTGGAAAAGATTGAAACTGCGCGTCGCACCCTTGCGCCTGCCGGGTCTCGCGAGCGCGCCGTGGGGTGGGCCGTGGCGATTGCCGTGGCCGTGGCGGCCGCCGGCGGTGCGATTTGGATCGGCTGGCGAATGGCGGCTCCGGTGGCTAGCGGCGACGCCGCGCCTGCCGCGCCGACGGCGGTGCCCGGCGTCGTGACGCTGACGGCCGGCCAGCGCGAAACGTCCGACATTCACGCCACGCCGCTGGCGACGCACGTGCTGCGCGACGTCCGCCGCGTGCCGGGACGCATCGAATACAACCAGAACCGGCGGCTGGAAATCAAGGTGCCCGTCGCCGGCGTCGTCAGCCGGGTGTTGGTGCAACTCGGCCAGCGCGTCAAATCGGGCGACCGGCTGGCGATTCTTACCAGCACCGAAGTCGGGCTGGCCCGGTCCGAAGTGCTGGCCGCCGAAGCCGACCTGCAACTGGCCCAGAAGGAAAGCGAGTGGTCGACGCAAATCTCGACGAACCTGGACGAGCTGGCCGAGTCACTGGCGGAACGTCCGGACATGAAGCTGGTCGAAGCGAAATTCGACGATCGGACGCTGGGTACGCATCGCGACCGGGTGCTGTCGGCCTATTCGAAGATGCTGGTGGCTAAGCGCATCGCCGAGAGCACCGAGTCGGTGGTTGCCACCGGCGGCGTCAGCGGACTGATCGCCCAGCAGCGGCAGAGCGACCGCGAAGTGGCCGAAGCGCAGTTCAAAAGTGCGCTGGAGCAGTCCTTGTTCGATGCTTCACAGAAACAAATGCGCGCCAAGGCTGCCAGTCAGAGCGCCCAGCGTCAATTGGAAGTCCGCCAGCAGAAGCTCGAGCTGCTCATCGGTCCGTATGCCGAAGTGTCGGCCGCCAGCCCCGACGGCGCGTCGAGCGAACTGGTCCTGCGGGCGCCGATGGACGGAACGGTCGAGGAGCGGCTGGTGACCGACGGCTCGCACTTCGAGCCATCGCAAACCCTGTTTGCTTTGACGAACACGAACACGCTGTGGGTGTCGGCGCACATTTACGACCGGGAATGGGCCCTGCTCAACGAGCTGGCGGCCAAGGAGGTCGTCGTCGAGGCGCCGGCCGTGCCCGATCGTCCGGTGACGGCGCGGATGTTGTTCGTATCGGTGAGCACGTCGGCCGAAAGCGGCAGCGTGCCCTTGGTGGCCGAGTTTGCCAACGACGGGGGGCATTTCAAGCCGGGGATGTTCGCCTGGGTGGCGGTGCCGATTAGTCAGCCGCACGAGGCGCTGGCCGTGCCACCGGCGGCGGTGACGCGCCACGAGGGGCAGGACTTCGTGTTCGTCGAGCAGCAGCCCGGCACGTACCGCCGCGCGGACGTCCGCGTGGGGCGCACGACGGCCGACGCGGTGGAGATCCTCGAAGGACTGCGGCCTGGCGACAAGGTGGTCGATCGGGGCGTGTTTGTGCTGAAGAGCGAATTGTTGTTGGGAGAAACGGAGTGAGCGCTGTTTCAAAACCGCAAGGTAACTCGTGTCGAGTGCCATTGCTGGCTCGTCCAGCAGTGCAAGCCTGCGCAATAAACACTGCTGGACGAGCCAGCAGTGGCACCCAGCAGTGGCACACACCAGTTCAAACTTGATCCTCGGGTACGACGCATGCTTTCGGCATTGATCGATTTTTCGCTGGCCAATCGCTTTTTGGTGCTGGTGGTCGTGGCGCTGATGGCCGCCGGCGGCATCTATAGCGCCCTGGAGATTCCGATCGACGCCGTGCCGGACATGACCAACGTGCAGGTGCAGGTCATTACGAAGGCCGGCGCGCTGTCGCCGCTGGAAGTGGAACGCTACGTGACCTTCCCGGTCGAAGCGACGATGAACGGCCTGGCCAACGTCGAGCAGGTGCGCAGCGTGTCCAAGTTCGGCCTGTCGCTGGTGACGATCGTGTTTCGCGAGGGTACCGATATCTTCCGGGCCCGGCAGATGGTCAGCGAACGCCTGGGGGACGCGCGGGAGCGGATCATCGCCGGCTATGGCACTCCGTCGCTGGGCGTGCTCACCACGGCGCTGGGCGAGGTGCTGCAGTTCGAGGTGAAAAGCAAAGACCACACGCCGATGGAGCTGCGCACGATGCTCGAATGGGAAATCGCGCCCCAACTCCGCCAGGTGCCCGGCGTGACCGAAGTGAACGTGCACGGCGGCGTGTACAAGAGCTTTCAAGTGACGATCGATCCCGACCGGCTGGCGTCGCACAGCGTGGCGCTGGGCGAGCTGTTCGACGCGATAGCGCGCAACAACGGCAGCTCTGGCGGCGGCTACGTCGTCAGCAATGGCGAACAACGGTTTATCCGCGGACAGGCGCTGTTGGCCACGGTCGACGACATCGAAAACGTAACCGTCCGCGAGCAGGCCGGCGGCGTGCCGCTGCGCGTGCGGGACCTGGCCACGGTCGAAATCGCGCCGGTGGTGCGACAGGGAGCGGTGACTCGGGACGGACGGGGCGAAATCGTGACCGGCATGGTGATGATGCTGCTGGGCGAAAACTCGCGCACGGTCGTCGAACGGGCCAAAGAGAAGCTGGTCCAGATCGAAGAGACGCTGCCGCCGGGAGTGAAGCTGGAAGTAATTTACGATCGCGCCAGCCTCATCGAACGGACGTTGCACACCGTGCTGCACAACCTGACCGAAGGCGGGGTGCTGGTGATCGTGGTGCTGCTGTTCCTGTTGGGAAGCGTCAGGGCGGGCATCGTCGTGGCCCTGGCAATCCCGCTGTCGATGCTGTTTGCCACCAACGTGATGGCCGCCACCGGCATCACGGCCAGTTTGATGAGCCTGGGAGCGATCGACTTCGGGCTGATCGTCGACAGCTCGGTGATCATGATTGAAAACTGCATGCGGCGGCTCGCGCATGGCGACACTCGGCCGCACGACGTCGTGATTCGCGACGCGGCCATCGAAGTTCGCAAGCCCACGATGTTCGGCGAGTTGATCATCGCGGTGGTCTACGTGCCGGTTCTGGCCCTGCAGGGGACCGAGGGAAAGCTGTTTCGCCCGATGGCGCTGACGGTGCTGTTTGCCCTGGCCGGTTCGCTGGTGTTGTCGCTCACGTTGATGCCGGTGCTGGCCGCGATGTTCTTGCCCAAGAAGATGCAGGAGAAGGAGGTGTGGCTCTTGCGGCTGATCAAGTGGCGCTATCGGCCGCTCGTGGAGCGGGCCGTTCGGCATCCGGTCATCACGGCTGGCATTGCCGTGGCCGTGTTTCTGGGCAGCGTGCCCGTCGGGCTACGACTGGGGGCCGAATTCATGCCGCGGCTGGACGAGGGCGATCTGTTGGTGGAAGTCGTCCGCCTGCCCAGTGCCACGCTCGAAGATTCGATCGCCATGTCGACCCGGATCGAACAGCGGCTCATGAAGTTTCCGGAAGTGAAAACCGTGTTCTGCAAGACCGGCCGGCCCGAGGTGGCCAACGACGTGATGGGCGTGCACCAGACCGACGCCTGGGTCATCCTCAAGCCGCGCGACGAGTGGCCGCACGAGCGCACGCGCAACGAGCTGATCGAGGCCATGTCGGCCGACCTGAACGAGCATGTGGCCGGGGTGAAATTTGGCTTCAGCCAGCCGATCGAAATGCGCGTCGACGAGCTCGTGGCCGGGGTCAAGGCCGACGTAGCGGTATTGCTCTACGGCGACGACCTGGAGGTGCTGGGCCGCAAGGGGAAGGAAATCGAGCGCGTGCTGATGACGATTCCCGGCGCGGTCGACGTCAAGGCGGACTACCAAGCCAACGTGCCGACGCTGCGCGTGAAGGCCCAGCAGGAAAAATTAGCCATGTACGGCGTGGATTCGACGGAGGTGATGAACGCCGTGGACACGATTGGCGGGCACCAGGCCGGGCAGGTGCTCGAAGGCCGGGCCCGCTTTCCGATCATCGTCCGCTATCCGCAGGCCTGGCGCGAGCAGGCGTACCTGCTGGAGCAGATCCCGGTCAACGAAGTGGGCGGGCGGCAGATCCCGCTGGGCGACCTGGCCGACGTCGTGCTGGAAGAAACGCCTCCCAGCATCGAGCACGAGGCGACGCGGCGGCGGACGTACGTGAGCGTGAACGTGCGGGATCGCGACGTGGCCAGCTTTGTATACGACGCCCGGGCGGCGATTGCCCGCGAGGTGGAATTGCCACCCGGCTATACGATCCAGTGGGGGGGCGACTTCGAAAACCTGCAATCGGCCAGCCTCAGGCTGACGCTGATCACGCCCATCGTGTTGCTCTTGATCTTCTTGCTGCTGTATACGACGTTCAAGTCGACGCGACTGGCGGCGTTGATCTTTCTGGCGGTGCCGATGGCCGCGTCGGGGGGCGTGCTGGCGCTGGCTCTGCGCGGCATGCCGTTTAGCATCTCGGCGGGGGTGGGATTCATTGCCCTGTTTGGCGTGGCCGTGCTCAACGGGCTGGTGTGGGTCAGTGCCGCCGAGCACTTGCGCGATGCGGGCGTCGTTCCGCGTACGGCGGCGCGCGAGGCCGCGCTCGTGCGGCTGCGACCCGTGTTAATGACGGCGCTAGTGGCCAGCCTGGGCTTTCTGCCGATGGCGTTGTCGACCACGTCGGGCGCGGAAATCCAACGCCCGTTGGCGACGGTCGTGATCGGCGGGCTGATCACGGCCACGCTCCTGACGGCACTGGTGTTGCCGGCTATTTATCCGTGGTTTGCGCCGCGGCACCCAGAGGACGACGAAGGAGAATCGAGCCCGGCCGGTGCGACATGAGTCTCATTTGAACGTCGTCGCCGGTCACGCCATACTGGCACTGGCAACTTTCGCCCGCTCGTCGCCTCCTTAGACCCGGAGATATTCCCCCATGCCGTTTGCCGCTCGCCTGGTTCTGGTACTGTCGCTGGCACTGCTTACGACGTTGTCGCCGCGATCACGCGTCGTGGCGGCCGACGAAGCTGGCCGGCCGAACATTGTCTGGATCATGGCCGACGACCTGGGCTACGGCGATTTGGGCTGCTACGGCCAGCGGCGGATTCGCACGCCCGCCATCGATCGGCTGGCGTCCGAGGGGCTGCGGTTTACCGATTGCTACGCCGGCAGCACGGTCTGTGCGCCCGTCGCGATGCACGCTGATGACCGGCCTGCATACGGGACACTGCCGCGTGCGGTCGAATGCGCTGGTGCCGCTGGTACCGCAGGACGTCACGGTGGCCGAAGTGCTCAAGAGTGCCGGCTATGCGACCGGCATCGTCGGCAAGTGGGGCCTGGGCGAGCCGGACACGAGCGGCGTTCCCACGCGGCAAGGTTTTGACGAGTGGTTCGGCTATCTGAACCAGCGGCATGCCCACAATTACTATCCCGAGTATCTGTGGCGAAACGAACAGAAGGTGATGCTCGACAACGTGGCTCCCGGGGGCGTGGCCACGAAGCGGGTCACGTATTCGGCCGACCTGTTTGCCCGCGAGGCTTTGGCCTTTCTCGACGAGCACCAGCGGGAGCCGTTCTTTCTTTACCTGCCGTGCACGCTGCCGCATGCCAACAACGAGGCCGGCAAACGAGGCATGGAGGTGCCCAGCGACGAGCCGTACTACGAGCGAGCCGTGGCCCGAGGCGCAGAAGAACCACGCGGCGATGATCACGTACCTGGACACGCAGGTGGGCCAGGTGCTGGACAAGCTCAGCGACCTGGGGCTGGCGGATCGCACGATCGTGTTCTTCACCAGCGACAACGGACCGCATCGCGAAGGGGGCGCCGATCCCGATTTCTTCCACAGCTCCGGACCGCTGCGGGGTTTTAAGCGGGCCCTGTACGAAGGGGGCATCCGCGTGCCGATGATCGTCCGCTATCCGGGCCACGTCGCCGCGGGGACGACCAGCCCGCAGGTGTGGGCCTTCTGGGATGCGCTGCCGACGCTGGCCGAGCTGGCCGGCGCCGAGGCGCCCGAGGGGATCGACGGCATCTCGATGGTGCCGGCCCTGCTGGGCGCAAAAGCCGCCGGCCGCCCGCAACAGGACCACGAGTATCTGTACTGGGAGTTTCCCGAACGCGGGTTCGCGCAGGCGATCCGGATGGGCGAATGGAAGGCGGTGCGCAACAAGCCCGACGCGCAGATCGAACTGTACGATCTTTCCCACGACCTGCACGAAGACCACAACCTTGCGAAAGAGCACCCCGACGTCGTGGCCCGCGCCGAAAAGATCCTGGCCGCGGCAAGGACACCGTCAGACTACTTGCCGATCGATCGCCAGCAGACAATCGACTAGCCGGCAGTCGCGTAAGCCAGGCACCCCGTGTCTGACAAAACCTCGCGTGATATCCGGCCAAACCCCTGTCACGCACGGAGTGCGTGACCTACGCGCTGACGCGCCGCACATCACGCCACGATGTAGCGGATTGGCGGGTTGTCTTCGGCTTTGTACTGGTCGAGGTTGGCGATGGCTAGGCGGTTGTGCTGGTAGAGATATTCGACGTGGGCGGCGACTTCCTCGATGGCCAATAGCACGTGGAAGCCTTTGACGTGGACGTAGAGTTGCTCGGAGACTTCGTTGATCGTGAGCGGCTCGGGGGCTTCGCGGATGACGGTGAGGATCTTTTCCAGCTTCCGCTCGTGGCTTTGGCGGATGTCTTCGACGCGGCGGTAGACGTCGGCCATCGGGCCCTGATGGCCCCCCAGCGTGAGCCGGATGCCTTCGACGCGGCCGATCTTCACGAGCGACTCCAGATAATGCCCCAGGCCGGTGTAGGGCATGATGCTTTCGGGAGCCTGGTGCGGCGAGATTTCCGGCAGCACGTGGTCGTGCGCTCAACAGCACGTCGCCAATGCGGATGCAGACCTGGCCGGGGCAGTGTCCCGGGGTGTGGATGAAATGGAGCCCGTCCCAGGTCTGGTTGTCGGTGAGCGTGCGGGCCACGGGCAGGCTGTGCATGTTCTTTTTCGAGTAGCCGTAGACGTCCATGAAACCCTGCAACATCGCGCCGCTGACGCCGGCCTGCTGGAGGAACTGGTGGATCGCCTTCTTGGCCACGGCCACCCGCTCTTCGAAGGCCGTGAGAATCCGGGCGTCGAGCTGGTGGATGGCGATTTCGGCCTGCGGCATTTGCTGGTGCAGGAAGGCCAACCCGCCGAAATGATCGATGTGGCCGTGGGTGATGATAATGCGGCGGATGTCGTCGCGCGTGACGGTTTCGCCGAATTCGGTGCGGACCTTGTCGAGCCCGGCGAGCAACTGCTGGTTGGCGTTGCCAAAGCCGCTGCCAGCGTCGATCAAGGTGGGCACGCCGGCCTCGAGCAGCAGGTACACGTGCACGACAAAGCCCGGGAAGGCGTCGCACGAAATGCGATAGATGCGCACTCCGCTGGTGGATTCGAAGCGGCGGACTTCCGGCAACACGGCGGGAGAGGCAGACACAAAAAACGCTCCGGTGGGGACTGACAACAGGCGGGAGCCGCCCTGATTATACCGCCGGAAGCCAGTGGCTGTCGGGGTCTTCGTGCGGGGCCCGGGCCACTTTCAAAAGCGCGATCAACTGGTTCAATTGCTCGGGCGAAAGATGGCCCAACTGCCGGGCGGAACACTGGCGGACGTGCTCGTCGAGGCTGGCCAGCACTTCACGCCCCTTGGCGGTCAGGCCGATCAGGACCATGCGGCGATTGTCGGCCGGACGCTCGCGCTGGACCAGGCCGCGTTCTTCGAGCTTGTCGAGCAGCCGGGTGATGTCAGGGGCCCGGGAAACCAGCCGGGCGGCCAGGGCCAGCGTGGGCAGCTTGCGGCCCCCTTCGCCGCGCAACAGCCGCAGGGCATTGTACTGCTGAGGCGTCAGATCAAAGCGGCCGAACAGTTCCTCTTCCAGAACGTGCAGCCGGTCGTAAGTGCGCCACAAGTTGAGAAACGCTTCCTGCTCGAGGGAGTCGAAATGCGGCGGGCGGCGCTCTTTGGGCGAGGATTCACTGGACATGCCGCCATGCTAACCTGAAGCGGGCCGAACGTCCAAACCCCCCAGGCAAATCGAGCTCCACTTCAACGCAGCGGCGCAGCTTTGGGCAATCCGTGGGAGCACGAAATCTGGCTGCTTGCGCGATTGCCGGATGGCCGCGAATTCGCCCGCCTCAGGCGAACAGCCCTTTCTAGGCAAACAGCTCCGAGACCGGGCTGCCGCCGTCGACGATCTTGATCGGCCGGCCGTTGGGCGCGATGTTTTCGTACGAGGCGTCGATCTTGAGGCTCTTACAGAAGGTCTGTAGCAAGTCGCTGGGCGTGACCGGACGATCGGTCACTTCCGAGCCCGACTCGTCGGTGCTGCCGATGACCTGGCCCCCTTGAATGCCGCCGCCGGCCAGTAGGACGTTGAACGCCCGGGGATAGTGATCGCGTCCCGCGCGGGGATTGATCCGGGGCGTGCGGCCGAATTCGCCCATCCAGATGACCAGGGTCGAATCAAGCAGCCCGCGCTGTTTCAGGTCGGTGATCAGCGAGGCCAGCGGCTGGTCGACCTGGCCGGCCAACTCCTTGACGCGGGGGAAGTTGTCGAAGTGGGTGTCCCAGCCGCCGAGCGTGACTTCGATGCTCGGTACGCCGGCTTCGACCAGGCGGCGAGCCAGCAGGCAGCCCAGTCCGAATTTCGAATCGCCGTAGGCTTCGCGCACTTTGGATGGTTCTTCGTCCAGCTCGAAGGCTTTCATCTGCGAGCTGAGGATCATCCGCGAGGCCTTTTGATACAGCTTCTGATGTTCGGCCACTTCGTGCGCGGCGCCGCTGGCGGCATGGTCGGATTCGAGGCGGCCCAGCAGGTCGAGCCGCCGCGAGTAACGCGGAACCTTGGTGGTGGGGGCGGCATTGGTCGGCAGTTTGCCGGCTTCGGGCATCACGAACGGGTCGTACTCGATGCCCAGCAGGCCGCCGCCGCCCAGGTCGCGCCCGAACGAACCGATGCGCACGAACGCCGGCAGGTCCAGCTCGGCGCGGGGCTGCTGCTGAGCAACGATCGAGCCGAAGGCCGGATACTTTACGTTGGCCGTGGGCACGTAGCCGGTGTGCAGCAGGTAACTGGCGCGGGGATGGCTCCCTTCCTTGCTGGTCATGGAACGGATGAGGGCCGCGTCTTGCATGACGCCGGCCACGTGCGGGAAGTTTTCGCTCACCTGGATGCCGGCGACGGAGGTGTCGATGGCCTTGGTTTCGCCGCCGTTCTCGTGTCCTGGTTTGGGGCTGAACGTTTCGAACGGGGTGGGCCCGCCGGCCATCCACAACAGGATGCACGACATGCCGCGCTTGTTGAGCTCGGCCGCTTGAAGCGTGACCAGGTCTGCGCCAACTGAGCGTGCCCGCGGCGATGCTGGCCGCCGAGATGCCCCGCAGAAAGTCGCGGCGGCGGATGGTGCCGCGGCGAGAAACCGAAACGTCGACTTGATGGCGCACGTGCATGTTCATCGAATCCGTCGTCCTCTTGGGATAGCGACAGCCGGCGGGCAATAGGCCGGCGGCCGGAAATGTTCTTGGCCTTACTTACGGTTCAAAAACTCGGTGGAATTCACCAGCGCCCAGAGGATGTCCTCGAACGCTTCGGCCCGGTTGTCGCTGGTGTGCACGTGATCGAGGCACGTCGACAGCTCGGTTTTCTTGGGCTCGCGGGCCAGGCAGCGCAGGTAGAGCTCGGCCACCAGGTTTGCGTCGTCGGGCACTTCGGCCAACAGCTCGCCCAAGGTGGATTTGGGCGACTGGCCGGCCATGGCCCTGGCCAGTGCGGGCGAATTCATCAGGAACAGGGCCTGCGGTATCGAGCCAGCGATTTCGTCGCGTCGCACGCTGGGGTCGTAGCCAAACGTGCGGTTGACCTCGCCCCGCGGGCCGCTGAGCACGTTGCGATAGTTTCGCCCGTTGGCGGGCGGCCCTTCGTCGATATCGAGGACCTCGACCAGGGCGTTAAACAGCTGATCGCCTCGCAGACGCTGCGGGCAGGCGGCCTCGAACGGCGTACCGTCGTCGTCGATGCGCGAGCGGCTTTGCCGGCCATAGGCGTCGGTGGCGGTGATCGTCGCCAACAGCCATTTCACGTCGTAATTCTTGGCGGCGAAACGATCGGACAGGTAGTTGAGCGTCTTGGGGGCGGAGCATTGCCGGTCGGGGCCGATGTCGTCCACCGGCTCGTAGAAGCCCCGGCCCACCAGCTCCGACCACATGCGGTTGACAAACGCCTTGGAAAACCAGCGATTCTTCCGGTCGGTCATCCAGTCGGCCACGGTGTCGCGACGCTCGGCGTCGGGTACGCCGGTGTCCAGCTTCTGGCCCGTGACGAAAAACACCGGCTGCATCAGCTTGCCGGTTTCTTCGGGATGCTGCAGGTCGGGCATGTAGTGTTCCAGCGTGCCGCGGCGGGGATTCGGCTTCTTGCTCTGCGAGCGATTTTCCGAGACGACCTCGAACGAACGCCGCTTGCCCTCGACACGCACCGGCCGGATCGAGATCCGCGGGAAAAATGCCGCCAACTCATGAAACTGCTCGCGCTTCCAGCGGTCGGTCGGATGATCGTGACACTGGGCACATTGAATCTGTATGCCCAGGAAGATGCGCGACATCTCGGCCGTCGTGTCTTCGGCATTGCCCATCTGGGCCATGATCAGCGCGGTTGAGCCCTCCTCCAGCACGTCCCCCTTGGCGGTGATGAACTCCCGGGCGATCTGGTCCCAATGCGAATTGTCGTTGAACGCGGCGGTCAGGAAACTCACCAGGGTGCTGCTGGCCATCAGGGCCCGATCTTCGCTGCGGCGGTACATGATCACGTCGCGCCAGTAGCGGGCCCAGTTTTCGCCGAACCGCTTGTCGGCCAGCAGCCGCTCGACGGCGGCCGTGCGCTTCTCGGGCGAAGGATCGAGAACGAAGGCCGTGATTTCCTCGGGCGTGGGAGGCACGCCGATCAGGTCCAGGCTCATGCGGCGCAAGAATATCTCGTCGTTGGCCTGCGGTGCCGGCTCAGCGGGCGCCTCGCCGTCCGCGCCGAACACCTCCTGGGCCAATAGCTGGTCAACCCGTTTGGCGACGGACTTCGGCTGAAGGTCGCCGGCGTTGCATAGGGAAGACGTGAGCAGCCCGCCAACGCAGGCCACAATCATGATTCGCAAACTCGGCATCAATGGCACCCCTCGCACGTTCGTACACTCCTTGTGCTGCAACAACTTGCACCTCGCTCGCCCGACAGACAATTGAACACCGACTCACGCCCCGAGGTTTCGCAATCCCGCAGCTTGCATTCTCGCAAACCGCCGAATGGGACGCGACACGTATCTGCGGAATTTCGTTTCGGTCCGGCGAGTCGCGTGGCGTGCAGGCAACATGTCAGGTGGCCGAGGATGCCCGATGGCAGCACGTTGGAAAGGGGCAACCTGCCCAGGCCACGGATCGTAACCGCTTTCAACAACGCGGTTTATAGCCTCCGTGCGACGTCGCTCGTGCACTGCGCAGATCGTGGGGGCGCGGAGCTTGCAACCCATTGATTCGTGCCCGGCCAAGACGGCCGGGGTTCGAGTGCCTGCATCCCCCACGGCCTACTCCCCCCACGATGAGCACCACACGCGAGATTAACGATCCGGCAGAGTTGAACGCCTTGGCGCCGGCGTGGCACGCGCTGTTGGCACAGACCCCCGGCGCCACCTTCTTTCAATCGCCCGAGTGGCTGGCGACCTATTGGCGCCACTTCGGCGCGCGGCAGCGGCTGCGGGTGATCGTCGTCGAAGACGGCGGTCGCGTGCGGGGCATCCTGCCGTTGGTCGTGCGCAAGCCGCCGCAAGCTGGCCGGCGTGCGCGTGCTGACGTATCCGTTGGATGATTGGGGAAGCTACTTCGGTCCCATCGGTGCGGAGCCGGGCGAGACGTTGGTTTGTGGTTTGGAACATTTGCGGCGCACGCCGCGCGATTGGCAAGTCATCGAGCTTCCCTGGGTCGACCTGCTGGGAACCGACGGCGGCACGACCGAGCGGGCACTCGAGGCCGCCGGCTGGGCGCCGCTGGTCGAGCCGCGGATGACGAGTGCTCTGGTGGATCTGGCCAGCAGCGGCACGTGGGAACAATATTGGGCGTCGCGGCAAAGTCGCTGGCGCAACAACGTCCGCCGCAGCGAGCGCAAGCTGGCACACCGCGGCAAAGTGACCCACTTGCGTTATCGCCCGGCTCCTGGAGGTGATCCACGCTGGGATTTGTACGAGGTTTGCGAAACAATCGCCCGAGCCAGTTGGCAGGCCAATTCGACAACCGGCACCACGCTGGTGCACGAGCGCGTGCGAGGATTCTTGCGGGACTGCCATCGCCTGGCGGCCGCGGCCGGCGCGTTGGATCTGAACTTGCTGGCCGTGGGCGGTGCGCCCGGTGGCCTTCAACTATGCGTACCATTACCGCGGTTATGTGTTCGGACTTCGGACCGGCTTCGACGCGGCGGCGGCTTGCGACGGGGCGGGCACGGTGCTGCAAGGGCGGATGATCGCCGACAGCTTTAGCCGCGGCGATCATACGTATGACTTGGGCCCCGATTATCTGGAGTGCAAGCGCTACTGGCTGACCGAAGCCCGGCCGAGCTTCCGCTATACGTGCTTTCCGCCGCAGGTGCCCGTGGCGCGGCTGATGCAGGCCAAGCGGACGGTCCAGCGGTGGTGGCGCGGCGACGGCCAGCACGGCTTGCGCGGCAAGTGGCGCATGAGAGCCGATTCTGCCCGGGCGATCGATTCGAACTCGGCGGCTGTTGAACGTTACTGATCGGCGGCTGGCGCACCCGTTAGGGGCGCCTTGCGCGGCAAGATGAACCGCAGCCGGTGGGGAAGGACCGCCACGCAAAACTTCCGCGCGCGGATCGGCTCTCCGTCGAGATTCATCGCGACCTCTTCGTCCGATTCGAGCTCGAACGACGCCAGTTGGCGATACAGCATCCGCTGGGGCTGGTCGGTTTCGAGCCGCACCATTTCGCTGAGCAGCGAGCCGGTTTCCGGAAACGCCACGTCGGGCACGATGACCAGGTCGAGCAGGCCGTCGTCGACCAGGGCCCGGGCGCGACGCGGAATCCGCCGCCAGCCAGCCGGCTGTTGCCGATCGCCAGCAGCAGCATCCGCCCCTCGAACGTTCCCTCGGGCGTAATGACCTTGCCGGAGTGGGGCGTCATGGTGAAGGCTTTGACGAGTCCCATCAGTCCGTAGGCGGCACCGCCCAGCACGCGCTTGATGCCCGGCGGCGTGTCGGCCGTGACTTCGGCGCCGAAGCCGGCGCTGGCGACGTTGATGAACGGGCGATCATTGACCGTGCCGACGTCGATCGGCCGGGGCTGGGCCGTGGCGGCCAGCTCGATGCGCCTGGAGCGGATCGGTCGGCACGCGGCTGGCCGTGCCGAAGTCGTTCGCCGTGCCCAGCGGGATGATGCCGATGGCGGTCGGCGTGGCTTCGCCGGCCCGCAATACGCCGGCGGCCACTTCGCTCACCGTGCCGTCACCGCCGGCCGCCACGACCACGTCGCAACCGGCGCGGGCGGCTTCTTCGGCAAAGGCAGCGGCCTGGCCCCCTTCCCAGGTGACTGCGCACGTCGACGTCGTGTCCCTGCCGGCGACACTGGCCGACGGCTTCGCGGACCTGGGGATTGCCCGCGGCTTTGCCGTTCAAGACGAGACGCAGCGAACGCTGGCCGGCGGTATGGTTTGGTCGCGTCATCATGCCGTATACCGTGTCCTTACTTGCGCCAGGCTTTCCAAATACGCAGCGGATTGTTCCACCAGGCGGATTTGGGAGCGGCCCGAGCGCGGATGCTGTTTCTTTTGTTCGCGATGCGTGTGGCGCCGTTGGCGCACTTCGTCGCTGGCAATCCAGTCGGCCATCTGCTCGTTGAGCGTGGGCACGGTCTGGCCGCTTTGCCACAATCCGCGCAGCTTTAGGTAGCCCCGCGGGTGCACCGGAAAGCGGTAGAAGCGGCTCCGCCAGTGCGGCGTGCGCAGGACGCCGTCGAGGAGTTTGAGTGGCTCGGAGGTGCAATTCGTGGCGGAGAAAGGGAGGCGGAACATGAAGTAAGGATGTTCGAGACCCGCCGCAGCGCTTTGCCGGATCGCTTCGTGCAGCATCGTGTCGAGCAACTCCCCGTCCAGCGGCAATGGGGGCGACTGCACCACGGTCATCCGTGCGCGGACGATCCGCTCGAAGGCCACCTCTTCGGTCGAGAGGAACCGATGCACGACGGCCAGGTTGCCCAACAGCGCGTCGGTCAGGTTCCATTTCCGGCCGCGCGGGCCGACGGCTTCGACCGAGTAAGAAAAATCGGCGATGCGATGGCTCGGCTCTCCGGCCGGCTCGGCATCGGCGGCGTACAGCAGAAGCGGCCGGTCCGCGCGCATTTGCACGCGGGCCTGCACGTGATTGAGAAAGAACACGCTGGACCGCGTCGCGCCGTCGGGGCCGCGCCAAGGTTTGGAAAAGTTCAGCCGCTGCCCGCTGATCGCCGCCACGCCCTGTTTGGGCACCACGGCCTTCCAGAACGCGGCCTGGTGATAAAAGCCGCTGACGAGGACCGCCTGTTCGTCTTCGCTGACGACCGTCAGCGGCCGCCGCTCCGAGAGATCAAACGGCTGGCCGGCGTACGCCGACCAGGAGGGCATCACGAGCTCGGCGGATGCGACATCGTCGATCATAGACGGATTGTAACCGCGCGAATCTCCGCCGAAAGCCACCGCGTAGGTCAGGCACACTCCAGTGCTTGACCTACTGGGGGCGAGTGGCGACTTGCAGCCGGGCGTGGACTTCTTCGGCGGCGCGGTGGCCTGATTGGATGGCTCCTTCGAGGTAGCCTGTCCACTCGGTGGCCGTTTCGGTGCCGGACCAATGAATCCGTCCGCAAGGCGTGCGCAACGCTTCGCCGCAGGACGTGAGGACGCCGGGGCCCCCTACGCCGACGTAGCAACCGCGGCTCCAGGGGTCGTCGTTCCAGTTCTTTTCGGCAAAATCCACGGGGCGGGCCGCCGGCGGGCCGAAGAACCGCACGAACTCGGCCAGCACCGCCGCACGGCGCTCTTCGGTGGTGCGCCCGGACCAGTCACGGGCCGCCTGGGCATCGCTGAAAGTGACCAGGGCCGGATGCCGCTCGTCGTGCGACGTGTCGTCAAACGTGGTGACGGTGATGCCCGTGTCGCTCACGACTTCCCCGGAGAAACCGGCCTCGCGCGAAAACGGGCGGTCGTACGTGGCCACATATTTAATGACCGAACCCATCGGCAACCGGGCGGAAAGCTGATCGCGCACGGCCGGCAGCGGAGCGGTGTAGTCGATCCGACCGGCCAGCACTGGCGGTACGGCCACGATGGCGTAACGGGCGCGAACCGGGCCCGCGTCGCTGCGGAGGGTCACGCCGTCGGCGTCTTGCTCGATCGAGCGGACCGGCGCGTTGAGTCGCACGCGCGGCGTCAGACGCTCGGCCAGACGCGTGCAAATCTGTTGGGCTCCGCCGACAAACCGATCTTGCTGGGCTCCGTCGGGAATTGAAATCAGACTTTCCAGACCTTCGCCCCAGCGGAGGTAGCTCAAGAAGTACAAGAATGACACGTCGCGCGGCTCGCTGGTCAGCACGGCCCGGGTGACGATGTCGATAAACAGCCGGGCTCCGGCCGAGCGGACGTGGCGGTTCTTCCAGGTTTCGAGGGTCATGCCGTCCCACTCGGCTGCCCGCGGTGCTTGCCAGGGGGCCTCGGGGGGAATCTCCCGGGTAAACTTTTTCCAGCGGCGGTCGGTCAGCAACAGCTCGAACTGGGCCCAGAGGGACAGCCTCGGCAGGTCTCCCTGGTAGCGGCTGAGCCGGCCGTTCCAGCTCAACAGTTTGGTGCCGGTGTGATACTGCGGAAAGGTTTCGATCCCCAACTCGGCGGCCAGCGCCGCCAGCCTCTGCTGACGTGGGCCGATCCACTGCCCGCCCAGGTCGATGGTCGCCCCGCCGAGCGGCTCGCTCAGCGTACGGCCCCCCACGCGGTCGCGGGCTTCAAGCACGACGCAGCTCACGCCGCGCTCGGCGAGGTTGCGGGCCGCGGTCAAGCCGGCCACGCCCGCGCCGACGATCGCCACGTCGAGCCGCTGGTCGGTACCGTCGCTGGGTGGAGACTGGAGCACGTCGATATTTCCCGAGGGCCGGCTGCTGCCGATTGATCCTAGAACGGGCACGGCCGGGCTACAAGCGTGCAATCGCAAGCTATGTTATTGCGGGCCGCCGGGCAACGGGGACGTGGCCGATTGGGGTCCCGTCCCGTCAGCTGTCGAGATACACTGAGGTTGCCCCCTGGCGCGTTGAAACATCCTTCCTTTCTGTACCACGGCAATCATGACCCAGCACGACCACAAGCACGAACATCATGGCCACGATCATCACGGTCACGGCCACTCGTCCCGTAAGAAGCGAGGTCTGCACAAGGATTGGCGGACGTGGGTGGTCGTGGTACTGGTGCTGGCGGCGATGTTGATGTACGTCGTCAGCGACGACGAGTCGATCCAGCCGAGTGGCAAGACGGCGCCTCCGGTGCCGGCGGCGCCGTAGCGGCGCGGCTAACGCGCAAACATTCACCGGCGCGTCGTCGATGCCCGGACCTTTCTGGCGGCACGCTGTGCCGTTGTCGTTGTTGCTGGAAACGCGTTGGTCGCGCTGGTCGGGCATCGATCATTCTTTTGCCGACGGCGGGGATCGTTGCCGCGCCTGCGCAGGCGCTAAAGTACCGGCGGATACGATGCTCGCGTCAACGCGGGCTCGATTAACCGCGTCTGGCATGGGCCGTGCACGGAGACGTCTTGCAGATGCGGTCACCCGTCCGAATGACGGCTGGCAGTGTCGCCGGACGACCGCGGACAGAAGGATCGGCGAGGGCCGGAATTTCTGTCATTTTTTGAGTTACCGTGACAGGAGAGAGAGCGATGAGACGCAACCGACGATGGCTGGCGATGGCGTGTGCGCTGTTGGTGAGCGCAGCCGCGCCGGCATACAGCGCCGAGCCCGCGAATCGGGCCACGGCCGGGCGCGAGCAGACCGAGGCGGCCGCGACGCAGAAAGTGCTGGCGGCCACGACGTTTCGCGCGAGCAAGTTAATCGGCATGAACGTCCGCAATAAGCAGGGCGAAGCCTTGGGCCAGATCGACGATCTGGTCGTCGACGTTCGCAACGGCAAGGTTTCGTACGCGGCGATGTCCGTGGGTGGAGTGCTGGGCTTCGGCGACAAGCTGCTGGCAGTGCCGTTCGACAAGCTGGCGTTTGACCACGGTCAGGACGAGATGTTTTTCGTGCTCGACATGCCGGCGGAAAAGATTGCCGCCGCGCCGGGCTTCAACAAAGGCGACTGGCCCGACTTCGCCGATCCGAACTGGTCGGCCAAAATCGACAAGCAGTATCGCCAGTTCGAGAAGCGCACCGGAGCCGAGGATCACTCGGCCCCGCGCAAGAGAACCAATGAGATCGGCCCACTTGCTGGGTCCTTCGTGGCCGGCTGACCGATCGGACCGGAGGTCTGGTCGGTAGGCCGGTTTTTTGTCCCCTTGTATCCACTAGGAGTTTTGATCATGAACCGCGAAACTGTGAAGGGCAATTGGAACCAACTCAAGGGCAAGCTCAAGGAAGCCTGGGGCGATCTGACCGACGACGAGCTGAAGCAAGCCGAAGGCAATCGCGACCAGTTCGTCGGGCTCGTTCAGAAGAAATATGGCAAGGCCAAGGACGCGATCAGCAAGCAACTTTCGCAATACGAGCGTGATAGCGGCTATGCCTGATCGACTCACGCTGGTGTGTTTTCCACTTTCAGGAACACCGCGAGAGGATATCCTCGGGCTCGTTGCTGAGCGTTTAATCGGCACGACCCGAGGATTTTTCGTCGCCGGGGGTGGATAGCATCGACGGCCGGCTCGCCGGGTGACTTGTGAAGGGCTGTGGAGCGGGTTAGGTTGTTAGGGGGGAGTCGGGCCACCGGCGCGTGGCCGCCTGCCATCTCGGCCACTTCGTGAGTATCCGTTGGTGGGACCAGGAAACGCCAAATCGCGCACGTCGTTCTTCGGAATTCGCTCGCGTCTGGGCCGCCGAGTGGGACTTTCGGGAGCCCGCGGGCGGATGCGGCGGCTGTTGTGGGTGGCGCCTGTGCTGGCCCTGGCGGCGCTGGTGTTTGCCGGCACCTGGGTGCGCTCGCACATCGAATCGGCGATTCAGGACCAGACCGAGAGCGAACTGACCACGCTGTTGCGAGCCGACATCGAGGCACTGCGGCTGTGGATGCGGCTGCAGCAGGACAACGCCACGATCATCGCCAACGACGCGGAGGTGCGGCACGACGTCCAGCAGTTGGTCGAGTTTGCCGCGGACGGGAACACGACTACGGCGGCGCTGCTGGGTTCGCCCGTCCAGCAGGAAATCATCGCCGAGCTCAAACCCTGGATCGACCGCCAGGCCTACAACGGGTTTGTGCTGTTCAACACCCAGGGCAGGATCCTGGCCGCCGAACAGGTCGCGCTGGTCGGACTGGACACGGTGATCGCCGGCCAACAAAAGTTCATCACCGACGTCCTGTCCGGCAAGGCCAGCGTCTCGCATCCGTTTCCATCGCGGATTCCCATGCCCAACGAGCAGGGCGAAATGATCACGGGCATCCCGGTGATGTTCGTCGCGGCGCCGGTGTTGGGTGACGACGGCAAACCGATGGCGGTGATCGCCTTGCGCATCGATCCGAGCAAAGAGTTTACCGACATCCTGACCGTGGCGCAGCCGGGCACGACGGGCGAAACCTATGCCTTCGACGAACGGGGCTTCTTTCTTTCCCAGAGTCGCTTCGAAGATCAGCTCCGCAAGATCGCGCTGATGACCGATCAACGCGACTCGCGCAGCGTACTCAAAGTCGAGCTGCGCAACCCCGGGGTGGACATGACCACCGGGCTGCGTCCCGAGAAGCCGCGGCAGGAGCAGCCGCTCACGGCCATGGCCGAGGGGGCTATCCGAGACAAGCCGCCGCACGACGATCCGGGCGTGAACGTGACCGGCTACCGCGACTATCGGGGCGTGGACACCGTCGGCGCCTGGGCCTGGCTGCCGGAATACGACCTGGGCATCGCCACCGAGATGGACAAGGCCGAGGCCTTTCACCCGATGTTCGTGTTGCGGGGCTTCTTTTGGACGCTGTTCGGCTTGCTGGCGCTGGCGGCGGCGCTGCTGTTGGGCATGGCACTGTTGGCCCGGCGGTTCGAGCGGCGAATGCAACAGGCCGTGGTCGCGGCCGGACAGCTCGGGCAATACGCGTTGGAAGAGAAGATCGGCGAAGGCGGAATGGGGAGCGTCTATCGAGCCCGGCACGCCATGCTGCGGCGGCCGACGGCCGTCAAGCTGCTGGAGCCGGCCAAGACGACCGACGTCTCGGTGGCCCGTTTCGAGCGCGAAGTGCAGTTGACCAGCCAGTTAAACCATCCCAACACGATCACGATCTACGACTACGGACGAACCGACGAGGGGGTGTTCTACTACGCCATGGAGTTTCTCGACGGCTTTTCGCTCGACGTGCTGGTGCAGCGGTTTGGTCCGCAGCCCGACGGCCGCGTGATCCCCATCTTGCTGCAAGTGTGCGGGTCGCTCATCGAGGCGCACACCGCGGGACTGATCCACCGCGATATCAAGCCGGCCAACATCATGCTCACCCGGCGGGGCGGCGTGTGCGACTTTGTCAAGCTGCTCGACTTCGGCCTGGTCAAGGCGATCGATTCGCGCAAAATGCAAACCTTGACCGCGGCCGACTCGATCACCGGCACCCCCTTGTACATGGCTCCCGAGACGATCCAGGATGCCGAAGGCTGCGACGCCCGGGGCGATTTGTACTGCGCTGGGGGCCGTGGGCTATTTCCTGCTGACCGGCCGGCCGGTGTTCGATTCGGGCAGCGTGATGGAGATCATGCGGGCGCACGTCGAGTCGCGTCCGATCGCTCCCAGCAAGCGACTGGCCCGGCCGATGTCGCGCGAGCTGGAGCGGTTGCTGCTGGCGTGCCTGGAAAAGCGTCCGGCCGATCGACCGCAGACCGCGGCCGAGATGGCCCGCGGTTTGGAGTTGTGCGCCGCGGAGAAGCCGTGGACGGCGGCCGATGCCGAGTTGTGGTGGCAGCAATATCAGCCGACCCTGGCGGCCGATCCTCAAACCACGGCGACGCAGGTGCTGGCGCCCGGCATCACGGTGGGCTACTCGGAGGCGAAGCAGACAAAGTAAGTCGGTCGCTCACCAGCGGCGGGCGCATCCGCAGAGCAAAACGCACCAGTTCGACGTCGTTTCTCAGTTTCAGCTTTTCCAAGACGCGGGCGCGATGCTTGGCCGTGGTCTGCACGCTGATGCCCAGGGCCGTGGCGATTTGCTTTTGCGACATCCCGGCGACGATCATGTCCATCACCTCGCCTTCGCGCGGCGTCAGCTTGTCGCGCTCCAAGCGGCCATGGAGCACCGGGGCGACGATGATCGAGATGCGCATCATGAGATCGGCGTCCTGGTCGTCGTAGTCTTCTGCGGCATCGCCCAGGTGAATCAGTCCGAGCGGCGCACCGGCGTGCATGATGGGCGCGACCAGCGAGCGACGCGGCGTGCGCCCGCAACCGAGCTTGATGGGCTCGTTCGAGACGACGACGTTTCCGGATCGGAACGCCTTCTTCCACAAGGGGCAACAGTCCGTCGGCGGACACTGCGAGGATCTGACGCCCACTTCGCTGATGTAGAGGCCGACCAGGGCTTCGTTGTCCCCCACGCGGAGAAACAACCCGGCGGGACTCTTGAACGATTCCATCACGATTCTGAGGACGGTCGGGTACATCTGGGCGTCGGGCAGGCTCTCGAGCGTTTCCAGGATGCGCGACACGCTCTCAGTCAGCCGCTCGAGGTGGCGCAGCCGCCGTGCGGATTGTTGCTCCGCGACCTTGCGGGACGTGATGTCCTGGATCTGGGCGACCGCGTAGCAAGGTTGGCCGCCTTGGTCTCGTACGAGCGACCCGCTGAGTTGAATCCAGACGACCTGTCCCTGTTTGTGAAAATCGCGCTTCTCGAAGTGGTAATGGTCGATCTCGCCGCGGAACAATTGTGCCGCCAGGTCCAGATCCGCTTGCAGATCGTCGGGATGCGTCAGGCTTTGAAAATCGGTGGCTTGCAGTTCCTCTTTGCTGTAGCCGACGATCTGGCACAGCGAGCGGTTGACTCGCAAAAACCGACCGTCGACCGTCACCAGTGCCATGCCGGTTGCCGCATGCTCGAACGCGCTGCGAAAGGGTGTCGCGTCCGGCCCGAACATTGCTTCGGACGTCGCGCGTTGGCCATCCAACGGCGAGGCCGACGCATCGGTTCGGGAGCGCAGACCGGTGTGGCATGACGCAGGCGGGGCTGGAGCGGGGAGTGCCTGACAAGCGGGCATTCTAATGGCTCCGAAAGGCGCTGCAAACAGAAAGTTGCCGGCGAGTTTCCCGCGTGGCGCTTGGACCGGGGGGGGCGCATAAAAGAGCCCGCTCGGCGGGGCAGCGAACGAGCGGGCTGCTGGAGCTGAGGCCTGAGAAGGCCGCCAGGTTCCTGCGACTTTATCGTCACGCGAATGCTCTACGCGGCGTGTGAAAATTTCACCCAGAGCCTTCAATTTGGCGAAAATTTGGCCGCACGCAGTTGTGCCAACTTGTCCCAAACAATGTCGGAGAGAACGCACACTTTCAGGAAACCCGTACAACCCGCCTCATGCAATTCTGATGAAGTCGCAGTAAATTAAATGACGGCAGTAACTTTGGACAACCGTGCCGTCGGGAGCCCGTCAACGTGCGTGCAGTCGAGGCGACAGAAGTGCGGCTGGCGCGATGGCAAATCATCACCGTGGGGCTGATGGTGGTGGGCTATTCGGGCTGCTATCTGTGCCGTTCGAACTTCTCGGTCACGCTGACTTCGATCGCCGACGAGCTGGTGGCCGATGGCTATTCTCCCGAGGTGGCCCGCATCCGCTTGGGACAGGTGGCGACGTTGGGCGTGCTGGCATACACGATCGGCAAATTCACGACCGGCACGATCGCCGACTTTCTGGGCGGCCGCCGCAACATGCTCCTGGGCATGTTCGGCAGCGTGCTGTTTACGGCGTTATTCGCCACGGCGGGCGGTTTGCCGCTGTTCACACTGGCCTGGATTGGCAATCGGGCGGTCCAATCTGTGTGCTGGACCGGCATGGTCAAGATCACGGGACGCTGGTTTTCGTACTCCGCCTATGGCGCCGCCATGGGCGTGATCAGCCTCAGCTACCTGTTTGGCGATGCGGCCGCGCGGTGGTTTATGGGGCTGCTGCTGGAAGCGGGACTGAGCTGGCGCGAGGTGTTTTGGGCGGCCGGCGGAGTGCTGCTCGCGCTGTCGGTGCTGAATTGGCTGTGGCTCAAGGAGAGCCCCCGCGCGATCGGCCACGACGAGCCTGCGGCGAATCCTCTGAACGTCTACGAACGCGACGACCACGGCCGCAACCGCACCGGCGACGACATTCCGGCCAGCTTGAGGAGCCTGCTGGTGCCACTGGTGACGAGCCCCGAGTTTATCGTCGTGTGTCTGTTGTCTCTGGGTTTGACCTTGCTGCGCGAGACGTTCAACCTGTGGACGCCAGCGTATTTTTCGGACGTGATGGGGCTGTCGCGATCGCAGGCGGCCGCGCAAAGCGCGTGGTTTCCGCTGTTGGGCGGAGCCAGCGTGTTAATGGCCGGTTGGCTGGGCGATCGGCTGGGGCCCGCGGGCCGGGCCGGCATTATCCTTGCCGGATGCGCGTTGGCGGCCGGCGTGATGTGGGGTCTCGGTTCGCTGGAGTTCTCCGCCGGCAGTTTGGCGCCGGTCGTGCTGGTGGCGCTGATAGGATTCCTGATGCTGGGACCTTATTCCTACCTGGCCGGCGCCATTTCGCTCGATCTGGGGGGCAAGCAGGGGGGTGCCACGGCCTGTGGCATTATCGACGGCGTTGGGTATCTTGGAGCCATGCTGGCCGGCGATTCGGTGGCCCGGTTCAGCGTGGCGTTCGGCTGGAATGGAGCGTTCCGGGCGTGGCGGGCGTGGCCGTCTTGACGGCCCTGGCCGCCGCGGTGTTTGTTGGCATTCAACGCCGAAAGGCTCACGCATGATCATTGTCGACGAAGTCTGCGAATTGTTTGCCACCAAGGGACACGCCGCCTACGTGGGCGAGCCGGTCTCCCAATTGGAGCACGCGCTGCAGGCCGCCTATCACGCCGAGCAGTCGAGCGCCGGCGACGCGCTGGTGGTGGCCGCGCTGTTGCATGACATCGGCCACTTGTTGCACAAATTGCCCGAGGACGCCGCCGACCAGGGGATCGACACGCGCCATGAGCAGATCGGACACGCCTGGCTCAAACGCTACTGTGACGAGGAGGTGACCGAGCCGATTCGCCTGCACGTGCCGGCCAAGCGCTATCTGTGCGCCACCGACGCCGAGTATCTGGGGCGGCTTTCGCCGGCGTCGACCCAAAGCTTGCGGCTGCAAGGCGGGTCTTTCTCGCAGGCCGAAATTGACGAGTTCGAAAGCAACCCGCACTTCCGCCAGGCGGTGGAACTGCGCCGCTGGGACGACCTGGCCAAGGTGCCGGGGATGGATGTGCCGCCATTGGATCACTACCGCGCGCGGCTGCGCGGGTCATGCGCGAGGCTTGAGACGATCGGCGCGAGCCTCGTAGGTCACGCCCTCCGTGTGTGACATTGGTTCCGACGAACCGGCACGCGGCAGCGAATTGTCAGGCACGGGGTGCCTGGCCAACTCGATCGAGCACGTTAGAGTCCCAACAGGTCCGGCAAGTCGGCTACGGTGTTGATCAGATGCGTGTGGGGGTGCGGCCGCAGTTGTTCGGCCGTGTGGGAGCCGCCGGTGACGCCGATCACCATGCCGCAACCGGCGGCCGTTCCCTCGGCCAGATCGGACGGCGTGTCGCCCACTTTGGCCACGGCGCCCGCGTCGGCGACGCCCACGTCGCGCATCGCTTTGCGCACCATGTCTGGATGCGGGCGGCCATGGGCGACTTCGTCGCTGGTGACGGTCGCGTCGAGCAACTCCGCGTCGTTCCAACCCAAGCGCTTGAGCACGACGTCGACGATGTCGCGGGTGAACCCGGTGTCGAGGGCCACCTTGATCCCCGCCGCGTGCAGCCGCCGGAAGGTCTGGCCGGCGCCGGCAATTTCGTGCACCGAGGGGTCGGTCTGGTAGAAGCGGATCATGCGGCTGACGAAGTCGTCGTGAATGGCGTCGAGGCGCTCGAGCAGGTCCGCCCGCTCGTAGCGCTCGAGCAATTGTCGCAAGGCCAGCGGCTTGGGAATTCCCATCACCAGATTCACCGCTTCGCGGGTGGCGGAGACGCCGACCGCGTCGAGGGCGGCCCGCAGGCAACGGTTCACGCCGTCGTCGTCGTTGATCGTCGTGCCGGCCATGTCGAACACTACCAGGTGGATGCTCATCGTTACTCCTCGAGGTTGCGGACCACTTCGTCGGCCAGCCCGAAGGACAGCGTCATGCCGGCCCCGCCCACGCAGGTGACGACGGTGGCGCCCGGGGCGGGCCGGGCCCGGAAGTAATTGTCGCGCGGATGCTTGGCATAGACGCCGTGCCAGCGGGCCGCGATCTGCAAATCGGGTACGTTCAGAAACGTGCGCAGGTAATCGAGAATCAGTCGATCGATCTCGGGCTTGTCGAACGGCTCGATCATGTCGCCGTATTCGTGCGAATCGCCCAGGATCAACTCGCCGGCGCCGTTTTGCGAGGCCATCACGTGGATGCCGTAGCGGTCGTACTCGGGCGTGTCGCGAGCCACGCGCTGTTTGACCGCCGACAGGGTGGGGCAGTCTTGAAAATTCTTGTAGTGCCGCAGCGTCAGCCCGCCGGCCAGCATGGGCCCCAAGCGAAGCCGGCCGGCGTAACTCTCGGACCGCATCATCTGCAGCTTGCAACGCAGCAGGCCGGCGGCGGCGAACGCCTCGGGATAAAGCGTCTGGAAGTCGTCGCCGGAGCACACCACCAGCCGTTGGGCCTGCCAGGTCCGGCCGCCGCCGGTGACGTACGGGCTCGAAGCCGGTCACCGCGGTGCCGAACTCGAAGTGCACGCCGAACTCGCGGGCAAGCCATTCGGGCAGGCTGCCGATCACCTGCCGAGGGTCGACACAAATCTCGCTGGCGCTCCACAAGCCGGCCAGCAGCCCAGTTGTCTTGACCAGCGGCGAACGCTCGGCGACTTGTCCGGCGGTGAGCAATTCACAGTCGGTGCCTTGGGCGTGAGCTTCGGCGGCGAACTCGGCGAGCACCTGCGCTTCGTCCTCGTGATAGGCCAGGTGCAGCGATCCGACCGGATCGTGCCACAAGCCGGCAGCCGTGAGCACCTGTAACCAGAACTCGCGGCTGCGGATCGCCATGTTGCGCGGCGGGCCGGCCGGCTGGCCAATGGGCCACAACATGCCGAAATTGCGGACCGAGGCGCCCACGGCCCGCTCGTTGCGCTCGAAGACGATGACGCGTCGCCCGCGGCGGGCCAGTTGAAAGGCGTGGGCCAGGCCCAACACGCCGGCTCCGACTACGGCGTCGTCGTAGGATGACGTCATGGCAAAGGGATGCGGGGGTTGTGGTCTGCTAAACCGCTAGCGGTGGGACGTTGGGGTGGTGGTTTATTGCCGCTCCATGACCAACGGCGTGCGCCACAGGTGGACGATGTGCACGCGGGTCGGGCCTTGCACTTCGATGGTCTTCTCGGCCCTGACGCCCTGGATATGGGAATCGTGCGAAACGATGCGCGAGCCGGCCTTGAGCTTTTGCAATTGCGGGATGAGCCGCTGGTTGATCTCCGGCAACAGGTAGAGCATCACCACGCTGGCGCCGCTCAAGTCTTGCTTGAAAATATCTTTTTCGACGACGTTGGCCAACCGGCCGACGTCGTTTTTGCGGATGTTTTCCTGCGTTTCGCGAACCCGCACCGGATTGACGTCGAAGCCGGTCGCCTGGGCACCCATCTTGGCAGCCGACACGACCATGATGCCGTCGCCGCAACCGAGATCGTAGACGCTGTCTTTGGGCCCGACTTCGGCGAGTTTGAGCATCGCATCGACGACCACCTGCGGCGTGGCGACGAACACGACGTCGGGTTGCCTCGCCTGGGGTGCCTTTTCGCCGGCGGCATTCTGAGCCCAGGCTGGCCAGGACAAGGTCAGGCCGGCGGCCAAAGCCAGCGCGGCCGGTAACAATCGCTTCTTCATGTGAAGTTTCCCTCAGCCGTTCGAGTAGCTTGAGCGAAACCCCCTGTCCGCGATTCGTACCACGCATGCTTGGTGCGGGGCAGCGTAGGCGATGCTTTGTTTTGCGCGGGCCGACGCCCGCAGCCTTCACTATAGCGTAGACCCGGAACCCGCGGCGCGATAAACGGCCAAAATCAGCGGCGGTACGCCGCCACGGGTTGTCAGCCACCCAGCCGGGTCATTCTCGTTCCAGGACGAGCGGGGTTTGCCAGAGATAGATGGTGTGGGTGCGCGTTGGGCCGAGCACTTCGACGACTCGCTCGGGTTTGACTCCTTCCATGGCGAAATCGTGGGAGACGATGCGCGAGCCGGACTTGAGCTTCTGCAATTGGGGGATCAGCTTCTCGTTGAGCGACGGCAGCAGGTAGAGCGTCACGACGCTGGCGCCACCTAGGTCTTGCGTGAAGATGTCCTTTTCGACCACTTTGGCCAGCTCGCCGACGTCGCTCTTGCGGATGTTCTCCTGCGTTTCGCGAATCCTGCGCCGGGTCGATGTCGAAGCCGATGGCCCGGGCGCCCTTCTTGGCGGCCGGGCCATCGGCTTCGACATCGACCCGGCGCGGATTCGCGAAACGCAGGAGAACATCCGCAAGAGCGACGTCGGCGAGCTGGCCAAAGTGGTCGAAAAGGACATCTTCACGCAAGACCTAGGTGGCGCCAGCGTCGTGACGCTCTACCTGCTGCCGTCGCTCAACGAGAAGCTGATCCCCCAATTGCAGAAGCTCAAGTCCGGCTCGCGCATCGTCTCCCACGATTTCGCCATGGAAGGAGTCAAACCCGAGCGAGTCGTCGAAGTGCTCGGCCCAACGCGCCACCCACACCATCTATCTCTGGCAAACCCCGCTCGTCCTGGAACGAGAATGACCCGGCTGGGTGGCTGACAACCCGTGGCGGCGTACCGCCGCCGATTTTAGCCGTTTATCGCGCCGCGGGTTCCGGGTCTACGCTATAGTGAAGGCTGCGGGCGTCGGCCCGCGCGAAACAAAGCATCGCCTACGCTGCCCCGCACGAAGCATGCGTGGTACGAATCGCGGACAGGGGGTTTCGCTCAAGCTACTCGAACGGCTGAGGGAAACTTCACATGAAGAAGCGATTGTTACCGGCCGCGCTGGCTTTGGCCGCCGGCCTGACCTTGTCCTGGCCAGCCTGGGCTCAGAATGCCGCCGGCGAAAAGGCACCCAGGCGAGGCAACCCGACGTCGTGTTCGTCGCCACGCCGCAGGTGGTCGTCGATGCGATGCTCAAACTCGCCGAAGTCGGGCCCAAAGACAGCGTCTACGATCTCGGTTGCGGCGACGGCATCATGGTCGTGTCGGCTGCCAAGATGGGTGCCCAGGCGACCGGCTTCGACGTCAATCCGGTGCGGGTTCGCGAAACGCAGGAAAACATCCGCAAAAACGACGTCGGCCGGTTGGCCAACGTCGTCGAAAAAGATATTTTCAAGCAAGACTTGAGCGGCGCCAGCGTGGTGATGCTCTACCTGTTGCCGGAGATCAACCAGCGGCTCATCCCGCAATTGCAAAAGCTCAAGGCCGGCTCGCGCATCGTTTCGCACGATTCCCATATCCAGGGCGTCAGGGCCGAGAAGACCATCGAAGTGCAAGGCCCGACCCGCGTGCACATCGTCCACCTGTGGCACACGCCGTTGGTCATGGAGCGGCAATAAACCACCACCCCAACGTCCCACCGCTAGCGGTTTAGCAGACCACAACCCCCGCATCCCTTTGCCATGACGTCATCCTACGACGACGCCGTAGTCGGAGCCGGCGTGTTGGGCCTGGCCCACGCCTTTCAACTGGCCCGCCGCGGGCGACGCGTCATCGTCTTCGAGCGCAACGAGCGGGCCGTGGGCGCCTCGGTCCGCAATTTCGGCATGTTGTGGCCCATTGGCCAGCCGGCCGGCCCGCCGCGCGACATGGCGCTCCGCAGCCGCGAGTTCTGGTTACAGGTGCTCACGGCTGCCGGCTTGTGGCACGATCCGGTCGGATCGCTGCACCTGGCCTATCACGAGGACGAAGCGCAGGTGCTCGCCGAGTTCGCCGCCGAAGCTCACGCCCAAGGCACCGACTGTGAATTGCTCACCGCCGGACAAGTCGCCGAGCGTTCGCCGCTGGTCAAGACAACCGGGCTGCTGGCCGGCTTGTGGAGCGCCAGCGAGATTTGTGTCGACCCTCGGCAGGTGATCGGCAGCCTGCCCGAATGGCTTGCCCGCGAGTTCGGCGTGCACTTCGAGTTCGGCACCGCGGTGACCGGCTTCGAGCGCCCGTACGTCACCGGCGGCGGCCGGACCTGGCAGGCCCAACGGCTGGTGGTGTGCTCCGGCGACGACTTCCAGACGCTTTATCCCGAGGCGTTCGCCGCCGCCGGCCTGCTGCGTTGCAAGCTGCAGATGATGCGGTCCGAGAGTTACGCCGGCCGGCTTCGCTTGGGGCCGATGCTCGCCGGCGGGGTGACGCTGCGGCACTACAAAAACTTTCAAGACTGCCCCACCCTTGTCGGCGGTCAATAGCGCGTGGCTCGCGACACGCCCGAGTACGACCGCTACGGCACCCACGTGATGGCCTCGCAAAACGGTGCCGGCGATTTGATTCTGGGCGATTCGCACGAATACGGCGACATGATCGAGCCGTTCGACAAGCCCGAGATCGATCGACTGATTCTCGATTACCTGGCACCGTTCTGGACGTACCCGATTTGCAGATCGCGGCCCGCTGGCACGGCGTCTATGCCAAGCATCCGCGCGACAATGACTTCCGGGCCGGCCCCCCCGGCGCTCCGTCGTCACCTGCGTGGGCGGGGCCGGCATGACGCTGTCCTTCGGGCTGGCCGACGAAGTGGTCCGCAACCTCGAGGAGTAACGATGAGCATCCACCTGGTAGTGTTCGACATGGCCGGCACGACGATCAACGACGACGACGGCGTGAACCGCTGCCTGCGGGCCGCCTCGACGCGGTCGGCGTCTCCGCCACTCGCGAAGCGGTGAACCTGGTGATGGGCATTCCCAAGCCGCTGGCCTTGCGACAATTACTCGATCATTACGAGCGGGCGGACCTGCTCGAGCGCCTCGACGCCATTCACGACGACTTCGTCAGCCGCATGATCCGCTTCTACCAGACCGACCCCTCGGTGCACGAAATTGCCGGCGCCGGCCAGACTTTCCGCGGCTGCGCGCGGCGGGGATCAAGGTGGCCCTCGACACCGGGTTCACCCGCGACATCGTCGACGTCGTGCTCAAGCGCTGGGTTGGAACGACGCGGAGTTGCTCGACGCGACCGTCACCAGCGACGAAGTCGCCCATGGCCGCCCGCATCCAGACATGGTGCGCAAAGCAATGCGCGACGTGGGCGTCGCCGACGCGGCGCCGTGGCCAAAGTGGGCGACACGCCATCCGACCTGGCCGAGGGAACGGCCGCCGGTTGCGGCATGGTGATCGGCGTCACCGGCGGCTCCCACACGGCCGAACAACTGCGGCCGCACCCCCACACGCATCTGATCAACACCGTAGCCGACTTGCCGGACCTGTTGGGACTCTAACGTGCTCGATCGAGTTGGCCAGGCACCCCGTGCCTGACAATTCGCTGCCGCGTGCCGGTTCGTCGGAACCAATGTCACACACGGAGGGCGTGACCTACGAGGCTCGCGCGCGATCGTCTCAAGCCTCGCGCATGACCCGCGCCAGCCGTGCGCGGTAGTGATCCAATGGCGGCACATCCATCCCCGGCACCTTGGCCAGGTCGTCCCAGCGGCGCAGTTCCACCGCCTGGCGGAAGTGCGGGTTGCTTTCGAACTCGTCAATTTCGGCCTGCGAGAAAGACCCGCCTTGCAGCCGCAAGCTTTGGGTCGACGCCGGCGAAAGCCGCCCCAGATACTCGGCGTCGGTCGGCGCACAGATAGCGCTTGGCCGGCACGTGCAGGCGAATCGGCTCGGTCACCTCCTCGTCACAGTAGCGTTTGAGCCAGGCGTGTCCGATCTGCTCATGGCGCGTGTCGATCCCCTGGTCGGCGGCGTCCTCGGGCAATTTGTGCAACAAGTGGCCGATGTCATGCAACAGCGCGGCCACCACCAGCGCGTCGCCGGCGCTCGACTGCTCGGCGTGATAGGCGGCCTGCAGCGCGTGCTCCAATTGCTAGACCGGCTCGCCCACGTAGGCGGCGTGTCCCTTGGTGGCAAACAATTCGCAGACTTCGTCGACAATGATCATGCGTGAGCCTTTCGGCGTTGAATGACAACAAACACCGCGGCGGCCAGGGCCGTCAAGACGGCCACGCCCGCCAGCGCCCGGAACGCTCCATTCCAGCCGAACGCCACGCTGAACCGGGCCACCGAATCGCCGGCCAGCATGGCTCCAAGATACCCAACGCCGTCGATAATGCCACAGGCCGTGGCACCCCCCTGCTTGCCCCCCAGATCGAGCGAAATGGCGCCGGCCAGGTAGGAATAAGGTCCCAGCATCAGGAATCCTATCAGCGCCACCAGCACGACCGGCGCCAAACTGCCGGCGGAGAACTCCAGCGAACCGAGACCCCACATCACGCCGGCCGCCAACGCGCATCCGGCAAGGATAATGCCGGCCCGGCCCGCGGGCCCCAGCCGATCGCCCAGCCAACCGGCCATTAACACGCTGGCTCCGCCCAACAGCGGAAACCACGCGCTTTGCGCGGCCGCCTGCGATCGCGACAGCCCCATCACGTCCGAAAAATACGCTGGCGTCCACAGGTTGAACGTCTTGCGCAGCAAGGTCAATCCCAGAGACAACAGACACACGACGATAAACTCGGGGCTCGTCACCAGTGGCACCAGCAGGCTCCTCAAGCTGGCCAGAACGTCGTCGCCGCTGCGGTTGCGGCCGGAGTCGTCGCGTTCGTACACGTTCAGCGGATTCGCCGCAGGCTCGTCGTGGCCGATTGCGCGGGGGCTCTCCTTGAGCCACAGCCAATTCAGCACCGACAGCGCGAGCAGCACTCCGCCGGCCGCCCAAAACACCTCGCGCCAGCTCAGTCCCGCTTCCAGCAGCAGCCCCATAAACCACCGCGCGGCCGCATCGCCAAACAGGTAGCTGAGGCTGATCACGCCCATGGCGGCGCCATAGGCGGAGTACGAAAACCAGCGTCCCGTGATCTTGACCATGCCGGTCCAGCACACAGATTGGACCGCCCGATTGCCAATCCAGGCCAGTGTGAACAGCGGCAAACCGCCCGCCGTGGCGAATAACGCCGTAAACAGCACGCTGCCGAACATGCCCAGGAGCATGTTGCGGCGGCCGCCCAGAAAGTCGGCGATCGTGCCGGTCGTGAATTTGCCGATCGTGTATGCCAGCACGCCCAACGTCGCCACCTGTCCCAAGCGGATGCGGGCCACCTCGGAGAATAGCCATCGGCCACCAGCTCGTCGGCGATCGAAGTCAGCGTGACCGAGAAGTTCGAACGGCACAGATAGCAGCCCGAATAGCCCACCACCATCAGCCCCACGGTGATGATTTGCCATCGCGCCAGCCGCACTTCTGTCGCCTCGACTGCACGCACGTTGACGGGCTCCCGACGGCACGGTTGTCCAAAGTTACTGCCGTCATTTAATTTACTGCGACTTCATCAGAATTGCATGAGGCGGGTTGTACGGGTTTCCTGAAAGTGTGCGTTCTCTCCGACATTGTTTGGGACAAGTTGGCACAACTGCGTGCGGCCAAATTTTCGCCAAATTGAAGGCTCTGGGTGAAATTTTCACACGCCGCGTAGAGCATTCGCGTGACGATAAAGTCGCAGGAACCTGGCGGCCTTCTCAGGCCTCAGCTCCAGCAGCCCGCTCGTTCGCTGCCCCGCCGAGCGGGCTCTTTTATGGCGCCCCCCCGGTCCAAGCGCCACGCGGGAAACTCGCCGGCAACTTTCTGTTTGCAGCGCCTTTCGGAGCCATTAGAATGCCCGCTTGTCAGGCACTCCCCGCTCCAGCCCCGCCTGCGTCATGCCACACCGGTCTGCGCTCCCGAACCCATGCGTCGGCCTCGCCGTTGGATGGCCAACGCGCGACGTCCGAAGCAATGTTCGGGCCGGACGCGACACCCTTTCGCAGCGCGTTCGAGCATG
Organism: uncultured Planctomycetota bacterium; assembly: GCA_963711515.1. Lineage (GTDB taxonomy): Bacteria > Planctomycetota > Planctomycetia > Pirellulales > PALSA-1355 > CAVQEL01. The sequence goes on along the minus strand of CAVQEL010000029.1, from coordinate 1,492 downwards.
CGGCAACCGGCATGGCACTGGTGACGGTCGACGGTCGGTTTTTGCGAGTCAACCGCTCGCTGTGCCAGATCGTCGGCTACAGCAAAGAGGAACTGCAAGCCACCGATTTTCAAAGCCTGACGCATCCCGACGATCTGCAAGCGGATCTGGACCTGGCGGCACAATTGTTCCGCGGCGAGATCGACCATTACCACTTCGAGAAGCGCTATTTTCACAAACAGGGACAGGTCGTCTGGATTCAACTCAGCGGGTCGCTCGTACGAGACCAAGGCGGCCAACCTTGCTACGCGGTCGCCCAGATCCAGGACATCACGTCCCGCAAGGTCGCGGAGCAACAATCCGCACGGCGGCTGCGCCACCTCGAGCGGCTGACCGAGAGCGTGTCGCGCATCCTGGAAACGCTCGAGGGCCTGCCCGACGCCCAGATGTACCCGACCGTCCTCAGAATCGTGATGGAATCGTTCAAGTGTCCCGCCGGGTTGTTTCTCCGCGTGGGGGACAACGAAGCCCTGGTCGGCCTCTACATCAGCGAAGTGGGCGTCAGATCCTCGCAGTGTCCGCCGACGGACTGTTGCCCCTTGTGGAAGAAGGCGTTCCGATCCGGAAACGTCGTCGTCTCGAACGAGCCCATCAAGCTCGGTTGCGGCGCATGCCGCGTCGCTCGCTGGTCGCGCCCATCATGCACGCCGGTGCGCCGCTCGGACTGATTCACCTGGGCGATGCCGCAGAAGACTACGACGACCAGGACGCCGATCTCATGATGCGCATCTCGATCATCGTCGCCCCGGTGCTCCATGGCCGCTTGGATCGCGACAAGCTGACGCCGCGCAAGGCGAGGTGATGGACATGATCGTCGCCGGGATGTCGCAAAAGCAAATCGCCACGGCCCTGGGCATCAGCGTGCAGACCACGGCCAAGCATCGCGCCCGCGTCTTGGAAAAGCTGAAACTGAGAAACGACGTCGAACTGGTGCGTTTTGCTCTGCGGATGCCCCGCCGCTGGTGAGCGACCGACTTACTTTGTCTGCTTCGCCTCCGAGTAGCCCACCGTGATGCCGGGCCAGCACCTGCGTCGCCGTGGTTTGAGGATCGGCCGCCAGGGTCGGCTGATATTGCTGCCACCACAACTCGGCATCGGCCGCCGTCCACGGCTTCTCCGCGGCGCACAACTCCAAACCGCGGGCCATCTCGGCCGCGGTCTGCGGTCGATCGGCCGGACGCTTTTCCAGGCACGCCAGCAGCAACCGCTCCAGCTCGCGCGACATCGGCCGGGCCAGTCGCTTGCTGGGAGCGATCGGACGCGACTCGACGTGCGCCGGCATGATCTCCATCACGCTGCCCGAATCGAACACCGGCCGGCCGGTGAGCAGGAAATAACCCACGGCCCCCAGCCCTAGATCGCCCCGGGCGTCGCAGCCTTCGGCATCCTGGATCGTCTCGGGAGTATGTACAAGGGGGTGCCGGTGATCGAGTCGGCCGCGGTCAAGGTTTGC
>CAVQEL010000028.1:0-195437 GCA_963711515.1 uncultured Planctomycetota bacterium | reverse complement strand
GCATGCGAGTCTCCCGATGAGGAATGCTCGATAATTTGCCGATAGCTCCAGTCGCGTTTAGGTGCGCAGCGTGCGATATTCCTGACGATTGGCGAACAGCGCGAGCTGTTCCGCGTAGTCGGCTCGTACGTCGTCCGGTGCATGCGGACCGCATTGGAAGCTGGCCATGCCACGGACCTCCGACACCCCGCTAAAATGCCTTGCGGTGATCCAGTTTGCCAGCCCCTCCAGGAGCGTCGGCACGATGGCTGGACCGTGCTGAGTCAATGCCGACGCCAGCATTGTCACGTCTGCGCCCGCGAGAATTGAGCGCACCAGATCGTCGACCGTGTGCACGCCGCCTGTCACTGCTAGCGAGCCTGATATTTGGTTCCTCAAAATTCCTGCCCACCGCAATGCCAGTCGGAGCTCGCTAGAAGTGCTGAGCTCCAAATGCGGCCGAACCGCCAAGGTTGCCGGGTCGATCTCCGGGTGCAGGTAGCGGTTGAACAGGACAAGGCCATTCACGCCGATGTCCATCAATCGCCTCGCGAAGTGCGGGAGTGAACTAAAATACGGACCGAGCTTGACCGCCAGCGGAATCTGCAACTGCTGGCGGACGGCTGACACGATCTCCAAATACCGTAATTCGACATCCTCGCCACTCATCCTGGGATCTGTCGGGACAAAATAGAGATTCAACTCCAGAGCGTCCGCCCCTGCTTCCTGAATCAAGTGAACGAAGCGAACCCAACCATTTGAAAAATTTCCATTCACACTTGCGATGATCGGAATGGACAAGCACTGCTTGGCCAATTCGAGTTGTCGTAAATATGCGTCTGGGCCGGCCGTGAAGCTACCGGCTTCGTGAAGTGCTCGGCCCGACGCCAATTGGTCGTTGGCCGCTGTATGGTGTTGCTTTGTTCGGTTTGGCTTTCCTGGATGTGTTCTGCAAAGAGCGAAGGCAGCACGGCGGCGGAGACTCCTGCCCCGGCAAACTGCTCGATGCGGTGAATCTCGGCTGTCATGGGCGAGGCTGACATTACCACGGGGTTCTGGAGTTTGAGGCCTAGATAACAGGTCGAAAGGTCAATATTCATGTCGTGGGTACCTCCACGCGTGGAATGGTCTGTCCACCTTCGCGGCCCTATTGCGACATTCTCTTGAGTCCGTAGAGATCTACACGGTCGATCTTCTTCAAGATTTCTAAACACGCGTTGTCAGAGCACTCCTGGAGCGCGCACCCGACCGCAATCGCTGGCTAATGTCCCGCAACAGCCTTGTGATGAAGCAGAATTGTCACCAGCACCGAGCTGTCTTTGACTGCGCACAGCGCGTGAGGCGTTCCGCCAGTTAAGAATAGCAGGTCGCCTGCGGCGAGCTCGCGATCCGTGCCTCCGGCATCGAAGACTACTTGACCTTCGAGACATTGCACGGTGATTTCACCGGCCACCTGGTGTCGACCAATTTCACGTTCCGGCCGGAATCACCAGCCGCAAGACTTCCAGCGAATCGGTCTTGATCAGCGTCGTCGTAATACGCTCCGTCAGGCGTGCCCCCAGGGGGCGGACGTCAATCAATTCACCGGGTGTTGCATGTGGAATTGCCATCAGCTTGCCCTCCGAAAAGAATGTCCTGTCTTAAGTCCGGCCACGAAGAGCACCAGCGCAACGGCGCCAAGAAAGAATACGGTATCGCCTGGAACTCGCATCCAGCGCAGATTTTGCATGAGAGGCGTCTGCAGAAATTCCGGACTGCGCGCTACCAGTATCCGTGGTCCACCGAAGCCCAAGTCTGCATGAGGCCTACCGGCAACAGGCTCAGCGCACACATCATCATCAAGCCTCCGTTCAGTGACCAAAACGAGAACCGCAGCAGCCCGTCTTTCCATTCGACTCCGGGGATCAAAACCCGCAGGCAGAGGAGCATCAGGCCGATGCCCAGCATGCCGTAGACGCCGAACAAGGCGGCGTGCCCGTGCAGTGGCGTCGTGTTGAGGCCCTGCATGTAATATAAGGCGATCGGCGGGTTGATCATGAAGCCGAACAGGCCGGCTCCAACCATGTTCCAAAAGGCGACGGCAATGAAGAAATAGATGGGCCACTTGTAGCGCTGAACCCAAGGAGAGGTTTTGGATCGTCGCAGGTCTTCGGTGGCATCAAAGGCGACCAGGACCAGCGGGACGACCTCCAAAGCGCTGAAAGACGGATCCCCAGGCGAGGGCCACACTGGGCGTTCCGGCAAAATAGAGGTGATGGCAGGTCCCAATGATTCCGCCTGACAAAAAGATGGTGGCCGAGAGCAGCGCGGCCGCCGCAGCGACACCTGGCCGGATCAATGTCAATCGCATGAAAACGAATGCGATTACGGTCGTGGCGAAGACCTCGAAGAAGCCCTCGACCCACAAATGTACGACCCACCAGCGCCAGTATTCGACTTGCGAAAGATGCGTGTGTTGACCCCACGTCAAGCCAGCGCCGTAGAAGAGCGCGATCGCGGTTGTGGCGACGGCCAGCAAAGCCACCAACTGCCTTTGCTCACCTTGCTTCCGCAGGGCGGGCATGAGCACTCGAATCATCAGGAACAACCACAACAGCAGGCCCACAAACAGCGCCAGCTGCCACGCGCGGCCCAGGTCGACATATTCGTAACCCTGATGGCCGAAATAGAACGACACGACATCGGACAACTTGTTTTGAATGCTCAGCCACTCACCGCTCAACGAGCCGACAACCACCACCAGCAGCGCCAAAAACAAGATGTTGACTCCAAGGCGTTGGCCTTTCGGTTCGTGCTCACTAACTAATGGGCCGATGAACAATCCTGCCGCCAGCCAGGCCGTGGCAATCCAGAACAGGCCGAGCTGAACGTGCCAGGTGCGCGTGACGGAGTAGGGCAGCCACTCGGACAGCGGGAACCCATAGAATGCGTCGCCTTCCACACCGTAATGCGCCGTAACGACGCCGAGCAGCATTTGCAGCAGGATCAATGCCGAGACGACCCAAAAGTACTTGACCGTGGCCCGCTGCGATGGCGTCGCCTCCCAGCTATCGAGCGGATCGGTCTCGGGAGCAATCGGTTCTTCCTCTTCGCTCCTGCGTGCCGCATACCACCATGCCATTGCCGAGATTCCAGCCAGCAACATGATGATGCTGACCCCGGTCCACACCACCGCTTCACCCGTCGGACGATTGGCCACCAACGGCTCGAAGGGCCAGTTGTTCGTGTAGCTGATTTGCTCACCCGGCCGATTTGTTGTTGCCGCCCAGGCCGTCCAGAAGAAAAACGCCGACAACTGGCGCAAACGGGCTTCGTCGGTCACGGCACCGGCAGGAATCGCGTAGTCGGTCTCGCCCTGGGCAAACACGTCTGAGTAATGGGCGAGGTTCGCCTGGAACGCTTCGGCTCGTAGCGGGTCAATCGTGATCGTCCGCGTTTCTGGATCATAAGTGTTGACCCGCAAATTCTGGGCGAGCCGGCCGCTCAGTTGGGCTTGCCGCTCCTCGTCGAGCTGTTCGTAGTCGGAGCCAAAGTCGTCATTTGCCCAACGATCGAGAATGAAGACCGCTTCGCGGTGCAACCAATCGGCCGTCCAATCAGGAGCAACATAGCTGCCGTGGCCCCAGATCGAACCGACTTCCATACCGCCGAGCGATTGCCACACGTTTTGACCGGCCTGGATCTCTCCTTCGCCAATCACGACGGTGCCGTCGGTAGTCACCACCTGATCGGCGACTGGCGGCGCTTCCTCATAGATCCGCGTCCCAATCCAACTCAGTACCACAAACGAGGGAACCACAACGAGTCCAAAGAATATCCACAGACGCTTCATGCTGGTCCTCGCTGATAAGAAAATCCGGTTTCATTTATTCATGTTTTGCCTGTCCGGTTGCATCCGTTACTTCCGTCCAATACTTCGGCAAATCTACCTTCGTAGCCCGCAGGATATCCGCGATCGCTCGCCGATCCTGTTTGGAGAGATGCGCAAACCGCTTGTCGTCCACCTGCTGGACAAGCACGTCCCACAGACGCTTCCAGACATAGTCACGCATCTTGCTGGGAAGCTCGTCAAAAGCTTGCGAATAGATCAAATAGCTGCAGGGATACTTGAATAACCGCTGCTGCAGATCGAGTTCGCGCAGACAATGACCCTGACTGTCAAAAGGTCCGAGCCCAGAGAACTTCTCGGCGTACCCTGAAGTGCCACGAATTGGCGCGGTCAGTTTGGCTTCGTCGACCAATAAGAGGGCTTCCACAAGATCATCTCCAGCGCTCTGGATGCGACGGTTCGTGCTTTCAAAGCGATGCCCCTCTGGTTCGCTTAGTGCTCGATTCATCTCTTGTTCGTAAGCGAGCGCCTGCCTCGCTGCGTAGTTGGCCTTTGTGATCCGGTTATGCACCAGCGTTTGATGTTCCAAGACCATCAGCGCGACGATATCGCTGTGAGGCGCGAAGTACGCGTCGAGGGACAGCCGATCACTCAACTGAGTGACGTTCTGGCCAAGGGTATTATCGACGTCTTCGGCGACATCCCGCCCGCGCACGATCAAATTGCCGAGATGGCGTTGCTGGCCGTGAGTGCCGGTGACGTACCAACCACCCCAGCGTCGTTCGAGTGGCGTGGTATGGTCCACCGAGTAGCTGCCAGCGGAGAAAATGGGTTGGCCGCTGGAATCAACAAACATCGAGCGGACCAGGTGGCCGGGCACTCCCTCAGTGCGCGACGAGCTGTGGCACAGCAGGCAGTTGTCGGTTTGGCGAGACAGTCGCACGTGTTTCTCGTCCTTCTGATCGAGCGTGTAAAACACGGCCCCCAATTGTGGGTCGACTGCTGAGATTTCCAGCACATCGCCCGATTTGCAGTAGCCGACATAAACGTCGTCGTTGAAATAAATGGCTCGCGGCGTGCGAGGGGAGATGCGGTGTCGCTGCAAGCTCGTCTTGGAGAAGACCAGCATCTGCGACTCGACCGGGACGTCGAGGGCTGCGAGCAATGCGGCCAAGTAGCCGACGCGTTGGTCGTACTCCAGTCGCAGTTCACCGGCCGCGAGCCGTGCCCCCAGCTTGGACACGCAGTTGTCTGGCGTGCTTTGGCTGTACTGGATCGGTGGTTGCTCGATCTGGTCGGCCGCGCGGCAGCGTGGCTGCCCAACCAGGGCCGCAGCCGTCACAATGGTCCCGACACACACGTAATGCATTGCCGCCTCGCACCTAACAATAGAACTGTGGACGTCGCGCCGTAGCCGCTGGCCGGCTCTCCTACGCAAACTTTACCCATTGATTTCTACATGTCAAGGTGTAGAATTAACGGCGAAGGAGAAAACCGATGTTGCCAAAGACTGCCGAATACGCGCTCTGCGCCGCGGTCTGCTTAGGTCGTGATTTCCCGCAGACGGAATCCGCAGATCAATTGTCCGAGGAGACGAAAGTTCCCCGCCGCTACCTGCACAAGGTTTTGCAGGATCTCGTCCGAGCCAAATTGGTCCGGTCTCAGTCGGGGCCAGGCGGCGGATACGCGCTGGCCACGTCACCTGAGAAGATCACGATCCTCGACGTGGTCAATGCAGTCGCGCCGCTGGAACGCATTCGCCGCTGCCCCTTGGGATTGCCGAGCCACACACGACTTTGTCCGTTACATGCCGAGCTGGACCAAGTTTATGCTTCCGCCGAAAAGGCGCTTTCGCGAGTAACGATTGACCAACTACTTCGTTCCACGAGTCCGATCGTACCACTCTGCGAAGTCATGGCCAGGTAAGGAGGACACAGCCGCCCAGCAGCGGCAGTAGCCCCTAGGGTTGGCGGGTCGTTTCGAACGCAAACACGGCCGAAGCCAGCATGGCCCGCGAGGCATCGGCGAGCACCGAAGCCATGTCCACCAGAGCGGCAATTCGCACGTCGACGCCCAAACCTGGCGCTGATTGCAACAGCGCAGCGCCGAGTACGGCACCAATTCCCCCGCCGATGGTAAACATTGGCGCCAGGGTTCCACCGGACGTTCCGCTGCCGAGGGCAATCGACCAACTGACGAAGCCTGGCTTTCGGTCTTGGATTCGAGGGTGTAGCTGTACCGTTTACCGTCGATGCAGAAGACCAAACGAAAGCGGGCGCCCTTCTTGCCGGAGCGCGTTTCGAGGGTTGCCCTGCGAGTGCCGCGTTTCTCCCCAATTCCTCCCCACAGACTGGGTGAGCGCACGAAAAAAAGGGTTGCGAGATTGTTCGCAACCCCTTGTAGGGGAAAACAAGTGCGGGAAACAGGACTTGAACCTGCACCCCATTGCTGGGACTAGGCCCTCAACCTAGCGCGTCTGCCAATTCCGCCATTCCCGCGAGATTTTTAGCTTCCTCGAAGTCTACGGCATTTGGGTCGGCCGTCAAGGCAGCCGGTGGTGCTGGGAGTTTTGCCCACGGGGCGGCGCTGCGGGGGCGCGATCCGCGGCTTGTGGCCGCTGCCGCCGCAGGCTCTTGGATCCGGAAAGGGGGGCGCGGGTCTACCGGGCAACACGCTTTACCAGCACGATCACGCGGTCGGTGCGGTCCGGAGCGAAGTAGCTGCGCAAGACGTCGCCAGCCAGGTCGATCAATTCGCTCGCCGGCCGGGCGAGACACGGTTCCAACGCCAGGGCAAGCCTTTGGTCGAAGGCGGCCAAAACGTCTTCCTCGGCGTCGCCCAAGAATGTCGTGCCATAGGCCAACACCAATTCACCTCCGCGCATGGGATGATGCATCGACGACAAGCGAACCGTTTCTTCCTCGCCCAGTGGCGGCGAGGGATCCGCGAGCGCCGCGACATCCTGTAGGCCCGATCGCCAGCACGCGCATCGGACCGGCCTGCGCACAGCTCCAGCACGGGGCCGGCGGCCGGCTCCACGATCGCCTGAAACAGGCCGGCCGAGGCGCTGCCGGCCGATCCGGACCAGAGAACCCCGCCCGCCTTTTCCAGGAATCGGTGCGCGGGGCGGCGTTCCGTTCCGAACGCCCGAGCGGCGCCGCGAAGCAGGTTGGCGGTTACGCGCCCCCTCGACGCCAGTTTGATGCGCTTCGCCCGCCAGGATCGCCAACGCGCCGTCGTCCAGCGCAAACCAATCGTAGAACGTGCCGCCGAGCGATTCGGCGTGATACGCGCGGGCCGCGACTTGCCAATCGTCCACTAGCGGAGCAGCGGTGGGCAGTTGCTCGTGCTGAAGTCGTTCGGCCGCTGCAATCTGCCGTGACTGGCCGCGCGCCAGGACGGCCTCGTCGACCAACGTCTCACGTTCCAAATCGGACGCCAGCCGCCCGGCCACAACCTCGGCGATGTTCGTCTCCGCATCGGTGAATTCGCGCACTCGATCGCAGAACAGCCAGAGCGTGCCCAGCGGCATCGAAGGGCTGGAAACCGGCACGCAAACGCAGGAGCGGAACCCCGACTCCGGCACTTTCCATTTTTCGAACAGTGACGGCTCGACCAGCACGACGGCGTGCCCCAGCAAGGCTTCGAGATCGGCCAGTGCCGGTGGCAAGGGTCGCGCCGGCTCGGCGAGACGTCGCCGCGGCAGCCCCCAACTCGAGCGCAGCTTGAGTTCGGTCGTCGCCGCATCCAGCAGATACAAGGCAGCAGCCTGGCAGCCGATCGCCTGGGCACCGCCGCGTAGCACGGCTTCGAGACGTTGGCCCAGCGACGGGGCACGCGGGTCGTCGTCGCGCACGATGGTCGGCACGCCCGCGGCCAGTTCGGCCTCGCGCTGCCACAGGGCGTGACGCGTGGCGAGCACTTCGCCCCACATCTGGCCGATCGCTTCGGCCAGCGGGCCGGCTTTTTCCAGCGGCAGGCCGGGTTCCGCTTCGGCCCGCGCCTCCGGCATAGAAAGCCTGATGTGCCCGGGAGAGGTTCCAACGCCCGGATTGACCGGGGCGGACCACATCAGGCTTGAAGTCGCCGTTGGCTCGGGGCCGGCTGCGTACGCAAGTTGCCAGCCGGTCATGTGCGCAAACGTGTCGCACACGCACTCAAGCGCCGCCGTGTCCTCGTTTCGGACAACCGTCGGCTGCAAGCTAGTATCGGTCACCAGCCGCAGATAGTTGGGAATCTGTTTGTTCACGAATGCGGTCAGGGGCTCGCGCCTAAGTTGCGGACACGTCGTGTCCCTGACCCACGTGGCCTGGCAAGGAGTCGGTGGAGATCGCTCCGCCGGCCGACAAAACCCGCGGGCTTCGACGGCCGACTTTACCCAATCCTCAGACTCCTCCGTGAGCGGCAAACCTTACATCGGCCGCCGGCCGCCCGGGGCTGTAGCGCCGAATGGTGAAAGTCGGAGGATACCGGGCCGCTTAATCCGATCGTAGCGGCTGGGCGCCGCCAGCGCGATGGAGAGGCCGCCGTTGAACGCGCGGTAGCGCCGCGCAGACGACGAACGATCAGGGACTTACTCTTTGATCAAATCCTTGACCGTCATGCCGGCGGGAATCATCGGCAGCACGTGCTCCTGATACGGCACTTCCACGTCGAGCACGTAGGGGCCGGGATAATCGATCATCTCGCGCAGGGCGTCGGCGAGCTCCGATTTTTCTTTCACGTAGCGCGCTCCCGCACCGTAGCCCTTGGCGATCGTGACGAAGTCGGGGTAGCGGCTCGCCGGGTTTTCGGCAGTGCCGCGCCCCACGGCCTCGGGATTGTCGATCGGGCCAAGATACGTATGAGCCCGATTACCTTCGTGGAAGCGGTCTTCCCACTGCACGACCATGCCCAGGTGCTGGTTGTTGAGCAACAGCACCTTGACCGGAATCTTTTCGCAGAAGCAGGTGCCCAGCTCCTGGATGTTCATCTGGAAGCTGCCGTCGCCGTCGATGTCGATCACCAACCGGTCGGGGTGCGCCACCTGTGCCCCCACGGCCGCCGGTAGACCGAAACCCATCGTGCCCAGGCCCGAACTCGAGCACCAAGTGCGGGGATCTTTCAGGCGATAGTGCTGGGCAGCCCACATCTGGTGCTGGCCGACGCCCACGGTAATGATCGTGTCCCGATCCTTCGTCAACTCCCACAACTGGTGAATCGCGTACTGCGGCGTAATCGCGTGGTCGTTGGCGCCGAATTTGAACGGATCGCTCTTTTTCCAGGCCGCGATCTGTGCATGCCAGGGAGCCAGATCCTCGGGCACTTCGACCACCTTGTTCAGCTCGGCCAGCGCGTACTTGATGTCGCTGACGATCGGAATATGGGCCTCCTTATTTTTGTTCAGCTCCGAGGGATCGATGTCGATGTGCACGATCTTGCCATGCTTGGCGAATTCCGCCACCTTGCCGGTCACCCGATCGTCGAACCGCACGCCGAAGGCCAGCAGCAAATCGGACTGGTCGACCGCATAATTCGCGTACACGCTGCCGTGCATTCCCAGCATGTCGAGCGACAGCGGATCCTGGCCCGGGAAGGCCCCCAAGCCCATCAGCGTCATGGTGACCGGAATCTTGGTCTTGTGGGCCAGCTCGCGCAGCTCGCCGCTGGCGTCCCCCATGATGACGCCGCCGCCGCAATAGATCACCGGCCGCTTTGCGCGCTTGATCGCCGCGGCCACCTGGGCGATCTGCTCGGGCCGGGCCTTGTATTGTTCGACGTGATAGCCAGGCAGGTTCATCGGCGCGTCGTAATCGGCGACGATCTGCGCCTGCTGCACGTCCTTGGGCACGTCGACGAGCACCGGGCCCGGGCGGCCCGTGGTTGCGATGTGAAAGGCCTCGCGCATGACGCGGGCCACGTCGTTCACGTCGGTGATCAGGTAATGATGCTTGCTGATGCCGCGGCAGACTTCGACGATCGGCGTTTCCTGAAACGCGTCGCTGCCGATCACGGCCGTCTTCACCTGGCCGGTGATGGCGATCAGCGGAATGCTGTCGAGCTTGGCGTCGGCGATGCAAGTCACGAGGTTCGTGGCCCCCGGGCCGCTGGTGGCCATACAGACGCCGGGCTTGCCGGTGGTGCGGGCATAGCCCTGGGCCGCAAAACCGCCCCCCTGCTCGTGCCGCGGCAGGATCGTGCGCAGGCGGTCCTTGTAGACGGTGAGCGATTGATGCAAGGGCATGCTCGCCCCGCCAGGATAGGCGAACACGACTTCGACGCCGTGCCGAACCAGCGATTCGACCAGAATATCGGCGCCCGATTGCAGAGCCGTCCCCGCCCGTTTGGCACTCCTCGTAGTCACAGTCATCCACCCCCAGAAGGCAGCAAAATCAAAAATCGAAAGCCATTTCGAGCAAACACATTAGCATACCTCGCCCCCGCCCGGGCGGCAAGGAAGCGACGGGACCAGACCCTCTCACAATCGCCCCCGGGTCTCCGCCTGCCAACCGACGCACAGCGGCTCCTAGTGCATTGTCAACGTCAACAATTCGGGTGCCACTGGTGCCTTGCCCGGCAGCGTTTCGTCTTTACGGCAAGTCTGCTCCGAATATCAGGCTATGGCAAAGCACTAGCGCGTACGACACACCACGGCGGTCGAACGTTCGCCCTGCTGCGCGGGTGGGTGGGTGACCAACCGCATTCCCGCCGGCCGCGCCCGAATGCGCACGACTCACGGCGAAATGTTGTCTTGCAGAATTTACGGCGGCGACGTCGCCCGGTGACTCCGTCTCGTCGCACTTCTTCGCATGGACGAGCGCTTGACAGGCTGGACAACTCCAACTACATTCACGCTTGGTCGGACCGCCAGAGCTTGCAGCACCAGCTGATATCTTGGCGGTTTTTTTGATGCGCGTCGTAAGATCACGCCTGTTTTGCCCGCTACTGGCGGCCTATTTCGGCCTCGTCTCGCTCTGCGGGCAAAGTCTGCACCTGCTGGTGGATCACGGGGACGCCTGCCCCGCGGCCCACTCGGCGTGCGACCACGGCCCGGGAGCGAGCCACCGGCAGCACCATGCGACGCATTGCTGCGCCGACGACAACGGCGCGGCCGACCACCACGACGGCGGCGATCATGTCGGGCCCGCCTGGCAGGCCGCCGGACACGATCCTCACGACTGCCCGATCTGCGTGTTCTTTGCGCAGTCGCAATGGGCCGTCACCGACACACCGGCCTGTCTTGAGACGACTGTTTCTCTCGTAGCTCCTCGCGCCGCGCCCCACCGTTTGCCGGTGTTTGCAAGCGTCTACCGCGGCCGCGCGCCGCCGGCCGCCGCGCGTCTCTCGTAGCGTCGGGATCCCAATGCCTGGCCAGCCCACGCGCTGTGCCGCGCGCTAAGGTCCCGCGCCAGTAGCACGCCTCGTACCGTTGGCACGCGCCGCCGCGTCGGCTGATGCGGCGCCGCTGACCATCGTCCGCTTTGGAGTAGCCGCTGCGAGCTTGAGTCCCATACCCCGTTGATCGCAGACGTTTGTCCGCTTCCGGCGGCCGTTGAGCGAGTGAGCGGTCCGACCAAACCGCGCTCACGCGCCGCCGGAGCGGAGCGAACGGGGCGACGCCATGGCGATTGCTCTGCCTGAAAGGAGCTGCCGCCCGCGGTGCGCGCCGGCGTCTTCGAATCATCCTCATGCCGAACGCCAGCCCACGTTGGCCGCGGGAGATTGGCATGGGCAGCAATCCGATATCGCGTCCGCAATCCGACCGCAACGTCGGCCAAGCGCGACGCGAAACCTTAAACGACAAACCTTGAACAACATGGAACCACTGATGAATCACATATCGAAGAATCGACGACGAGTTTTCGTAAGCGGGGCACTGGCGGCCGCGGTGCTGGTTTGCACCGGCAACGCGGCCCGCTCCGACTTCGACGTCCGCCCCTACAACGTCGACGGACAAATCGCCACCGGGGGATTCGACGACGGGACGAGCGAGTTTGTGCCCGTTGAAACGGCCTTTGGCTACGTGTTCGGAGATGATCCGGCCGATCCGTTCTTCACGCAGGATCCCGGATTCAATGCCGAGGCCGGCAGCGGTTTGACCCCCGGCTCGACGATGACCTTTGACATCTTGGGTCCGACGACCGGATCGGCCCTGCCGTTCAATCTCAGCTACTGGGACGGGACTGGCGCCGTGTCGTGGGGAAGTGTGCCCGACGGCGAAGCACTGAATTTCAGCTTGGGGTCGCACTCGGTGACGTTTGGCTCGGGCACCAGCCTGATTGCCGGCTTCAATCTGCAGACGTTGACGTCGTTGGGTGCGATGCACCAGCATCTCGGCGCCACACTCTTGGGAAGCGATGGCAATTCGGTGCCCGCGGGCCCCGGCGATTGGGGAACCGGCGACGGGATCGAAGCCACTCCGGGCATCTACGCCCTCTCGTTGCAGCTCCGAAACGGAGCGGAGGCGAATTCGTCGCCGATTTACATCATTTACGACAACGGCGTTGGCGACCAGGCCCTGGCCGCGGCCGTGGCGTCGGTTCCCGAGCCGGCGACGGCTGTTTTGTTGGGCTGCGGCGCGATCGCTGTTGCCCTGACGGGCGCGTGGCGACGTCGTCGCAGATTGGAACAGCACGGCTAGAGCGCTTCTCGCAACCCGGCGCGGCGACCATCGCAGCGGGTCGCCGCGCTAGGGGTGCGGGAACCAAGGCGAGCAGAAGGCCGGGTGGGAATACAAATGAAAAGTCGATACGGTTTTACGCTGATCGAGCTGCTGGTGGTGGTGGCCATCATCGGGCTGCTGGCCGGACTTCTGCTGCCGGCCGTGCAGTACGCGCGGGAGGCGAGTCGTCGGGCCCAGTGTGCCAGCAACATGCGCCAGGTGGGATTTGCCATGACTCAGTTTTGCGACATGCACGCTGGCCGCTGGCCGGAGACCACCGACACCACCGACCCCGATCCCGTTTCGGGCCAGTACACACAGGCCTGGATTTACACGATCGCGCGTTACCTGGAGGACGTCGACGCGATTCGCATCTGCCCGGACGATCCCGCGGGGCACGTGCGGCTGATGTTCAAGTCGACCAGTTATACGCTGAATGGCTACCTCACCACGGAGAGAACTCCCTCGTTTGAGAACCGGCGGAAGATCGCCTCGCTGTCGCAGACGATCGTGGCTTTCGAGCTTTCCGAAGTGGGGGACGCAAAGGCCATTCAAACAGAAAGAGCCGAGGACATGAACGTCTACGAAGACCATGTCCATTCTTTCGATTGGTTTCGCAATCAGCTCGTCCATGAAGGAAAGGTATTCTCGACGATCTCGAACGAGGTGGCGGTCGACCGTCACTCCGGCTCGACCTATTTTCTGTACGGCGATTGCCACGTGGAACTGATCAGCGCGGAGCAGATCAGCGCGTGGGCGTCCCAGCCCTTTAACTTTGCAATTCCGATAGCTCCGTAGCCGGCAGATGTTCACCGCATCGAAGTATCTCTCGAACCCCACTGAAGCTGGTCGCTAATGCAAGAAATGCTGCGATCGACAAACACGCCGGTCGCACAGCGTATTGCCGCCTGACTCGCGTCGCGGCTGGTGCCGCGTGCCCCCCGCTCAGCTTCAACGACTGTACTTCAAGAGGAGATCTCGATGCGTTGTCTACTTACTTTGACTGTCCTGGCGCTCATGCCCGGCCTGGCCGCTGGAGAGGGAATCGCCGGGTTTCCCGGCGACATCGTGCCTTACCCCGTGGATGGGCAAATCGTCACCGGCGGATACGACCACTACGAGTCGCCTCCGATTTCGTCCGCCGAGGAACGGGTGTTCATGTATCAGTTCGCCCAGTTTTCCGACGACTTGAATTTCACGTCCGATCCTGGTTTCGACAACCTCGCCGGCTTTGCGGCTTTGCCGATCGGCCAACCGCTTGATTTCCACCTCACGACCAACTTGCTGTACTGGGACGGCACCGACCCCGTTTCGTTTTCGCCGGCCCCCCCCTCCACCGCGCTCACGCTCTCTCTGGGCTCGGGCAGCAAGGAAATCACCGGCACTTCGGTGACAGGTTCGTTGACGACGATCCAGGTGAGCAATTCAATCGGCCGCCTGCACACCCACCTGGGTGCGACCATCGGCGACGGATCGCCGGAAGGCATCTACATGATCGGCATGACGCTCAGCATGCCCGGCCTGCTCGACTCCGATCCCTTTGCCATCATGTACAATGACTTGCAGACGCTCCTCATTTCTCCCGACCCCAACGATTTCGCCCTGGCGGCGTCGATCGGACAATTAGGCGCGGACTGGACTCAGGAGCATATCGACACCGTGTTGCCGGAACCTTCATCGTTCATGCTGCTGTTCGTCGGAGCCGCCGCGCTGCTCGCGGTGGGATGGAGGCGGCGCGTGACAGGACATAGAGAGGCAAACGCCGCGCGGAGCGGCCGCGCCGGGAACGTCCCGTGGCTCACCGGGCACGAAAGCAGTAAGCCGCAACGCGTATGGACGGGATGGCTACCGCCGCGAGGCCGCGCAGCCGCACGGCCAGGAGGACCAACAGCCCCAACCCGAGCAGAAAGAATGAACCGGGCTCGGGCACGACGTTGATCGTGGCCAGCTCAATGAGCCCACCACCTGAGAGTGGCAAATCGGTGAAGGGTCGGTCGTTAAAGTCGCTGTCGGACCACTCGGTGTTTGCCAATCCCGGCACCGCCACCAGGCGGAATTCGCCCAGGGCGCCATTAAATGTGTCGAATGTCAGGTTGATCAGCGCGGTGCCGGAAGCGGGCACTTCAACCCCCTGAAATGTTTCGTCGTCGTCGAAGGCGAAAAGGCTCAACCCGCCGGGCGACGCCACGAGTCCGCCGGAAACACCGTCGAGCAGGTAGTTGGCCGGCACGTCGCCGCTGTGGAAGAAAAGCGTCCCGACGGCGTTGACCGGCTCGATTTGTAGACGAAGCTGCCATCCCTGCAAGAGGTCGGAGTCGGGCGACGTGTCATTCGCAACGCTAATCGCCAGTGGGGGTGACACGGTAGGGGCGACCGACCAATCCCAAGTCAGATCGTTCGCGGAAAGCGTCAGGTTGCCCGCCGAGGCCACCGGGCAGACCGCGACACAAACTACGCAGGCGGCGAGAAATCGACCGTAGATCGATTGAATCACGTGGAGACTCCTATTTCATTGCCGGTTGGTTCTAGCTGTTAAACGGATGTTGCAGTTGATAGCCAAGGCTAACTGGCGGTTCACCGGCGGCATTACGTCCACCATTCCACCAACTCGGGCAGCAGGAAGTCCTGTTCCGACGCCAGTTCCGCGATGGTCGACTCGTCGTCGCGCGTGAGTGACTCGATCACCGTGTCCGTCGCGTTTTGCTGGGCTACCACCTCAGGCGTCCCCTGCGGGGGCAACACCTGGCCGACCTGCGAGCGAATCAGGCCCAGGTCGGCGGTTGTAATGGCCGTGTTTACGTTGACGTCGGCACGCAGGTTGTAGCTGGGAGAGCCGAGTGCGACGCCGATGCGGCTGCGTGTGAGGTCGACGTCGTTGTTCGACACCTGGCCATCGCCGTCAACGTCGCCGATGAGCACGTTGAAATTGAATACGAGGTCGCCGCCCGGCGAACCGTCGCCCGACGTTTGGCTGCTTTGTGTGTCGTTAATCGTGGCCGGATTGTCCCACTCGCCGTCCAGCGCGTTGCCGTCGTGGTCGCGCACGCCGGTCGCGGCGTCGCTGAGCAATTGGAGCGTGTAGCGGTCGGTGCCCAAATCTCCCACAAAGGTCCAGGTGGCCGTGAAGTGGATTGAATCATAGGAAAATCCGTTCAAAGCCAGGGGGTGAGCGGCGACGTTGATGCCCGTGAGCGCCAGATCGTCGGCGGCGACGATCACGTCCTCGCTGAACACCAGCGAGATCTGATTGATATTGAGCCACGGCAAGGCCCGCAATTGGTCACCATTGCCGGTCGGAATGCGCACGCCGGGGACCGGCTCCGGCCCCGAGGCGCTCATCTGAAACGCCTGCGGCCACGACGTGCCGTTGACCAGTACCTGCACGACAGAGGGATAGAAGTTCGGAGCGACTTCAAGGTGGTAACGCGTGTTTTGCTGGAGGTCGGGCGTGGCAATCCGCACGAAGTACTCTCCCGCATCCAGGGTCAGATTGATCACGCGGTTGGAGCTGCTGCTGCCAGTGCTCGCGAGCTGCTGCTCGACCCCGTCCACGACGTGAAACACGGTCAGGTACGCGCTATCGGTGAGTTGACTCACCGTAAAGGTGGTTTGCGCGACCTGCGCCAGTTCGAAGCGGTAAACATCGGAATTGTCGAACGTGCCCACGAAGTTCATGGCCTGGGCCTGAGGAACGGCCGGCGAGAGTGTGCCCAGGTCGTAAGCCGTCTGCCGGGTCTGGCCCGGATCGCTCGTAGGATCCTGTGGAATGGGCGTCGTGTCGATGGAGAGCGTGTAGTCGGTGTTCTCCGACGGTCCGCCGGAGTGCACCTGGATATAGTAGTCCTCACCGGGTGCCAGGTCTTCGAAAAAGGAATGGCTGGAGGTGCCGCCGTTGAAGTAGTTGAGAACAACATTCGAACCATTCACGGTCCACAACGTCAGATCCACGTTGTTGTCGAGATCTGCCAGCGAAAAGCTCACTTTGCTGACGGTAGACACCTGGAACTTGTAGATGTCATCCGGATCGAAGGTGCCTACGAACTGCGTCTCCGACTGCGTACTCCCCAGCGTTCCCAGGTCCAGCGCGGCGGGAAACGTATTGCCCGGATCGCTCGTGGGATCTTGTGGGATCACGCTGGTATTGATCGTCAGCGTGTAGTCGGTGTTCTCCGACGGTCCGCCGGAGTGCACCTGGATATAGTAGTCCTCACCGGGTGCCAGGTCTTCGAAGAAGGAATGGCTGGAGGTGCCGCCGTTGAAGTAGTTGAGAACAACATTCGAACCATTCACGGTCCACAACGTCAGATCCACGTTGTTGTCGAGGCCTGCCAGCGAAAAGCTCACTTTGCTGACGGTAGACACCTGGAACTTGTAGATGTCATCCGGATCGAAGGTGCCTACGAACTGCGTCTCCGACTGCGTACTCCCCAGCGTTCCCAGGTCCAGCGCGGCGGGAAACGTATTGCCCGGATCGCTCGTGGGATCTTGTGGGATCACGCTGGTATTGATCGTCAGCGTGTAGTCGGTGTTCTCCGACGGTCCGCCGGAGTGCACCTGGATATAGTAGTCCTCACCGGGTGCCAGGTCTTCGAAGAAGGAATGGCTGGAGGTGCCGCCGTTGAAGTAGTTGAGAACAACATTCGAACCATTCACGGTCCACAACGTCAGATCCACGTTGTTGTCGAGGCCTGCCAGCGAAAAGCTCACTTTGCTGACGGTAGACACCTGGAACTTGTAGATGTCATCCGGATCGAAGGTGCCTACGAACTGCGTCTCCGACTGCGTACTCCCCAGCGTTCCCAGGTCCAGCGCGGCGGGAAACGTATTGCCCGGATCGCTCGTGGGATCTTGTGGGATCACGCTGGTATTAATCGTCAGCGTGTAGTCGGTGTTCTCCGTCGGTCCGCCGGAGTGCACCTGGATATAGTAGTCCTCACCGGGTGCCAGGTCTTCGAAGAAGGAATGGCTGGAGGTGCCGCCGTTGAAGTAGTTGAGAACAACATTCGAACCATTCACGGTCCACAACGTCAGATCCACGTTGTTGTCGAGATCTGCCAGCGAAAAGCTCACTTTGCTGACGGTAGACACCTGGAACTTGTAGATGTCATCCGGATCGAAGGTGCCTACGAACTGCGTCTCCGACTGCGTACTCCCCAGCGTTCCCAGGTCCAGCGCGGCGGGAAACGTATTGCCCGGATCGCTCGTGGGATCTTGTGGGATCACGCTGGTATTGATCGTCAGCGTGTAGTCGGTGTTCTCCGACGGTCCGCCGGAGTGCACCTGGATATAGTAGTCCTCACCGGGTGCCAGGTCTTCGAAGAAGGAATGGCTGGAGGTGCCGCCGTTGAAGTAGTTGAGAACAACATTCGAACCATTCACGGTCCACAACGTCAGATCCACGTTGTTGTCGAGATCTGCCAGCGAAAAGCTCACTTTGCTGACGGTAGACACCTGGAACTTGTAGATGTCATCCGGATCGAAGGTGCCTACGAACTGCGTCTCCGACTGCGTACTCCCCAGCGTTCCCAGGTCCAGCGCGGCGGGAAACGTATTGCCCGGATCGCTCGTGGGATCTTGTGGGATCACGCTGGTATTGATCGTCAGCGTGTAGTCGGTGTTCTCCGTCGGTCCGCCGGAGTGCACCTGGATATAGTAGTCCTCACCGGGTGCCAGGTCTTCGAAGAAGGAATGGCTGGAGGTGCCGCCGTTGAAGTAGTTGAGAACAACATTCGAACCATTCACGGTCCACAACGTCAGATCCACGTTGTTGTCGAGGCCTGCCAGCGAAAAGCTCACTTTGCTGACGGTAGACACCTGGAACTTGTAGATGTCATCCGGATCGAAGGTGCCTACGAACTGCGTCTCCGACTGCGTACTCCCCAGCGTTCCCAGGTCCAGCGCGGCGGGAAACGTATTGCCCGGATCGCTCGTGGGATCTTGTGGGATCACGCTGGTATTGATCGTCAGCGTGTAGTCGGTGTTCTCCGTCGGTCCGCCGGAGTGCACCTGGATATAGTAGTCCTCACCGGGTGCCAGGTCTTCGAAAAAGGAATGGCTGGAGGTGCCGCCGTTGAAGTAGTTGAGAACAACATTCGAACCATTCACGGTCCACAACGTCAGATCCACGTTGTGGTCGAGACCTGCCAGCGAAAAGTTCACTTTGCTGACGGCGGAAACCTGGAACTTGTAGAAATCGTTCACGTCGCTAGTGCCGTCGACCGAGTCGTCGAACTCTTGGGTCGTACCGAGCGTCCCGATATCATAGGCCGTGCCAATTGTATCGCCGGGGTCGGGCACGACGCTGGGCACGACTTGCGGGGAGTTGGCTGATGGGGCCGAAGCAAACACCGGTCCGTCGATCCATTCGGTGGGCCATTCGCCTAGCGCGTACGGTCCCACGATGGCGGCGTGCAGCATGGCACGGACTTCGAGAGCCTCTAAAGCGCATCGTTTGCCGAGCGAATGCGGCGCCGTTTGCATTGCACGCGCAAGTCGCCTCTCGGAGCGAATCGAAGTACGTCGGGGTCGGTGGCGATGGCTATCGTTCAACGGGATGCCTTTCTGGAAATGACCGGGGAATCCAAACACCGCAACCACTCTCGATTCCTGAGCGCAACGGTGCGCTCGCGGGGTTGCAAGCTGCTTTTTCAACAGCGGGGAGGGGGAATCGCGAGACAGGACACCACAAGTCCGGAGCGATCAGGTCGGACGACCTGACAGAAGAGATGCTTTGAGGAGCGACTCCTGAACTTGCACTGCAAAACCACCACAACTGGTGGATCAATTCCTAACTGGAGGGCGTAGTCTAGGGAGTTCCAATGGGGGTGTCAACTATTTTGTTGAAATCCGACACAAATCGCGTCGCAAGCGATTCTGCCGCAACGGCTTGTACGGCGAGAAAACTCACGACGACACGTCCGCTGCCCCCCCGTCACACCTGCGTCGAACCCAGCAGGTTGCCGCCTAGCGTGGACAATTAGGCGCGGTCTGGACTCAGGAGCATATCGACACCGTCTTGCCGGAACCTTCATCGTTGATGCTGCTGTTCGTCGGAGCCGCCGCGCTGCTCGCGGTGCGTCAGCGGCGCGAGCGAACCACGAGATACGGCGGCAAGATTCGCGCAGTGCGCCAGCACCGGCCGGGAGACGGCGACGCGGCGCAAGCGCGGCGGCCGCTCGCTACACGCAAGAAAGGCCTGGTTAGTACTCCAGTCCGAAGTGATTGCCACCGCCATCGAAAGCGTCCGCCTGATCGTGAAAACCAACGCTCACACTGTTAGCGCACTAACGCCCCAAGCCGTTTCTTGCCACGGTGCCTGGTACGGAATAAACTGGCCGAGCGTTGGAATCGAGCCGCCGTGCGTGCGCCTTAATGATGGAGGTACCAATGTGGAGGTATATCCAAGTGAGCGGTGCACTTTACCACAGTGACGGAGCCGATCATGGCTTCCGATTTATTGCCAATGGATATTCGGGTTCCGGCGCCGGCATGAATAATCCGGCAATGCAGTACATTCCGAACACGGGTCCAATTCCTTTGGGACATTGGACAATCGGTCCACCTATTCATCATCCGAGTCCTCCCTACCAACACCACTTGGCATACCCGGTCATGCGGTTGACTCCCGTCGCCGGCACCTTTGTTAACAATCGCGGCAACTTCCTGATTCACGGCGATAACCAAAAACATACCGCCTCGGATGGGTGCATCATTCTCTCCCCTCACGTTCGCCAGATGATCGCAATGAGCAAGGATCACGACCTGCACGTCGTCGGACAGCTTGGCGACTTTGAGCGGATCCCCATGACAGCCCAAACGGCGTGAGCGCGATCCTTTTAAGAATTTTCCGGAACGGTACAGTCCCTGAGTTGGCTCCGTCGAAGGCCGGTTCTGCCCCATCGCGTCAGCGGCGCGAGCCGGCGGTCACACTATACCTGCGTCGAGCCCAGCAGGTTGCCGCCTAGCGTGGGATGGCCGATCCGTTTATCGCCGACGACGTTGATCACCGCCGGCTTGCCGGAGGCAAACGCCCGCTTGAGGGCGGGAATGATCTCGTCGGGCTGTTCGACGTGTTCGCCGTGGCATCCCAATTCCTGGAAGATGCGGTCGTAGCGGATGCCGGGCAGCATGTCGAACGGATCGGTGCGGCCCTTGAGCATCGGCATTTGCTCGAAGCTGGGCCCCCAGGAGCTGTTGTTCCACAACACGACAATCACCGGAATTTTGTATTTGGCGGCCGTTTCCATGTCCCAGCCGCCGATGCCGATGCCGCCGTCGCCGCTCACCATGATCACTTGCTTGCCGGGCCGGCCGAGCTGCGCGCCGATGGCCATGCCGACGCCGTGCCCTACCGGCGCCAGCGGCCCGGCGTCGACGATCTGCCCCGGGAAGCGCACCGTCAAGTGGTGGCTGATGTAACCGGAGAGGGTAAAGCTGTCGACGACGATCGTGGCGTCCCGCTCGGCCACGCTCACCAGGTCGGAAATCAGGCGATCGGGATGGATCGGCACTTCGCCGCGCACCTTTTCGATGCGCTCGCGAACCTGCTGGCGAAAGTTCTGCCGGGCCGTGTTAACTTCTTCGCGCCAGGCGGCGTTCTTCGTATCTGCAAAATCCTTCTTTCTCGCCCGGACCGCTTCGACGAGTTGCTGGAGCACGAGTTTCGGGTCGCCCACCACGGCAACTTCGGCCGGCACTTGCCAACCGATGCGGCTCGCCGTGGCATCGATCTGCACGTACGTGGCTTTGTCCGTCCAGGTGGGCGGCTGGCCGAATTTTTCGCCGCTCCAGAAGCGAAAGCCGACGGCAATCACCAGGTCGGCCCGGCCCGTGAAGGGTTTTTTCCAGGCTCCCTGCACGGCCAGCGGATGTTCTTCCGACAAGGCACCGTGTCCGGCCCGGCGCGTGTAGACGGGCGTCTGGGTCAGCTCGGCCAGTTCGGCCATCTCCGCGGCCGCGCCCGACCAGAACACTCCGTCGCCGCCGACCAACAACGGCCGCTCGCTGTGGGCCAGCATGTCGGCCACGCGCTCGATACTGCGCGGATCGCCTTGCGAACGCAATTCGTCGGGCGGATACACCTTGGCACCGGGCACCTGGTCGGTTTCTTCCTCCTGGTGGTAGAGCACGTTCGTGGGCAGATCGAGCACCGAGACCCCCTGCGGCGGCAGCATGGCCTGGCGAAACGCCTGCCGCACGTCGAACGAGATCCGATACCAATCGAGCACGCGATGCGTAAACTTGCTGAACGAACGGCAGACGTCGGCGCCGTATGCCTCTTGAAACGAACCGAGCCCGTCTTCGCCCACCGGATGCTGCCCAGCCAGGCAGACGACGGCGCTACCGGTCAACCCCGCGACGCACAAGCCGGTCACGGCATTGGTGAGTCCGCAGCCGGCCGTCACACAGCACACGCCCGGTTTGCCGGTCGTGCGCGCGTAGCCGTCGGCGGCATAGGCCGTGGCTTGTTCGTGCCGCATGTGAATCAACTTCACGCCGTTGTTGTTGAGGTTCGCCAAAATCGGGAACAGGTGTCCGCCGTTGATCGAGAACAGGTACTTGACCTGCTGCTCCCCCAAGATCCGTCCGACCAACGTACCGCCGTCGACAACCGCCATGATGATCTCTCCGGAATAAACCCTTGCGCGACCGGGCCAATCTACCGCTCGTGGGCATGATTCGCAAGAAAGCGGCGCGGCAACGGCGCGGTCGCAGCGAAACCCACCGAGCATCCATGCCTCGTGCGCATCCGGGCCACTGGCGGTTCAGCGAACCGCGGAGCCCCATCCGCAATGTCGCCTTCCAACCGATCGTCGCGAGACCCGCCGGCCGGCATTTGGGAATCGCGGCCGCGATTGTTAAAATCCGCCCAGCAATCAGGCCACCGATTCAGTATCCCACGGAGCGGTAATGAAGCTTGTCATCCATCCGGCGGTCGACCCGGAGCGACTCGAAAAGATCGTGCAAGCCGCCGGACCGATGCAGGTCGTTAATGCCCAGAGCGAGTCGGCCGCGCGCGAGGCGATCGTCGACGCCGACGCATTCTTCGGCAAGCTCACCCCGGCGCTACTGGCTGCCGGCACGCGGCTCCGCTGGGTGCAGTCTCCCACGGCCAGCCTGGAACACTACTTGTTTCCCGAGCTCATCGCGCACCCGCTGGTGCTGACCAACATGCGGGGGCTGTATTCCGACGTGATCGCCGAGCACGTCCTGGGCATGATGCTGTGCTTCACGCGGAATCTGCACTACTACGTCCGCCATCAGATGTCCGGCCGCTGGGACCCCGTGGGCGGCGAGCACGAGCGCGTCACCTTCGCCACCGGGCCGGGCGTGACCAACGCCATCGATCGGGCGCATCAGAACCTGGGAGATCTGGCCGCCGGCATCGTCGGGCTGGGGCACATCGGCGCGGAAATCGCGCCGGCTGGCGAGCTTTGGCATGCGCATCGTGGCGGTCGATCCGTCGCCGCAGGCGGCGCCCGAGGGAGTCAGCGAAGTGTGGCTGCCCGATCGGCTCGACGATTTGCTGGGCACGAGCGACTTCGTCATCATCGCCGCGCCGCACACGCCCGAGACGCAGCAGATGTTCCGCCGCAAGCAGTTTCAGGCGATGCGCGCAAGCGGCTATCTGATCAACATCGGCCGCGGGGCGATCGTGAACCTGGACGATCTGGTGGCGGCGCTAGCGGCGGGAGAAATCGCCGGCGCAGGGCTTGACGTCTTCGAGGTCGAGCCGCTTCCCAGCGAACACCCGTTGTGGAAGTTTCCCAACGTGATCCTCACGCCGCACGTCGCCGGTCAATCGCCGCGCATTGCACCGCGCCATCTGGCCGTGCTGTTGGACAACGTCCGGCGGTTCGTTGCCGGGGAGTCGCTGGCGAACGTCGTCGACAAGCGACGCTGGTATTGACGTACGCGCGAGCGAATTCGCCGCCCGCCGACGCTCACGGCGAACTCGAGTGCCCGCGAACCAGGTTGTGGCCGATCATGGCCCAAACCGCGACGAAGGTAATACCGACCACAAGATTGATCATTTCCAACATCAGACGGCTCACCTGAGATACGTGACGGATGCGTCCCTAAAGTTGTCTTCGGCGGCACCGCCAGCGCCACTCGACGATTCCAAACCATGTCTCCCGAAGCACTAGAACCGCCGGCTTCGGACCAGGCGCCACAGCTTGCCTGATCGCGCCGGCGTCGACAGCGCCCCACCACACGAGCGCCTGCCGGCGGCCATGGCAACGTGCGGACTAGCCAGGCCGGTTTTGCATTTCCTTTGCGCGGCGCTGGCCCTTGGCGAGTTGCACCTGCCGGTGGACTTCGGACTCGGCGGTAATGGCCCACTTTTCGAGTTTGTCGAGCCACTCCAACGCCTTGCGATCGTGCAGGTCGACAGCCGGCAAGTCCGCCTCCCGGCTCGTGCGGGCAAGGGTGCGGAGCCTTGCGCAAAGATCGAGGATGCGGAGCGACAAGGCGTCGAGTCGATCGGGATCGTACGTTTCCAAGGTCATAATTTTGATCACCTTTTTGGCCTACAAAAAGGCCCAGCGATGGCAGCCCTGCGTCTAATCGTAGCCAAATCATCCAAGTTCGTCGACAACTCGAGCTGGATTTGCACCAAGATATAGGGCCACGCGTCAAGAACAGCCCATTATTTTGACCATAATTATGGTTGTAATTTGGCCATTTTGTGCGCTAGGATGCTTCCAGCAGTGGAAATGAGGCCGGACCTTGGTTCGCAAGCCTGAAATCGATAACTGGGGGACGCATCGCATGTCTGGCGTGCCATCGAGAGGAACGGGCGGGAGGGGCCGCCGTGGCCAGGAGGCCGGGCAAGGCGGTTCGCGGGGTGTTGACCCCGATTGGGAAGACCGCCTGCTGAACGACGACGACCTGTGGGACCCCGACGAATTGGACGACGAGCCGTTTCCCGAGGACGGCGATTTCTGGATCGACACCGACGACGACGAGGACTGAACAAAAGCGGGCACCACTTAGCGGCCTCGCGCCGCACTGCGGGAGGCAAACACGATGCTGGCACCAGCCAAGGTGAAGGAAGTCGAGCAGTTGTTGGCCGAAGGTAAGCTGTCGCAGCGACGAATTGCCAAAGCGACCGGAGTGAGCCGTGGCACCGTAGGCGCGATCGCCAGCGGCCAACGTCCCGACTATGAGGAGCGGATACGCGCCCGGGCCGAAGAGCTCCAGCCCCCCGGCCCCGTCGAACGCTGTCAAACCTGCGGCGGGAAAGTCCACATGCCGTGCCGGTTGTGCCGCGTGCGCAAACTGAAAGCCCAGCAAGACGCCACCCTCCGCGCCATGCGCCGCCAGGCCCGGGAACAAGCCGTGCGCCGGCTGCTGACGGCCATCCGCCGGCACGCGCAACACCGCGACGCATCATAAACGCGGCCACGACCGTCGATCGCCATTTCTTGCCCCGATGAACCATCGCCTTGACCGGCGGCTCTAGAATGAATGCGGCCCGAACGAGCGCAATCATTCCAGGAGAGCCGTCATGCGAGGCCTACGATTCGAGTTCGTCCAGGATCAGCGTTTCGTCAATGACGACGATGCCGCGGGGCCCGAGCCGCCGCGCGCACCGGAACCGGGGTCCCCGCGAGGAGGCCGCGGCGCTCGACGCGTTTTCCACCGTCGTGGTGCGCGTGGCCGACACGCTGATGCCGGCGGTGGTGAATATTCGCGCCGGGCGCGGCCGGCGCGGGGGTTCCGGCTCGGGCGTGCTGTTTACCCCGGACGGCTTTCTGCTGACGAATCATCACGTCGTGCAGGGACAAACCGAGGTGCGCGTGCGCACCAGCGACGGACGCGATCTACCGGGCCGGGTCGTCGGGGCCGATCCTTGGACCGACCTGGCCGTGGTCCAGGCGGATGCTTCGGACCTGGCCTACGCCGCGCTGGGCGACTCGGCAGCCTTGCGCGTGGGGCAATTGGCCGTGGCCATCGGCAGCCCGTTCGGATTCGATTCGACGGTGACCGCCGGCGTGGTGAGCGCCTTGGGCCGCACGCTGCGGAGCATCACCGGACATCTGGTCGACAACGTGATCCAGACCGACGCGGCCTTGAATCCCGGCAACAGCGGCGGGCCGCTGGTCGACAGCCGCGGCACGGTGATCGGCATCAACACGGCGATCATCCAATCGGCACAGGGCATCTGCTTTGCCATTCCGATCAACGCCGCCCGACACATTCTGCCGCAGCTTATGCAGCACGGACGCGTGGTGCGCGGCTATCTGGGGCTGCACGCGCATGCGGTGCCGCTGTCCAAACCGCTAGCACGGTTGCACGAGCTGACCCAGAGCGGCGCGGTGGAAGTCGTGGCCGTCGAACCCGGCGGACCGGCCGACCAGGCGGGAATCCAGCCCGATGATCTGATTGTCGCGCTCGGCGAGCAGGAAGTCACCAGCGTCGACGACCTGCACCGGCTGCTCACGCAATTGCCCGTCGGCGTGCCCAGCTCGGTCGTGCTGTTGCGCGAACAGCGCCGCTTGCAACGCTTCGTTCTGCCGGAAGAATACCCGCACTGGGATCCGGCACGGCGGTAGCGATGCCCAACGGGCCGGCCTACTTCTTGGCGAATTGCTCGGCCAGCATCGAGAGGACCCAGGTCCAGCCTTCCTCGTGCTGGCGCCCCATCGCGTCGTCCGGCACGTTCGAGTGGTGCAGCGTCACTTTGGTTTCGTCGGCCTGGGGTTCGAACGTGACAACGACGACCGATTCGAGCCCCTGGGTCGCCTCGGACATCCAGGTGTACTCCATGCGGCTGGGGCGCGTGATTTCGACAAAGCGACCGAAGTGGGGCCAGCGTTTGCCCCCGTGCTCGACCGCCAGGTAGAACAGCCCGTCGACAGCAACGTTGATAATGACGCGGTTCGCGCCGAACCAAGGTCCGCCGGGCCTCTTCGGATCGATCCACAGGTCGAACACCTCGGCGGCGCCGGCCGGAATCATGCGCGAGACGGTGACTTCGGTGACGTTCATGGTGGACATGTCCTGCGTGGGAATGTCGCTGTAACAGCCCCGTATACTACAGCAGGTGTCGGGCTTTGATTTCCAAGTAGCGATTGACCAGCGGGGCGGTCAACCGCTCGGGAAAGACGTCCAGCGACAGAACGCCCTGGCTTTCGAGGTCGGCCAGCACGCTTTGCCGCCAGTTGACGATTTCGGTGGCGGCCGCGGCGCGATACAAGGTCGCCGAATCGTGTGCCAGAGCGGGCGCTAGCGCGGCGTCAAAGATGGCGTGGTCGCGCAACAGCACGCCCAGCGGCAAGTGCCGGCCCACGACGCTCGTCAAATAGCGCGACACCTGCGTCGAGTTCACCTCGTCGATGACGTTGGTGATCAGCACCACCAGCGACCGCTTGCGGAGCCGTGAATTGAGATAGACGAACGCCTGGTCGTAACGCGATTCGACCAGCCGCGGAAAGCGATCGAACGAGGCGTGCAGCAGGCGGTTCATCTGGTTCAATCCACCGCGGGGGGGCACAAAGGCCTGCACTTCGTCGGCAAAGCAGAGCAGGCCCACCGAGTCCCCCTTCCGCAGCGCCACGTAGCTGAGCATCAAGGCCGCGTTGAACGCGTGATCCAGCAGGCTGATGCCCTCGGACGTGTTGGTCATCATCCGCCCGCAGTCGATCAGGAACATTACCCGCTGGCTCTGATTGGATTGGAAATCCTTCACGGTCAGCTTGCCGCGGCGGGCCGTGCTGCGCCAGTCGATGAACTTGTAATTGTCGTCCAGCGTGTAGTCGCGGAGTCGCTCGAACTCGTTGTCCTGGCCGATCCGCCGGGTGCGCCGCAGGCCGACCAGGTTCAACCGATCGGCGCGGGCCAACAGGGCATACTCGCGGATCTGCCGCATGTCGGGATAGACGTGCAGCGGGCTGTCGACCGCATATTGAAAGTCCCGCTGCCAGAATCTCAGCCGGCTGGCCACGCGCACGTAAACGGCGGCCAGTCGAAATGCCCCGCGGCGGCGAGCTTCCAGACGATAGTGCACCGTCGAGCGGCTCAGGGGAGGCAAGCGGAGTCGAAACTGTACGGGATCCGCTTCGCACCCGTCGGGCAAGTCGTCGCGAACCCAGACCTCGTGCAGTCGCCGCGAACGATTGCCGATGATCAACTGCACGGGGTGGGGCATCTTGAGCGAAGCGACTCGCTGCATTTCCCGCTGGCAGTCAAACGCCCCGCGCCGCGGCAAGGTCAGCAGATCGATCGCCAGCGCGGCCGCAACCACCAGGTCCAGCGCGATCAGGACCGGCAACAGCTCCCGGCCAGCCACCAGCGCCACGGCGAATACCACCGGCACCAGCGCCAGCCACACCATCGGCCGGCGAGGATAGATTCGCCACACGCGGGCCAGCTCGGCCA
This sequence comes from uncultured Planctomycetota bacterium, assembly GCA_963711515.1. GTDB lineage: Bacteria > Planctomycetota > Planctomycetia > Pirellulales > PALSA-1355 > CAVQEL01. Next base: position 167,604 of record CAVQEL010000028.1, on the reverse strand, counting down.
GCGCCAGCGGGAACAAGAGCGTCAGGGCAAGCTTGTTCACAGCCGCGGCACCTCGACGGTACGGATCAGTTCACGCAACTGTTCATCGGTGGTTTGTCCTTCGACCTCGGCTTCGGCGGTGAGGATGACCCGATGCCGCAGCGCCGGCAGCGCGATGTCGACCACGTCGTCCGGCACGACGTAGTCGCGCCCGCGAAAGGCCGCCATGGTGCGCGAGCCCTGCACCAGCGCGATGCCGGCCCGCGGCGAGGCCCCCAGGTGAAACTGGGGCCACTCGCGCGTCATCCGCACCAGGGCATTGATGTACACGAACAGCTTTTCCTCGATATGGACGTCGCCGCACAGCTTGGTGATGTCAACGATCTCCTCGGGCGCGGTCACCGTGCTGAGCGTTTCGGCCAGCCGCGTGTCGAGATCGGTCTGCTTGCCGTGCTGCTTGAGGATGTCGATCTCTTCCTGCACCGAAGGGTAATCGGCGGTGATCTTGAACATGAAGCGGTCGAGCTGGGCTTCGGGCAGATTGTACGTCCCCTCGGATTCGAGCGGGTTCTGCGTGGCCAGCACCAGAAACGGCCGCTTGAGCTTGTGCGTGGTGCGCTCGACCGTGACATGATACTCCTGCATGATCTCCAGCAGGGCGGCGTGCGTCTTGGCCGGCGCGCGATTGATTTCGTCGGCCAGCAAAAACTGCGTGAAGACCGGACCGGGCCGAAACCGAAATTCCTGCTGCTTCATGTCGAAGATCGGTGCGCCGGTGATGTCCGAGGGCATCAGGTCGGCGGTGAACTGAATGCGGCCGCACTGGCAGCCCAGCACGCGCCCCAACGCGCGGACGAAGAGCGTCTTGCCCAGACCGGGCACGCTTTCGATCAGCACGTGGCCGCCGGAGAACAGCGCCACGAGCGTGCCCAGCACCAGCTCGTCCTGCCCGACGTAGATCTTGGCAATCTCGTCGGTGATCCGATCGTAGAGACTTTTGATGCGCACGACGCTTGCCGATGGCTCGTGGTTTTCAGCCGCTGGGCTGCCAAGCGTCGCAGGTTGAGGAACTTCGTGGCCGGGGCTGTCTGTCATCGGCGGGTTAGCTGCCTTTCGTATCCGGGGGTGGCGATTCGAGGCCTGGCCCGGCGGTTCGACCGGGCGTGCTGGTCGGCGACGGCGCGGCCGCGCGGGACTCGTCGCCGGACATGAACTCAGTCAAAAATGCCCGATCGCGCGTGCGCGACAACAGTTTTCCGACGGCCGCGACATGCTTGGAAAAGTCGGCGGTCACCTCAGGCGGCGGCTGTTTGGGCCGCCCAAAGATCGGCCAGCGGGCAAAGCAAAAGATGACCCCTACGGCCGCCAATTGCAAGAGGATCACGCCCAGTGGCCAGGCGCGAAACAGCGTCCACAGCGAACTGGCCACGTGGGGTGGATCGATCGCCGGGCCGCCACGCCCGCTCTCCAGAAAGACCACCCGCCCCGACGTGCCGGTGGCGCCGATCAGCAGGCCGGCCAGCCGGCGGTTCTCATGGTTCACCAGCGGCATGTTCAATAGAAACGAGCCGTTGGCCACCAGCAGCAATTGGCTGCCATCCCAATAGGGCCACGTAAGCCGCGTCACCAGCAGATCGTCGCCGGTCGTCAACAGCCGCTGATATTCCCCGTCGGGCTTCATCCACGTGCCCAGCCAGACGTCGGCCTTCGCCGCGTCGATGCCCCTGGCCCAAGGTCCACCGAGCTGCTCCACGTGCCGGAGCATCGCGGACTGGTAACCGAACCATTCACACTCTTCAGGCACGTCCGGGTCGGCAGTCACGTCCTCGTCAGTCTCGCGCTCGTCAGTATCAAGTTCGTCAGTATCAAGTTCGTCAGTATCAAGTTCGTCAGTATCAAGTTCGTCAGTATCAAGTTCGTCAGTGGTGAGGTGGCCGAGCCCCAGCGAATCCCGCTTCTCTTTCGTTGGTTGCTCCGGCTGCTTCGTGCCCTGTTGCTTGGGAGTCTGTTTCCGCGTTTTCCGCCGGTGATTGGCGAGGAATTCGTAATAGAGCGGGGCGGCGTTGAAATCGCGGCCCACGTACACCAGCGTGCGGCCGGGCTCGCCCGCCAGCCATTCGTCGAACCACAGGCAAACCTCTTCGCGAGGCGGAGCATGATCGTTCGGAAACCAGACGATCGTATCGGCCGCTTCCATCTCGGAGGTGATGATTCGGCTGCGAAAATAGATCGAGTGTCCCGCGTCGCTGAACATGCCGGCCAGCACGTCGGTGCCGTTGACGCTGCCCGACTCGCCCCGCTGGCGGTGGCGTCCGTAGTCGGTTTCCAAGTCGCGGGACGAGCAGCCGCAGGCGAGGAGCGTCACGGCGCCCAGCATGGCCGACAGGGCGCGCAAGATCCGCGCATGGGACGCAACTGGCAGCAACCGATGGCCGGCGGTGAAGGCGGTCATGTCGCGGCTCGCAGGTGTTGTTCGAACTGGGGAAGCTCGTGCCAACAGGCTTCAAAGCCCGCCCGATCCAACGAGCGGCGTCCGAAGAACACGCTCTCGAACGTGACCAGCGTCAGCTCCAGCGGCGAGCGTAAATCCGACTGGCGGCCGACTTCGCGCAGATATTGGCGGTTTGTCTTTCCCCTGGCGAGCCGGATGAACGAGAACTTGTCGAGCTCGAGCAGCTCGTAGCTGAACAGGTAGATAATCGCCTCGCTGTAGTTGCCCGCTTCGTAATGGCGGCGGGCCTGTCCCAGCAGGTCGCCGCGGGGCCGCTCGGCCAAAAACGGCAGGGCTTCCACCTGGTCTGCGGCCAGCACCTGATCGGCCTGGGCTCGCGCCACGGATTCGCCCGACGCCCAATTCCGGGCGAAGACGATCAGCAGCACGATGAGCGTCGCGATCGCCACGGCCAGCAAGGTCCAGGCCACGATCTTGATCGTGCTGCCCAGCAGGCCGGAGAGCCATATGGGGATCGGCCCGGTGGTGTCCTCTTCGCGAAATTCGATCGGCTTGAGCGAATCCGTCTGGGAGTCGTACCAGGGGTACTCGCCGTCGGCCAGGGCTTCGCCGCCGGTTTCCACCCACTGCTGTGCGGCGGCGGCCGCCGCGGCGCCGGCCGACAGTTGCCACAGCGCAAGGTATGCCACGATCAGCCAGAGGGCCGCGCGCGATGGGACCAGCCGGTTCGACGTCATGCCGCGTGCCTCAAGAGTCGTTCGCGCTGGGATCGCAGGGCCAGCTCGATTTCCCAGCCCTCGTAACGGATCCGCTGATCGAGATAGCTCAGAAAACGGGCCACGGTAAAGTACGCGACCACGATCCAAAGGACCAACTGCAGCGAGACGACCTGGGTCAGCGGGGTCGGCTGAAAGCCAAACAGAACTTCCAACAGCATCCCTTGGCTGGTCCAGAGGGCCAGGATCAGCCCGACGGAGAGAATGGCGGCGCCAATCGCCCGGCCGATGTAGTCGCCGCTGCCGCCCCGGTGCAGCGCGGACATGCGCCGGGCCGTCGAAAGCTGGCCGGCGGGAGCGAACAGCGGATACCGCTCCAGCAGGATCAACTCGTTCAAGTAGGGATACACGGCGTAAGGGACGATCCACGTCAGCACCGGCACGATCAGCACGGTGCGCACGACGACTTGCAGCAAAACGAGTTGCGGCAACGACGCGACAAACTCGCGGGCGATTTTCTTCACGTTCGGCCGGGCCGTGAACATGGCCTGCCCCAGGTAAAGCGTCATCACGGCGGTGGCCAGGGGAGCCTCGATCATCACCAGCAGCACGGCCGTCACGTCGGCGTCGGTGTCCATGGCCAGCGTGGAGGAGTACAGCACGTTGAGGATGATGACGTTCAAGATCGCCACCGGCACGATCCCCACGGCGGCCGCAGCGCACAGCGGCGCGAATTGCGTGCGGAGGACTTGCAAGGCCAGGTCCAGGATCTCGGACCAGGTGCGCTCGCGAATGACGATCCGGGCATGATCAGTGCGCACGCTTGCCCCCTCCGGCCCAGCCGAGCACGAAGACATAAAAGCACAACAGGGCCGTCGAGAGCAGGGCCACGCCCGCCTTGATGGCATAGGGAGCGCCCGAGGGAGACAAAAACCCTTCGATCGCGGCGGCCAGGCAGAACAGGATGACGGCCGTGGCCATCGTGGGCGTGGCCTCATCCACGGCCTTGCGCAGCGACGCGGCGCGTGACAATCCGCCGGTGGCGATGATCGAAAAACCGAGCCGCATGCCGGCCGCCGCGGAAAAGACGATGGCCGTCAGCTCGAAAGGCCCGTGGGCCGTGACGAACTCGATGAAGTTGCCGCGCGACTCGACGGTGAACATGTAGCCGAACATGGCGCCCAGTTGCAGGGCGTTGGAGACCGTGATGAACAGCCCGCCCACGCCCAACAGCAGTCCGCCGGCAAAGCAGCGCAGCCCGATGCCGGCGTTGTTCCACACGTAAAACCCGCCCATGAAGCTCGACAAGTCGCCGTCGCGTCCGTCGATCGGCTTGGAAAAATTCTCTTCCAGCCCACTGAGTTGCTCGGCACCGACCACTTCCTTGCAAAAGCTGTACGAGGAGTAACCCAGCGCGAACGAGGCGAAGAAAACGCCCCAAAACAGGGCCATTGCCAGCCACAGCGCCCGATCGAAGAGCAAGCGCCGGGGCACTTCGCGCAGCAGCTCGTGGGCCCACTCTCGCCAGCGAAACATTTTGGTGCGGTAGAGCTGGTTGTGGGCCCGGCCCACCAGGTCGTGCAGGTATAGCACGGTGTGCGGCGGCAGTTGGTAGGCATCGGCCAAGGCCAAATCGGCGCAGGCACTGCGATAGGCGCTGGCGAACCGGAGCACGCCGGCGGGGCCCAGCCGGCGGACGCGGCCCCGTTCGAGCTGGCGGCACATCGTTTCCAGTTCGTCCCAGCCCTTGCGTCGGCGCTGGAGCAGTTGGGCGACTTTCATCGGACGGACACCTCGCTATCGGCCATCTCGGCGGCCTCTTGTTCGGCCGGCAGCGGCTCGTCGCCCGGGCGGTCGGCGATGAAGACTCGGTAGTACAAGGCGCACAACAGCAGATCGGGATTCGTCTCGGGCGCGAGCCCGAGTTGAGCCGCCAGCGGCTCGGCCAGCACGCGAGCCATTTCCAGCCGCCGCGCCGGCGAGAAAAGGTGCCGCCGCGCCACGAAGATACTCAGCGCATGGGCGAGGCTGCGGCTGGCGACGAAACCCATCGGCAGATTCTGCGCGAAGCGGATGACCTCCTCGTGCTGCATCGGAGCCACGCCGTGCAGCTTGCTGCGCCGTTCGACGACGACCATCGTTCCGCAGGCCAAATCACCCAGCCGTTGATAGCGGCGGTTGCACGACATGGCCACCAGCGCCACGACGTAAAAGGGAATGCCAAACTGACCGCCCGGCCCGAAAATCGGCATGGCGTCGATGGCCCGCAGGACGTTCCGCAGGATGGCTTGCATGGCATTGATCGGCTGGCCGTCGACGCTCAACACTCGCAGGCCCATCAGCCGTTTGCCGGGCGTCTGGCCGTTCCAGAACGTTTCGAACAGCCCGAAGTAAAACCAGTTCACCAGGAACGCCAGCAGCAGCCACAGGCCGACGCCCAACCCGCCGGCGCCGACCATCAACGAGGAAAATCCCAGCACGAACAGTCCCCCGACCAGCGCGACGACGCAGATCGTGCAGTCGATCAGGTAGGCGGGCAGCCGCCGGAAGGGACCGGCCACCAGGTAGTGAAAGGCGATATTCTCGGGCGTGACGATTTCGATCCGCGAATCGAGCTGGGGCGGCGAGGGAGGCATGCCGACCATTATGTCGCCGCCGGTCGGGCGCTCGCAAGCGCTGTCGCGCGCGGCCGTCGGGCGGGCCCTTGCCAGGGGCACGCGGCCGGCTTAAGTTTCACGTTCCACCGGGGACGGAAATACCATTTCGAATCCCGGACGACTGAGACGTGCGACGCGAACAGGGGGAATTCACATGCGATTGGCAGGCAAGACGGCGGTCATCACCGGAGGCGCCACCGGAATCGGACAGGCGATCGCCACCAGCTTCGCGGCCGAAGGGTGCCGCGTGGCCATCGCCGGCCGCCGCGAGGAAAAGCTGCGCCAGGCGGCCGCCGCATTCGACGGCCAGCCGGCCATTCTGACGCACGTCGTCGACGTGGCCGATCGAGCGAGCGTGGCCGAGCTGTTTCGCTGGGCCGACAAGACGCTGGGGAAAGTCGACATCCTGGTCAACAACGCCGGCATCAACACGCCTCGCCGCACGATGGCCGATATGCAGCCCGAGACCTGGGACGAGGTGCTCAAGATCAACGCCACCGGCGCCTATAACTGTATGTACTCCGTGCTGCCCGGCATGCGGCAGCGGCAAGACGGACTGATCATCAACATCGATTCCATTTCGGGCATTCGCGCCAGCGTGTTGGGGGGCGTCGCCTATTGCGCCTCGAAACACGCTTTGACGGCACTGGGTATGGCGGTGGCGCTGGAAGATGGCCCACGGGGCATTCGCGTCACGAACATCTGTCCCGGCGAAGTCGACACGCCGCTGCTGGACGGGCGCCCCGCGCCGGTGCCGGCCGAACACCGGGCGCGGATTCTGCAATCGGACGACATTGCCGACGCCGTGTTGATGGTGGCCTGCCTGCCGCCGCGAGCCCACGTTCCCGAACTGGTGATCAAGCCTACCTGGCAGGAATTTGCCTGACAGCCCGTTGAAAAATTCGACGGGCTGTGTCATTGCATGGATGCGATGCCAAAATTGCGACGTAAGTCGCTATTTTGCGCTTTCGTGCGGAGCTTGGCTCTGCACCTGGCGAGGTTGAAAAATGCCTCGATGGTATTTTTCAACAGACTGCTGAGGCGCTCGGCGGTCCGTTGAAGAATTTGACAGGCTGCTAGGCCGCCCGTTGTCGCGGACGGAACAGGCCGGCGGCAACCTGGCCGAAGTTGAACAGCCGGCCAGCGATGCTCTCCGGCTCGACCACCGGCACGCAGCGCTCGACGGCGGCCGCGTGCTGCACGGGCGCCAGCGCTTTGTAGCGGGGCAACAGCCGGGTGTTGGCTTCCAGTCCCGCGCGTTGCGGACCGTAAGCGAAGTGGGCCACCAGCGAGTCGCCCACGATGCAGCAGGCGCGGCCCGTTTCCCGGGGCACGATTTCGGTGGCCCAGGCTTCGTCGTCATCGCAAAACCGCCGTGCGGGCTCGGCCAGGTCGCGCCCCAACCAGCACATGGCATTAATCGAAAACCGCTCGTAGCGACTGAGGTCCCAGGTGGCGAATCGGTAGCGGTCCAATTGGCCGGCATGGTGCAGGCGAAAGAATGTTTCGTGGCAGTCGCGGGCCGTTTGCCAGCGCTTCCAGCTCACCTCGCCCAGGCACTCGTATTCCACCAGCGGCGACTCGGGGAGCAAGCCCATCCGCTGGTGCAGATGCGAACAGAGGGAGTTGTTCACCGTGTTGGGAAACACCGCCAGGTACTCCGGGTGTTCGAGTCGAAAGCTCAACAGCCGCTCGATCGCCCCGTCGGCCATCCACACCAGATCGTCGTCGAACTTCAGGTAGAGCGTGTCGTCCTCGTCGCACTTCTGCCAGAACAAACAGATGCGCGGCACCTGGGCCTTGCGCGAGTAGCGCGCGCTGTCGTACACCAGCCGGAAGTAATCGGGATAGGCGGACGCCAGGCTGCGGACGAATCGCAGGTCGTCGCGATCGTCGGTATTGATCCAGAAATGATGCTCGTCGATGAGCCCGCGCAGGGCGAGCAAGTGATGCGCCAAGATCTCGACGTACCGGTGCCGACCGTACGGCGTCACCGAGACGACCCTTCTTCCCTGGTACATGGAGAAGTCTCGCGGGTGTGAACGCACCGCCAGCGGTGTTTGCAAGAGGAAGCGGCGGGGCAGGAATTCTGGAGAAATCGCTCGCGGCGGTCAATGGCAATCAATACCGGTAGCGCCGGCCTGCGTTCGCTCCCCGGTGGCGGCTCGCGCAAGCGACCCGTGAGGAGCGACTTGGAATCTGTCTCAAGACCGCCGGGGACTGTCCCGATTTTGCGGAGCCTTCGGAGCAAAATGGGACTGTCCCGCCTCTCCGACGCGGTTTTGAAACAGCTTCTTTGCGGCGTGTGCCGCGGAGGCAGCGTGGCTCGCGGACTTACGAGAAACCCGCGGCGGGGTGCTTTTTCGAGACTGGCAGCTTGGCTATCTTATTAGCTGAGGTTGATCTGTTCCGCCGGCCCCCTCCAACCGCGGGAGAACGTCGAAGTGAATTGCCAGTTTCGGCAGCCTGCTGGACTCGTGCGGTCGTGGCTCGCGGCGGTGGTCGTGTTCGCGATCGCCGGGGTGCCGGCGCGGGCCGAGGAGCCGGCCCCGACCGACTTTCTGGCCCACGTCCAACCGATTTTTGTCGAGCATTGCTACGCGTGTCATGGCCCTGACAAACAGGAGGCCGGCCTCCGTTTCGACCAGCGCGACGCAGCGCTCGCGGGGGGAGATTCAGGCGTCTGGTTCGTCGCGGGCAAAGCGGCCGAAAGTGAGATCGTTCGCCGGCTCACCGCGGATGAAAGTGAGCGGATGCCGCCGGCGGAAGGGGGCAACAAGCCGCTCGCGGAGGAACAAATTGCCGCCATCAAGGCCTGGATCGACGCCGGCGCCCCATGGCCCGAGTCGAACGGGGCGGGGAGCAACCACTGGGCCTTCCAGCCGATCGAGCGGCCGCTGCCGCCGCCGGTCCAGCGCGAAGCCTGGGTTCGCAACTCGATCGATCGCTTCGTGCTTGCGCGATTGGAGGCCGCCGGCGTTGCGCCGGCGCCGGAGGCCGACCGCTACACGCTCATCAAGCGACTTTCATACGACCTGTTGGGCCTGCCGCCCGCGGTGGAAGAAGTCGACGCGTTCGTGGCTGACACCTCGCCCGACGCGTACGAGCGGCTCGTCGACCGGCTGCTCGATTCGCCCCACTTCGGCGAGCGTTTTGGCCGGCACTGGCTCGACAAAGCCCGCTACGCCGATTCCGACGGGTACGAGAAAGACCGGCCGCGCCCGGATGCCTGGCGCTATCGCGACTGGGTCATCGCCGCGGTGAACGCCGACCTGCCGCTCGACGAGTTCACGATCGAGCAACTGGCCGGTGACTTGCTGCCGAGGCGCCTCGGCGGACCAGCGGTTGGCCACGGCCTTCCATCGGCAGACACTCACCAACACCGAAGGCGGGACCGATCAGGAGGAGTTCCGCGTGGCGGCGATTTTTGATCGCGTGGCCACGACCGGCACGGTCTGGCTGGGGCTGACGGTCGGCTGCGCCCAGTGCCATTCGCACAAATACGATCCGATCTCGCATCCGCGAGTACTACCAGCTTTTTGCGTTCTTCAACAACACCGACGAAACCGAAACGAACGTCTCGCTGGTGGGCGATCCGTTGGCCGAGTGGCGACGTGAAACCGCAGGCGGCCCGCCGCAAGCTGGCCCAGGTCGGGCCGAAGCTGGAAAAGCTCGCGCCGAGCGAGCTGCCGGCGTGGCCGCCTGGGAAGCCGAATTGAAAGGGACGCCGGCCACGCCCCTGACGTTCCATCCGGTCGAGCTGGTCGAGCGCGAAGTCGGAAGCGGGCGCGGACATCAAAACGCTCTCCGACGGCTCGTATCTGTTGGCCGGCAAGAATCCCGACGTCGACAAGCTGACCATCGTGGCCAAGGCCGATCTGCCCGAAATCGCGGGCTTTCGGATCGAAGCGCTGGCACACGATTCGCTGGGCGGTCGCGGCCCGGGGCGCACGGATCACGGCAATTTCGTGCTGGGAGAGTTCGGCGTTTCGGCGGCACCCGGCGAGGACTTTAAGAAAGACCACGGCGTGAAGCTCGGCTATGCCGAGGCCGACTACAGGCAAGACGGCTTTCCCGCGGCCAATGCGATCGATGGCGACGAAAAGACCGGCTGGGCCGTGGGCGGCCAGACCGGGCCAGGACCATTGGGCGCATGTTCATCGCCGAGAAGCCGATCGCGACGCAGTCGACCCCCTGGCTGCAACTCGTCCTCAGCCAGAACTACGGCGGCAACCATACGCTGGGACGGTTCCGCGTGATGGCCGTGACGGGGCACGATCCGCTGTTGGGCATCCCGCCGGACGTCCGCGACGTGCTGGCGCTACCGGCCGAAAAGCGATCGGCCGAACAAACCGCGGCCTTGACCGACTACTACGTCCGTCGCGATCCGCAGGTGGACAAGCTGGCCAAAGAGACCGCCGCGCTCAAGAAGCGACTGGCCGAAGAGCCGGTGATGAACGTCCGCGTGCATCAGCCAGCGCACCGACGAACCGCGCACCAGCCACGTGCTGGCCCGCGGCGACTTTCTCGACCCGCAGGACGAAGTGCAGCCGGAGACGCTGGCCGTTTTGCCGCCGCTTGAGCCGCGCAGCGACGGGCCTCGGCGATCGGCTCGATCTGGCGCGGTGGCTGGTCGATCCGGCCAATCCGCTCACGCGGCGCGTGCTGGTCAACCAGTTGTGGTCGCACCTGTTCGGCCGCGGCATCGTGCGCACGCCGAACGATTTTGGCGTCCGCGGCGAGCGGCCGACGCATCCCGAGCTGCTCGACTGGCTGGCCGCGGAGATCGAGCCGACCGCGCCTGGAGCCGCAAGGACATGATCCGGCTGATCGTCATCTCGGCCACGTATCGTCAAAGCTCGGCCCACCGGCCCGAGTTCGAGGAAGCCGACCCGCTCAACGATTGGTTGCATCGCCAGAACCGCTACCGCGTGGAGGCGAGATGGTGCGCGACCTGACGCTGTCGGTGCGCCGGGCTGCTGTCGGACAAGATCGGCGGGCCGAGCGTCTTTCCGCCGATGCCGGCCGACATCGCGGCCTTGAGCTATGCCAACAACTTCAAGTGGAACACCAGCAAAGGCGAGGATCGCTACCGCCGCGGCATGTATACGTTCTTCAAGCGGACGGCACCGCATCCGAACCTGACGACGTTCGACTGCCCCGACGCCAACACTGACGTGCGTCGAGCGCCGCACGTCGAACACGCCGCTGCAAGCGCTGACGACGCTGAACAACGAGACGTTCTTCGAAGCGGCCCAGGCGATGGCCCACCGCGTGCTGGCCTCCGCCGCCGCGGACGACGCAGCGCGGCTCGAGCTGGGCCGTGCGGCTGTGCATCGCCCGGCCGCCGACGAGCGAAGAGCTGGCGGCCTTCGCCGAATTGCTGGCCGAAAGCCGCGCAGTGGTACGCCGAACACGGCGACGAGGCGCGGCAAACCGCCGGCAGCCACGCGATCGAAGGCGTGCCCGCCGACGGAAGCCGCGGCCTGGGTCGCCACCGTGCGGATCGTATTCAACCTGGACGAGTTCCTAACGCGGGAGTAGACGCACGACTGGACGTGCCGGTCCCGATTCGAGCCAGCCATGCAACGTGAACGAATCATCGAGCACACGCGGCGTGACTTTCTGACCAGCGCCGCCAGCGGCCTGGGGGCGATGGCGCTGGCCAGCGCGCTGGCGGCGACGGACTGCTGGCGCCGGCCGCGGCGCGCTGCCGCAGCCGGCCGCGACAATCCGCTGGCGCCCAAGGCGCCGCACTTTGCGCCCCAGGCCAAGAGCTGCATCTTCATCTTCATGGCCGGCGCCCCAGCCACATCGACCTGTTCGATCCCAAGCCGAAGCTCAACGAGCTCAACGGCCAGCAAGCTGCCCGAGTCGATGGTCAAGAACGTCCGGTTCGCGTTCCTGAAGAAAGACACGGCCGAGCTGCTGGGCTCGAAGCGCACGTTCAAGCCCCACGGCGAGTGCGGCATGGAGCTGTGCGACCTGCTGCCCCACCTGGCTCGGTGGCCGACGACCTGCTGCTGGTCCGCAGCATGCACACCGATCAGTTCAATCACCACCCCGGCCAATTGCTGATGCAGTGCGGCCGGGCCAGTTTCGGACTGCCGTGCATGGGCTCGTGGCTCACCTATGGGCTGGGGAGCGAATCGAAAAACCTGCCGGGCTACGTCGTGCTCACGGCCGGCCGCGGATCGAGCGGCGGCGCCACGCTGTGGCAAAGCGGCTTTTTGCCGAGCGTCTACTCCGGCGTGCTGTTTCGCAACCAGGGCGAGCCGGTGCTGAACCTGCAAACGCCCGCGGGCATTTCCGAGGGGCTGCAGCGCAAGGGGCTCGACGTGCTGGCCCGAGTGAACCAGGCCCGCTACCGCCAGATGCACGATCCGGAAATCGCCAGCCGCATCGCCAGCTACGAGCTGGCGTTCCGCATGCAGTCGGCGGCGCCGGAGCTGATCGACCTGAGCGGCGAAACGCAAGCCACGCTCGACGCCTACGGTCTCGACCGGAAAGAGCCCGATGCCAAGGCGCATCGGGGCGGCGGCCCGGGGCAGTTCCACACGTTTGCGGCCAACTGCCTGCTGGCGCGGCGGATGGTCGAGCGCGGCGTGCGGTTCGTGAACATCATCCACGCCTCGTGGGACCACCACTCGAACCTCGATGCCGAGCTGGCCTTACAACGCCGAGATGGCCGATCAGCCGATCGCCGCGCTGATCAAGGACCTCAAGCAGCGCGGGCTGCTGGACGAAACGCTGGTCGTCTGGGCCAGCGAGTTCGGCCGCACGCCGCTGGGCGAAAACCGCGACGGGCGCGACGACGTCAGCGGCCGCGACCACCATCCGTTCGCCTTCAGCGTCTTCCTGGCCGGCGGCGGCATCAAAGGGGGCCAGGTCTACGGCGAGACGGACGACATCGGCTGGGCTCCGGTCAAAGACCCGGTGCACGTCAACGACTTGCAGGCCACGCTGATGCACCTGTTCGGCCTCGACCACCTGCGGCTCACGCACCGCTTCCAGGGCCGCGACTTCCGCCTGACCGACGTCGGCGGCAACGTGATCCAGCCGTGGCTGGCCTAGCGAGATACGCTACTTGGATGCCTTTCCGCCGATGCAGTACAAAAACTTGGTCGAGCGGATGAAGAGTTGTCCCTGGCAGGGGACGATCGACGAGCGAAACAATTCGTCGCTGGCGCTATCCAGCTTGCTCTCGGCCAGGATCTCGGGCCCGTCGCCCGGCACCAGGACGGTGGTGTCACCCTCCTCGCTGAGGAAGTAAGCCCGGCCTTCGGCCACCAGCGGCGTGGTGGTATACTTGGGGCCGATCCGCTCTTTCCACAGTTCCTGGCCGCTTTGGCATTCGTAGCAAAACAGGATGCCCGGCATGCTGCAACCCAAGCAGGTAATTGCCGACGACGACCGGCGATGGCAGGTCGCGGCCCGCGCGGCGCGGCGTGTGCCACTGGCGATGTGTCGAGGTGACGTCCCCTTCGCCGCCGGGACGCACGCTGTAGATGTCCCCGGCCAGGCCGTTGATCACGTACAGCAAGCCATGGGCATAGGCGGGCACCGGCTCGCCGCGCCCGTTGAAACCTTTGCAGTACCACAGCTCGCGCCGGTCTCGGGATCGTAGGCGCGCGGGCCCTCGTGGCCGTTGAGCACGAGCTCCTCGCGCTGGGGCGTCTTGATCAGGATCGGCGTGCTCCAGCCGCGGATGCGCTGCCGCGGGGCCTTCCACACCGTTTCGCCGGTGCGGTAGTCGACGGCCAGCAGAAACGATTCGGGCGATTCGCTGTCGCAATTCTGAATGACCATGTCGCCATAGAAAATCGGGCTGGCGGCCGTGCCCCAGGGACCTTCGAACGCGCCCAGGTCGCGCGACCAGAGGGGCTTGCCGTCGAGCGAGTAGGCGTGCAGGCCGCCGCGGCCGAAGAAGGCCACGACCACCTTGCCGTTGGTGGCGCAGGTGGCCGAAGCATGTCCATTCATCACGTGCGAAGGCTCGGGTTCGCCGGTCCAGGCCACGTGCTGCCACAGCATGCGACCGTCGCGGCGATCGATGGCAAACACGACCCGTTGGCGGCCGCCGTCCAGCGCCGTGGTGAGAAAGATCGAATCGCCCCAGATCACCGGCGTCGACTGCCCAAAACCCGGCAGGCCCGCCTTCCAGGCAATGTTCTCCTCGTTGTTGCTCTCCTCGCTCCATTTGATCGGCAGGCCGGTTTCGTCCGAATGGTTCGATCCGTCCGGACCGCCCAACCGCGGCCAATTCACTTCGGCCGCCGCAGGCCGCGACAGGCTGAGCAACAGTGCGGGCAGAATGATGCACAGTCGTTGCGACGTTCGCACGAGGGGTCTCCGAGAAAGGGGCGATTTAGACGAGCTCGGCGATCGGCTGGCCACTTTCGATCATGTAGACCGGCCGGCCGGAGTTGCTCATGAATTGCGTATCGCGCGGAATGCCCAACACGTGGAACACCGTGGCCATCAGGTCTTGCGGCCGGATGGGCGTGCTCTGGGGGACGTCGGCCTTGGGAGCACTCTGGCCGACGACCTGCCCGGTCTTCAACCCGCCACCCGCCAGGGCCAGCGTGCTCAAGGGGGCCCAGTGGTCGCGGCCGGCATTGCGATTCACTTTGGGCGTGCGGCCGAACTCGCCGGTGACGACCAGCAGAATCCGATCGCTCAGCCCGCGCTGGTGAATGTCGCGCACGAAGGCCGCCACGGCCTGGTCGAGGCTGGGACTGAGCTTCTCCATCCGCTGCTTGATGCCGTTGTGCATGTCCCAGCCGTTGTAAGACAGCGTGACGAAGCCGCAGCCTGCCTCGCACAATCGCCGGGCCCGCAGCAGTTGCTCGCCGAGTCCCTTGCCGTAGCGGGCTACGGTCTTGGGGTTTTCGTGCTTCAAGTCGAAGGCCTGCGGGTGCTGCCCAGCACCAGGTCGAAGGCCTGCTCCTCGAACCGATCCAACCCTTCCATGGCGCCCGAGCCGTCGACGTCGCTCTTCAGTCGGTCGAGGCTGGCCAGCAGCATGCGGCGGTTGCCGATCCGCTTCTCGGGCACGGCCAGCGACAGGTTCTTAAGCGCCTGACCGTTGGGATCGAAGGGTGCGTACGCCGTGCCTAAGAACGCCGGGCCGTCGATGCCGCTCCGCAGGCGGCGTGAGCGCCACGTAGGTGGGAATGCCGGTGACCAGGTGATTCGTGCCGCGGACGCGGGAGACGATCGACCCGATGGAGGGCCGGGCCGGGACGCCGCCGTTGTCGATATTGCGGTTGTCGTAGCCGGTGTTGACGTAGTGCGTACCCCCCACGTGCCCGCTGTTGTTGTGGGCGAACGAGCGAACGAAGGCCATCTTGTCAGCGACGCCGGCGATCCGCGGAAACGTGCCGCCGATGGTGACGCCCGGCAGCCGGGTGTGCACTTCGCCGGTCGTGCTCCGATATTCGCGCGGGGCCCGCATGTGGGGATCGAACGTCTCGACGTGCGTCGGCCCGCCGGCCAGCCACAGCCAGACCACGGCCGTATCCTTCACCGGCTTGCCGGCGGCCTTGGCAGCCGCGCGGGCGGCCAGCAGGTTGGGAAGCGTAAGGGCCCCGGCCGCCAAGGCCCCGATCTTGAGAAACTCGCGACGCCGGATACCGTCGCAATCCCGATCGCTGCGGTCCGAAAGGAAGTTCAGCATGGCACCACGTCTCCTTGGTGAGCTGAGATGGAACAGGGCCAGGGGGCAGGTTCTTATCGGTGGGCGTTTATCTGTCGCAAGTATAGTGCTATCGATGAAACACTTCAACGTTTCTGTCGGATCGCGGCGGGCGGCCATTGGTGATGGTTTTTGGCGAGGGGGGACGTGGAACGTCAGGATCGAGCCGCACGCCGTGCTCGACGGCTCACCCCTCGATTTGCTTGCCCGCCGCCGCCTAAATCGGCTACCATGCACGCAGCCGCGGTGGCCGGAACCTGCCGCCGGCATCATCTCCCAAGGGCCTTTTGACGTGAGAGGGGGTCGTCATGTGTCGCATTGCTTCGCAACTCGCAGGTGGGCTCGGATTCGCGGTGATGGGTTTGGCTTTGCTGTCGCTGTTTGCAGCGGAGCATGCGCGGGCGCAGCAGCCGGCAGCCGACAATCCGTTCGCCGACAACGCATCCGCTGAAATTCAAGCCGATGGCAATCCATTTGGCGGTGCTGCGGAAAGGCCCGCAGAACCAAGAGCCAAAGTGCGACAACTGCCGGCGGCCGCACCAAGCGACGTGGACAGCCTGAATGCCAAGATTCGTCAGACACTGCTGATGCCTACGATAATGGAATTCGTCGAGATGCCGCTGCAAGACGCCATGAGCTACCTGAAGGATTATCACGGCATCCAGATCCAGCTCGACACCAAGGCGCTGGAAGAGGCCGGCGTCGGATCCGATACGCCGGTCACGCGGACGCTCAACGGCGTGCCATTGTTCATGGCGCTGCGGCTGATGCTCGATGAACTCGACCTGACGTATGCCGTGCGCGGCGGGATGTTGCTCGTCACCACCAAAGAGAAGGCGGCTTCGAACTTCGAGCTGCGCGTGTATGACGTCGAGGAATCGGTGGGCCATGGCCTGACCACCGAAGCGGTCAACGAGATGCTCAAGTCGCTCAGCGGATCAAGCCAGTCGGAATGCAAACTGGACGGTCGCTTGCAAATCGTGCCGTTTCACAACCTGCTGATCGTGCGAGCGTCGCAGCAGGACCAGGAAGAGCTCGTCAGCTTGCTAACCAAGATCAAGGCCAAGCTACACGCGGATTGACCCCGGGGCGGATAAAAGCGGATAAAAGGGGACATTCTACTTTTTAGGGCGTAAGTTATTACAGCACATCAAGTTGCGGCGCACCGCAACACCTTGCGCCGCAATGCGTTACGTCACATAAAGTAGAATGTCCCCTTTTCGTTCCCTAGCGGGCGCCGGTCAGGGTGCCGCCGGTGGTCAGGTGGTGCGAGTGCGGGTGTTGATACTCGCTCGCCGAGTTGCGGCTCGAGGTGCGCCACAGTTGCACCAAGGCGGCCGTGAGGCTGGGGCTTACGGTCTGCCGGTAGGGAGAATCCGCCGGCAGCTCGGCCATCAGCCGGGTATGGGCTTTCGCCAGGTTGTGGTAGGGGAGCGACGGGAACAGGTGGTGCAGCGCGTGAAACCGCAAGCCCACCGGGGCCCACAGCGCCGACAAGAGCGGACGGCGCGGATAGTTGACCGAGTCGAGCAATTGGTCCAGGAACGTGACTTCCTCGCCGGTGTTCGTATAGCGGTGCGCTCCGAGCGTCCGCAGGGCGTTGAGAAACAAGATCGTCACGCTCACCAGGTACGCGGTCGGCAGAAAGCCGAACGGGATGACGCCGGCAATCAAGAGCGTCGCCACGCCGGCGGTCCACAGAAAGCACAAGGCCTCTTGCATCCGGAAGATCCGCAGCACTTTGCGCGTCGGCAGCGGGCGGATGTACGTGGGGTCCATCACCATCGACGAGGCGTGCCGATGGACGAAATCGCGAAACCGCGGACTGATCCACGAAATCGGCGTCAGAATCAGGAATCGCACGACCGCGATGATCGGAATCACGAACGGCTGGCACAGGTACAGCAGAATGTGCCAGGGCGACGTTCGACCCAGCGGCAGGTACTCGCCGTCGTGCTCCGTGGCAAAATGCTTTCGCAGGTGGTGCTCGACGTGCGTGTAGTACATGAAGCTGGGCATCAGAAACGGGATGCCGCACAACAGGTTCCAGGCAATGCGGAAGTTGCGGAACGTGCCGGCCCGCATGTGCGTCAGCTCGTGCGTGAACAGTACGGCCCGGTAGAACAGCACGCAGCAGACCATGAACACGACGGCCTGGGCCAGCGAAAATGGCTCCAGGTCGCGCCGCACCAGCTTGAAACAGACCATGCCGCCGATGGCCGACAACAAGAAGTCCGCCCAATAAATGACCGGCCGCGGCGTGAACAAGTCCTTGACGATATGGCGAGCTTGCCCAACGGAAAACGTGGGCGCATCATGGGACGGGGTCATCCGAGGAAAACCTTATGACAGGAACGCTTCAGGGGGTCTTCACAAGGGCGGGCACATCACCTACGGGACGTCACAGCCAGGCCAAAGGACCCACGGCGGATCCCTCCGGAGACATCCGTGATGCAATCACGCTGCGACGGAACGCAGCGGAAGCGGCTGCTTTCAGTCATAAAGTTCGTATCGGTCGTTCGGCGACCAAATTGAAGGTCAAAATAGTCAACTCTGGCAAAGCGGACCGCCGAACGTAACTGGGCGTCTTGTTCGTGTTGCACTGAACGTATACGATTCTGTTCGCCTTAAGTCGCTTGCAGAGCAAGCGGTTACGAGTCGCCGCCAAACGGTAAACTCGCCGCCACTGGGACGGACGACGTTCGCGATCGAACCTGCCGTTACGCGCAATTGCCAATACCGTTCCAATCGTGACCAATTCAATCGCATGATCGATGCGCCGCAGCAAGTCGTGATCACGGGCGTCGGAGTCGCGTGCCCTATTGGGATCGGCTTCGAGGCGGTCGTCGATGCGCTCGTGCGCGGAACCAGCGGCGTGCGGCCTCTGCGCGTTTTCGACTCGCCGGAGTTTCCGGTGCGAATTGGCGCCGAGGTGGTCGAGTTCGATCCCAAGAAGCACGTTTCCGCCCGAAAAAGCCTGAAGGTCATGTCGCGCAGCATCCAACTGGCCTTCTCGTCGGCCGAGGCAGCCGTCAAACAGGCGGGCCTGGCCACCGCCGGGGTGGATCCAGAACGCTACGGCGTGGTGTTTGGCGCCGACATGATGCAGGTGGACCCCGACGAACTGGTCGACGCGTTTCGGCCCTGCGTGACCGAAGGGCGCTTCGACTTCGCCCGCTGGGACGAGCGCGCGATGGGCGAAATGTTTCCGCTGTGGATGCTCAAGTACCTGCCGAACATGCCGGCCTGCCACGTGGCGATCGCCCAGGATGCGCGGGGGCCGAACAACACGATCGTGCTGTCCGAGGCGTCGAGCCTGCTGGCGATCGCCGAAGGGATGCGCGTGATCCAACGCGGCGCGGCCGACGTGATGATCGTCGGCGGCACGGGATCGCGGATTCACCCCATGACCTGGGCGTTTCGCGACAACATCCAGTTGTGCTCTCCCAGAACGGAGAAACCCGAGCAGGTGTCGCGCCCCTTCGACGCCGGCCGCGACGGCATGGTCTATGGCGAAGGCGCTGCAGCGCTGGTGCTCGAGAACGCGCGCGGCGGCCGAAGCCCGCGGCGCGAAAATCCTGGCCCGCATCCTCGGTTTTGCCAACACGTTCGAAGCCTGCACGCCGGGCAAGACGTTTCCCGGCCAGGCCATCCGCACGGCGATCCGTGGGGCGTTGGCCGAAGCGCACCTCTCGCCCGCCGAGGTGGGACACGTCAACGCGCACGGTTTGAGCACGCAGATGCACGACCGGGCTGAAGCCCAGGCAATTCACGACATGCTGGGCGACGCGCCGGTCACGGCGATGAAAAGCTATTTCGGCAACCTGGGTGCCGGCTCAGGCGCCGTGGAGCTGATGGGTACGATCGCCGCGTTCGAAACTGGCCGCGTGCCCCGCACTCTCAATTACGAACGCCAGGATCCCGATTGCCCGATCAACGTCGTGCACGACGAGCTGCTGGCCACCAAGCGCAAGACGGCCGTCGTGCTCAACCAGACCCTGATGGGCCAGTCGGTGGCGCTGGTCCTCGCCGGCGAATGACGGGTCACTCTGCTAGCGGTCTGTGCCGGAGAGTGGTGAGCGCGGAGCGCACGGTCGGCGTCAGTTGCTCACGCGATGCGACGTATCGCGGCGGACGGGCGTGATGAGCGGCTCCGGCTTCTTTTCCTTGGCCGCGTGATCGACCCGGTGCGGGGCGTTGGCCTGCTTCACCAGGCGGCGGCCGAAGAAGTAGGAAATCGGGCTGGCCAGCACGCTCGGCAGCAGGAACAGATTGCCCACCAGGGCCGCCGACAACAGTAGAAACATCATGGCCCCGAAACGCTGCGTGGGCACGAACGAGCTGAGCGCAAACACGGCCAACCCCAGGCCCAGCACCGCCCAGCTCTGATACATGGCCCGGGCGCAGCCTTCGTAGGCCAACATGATGGCCCCCTTGCGGATGCGTCCTTCCTTCAGCCCGCGGCGATACCAGATCAAAAAGTGGACGACGTCGTCGACCGACACGCCCAGGGCCACGGTCGGCGTCATGATCGTGCCGACGTCGATCACGACGCCCAGCCATCCCATCATGCCGAAGACGACCATGATCGGGAAAATCGAGGGAACGAGCAGGATCAGCCCGGCCGAAAGATCCCAGAACACCAGCGTCATCACGGCGCCGATCGTGAGCAGGTCGGTGACGAAGTTCCAAGCCAGACCGTTGAGCATCTCGCGCTGCGCCTTGTAGACGACCGGCACCAGGCCGGTGTAGACGGCCGTGAGGCCATGATCGCCATCCTGGGCCGATTCGAGCGCGGCGGTGCGGACTTCCTGGGGCTTTCGGCCGTCGGCTTCTTTGGCGGCGGCTTCTTTGGCGGCCGTCTGGGCGGCTTGTTTGGCCAAGCGCTGTCGCTCGGCCAAGATGACCGGCTCGACGCGGCGGCGAATGTCCTCTTTGAACTCGCCGTAATCGACGTCGTTCAAGGCCCCTACCCGGGCACTGATCCGCCACAGCTCGGTGCCGTCCTCGGTGCTGACGAAGTCGCTGTTGAGATATTCGTCCTTGTGAGCTTCCAGCCGGCGGTTCATGGCGTTCTTGGTCATGGCCAGGTTCATGATCCGGTTGAGCCGCTTCTTGGGCAGCTCCGGAGCGAACGTCACCGCCGACATCGTGCTGCCGATGTGCTCGATCGATTGCATCTGCTTCTGGATGCGCTCGACGAGCTCCATCCTTTCGAGCATCGTCATGCCGTTGTCGGTGTCGATCTTGACGATCACTTCCATCGGCACCAGCGGGCCGAGGTTGTCCTCCAGCCACTGGTAGTCGTGAATGATCTGGGCGCTGGGCGAAAACAGCTTGGTGAGCTTGATCGAGGTGTCGACCCGGGACAGTCCGACGCCGCAGGCGATCATCACGGCCACGAGCCCGGCCAGCACCAGGCGATGGCGATCGAGCACGCCCTGCAGGATGCGCCGCCAACGGACCGGCAGATCGATGTCCTCGGCCTTGGGCTGCTCGCCGTCGAGCAGGCTGTGGGGCTGCATCGGCCAAAGCTGCATCCAGGCCGGCAAGAAGAGGAACAATAGCGCCAAGGTCGACAGCACGCCGAGCGCCGAGTAGATGCCGAACATCTGGATCGGCACCAGCTCGCTCGTGTACAGCGAGAACAACCCGGCCGACGTCGTGCCCGCGGCCAGCACGCAGGGCAGCCACGAGTGCATCAAGGCCCTGGCCGGCGCGCCCTCGACGCCTCCTTCGGCCACGGAGTCGCGGTAGTAATTGGCGAAGTGAATCGCGCCGGAAATACCCGCTACGTAGACCACGGCCGGCATCGTCAGCAGAATGGCGTTCATCGCCGCGCCGCTGTAGTGCACGATCGCCAGGCTGATGGCGCCGGCGTACAAGGCGCAGCCGAACACCATAATCGTCAGCCGCACGCTCCGCAGACACCAGAAGGCCAGTGCCAGGCCCACGATACCCGCCGGGATGAACAGCCGTATGAGCGTTCTTTCCCCCTCGACGCTGATCGCCACGTTGTCGACCGGGGGGCCACCCATCTTGACCCGCTCGGGCGGCAAGCCGAGCTGGTTTTCGCAAAGGTCGTAAAGCTTGGCCAGCGTGACGCGCAGGTCGCGTTTGCCTTCCTCGGTGAGCGTGACGACGGCGCAGGATTGTTTCTCATCGGGACCGACGAACAACAACCGCAATCGCTCGATGGCCTCGCGCTCGCTAAGGCTGATCGGCGGCTCGGTCAGTCGATCCAACAACCGCTGCCCGGTGTCGACGTGCTTGAACAGCGGCCCGTTGGAAACGGCTGTGGCCGGGTCGGGCCGCATGAACCAGTTGATGAAAACAATATCCTCGTACCACTTCGGCTGCTTTGGCTTGGGCAGCGGGCCGTAGTGCCCGTGTGCCTTGTCGTTGTCCGGTGGCACGATCTTGCGGGCCAAGAGCTCCAGCCGGTCGTCGTCCAGCGTGCAGCCTTCCCAACTGATCAGAACGAACGTTTCGTTCTCGAAGTGCGTCTGGAACCAGCTGAAGTCGGTGGTTTCTTCGTAGGTCGTCGGCAGCCAATCGTGGACGTTGTTGTCGTTGCTTTGCAGTGCCTTGCGCACACCGCGGCCCATGACGGGCAGCAGGAAAATGGCCACCAGGATGATCTTGAAGCTGTGTCGGGTGAAGAAGGTGTTGAGCACGCGTGCGATTCTTCCCGAGTCCGGCGATGCGCAGTGTTCCGCGTCCGTGCCGCATCGCCTCAATTCTGAGATCGTAAGTCCGCCGGAGGAGATCCGCCGGTTTGCCGTCCGTGGCGAAGCGTTAAGTTACCTACATGGGCGCCACGAGTCCATGCTGAAGTAAATTGCGCCGTTTCAATGGCCTGTGCGATCATCCCAGCTTATCAACGCTTGTGAGCTGACGGAATAGGCCCATGTGCGGTGTTTAGGCCGAAAACGCAGGCTTGCGCGAGGCGAAACCGGGACGAGCGACGACGTCACATCCTTCTAACGAACCTGGTGCGTTGTGATGGCCTGGTCTTCGGGTCAGACTTGCCGCAAAGCCAAAGCACTGCTGGACAAGCCGGCAGTGGCACCCGAAGTGTTGACGTTGACAATGCACTAATGGTGCCATTCGAGACCCAGCGAGAAGCCGTTGAGAAACAGCGTGTGTGAGGCCGAGATTTGCGCCGGCGTACTGGGAAAGAACGTGAGCTGGTTCTGAGCCAGTGCCTGGCTCGTCACCCACATCAGGTCGCACGCACCCCGCACGCCAAAATTGGGGGTGAAGCGGTATTCGCCAATGAAGGTCAGGCCTCCGACGAACGACATGGAGTTGGTCTTGGCAAAGGTGTCGCGGTTGGGAGTCAGTGGGTCGCCGTTGGTATCGAGAATGCGCACCGTCGTCCCTTGCGAGGCAAAGTTGACGAGGCTGCCGCCTTTCGCCCGCACGCCGACGCGCCAATAGGCTCGCTCGAAGAATAACTCGGCACCGGCTTGGGGGCCCACCATGTTGTTGTGAGTGACGACGTTGTAGTTGCCGGTCCCATCGACACTGGTGGCAAACCAGTTGAGACGCTCGTTCAAGATGACCGATCGAACGCCACCAAACACGGTACACAACAGCGCAGGAGTCGCCTGGCGAACCCAAGAGTTGTCGCGGCTATACACCAGGCGATCGCGCCCGAGCCGTCGCTCGAGGCGGTAGTTGAGCTCGTAGCTATTCAGGTCCGCCGTGAGGTCATAGCCTTGAGAATCCGAGCCCTGGTAGACCGGCACGCTCGCCAGCGGGTCCAACAACAGGAAGATCGTACCGGGCGTGCTGGCGGTCAACGTTTTGGCGTGCTGCCAGTGCGTCAGCCCCATGAAGCTGAACTCCACCGAGTGGTCACGATTTCTCGTGTCGCGGCCCAGATAACGGCCCAGACTGAATAGCAACCCTGGCTGATAACCGAGGTCCTGTTGCACGGTCAGATTGTCAATCTGGACGGTCGACCCCGGAAAGAACTCCGCCGACAGCGGAACGTTGTTGCGGACGTTGGTCGTCAAATCGAAGTACACGACGCTTGCGTCCGCGTACCAGAACCCGTTGCGCAGCCATTCGCCGGAAGTGCCGAACTCGGGCGTGGCAAACGGCTCAACCGGAGGAAGTCCGTCGTACACGATCGGTTCGTCGTAGGGTTCGTCGTAGACCTGCTCGTATCCTTGTTCTGCTTCTTCTACCGGCGCGGTGGCCCTCGCTTGCGGCACCACGTTCGAAGACGGCTGAGGTTCGAATCGCGAAGCCGTAAAGCCCAGCGGCTCTCGCGGCTGTTGGGCGACATATTGCGCCGGCGTCACGGCCGAGTCGTACAAGACGCCTCCCATCAGGGTGACACCGTCAGCCTTCGAATCGGGACGCGCAGTGCACAGTCGTTTCGCTGGACCGTCGTGGCGCATGTAATGCGTCATCGCCGCGAGCCACCTGGACCAGTGCCGTAAGCACCAGCCACGGAAGTAGCAACTTTCCTCTGTGCACGGCCACGTTTCCTCGGGTCGCTCTGTGCTAGCGAAAGGGGCGGACCGCCAGCGTTTGCGCAAGACGAATTCCGCGGTATGCCTAATCGGAATCGATGGGGCCCTCAAAACAGGAATAATCGCTAGAACTTCAAAAACAGGAAAAGTCGCCGCAGCTTTCCCAGTCGCAACCGCCGTCGTCGGCCGGGTGGCGCAAGACGTGGGCGTTCGCCTTGTCCCCTCGGATTTGCCTTGTCTTTTGGGGCACAAGGGGTACAAAGACTTACATGGCCGGCTCTTGACCCCGAGGGAGCTAGCACAGTTGGCCCGTTAACCACGGAGCGCCCCAGAGCCCCCGACCCAACGAAGTTCCCCCGCCGTGGCGGGACTCAGTATTATCTTTCCCAAATTCTCAGCGGGCATCTCATGACCTCACCCTTACGCTCCTTGATTGCTACCGGGACGAAGCTCTGGCTCGATTCGATCGATCCCGACCTGATCACCAAGAACCGAGCTCTGGGCGCCACCGGTGCCACGTCGAATCCGATCATTATCTCCCACCTGATCGAAACCGGCCGCTTCGATTCGGACTTGGAGCAGTTGCTCGACCAGAAGCTCTCCGACGATCAAATCGCCTGGCAATTGGCCGACAAGCTGGTGAGCGAGGCCCAGAGCGTGTTTCGCCCAGTCTGGGATCAGACCGGCGGCAACGACGGCTACACCAGCTTTGAGCTTGATCCGCTGTTGGAAGATCCCCAGCTTGGCCCGCCGCACAATGAGCGCGTGGCCCGCTACATCGAATTGGGCAAGAAGTGGTCGCGGGGACACGTCAACCGGATGGTCAAAATACCGGCCACGCCGGCCGGCATCGGCGCCCTCGAGGAATTGGCCGCCGCCGGAGTGACGATTAACGTCACTCTGACGTTCACGCCCCGGCAGTACGAAGCCGCCCGGGATGCCATCTGGCGCGGAGCGCAGCGGTACGGCAAGTTCAACAAGTTCAAGAGCGTGTACAGCATCTTCGTGTCGCGTGTCGACGTGTACACCGAAAAGCACGTGCCCCAGCTCTCGCCGGCCGCGCAGGGCCAGGTGGGTATCGTGGGGGCCAAGCGGATTTGGGCCCAGAACAAGGAATTCTGGCGCGACAAA
Organism: uncultured Planctomycetota bacterium; assembly: GCA_963711515.1. Lineage (GTDB taxonomy): Bacteria > Planctomycetota > Planctomycetia > Pirellulales > PALSA-1355 > CAVQEL01. The sequence goes on along the minus strand of CAVQEL010000028.1, from coordinate 142,483 downwards.
AAGCTGCCGCTCGATCAGGAGATCGTCTTCGCCAGCACCGGCACGAAGAAGCCGGAAGATCCCCCCTGGAAATACGCCGCGGCGTTTGCCGGCAGCGACATCGAAACCAATCCGCCGGCCACCAACGATGCCATCGAAGACAGCGGGCTCACCTTCCAGCGCGACATCGACAAGCTACCCTCCCAGGACGTACTGGACGAAATCGACCGCGAGGTCGACATGGACCACCTGGAAGCCACGCTGATGAGCGAGGGGGTGAAGAAGTTCACCGACCCGCAGAAGGGGCTCCTGGCCCTGATCGCCGAGAAGCGAAAGCATCTGACCGCGGTGCGCTAGTCAGCGGCCGGCGGGCTTTGACATCGGTCCGGTTGGCGTGCCACGAGATCGACCAGCGACCGGTGCAGGGCTGCGGCCGCACGGCGGAGTTCGTTTACATCGCTTTCTTCGGCTCGACCAGTGCTCCCAAGTCGGAGAGGAATTCGGTGATCTGTTCCTGCACTTCGGGCGTTTGACGCACCAGCACGTTCTGGCCGGAGGCGTAGATCGGCGGGATTCCGTAGGGGCCGCAATCGCAGCCAGAGCAGCCGCCGCCCACGGCGCTGGGAATCATGTACACCAGCGCCGGGGACAAAAGCCCGGCTTGATGCGATACACTTTGGTCACGGGCAATTGGCAGGGGACAGTCGGTTGGAAACCGGCAGCCCGGCTCGTGGCCTGGCTGGCGCCGAGCAGCATGACGGCCAGAGTGCCGGCCAGAAAAATGTTACGCACGACGGTTCCTCCGGTGGGCGGTTGTGAGGGTGTAGAAGGCGGGCCAAATATAGTTTACCACCTGATTGCCGACGTGCCGGGGTGCGTGACTGGGAATCTTGCGACGCGCGGGGCGAAATCGCGCCCGCCGAAACGCATAAGCGGACTCTTGCAATTCGCGCTCAACTTGGAGCCGCGGCGCGGCCGATACGAGACGGATCGCTTGCCGCGCTAAAGCGATTCAGATCGTCAGCAGCGACTCGTCATACGAGTGATCGCATAGTGCCTGCCCGACGGCGATAAAGCGATCCTCGTTGGCCAGAAACGCGTCGACCAGGTCGGGGTCGAAGTGCATGCCGCGTCCTTTGACGAGCGTGGCGCGGGCCTTTTCATGGCTGAAGGCGTCCTTGTACACTCGCCGGCTGGTCAGCGCGTCATAGGCATCCGCCAGCGCCACGATCCGACCACACAGCGGAATGGCCTCGCCCTTCAGGCCGTGCGGATAGCCCGATCCGTCGTACCATTCGTGATGGCTGGCAGCGATGTCGCGTGCCAAGCGCAAAAACCGCGCCGAAGGATATTGGGCCAGCGCGGCGTCCAGCGTCTCGGCGCCGCGCGTGGTGTGCGTCTTCATGATTTCGAATTCTTGCTCGGTCAGCGGGCCCGGCTTGAGCAGCACCTGGTCGGGCACGGCCACTTTGCCGATGTCGTGCAGCGGGCTGGTGACGTAGATCAGCCGCACGTACTCGGAGTTGACCTGGTCGCTGAACTTTGGCAGCGTCGCCAGGTGCTCGGCGATAATCCGCGAATACGTCCGCACGCGATCCAGATGGGCGCCGCTGCCGTTGTCCCGCGACTCGGCCAGTTTGGCCAGCATGAAGATCAAAAGGTCGCGGGTTTCCAGCGCCAGCAGACGCTCGCCAACCCGGACTCGGAGCACCAACTCGGCGGGCTGGAAGGGTTTGACGATGAAGTCGTCGGCCCCGGCCGTCATGCCCTCGATCGAATCGGACGCGTCGCGCCGGGCGGTGAGCATGATCACGTAGACATAATTCACGCTCGCAAATGAGCGGATGCGCCGACACAGCTCCAGCCCGCTCATGCCGGGCATTTCCCAATCGGTGACCACCAATTGGCAGCTGCCGCGTTCGAGCACGTCGAGCGCCTCCTTGCCGCTGGTGGCGGTGAGCACGTCGTAGCCCGCCCCGCGGAGCGTGTGTTCCAGCATGTCTACCGCGATCGGGTTGTCGTCGACGGCCAGCAGCTGCATAAAAGACTCCACGGGGCGTCACGCCCCAACGCTGCTCAAGACGGGGGCTACGGTGCGGGCATGACGCGCGGGTAGAGGGGGCTCAAAAAACCTAGCCTTTCAAGTCGCGATCGTCAAAAAAAGCTCCCCGGGCCGGCCGCTTTCGCCAACGTCCGTCTGCGCTAGCGTGCGACCCTCCCCACGCTGCGTTTGAAACAATCCGCACGATTCCTCCAATCGCTCCGCGCGCGGCGCCGCGGCAGCGGCACGACGTAGAGTTGTACCAGTCGTCCGGGCATCGGCCGGCGTGCCTTGGCCCGAGGCTCGGACTCCTCTGCGCCGGCCAGATCAACCGCGCAACTCGCGTGGCGGAAAGGCAAGGAGAGTCGGTCGAAGTGGCAACCAACTCCAGCTATTTGCGGGCACCGGACGCCAACCCTTCGAAGCGGGCCGCGGAACTAGTCGCCGCACAGTTCGCCACGATCAGTCGGCGCACGGACCATTTGTTTGCCTGGCTGCTCGTCTTGCAGTTTGTCGCGGGCATCGTGGCCGCGGTCGAGTTGTCCACGCCCCAACTCGACGTGTTGAGCTGGCCTCGCATCGACGATCTGACCGTGTGGGCCGCGATCATTGGCGGCATTACCAGCGGCATACCGCTCGCGATGATCTGGCAGGCGCCGGGCACGCCCCTCTCGCGGCACATCGTCGCAGTGGCCCAGATGATCTGGCCGTTTTTGCTGATCCACTTCACGGGCGGCCGGATGGAGACGCATTTTCACGTCTTCGCGTCGCTGGCCATCCTGGCCTGCTATCGCGACTGGCGCGTGCTACTGACCGCGACGCTGGTGGTCATCGCGGCTGACTCCTGGCGGATCGCGCTGTTCGGACCGCTCGAAGCCGAGGCGCTGTTTCGCGACGTCGAGCGGCTGGGATTCGTGCTGTTCGAAGTCGGATTTCTGGGTCTGGCGATCCGGCTGAGCACGCACGAAATGTGGTCCAACGCCCTGGGGCAAGCCCGGCTCGAAGAGAGCAACCGCCGGCTGGATGCCGAATTCACGGAGCGGACGCGAAATTATCGTCAATACACCGAACGGCTCGAGCGGATTCATCACGAACTAAACCGCAAGGCGCAGCAGCTTCAGGAGGCCCGCGCCGCGGCCGATCAGGCCAACGCGGCCAAGAGCCATTTCGTGGCCACGGTGAGCCACGAAATCCGCACGCCGCTCACGGCCATCCTGGGATTTGCCGACGTGCTGGCCACGAGCCTGGCGGACCCGGAAGCGAACCGCGCCGCCAGGACCATCAAGCGCAACGGAGAATTCCTGCTCCAGCTCGTGGACGACATCCTCGACCTGTCGCGGATCGAAGCCGGCCGGCTCGCCGTCGAATCCCTGCCCTGCTCGCCGCGACAAATCGTCGACGAAGTCGTTCAGCTCATGCGCGTCCGGGCCGACGCCAAAGGCCTGCCGCTGGTCGTCGAGTTTGACTGCAACGTCCCGGAAGCGATCTCTTCCGACCCGCTCCGGCTGCGACAAATCCTGCTCAACCTAGTCAGCAATGCGCTGAAATTCAGCTCGCGCGGCGAAGTGCGGATCCACGTTCTGCAGCCGCCGTTGCCGGACGCCGATCGTATTCAGTTCGACGTCCAGGACCAGGGAATCGGACTCACGCACCGACAGATCGATAACCTGTTTCATCCGTTCTCCCAGGGTCACGAATCGACGGCCCGCACGCACGGCGGCAGCGGGTTGGGGCTGTCGATCAGCAAGCGGCTAGCCAACCTGCTGGGCGGCGACATCACCGTCCAGAGCGTGGCCGGCCAGGGGAGCACCTTCAGCGCAACGGTCGCCATCAACCAGCCAACCTCCGACCATCCGCCGGATGCGGCCAGACGGAGCGCGGCCAAGAGTCTTTCGGCCGATCGCAAACCGCTCTTGAAGGGCTGCCGCGTGTTGGTAGCGGACGACAGCCGCGACAATCAAGAGCTGGTGGCCTTCGTGTTGCAGAAATCGGGGGCGCTGGTGACCACCGTCGATAACGGCGCCGACGCGGTCCACCAGGCTCTCTTGGCCCAGGCGGCTGACGTACCCTTCGACGTTATCTTGATGGACGTGCAAATGCCCCGCGTCGACGGCTTCTCGGCTACTGAAGAGCTGCGCTCCCAAGGCTATCCCGGGCCGATCGTCGCTCTGACTGCCCACTCCCGTCCTGAGGACCTGCAACGTTGCCGGCGATCGGGCTGCGATGCGTGTCTGACCAAGCCCATTGACGAATCCTTGCTCACGCTGATTGCGCAATTCGTGCGCGGAAGGGAGCGGTCCGAAGCCCCAGCGGTGTAGAGCGGTGTAGAATTTGTCGCCGGCAACGGCCGCCACCGGAACGAAGAACGCGAATTGGTACGATCACTACTGGACCGAGCCGGTTGATTTCCTGACCTTCAATGCAGCAAGTCACCCTGCAACACGAACGAAGCCGTGCCAGTGCGAATGCCGCGCCAGCTAGCTCCTTCAGCGAATGGACATCGTGGCGCCCCATTCTGCCACGACGATGTCGTTCTCGTCATCAGGAGTGGCTTGTGCGATGGCGCACATCTCTGGCAAGACAGACATGAATACATCGAACAGCCGTGGATCAAAGTGCGTGCCGCGGCCGTCCTTCATCATCTGGATGACCTTCTCCTCCGGCAGTTCCTTGCGGTAGACGCGGTCGTGCGTCAAAGCGTCATAGACGTCGACGATGCCGACGATCCGTGCCGCCTCCGGAATAGCGTCGCCCGAGAGTCCCGCGGGGTAGCCCGATCCATCCCAGCGCTCGTGATGATACATGGCGATTTCGAAGGCCATCCGCAATATGGGTGACGTCGAACCTGCCAGCATGTTGGCGCCGAGTATGGTATGGTCACGCAGCTTCGCATCTTCTTGATGGGTCAACTTGCCGGGCTTGCGTAAGATCGCATCGGGAATGCCGATCTTACCGACGTCATGCATCGGCGCGGCCAACCGAATCTGGTTCACGCGCTGGGCGTCCCAGCCGGCCGTGGCCGCGAGAAGTTCGCTGTACAGCCCCGTACGTCGTATGTGCGACCCTGTCTCTTCATCACGACACAGTGAAGCACGCACCAGCCTGTAGATGGCTTCCTCCTGGGCACTATGTACGGCGCACATTTGTTCGCTGACCATGTTTTCCAGCTCACGCACCGTTCGATTGGCCTTTTGCGCCAGGTTCCATTTCACGACCATTGCCGACGTGAGCTGCCGGACTTCGATGATGTCGAACGGCTTCTTCAGGATCAGAAGATTGTCCGTCTCGCCGAGCTCTTCGATCATCTCGTGCCACGAATAGTCTGAATATGCGGTACAGATCACGACTTGAAGACGGCTGTCGGCTTCCCAGATCCTGCGTACGGTCTCTACTCCGCTCCAGCCTGGCGGCATCCGGACGTCGACAAATGCCAGAGCAAACGGTCGGGCCAGTGCGACACTCCGTTGCACGAGCGCCAGCCCTTCTTTTCCTTGGCACGCCGATGAGAGTTCGAAGCCCGTGTAGGACGATCTCTGCTTGTTGGAATCGTCAAACAAGTTGGCTGCCGCGGTTTCGACGGCCGCGGTCAAGCGGCTTTCGGCGGCGAGGATTTTGCGAAAGTCGGCGTGGATCGACTCGTTGTCGTCGATGATTAAGATCCGTCGGTTCTCTTGGTTCGCCATAAATCCCCTCATTGACATCCTAGCCCAGAGGGGCCAGTGGGGAGTCGGGTGCTCCCAAACCGCTGAAATCGGGGCCTTGTCCGACAATCGGAGGCACGCTGTCACGCAGCAAGAATTCCCAGGCGTCCTCCACGAGCGAGTGCAGAAGGGCAAGCTGTGTGAGCGACGCCTCCTGCGGTTGGTCGCTCGGACGCGCGCATTCGTCAAGCAATGTTGCCGCCAAGGCGGTCAATCGTTTTGCAAATAAGGCGACGGATTGACGGTCGAGCCGACCGACGAGACGCAACGCGGCGGTGGCGTTGAGGACATCGGCCGGGAGTGACCGTTTCGACCGATAGCGCAATATGCCACCACGGCTGACGACGCCAATGGGTTTTCCGTCGCGCAGCACAAAGACGCGGTTCACGCCCGGCTGTTCCAACGACGCGACAACTGCCGAGACCGGCGTGTTGAAGTCAAAGGCCGCGTAATCACGGCACATGACCGTTGCGACCGGCTCGTGCAATCGAGTGCGCGTTGGCGAGATTTCGAGCAAGTCGGCTGTTGATAAGACTCCCATGAGTGTTCCCACCGAATTCACGACGGGAATCGCACCGATCGGCGAGTGCACAAACACCTGCAGCGCCTCGGCCACGCTTGCGGATGATTCTAAGGCAATGAACGTCGTGCTCATCAAGTCGGTCAGGCCGACACCCTTCCACGGATCGCCAGCGTCCGTCGCCGCGGATGTCGTGTTCGAGGCGAGAACGCAATTGCGCCCGGCAGCTTTTGCCAGAATGAGTGCCTGGTCAGCCCTGTCGATCAAGCGATCCGGGTGGTCATCGTCGGCTGACCGTTCGGCAACGCCGACGCTGACCGTCACGTTCAGTTGGCGATCTTCCAGGACTACGGGAGTCGCTTCGATGGCGCGGCGCACGGTTTCGGCCCAGGCGACTGCTTCCTGTTCGTTGGTTTGCGGCAAGAGTACGCAAATCTCCTCGCCACCGTAGCGGTATATGGAGTCGCTGGCTCGGCACTTGGACAGTAGGGTGTGTGCCACTTGTTTGAGAACCTCGTCGCCTGCCTGGTGTCCGAACGAGTCATTGACGCGCTTGAAGTGATCCAGATCGAGCATGGCACATGCCAACGGCAGGTGTTGCTGCACGGCATGTTTCCATTCGAGGTCGAGGTAGCTGCGGAGAGCTCGTCGGTTCAATAATTCCGTCAGCACGTCCGTCCTTGATTGGCTCCAACGTTCCGTGAGCGCCATAGCAAACTGGCGCACTTCGATGTTGTCGAAGGGTTTTCTCAGAATCAGGTAGCGGTCGTTTCGGCCCAGCTCCCGGACCATCTCCTGCCAGGAGTAATCCGAGTAAGCCGAGCAAACGACGATCAGGATTTCCGGATCGACTTCCCAGATACGGCGGACGGTTTCCACGCCGTCCCAGCCTGGTGGCATACGAATATCGACGAACGCCAAGGCATAGGGGCGTCGGTCGGCCACGGCCCGTTCGACCAACTCCAGGCCTTCTTGGCCTTGAAAGGCGGAATCAAGCTCGAATCCTTCCCAGGTGACGATCGTTTCAGGATCGTCGCCAAAAAGCTCGGCGGCGGCCCGGTCGAGCGCGGCGGACGAGCTGGCGGACTGCATGCTCAGTACCTTGCGATAATCTTCGTGAATCGCGGCCTGGTCGTCGATGACCAGGATGCGGTGAGTGACCTGGTGGTTCATGCCATGACCTCCGCCGGTTCGAAGGGAAGTTCGAGGACGAAGGTTGCGCCTCTCCCAAGACCCTCGCTATAGGCCATCAGCGAACCGCCCAACTCCTGCGCGGCGTTCGCGCAGCTATGCAGTCCGAATCCGTGTCCCGTTTTTTTCGTCGTAAAGCCGTGCGAGAAGATTTGCGTTAGCGAATCGCGTGGAATGCCAATGCCGTTGTCGATCACTTGGATCTGCAGGGTCCCCGCCCGGGCCAGGCGTGTTCTTAGAATGATCTGGCGGTCGCCCTGGTCTGATTCCGCGCAAGCGTCCTTGGCGTTGTTTATCAAGTTGACCAGGATCTGCAGGGTTTTTTGCTTGTCGAGCCGCAGGAGGGGGATTTCCGTGTAGTCGCGGCGAATGTGAATGCCGTGGCGTTCGATCGAGGCGGAATTGAGATTCATGGCATCATCGACCAGCGTCGCGACGTCGACCGTTTCCGTCACGCCAGAAACGCCGGCGTAGGATTGCTGCGTTGAGACGATCGCCTTGACATGGTCGATTTTGGAGCTGAGCAGCTCGAGCTCCTTGAGGATGTCCCCCCGCTCATCGGCCAAATGTGTGGCCAGCAGTTCAAGAAAGGGCACCAGTTGCTTGCCCTTGGTATCGTCGGTGATGAATGCCGCCAGATCATGGCGATGCTGTTCCATCAGCTTTACGGCCCGGGCGAGATCGGCGACTTTTGACTGCCGCAGGCGGTCCGATGCCAGCGTGGCCGATACATTGATGCTATTGAGCACGTTACCGACGTTGTGGAGCACTCCGGTCGCGATTTCAGCCATGCCGGCACGTCGCGCCGAAGCCATCAATTGCTGATGCATTGCGGCCAGTTCATTTTCTGCCTGCAGGCGAACCGCGATCTCGTGTTTCAGTTCTCGATTGGCGTTGGAAAGTTCCAGCGTGCGTTTTTCGACCTTCACCTCCAGTTCATCGTTGGCCCGCTGGATCGCGACGCCTCTCTGTTGAATCTGCTCCAACATCGCGTTGAACTGGTCATACAGGGTACCCAGTTCGTCGTCCGCGATTTTCGACACGCGAATGTCGTAATTGTTCTCGGACACCTGCTCCGCCGCGTCGGCCAACTGCAAAATCGGCGTCGAGATTGCCCGCTGCAGGCGTGACGAAATCGCGATGGATGCGGCCAGGGAGCCAATCATCACGATGGCGACGATATTGACGTACCAGAAGATCTGATCATAGAGCTTGCCCATGCTGGAGTGCAGGTAAATCGTGCCGATCGTGCGACCGTCGTGGTCGATCCGCCGCGTCACGTCCAAATAGCCGTTGGCAGTGAACTTGTAGCCTGCCGGCGGGGGCCCGGGTGGCGTGCTCGGAGGCGTATCGCCCCGGTAATAGTCGGCAAAAACATGGCCTGCCACGTCATAGATGCAGGCCAGTTCCACGTCCGGCTGCTTCTCGAGCGACCTCAACAGTTCGCGCGCCGTTTTTGCGTCATCGAAACTGAGGGCCGCCGTGCTATTGGACCCGAGCACCTCGGCCAAGGTCGACATTTCGTTGATCATCGACAAGCGGATCATGCGGACGTCGTTTGTCACGAACGCGATGCACGACAGCAACAAGGCCACGCTGCCGGACAGCACGACCAGCAGAGTCAGCTTCGTGTTAATGGCTAGGTCTTTGTAGCTTCGCATGCTTCATTCCAAATCTAATGGCGCCGCGCGCTGGACTCGCCCACGATCTTGGCGAGTGCCAGCAGCTTAGCGCTGATCTGCAAGCCGCGTTGCCGCGCGGCGTCGACGTTGATCTCAAAACGAATCTTGTTGGCCTCGATGAAGAAGTTCACCGCGCCGCCACGCTGCGCAAACCCAGTGGACTCTCCCACGATCAGCACGGGTAAATCGCGCAGTCGCTCGATCGCCGTTTGCTCGTCGCGGGGACTGACGTCACTGGCAAGGAAAAGAATCTGGCACGGCTTCACGGCTGCCACGTTAGAGAACCGTTCGACGACGATCCGCCGGCCGCCGATGGTCTTGGTGGCCGCGATTTCCCGCAGCGTGGATTCGACCGGCGATGCCCCGAGAACTCCAATGACGAACGAGCGACCGTTGCTGCTGACGGCGGCGGATGGCCACTCGACGTAACTGCCAAAGTTGTAAATAAACAGGGCCTTGAGCGTGTGCTCTCGGTTAATGACGGATTCGGGTTGGGCCACCGCTGTATGTGCCAGGTGACAAAGGAGAAGTCCGCTCAGCAGAAGACCGCGGAACGCGCCACGCGCGCACCATCGCACCACGCTGGCCAGCGCCGCCAGCGGCATCGCGCCACGTTGGGTCGGCTCAAGTTGTCTGGCGGTGGGTTCCAAAACAGTCCGTTGCTTGATAGGGGTCTAGCGCATCCACGTCAGCATTCCGTACACGCCGCGCACCACTTCTGTGGATTGCAAGCCGGTTTGCCAGTCCACGTATTCCAAATGATGAGGCTGAAGCAGGTTCTGGCCGATCAGGCTGATGTCCATCGCCGGCGTCGGCCGCCAGGAGAGCACCGTGTCGATTTCCGAATACTGGGGAATGTCGAGCGCCGTCACGCGATCGACGTACCGACCGATCAGGTCGAATTGCACGTTGCTCGCCCAGTCCCATGACGAGCGGAGATAGATCTGATTGTGTGGCGTGCCCCCCTCGATGATCGGCACGGTCGTCGCGATCAGCGGCGACTCCGATGATTGGGCGTTCGCCTCGAACCAGCTGTAGCTTCCGGTCAGCCGCCACTTTTCGCTGAATTCGTACGTTGCCGTCAGCTCGGCGCCCCAGGTTTGAGCCCGGGTGTTGTTGGCGAATGGCACCGGAACCACGACGACCGCGTTTGGCGGCGGCGGAATGACGGTGGGCGTTCCAGGATTGCCGAAGCCTTGCAGGCTCGTGTAGTCGTTGTAATAGGCGGCAATATCCCAGCTGAATTTATCTGTCGGGGCAGCACGATAGCCGATCTCATAGGCCACCAGCCCCTCGGCTCTCAGGTTGGGGTTGCCCATCGCGCTGTAGAACACGTTGGCCGTGTCGTAGATGCGCTCGTTCACGCCGGTGTCCCAACGAGTGGGATTGCGGGCCGCGCGAAACGGCGATCCACATGCTCGCGCGTTCGCTGGGCAAGATCAGCAGGCGCGCGGTCGGCTCGGGCTGGAATTGTCCAAACGTGTTGTATTCCAGCCGAATGCCGATCGTGAAATACATGAAATCGTCCACGAGCCTGATGGTGTCCTGCGCAAACACGCTGGCCCAGTTGGTCGTGAACGACGGCGGCGTCATGAAAAACGAAAAGCCACCGCGCGTGAAGTCCTGGACGAGTCGATAATTCGCTCCGGCAATCCAGTCGTGATTGTCACCGGTCTTGAATTGATACTGGCAATCGAGATCGTACATGTCCTGGGTGAATGCGAACGCGGTGCCGTCGCGTCGCATCTTGTCGTAGTACGCCCAGGATTTCCAGCCGGTGTCTTCGTCCAGCATGCGATCGTACCGCAGCAGGATGTCGCCGCCGCTGACGTGCAACTGCTCGTTCACGGTTTGTTCGCCGGGGGGATTGCGAATGGTGTTCGTGAACTGCTGTCCCTCGTAACCGTTGTACAGATCGCCTTCGAGAGTGAGTGTCTCCCCTTCCGAGATGCTCCAATCGGCCCGGAAACCGGTGCGCTGTTGGCGCCATTGGTCTTGAATGTCGTTGGGGCTCCAGCCCTTGTTCCGGTCGAACTGCTGCCCCCAGGCCCGCCAGGAGACGTTGCCGGACGTGCCGCCGTATTGAACCGTGTTGAAGTCCTGCTCTTGATTGCCACCGCCGGACTGGATCACGGCTCCCTGGGTTTCACTGGACTTCTTGGTGATGATGTTGATCACGCCGTTCACGGCGTTGGAGCCCCAGGTCGTCGTTCCCGGGCCGCGGATGACCTCGATCCGCTCGATGTCCGTCAGGGGCAGGTACTGGACGTCCCAAAAGACGCCACCGAACGTCGTGGGAGAATAGACGACTCGGTTGTCGATCTGCACCAGCAGCTTGTTGGCGTAGCGTCCTTGGAAGCCCCGGGCCGTGATCGCCCAGGTGCTGGAATCGATCTTGGCCACGGAAACGCCGGGTGCCATGCGCAGAACTTCGGGCACGTAGCGCGCGCCACTCCGCTTGATCATTTCTTGGGTGATGACGAAGACCGCAGCCGGGGTTCGCCCGACCGTGCTCACCTGCCGTTCGGCAGTCTCGACCACCTGGTTCAACGCCGGCACGACGACGTCTTGCTTGACAAGGTCTTCCAGCTTCATGTCGGTGGAGAGTCCACCGCCCAATTGCGCTTCGCCTTGCGCTTGTTCGGTGTCCGTGACCGAAGGCAGCCGGCCCGTGGCGGCCTCGCCTGCTTGCTGTGCCGACGCCGCGCATGGATAGGCAAACGCAAACGCGAATACGACCAGCAATTTGCTGGCATGTGAACGCTGTGAATGCATCTGGGCTTCCCTACCCAACTCAGGGCGCGGCGCAAGTGCGCCGCGCAATCCGTACATGCGTCGAACTGCTAGCCAGACACTCAAGCGACGAGGTGAGCGAATCTAAGGAAGGATGAGGGCAGGCTTTTCGTGGTGAAGATCGGCAGTTTAGGACAGCTTTGCCAATCCGGAGGGCATTGACGGCTCGCGCATCCACCGGCTTCGCGGAAACGCGCAAACCACCTTGTGAAGCATCGTCCTTCCGGCAACTACACTTGAACCGCCTCTGGCTACGAAGTCGGATTCTTCGTGCGCGCGGTACGTGCCCGAAGGCGTAGCGGATGCGATCTCACGAGGAAAATGACTCAGCCTGAGGAGTGAACGTGCTGGTCGTGCGAATGGGAATGGACCGGCTCGATCATGTGAATCCCGTAGGCCAACGCAATCCCCGCCAGCAGTGCGAACGACAACCGGAAGCGATTGTGCGTGTGAAGCTCCAATTCCGGCATGATGTCGGCGAGCGATATACAGAGAAAGACGCCCGCGGCAAAGCCTATGGTAGCGCCCAGCACGATGTCCTGGTCGGCGGGCAGCCTTTCGATCCCCGCGAAAAAACAGAGAGCACCCAATGGGCACATGAGTGAGAATCCCACGTTGACCAGTCGCCGTGCCCGCGTCGACCAACGGCCGGCGGTCATCAGCGCGGTGATGGAGAGTGCATCGAGCGGCTTGTGCAAGACGACTGCCAGAAAAGTCCCCAATCCGAACAGCGGACCGGCGCCAGTCTCTTCGGCATCGGCCATGACACTGGCGGCCAATGCAATGCCGTCGATCAGTGTGTGAACCGAGAGTCCAAATGCCAGGCCGAGCCAATTGAGCGTCGTTTTCGGAAGATCGGCCGCAAGATGGGAACAAGCATGGTCGCCAGACGCAGCGGTCGACTCTGAACCATCGAGTGAGATCGGCTCATGCTGATGAAAATGAAACGCGCGAATCATGATGAACATCACGATCAGGCCCAGTACGACCCAGTGAACGGCGCGGTCGATCGAATCGAGTTCCATCGCGGCATGCGGCAACAGATGGAACAGGGCGACGCCGAGCATCAGGCCAGCGACGAAGCTCATCAACAACTGGGTCCGCAGGTGGGTTAACCGCAGCCAGAGGGGCAGCCACCCGCCCAGGAGCGAGCCAATCACGATCAAGGCGCAATACAGAGCGAGGATCAGCAGGGGGTGCATGCGGCCAATGTTATGCAATTAAAATACAATTGCAAGTGCAACGCGGTCCGCGGTTCCCTCCGTCGGGAATCGTTCGGCCGCGAAGTGGCGCGGGCCGGTTGACATCGATATCCAAATGCATAACCTTTTCACTGGAGTGCAGTTTCCGGGCAGGTCTTTTGTTCGATGCCTTTGGCAACCCCCGGCGAATTGGAAACGCACCGAATCCCTCACGTCCCGCGGATAGCGCACGGCGACTTCTCCATGCAGCGTCCTAAGAAACCTTCGGCCAAGCCAACCGTGGCGGAATTAAAGGAGCTGCTCAGAGCCGCCGGGCTCCGCGCCACCAATGCGCGGATTGCCGTCTTGGCCCATTTTTTTCGCGGCGCGGGTCCGCAAACCCATGGAGAAATCGCCGATGCACTCCACGGCAGGGGCTATGACCGCACGACGGTCTATCGCAACCTGATCGAGCTGGCCGACGCGGGGCTGCTCTTGCGGATGGAACTGGGTGACCACGTCTGGCGCTTTGAATTCAGAGATCGGCGGTCGGAGGCGGCGCACCCGCATTTCTTGTGCGTTGAATGCGGCGAGGTATCCTGCTTGTCAGGGCTGGATCTAACCAGCGCGTTCGTCGACGAGAAACTTAAGGGAGTCCATGATATTACGGAAGTGCTTCTGAAGGGCCACTGCAACGACTGCCGCTAGCCACGGCGTGGCGTCGGAATTCACGCGATACTCGAGGCCAAAGCCTCGACGGCGGACGGCTTGTCCCCCTGGCGGAACGTATCGACGATGTGTTTGTGTTCCCGGTACAGTTCCATCAGATCGCTGTAACTGCGATGCGACTTCCAGAAATGCGATCGGACCCGCGCACGATGGCCGACCAGATAGCTTCCAGATCCTTCTGGTCGGCACGCCGGATGATCGATCGGTGGAACGCGATGTCGCAGCGCACCGTGGCATTGCAATCCTTGGCCTTGCAGGCCTTTTTGAAGTCTGCCAGGATGTCGTCCCACATGCGGAAATCGTCTTCATTCAGATCGTCGAATACCAGGCCCAGCGCGAATGACTCGAGCGTACGTCGCACGGGCACGATCAATTCACGGACCGCATCCGGCGGCGTGGCGGCCACGCGGACACCACGATGGGGGCTCGATTCGAGCAATCCTTCGTAGCTGAGCTGCGCCAGCGCCTCGCGAATCGGAGTACGGCTCACGCCGAATCGATCGACCAGGTCTTGCTCGGACAAGCGTTGCCCTTCGCCAATCCGCCCGCAGAGCAAGTCGTCACGCAATTGCTCGACGATCTGCTCGCGCAGCCCGAAAACGAGGGAGGATTTGCTGTTCACGCGTGGCTTCTCCATGAGGGGGGGTGTGGCGATCCGGGCTATCACAAGGGATTTGTAGATTGTATACAATATGTCGTGTCTGTCAACCACGTCACAACCACTTTAAATCCCAACTCCGACTTGCAAATGTCAGCCATCGACTGGATCTGCGTCCTGGTGCTCAACGGATCGATCATCGCTTTCGCGATGCTGTGGGGCGGTGCCATCAAGACCAGCAGCGAATGGTTTCTGGCCGGGCGATCCCTTCCCTGGTGGATGGTCGGATTGTCGATGTACGCGACCTTCATCGACGCCAGCGATCTGGTGGTCGACTCCGGCGGAGCCTACCAGTTCGGCATCCGCATGTTTGTTCTCAACTGGGTCGGCGTTATCGGCGGTTGGTTGCTTCTGGCACAGGTGGTCGGCCTGCAAATGTACCGAGCCGGCATGTATACCAACGCCGAGTACCTCGAAGCCCGGTTTGGGCTGACGGCCCGAGTGATCAGCGTACTGGTGCAAGTGCAGTTTCGAACGATGGTCCTGGGCATCATGGCGCGGGGCATCTTCCTGACGCTGACGATCGTGCTGGGATGGAGCGAACCTGCGTCCTGGGCGGCCGTCGTGGCGATCGCGCTGGTGGCAATCGTCTATACCATGACCGGCGGACTGAAGGCCGTGGCGCTGACCGACGCCCTGCAGTCGGTGGTGATGCTGGCGGCAAGCTTCGTCATCTTCATCCTCGTTTACAACCACGTGGGAGGTTGGAGCGGCGTGCATCACCGTTTGCAGCAGCACGACGCGTCCGAAGCGGCGCATCTGTTGCACGTCGGGCATCCGCGGTTGGATCGCACGGACGCCTCGACAAAAGACTCCGGCGAGATCGACGGTCTGCTGCTGCTAGGCGGCGAATACGTCCCTTCCGAAAACGCGGTGGTCCGTCGCACGCCTGCCTGGATGTTTTGCATGAGTTTGATCATCGCCGGCATGGCCTACTCGATCGTCAACCACACGCAGTCCATGCGGCTGCTCGGCGCCCGCAGCGAGTGGGACCTGAAGATGTCCGTTGTCATTGCCGGTGGCGTGTTGGTCTGCATGACGTTCGTAAATCTGTCCATGGGGGTGATGGGGCGCGCTCTACCCGGAGGTTGGATTGCTCGACGTGCCCGAGTCGCTGCGGGGAGTTGACGCGATTTATCCGGTGCTGGTCCGCGACCTGACGACTTCGGGATTGCGGGGCATCGTGGTGGCGGGCATCATGGCCGCTGCTTTCTCGACGTTCGACTCGATCGGCTCGGCGCTGTCGGCGCTAATCACTCGCGATTTGTACGGTCGATTGTTCGTCACCGCGGCCGCCGACGAGCACTACCTGTTCGTCGGGCGCTGGCTGACGCCGGCGATCATTCTGGGTTCGTTCTTGTATCTGCCGCTGCTTGACCAGAGCATGTTTGCCTTCTACCTGGAAATGGTGGCGGCCTTCGTCACGCCGCTGTTGACCGTGTACGTGATGGGTGCGCTGATGCGCGTCCATCGCGCCTCGGCCACGGTGGCCCTGCTGGTCGGCGTGGCCTATGGCGTCTGGGGGCTGCTGGCGTCCTGGATGGCGGTACGCACGGGCGTTCCGCTGTTGCCTGCCGTGCTGGCCAACCCCCACGCGGCGGCGCCGATGAGCGTGTTGATCACCGCCGGCACCATGCTGCTGGTCTCGCTGGTTTATGGTTGGACGCCGCCGGGCGAACTGATGCGTGACGAAAGTTCGGCGTGGCTGCGGGCAAGTCAGCAGCAAGTCCGCCACGAGACCGCGAAGTCCACGAGCGTTGTGCCGCTGGTTCTAGGGGCGCTCGTGCTGGCGGCGGGCCTGCTGTTGAGCTTTGTTGTGTTTTGGTAGCGTCGGCGACCGTGCGCTTCGCGGTGGGGTGACATTCGCGGGGGTTCGACCGAGTATCAATCAACCCAAACCGCCCGCCGCCTCGGCGCCAATGAGTTGGCCGCCCAGCTCGTGACAGATTTCGTAGAGCATTTCCCACAGCGAAACCGCGTACGATGCGTCCACCCAAATGCGGTAGCGGGGAACCTCGCGGGTACCTTCCGGCAGAATGACGCAGTTGACGCCCGCCACGCGGGTCATCAACACGCGGCCAGGCACCGCCTCGCGAAAGTCGATCGCGCAGGTCTGCGCAAACAACTCAGGTGTCTTGCTGCCGGTAAGCAGGAACGTCGCCTCTTGCCGTTCGACTCGAACCACCTCGGGCGTTCCACGGCCGAGAGCTTCGTCAAGAGCCGCCAGCACGTGGCACTCGCTGCCACTCTCGAAGAAGAAGTCGTTGGCGCCGGTGCGAACCCCCCAGCCCCCGTCGGCCAGGCGCTGGGCGTCGTAGATCGAGTCGAAGGCGGCGATTCCCTGGTCCTGCAGCCAAGCCGCAGCGGCGGGCCCTCGGACGCCCAGCTTCGCCAGCGGGCTCAGATCGCAGAGCCCTAGATCGCGCATTGCTCGTTGCTCGCCGTCGTCCTTTTGATACCTCCAGGCGAACAAGGCGCCGGCCGTCGTGCGCCACTGCGGATGGTGGGACTTGAGGATTTGGTGAATCGGGCTGGGGCGCGTGGGGCTGGTCGTCGTCACTGGTAGAACACCTCGTTATTGTTGCCGTGCGTCGTTCGGATCGTAAAACGGTAGCGTGGCCACGGTCGCCGTCGCGAGCAGCCCCTTGTCGACCCGGATCTGAAGCCTGGTGCCCGGCTCGGCCAGGTCGGCTCGAACAAAGGCCAGTCCGATGGTGCGACCGATCGTCGAACGATGCGCGATGCTCGTCACGCGGCCCACGATCTCATCCCCCTCGACGATCAGATGACATTCCTCGGGCAGCGGCGCGGCTTGCTCGGGCGGAAGCTCAATTCCCACGAGCCGACGCGCCAGAGGCTGCCGCCGGACAATCTGCAAACTTCGCTGGCCGATGAAGAATGGCTTGTCCATGGCTAGCGCCCAGTCCATACCTGCTTCGAACGGATTCGTGAGCGCGTCGGTATCGTGGTTGGCGATCAAATGTCCTTTTTCCAGCCGCAACAGCCTCTGCGTCTCGACACCGAACGGGCGCACGTCGAAAGGCTCGCCGGCCGAGATGATGGCGTCCCACACCGCGCAACCGCTCGACGCCGGAACATGAATCTCGAAGCCCAACTCACCGACGAAGCCGACGCGCAACAAAGTGGCCGACACGCCGGCGACGTCGCCGGCGCGCACGGCGCCGAACGGAAACGCGTCCGGCGAGAGGTCGACGCCCGTCAGTTTCGCCAGCAGCTCGCGCGAGCGGGGTCCCGCCAGGTTCATCGCCGTCATCTGGCCCGTGAGATTGACCAACACGACGTTCATTCGCCACAGGATGGCCCAGCGTTGCATCTCGCGAAAAAGCGATTCGCCGCCGCCGGTCGACGCCGTGACGTAGAATCGGTGCTCGTCGAGTCGAGCCACCAGGCCTTCGTCGACGATCACGCCGCTCTCATCGCAAGCGAGTGCGTAGCGGAGCTTGCCGACCGACTGCTTGCGAAATCGACCCGTGTAGATCCGCTCGAGAAATTCGGCCGCATCGGGTCCACAGATATGCGTTTTGCCCAGAGTTCCCACGTCGATAACGCCGACGTGTCCGCGCACGTGCTTCGCTTCGTCAATCGTCGCTTGCCCGGCCGATTTGCCATTCACGGCGTAATATCCAGGCCGTAGCCAGGCGCCGACGTGGATCATCTCGGCGCCCGCGGCGAGGTGCCAGGCATGCATCGGAGTCCGCCGCACGGGATGGAAGCGTCGTCCCGCGAGGTGCGAGATTTCCACGGGATGATAAAACGGACGGGATGTCGTCCGCCCGGTCTCGTCGA
Source organism: uncultured Planctomycetota bacterium (assembly GCA_963711515.1). Taxonomy (GTDB): domain Bacteria; phylum Planctomycetota; class Planctomycetia; order Pirellulales; family PALSA-1355; genus CAVQEL01. The sequence goes on along the minus strand of CAVQEL010000028.1, from coordinate 124,201 downwards.
GCGACTTGTTATTCAGCCGGGCCAAGATCCGCACCGCATTCATGTCGGACAATTTTCCCTGGCTGGGACCCATTCCCACGGTGGTATAGCGCTTCATCAACTCGATGTTGTCGTAACCTTCTTGATGGGCGTTGACAAAGTCGGACAGGTGCAAATCTTCATCGAAATCGACGAAGTTCTTTTTTTTCTCGTGCGCGAAGATCGGATAGGGGTGGCTGGGCGGGTCGCCCTGGTGCTCGGGAGCCGGTGGGAGCGCTTCGGAAAATCGCCCCAGATGCGCCGCGGCCGCCAGGCCGGCCCGCCGTCCATCCGCCAGGCGATCTTCCAGGTCGAACAGGCCGTTGACTCGCCCCGCCGCGAAAACGCCGCTGGGAAACTCGCGGGGGACGAATTGTTCGACGCGCTCGGAATACGCAAATCGAGCGCCCGATTGGTAAAGAGCCCCGCCGTTGGGTGCCCATCCCACGCTGACGACGATGCCATCACAGTCCACGCGAGTGCGAGAGGTGGATGTCGCTTGGCCGCTTCCGCCGAGCGGAGCGAGGATCGCTCCCCGTACGCGCGATTGTTTCGCGCCGGGAATTGCTTCGAGGATGGTGTGATGCGGGTAAATCTGGATGCCTCGCGCCGACGCGCGATCAGCCCATTCGGTGGGTTCTCCGAGCCGGCGCAATTCGGCAATCGCCGCCACGTCGACGTCGGCATCCGCCAGGTCCAACGCGACCCGATAGGCGTCGCTGTTTGCCGCCAGGACCACGCACCGTTCAAACGGTTTCACGGCGTACAGGTGGAGCAGCCGCTGGGCGGCGCTACCCAGGACGACGCCCGGCAGGTCATTGTTGCAAAACACCGCGGGCTGCTCGATCGCCCCGCCGGCCGCAATCACGGCTCTCGCCCGCAGCTTGGTGAGCTTTTGCGAGTCGACCAGCGCGAACCAATGATCGGCATAACATCCGGCGACTTGGGTGGCGGTGCGCAACTCGATATGTTCGTGCGATTCGACCTGGGCCAGCATTTCTTTCAAGCGGCGGCGGGCCTCCGGCTGACCCGCCCATTGCCAGCAAAGGCTTCCGCCGGCGCGAGGCTGTTCGTCGACCAGCATGACCTGCAACCCCTGCTGCGCCGCGGCAAGGGCCGCGGACAGCCCCGAGGGGCCGCTGCCGATCACCAACACGTCGCAAAACGCATAGCGCTTCGGCGTCGGTCCGGCGCGACCGCCGGCATCGATCCGGCCTAGTCCCGCGATTCGCCGCAGCATCGATTCGTAGAACGGAAACAAGCGGCGCGGCGTATGAAACGCCTTGTAATAGAAACCGACGGGCATCAGCGCCGACAGGTACCGTGTGAACCGCAGCAGATCGTGGCGAAGGCCGCCGACGGTGTTCACGCTGCGCAGTTCGAGACCCTCCTCCAGCGCCAGCACGTCGCCGCGCAGATTGGTTCGCCGACGGTCCTCGAACAGGGCGTTGACGTCGTGGTTGGCGAGGCTGTAGATGCCGCGCGGTCGGTGATACTTGAAGCTGCGCCCGACCATGCGGACGCCGGCGGCCCAGAGCGCGCTGGTGACGACGTCGCCGCGAAACCCTTGGTACGCGTGGCCCTCGAAACGAAATGCCAGCGGATGATCGCGATCGATCCACTCGCCCTCGCGTGGCTCCAGACGGCTCATGCTTCGGCTCGGTACAGATAGGTTGCGAGAATCTCGTCGCGAACGTTGTCGCGCTCGGCGATGAACCAGGTTTGACTCGGCACGTGGTACCACCACTCCTTCTTGATGCCAGGCTCGCCGGCCCGCTGGCAGACATAGTCCGCCCAGGCTTCGTCGGTGGCGTCCGCGGGATCGGTCATGGCACGCAGTTCGCCGCCGAATTGAAACTCCTGCAGCGGTCGGGGACCGTTGATGGGACAGCGAAGAATCTTCATGGTTAGTGACCGACCGAGGCGGCCCCCTTTTCACCGACGAATTGGAACCTGCGAAACCGGTCCAGGCCGAAGGCTTGAATCAACTCAGGCTCCTGCTGGTGAGCCATCGTGTGGGCCATCGTAAAACCGCTAATGGGAGTCGCCTTGAACCCCCAGGTGCCCCAGCCGGCGTCGATATAGAAACCACGGATCGGCGTGGTGCCCATGATGGGTGAAAAATCGGGCGTCATGTCGCTCAAACCGGCCCACTGCCGCATCACCTTGATGGGTCCCAGAAACGGAAACAGATCGAGCATGTGCCCGCAAATCGACTCGGCAAAATCGAGCGTGGATCGCTGCGAGATCAACTCGTAGGGATCGAGCGAAGCGCCGGCCACCAGCTCGCCGCGCGACGACTGGCTGAGATAAACGTGCAGACTGGCGGATACGACGATGCTGTCGAGCCACGGCTTGAGAGGTTCGGTCACCAGGGCCTGCAGCGGGTGAACCACCAGCGGCGTCCGCAGCCCGACCATTTTCGTGACGTGCGTCGTCCAGCCCGCCACGGCCGACAGAACCTGGCGCGTTTTGACAAAACCTTTGGTCGTATGCACCCCCTCGACCCGACCGTCGCGCACTTCGATGTCGACGACCGGCGTTTGCTGATGAATCTCGACTCCTAGGCGGTCGGCGCCGCGCGCATAGGCCCAGGCCACGGCGTCGTGCCGGGCGATGGCGCCGGGGGGATGATACAAGGCGCCGTGAATCGGCGCCTGGCCGCCGCAGGTCAGATCGATTTCGGGAATGACTTTGCGAATGAACTCCGGCGAGACGACTTCGCTGTCAATACCCAGGTGGCGGTTTGTTTCGGCGCGCCAGCGCTGGGTCCGCAGCGCGGCGGGCGAATGTGCCAGCGTAAAGTGGCCGCGCTGGGAGTAGAACAGATTGAAATCGAGCTCGCGCGACAGATCCTGAAACAACTCGAGGCTGGCCTGGTAAAACCGGGCTCCCTGGGGCGTGAGATAATTCGACCGGATGATCGCCGTATTGCGTCCGGTCCCTCCGCCGCCCAGGTAGCCCTTCTCCAGAACCGCGACGTTGGTGATCCCGTGTTCCTTCGCCAGGTAGTAAGCGGCCGCCAGCCCGTGTCCGCCGCCGCCGATAATCACCACGTCGTATTCGTCTTTGAGGGCCGCCGGTGCGCGGAACATCCGCGGCTCGCGATAGTCTTTGGACAAGGCAAACTTCAACAAGCGGTAGGGCATCGATCAAAAGTCTGCGATAAACCAGGAGTGGAAACTCAGATCTCGGCGCCCGAGCGCGGAAGATCACGGCACGCCGTGACGGCATGACGCTTTACAAGGATGTCAAGTAACGCTGGATCTCCCAGGGAGTCACGTAGCTGCCGTAAGTTTCCAACTCCTTGGTTTTGAGATCGATAAATTCGTGGGCGATCGGCCCCAAGGCGTCTCTGACTACCGCGTCGGCTTGGAATTCCTCGATCGCTTCAGCGAGCGACTGTGGCAGGATCTGGATGCCTGCTTCGCGAACTTCGCGCAGTGAGTCGCTCGTACATGTTCCCGAAGTTGGGTTCGCCCGGCTCCATCTTGTGGTCAATGCCATCGATGCCCGCGGCCACGTACGCGGCCAGCGCCAGATAGGGATTACAACCGGCAGGAGACGGTGCGGTCTTCGAAATGCCCCGGGCCGGCGGTGCGAATCATCTGGGTGCGGTTGTTATCGCCGTAGCTGATGAAGGCTGGCGTCCACGTGTATCCGGAACGGCCCGAGTACAGGCCCGCGCCCAGCTTGAGCCGCCGATAGCAGTTGACGGTCGGACTGGTCACGGCGCACAGGCGCCCGGGCATGGTGCAGTATGCCGCCGAGGAAGTGATACGCGAGCCGGGAGCAGCCGAGCCCGCGCGGATCGGACTCGTCGCCAAACAGCCCTTGGCCCGTGTCGCGGTCGGCCAGATGAAAATGAATGTGCAGACCGCTGCCGGTGCGATCGCTGAACGGCTTGGGCATGTGCGTGGCGATGGCGCCATACTTTTTGGCGATTTGCGAAGTCGCCATTTTGAAGAACGTGACCCGATCGGCGGTCGTCAAGGCCTCGGCGTAGTCGAAGTTGATCTCGAATTGTCCACACGCGTCTTCGTGATCAGCCTGATAGACGCCCCAGCCAAGCTGGTTCAAGGCCCCGGTGACCTCCTGCAAGTATGCCATCGCGGGGGCCATCGAGCGGAAGTCGTAGCAGGGCTTCGCCAGGTTATCGACCGCGTCGGGATCCCAGGGGACAATGGACCCGTCGTCGCGCCGCGTCACCAGAAAATGCTCGGGCTCCATGCCCACGTTGAAGACGTAGCCCTTCTTGCGGGCTGCCAGCAGCACGCGCCGAGGTTGGTTCGGGAACAGAACGGATACGGCTGTCCGTCGACGAACAGATCGGCGGCGAAGCGGGCCGTGTTGGGCATCCACGGCAGGGGCGTGTACGTATCCAGATCGATGCGCGCCAGCATGTCGTGCGAATGGGGCCCTTGGCCGGCACCCCACACGGCGCCGCCGGCGAAACCGGCCCCTTCGTCGATCATGGCGTCGAGGCAGGACGCCGGCACCATCTTTACCTTGGCGGCCCCGTGCAGGTCGACGAATTGAGCCAGCAGGAACTCAATGCCGTCGTCTTGCAGCTTCTGGCGGATTTCTTCGCGATCGGCCATCGTTGCTTCCTCGATGAGTTATGGTGATGCCGGGTATCCAATTCGTGCCGGCCAATGGCACTTTTGCCATGGCGGCGGCCTCGACCGAGTAGAGCCACCAGATCCTCGCGCTCCAGGTTGTGAACGTTCGACTTGCCGCAGGCGCGAGCCAGCGTGGTGAGCTCCATCGTCAGCACCTGCAGGTAATTCTTCAGCCGACGTGCGCCCCACTCCGGCTCCAAACGTGTTTCCAACTCGGTGTCCTGCGTCGTGATCCCCACCGGGCAGAGTCCGGATTGGCAGTGATGACAATAGCCGGCTGCGTGCCCAGTCCTTCATAATCCGCCGTCGCGTCGATCTGTTGGCCGTCGCAATGCCAGCTTGGACTGTTGCATCCCAGCGCCATCAGCACGCCCTGGCCCATGGCCACGGCGTCGGCGCCCAAGGCGATCGCCTTGGCGACGTCGGCTCCGGTGCGGATGCCGCCCGAAATGATCAGCTGCACTTCGCCGATGACGTCCATTTCTTCCAGGGCTTCAACCGCCAGCCGCACGGCGGCCAGCGTCGGAATGCCCGTGTGTTCGATGAACACCTGCTGCGTGGCGGCAGTGCCCCCTTGCATGCCGTCGATCACGACGACGTCCGCGCCGGCTTTGACGGCCAGCTTCACGTCGTCTCGGACGCGCGTCGCGCCCATCTTGACGTAGATCGGCACCTGCCAGTCGGTGATCTCGCGCAGTTCGTCGATCTTGATCGCCAGATCGTCCGGGCCGGTCCAGTCCGGATGCCGGCAGGCGGAACGCTGATCGATCCCCTCGGGCAGCGTTCGCATCTCGGCGACGCGGGGGCTCACTTTCTGGCCCAGCAGCATGCCGCCGCCGCCGGGCTTGGCGCCCTGGCCGATGACGATTTCGATGGCGTCGGCCTTGCGCAGATCGTCGGGATTGAATCCGTACCGCGAGGGCAGGCATTGATAGACGAGCGTTTTGGACGAACGGCGTTCCTCGGGCGTCATCCCGCCGTCGCCGGTGGTCGTGCTGGTGCCCATGGCGGTGGCCGCCAGGCCGATGGCCTCCTTGGCGTTGGCCGACAGCGAACCGAAACTCATGCCGGCGATCGTGATGGGGATCTCCAGCTCGATCGGGCGTTTGGCAAACCGCGTTCCCAGCACCGTCTTGGTCTCGCACTTCTCCCGGTAGCCTTCCAGCGGATAGCGGGAAGCCGACGCGGTGAGAAACGTCAGGTCGTCAAACGAGGGGACATGCCGCTTTGCGCCGAGGCCGCGAATATCGTACAGGCCGTGCTCGGCAGCGCGGTGGATGTAGGCCAGTACGCGGCGGTTGTAGCCTGCGCTCTCTTCGAGCGTCTGTGGGGGCTGCGGCATGCTAGTACTCTTGATGAGCGTCGGCGTTCCAATGGTACAAGGTCCGCGCCGACGCGATTCGTTTGAATTTCCCGATGTCGTCGCCGCGGCCGGCCTGTTCGAGCAACAATCGCACGGCCTGGCGGTCGTCGTCGGTCATGGGTTCCTGGCGGGCATCGGCCCCCAGGCCGGCGATCGATCCGCCGACGTAAATCACCGCCTCGTAGAGCGAGTCGCCGAGCCCGTGATCGGCGTCGCCACAGATGACCATCCGTCCGGCCTGGGCCATGAATCCGCTGGCGTGTCCGACGCTTCCGCCGACGACGATGTCGACCCCCTTCATCGAGATGCCGCAGCGGCTCGAGGCATTGCCCTCGATGATGACCAGTCCTCCATGCCCCGAGGCCGCGACGCACTCCGAGGCGTTGCCTTTGACGCGTACCGTTCCCGACATGATGTTCTCGGCCACGCTCCAGCCGACGTTTCCGTGAATGGTGATCCTGGCGCGCTTGTTCATGCCCGCCACGAAGTATCCGGCGTGGCCCAGAATCGCGACGTCCGACGTCGGCGTCGAGTCCTACGGCGATGCTATGCTTGCCGTGGGGCGCGAGGATCTCGATCTGTCGGACCTCGGAGCCGCTCAGCTCTTCGTGCAAGTACTGGTTGACCTCGCGCACCGACTGCCGCCCCAGATCGAACGAGAGTATTTGATTCACACTCGCCACGAATAGATCTCCTGGGGCTTGGGTTCGAAGATTTCGGCGTCCGTGGCGCCCGGCAGATGGGCCAAGGCGCGAAACTCCGAGCCGATCGCTACATACTTGTCCGTCTCCACGACGACGGCCGGCTTGCAGGCGAAGGAGTCGCGGACCAGGCACATCTGGCTGTCGGTCGCCATGAGCAACGTGAAGAAGCCGTCCAGGGCCGCGAAGCGCCGCGGTCAGGGCCACGTCGAGGCTGTCGGACTGTCGCAGCCGCCATTCGATGAAGCGGCAGGCGGCTTCGGTGTCGTTGTCGGTCTCGAAGGCGAGCCCCTCGTGCTCCAGCTTACGGCGGAGCATGTGAGGATTCGAGAGCGACCCGTTGTGCACCAGACAGAAATCCTCTCCGGCCGTGAACGGATGCGAATGCGCCGGAGTCACTGCCGATTCGGTCGCCATCCGCGTGTGCCCAACGCAGTGGCTGCCCCGGGCCCCCGCGAAGCGAAACCGCGTCGCGATTTCCGTGGGATGCCCCACGTCCTTGTAGACTTCGATTTGGCGGCCCACAGACAGTAGACGTACGGCCCCCAGGCGATGCGCCAACCAGTCGCGCACCTGATTCGGATCGACGGTTGTCGTGAGCAGGCCGTGATTCTCGATGGACTCGATCCGCGGATCGTCGTGTTGGTCTGCGAACGATTGGCGAAATGCCTCGCCCAGCGCCTGCCAGTCATAGCTGCGGTCGGTAACCAGCAGACTGAATCGGCGGATGTTCGGCTGCTCGGCGGAATCGAAAAAAGCGCAGCCGCCGGAATCCGGCCCCCGTTCGGCCATGCAGGCGAACATCGGCACCATCAGCCGTCCGAGCTCCTCCCGGAAGGAGTCTGTCTTCGCTAGCAGGCCGATGATTCCGCACATGCATCTGGTCGTAGAAGGGGACCTGTCCGCCGAAATGACAGCATTCTATCTGCGCCAGACGGCGGACAATGGACTGAATGCCCCTGAGGGTTGACTGAATATTGTATGCAATCTACAATATGACCACGCGCGACGCAAGCCCGCAAGTTCCCAGCAGGCTGCCTCGCCGAAACCAAGGGGGGTTCATCGTGAAACAAAGGCGGCTATACGCTGGGCGCCACGGATGATCTTGGCTTTGCCGCCGTCGAAGATCGCGTGAGCGTGAGCGACCGGCACGCGACCGTGCTGCATCTGTTGGGGCTCGATTACCGCCGGTTGAGCGTTCCGCGCAATGGCCTTGACGAAAAACTCACCGGCGTGGAAGAGGCCCACGTGATCGAAAAGATTCTGGTGCAACCGGGTCATGACACGTCAGGCGCCACGAGGTCCTGGTGACAGACCGCCTCCCGCCTTATTGCAACCTCGCCAATTGCGCAGCAAAGCTCCGCACGAAAGCGCAAAATAACGACTCACGTCGTCATTTTGAGATCGCATCCATGCGATCGCGAGACCGTTGAATATTTCACCGGCCTGCTATGCTGGGATATGGCCGGCAGTATTTGTCGGCTCCATCAACCATTGGACTTTGGTTGAGGATCCTCGAGCCTTGTTCGCAGCGGCCGCCCGGAGTGGGTCGAGAGACTCATTCACATGCACACGACCGCCACCCACACCACCAACCCGATGGCGCATGCGCCTCCGCAAACGCAACATGCAAGCTCGAGGAGGCCTTTTACGCGGCGCGCGTCGTCAGGATGGCCACATTGTGCGCATCGCCTTGCCAGCAGCGGGGTCAATTGCCAACACTGGCGACAATGGACGCGTCTCATTGGATGGCGCTTGGTTGAGGGTTGGCCGGTTAAGTACTTGGTTGCTGCTGAACTAAAACTTGACCACGGCCTTCACGACGAGCCGATCGACGACGCGGCGCACGCCGGAGATGCCATTCGCCATTTGGACCGCCGTTTGCTTTTGTTGCCCATATTGAACCGTCCCGCTGAGCGTCACTTCGCCTTTGAGTGTATCGACGGCGATTCGGCAGGGAGGCCCCAGTCCGCGGCCGGCGATCTTGCCTTGAACCTGCCGGGTGATCGACTTGTCCTGAATGGGCGTGATGGCCATGGATTCGGCTCCAGAATTTGAATGGACTCGCGACGGATGTCGTGGACTCTACTTCGCAATCGCACGGGCGGGGACAGTCGCAAAATTGTGGCCGCAATCGCAGGACATTCGCCGAGTTGGAATCTGGCGTTTGCACTTCGGGCACGGCTTGCTCCCCGCCTTTCGCTTCTCTCGAGTGGGTCGCGATTCCGGCCGCCTTGCGAGCTTCGCGAGAAAGAGCGTCGGCGTGTGCCAAGGCACACTGCGGATGGGTGCCCGTCGCGGAATACGACGGTTTGCCGCACACGGGACAATTGCCTCGCCTTGACGTTGGGCCAGCAATGAGAGGTTTCTTTTCACTCATGATGTCTGCTCCAGAGATCGACGCGGATGTGCCCGCGGCTGGTGCGAACCTGACTCGTTGGGCGCAGGCGCGATCGGCTTGGAATTTCGGCATGCAATCGCTGCGGTGACTTCAAACGGCTCAGGCCCGAGCGTTGAAGGGAAGCCCGCGACGGAGAGCACCGGTCTACAAAAACAGGCCAGAGGGCGTGACCGGCGACCGTTTGGGTCAGCGTGACGTCGATTTCTAGCACAGGTATCCTGGCCGTCCGGTTCTCAATCTCGGCGCGATCTTTTGGGTTGTGAGTTATTGGTTGATTTACGCGGCGACCTGACTTTGTATTCTTTGCTGCGGGCGCGGACCGAGCGATAAGGCATGCCGTCGGCAAGTTCATACCGTTCTGCGCAAAAACCAGAACGCGAGTCCGCCCGTGTTGTGGTAAGCACCCGGTTTCGCCGAGCGAGCCTCGTGCGCTGCGCGAACCCCCAAGGACCCCTTCTTGCCGGTTTTTTTCCAGCCGCGGCGCTCCATCACCAGGCGTACGATGACGCCGACCGCTTGCCGCAAGCGCTTCGTGTGCTTTGGATGTTCTTTGGCCAAAAAGCGATCGACGTCAGGAATCGATTCAAGCTCACGCACCACGCCCGCCAGCGGCGGCCTGTTGTGGTGTATCTCCGACTCTTCCATCCGTCGCTGCCGGCATTCGTCGTTGAAAAACGCTAGCGCCTGATCGAACGGCTGCTTGGGGTCGTTCAAAACGTCTGCGAACGTACGTCCCTGGCGATCTTCCAGAAACTGCTGTCGAGTAAGCGAAACAGTGGGCATGGAAGGAGAATCCCTCGGTCGCCGAGCACCTTCAAAAACAGAACCTACAAATATTGTATGTCAAACGCAACGAATGGCAAGCTCAGATGTTACGAACCGCGGTCTTTTCCGCCGCTGGGGCCGGGATGGCGGATTGAAACGACCAACCCCACCCGGCGAGATCGCCCTGCAAGACGGCCGGGTGCCCCCAGATAGCCGGTCGTTCAGACGCGCCTGACGCGGAATGATGGACCCACACCCGGCTCCACGCCAGCTAGCGTGCCATGCGTCCTAACTTGAACGCGATGTCTGGTCGGTCCGGGGGGGCTATTTCAGCTTGCGATTTAGTTCCAGCATCTCTTTTCGCAGAGCGGCCCACTCGGCGGTGGGTGAGAGCACGGTCGCGCCGGTGGCGCGCAGCTTGGCACGCACGATTTCCAGTCGCTCCGATACAAGTTTTCGTTCTTCGGCTTTTTCGTCGCTCATATTGGGCCTGTGCGTTGAGAGTTTAGAGCGTCGTTCGAGATCCGTTGGATCGCTTCGAGGCGACGTTCGAGATTAGAACGTTCGCGGGAGAGCCGGGCTCCGCGGATGACAACCTCCGCAGTCGCTGGATCCTTTGTGCGGAGGTTTTTGAGATCGTCACGTGCCTTGCGAAGCTCGGATTCGAGTTCCGCGATGCGGCGAAGGATCGAGGCGCGAGAGTCAGGCGTGCGTCGCATCTGATTCATTGTAACACAATCGCGGCGGGAAATCCGACTTTTCGCACCTGCCTGCCGGACTCGGCAGCATCGATGCACCCCATCCTGGCATGCCGAAATTATTATTCGTGTGCCCGCGAGTCGTATGAGACTGCCGGGTGGCATCACGCAACTCCAGCGAGGCGCGTTAGATGCGCTGGTTTCGTCAACGTGGCTGACCCGTGAAAGGCGCTTGCTCCTCGGGGCGGATCGAGGTCGATTGGCCTAGCCACGACTTCGCTAGCGGCTATAGTACATGCGGTCGGTTTGACGACGTTCGAGCGCCGATTCCCCGAGAATCCGCCCTTTCTCTCGCCTTTCCCACTTGGCAGGCCACCATGCTGGCCCCTTCCGTTTCGGCCCGGAAGCCATTTTGGTCGGATTTTCTTGTCATGGAGCAAGCATCGTGGGAATGAAATTGTATGTCGGCAACTTGAGCTACGACGTCAACAACGCGAGCCTGGAGGAGTTGTTCGCTCCGTACGGCTCGGTGCGCAGCGCACAGGTGATCCAGGATCGCGACACGGGACGAAGCAAAGGTTTTGGGTTTGTCGAGATGGCGGATGACAACGCGGCTCGGACGGCGATTGCCGAGTTGAACGAGAAGGACTTTGGCGGTCGCCCGCTCACAGTCAACGAGGCAAAGCCACGGGAAGAGCGGGGCGGCTTCGGCGGTCGGCGGGGCAACTTCAGCCGCCGTTAGACGCGCGCGGCCTGACAATACCGGGGCCGGAGGCGCGAACCGCAAGCACCTCCGGCCCCTTCGTTTTGAATCAACTGCCACCAGCACAACCCAGAGGGCGCCTATCTATGGCTCAGAGGAATCGCCATCACAGCCACAAACGACACAAGCAGCGAGCCTCTGCCCCGCCGCCGGCGCCGCTGCAAGCTCTGTCCGCCGAGCGGAAGCCCCCGGTCGTGTATGGCAAGCCGTTCATTCTGCTGGAAGACAGTCAGAAGGAAACGTTCATTTACAGTGGCAATCAATGGGTACCCCACCCAAAGACCATCGCGGAATGCCGGCAGGACTCTCAGGTCAAAGAGCTACCGCAGAAAATCAACGGAATGACGCGCTACGAAGTCTGTGCCCCACTCAACTCGGTCAATTGAGTCTTCGCCGGGGGGCGGACCGCGCACGATGCCGGTGAAGGAAGTGCGCCAATCGAGCGCATCAGAGCCTTGGCGGCAGTCATCGGGCCCGTTGCCCGACCGCGGTCGCCTGTATCAGGCCCTGCAAGTAGCCGAAGGCGAACAATCGGCCCTTGATCGTATAACCCGGCTCACCTTCGTCTTCGCCGGCCAGTTGTGGCACGTGGTCGGGCCGAATCGGGCCATCGAATCCGATGTCTCGGTAGGCGCGCACGGCGGCGACCATGTCCGTCGGTCCGTTGTCGTGAAAAGTCTCGACGAACGATTCGGCGGTTCCTCGCACGTCGCGGAAATGAACGTAGCCGATGTGCTTGCCCAGCCGTCGGATGGCGGGTGGAATATCGACCCCCATTTCCGCAAACGTGCCCTGGCAGAAGCAAACCTTGTTGCTCGGGCTGTCAACCAGCGCGACCAGGCGCTCAAAGTTCTCCACGCCGTTCATGATTCTCGCCTTGCCGTGGAATTGCGCGAGCGGCGGGTCGTCGGGATGCATCGCCAGCACGACGCCGGCCCGCTCGGCGACCGGAATGAGCTGCCGCAAGAACGACTCCAATCTCGTCCACAACGCATCGGTCGAGACTCGCTCCTCTTCGGGAAAGGCGCCTCCGCGCACGCCGTCATGCCCGAGCAGGATCGGCGCTCGGCGTCGCGCAAGTCAAACGCCGTAACCTTTGCGCCGCCGCGTTCGGGCGCATCGAGGCGCGTGCGTACCCAGTCGGTACCCGCCATGAAGTTGTAGCAAAGGATCTCCACTCCGAGCTGGCCCATGTTTTCGATGAGCGATTTTAGCGCTTCGACCTCGGACCCGTCGTCGCGACCGAGCTTGAGGTTTTCGATCGGCAAATAGCCTTCGATCACCGACAACCGCAGGCCAAAGCGTTCAACCCGACGTTTTACCTCGCTCAAGTCAGCCAGCACCGGCCCCGGGTATCGCGTCACGATATCGGTGACGCCGCATTGGGCTGCCAGCGCAAGATTTTCGTCTGACATGGGCGTAAGGACGGTGGCCAGGCGCATGGGATTCTCCAAAAAATCGTAGAGGCTTCGAGATGGCCCAAGGGCATGTTTCGTGATCGAGGGTGCACGGGTTGGCGGTGGTGGCGAAAGTCGATCAGTTTCTAGTGGTGAACCGCCGCGACGGATGCCTCTTCATTATGGGGATCCAACGCGCCGACGGAAGAGTTTCCTCGCGACCGCAGCTCGCAGCCGAGAATTTCGCGACCGCCGCGCGACGCATGGATTGTGGCCCGATCGATTTCTGACAATACTCGTCACATAAGCAGCCGTCTCTACTCGCGAAGCGAGGCGATCGCGCGGCGATGCGTAAGGGGCCGCTTTGCGTGTTTGGCAACGGCCATTCCTTCTGCTAAGGGGGGCGCTTCGATGAAATATCAACAACTTCGGCGATGTTGGCCGGTTCTGTTGGGCGCGGTGGTGGGCATCACGTTGTGGGAGGCCGGCCAACGGTGGCAGCTTGCCGCCTCGGCGTTCGCCGCGCCGGAGGAGCGTGCGGCCAATGGATCGGCTGCGGCCGATGAGACGCCCATCGGTCCTCGCTGGTGGCCGTCGCGATGGGGAAAGGACGACCAGCGCGGCTCGGCCAACATGATGTCGGCGGCGCGCGTGTTGGAGGCCGTGAAATTGATTCGCACCGGCAAGATATACTCCCTGGGACGGGTTTACGAACGCGACATGCCGACGTTTCCGCACCGCACGTTTCGGCTGACCATTCCGGCCTTCAGGGCCGTGGATGGCGATAACATGCGCGTCGGCCGCGACGAATTCTTCGTCGGCGAAATCGGCCAGATGGGGACGCAAATGGACGGCTTGGGGCACGTAGGCGTCCGGCTCGACGATGGCGATTACTACTACAACGGCTTCCGCTCCAGCGACATCGAGGACGCCTACGGCCTCACCTCGCTCGGAGTGGAAAACGCCGGAGTTTTCTTCACGCGCGGCGTGTTGGTCGACGTCGCCGGGTACAAGCAGGTGGAGCGGTTGGAGGTGGGCTACGAAATCACGCCGGGCGATTTTCGCGGGCGCTGGCGGCCCAGGAGACGACGATCCGCCCGGGCGACGTCGTGCTGATTCGCACCGGCCACAGCCGGCTGTGGAAAACCGACAACGAACAATACAACTCCGGCGAGCCGGGTATCGGACTGGAGGTGGCCAAGATGCTCATTGCCCGCGAGCCGATGATGGTCGGCGCAGACAATTGGGGCATCGAAGTCGATCCGTCGCCGACGAATCCTGGTCGCAAGATCGAGGTTCACCAGTGGATGATCACCCGGAACGGCATCTACTTCATCGAGAATCTGAACCTCGACGCCTTGGCCGAAGACAAGGTTTACGAATTTGCGTTCATTTTCGCCCCCTTGCGACTGAAAGGGGCGACCGGTTCGCCCGGAAACCCGATCGCCGTGCATTAGCCGCACTGCCGCGGATCGACCGCGGATGCGCTCGCGCATCGCCTAGTCTTGTGTTCGCCCGCGCGGCCCGCTAGGTTTTCAACTGAGCTGGCGGAACGGTTTGCCGCCGGATTCGGCCTCTCGAATGTGACTGCCGTGCCCGCCGTCTCGCACAAAACGCTCGAACGCTTCGCCAGCGAATGCCTGCTCGCCGCGGGGTCCCGTCCGGCGGATGCCGAGATCGTCGCCCGCCACCTGATCGAAGCGAATCTGGCCGGTCACGATTCACACGGCGTGCGTCGCGTGCCGCAGTACGTAGCGGCCGTGCGTGGCGGCGAAGTCGACGTGCGTGCCGAACCGCGCGTCGTTCAGGCGGCCGCCGGCATCGTGGTCTGGGACGGCCTGCGAGGTTTCGGCCAGGTCGTGGCCGGGCAAGCCGTCGAGGACGCGGTCGAAAAGGCGCGCACCGGCGGCATTGCCGCCGCCACCGTGCGAAACTGCTACCACACCGGGCGTATCGGCAGCTACACCGAAGCGATCGCCGCGGCCGGTATGATCGGCCTGGCCATGGTCAACGCCGGCGGTGGCGGGCAGTCGGTGGCACCGTTCGGCGGAAGGGATCGCCGCCTGTCGACCAATCCCATTTCGATTGCCGCCCCAGGCGATCCGTTTACCCTGCTGCTCGACATCGCGACCAGCGTTGCCCCGGAAGGTAAGATCCGCGCCCTGGCCCAGCAGGATCTGCCGGCACCCGAAGGTTGGCTCATTGACGCTCAAGGTCGTCCCACCACTAACGCCCGCGACTTGTACGCTACTCCCGCCGGCGCTTTGCTGCCGCTGGGCGGTGCCGCCGGCCATAAAGGTTTTGGGCTGGCGTTGATGATCGACGTGCTGGCCGGCGCCTTGTCGGCGCGGGGTGCGTACGCCCGGGCGAAGTCGAAGCCCGCGACGGAATGTTGCTGATCGCCATCGACGTCGGTCAGTTCGGCCCGCCAGAGGAGTTTCACCGTCGCGTCGCCGAGTTGCTTGCCCACGTCAAGTCGTCCGCGGTTGCGCCAGGCTTCAATGAAGTTCTCGTACCCGGTGAAATGGAGCACCGTCAGCGCGTCGCTCGCCGCCAGCAGGGCATTTCCATCGATGCCGCCACTTGGAGCGAACTCATCAAGGTAAGCCAGGAGCTAAACGTCGCGCCGCCGGACGAAGTCGACCAGAGGGGTGACGCCCCGCGCCGAACCGCCGACACCCAGGATCCCTCCGCCAGGAGCCGCTAACCATGGACAAGCTGATCATTACCGTGACGTGCGATTCGACAATGGCCTATCCCAGCAATCCGCACAACCCCACGCCCAAAGGCTACGACGAAGTCGCCCGCGAATATGTTCGCAGCGTGGAGGCCGGGGCGTCGATTTGCCACTTGCACGGACCCTATACGATCGACGAGACCATTCAAGCCGATGGCACGCGGCTTTCGGATCTCGACATCCCGGGCTGGGCGAAGCTGCGCAGCGACATCGTCGACCACTGTTCGGTCCGGCCCATCATTCAATATGGCATTGCCAACGGCCGGTTCCCGCAGCGCAAAGTGCTGATGGCCGAGCAAAAGCCCGACATGATCTCGACCTGCTTCAATCCTCACGACGAGTGCTTCGACTACGAGCCGGGGCGCGAGCCGGTGGAGCTCTACGGACTGCACAATCGGCCGGAGCTCGAGGAGTATTGCCGGGCCACGGCCGAGCTGGGCGTCAAAATCGAGGCCGAGTGTTTCCACTATGGCGGGGTGTGGAACGCGCAGCGGATGGTCGCCAAGGGACTGCTCAAAACGCCCGTCTGGATCACCTTCTTTCTCGGCTGGCGCGGCGGCAGCTACACTCCGCCCACGGCCGAAGCGATGCTCTTCAACCATCATCACCTGCCGGACGGGTTTCTCTACAACACGAGCGTGATGGACCCCCAGGAGCAATGGAAAGTGCTGACCACGGCGATCATCCTGGGCGGGCACGTCCGCGTGGGGATGGAGGACAACCCGTTCGTTGCGCCGGGCCAATACGCCCGCACGAACGCCGAGCTGGTCGAAAAGATCGTTCGCATTTCGCGCGAGCTGGGGCGTGACGTCGCCACGCCCGACGAAGCCCGGGCGATCATTTGGCCGGCCGCGGCGCCGTAGCCCCTTCGTTGTCGACTGCAATTAAACCGAGCCGGCGCATGGCACGCATCAACGCCGTCAGCTTTCACGAGATCAAGAGCGTCGAGACGATTTGTCGCCTCGTACGCCAGACCGGTTTCGACTCGTTGGAGGTCTCGCGGCCGCCGTTCTATGACAAGTTAACCACGCCGGGGCTCCGTCGCCGCTTTGCCGATTGGGCGCATGAGATCGGGTTGAACCTGTTCGGTTTCGACTGCTGGGTCGACGTGCAACCGTACGAAAAGTTCGACGAGACCCTGGCCGAGTTTGCCCGGGCAATCGATTGGGCCGCCGATTTGCAACTCGGCATGATCATCAGCCATGATCCTTGGGCCGCCGTCAACGCGGAGCGTCGTCCGGCCGAATGCCTGCGTACGAGCGTCGCGCTGTTTCGCCCGGTTGTCGAGCGATGCGTCGAGCGCGGTCTGAGGCTCGTCTTTGAGCCGCACCCCGACACGCTGAGCATGGACGACGCCTGGGCCGTCGACTTCGTCGACGCGTTGGCCGCCGACGCGCCGGCCGGAAGGGTCGGATTGCTGTACGATTGTTGTCACTACGGCGTCGGCCAACCCGACACGTACGTCGACGCGGTCGAGCGACTCGGCCAGCGCATCCACCACGTTCACTTTTCCGACGGTGACGGCCAGACGTATGCGCTCCATTTGCCACTCGGCGAGGGAGTGCTCCGGCTCGACGAGATCGTCGCGGCGCTCAAGGGCATCGGATTCGACGGGACGCTGACGAACGATTTGTACGGCTACCCGCTGTTGGAAGACGGAGCCCGGCGCAACGTAGAGCCCATCCGCGCGATCGAGCGCGAACTGGGACTTGCCAACGTGCCTTGATGTCGACGCTGTTCAGCGGAGCTTTCCAACCCGATGCAAGCCGCGACGCTCACCGAAATCGGCCACCCGCTGCAAATCGTCGACGTGCCGATCCCCGAGATCGGTCCGGGCGAAGTGCTCGTCGAAACGCGCACCTGCGGAATCTGTCGCACCGATCTGCATATTCAAGACGGCCTGGCCTACGTGCCGCGCTTGCCGCACATTCCCGGTCATGAGCCGGCCGGTGTGGTGGCCCGCGTGGGAAGCGACGTCACGGATTTCGAGGTCGGCCAGCGCGTCGTGCCGCACCTGTTTGTCCGGTCCGGCGGAGTGCCGTTACACCCGCGAGGGTCACGACGCGCAGGCGACTGCACCTCGAGGGCATCGTCGGCGTGACCCTGCCGGGCGCCTTTGCCGAGTATTTCAAAGTCCCTGCGCGAATCTGCTCACGCTCCCGGACGAGGTGCCGTTCGATCGCGGTGGCCTGACGAGCTGCGCGGTCATCACGGCGGTGCACGCCTGGCGACTGGCCGAACTGCCCGCCGGCGAGACGGCCGTCGTGCTGGGTGCCGGTGGCATCGGCCAGATCCTGGTGCAACTGTTGACGGCCGCGGGCGTACGGACCGTCGCGGTCGGTCGTTCGCCGGAAAGCTTGCAGATGGCAATCGGCTTTGGGGCGGCTTTGGCATTGCCGGCGGACGACCCGAGTCTGGTGTCGAAGGTCCGCGGATTCGCGGGGGCGGAAGCCGATGGAGTCCATACCGTCTTCGAGCTGATAGGACGGGCCGGCACCATGCGGCTGGCCTCTGAGCTGGTCCGGCGACAGGGAAAGATCGTGGTGATCGGCGAGGAGGCGGAGTTCCCGGCGGTCGATACGATCGCGATCGCCCAGCGCGAGTTGCAGATCCTGGGCTCGCGCAACGGCGGGATGCAAGACGCGCGAGAAGCGTTGCGCCTGATGGCCGAGCGGGTCATCCGCCCGCCGATTGCCGTCCACTTTCAATTGGAACACATCAACCAGGCCTTCGACCTGGTCCGGCAGGGCGGGGCATCGGGGCGCGTCGTGGTGACGCTCGGCAAATGAGCGTCGCGCGGTTGGCGAGTAACCTGAGTAACTACGAGAGGAGCTGCCGCACGACGTCGCCGTGCGGAATGATGTGCATCGGGCGGTTGAGCCGATCCGGGACCGTGGTCTGGTGCGGGTCGAAGCCCAGCAGGTGATACATCGTCGCCAGAATGTCCTTGGGGTTCGTCGGATGACTGGTCGGGTAGCCTCCCTCGCGATCGGTGGAACCGATCACCTGTCCGGTCTGGATGCCCGCGCCGAAGAACATCCCCCAGTAAGCGCCGGCCCAGTGCTCGCGACCGCCGCCGGGCGAGTTGCCCAGGGTGGGCGTGCGGCCGTGCTCGCTGATGACCATCACCAACGTCTCGTCCAGCAGGCCGCGCTGGTCCATGTCGTCGAGAAACGCCGGCAGGATCTGGTCGAGCTTGGGACACAGCCCGTCCTTCAGCCGGGGATGATGATTGTGGTGCGTGTCCCAGGCGGCGTTGTTGTCGGTCCAGGTATCCCAGAAGACGGTGACGAGCTTGACGCCGGCCTCGATGAGCCGCCGCGCCGTCAGGGCCGACTGCCCAAACAGCGTGTAGCCGTACTTGTCGCGCACCGCCGTCGCTTCGCGGGTGACGTCCAGCGCATGGGCCACGCGCGGATTGGCAATCATGGCGAAGGCCAGGTCGCGGCATTGATCGAACGTGTTGACGACCGAGCCAAAACGGCGTTCGGCTTGAGCCAGCGATTCGAGCAGCTCCTGCCGCCGCGCAAAGCGCGATGCGCTCACTCCCTCGGGCAGATCGGCGCCGTCGAAGCGAAACGTGCTTTCCGGCGTGATTCCATCCCAGGGATCGAAACGTGTGAGGATGGGAGTCGAACCGGCGATCGACGGCGAGCCGACCTCGAGCGAACCCTTGCCGACGAACAGGGGAATGATCGGATTGTATTGCAGGCCCAGCCAGGCCGCGTGATGCTGCCAGCGCCCCGGTCCCGTCTTCTCGTTCAGAGCCCAGGGGAGCACCATGTTCACCGGCACGCCGCTGTCGAGCATGCTGATGCCCTGCCGCTGCCACAGATATTCGAGCACCGAACCGATGTAGGGCTGATGCCGCGAGTCGCGTCCATTTCCCTCGATCTCGGGCAGCGACTCCGACAGGCCCGACAGGGCCACGGAGACGGCGTGGTTGTTCGACGTGTGCGTCATCGAACGCACCAGCGCCACGCGATGCAAGTTCTTGGCGACATTGGGCAACAGCTCCGAAACGGCAATGCCCGGCAGGCTGCTGGAGATGGTCTTGAACTCGCCGCGCCGCTCGAGGGGCGCCAGCGGCTTGGGGTCGAGGGTGTCCATCTGGCTCGGCGCGCCGTACAGGTACAAGATGATGACGGACTTGGCGCGCGGATGTCGAGCCATCGTGCCGGCGGCCTGTGCCCCGGGCGAATTGTGCAGACCGGCGGCGGCCAGGGCCGCGAGACCCGAACCGCCGGTTTGCAGAAAACGCCGCCGGCTCACGTCGGCAGCGCGGCTCGAATGGTTACCAAGCGGGTGGGACATCACATCGTCGTGGAGCGGTCCGTTCCACGATCGTTTGCTGGTTGGGTAGTTGACGAACAGGCGGAGCGCCGTCTATGTTATAACACTGATCGAACATTGCAAGTTCTGCGACTGACCGGCTGGAGAAATGATGTCACAAGTCGAAACCACAGCTCCGCTTACACTTAGCCGACAAGCGTATTTCGCGCTCCGCGATCGAATCCTGGCCGGACAATTGCAGCCCGGCCAAAGGCTTTCACTGCGCGGCGTGGCGAACACACTCGGGATGAGCATGGCCCCGGTGGGCGAAGCGCTGCGCGAGCTGTCGCGCGATGGACTCGTGGAAAGCGAGCCGGGCTGGGGAACGCGCGTGCGCAAAATGACGGTCGACGCGCTGCGCAGCCAACACATCCTGCGCACGGCCGTCGAGTGCGAAGCCGCCCGCCGCTGTGCCCAGAACGCCTCGGAGGCGCAACTGGCGGAATTGATGGAGCTGGCCGTGGAGTTGGATCGCCGCATCGATTCGCATGCGGAGCCGGATCAGATCCACGGCCTGGATTCGGAGTTTCATTTGCGCATCGCCGAATTGGCCGGCGCCTCGATCCTGGCCGAGGTGTTGCAGGCCAATCAACTCGTGCGCATGCTGGCCAGGGGGAGCATGCTGGCCCGCGACGTCAGCCGCCCCGCCCTGCAGCACGTTCGCATGGTCGAGGAAATCCAAACGCGTGACGCCCAGCGTGCCGAGACGGCGATGCGCGAACATTGCACCAGCTCGATGGAGCTACAGCTTTCGCGGATGACGGGACCATGACACGCGCACGGCCATGACACGCGCACTGGTAGGATGAATCGATGAAGGACAACCACGTCAAGCGCCTCTTGAGCTCCGGCGGCATGGCCATCGGCAGCGAGATCTCGCGACTACGCGCGCCCGACGTCGCGCGGATTTACGCGGTGGCCGGCTTCGACTTCGTGTTTATCGACATGGAGCATACGTGTTTCAGCCTGGAAACCGTGGCCGATATGATCCAGGCGGCCCGCCAGGCCGACATTGTGCCGTTGGTGCGCGTTCCTCAAGCCGAGTATGCCTACGTGGCTCGGGTGCTCGACGCGGGGGCGCAGGGTGTCATCGTGCCCCGCGTGAATACTGCACAAGAGGTCGAGCAGATCGTAAGCTGGGTGCGCTATCCGCCCGACGGCGTGCGCGGGTTTGCCTGCACCACGGCCCAAACCGATGGCCAGCCGCCGGACATCGACGCGTTCATCGAAACGGCGAACCGCGAGACGCTGCTGGTCATTCAAATCGAACGCCGCGAGGCCGTGGAGAACCTCGAAGGCCATGCTGGCGATCGAAGGCGTCGACGTGGCCTGTCTGGGGTTTATGGATCTCACGGTCGACATGGGAATCGCCGGCCAATTGGACCATCCCCGGGCCGTGGCGCCGTCGAACGGCTGATCGAAGTCGCCAACGCCAGCCGTGTCGCGCCAGGAATCATCGCGCCGGAAATGGCGACCGTTTCGAGTTGGATCGCCCGTGGCATGCGTTTCGTCTCCTACGCGACCGATGAGATTCTGTTGCAACGCGCCGCGGCGGCCGCGGTCGACTCGCTCCGCGCCCTGCCGGCGGGCTCGGCCAATGGTCGATCGCAAACGACCACGGTGCCGTCCGCCTCGACGGTCGCCAACCCCCAGTCGCCAGCTCCCTCTACATCGCCGTTGCTCCGCCGTCGATGACCAGCACCTGGCCGGTGACAAACGAGGATTCGTCGGACGCCAGGTAAAGCGCGCCAAAGCCGATTTCGTCGATCTGGCCGACGCGGGGAATCGGTTGCATGGTTTCCAGACGCTTGACGTGGGCTTCGTTCTTCCAGAAGAACTCGCTGAAGTCGGTTTGAATCAGGCCCGGGGCGATGGCGTTGACGCGCACCCCCTGCCGGCCGAATTCGACGGCCCAGGTGCGAGTCATCATGATCAGCCCCGCCTTGGTGAAGCTGTACAATAGGCCGCCCGGCTGCGGGCGCAGGCCGGCGATCGAAGCGATGTTGATGATCGAGCCCTTTTGCTTCTTCATCATGCCCGGCACGGTCAGCCGCACCAGCCGTAGGGCCGCCTTGATGTTCACCTCGATCATCTTGTCGAGCATTTCGTCGGTCACGTCCAGTGAGGGGCCCTGGCCGATGTTCGTGGCGCTGTTGTTCACCAGAATGTCGGCCGGGCCGAACTCTTTTTCGACCGTGGCCACGAGGTGTTCCAGTTGATCTTTGCGGCCCACGTGGCATTCGACCGGCAGGATCTTGCCGGGCAGGTCGGCGAACTCCTTGGCCGTGGCCGCGAGATTTTCCATCTTGCGGCTGGCGATGGCCACGTTGGCTCCCGCGGCGGCCAGCCGCTGGGTGATGGCCTTGCCGATGCCGCGTCCGCCGCCGGTGACGATCGCCACGCGGCCGTCGAGTTTGATCGTGTTGCTCATGGTTTCATTTTCCGCCGGGCTAGAGGGTTGCGATGTTGATGAACGTCAATACTGTGAGGCGTACGCTTACGCGCGCCCTTCGATCTCCTCGATGCGCTGCCGCACCTCGTCGGGGATCGGCGCTTTTCGCTTTTGCTGGTAGTCGTACGAAACCAGCTTCTGCTGGCCGATGGCCGCGATGTCCTTAAGCGCGTGGCTGACGATCACCGAATCCATCATAAAGGCGTCGTCCGCGATATCGCGGATGCGCGTGCCGATCGATACCGTGTCGGGATACTCCAGCGGCCGCCGAAACCGGCAATCGGCCCAGGCCAGTATCGGCCCGATGTGCGTCTGCCGCTGCACGCGCGAAAAACCCAGCTCCCGAAAGTAGTGCAGCCGCGCATGCTCGATGTAGCGGAAATAAACGACGTTGTTCACATGGTGGTTGGCGTCCATGTCGCCCCAGGCCACCATCGTCGTGACGACGATCGGGTAGCCCGCGAGCAATTTTGCCACTTCCACGTCCAAGTCGCTGCGTTCCACATCCACGCTCCGGGCCGACACCTACCGTCCGTTCGGTAGGTTAGCACGGCAGGGGTGGAATGGAAAGAGGTTGCAGCCTTCGGGTGGCCTTCGGGGGTGGTTTGGGGTTCATCCGTCGCAGTCGCGCAGGTTGGCCCAGCCCCGAAAGAAAGTTCGGGCGCTCACGGCTCTCAATCCAGGCCGAGGCCGTTCTCGATTTAACTCAACAAAGAAAGGGTTGCCTCGGCGCGGGACGCCGGGGAAGCGACGCCAGTGCGTATGGCGTTTAAGAACGGATCAGTGAAACTGGTTGACAAACTACTTGTCTACCAGTACTATCTAAGTAGTTGATATGGGAGTTGAGTAACGGGACCCAGCGAATGGCCGAAATCGAACCCACTGAACGCGAACTGCAGGCTCTGAAGCTGCTGTGGCAGCGCAAACGGGGGACGGTCCGCGAGATCTGGAAAGAGCTCAGCGAGAGCGATCGCGATTTGGCGTATACCACGGTGTTGAGCCTGATGCAGACCATGGAGCAAAAGGGGCTGGTCGACCACGAAGCGGTGGGCCGAGCGTATGCCTACTTCGCAAAAGTGGACGAGAAGAAAACGCTGGGTTCGCTCGCCAAGCGATTCCTCGATCGCGTGTTCGACGGCGCGGTCGACCAGTACCTGGTGCGGGCGCTGGAGGGCTCGCGGACCAGCGCGGCCGAGTTAGATAAGCTCGAACAAATGATTGCCGACGCCAAGAAGAAATTGCGCCGGCGCTAACTACGGAGACAGAGCGATGCCAACGACATTTGCGCTGTTGCGGGGAATCGTAGTTGACTACTACCTGGCGGCCACGCTGCTGCTGGGGGCCGCCCTGGTGCTTGGCAAGTGCATCGCCGGGCCAAGCCGCCGCATGGTGCTGGCCTGGACGGTGAGCTTGGGGCTGTTGTGGTTGGCGATCGCGGCCGCGCTGCCGACCTCGCTGCGGATTTCGCTGGCGTCTTTCACCTCGGAAACCGCTTCGGCCGAAACATCACCTCTCGCTGGCGCGGCCGCGCTGCCGGCAATTCTGCAAGACGCGGAACAACGACCGCAGGCTATCAAGCCGGCCGCGGCACCACCTGCTGACGCGGCGGCCGCAACTTCCCGTGCCAGCGATGACCACGAGGCCGACATCGCTGCATCTTCGCCGCGTTGGTCGTATGTGCCATCCTGGTCAGCGACCTTGCTCGCCGGTTACGTGGTGGGCGCGGCGGGGGTCCTGGCATGGCTGATCGCCGGGGGGGTCCGAGCCCGCGCGGTTTGTCGAACAGCACGATCGGCCGACGCACATCTGGTCGGTTTGCTCTCGACGGTTGTCGCTGGTCAAGGGATAGTGCCCTGCCTGCTGGTTGCGCGTGACCTTCCCAGCGCGGCGGCCGTGGGGCTTTGGAAACCGAAGATACTGCTGCCCGAGTGGATGCTGGGCGACGCGGATGACGTGAGTCTCACGGCGCTGCTTGCGCATGAATGGACGCACATCCGCAATCGAGACCTGTGGCTGATGGCGCTCTGTCGGGCGCTGTTGGTGGTGCTTTATGTGCATCCTCTGTATTGGTGGCTCCGGCGATCGATTCAAGTTGATCAGGAAGTGCTGGCCGATGCCGCGGCGTCCGGCGTCATGAGTCCCGCGGGCTATGCCGAGCAACTATTGCGATGGTCCGAGGCAGCCGCCGGCGGGCCGCGCCATCGGCTGGCCATGTCGGTCGGACTTTGGGAGCGCCCTTCGCAGCTTTCGCGGCGCATTCGCATCTTGCTCCACTGTGGCGGCCGCGTGGCGGCCGGTTGCTCGCGACGGTGGAAATTCGGATTGTCGGCGGTTGTGGCGCTCATCGCGCTGGGCCTGTCGCTGCTGACGATGCAGCCCGGCAGAACGGTCGCCGCGGAGCCGGCGGCCGGACAAGCTAAAGCGGAGGACGCCGGAGCAGCCGAAACCGCGCCGGACAAGCAGGTTGCCGAGCCCGGAGCCGAGCAAGGCGTGAGCTACGTCATCGACGGTCGGGTGCTCGGTCCAGACGGTCAGCCGTTTGCCGGAGCGAAACTGTATGCGATCATCAAGAGCGCGGAGAACAAGGAGCCGCAGTTGCGGGATCCGACGCAGCCGCCGTTCCAGATCACCGCGCGGGCGGGAAAGGCTCCGTTGCTGAAGATGGTCCATCCGAAGCTCGTGGCGATTTTCAAGAAGCTGGGAAAAGATACGACCATTGCCGCCGATGATCCGTTCATGCGCTCGGCGCAACTCGAAAGAGAGTGGGGCAAGATCATGCCCGAGCTCTATAAAACTCATCCCGCGATGCCGCCGCCGGTGCGTGCGACGAGCGACGCCGACGGTCGCTTTCGCTTTGAGCTTGCCAAGAGCGACATCACCGCTCCGCTCGAGGAAGATGTGAGCGTGGTGGCGGTGGCGCCAGACTTCGGGCCGGCGTGGAATCTTTCGCACGAGCCGGGGGCCTTGAGCGGGTTGGAGCTGCGACTGGCCGAAGATCTGCCCATACGCGGCCGGATTGTTGATCACCGCAAAGCACCCATCTCCGGCGCGACGGTACGACTCGGCACATTAATCGACAGCCCCGAGAGTACAGTCGATTTTTGGAAGAGCCTGGTGCGGGCGTACATTGGCGACCTCGATCCTCGGCACACGTTTCGCGACTTCAACCGATTGCTTGGGCTGGCGATGAGTTACCAATTTCCGGGCTACCGGCTAACTCTGTTTCCGCGCGAGGTGGTCACCGACGCCGACGGACGCTTTACGATCAGCGGCCTCGGTGCCGACCGGGTGGTCTACAAGATGGAGGTGACGGCGCCGGACGAAGGCAGCGACACGTTCAGCGTGATGACCGTGAACGGCTTTGATCTGCCGATTCCGGAGAAATCCCGCTGGGGTGCGGTGCGGCCGGAGTATCGCACCTATGGGGCCACGTTCGAGCATCAATTGCGGCAGGAACAGATTATCGAAGGTACGATCCGCGATGCCACGGGCCAACCGGTGTCCAATGTGCAAGTGGCCTCCTGGAGCCCGACCTACGTCGATACTTTCACCGACGAAGGCGGCAAGTACCGACTTACGGGGCTCTCGCGCGACGACACGTACTCCGTCACGGCCTGGCCGTGGGAGAACCGACGCAGCCAGCGGCCCTACTTGAATCTCACCAAGCGGCTCGACGGAGCGGCGGCCGACGGTCCGATCGTGGCGGACTTCGATTTAATTCGTGGCGTCATCTTGCGGGGTACTTTGACCGACCAGCAAGGTAAGCCGGTCGCCGGGGTACAGGTTCATTACGGCGCGTATCCAGAAGGCGGATGGCTCGACGACACGTTCTATCCTGATAACCCGAAATTCCCGCCCCCAAAAGGCGGTGTGATCATTGCACCGTTTAACGTGCCGGCGTTCGAACAGGCGCACACCCAAACCGACGACCAGGGGCAGTTCAGCCTGATCGTCCTGCCGGGCAAAGGCGTGCTGGGCGTATTTGTCGGAGATCAGTTCGCAGCCGCCGAGCAGATGGAGAAGGATCCCGAGCTGCAACAGTTTTCTGGCACGGTGCCCCGGCTGCAGGGATACCGCTTCAACGCAATCGAGTCGCTGGAGGTGCCGCGTGACGCGTCGGAGATCGAGCGCAAATGGACGATCGATCTCAAGCCGGCGCCGACGTTGCCAGAAACTGAATAGGCTTTTCGCTTGTGCTCCTCCTTCGAGGCACATTTGTTTGACTGCTGGATTGGGACGCCGCTGGCATGCCACCGATTCTATCGACCGTCGGCGCTGGCGACAAGAAAAGGTTTGCGTCCAGAATGCCCCTTTTAGTGCTGGATATCTTCATGCGTGCATTGCCTTACACCTTTCTACACGTCGCGGCGCCGGAAGGGAGTGCCGATCTTACGACCACGTCGGTTGAATCGACTAGCGGCAAATATCAGAGCGCCAAGCGTGACGAGAGAAAACGTTGCAGGCTCCGGAACCGAGGCTATGTTGACGACGTCCTCGGGAATCGCGGTGACCAATTCCGCGAGGTTCCCCGAAGGGCCCGAAGGGTTAATGTCAAATAGTTTTGCTGTAAAGTGAGTCGGCTCACCGAGGTAAATCTGAACGCCCCGTAGCCCCTGCATTGAGAAATCCATCTCGCTGATATAGATACTCGACGTAGCCTGGACGGGTCCAAAACGTCCCAGGTCGGCCAGAATTGCGGCATTGCTTGGATCGATCTGAAAGAGGTTTGCAAAGCCTCCATACAGCGTTCCATCCGGAGCAAATTCGATCGCTCTTACGGAATCGGTAAAGGTGCCTCGAACGCTTAGATGGCCCGTGGCAGGATCGATTGCATAAAGCGTTCGATCGCTATTGCCCACCGCCAGCATTTCACCACTGGGGGAAATAGTCATTGATGCCATTAGGATTTTATCCGTGCCGTTCAGCGTCAACGGCCCCACTTCGGTGAAGTGTCCCGTTGTTGGATCCGCGACATAGAGAGTGCTGCCTGCCCCAAATAAGCGTGAGCCATCCGCCGTGAAGTCCAGACCCGTAACGAATGGGTGGAAAGCCGTGACGGAGGCGACTGGAGAGACGTTGCCCGTCAGCGGGCTAATGGTGACTAAGTTAGCGTCCAGGTCAGGCGAAGAATTTGAATACCCTGTTGTTCCAAATAGAGTGTTTGCGCAGCAGGTCGTAGCGAGAGAACACAAGCAAAGAGAAAGAAGTAGTCCACACGTGCGTGCTTGCATCTGTCGGTTCCACGGGGCAGTGAATCGAAATACAACGGCCGCTCGCACGCGGATAATTTACCGACGTACGCCCGGGGATAGATAATTGTAGTGAAGTACTACCGGTAGTGGGTAATCCGTTCTTGGTCATTCGGGTGGGCCCGGACTTAGGTCGCAACCCAGCCGGCCAGGCGGCGTTTGGGGCGAGACTCACGGCAGGCGAAGCGGTCTAGGCCAGGATTTCCCATTTGGGTCTTGAACTGCCAACTCGGCTACGCCGCCGGGATACCGGCTCACCCATTGTGATGGTGTGATGGGCCTTCGAGTCAAAACCAAATCTTTTTCCTGAAAATCATGGCCATATCGGGCCTGGTGCGCGTCGGTAGCCCTGATCGAACCGTCAGTAAGTTTACGTCCCCTTTAAAGTCACCCGTCGAGCGAGGCGGGCTGCACGGGGCGGCGCAGGTCGAGGGTGAACGGATAGTCGGAGTTGACTTCCTGGGGCGGTATCGGCTGTTGGCCGCCGGTGTGTCCGAAGGAATAGAACCGCGCTACACGGCGGCCTTCGGCCTCGTAGGCATTGACCGGGAAGGTCTCGAAATGGCGCCCGCCGGGGTGCGCCACGTGCCAGGTGCAACCGCCGATCGAGCGCTCATTCCAAGTGTCGACACGTCGAACACCAGCGGCGTGTGAACGGCGATCGTGGGATGCAAACAGGACGGAGGCTGCCAGGCCTGGAATCGCACGCCGGCCACGAACTCGCCCTGCGTGCCCGTGGGATGCAGCGGCACGCGGCGCCGGTTGCAGGCCACGACGTAGCGGTCGCCGGTCATCCCGCGGACCGTGATTTGGAGCCGCTCGACCGACGAGTCGACGTGCCGGACGGTGCCGCCACCGGCCGGTTCCTCGCCCAGCACGTTCCAGGGTTCGATCGCCTGCCGCAACTCCAGGTGAACGCCGCGATGCGACACCTGGCCGACCAGCGGAAAGCGAAACTCAAAATGCGGGGCGAACCAATCCTGCTCAAACGCATAGCCCGCTTCGCCCAGGTCGTCGAGCACCTCTTGAAAGTCCTGGGCGACGAAATGCGGCAGCATAAACCGGTCGTGCAAGGCCGTGCCCCAGCGGACCAGCCGCTCGCGATAGGGCTGTTTCCACAGCCGGGCCACGAGCGCCCGCAACAGCAACTGCTGCGTCAGGCTCATCTGGGCGTGCGGCGGCATTTCGAAGCCGCGGAATTCGACGAGCCCCAGCCGGCCCGACGCCGTGTCGGGCGAAAACAACTTGTCGACGCAGAACTCCGGCGCGGTGCGTGTTGCCCGTGAGGTCGACCAGCAGGTTGCGCAGCACGCGGTCGACGATCCATGGCTGCGGCAGTTTCCTCGCGCGGCAGTTGCGCGAGCGCCGTCTCCAACTCGTACACCGATTCGTGGCGGCCTTCGTCGGCGCGGGGGCCTGGCTCGTGGGGCCGATGAACAGCCCGGAGAACAAGTACGACAGGCTCGGCCGATTGTTCCAATAGCGGACCAGACTTCCCAGCAGATCGGGCCGCCGCAGGAAGGGGCTATCCTCGGGCGAGGCTCCGCCCAGCACCAGGTGATTGCCGCCGCCGGTGCCGGTGTGGCGCCCGTCGAGCATGAATTTTTCGGTTCCCAGCCGCGACTGCCGGGCTTCTTCATACAGCACGTTCGTGTTCTCGACCAGTTCCCGCCAATTGGTCGATGGCTGCAAGTTGACCTCGATTACGCCGGGGTCGGGAGTCACCTTGAAATGCTGCAACCGCGGGTCGTACGGCGGCGGATAGCCCTTCGATGCGCACCGGCAGCCCCAGATCGCGCGACGTCTGTTCGATGGCACTGACCAGGTGCAAATACTCTTCCGCCTTCGTCCACCGGCGGCATGAAAACGTGCAGGATGCCGCCGCGGGCCTCGACGCAGGCCGCCGTGCGGATCAGCCCCGCGGCCGATGTTCCCGGGGCCGGAAACTCCAGCGTGGCCCGCGCCGGGTCGGCGGCACTTTCGTGCTGCGCTTCGGGATCGTCTCCCGCTGCCTCCGCTCCGCCACCGCCGACCCCGGCGACCTGTCGGACGAGCCGGCGCTGCAGTACGGACGAGCGACCGTTTCCCAGCGGCGAGGGCGAAGTTCTGGCGACGGCCAGGTCCTGGTGGCGCGGCAGATTCCCCACGCGGGCGTAGGGGTCGAGCTCCAGGTGCAACGGCACATCGCGCTTGGCGACCCAGGGCAACGAATCCAGCGGCAGACGCAAGCCCATCGGCGAATCGCCGGGCAGCAGGAACATGTGTTCGGCACGCAGGAACCAGGGTCCACTTTCCCATTGAGGCACGCCGGTCCAGTCCTCCAATGGCCGCAAGGGCAACGCATAGCCGACGATCTTCTCCAATCCCTGGTCAAACACGCGGGCCAGCCGGTCGCGGTCCTCCGGGTTGCTCAGCCGCGAATCGAGCGGATCGACATTGACCGGCAGCCGCCGCGATTTCCAGAGGTAGTACCAGACATCTTCGTAGGCCGGCCTGGGCAAATTCCGGACCCACACCGAGTCGTTCGGCCAGTCGCAGCATGAACCGTTGGGCGTCAACGTCCGTGACACCGTAGTCGACGTCGTCCTGGGCCACGAGACTCGGATCGGTCCAGATGGGCTCGTGGTCTTTGCGCCAGTGGCAGCCCAGCACCCAGCGGGGCAGCGACTCGCCGGGATACCACTTGCCTTGGCCGTAGTGCAGCAGGGGACCGGTGGCGAATCGGTGGCCAGCCGGTAGAACAGCTTGCCGGACAGGCGGCGCTTGTCGGGGCCCAGGGCCGTGATGTTCCACTCGGGTCCGTCCATGTCGTCGATCGAGACGAACGTCGGTTCGCCTCCCATCGTCAGGCGGACGTCGCCCCCGGCCAGGACCCGATCGACCTCGTCGCCCAATGCCTGAATGCGGTCCCACTGCGGTTCGTCGTACGGTTTGGTGACGCGCGGATCCTCGTGAATCCGGCGGACCGTCATGGCAAAGTCAAACTTCGTTTCACATTGTTCGACGCTGCCGGTGATCGGCGCCGCGGAAGCCGGGTCGGGCGTGGCCGCCAGCGGCAGATGGCCTTCGCCGGCGAGCAGGCCGGAAGTAGGGTCGAGCCCCAACCAGCCGGCGCCAGGCAGATAAACCTCGGCCCACGCGTGCAGATCGGTAAAGTCTTGTCCGGTGCCGGCCGGGCCTTCCAGCGGCTTCACGTCGGGCTTGAGCTGGATCAAGTAGCCGGAGACGAACCGGGCCGGCAAGCCCAGGTGGCGGAGCGCTTGCACGAGCAGCCAGGCCGTGTCGCGGCACGACCCGTTGTGCAACAGAAGCGTCTCTTCGCAGCTTTGCACGCCGGCTTCCATACGGATCGAGTAGTTGATCAATCCGTGTACGTAGCGATTCAAGTCGACGAGAAAGTCGACCGTTCCCTCGGACTGCCGGGGGACCGCCTTCAAAAACTCCTGGAAGTGCGGGCCCGGCGTGTGGCATTTGCGGTAAGGGGCCAGCTCCGAGTCGAGCCATTCGTCGTATTTGAAGGGGAACGTGGTGGCTTCGCCGTCCAGAAAGAAATCGAACGGATTGATGACCGTCAGCTCGGCCACCAGGTCGACTTCCAACTCGAACTGGTCCGTCTTGTCCGGAAACACCAGCCGGGCCAGGAAGTTTCCGTGCGGGTCCTGCTGCCAGGTGATGAAGTGCTTCGCCGGATGGATTTTGCAGCGAGTAGCTCACGACGGGCGTACGGCAGTGGGGGGCCGGACGCAGCCGCACCAGATGCGGGGCCAGCGACACGTGGCGGTCGTACTGGTACGTCGTGCGGTGATTCAGGGCGACGCGGATGGCCATGGGTTTGCCGTTTACGAAGTTTGGTAGGGGGCGTGTTTGCCGAAACGTTAGCTGGCGCAGCACCAGCGGCAAACGAGCCCCTTTCGAATGCCTAAAACATCAGCAGAATCGCCCGGTCACGTGCAGCAATTCCCGCACACCAGGCGTGTCAAAGCGGGCCAGCACGAGCGTTTCGACACAGGACGCAAAAACTGCGCCGCGCCGGCGATGCGCACCCCAACCGGTAGCATCGCCACGTGTGAGCAAATATCGCCAACAGGCGGCGTCGGCTTATTCCAAGCCAGGGAAAGAGCGTTTATACTGAATGCCCGGCGGCGACGCACCGGCCCCCGAACTTTCTCCTGCCCATGACCGGCGCATCGTTCCAAGCTCGACAGCTTCGGTTCCCACCTGAGTTGCCTTCCGGGGGTTTGCATGATGATCCGATGGACTTCGCGGTCGGTTGTCCTGGCCGTAGGCTTGCTTGGCTTGCGCGGCGCTGGCCCAGGCCGACGAGACGTTCGGCTACAACCGGCAGATCCGGCCGATCCTGGCCGACAATTGCTTTGCCTGTCACGGCCCCGATAGTGCGGCCCGCAAGGCCGACTTGCGGCTCGACCAGCGCGACGCAGCGGTCGAAGCCGGCGCGATCGTGCCCGGCAAGCCGGAGGAAAGCCCGCTGGTCGAGCGGATCACCGTCCGCCGACGAATCGATGGTGATGCCGCCGGCCGAGACGCACAAGACAGCTCACGGCCGAGCAAAAAGACCTGCTCGCCCGCTGGATCGCCGCCGGTGCCGAGTACGAGCCCCACTGGTCGCTGATCCCGCCGGTGCGGCCGGAGCTGCCCGCGGTGCAGAACAAATCGTGGTGTCGCAACCCGATCGACGACTTCATCCTGGCCCGGCTCGAAGCCGCGGGGCTGACGCCGGCGCCGGAGGCCGACCGCCGCACGCTGGCCCGTCGCGTGAGCCTCGACCTGACGGGGTTGCCGCCCGAGCCGGCCGACGTCGAGGCCTTTGTCAACGACACCAGCGCCGGACGCCTATGAAAAGCTGGTCGACCGGCTGCTCGGTTCGTCGGCCTGGGGCGAGCACCGCGGCCGCTACTGGCTCGACGCGGCCCGCTATGCCGACACGCATGGCATCCACTTCGACAACTTCCGCGAGATGTGGTCGTATCGCGACTGGGTCATCAAGGCCTTCAACCGCAACATGCCGTTCGATCGAGTTCACGATCGAACAACTGGCCGGCGACCTGCTGCCCGATCGGACGCTCGACCAGCTCGTGGCCTCGGGCTTCAACCGCTGCAACATGACCACGAACGAAGGGGGCGTGATTCCCGAGGAATACGTCGTGCTCTATGCCCGCGACCGCACGGACACGGCGTGCCAGGTTTGGATGGGTACTGACGGCCGGCTGCGCCGTGTGTCACGACCACAAGTTCGATCCGCTCACGCAGACGGAGTTTTACGAGTTGTCGGCGTTCTTCAACAACACCACGCAGAACGCGATGGACGGCAACATCAAGGACACGCCGCCCGTGGTGATGGTGCCCGAGCGTAAGGATCGGGAAACCTGGGCCGCGCTGCCAGGCGAGCTGTCCGCCGCCCAGCAGCGCATCGACGCTCGCCGGGCCGAGGGCCGGAGCGATTTCGAGCAGCTGGCTGGCCGCCATGACGCCCTCGAAGTTGAAGGCCAAGGTGGACAACGCGGCGCTCGTGTTTCACGCCCCCTTGGGCGAATGCTCGAACAATCAGCTCACGCTGGCCCTCGACGGCGAAGTGCAAAATGTCTCGCTCGCCGCGCAGCCGCAATACGACGGCCGGCGTGACCAGCGCCAAGGCGTTCAAGTCGGGGCCCGAGACGAACGTGCAGGTGCCGGTGGCCGGCGACTTCGAAAAAGATCAGGCGTTTAGTTGCAGCGTGTGGGTCAAGGTGCCCACGGCCGGCCTGTCGGGCGCCGTCGTGGCGCGCATGGACGACGGGGCGGATTATCGCGGTTGGGACTTGTGGCTCGACGGCGGCAACCCGGCGACGCACATCATTCACAAGTGGCCCGACGACGCGGTGAAGGTGGTCGCCAAGAAGACGCTCGAGGCCAACAAATGGTATTACGTCACGATCACCTACGACGGCCAGGGGAGCGCAAGGGAGTCAAGATCTACATTGACGGCGCAGCCCAGGACGTCAACGTCGCGGCCGATACGCTCAAGAACTCGATCCGCACCGAAGTGCCTTTCAAGCTCGCCCAGCGGAACACCGGCGCCCGGCTGGACAACCTGGCGCTGCAAGACCTGCGCATCTACGGCCGGGTGCTGTCGCCCGAAGAAGTGGCGGCGCTGGCCAGCGTGACCCGCGCGGCTTACCTGGTGGCCCTGCCGGCCGAAGGTCGCACCAGCGCCGAGACCGAAGAGCTGTACGGCTGGTGGCTGGGCAAAGTCGACACGGTGTCAGCCGAGTTGGCAGCCCACAAGCGAACGCTGGAAGAAACCGAAGCGGCGATCAAGTCGCGCGCCACGGTGGCCCACGTGATGCAGGAGAAACAAGACCCGGCGATGGCCTTCGTCCTGTACCGGGGCGAGTACGACAAGCGGCGCGACGAAGTGCATCCCGACACGCCCGCCGCCTTGCCGCCGTTCCCAGACGACTTGCCGCGCAACCGGCTGGGCTGGCCGAGTGGCTGTTGCGCGCCCGAGCATCCGCTCACCGCACGCGTGACCGTCAATCGCTTCTGGCAGGAAGTGTTCGGCACAGGCCTGGTGCAAACGTCGGGCGATTTCGGCGTCGCCGGCCGGCTGCCGTCGCATCCGGAGTTGCTCGATTGGCTGGCTGTCGAGTTTCGCGAAACGGGTTGGGACATCAAGCGGTTTTTCCGCATGATGGTCCTGTCGTCGACGTATCGCCAGAGCGCCGCCATCACGCCCGAGAAGCTAGACAAGGACCGGGACAACCGGCTGTTGTCGCGCGGTCCGCGGTTCCGCATGGATGCCGAAATGGTTCGCGACTATGCGCTGGCCGCCAGCGGCTTGCTGGTGCCGACGATCGGCGGGCCGAGCGTGCATCCCTATCAGCCCGAGGGCGTGTGGGAAGCCGTGGCCATGATCGGCAGCAACACCCGCAATTACAAAGCAGGACGAAGGCGCGAGCCTGTACCGCCGCAGCCTGTACACGTTCTGGAAGCGGGCCGCTCCGCCGGCTTCGATGGAGATTTTCAACGCCCCGAATCGCGAAATTTGCACGGTGCAGCGCGAGCGGACCAATACGCCGCTGCAGGCCTTGGTCACGCTGAACGATCCGCAGTTCGTCGAAGCCGCCCGGCGGCTGGCGGCCCGCGCCTTGCTGAAGGGGGCGAGGCGGACGCCGCGCGGCTCGACTTCATTACCCAGCGGCTGTTGGCCCGCAAGCTGAGCGACGAAGAGCGATCGATCGCCGGACAATCGCTCGCCACGCTGCTGGGTTACTATCGCGAGCACCCCGACGACGCGAAGAAGCTGATCGCCACCGGCGCGTCAAAGCCCAACGAATCGCTCGACGCCGCCACGTTGGCCGCTTGGACGATGATCACCAATGAACTGATGAACCTGGATGAGGTCGTGAACAAGTAACGCCGCTCGCTCGCGCCGACGTCCTTGGCAACAGGGCGTCGCGCGGCGAAGACGAGCGAACGAATAGGGAGAAGTGACATGCACCCGCTGTTTGCCGAATGGGTCCGCACCGAAACGCGCCGGCATTTCTTCAAGCGCGGGGCCAACGCCCTGGGTATGGCCGCGCTGGCGTCGCTCGTGGGCGAAGGCGTGCAGCCGGCCTGGGCGCCACGACCGCCGGACTGCCGAACGATTTTCCGCGGCGCTGGCTCCGCCACTTCCCGCCCAAGGCCAAGCACGTCATCTACCTGCACATGGTCGGCGGGCCGTCGCAGATGGACCTGTTCGACTACAAGCCGCAGATGCAGGAGTGGTTCGACAAGGACCTGCCCGACAGCATCCGCATGGGTCAGCGGCTGACCACCATGACCTCCGGTCAGAAGCGGTTTCCGATCGCTCCGTCGAAGTTCAAGTTTGCCCAGCACGGCCAATGCGGCATGTGGATCAGCGAGCTGTTGCCGAACCTGGCCAAGCACGCCGACGACATCTGCTTCATCCGCAGCATGCACACCGAGGCCATCAACCACGAACCGGCCATCAGCTACATGCAGACCGGCAACCAGGTGACCGGCAGGCCGTGCCTGGGGGCCTGGGTGTCGTACGGGCTCGGCTCGCTCAATCAGGATTTGCCGACGTTTGTCGTACTCGTGGCCAAGCCCACGAATACCGAACAGGTGCAGGCCATTTCGGCCCGGCTCTGGTCGTCGGGCTACCTGTCGGGTGAGCACGCCGGTGTGTCGTTCCGCTCAGGCAGCGATCCCGATTCTGTACATCAACAACCCCGACGGCGTGCCCTCGCAGGTTCGCCGCGCCACGCTCGACGGATTACAGCGCTCTGAACGAAATCAACTACCGCCAGGTGGGCGATCCCGAAACGCATACCCGGATTCAAAACTACGAGCTGGCCTTCCGCATGCAGTCCAGCGTGCCGGAGCTGACCGACACGGCCGACGAGCCGGAAAGCACCTACCAACTCTATGGAGAGGAAGCCCGCAAGCCAGGGACGTTTGCCCAGACGGTGCTGTTGGCCCGGCGGATGGTCGAACGGGGCGTACGGTTTGTCCAGGTCTACTTGAACAATTGGGATACGCATGCCAACGTGGCCGGCCGTCTGCCCGACCAGTGCCGCGACATCGATCAGCCGTGCCACGGCCTGATCGAAGACCTTCGCTCGCGGGGCCTGTTGGACGAAACGCTCATCATCTGGGGCGGCGAGTTCGGCCGCACCATCTACTCGCAGGGTGGACTGTCCAAGCAGAACTACGGCCGCGACCACCATCCGCGCTGCTTTACCATGTGGATGTGCGGCGGTGGAGCCAAGGGGGGCACCATCTACGGCGAGACCGACGATTTCTCCTACAACATCGTCAAAGACCCGGTCCACATCCACGATTTCCACGCCACGGTGCTCAAGCTTCTGGGCTACGATCACGAGCGATTCACCTACAAGCACCAGGGGCTCGACCAGCGGCTGACCGGCGTCGAACCGGCGCGGGTCGTGAACGAATTGCTCGCCTAGTGCTCTGTCGGAGCCTGATCTTCGGGTCAGACTTGCCGTAAAGCCAAAGCACTGCTGGACAAGCCAGCCGCGGCATCGCGAATTGTCGACGTTGACAATGCACTAAGAATCGGTTGGCCGCGGCGAGGTTGTTGGCAATTCGCAGCGCGGTAAGATGGCACGCTGGCGGGCGAACGCGTGTCATCGATCCACGGCGCATTGGCAACTCGGATAGGAGTCTGCGGTGAGCGAGGGCAGTCTGAGAATTCCCGATATCACGGTCCACGACATTCAACGTAACTTGGCGCCGGCCACACTGTACGAGGAAGCGATCCGGCGGGAAAAAGATTCGGCCATCGCCGCCACCGGAGGCGCTGATCGCCTATTCGGGCGCCAAGACCGGCCGCTCGCCGAAGGACAAGCGGATCGTCCGCCACGCCGATTCGGAGCACGACATCTGGTGGGGACCGGTGAACCTGCCCATCGACGATCCCACGTTCCACATCAACCTGGAGCGGGCTAAGGATTATCTGAACACCTGCGAGCGACTGTACGTCGTCGACGCATTCGCCGGTTGGGACCCGGAATACCGGATCAAGGTCCGCATCGTCTGCTCGCGTCCCTACCATGCCCTGTTCATGGACACGATGCTGGTGCGACCCACGCGGCAGGAGCTGGCCGAATTCGGCGAGCCCGACGCGGTGATCTACAACGCCGGCCGTTTCCCGGCAAATCGCTACACCTCGGGCATGACGTCGAAGACGAGCATCGACCTGAATCTCGAGACGGGCGAGCTGGTGATCCTGGGCACCGAATACGCCGGCGAAATGAAAAAAGGCGTATTCACCATGATGAACTACTTCATGCCCAAGCAGGGTGTGCTGTCGATGCACTGCTCGACCACGGCCGACCGTCAGACCGGCCGCTCGTCGGTCATGTTCGGCCTGTCGGGCACCGGCAAGACCACGCTCTCGGCCGATCCCAAACGGCACCTGGTGGGCGACGACGAGCACTGCTGGACCGACCGGGGCGTGTTCAACATCGAAGGCGGCTGCTACGCCAAGGCCATCGATCTGGCGCACCGAGTCGGAGCCCGAGATTTTTCAGGCGTTGCGGTTCGGCTCGGTCCTGGAAAACGTGGTCTACAACCAACGTGACCACCGCGTCGACTTTCACGACGACTCGATCACGCAGAATACGCGCGGGGCGTACCCCATCGAGTTCATCAGCAACGCCAAGATTCCCTGCGTAGCCGACCATCCGACCGACGTCATCTTTCTCACCTGTGACGCGTTCGGCGTGCTGCCGCCGGTGAGCCGGCTCACGGCGGAGCAGGCGATGTATCACTTCATCAGCGGCTACACGGCCAAGGTGGCCGGCACTGAAGTGGGAGTGACGGAACCACAGGCCACGTTCTCGCCCTGCTTTGGCGGGCCGTTTCTGGTGTGGCACCCGAGCAAGTACGCGGAGCTGTTGGCACGCAAGATGAACGTGCACAAGACGCACGTCTGGCTGGTCAACACCGGCTGGAGCGGCGGAGCCTATGGCACGGGCAAGCGCATGAAGCTAGCCTTCACGCGCGCCATCGTCGACTCGATCCATGCAAATCAATTGGTCGATGCGCCCACCCAGATCGATCCGGTCTTTGGCCTGCACGTCGTGACGAGGTGTCCCGGCGTGCCGGATGACATTTTATTGCCGAAGACGACCTGGTCCGATCCCAACGCCTACGACGCCACGGCGCGGAAGCTGGCCGAGCTGTTTTGCAAGAACTTCGGCGCGTATGAAGGGGGCTGTTCGGCCGAGGTGCGCACGGCGGGGCCGGCGGCATAAGTGCCCGAGCCTTCCGGAAATTCCGAAAGCTCGGAGCCATGGCGCGTTAGTGCCGGTAGATCTTGTGCTCGGGTCGGCCGGCCAGCACCTCTTCCTTGCCCCAATTGGTGACGTCATGAAACGCCTGGCTGTGGATGAAGTCGAGAAATGCCTGCTCGTCCGACCACTCGCTGGTGATCATGTACGACTTGTCGTCGGCCACGTCCTGCCACAGGTTGGAGCGAGTGTGGCCGGTGGCCGACGCGAGCGCGGCCAGTACGGCCTGGAACTTGTCTTCGAACACCTGCTGCTTGCCCGGCAGGACGCGATAATTCATACCCACGGTGATCATCCGCGAAAAACTCCGTGTGTCGTTGTGAAGGGAAGCTCCAAGAGGCCCGCAGTCTACCAGAAACGTGGCTAGCGTGCCTGGACCTCGCCGGCGTTGGTCGGCTCCCGACGCTGGTCCTTTGCGTGCGACCGCAAAAAGTCCATCCAGGCGTCCATCCCCTGGCCGGTCTTCGCCGACAGCTCGAAGACGCGCATGCCGGGGCGCACGGCCTCGATGTTACGCCGCACGAGGGCCAGATCGCACTCCACGGCGGCGGCCAGATCGAGCTTCGTGATCAGAGCGACGTCGGCGGTGTTGAAGATCGTGGGATATTTGAGCGGCTTGTCTTCCCCTTCGGTGACCGAAAACAGGACCAGCCGCAGCCCCTCCCCCAGGTCGTACGTCGACGGACACACCAGATTGCCGACGTTCTCGATGATCAGAAAATCCAGCTCGCCGAGATTCCAGTCCCCCAGCGCCCGCTCGACCATGTCGGCCTCCAGGTGGCAGACCGTGCCGGTCGTGATCTGGCGCACTGGCGCTCCGGACCGGGCCAGTCGCCGCGCGTCGTTGTCGGTGGCCAAATCGCCCACCAGGGCCGCCACGCGAAAATCGCGGGTCAATCGCGCCAGTGTCTTTTCCACCAGCTCCGTCTTTCCCGCGCCGGGGCTCGACACCAAGCTGACGACGGTCACCCCGGCCTCGCGGAAACGCTCTCGCAGCGCCCGGGCCGTGACGTCATTTTTCTTGAGCACTCGCTGCCGGACTTGCACCAGGCGCGTTTCGGTGATCATGTTTCCAACTCCAACGATACGATTTCCAACTCGTTGCCGGCGGTTACCCGATCGATCGGTGAGCCACATTCGGCACAGCACAAATTCTGCGGCGAGACAACCGGCCGCTCCCGCGCAGGCCGGGCAATGCGCGAGAATGGACGTTTCATCGATCACCAGCCGCGAGTCCGGGGCCACCGAATCCTCGCGTGCCAACTCGTAGGCGGACTCGAGAGCTTCCTTGACCACGCCCGAGAGCGGCCCCAGCTTCAGCTGCACGGACACGACACGGCTATACCGACGCGGCCGAAGCTCGTCGGCCACGAGGTCGAGAATCGTCAGTGCGATGGAGAGTTCGTGCATGGCGTTACATGTTCCGAATGCGCTGGTGGCGATCGCCTCGAAATGCAATCAACAAATCCGTGGTAGTTGTTCGCCGGCCAGCATGGTCAGCACGCGCTCACCCCCGACGAGCGATTTCATCAACACCATGCCGGGATGATCCGCCACGACTTCGCCGATGATGGCAGCCTCGCGTCCCAGCGGATGCCGCCGCATCACGTCGACCACCGAAACGGCGTCTTCGGCCGGAACCACGCCCACCAGCTTCCCCTCGTTGGCGACGTACATCGGATCGAGTCCCAGCATTTCGCAGGCAGCGTGAACTTCCGCCCGCACTGGAATCGCCGCTTCGTGCAAGCGGACCCCCACGCCCGAGGCTTGAGCCAGCTCGTTCACCGTACTGGACAGCCCGCCGCGCGTGGGGTCACGCATCGCGCGAATCGCCGGGCAGGCGTCGAGCATCACGCGCACCAGATCGGCGAGTGAGGCGGAGTCGCTTTCCAGGACCGTCTCGAACTCGAGCCCTTCACGGACCGACATGATGGCCATGCCGTGATCGCCGATCGTACCGGACAGCACGATGCGATCGCCCGGCCGCGCCGAGTGGATCGACAGGTTGCGTCCCTCGGGCACGATGCCCACGCCCGTGGTGGTGATGAACAGCCCGTCGGCCTTGCCCCGATTCACGACTTTCGTGTCGCCCGCCACGAGCGAGACGCCGGCTTCGTCGCACGCCTGTCGCATGCTGGCGACGATGCGCCTCAGGTCGTCCAGCGGCAGGCCTTCTTCGAGAATGAACGCCGCGGAAAGATACAGCGGGACGGCTCCCCCCACGGCCAGATCGTTCACCGTGCCGTGAACGGCCAGTCGACCAATATCGCCGCCGGGGAAAAACAGCGGACTGACGACGAACGAATCGGTGGTCATCGCGATCCGGGGCAGGGGCCGTCCGTTGGTGCCGGCCGCGCGGCCGTCGAGCCGCAACGTTGCCTGATCTTCAAGCGCCGCGAGTACGTCGCCTCCGAAGCCGGGAACGAACACGCCACCGATCAAGTCGCAGGACAGCTTTCCGCCGCTGCCGTGCGCAAGCAATACGCGGTCGTAGTCCGATTTGGGCACCGGGCAGGTGCCCAGCGCCGAAATAACGTTCGGTGTGGCAGACCTATCGCTCATGTCCGCATGCTCCCTTCGATTTGAACGAGCGGCCTCGAGCCGGCCGGTTTGCCGTGAGGGCCGCCGACCGCTTCCAGGTGCCGTCCATAGGCGTAGTACGCGGCGCATGCACCCTCGGCCGAAACCATCGTGGCGCCCAACGGTGTTTCGGGCGTGCACTCCTTGCCAAAGGCCGGGCAGTCGTGCGGCTTCTTCAAGCCCGTGAGTACCTGGCCGCTGATGCAGGTCGAGGACTCGCAGGTGTCAATGTGCTGGATGCCGAAGATTCGCTCCGCGTCGAACTGGCGATAGTCCTCGCGCAACCGATAGCCGCTATAGGGTATCGAGCCGAGTCCGCGCCATTTGCGGTCGCAGACTTCGAACACTTCGCGGATCAGGGCCTGCGAATGAGGATTGCCCTCGCGGCGCACGGTTCGGCGATATTGATTTTCAATCTCGGCGCGGCCGGCTTCAAGTTGCCGAACGGTGAACAGCAGGCCTTCGAGTAGGTCCACCGGCTCGAACCCCGTGATCACGATCGGCACGCGATGTCGCCGCACGAGCGGCTCGTATTCGGTAAAGCCCATCACCGTGCAGACGTGGCCCGGTCCCAGAAAGGCTTGCACGCGGTTGTCGGGCGAATTGAGTACGGCGTCCATGACCGGCGGCACCAGGACATGGGACACCAGCACGCTGAAGTTGGCGAGCTTTCGCCGCCGGGCCATCCACACCGCCATGGCGTTGGGGGGCGCCGTCGTTTCGAATCCGATCGCAAAGAACACGACCTTTCGGTCGGGGTTGTCGGCCGCGATCGTCACGGCGTCCAACGGCGAGTAGACGATCCGCACGTCGCTACCCCGCGATTTCAACTCCAACAAATCGCCCCGCGACCCCGGCACCCGCAGCATGTCGCCGAACGAGCAAAAGGTTACCTCGGGCCGGGCCGCGATGGCGTGCGCCCGGTCGATCATCTCCAGCGACGTCACGCACACTGGGCAGCCAGGCCCGTGAACCAGCTCGATTTCACCGGGCAGGATCTTGTCCACTCCGTACTTGACGATCGAATGCGTCTGCCCGCCGCAAACTTCCATGATCGTCCACGGCCGCGTGACCTCGCGCGCGATCGCGTCGGCCAGCCGCCTGGCCGCTTTTTCCTCCCGATATTCGTCCAGGTATTTCATCGCTCGGGCGACTGTAGTTCGTCGAGTTGGTTCATGCCGTCCAAAAATTCAAAGACGCGCCGGGCTTCGTCCTCGTCGATTCGCGACAGGGCGAAGCCCACGTGCACGATGACGTAATCACCGGGCAGGGCCTGGGGAACATGCTCCAGGCAGACCCGCTTCCGTACGCCGCCAAAGTCGACTTTGCCCATCAGCAGGTCGTGCTCGTGGTACGTTTCCACCACTTTGCCGGGAATCCCCAGGCACATGCGGGGCTCCTTTCGGGTTGGTCAGCTTCTCAGTTGCGCGGCGGCCACAGCCAGTTGCCCCAGGCTCAATCCCCCGTCGCCGGGCGGTACGCGCTGGTGTCGATACACTTCGAAATCGTCGGACCGCAGCCGCGCACACGTCTCGCTTGTCAGCAGCACGTTCAGGAACACACCGCCCGATAGCACGACGCGACTCAGGCCGGTTTGCTCGCGAATCAGGCGGCAGGTTTCCGCAATGATGTCGACCAGCGTCGAGTGGAACCGCCGGGCGATCAGCCGCGCGTCGACGCCCGCGGCCGCGTCGACCACGACGGCCCGCACCAGCGGCCGCGTGTCGATCACGAGCGGCCGGCGCCAGGCTCCCCGTGGGAATCTGCTTCACCGGTGGGCTCGAAATCGAACGGATAGCGGCCGTCGGCTGCGACTTCGCCGGCCTGCCACTCCAGGGTCATCGCGGCCTGCCCTTCATACGTCGAATGATCTCGCACGCCGCACAACGCGGCCACGGCGTCGAACAGTCTCCCGGCACTCGAAGTACGTGGACAATTGAGCCCGCGGGCGAGCATCTGTTCGACGGTGCGCCACAGGCGCCGCGGCGATGCGCCGGCCGAGTGGCCCCGGATCGCAGCCGGCATCCAAAACGTGTGCCACTGCCATGCGCCACGGCTCGCGGATCGCTCGCTCGCCGCCGGGCATGCCGACGTATCGCAGGTGAGCCCTCCTGTGGAACTGTCGACTGTCTCCCACCAGGAACTCGCCGCCCCAGATCGCTCCATCGGTGCCGTAGCCGGTGCCATCAAATACGACGCCGATCGCCGGACCGTGCAAGCCGTGTTCGGCCAGGCAGGAAGCCAAATGGGCATGATGGTGTTGTACGGCAACCAAAGCAAGTCCCTCCCGTTGCGAGCGCTCGACCGCATACGTAGTGGACTGGTAGTCGGGGTGCAAGTCGTGGGCGATGCATCAGCGGGCGGATTTGGAACAAATCTTCGTAGAGGTTGATGTCGCGGAGGAAGGCCTGGTATGCGGACCAGTCGTCGAGATCGCCCAAGTGATGGCTCAAAACGGCTTGTGGGCCGGCCGAAAGAGCAAATGCGGCCTTGAGCTGTCCGCCGACCGCCAATACCGGCAGGGGGCATTCCTCGACCAGGCGCAGCGGTTGCGGAGCGTAACCCCGCGAGCGGCGGCACCGGCAGCTCCAGGCCATCGACGACGCTTGTCACGGAGTCGTCCGCGCGGACGCGAATCGGCCGGTCGTGCGTGAGGAAGACGTCGGCAATGTCTCCCAGGCGGCGGAG
The DNA here is from genome assembly GCA_963711515.1 of uncultured Planctomycetota bacterium. GTDB lineage: Bacteria > Planctomycetota > Planctomycetia > Pirellulales > PALSA-1355 > CAVQEL01. The sequence continues at coordinate 80,615 of CAVQEL010000028.1, read as the reverse complement.
GGCATCGTCGTCATCGGTGGCGATGGGCTCGTCCGAGCGGTTGCCGCTGGTCATCACTAGTGGTCCGCTGACCGCTGCCGCGAGCAGGTGGTGCAGCGGCGTATAAGGAAGCATAACCCCCAAACGAGGATTCCCAGGGGCGACGCTCGCGGCCACGTCGGCGGCCGGCTTGCGGTGTAGCAGGACGATCGGCCGGGCCGGCGACAGGAGTAAGGCTTGCTCGGCGGGCCCGACCTCGCATAGAGAGTGAACGGCCGCCAGATCGCCGACCATGAGCGCCAATGGCTTTTCGTCGCGGTGTTTGCGACGGCGCAACTCGCTTACGGCGCGCTCGTCATTGGCGTTGCATGCCAGGTGGTACCCCCCAAACCCTTCAGAGCCCCGATCTTGCCTGCTTCGAGTTGCCGTGCGAACGCCGCCACCGGATCGGCGGTGCTCAGCGCGGCGCCATCCGAAGCACGCAACGTCAGTTTTGGCCCGCACCGCGGGCAGGCAATCGGTTGCGTATGGAACCGCCGGTCGGCCGGGTTCTCGTACTCGCCACGGCACTTGTCACACATGGCGAAGCCGTTCATCGTCGTGTTTTGCCGGTCGTAGGGAGCCGACGTGACGATCGTGAGCCGGGGGCCGCAGTTTGTGCAACTCAAAAACGGGTAGCCGAAGCGGCGGTCCGCCGGATCGCGCATCTCGGCCAGGCACTCCTCACACACGGCCACGTCGGGAGAGATGAACACGTGCTCGCGCTCGCCCGGGCGGCTGGGCTCGATCGTGAACCGCCGTGCTCCCAACAGTGGGCGGCGGTGGCAAGTCAACTGCTCGATCCGCGCCAGTGGCGGAGCTCGGGCGGTCAATTCGTCGAGAAAGCGGGCCAGCGAATCCGGCTCTCCCTCGATCTCGATATGTACTTCGCCGGCCTGGTTTCGGACCGCGCCGGCGAGTTGCAACTGACACGCCAGCCGAAAGACGAAGGGCCGAAAGCCGACACCCTGGACCTGGCCACGCACCGTAATTGCACGACGCTCCATCACTGCTCTCCAAGAGTTGGGGGTGTGGGGCGTGAAGCTTTTACACGAAGCATCCGTGCCGATTCGTAACCGTTTCTCGCGATCGCGCCCACACCAATCTGGTCGCAGGCGAGTCGATCTGACCGAAGGGAGGTCAATCCGGCACGGCCCATAGCAGACTCGGCCATCCGGTCTATTGGGCCTTCGCCTGCTTGTCCTTCGATTCCTCGTGGGAGACGGCAAGATACATTTCAAAGATCCGCCGTGCGATCTCCTGGGCGTCCTCGTCGCTGATGCGTTCCAACTCCCGGCTGACTGTGCCGGTATCGCCCACCACCTCGTCTTGCGTCAGCACGACGCGGAGCCGTTGAAACGGTTCTTGAAGTTTCTGGGGCAAATCACGCTGGGGGTCGATTTCGAATAGTTGACTTATGTAAGCCAGCATCAAGCGATGCTTCAGGCTGCCTTCTTCGCTGGTCAGGATATGGACGGCTTCCCGCAGCCGCTCTTGCGCGTTCGGACTGTTCATCGAGCAACTCCCGTTCTTGGAGACCAGGTTCACTTCTTGGATCGATCGTCGATCTCGGGCGAGTCGGCGCTTGAGCTGCCATGCGAGGAGATGTTCGAGGCCTTGGTCTGGCGCAACAGCTTTTCGGCTCGTTCGACTTCCTCGGGATCACCGCAGACGGCAATCAGCACATGTCCCTCCTCGACCAGTTTTTCGTACTGGCGGATATGAACGTCGTGCAATCCCCAGCCGCGCATTGCCCCCAGAAACGCGCCGACAATCACGCCGGTGAGCGCTACCAGCGGGCCGGTCATCAGGACCAACCCGATGCCGGTTACGGAGGTCAGCGTGGCGGCGCCCACCACGCCTGCCAACCCGCCCAGCGCTCCTCCGACGGCCGCGTCGTGCAAGGAATCGTCGCCGAGGCTGAGTTCTTCGGCCGTCTGGCTGGTCGGATCGACGTGGCGCTTGACGATCGAAACATGATTGGGCCCCAGCCCGGCCTTCGTCAAAATCTGAAATGCGGTCTCGGCCTCCGCTTGGGAGGCGTAAACCGCGACGACGCATTCATTGGGCAAGTGTTGAGTCGAGTCGTTCATGAAAATCTCCTGCGAGTGCCGGTGACGAGAAGCAAACAGCATACCGATAGCGTGAACGAAAGTTTATGGCTGTATATACCCGGGATGAAGCGTGATTTGCGCGTGTCGAGAACGCCGGCATGCGCACCTCGGCACGGACCACCGGCTTGAGCGTGACGGGCCCGCTCGCTTCGGCAAACACGGAAAAATCTAGAGAATTTTCTTGCCACTGGTAGGACTGCGCCCGTCAGGCAATTAGAATCTGGTGAGCTGAGCTTCGCGCCAGGCCCCCCCCCGAATCGGCAAGTCCCGCCATGTTCAACTGAGGAGCCGGAACGCTAAGCGGACAGATCGACCCGTCGCGCCTTGGGTCCGCGACCGAAGGAAGGCTTTCACCCCCCGACCCAGCCACAACCAGACCAACCATAGCAGAGGATCGGGAGACATGGCACGCGCTCGCCGCCTTGGCCGGAGGTCCGCGCTTCGAAAGCCTGCTGATCGCACCAGGCTCTCTTTGCGGGGGGAGCAACTGGAGAGCCGCCTCGCGCTTTCGACCAGCCCCGCGGCGTTCGAGTCGCCCAATGAGGCTGACGCTCACTCGCTGGTGCAATCGGTCGATTGGCAAGGGAAACGTGTCGACGTGCTCACCAATGAATGGATTGCCCGCTTCGACGGAATCAGCGGACAGCCGGACGCGCAAGTGGCGGACATCCAGCATCTGCTGTCGGGCCTGGCGGAACCGATCGGCGTGATGCAATACCTTGGTCGCGACGGAACCGTGCTGATTTCGTCGACGCTGGCCGCTGCCGACTTGCAATCCAGTCTGGAGGCGGTGGCCGGGTTCGAGTACGTCGAGCCGAATTTCACGCTCACCCTAGACGCGGTCTTTCCCAACGACCCGCTGTTCTCTCAGCAATGGTGGCTGAATCAGGCCAACGACGTGGATATCGACGCGCCGGAGGGCTGGCAGGTGACCACCGGCAGCGGCAACGTCGTCTTGGGCGTGATCGACACCGGTGTGGACTACACGCACGCCGATCTGACGAATAACATCTGGATCAATCCGGGCGAAATCCCCGGCAACGGCATCGACGACGACCTGAATGGCTACGTCGACGACGTGCAGGGGTGGGACTTCGCTGGCCGAGACAACAACCCGGCGGACGAGGCCGGACACGGCACGAGCGTGGCGGGCATTATCGCGGCCGAAGGGAACAACGGGCTGGGCGTCTCGGGCGTTAATTGGGACGCTCAGGTCATGCCCCTGCGATATCTCAACGAGAATCTGATCGGCAGCACGGCCGACGCCATCGCGGCCACGAACTATGCCACGATGATGCGCACCGAATATGGCGTCAACGTGCGGGCGCTGAACAACAGTTACGGCATCGCCGGCTATTCGCAGGCGTTTTATGACGCGATCGCCGCCGCCGGTGATGCGGGCATCATGTTCATTGCTTCGGCGGGCAACAACAGCTCCGACGACGACACGGGTCCCATTTACCCGGCCAATTTTGACTTGCCCAACGTTATCTCGGTGGCCGCGATCGACAGCAACGACAACCTGGCCAGCTTTTCGAGCTACGGGGCCGCGACGGTCGAGCTCGGCGCGCCGGGCGTGTCGGTGCGCACCACGGCTCGCGGCGGCGGGTACACGTATTTCGGGGGCACCTCGGCGGCCGCCCCCGTGGTGACCGGTGTCGTGGGCCTGCTGTGGGACGCCGCTCCGTACGCCACGCTGGATCAGATACGGCAAGCCTTGCTCGACGGCACGGTGGCCACTCCGGCGCTGTCGGGCAAAACGATTACCGGGGGGCGCGTCAACCTGGCCAATTCGCTCGACGAGCTGGGGCTGCGGGTGGTCTCCGTTACGCCGGACGATGGCGAGCTGATTCACACGGCGCCGTCGGACTTCACGGTCACGTTTGGCGACGACTACGATCCGCTGGTGTTGAATGCCGCGAGTTTCACGGTCAATGGCCTGGTGGCCGACAGCGTCATCCCAACCAACGCGCGCACGCTCACGTTCCATTTCAACGCCAGCCCGGTGACGAGCGAGGGTTTGCAAACGGTTCACATGGCGGCAGCGGGTGCCGTGCGCGCGGCGACGGGGCCCCGATGCTCGAACTGACCACGCACTTCCGCTACACCACCGCGCCGTTGGAAGTGGTGTCCGTCTCTCCGTCCGCGGGGAGCACCATCGCGGCCGGGCAGCCGCTGGACCTGGTGGTGACTTTCAACCGGCCGGTGGACCCCGCGAGCATCGGCCTCGACGACCTGGTGCTCACGCAAGGAACGATCGTCAACGCGCACCTGATGAATCCCCAGACCGTCGACTACTCGATCACGGGCGTTGACGCGGAAGGGACGTTGGGCATCTCGATGCCGGCGGTCGCCGTGCGCGACACACAGCAGGCCGCCGTGACTCCGTATGCGGCCAACTTCGACGTCGACATCGACCAAATCGCGGTCCATCCGTTCACGCGGGTCGCCCCGTTGGGCAGCCTGGTTTATGCCAGCACGGACAATGCCGGTTCGCTGGAAAGCTCGGCGGACGTTGACACCTTTACGTTCGACCTGTCGGCCGGAGATACAGTTTCAGCGGTCATCACGCCCGACGATCCTGGCGCGGTATTGACCCTTCAAGTGCCGGGACTCGGCGGAACGATCCAGAGCAGTTTGTTCGCGACGGCGTTGACCCTGGGCCAGGCGCCGGCGAGCGGCACGTATTCGCTGGTGGTCAGCGGCAGCAAGGCAACGACGTACACGGTCTCGGTGTATCTCAATGCCGCGGCCAGCATCGTCGGGTTGCCGGCCGAACCGCTCGACGGCAGCGCCATCGCCTTCGATACGAGCGTCCGCTACGCGGCCGTCGGCGACGTCAAGTACGACCCCCTGGCTGCGCAGTACACGCAAGACTTCACGTTGGACCTGACCGGATCGACCGGCCAGAAGATCGACGTCGCGATGACCGACTTTGACGGCATCTCGCAGCCGGGCCAGACGCTGCAATTGCTGGACGACCAGGCGTCGCTGCTGGCGACCGGCACTCCCCAGGGTTCCGTCTTCGACCAGGCGATACTCGGCTTCACGGTGCCGCACGACGGCGTGTACACGTTTCGCGTCACGTTGCCGAGCTGGGGCACTCGCTACAGCCTGGTCGTCACCCGGGCAATGGAGCTCGAAACAGAGCCCAACGACAACTCCGGCGACGCGCTGCGCATCGTGCCCCCCTACTCCAGCGCGCTGGGATACGTCGGGTTGCCGCCGGTCGAGGGGACCTACCAACTGCAAGTCGACCCAAACCAGACGACCATGGTCCTGACAAGTAATCTGTCGTCGCCGCCGGGCCAGCCGCCACTCGAGATACCGCTCACCGAGCAGGCCGCCGGCAGTCTTGCTGCCCAAATCGCCGGAGCGCTGACAGTCCGGGTCGATGACTCGGGAATTCAGTTCGTCAGTGGCTCGTTGGACCCCATCGCTAATCCGGGCCCGTTTCAACCCTCCTCACAACCGGCGGACTTTGCGGGACAATTCAATCTGGGCATTAGCGTTTACGCGGCGCTGCGGAACCTGCTGTTCCGGGTCGACAGCGCACCGCTGGCCTGGACCGGCAACGGCACGTTCGACGCCTCGCAGGTCAGCGTTCTGTTCACCGACGGCGACGTGTCGTACGACCTGGCCGGTAACGTCGGATCGTTTCCGGTCGCCAATCCGGACAACGGCAACCTGGTGATGGACCCCGGGCAATGGGAAGTCCTGCCCGGGCAGATTCGGCTGACGTTGCCTTTTCACATGACGGTCAGCGTGACCGAACCGACCACGGGCCTGATTGCCGAGATCGATCTGGCGTCGCAGATCGTGGCCACCGCCGCGTTGCCGGTGGCGGACGCCGACCTTTACCACGTGGCGGTCGGTTCCGGAGAACTTCAGCAGCTGGACATCAGCCTCACGCCGCTCTCGCCATCGGTCGACGGACCGGAAAACACGCTGCAACCGCTGGTGCTGCTATTGGACCCGCTGGGAAACATCGTCGAGAGCCAACTGGCGTTCCTGCCGGGCCAACCAATCAACATCATGCATCCGTTTTCGACGGGTGGGACGTACACCATCGTGGTCACGGCCGCCGAAGGAGCGGGCGAGTACCTGCTAAAAGTAGGCGGGTGGGTGAACACGGTTTCGCAGATCGCCGGCCGGCAGATCTTCTACAACCAGTCGAAGTATGACGGAGACAGTCCGGCCGTCGGCGCGAGTGACGACGACGCCATCGCCATCGACAAGGTGCCATATTTCCCGGGCGATGGTGTGGCTACCGGGTCGAACGCTACCAGCTATTCGCGCGGGATCAACGGCATCATGGTTGATCTGGAGGGGGTGCACGGCGACATCGCGGCGGACGATTTTGAGTTCAAGATGGGCAAGACCAACTCTCCCGATACTTGGACTACGGCTCCGGCGCCCAGCGCGGTCGTCACCCGCACCGGCGCGGGTGTCGGCGGATCGGATCGGGTGGAGATCCTCTGGTCCAGCGGCGCGATCGCCAACACCTGGCTGCAGGTGGCGGTTCGCGGCAACGATGCCCTGGGCGCGTTTGACAAGAATACGGGCCTGCCCCAATCCGATGTGTTCTACTTCGGCAACCTCGTCGGCGACTCGTTCTTCGACTCGCCGCCGCTGGTTTTTACGACCAACGTGTCCGACGAAATCGGCGTCCGCAACCATTACAACTTTCTACAGCCCATCACGAACGTCTACGACTTCAACAAGGACAGCCTGGTCAACGTCGCAGACGAGCTGCTTGTGCGTGCGAACTATAGGTTTCTGGCCCGGCTGAATCTACCGGCCCCCAGCGCCGCTGCGGCAGCGGCTTCGGTCGCGAGCGAGGACGCCGGGCGCCAGGCGGTCGCGATTGCGCTGGTCGCGAATGCGCCGGCCGCCGCGCCGCCGCGCCGCGAGGACATTTCGTGGCTGCCGCCGCGTCAAGTCGTTGTGCCGCTGCCGAAGGCCGCGGTGTTGCCGCCGACGAACACCGCGCGCCTGACGCGCTTGGCCGTCGAGCCGGACCTTGTCGCGTCCGATGCGCTCACCGAAGAGCTGCTTGAAGCGCTGCTTTCTCGGCGGCGGTCTGGCTAGCCGCGAGGGGGCTTGTTGATCGCACGCAGCGACTGGCTCATACTGTTGGCATCGCTCTCGACCAATCCCTCTGGATGCCTGTCCGATGATTGATTCGCCCTTGCAAATCCCCCACCGTGCAGCGCCTGGCTCGCTGCCGGCACGGGTTATCCTCTGCGTATTGACGGTAGCCTTGTTGTTGTGGGGGTTGGCGACCTCGGCAACAGGCGAGGAAACGCCTCGGCGTCCGAACGTCGTCATGATTCTGGCCGACGACCTGGGGTTTTCCGACTTGGGTTGCTACGGCGGCGAAATCGAGACGCCCAACCTCGATCGCCTGGCCGCCGGCGGTCTGCGCTTCACGCAGTTCTACAACACGGCCCGCTGCTGGCCCTCGCGCGGCGCGCTGTTGACCGGTTACTACGCGCAGGAGGTTCGCCGCGACGGCATCCCCGGCACGAACTTTGGCGGGGGTGCGCAGCGGCCGCCTTGGGCGCCCTTGCTGCCCGAGTTGCTCCGGCCGCTCGGTTATCGCTCCTACCACTCGGGCAAATGGCACATCGACGGCAAGGTGCTGGCCGGCGGCTTTGACCGTTCCTACAAGCTGGACGATCACAACCGTTTCTTCACGCCGCAAAAACACACCCGGGATGATCAGCCGCTGCCTCCGGTCGGCAAGGACGACGGCTATTACGCCACCACGGCCATCGCGGATCACGCGATCGAGTGCCTGCGCGAGCACGCGGCCGAGCACGCGGGCACGCCGTTCTTTCAATTTGTCGCGTTCACCTCGCCTCATTTTCCACTGCATGCGCCGCAGGCGGACATCGACCGCTACCGCGATCGTTATCTGGCCGGCTGGGACAAGATCCAGGCGGCTCGCGGCCAGCGGCTTAAAGAGTTGGGAATCGTCACGCACGATCCGCCGGCGATGGAGCGCGACGTCGGCCCCCCGTATGATTTTCCCAAGGACTTGGAAAAACTCGGCACGGGTGAGATTAACCGGCCGCTGCCATGGAGCGAATTGACCGACGAGCAGCGGGCGTTTCAGGCCCAGAAGATGGCCATCCACGCGGCCATGGTCGATCGCATGGACCGTGAAGTCGGCCGGGTCATCGAACAGCTTAAGGCGATGGGACAATTTGAGAACACGCTGATCCTGTTTGCCTCGGACAATGGCGCCAGCGCCGAAATCATGGTCCGCGGCGATGGGCACGACCCGTCGGCACCGGCCGGTTCGGGCGAGACGTTCCTGTGCCTGGGACCGGGCTGGTCCAGCGCGGCCAACACGCCGTTTCGCCGGCACAAGACCTGGGTTCACGAAGGCGGGATTTCGACGCCGCTGGTGGCGCATTGGCCGCAGGGCATCTCGGCCCGCGGCGAGTTGCGGCGCGATCCGGCCCACGTAATCGACGTGCTGCCGACCGTGCTCGAGCTGGCCGGCGGCGAGGCGCCCACGACCTGGAACGGCCATGACGTGCCGCCGCGACCGGGCCGAAGCCTGGTGGGCGTGCTGACCGACGACGGCCACGTCGAACACGATTATTTGTGGTGGTTTCACGACGGCCACCGCGCCATTCGCATCGGCGACTGGAAGCTGGTAAGCGATGGCAGCGACGACCCTTGGGAGCTCTACAACCTGGCCGACGACCGGAGCGAGACGAACGATCTGGCCGCCAACGAGCCGGAGCGAGTGAGCCAACTGAAGCGCGCTTGGTCCGAGCATCTCGAGGAGTTTACCGCGCTGGCCACGCGAACTGCCGGACGGCGGTAAGCCGTCTCGCAAGCAGAAGAGAGGGAGATAGCGGAGTTGCGGCACTTGTTCAGCGCACGTCGCTCACAGGCGGCGCCGTCGCCGTTGGCTCCGGGCTAAACTTGGCGGCGCGGTGATGGCGGAGTGGCTCAGACTTTGATGACTTCGAAGAGCCGTTCGGTGCGGCGGCGGTTTTCTTTCGTGTAGCGCTGGCAGTCGGCCAGCAGACCTTCGGGGCCGGAATAGCCCAGCAAACCGGCCAACTTGGCCAGCTCGCGCGGCTCGTCGGGCAGATCGTCGCGGGCCGTGGTGCTCATCAGGCGCAGGCGAGCCTGGATCGTCCGCAGAAATCGGTAGCTGGCGACGAAAAAGTCGTAGTCGTCCTGCGGGAGAATCGAAACCGCGCACAGGCGCGTGCAACGCGTCGAGCGTGCCGGGCAGCGCGATCTGCGAGTTGCTGCCGGCATGTTTCAGTTGGAGCATCTGCACCAGAAACTCGATGTCGACCAGGCCGCCGGGCCCGCGCTTGAGATTTCCCGGCGTGGCGGTTTCTTCGAGCCTCAGCCGCATCTGCCAGATGGACTCGGCATTTTCCGGCCGCCAGCGCGGGGCGAAGGCGGCCTGGCGGATGGTGTCGATCGCCAACTCGGCCGCCCGCGGCGAACCGTACACGACGCGGGCCTTGCACAGTGCCTGCCGTTCCCAGAGTTGCCCCTGTTCGGAGCTGAAATAGCGCTCGAACTCGGCCAGCGACGTAGACAGGGGGCCGCTGCGCCCGGTGGGGCGCAAGCGGGGATCGATCTCGTACAGCCGCCCGTTGGGTCCGAGTTGGCTGGCCTTCTTGATGATCCGCTGGGCCAACTCGCTGAAGAAGTGCTGATTGTTGGTGGTTTCTTCGCGCCGCGATCGCCGGGCGTGCTGCGTCGTGCCTTCGGCTTCGTAGAGAAACACCAGGTCCAGATCGCTGTAGTAGTTCAGCTCGCGACCGCCGAACTTGCCCATGGCGATGATGATCAGCTCGCAATCGAGTCGCGCATCGCCTTCGTCGCCGACGGTTGGACGGCCGAACTTCGCCGTCAGCTTTTCGAACTCCTGCCGCGTGATCTGCTCCAGGCACACCTGGGCGATGTCCGACAGGGCACCGGTCGTGGCTTCGATTTTCTCCTTGCCCAGGATGTCGCGCAGGCCGACGCGCATCTGCTGCGCGTTTTTGAAGCTGTGCAACGCCGGCTCGGTGTCTTCGGCGCCGCGGCACAAGTCGGCCAGGGTCGAACGCAGCACCTCCATCGTCGGCAGTTTGTCCAGCAGCAGGCTGTCCAACAGCTCGTCGAGCATGCCGGGGTTGCTCGTGAGGATGCCCGCCAGATACTGGCTCGACGAGCACAGCTCGACGTACAGCTTGAGCGTGGGCGGACTGAAGCTGAACAGCTCCCACAACACGCCTTTGCCACCCAGCGAGTCGCTCACTTTGCTCAAGTTCACCAGCGTGGTATCGGGATCGGGCGTTTCGGCGATGGCGGCCAACAGTCGCGGCGCGATCGCCGCCAGAAAGTGCCGGCAGCGGCGCGTCGAAAGGTAGCGAATCTTCTCGGTCGACAGCTCCATCAGGTTGCGATACGCCCGCTCGACGTCCTGGAAGTGATAGCGACCCAGGATTTCGGCGACCTGCCGTTTCTCGGGCTCGGGGTCGAGCACCAGATCGCTCTCCGGTTCGGTACGCGAGTCGTCGCTGAACGCGTCGTGCAGCAAGTGGTCGAGAATCTTGCGATTCAGTTCGGTCTTGCTCTTGTAGTCCGCCTCGAACGCGGCCAAGGCCGACTGTTGGTCGGTGTCGGCATAACCCAGGCGAATCGCCACCTTGCGCAGTTCGTCGGGCTCCTGCGGCAAAAGGTGGGTCTGCAAGTCGAACATGATTTGCAGGCGGTGCTCGATCTTGCGGAGGAACGAGTAGTTTTCTTCCAGCAACGCCCGCTCCTGCCCGTTGAGGCAGCCGCATTGTTCCAATTGCAGAATCGCTTCCAGCGTGTTGCCGGTGCGCAGAGCCGGCAGATCACCGCCGTTGAGCAATTGCAGAAACTGGATTACGAACTCGATGTCGCGAATGCCGCCGTGCCCGGTTTTGACGTTGTGCGAATCGTCTCCCTCGCGGTGCGTGCGCTGTTCGATGCGCCGCTTGAGCGCCTTGATGCCCGTGATGTCGGCCCGGCTGAGGTAGCGGCGATAGATCCACGGTTCGAGCTGCTCGAGAAACTCGCGGCCGAACTCCAGGTCGCCGGCGATGGGCCGGGCCTTGACCATGGCTTGCCGCTCCCAGGTGCGGCCCGAGACGTCGTAGTAGTGCAGCGCCGCATCGTAGGCCACGGCCATCGGCCCGGCGTTGCCCTGCGGCCGCAGCCGCAAATCGACGCGATAGGCGGCGCCCAACTCCGTGGTTTCGGTCAGCAGCTTGAGAACCTCGCGCAACATCCGGTCGAAATACTCGTTGCAGGAGTGCTGCTGAGCGAGATCGGCCCCGCGCCCCGGGTCGTAGAGAAACATCAGGTCGATGTCGCTTGAATAGTTCAGTTCGGTGCCGCCCAGCTTGCCCAGGGCCAAGACGACGAACCGCCCCGGCTGTCCGCCGGGCCACGACTGTCCGCGGCGCGTGGCCAGCCGGCGCCGCGCGCCGCGCAGTGCCGCCTCGACGATCGCGTCGGCCAAGTAAGAGATCTGCCGCGTCACGGTGCTGACCGGTTGGCCCCGAATGATGTCGCCGTAGGCGATGCGCAGCGTTTCACGGCGCTTGAACCGGCGCAGGGCCGCCGCCACGGCCGCGTCGTCGCCGGCCAGCGAATCGACTTCGGAAGTCAGCTCGTTGACCAGGTACTCGCGGGCCACCGGCTGCCCTTCGGTGATTCGCAGCAGATCGTAGCTCTCGCTGTCCAGAATCAACACGTCGCTCAAGTGTTGGCTAGTGGCGAAGATCTGCAGCAGAATCGGCAACGCCTCCGTATCGCGCTCGAACAGCGTGCCCAGTGAAAGCGGGTTGCGGGCGCCGTCGAAAAACCGTTCCAGGTTGTTGATCGCCATGTCGGCGTCGCTCGAGGCCGGCAACTGCTCGGTAAGCTGGTCGCAAATCGTGGCCAGCAGGTCGAGCGTCACGCCGGCCGTGGCGATGCGCACCAGGTTGCCGTGCGCGCGGTCGAGGTCGTGAATTCCCAGCGAGCGAAGCCAGGGGGCGGCTTCGGCCGGGTCATCGAGATAGCGGTGCAATTCGTCGACGCGCATCAAACGCCTGGCAGGCTAAGGCACGAAGTTGCTTAGAGACTGTAAACCTCCGGCCCGACGTGCGCGGTCACCACGCTACCAAACAGAGTGAAGGCGTTGGCGTCGTAGACGGCCACGTCCAGCAATTGGCCGATCTGCCGGCGATTGCCGTCGAACACCACGATCCGATCGCAGTGCGTACGGCCGACCAGTTGCAACTGCTCGGAGCCGTCGTCGTGCCGCCGGCCGTCCTTGCTCGGTCCTTCGACCAGGACTTGCACGCGTCTTCCGACCAGCGGCTGGTTGTCCTCTTCGCTGATCGCGTTCTGCACGGCCAACAACTCGTTGTTGCGACGCTTCTTCACGTCCTCGGGAACATCGTCGGGATAAAGTTGTACGCTCTTGGTGCCTGGGCGCTCCGAGTACTTGAAAATAAAGCTGTTCTTGAAACGCGACGTCGCGCACGAGCTCCACGGTGGCCTCGAAATCCTCGTCCGTCTCGCCGCAGAAACCCACAATGAAATCGCTCGTGACCGTAGCGTCGGGAATCGTCTCGCGGATGCGGACCAGCGTGTCGCGGTATTCCTCGACCGTATACCCCCGCTTCATCCGCTGCAAGATGCGGTTCGATCCGCTCTGGGCCGGCACGTGCAAATAGGGAGACACTTTCGGCAGGTCACGCACGGCGTACAGCAAATCGTCGGTCATGTCCTTGGGGTAATTGGTCACGAACTTGACCCGGTCCAGCCCCGCGACGTCCTCCAGCGCCGCCAGCAAATCGGCCAGCCGCCAGGTGCGTCCTTCGGCGGTGTGCCGGTAGCTGTTGACGGTTTGACCCAAGAGCGTGATTTCGCGGCAGCCTTCGGCGGCCAACTGCCGGGCTTCAGCCAGAATGTGAGCCGCCGGCCGGCTTTGCTCCGGCCCGCGCACGCTGGGCACGATGCAATAGGTGCAAAACTTGTCGCAGCCGATCATGATCCGGACGAACGCCTGGAACGGCGTGGGCCGCATCTGCGGATCGCGCAGGGGATCGTAGCTTTCGAAGCTCTGCTCGATCTCGGCTCGGCTGCCGCCTTTGCGGTCGAGGCTCACTTCCATCTGCGGACCCTCGCCGCGGCTGATCTTTTCGATCAGCTCGGGAATCTGGTGCAACTGCCCCGGTCCGACCACCAGGTCGACGAACGGCGCCCGCTCGAAAATCAGCCGCTGGTCCTTTTGGGCCATGCAGCCCAGCACGCCGATGATTTTTTGCGGGTTGTGCTTCTTGGCGTGCTTCAGGCGGCCCAGGGCGCTGTAGATCTTGTCCTCGGCGTGCTGCCGCACGCTGCACGTGTTGAACAGGATGGCGTCGGCCTGCTTGGGAGAATCGACCACTTCGTAGCCCGCCTTCCGCAAACTGGCCACGACCAGCTCGCTGTCGAGCATGTTCATCTGGCAGCCGACCGTTTCGATGTAAAGCTGCTTGGGCATGGAGTGCGGCGGGAGGTCGAAGTGGAGTTGGGCGGGAGTCGTGCTAAGGTTAAGCCTGGACTGACAAAATCGCGCTCCGAGCGAGCGCCGGCTGTAGGCTATCTTAACCTTACGCGGCCCTGTCGAGCCAGTCGGAAATTGCGAGCAACGAGGTGGTTGCAACGCTACTGCCGAGCGACCAGCCGATCGCCGGGGCGAATCGCGTAGCCACGCAGGAATTCGCCGGCGGACATCATGCGCTTGCCTGCCGGCTGGATGGCTTCGATGGCCAGCCCATCGGCGCCGGTTGCCACGACGAGCCGCTCCCCGTCGGCGGCGAGCACTTCGCCGGGCGCGCCGCTTTGTCCAGGTTCGACGCGAACGCTTTCCAGAATCAGTCTCAACGGCTCGCCGTCTTCGCGCTGCCAGAATGTGAACGTCTTGGGCCAGGGCGCAGCGCTCGCACCTGATTGGCGATCGCTTCGGCCGCTTGCGACCAGTCGACCTGCCCTAGCTCCTTGGTGAGTCGCGGGCGCGGGTCGCTTGAGCCGGGTCTTGGGCGATCGGCTGGGCCGTGCCCGACTCCAGGGCCTCGATCGAACGGATCACCAGCGGCGCTCCCAGCTCAGCCAGGCGGGGCTCGAGCTCTTCCGCCGATTCGTCGCGCCCGATCGGCGTTTTTGCCTGCGCGATGGCCGGCCCGGCGTCGAGTTGCGGGGTCATGTGGATCACGGTCACGCCGGTTTCCGTTTCGCCGTGATAGAGGGCCCAGTTGATCGGCGCCGCGCCGCGATACTTGGGCAGCAGCGAGGCGTGCAGATTGATGCCGCCCAAGCGGGCGATCTCCAGCACCGCGGGCTTGAGAATCTGCCCGTAGTCGCACACCACCAGCAGGTCCGGCTGATACGCCGCCAGCACCATCCGGGCGGTCACGCTGTTGGCGCTTTCCGGATCGTGCACCGGCGTGCCCCGTTCGGTGGCCAAGGCCCGCATTGGGTTGGCCGGCGTCTTGGTGCGCCCTTGTTGCGGGCGGTCGGGCCGCGTGAACAACGCCAACACTTCATGCGGCGAATCGTAGAGCGCACGAAGCGTGGGCGCTGCAAACGGCCCCGTTCCCATCATCACCACGCGCATCGGTTGGCCCGTCGGAAGCGAAAAGGTTCTGCCGCAAGTGTATGCCTGCGGGGGCCCGACTGTCGAGCCGTGTTGGTCAACGCGCCGGCGGCTGGCGCTGGCGGGGCCCTTGGGGGCTTGGTCAATCGCCTGGCGGCTCGAGGTTGGCATTGCCTCTTGACGGCGCCTACGAATGTAGGCACAATGGCGCCTACACTTGTCAGTACCGGGCCCACCGCGGACTGTGTCCCTGCGAGGATGACCGACGTGTCCAGGAATCGAGACCTGCCTTCGCTTTCTGAAGTGCAGTTGGAAATCATGAACGTGGTCTGGGACCGCCAGGAGTGCTCCGTCGGCGACGTCTGGAAAGTCTTGCACGAGCGCCGCGGAGTCACCCGAAACACGGTTCATACGCTCATCGTGCGGCTGGAAGAAAAGGGTTGGCTCTCGCACCGCGAAGCCGCGGGGGGCTTCTTGTACCGCGGCACCGTGTCCCGCGAGCAGACCCAGCGGCACACCGTCGAGAAGTTGCGGCAGTCCCTGTTCGACGGCTCGGCCGAAGGGCTGGTGCTGGCCTTGCTCGGCGGAAGCACGGTTTCCAAGTCCGAAATTGAGCGCATTCGACAACTCATCAACCATGCCAAGACGAGGAAGTCATGAGCCTCTCACAGTCGATCGCCGCGGCCGTGTTCGTGCAAGTGACGGTCATTACCCTCATCGCGCTGGTGGCGATGCATTGGGCCCGGCAAAAGGCCGCGCTGCGGCACGCGATTGGCGTCGTGGCACTGGTATTGATCTTGATCAGCCCCGCGTTCTCTGCGTGGCTCCCGAGGGGTTTCTGGCTTCCTGGCGGCAGAGAAACAACTGGCGTGTCGGTCGTCCAACCCACACCGCAAATGGCCGCGCCGGCAGCCCGCGACATGACAAGAGGCGAAGCGGACGATGAGGGTGCTATCCGCGCGGAAGTCCCACCACCTGTCGGCATCCCCGAGGCATCCAGCAAGCCCCCGATAACTTGGCCGGATGAACGGCCTGCCCGCGCCGTGGCCATGGCATCGGCCGGCTATTCCGACTGGATCGATCGGGCCTTCATGCTGGCCGCGTGCGTTTGGGCCGGCGGCATTCTCGTAATTGCCGTTCGTTTCTTCTCCGTGCGACGGCAAATCCGGTCGCTGGCCAGAAGTGTCGCGGGCCGATACTGCGGCCCGGCCGCCGACGAGGCCCGGTGCTTGCTCGGACTCGAGTCGCTGCCGCTGGTTGGCATTTCCGAAATGGCGCCGATGCCGTTGGTGTTGGGATGGGCGAGGCCGGTGATCGTACTCCCGCGCTGGCTGGTAGAAGCCGGTCCCGCTCCCCGCCTGCGCGACGTGCTTGTCCACGAGCTGGCCCACGTCGTGCGGCGCGATCCGTGGATTCATGCTGCGCAACGCGTGGCGGCATGCCTGTTCTGGCCGCACCCCGGCGTGCATTGGCTCAACCGCGCGATCGCCCGGGGCGCGAGGAGGTGTGCGACAACTATGTGCTGCAAAAGACGAGTGCGGTTGATTATGCACAGACGCTGTTGGACCTGGCCGAGCATTGCAATGGTCCCCGCCTGGCGTTGTCGGCGTTGGGCATGTTCGCGCGTCGCTGGAGCCTGGAAGCGCGGATCGCCGGGATTCTGAGTCCCGGGCGCGTCAAAACCACCCGCGCCGGCCACAAACCGGTCGTCTTCGCCGCGCTGGCGCTAGCGGCCGCTTGTATTTTGGTCGGAGGAGCCCGCGCTACGGCGCCCGGCCCCGAAAACACGGACGGCGACGCGGACGCTGTTCCGCCAGCCGCAGCCAGTAGGACGATCACGCTCCGCGGCACGTGCCAGGACCAGGACGCACAGCCAGTTGCGGGAGTGCGGGTGCGCGTGTTTCGATGTAGTGCGGATGGAGCCTGTGGAGCCCAGATCGGAGAAGGGCGGCTCCGGGGACGATGGCCGGTTTTCGATCGTCAACATCGAGGCCAGCGACGATTCGGCTCGACCCGACCAGCCGGCGTACATTCAGGTCGTGGCCACCTCGCCAGGTTGCGTCACCGTGATGAAACTCGTCAGCGAGACGGCGGCCAGCGACGAACTGCTGCTGGAGACGTCAAACAAAGTGGGGACCCTCTCGGGCGTCGTGACCGACGTGGAGGGAAGGCCCATCAGCGGCGTCACCGTCTACGTCCCCTGCTGCGGGGTCCAGTGCGTTCTCGACTGCATGGCGGCCGTGACCGACGCCCAAGGACGTTACGCGATCCACGATCTGAGACGCTGGAAGCCCTCGGATACCGCGACGTTTGATCCAAAGACAGGCCTCGGCACCTTCGTGGGCTCGTACGCCCTTCGGCTGAGTCACCCTGACTATGCCCTGACCAGCGCTTCGTGCACCAGCATTCCGCAGGAGGTCAACGTCACGCTCATTCCGCCGGCAACGATCGAGGGGCGCGTGATCGATCGGGTGACCGGGCATCCAATGCCGGGCGTCACCGTCAGTGCCCAAGGGATCGCACATTATGATTTTCTGCAAACGCAAACCGACAAGTCGGGACGCTACCGCCTGCGGGCGAACGAAGACCGCTTCAACATCTGGGCCGACGCCGACGACCGGATCGCGATCGCCGCCAAGGCCGTCGCTGCCCGCTCTGGAGAGACAACCCCAGGGGTCGACATCTCCCTGGTTCGCGGCGGCTTTGTCACCGGCACGGTTTTCGACGGCCAGACCGGCAAGCCCGTCGTGCCTGACGGTGAGAGAATCCTTCGGGTGGCGCATTACGGCCCGGCCCGGCCGCGAACGGGACCGGCCGTCACGTCCGTGCCCGTCCGGCCTGACGGCACGTATCGATTGCGCGTTGCGCCGGGACCCAATTATGTCTACCTGATGAACGGCGGCACGTCGGGGCACGTCGAGGTGGCCGACGGCCAGGAAACTCAACTCGATCTGCGAACGGGCGAGCAACAGAACGATAACGCCATCTACGACGATCCCGACTTTCTGCTGGCCGAACGGCTGCGGCGCCGGGCCCGAGAACAAGACGATCAAAAGGCTCGCGCAGCCCGCGGCGAGCTCCCTCCTCCAAAACCGCCCGAACGTCGGCGGCCGGATACGCCGACGGGTCGTCTGCTCGACAAGCTGGCCGATCAGAACGCCGGATCGGCCCGATATCAAGATGCCTGGCTGCGGACGCTCAAAGCAATCGTTGACCTGGGGCCGGAAGCAGTCCCCGAGCTGATCGCCGAGCTCGACGCCACCAGTGACGAGATGATGCTGCGCTGCTGCGGGTTTACGCTGCGTGCGATTGGCGACCGCCGGGCGATGCCGGCTTTGATCCGCGCGATTCCCAAGACGCTTGTTCCGGCAAGTTCCGACATGGGTCTGCTCGCCGAAGACGAAGCACTGGCTAAATGGGCCCAGCAATACGATGTGGGCGAGGGGGGCGCAATGCCAATTCCTACGACTTTGGCCGGCCGGTGCGCGAGATTTTTGCCGCTCTCGAAAATCTCACCGGACAAACGATGAGCAACAACGAGCTTTACCATATATTCTCGAACGGCCTCGAATCACAACGGGCGAAAAAACGGGAGCTGTTTTATCGCGAGGCCCAGCGGTGGGCCGACTGGTGGGAAAAAAATGCCGCCAAATTCGTACAAGGCGCCGCGTACGCCCACGTGAATCTGCCGCCGCCTCCGGCGACCGCCGCGAAGGCACCCGCCGCCGGCACGCACTACAAGACCACCGGCGCATCGACGAATTGGCTGTTGGAGTCGATTTTCGACCCGAAGGCAACACGATCGTTCTACGACCTGGACACGGGTCGGGTCGCCGGCCTGCCGGAGAAATGGCGCAAGGCACAGGACATCGAGCCGCTCATGGACGAAATCCTCGCTTGGGCCGCCCGCGAAGGCTTTGACCTGATGGGCACCGAGCACACGACCCCCGACGGCCGGCGGTATTACGCCCTGCGTAGCATTGCCCTGCAAGCGTGGGAACTAGGGCCCGATCGCTGGAAATGGGGATCGAATGACTTCACGGTCGAGTCGCTCAAGGCCGAAGGGACGCCGTGCGAGGGTTTGCTGTTTCACGCCGGCCAGGCCACGGGTACCACCGACCCTGCGGCGATCGCTCCCTTCTTGTACGTCACGCACCAAGGGACGCCGGGGTTGTTGTTCGTCGGCATCGAAGTGAACGACGACGGCGCTAAGCCGGGCGGCCGGCTTGCGAAGGATCCCGAACTCGATCCCGTCGCCATCAATAAGGGGCGGCGATTTGGCTACACGGAATTCGAAGAAGTGAAATAACGGTGGCCGCTTTGCCGACCGCTGCGCTGCGTGTCTAGATCAACTCCGCGATCGGCTCGCCGGAGGGGAGGATGGGAATCGGACGGCCGCTGAAATCGAGAAACGACGCGCGCGGATCGATCTCCAGGTGGCGGTAGATCGTGGCCAACAGGTCCTGCGGCGAGAGAGGCCGCTCGGTGGGGTACTCCCCCTTGGAGTTCGTGGCGCCGACGACCTGCCCCATCCGCAATCCGCCGCCGGAGATTAGCGCCGAATAAGCGTCGGGCCAATGATCGCGCCCGGTCGAACCGGTCGACGCGCGATAACTGATCTTCGGCGTGCGGCCGAACTCGCCCACGGCCACCAGGAGCACCCGCCGGTCGAGACCGCGCTGGTAGATGTCGTCGATGAGTGCCGCCAGTGCCCGATCCATGTACGGCAGACGCGTCCGCATGTAGTCGCCAAAATGACCCGGGCGGCCGGCGTTGTCGGGATGGTCGTCCCAGTTGGTGAACTCGGGGCCGTTGTCGGGCGTGTTGGCATAGATCGTCACGACGGCCGTGCGGGCCTCGGCCAGGCGCCGCGCCAACAGGCAGGCCTGTCCCCAGACGTTCTGCCCATAACGCTCGCGCGTGGCCTTGTTCTCTCGGCTCAGGTCAAACGCATCGGCAACCTGGGGACTGGCCAGCAGTTCAAACGCCTGTTCGCGAAACTTGTCGGTTGCTTCCAATGCCGCGTGCTGGTCGAGTCCTGCGCCGCAGGCGGTCGAGCTGACTGACCAGGGCGTGCCGGTCGGACAGCTTGGCCGCGTCGAGCCCCGCGGCTAGCTTCAATTGCGGAGCGGCGTAACCGTCGGCCGCCGGATTACCCACGACAAATGGTGCGCGCTCCACGCCCAGGTAAGTGGGCCGCGTCATGTGGAGCGCGTTGGGCAGCGCCACGTACTGCGGCATCTGGCCCGCCACCAGGCCGCGCTGGTGGGCGGCGATCATGCCAAAGTCGGGGTGCTCGCTGGTGGCTTGCGATGTGGGATCGAGCCGCGTGGGCCGCTTGCCGGTGAGCACTTCAATGGCCGCGTCGTTGTGAATGTTGATTTCGTGATGGAGCGAGCGGATCAAGGAGAAGCGGTTGGCGAGCTGTGCCTGGCGCGGAAACAGCTCGCAGATTTCCATGCCGGGTACGCGCGTGGCGATCGGGCGGAAAACGCTGCGGTATTCGACCGGGGCATCCGGCTTGAGGTCATACGTCTCCAAGTGCGAGGGACCGCCCCACATGTAGAACAAGATGACCGAGGTCTCGCTCGAAGCCGCGCCGGCGACGGCTCTGCCGCGAAGTACGTCAGCCAGCGTCAATCCGCCCAGCGCGAGCGCTCCGCGCGCAGAAACTCGCGTCGCGTCGGCCGATCACAGCCTCGAGCTGGCGAATCGCCGCTCATGTTCGTACCCTTCGCAATCGCCCTGATGCAATTGTTCGAGCACCATCTTAACGCATCCCGAACCGAATAATAGCGGAAGGCGGGGCGCCGCACTCCCAGGACCCGCCGCCGGCGCGTCTGAATCGACGTGCCCGCAATACGCCGATTTTGCGCTGCAATCAGCTTCGGTTTTCCCAAACCGGGCGGTGGCGAATTGTCAAAACCGCCGTTGCTCATTCGAGCCGAGCGCGGTACATCACCGCTCCGAAACGGCGCAGAATCGGACCGTGGTGGACGGCCCGTGGCCCCTGATAGGAAACAGTAGATGCCAACGCAGGATCCCAGCAGCGTCGACGCCGGTCGCGACCCGATCGTGGTGCTGGCCGCTGATGAAGGATTCGCGATGCCGCTGGCGGTAACGGTCCGGTCTGCTTTGGACAACCTGGCCCCGGACCGGACGCTGAGAATCTACGTCCTGGATGGCGGCATCAGCGACGAAACCAGGCGCCGTCTGCTCTGCTCCTGGCCCGAGGGACGCTATCAGATCGAGTGGCTGAAAGTGGATCAGGCGGCGCTCGCCGGTTCGCCGATTTCCGGCCACGTCAACCTGGTCAGCTACTATCGCATCCTCATTCCGCGGCTGTTGCCCGGCGACGTGCGGCGAGTCATTTATCTCGATGCCGATTTGCTCGTTCGCGCCGATCTGTCGCGACTGTGGGACCACGATCTGGCGGGCCACCTTTGTCTGGCGGCGCAGGATTGTGCCGCACCTTACTTGGACGCCGCAGCCGTGCTGGCCAACTTCGATCGCTGCGAGCAATTTTTGGGTTCGCCGCGGCCGATTCCCAACTTTCGCGAGCTCGGGCTCAGCCCGCAAGCTGCCTACTTCAACGCCGGCGTGCTGTTGATCGACCTGGAAGCGTGGCGCGCGGGGGACCTGTCGACGCGTTTGCTCGCCTGCCTGGACGAGCATAAGCAACACATCCGCTGGTGGGACCAATACGCGTTAAACGTGGTGCTGGCCGGCCGCTGGGGCGCACTCGACGCGCGTTGGAACCAGGGTTCTCAGGTTTACAGGTATCCTACGGCGAACCGGAGCCCTTACGATCAGGAGACCTACGAACAATTGCGCGAAGATCCCTACATCGTGCACTTCACGACCCGCTACAAACCGTGGGTGCCATCCTGCCGCCATCCGTTTCGGAGGCACTTTTTCGAGTGCGTCGACCGGACCGACTGGGCCGGCTGGCGCCCTTCGCGCCTGAAGCGGCTCGGCGTGATCCTGGAAATCGTCAAGTCGCAGGAACGTCGCCTGCGCCACGGTCGCAGACGCCTCGGCAAGCGGATCGGCGAGTGGCTGCAGAAGCGCCGCGCCCCTGCATGCCCGTGAGTTGAGTGCCGCTGGTTACACCTTCGCGATGCCGGACTGATCTCAGTCGATCGGCCCCCCAGTTCAGTTCGCGGGCGCGAACAGCACGTCGACCCAGTAGTTGCTGCCCCGGTACGACTGGTCTGGGAAAGCGCTGGAGTTGCCGTACTTGAAGACGCCGCCGTTGGCCGCGACGTGCAGAGACCCGCTGTTGAACTGGCTGGAGAAGTAGTTGCGATTCACCGAGAAGTGGCCATTCGGAGCATAATACGAGGCCACGTACGTCGTGCCGGCGGTGATCGCCACGGGATTCGAGAACGTGACCTGCTGCCAGCCGCTGGCGGTTTCATTGGTGAACGTGGCCGTGGCCAGCAGTTGCCCGCTCGCGCTCCACAGGTTGGCAGTGTGCGTGCCTGTGTTGCCGGCGCCCTTGTAGAACCGCAGGCCCGTGATCAGCCCATCCACGTCGGCGGTGAACATCACGCCAAGTTCCAGCGGCTCGGGTTCGCCCACGTCCACAGTGGCAGGCGTGGTCGAGCTGGACCACAGGCTGGTGGTCGTGGATCCGGGGGCGGGGGCCGCGGCGGTGGTGAACGTGGACGAGAACGTCTGTGCCAGGGCGTTGCCTGCCGAGTCCTTCACGCCACTGATCGAGATTGTATACGTCAGCGAGTTGGCAAGCACCGCGCTAGGGGTGATCGTCACCGTATGATTGTTGCTGTTGTAGGCCAGGCTGGCGGCGATCTGGGTGCCGCCGTTCAGTAGTCGGAGGGTGTTGTTATTGACGGTCGACGAGTCCAGTGCCTCGCTGAACGTCACGGTCATACTGGCCGAGGTCGAGACGTTTGTGGCGTTGTTGGCCGGATTAATGCCGGTGACCGCCGGCGGAGTCGTATCCGGAGCCGGCGGCGTCGTGGGAACGCTGAACACGACGTCGACCCAGTAGTTGCTGGCGTTATACGAACTGCTCGGGAAGGCGCTCGTGTTGCCGTACATGAACACGCCACCGTTGGCCGGGACATGCAAGGACCCGCTGTTGAATTGGCTCGCAAAATACTTGCGATTGACGGCGAAGTGACCGTTCGGCGCGAAATAAGAGGCGACGTAGGTCGTGCCGGCGGTGATGGCCACGGGACTGGAGAACGTGAGGGTCTGCCAGCCGCTGGCCGTTTCGCCGGTAAAGGTGCCGGTGGCCAGCAGTTGCCCGCTCGCGCTCCACAGATTGCCGACGTGGGTGCCGGTGTTGGCGGCGCTCTTGTAGAAGCGCACGCCCGTGATGAACCCGTTCACGTCCGCCGTGAACTTGGTGCCTAGCTCCAGGGACTCTGGTTCGCCCACGTCAGTCGTGCCGGGCGTGGTCGTACTGGGCCAAATGCTGCTCGAGACATAGGTCGGCTGCGCGGTGGTCGTGAACGACGAGGTGAAGTTGCCCGCCAGCGCATTGCCCGCCGTGTCCTGCACGCCGCTGATCGAAATCGTATAGGTCGCGCCGCCGGCGAGCGCCGCGCTGGGGGTCAACGTGACGACATGGTTGGCCGAGTTGTAGCTGACAGTGCCGGGCACGATCGTGCCCGCGCTAGTTCGCAGCGAGACGGTCGTCGTGTTGACCGTCGACGCGTTGAGTGCCTCGCTAAAGGCGATCGTAATTGCCGTGCTGGTGGACACGCCCGCCGTACCATTCGCGGGATTGATCGACGTGACCGTCGGCGGTGTCAGGTCCGGGGCTTCGGTGGTAAACGACGAGGTGAACGTACCGGCCAACGCGTTGCCCGAGGTGTCCTTCACCCCGGCGATCGAGACGGTGTAGGCCGTGCTATTCGATAGCGCCGCGCTGGGCGTCAACGTCACGGTTCGATTGGCGGCATTGTAGCTGACCGTGGCCGGCACGAGCGTGCCGCTACCCGTGCGCAGTACAACGTTGGTTGTGTTGACGGTCGCGGCATCCAGCGTTTCGCTGAAGGTGATCGTAATCGCCGTGTGGGTCGACACGTTCCCGGCTCCGCCGGCCGGGCTGACCGACGTAACGGTCGGCGGGGTGATGTCGCCCACTTCGGTCGTGAAGGTCGAGGTGAACGTCTGCGCCAGCAGGTTGCCAGCGGCGTCCTTCACGCCGCTGATGGAAACGGTGTACGTGCGATTGGTCGCAAGCGCAGAGACCGGCGAAATCGTGACCGTGTGAGCATTGCTATTGTAGGCCAGGCCAGCGGTGATCTGCGTGCCGCCGTCCAGCAGGCGAATGGTGCTGTTGCTCACGGTCGACGCGTCCAGCGCCTCGCTGAACGTCACGGTCATATTGGCCGAGATCGAGACGTTCGTGGCCTTGTTGGCCGGATTGATGCCGGTGACCGTCGGCGGAGTGGTATCGGGAGCCGGCGGCGTCGTAGCAACGCTGAACACGACGTCGACCCAGTAATTGCTGGCGTTGTACGAGTTGCTGGGGAAGGCACTCTGGTTGCCATACATGAACACGCCGCCGTTGGCCGGGACGTGCAACGACCCGCTGTTGAATTGGCTCGCAAAATACTTGCGATTGACGGCGAAGTGACCGTTCGGGCGAAATAAGAGGCCGCGTAGGTCGTGCCGGCGGTGATGGCCACGGGACTGGAAAACGTGAGAGTTTGCCAGCCGCTGCCCGTTTCGCCGGTGAAGGTGCCGGTGGCCAGCAGTTTTCCGCTCGCGCTCCACAGGTTGCCGACGTGGGTGCCGGTGTTGGCGGCGCTCTTGTAGAAGCGTACGCCCGTGATGAACCCATCCACGTCCGCCGTGAACTTGGTGCCTAGCTCCAGGGACTCTGGTTCGCCCACGTCAGTCGTGCCGGGCGTGGTCGAATTGGACCACAGATTGCTCGTGATGGCGCTGGGAACCGGGGCCGCGATCGTGGTGAACGACGAGCTGGCGCTGGCCGCCAGCGCGTTCCCTGCGGCGTCCTTCACGCCGCTGGCACCACCGGCAACCGTGATGGTGTATGCCGTGTTGCTGGCCAGCGCCGCGTTGGGCGTCAACGTGACGGTATGGTTCGTGGCGTTGTAGGCGACGGTGGCCGAGACGACCGCACCGGCGCCGGTTCGCAGCGAGACGGTCGTCGTGTTGACGGTCGCGGCATTAAGCGATTCGCTGAACCCAATCGTCACCGCCACGTTGGTTGCCACATTGCTGGTGCCGCCCGCCGGGCTGATCGATGTGACGGTCGGAGGAGTCGTGTCCAGCGCGACCGTGGTAAACGTCGAGGTGACCGACTTCGCCAGCGCGTTGCCCGCCGCGTCCTTTACGCCGCCGCTACCGCCGGTAATTGTAAGCGTGTACGTCGTGCCGTTCGATAGCACGGTGCCGGGCAGCAGCGTGACGGTATGATTCGCGGCGTTGTAAGTGACCGTAGCGGACACGACCGTGCCGGCACCCGTTCGCAGCGACACGGTGGAGACGTTCACGGTCGCCGGATCCAGCGCCTCGCTAAACGCCACCGTAACCGTCGTGTTGGTCGCCACACCGCTTGCGCCACCGGCCGGGCTGACCGAAGTGACCGTCGGCGGAGTCACGTCAGCCGCCACCGTGGTGAAGGTCGACATGACCGTTTGCGCCAGGTTGTTTCCGGACGTGTCCTTCAAGCCGGGGATGCCGCCGATCGCGCACAGCGTGTAGGTCGTGCCATGGGCCAGGGGGTTGACCGGCGTGATCGTCGCGGTGTTGGTATTGGCATTGTAAGTGATTGTGGCGGAGACCAGGGTGCCGCCGTCCAGGATCTGCAGCGTGCTGCTGCTCAACGACACGGGGTTGATCGCCTCGTTGAACGTTACCGTGGCGGCCATATTCGTCGACACGTTCGTCGCGCCGTTGGCCGGCGACATGGCGGTCACCGTGGGCGGAGTCGTATCCATCGGAGGCGTGAGGCTGAACAACACGTCGACCCAGTAATTGCTGTTCGAGAACGTACTCGACGGGAACGCGCTCTTGGCGCCATACGTGAAGACGCCGCCGCCGGTCGGCACTTGCAGCGATCCGCTGGCGAACGGCGCGGCAAAATAGTTTCTGTCGACCGAGAAATGCCCGTTCGGCGCAAAGTACGACGCTACGTAAGTGGTGCCGGCCGTGATCGCCACGGGCGTGGTGAAGTTGAGCGTCTGCCAACCGCTGGCGGTCTCGCCGGTGAACGTGCCGGTGGCCAGCAATTGCCCCGTCGACGACCACAGGCTGCCGGTATGCGTGCCGGTGTTCGCGGCGCTTTTGTAGAAGCGCACGCCGTTGATGTAGCCGTTCGCGTCGGCCGTGAACTTGACGCCGACTTCGAGCGAGTCGCCTTCGCCGACGTCGACGGTGCCCGGAGTCGAACCAGTCCACAAACTTGTCGGCGGCGGAGGATCGACCGTACGGAACGTCGAAGAGACGTTCGAGGCCATCGCGTTGTCCGACAGATCGCGAATGCCCGTCGATCCGCCGATGACGTAGACCGTGTAGTTGGTCCCGTAGTTCAACGGCGCGGTGGGAGTAATGGTCACCGAGTTGGTGCTGGGGTTGTAAGCGACCGTGGAGGCGATCCGGAGCTGGCCGTTTTCGAGTACGTTGACGCTGCCCGAGTTGACCGACGCGGCGTTCAGCGGCTCGCTGAACGTTACGGTGATCGAACCGTTGATCGAGTAGTTGGTGGCATTGTCGGCCGGATTCGTGGCGATCACCTCCGGCGGCGTTGTGTCCGGGACCGGCGAGCCGGCGGTGCTGAAGCTCGAACCGATGGTCTGTGCCACCGGGTTGCCGGCCAGGTCCCTCACGCCCAGCGTGCCGCCGGCGACGACGATCGTGTAGGTGCTGCCGAACGAGAGCGCGGAGGTCGGCGTGATCGTCGCCGTGTAGGTCAGCGCGTCGTAGGTCACGGTTTCCGGCACCAGGTGGTTGCTGTTGTCCATCAACCGCAGATAGTTCGACGTGACCGTTGTCGGGTCCACGGCCTCGCTGAACCGCACGGTGATCGACGGATTGACGTCGACGCCCGTGGTACCCGCCGCGGGCGAGACGCCCAGCACGGTCGGCGCGACGTTGTCCGCCGGCGGCGCCGTGCGGAGAATGGGTTCGACCCAGTAGTTGCTCGAGTTGCTCGATTGCGTCGGGAAGCCGCCGGAGCCGACAAGTAAGACGCCGCCGCCAGCGGGAACGTGCAGCAGGCCGCTGTCGTACTTCGACGAAAAGTAGTTCGCGTCGGCCGAGTAGTGGCCGCTCGACGTATGGTACGAGACCACGTAGGTCGTGCCGGCGGTGATCGCCACCGGCGTGGAAAAGATGAGTTGTTGCCAGCCGCTGGCCGTTTCGTCGACGAACGTGCCGGTGGCCAGCAGTTGCCCGCTGGCGGACCACAGGCTGCCGGTATGCGTGCCGGAATTCGCGGCACTCTTGTAGAAGCGCAGGCCGGCAATCGTTCCGTCCGCGTCCGCGGTGAATTTGGTTCCCAGCTCCGCGGCTTGCGTGGCGCCGCCGTCGACCGTGCCCGGCACGGTCGTTGTCGGCCAGATGCTCGACCACAGCGAGGCGGGCTGCGCGGGCGTGAGGAACGACGCGGCCGAGTCGGTGGCCAATGGATTGCCGGCGACGTCCTCAACGCCGCCCGCTCCTCCTTTCACGTAAACCGTATAGGTTTGCAGGGTCGACAACGGCGCCACCGGCGTCAGCGTCACCGTGAACGTCGTCGGATCATACGAAACCGTGGCGTCGACGACCGTCGTCGTAGCACCCTGAATCAACGGGCAGCCGCTGCACCAGCCGCCCGGCGTGCCGCAGCAGCCGGCCGGAACCGTGGTGGGATCGGGGTGCAACAGCTCGATCGTGTTCGTATTCACGGACGCCAGGTTGAGCCCTTCGTTGAACTTGATCTTGATCCCCGAGTCGGTCGTGAGCAGCGTTATTCCATCGGTCGGCGTGTACGAGACGACCTTCGGGGGAGTGGTGTCGGGCGCCACGTTCGTGTCGATCACGACGTCGACCCAGTAGTTCGATGCCTGGTAGGTCTGGGTGGGGAAGCCGCTGGCGTCGTAGACGAACACGCCGTCGCTGCCGCTGGGGCCCTGGGCCAGCGCGTGGAGCGGACCGTTGTCGACGCCTTGCGAATCGAAGTAGTTGCGATCGACCGAGAAATGCCCGTTCGGCGCGTAGTACGAAGCGATGTAGACGCTGCCGGCGGTGATCAGCACCGGCGTGGCGAAATTGACCTGCTGCCAGCCGGACGACGTCTCGCCGGTAAACGTGGCCGTGGCCAGCAGGGTGCCGTCGGAGCTCCACAGATTACCAAGGTGCGTGCCCGTGTTGGCCGTGCTTTTGTAGAAACGGATTCCGGTGACCAGCGCATCGACGTCCGTGGTGAAACGAACGCCCACTTCGACCGCCTCTCCGTCGCCACTGTCCACCGTGCCCGGCACGTCGGAGCCGAACAGGTTGTAAACGCCGGCAGTTTGCGGCGGGTTCACGGTGACGTGGGGGCTGTTCTGCTCGATATTGCCGCTGTCGTCGACGGCGCGGCTGATGATCGTAAACTGGCCGGCGGTGCGCGGAGTGAAGGTGTACGTCCAGCTTTGCGTGCCGGAAGCGGGATGCCAGGTGAGGCCCCCGTCGACCGAGACCTCGACGCCCGCGACCACGCCGCCGCCTTTGTCCTGCGCAGTGCCGCGAATCGTGACCGTTGCGCCGGCGGCCACGCTCGCTCCGGGAATCGGCGAGGTGATGGTCGATACCGGCGCGATCGTGTCGGTCGACATCGTGGCCGCGATCAGTCCCGCCATCAACGAGCCGGGCTGGATTCCCATGTCCGCGAACAGGTTGATCGTGGCCTGCTGCAGGTTCTTGTCCGTGGCGCCCTGGTAGATGTCGTGATGGTTGTCGAGTCCCCAGGAGTACTGGACCGTTCCGGAGCTGAACACCAAGGCCCCGCTGTCGGCGCGGTAGAGCGTCATGTTCTGGTCGACGGTTGCATTGCCAAAGGTGCCGCCGTAGTCAAACAAGACTTGCGAAGCCGTGACGGACGTGCTCGACAAGTCGATCAAACCCGCGGGACGAAAGCCGTTGTCGATGTCCGAATCGGCCTCGTACCCCAGCACGTGATCGCCCACCGACAACGATTGACTGCCGGTCAAATTGGCGACGCTTGTGTTCCGCCAGAATCGTAGCGCGGCGTAATCGGCCGAAATCTTCATGCTCGTCGAGGCCGTGTAATCCTTGTTCGACAGCGCGTTGATCGTGAACAGCGTCCCGGTCACGGCGTTCTGGGGGTGCCCGCCGTCGTCCGGCGGGCTGAACCGCGGATCGGCCCACGTACCCGTCCACACGCCCTGTAGTGGGTCGGTGATGGCGTTTTCGAGCGTCTCCTTGTAGCAAACCATCGTGCCATAAGGGTTGCCCGCGTCGTCGGCCACCCAGCGCGTTTTCCAGAACATCGTATTGCCGCTGAAAAACGCCAGGTTGACGCCGGCGTCGCGGGCCGACGTCACGGCGTCGACTTGCTCGGCGGACCAGTACTCGTCGTGGCCGACCGACACGAACAGCCTTGTGATCCAACAGGTCGCCGCCGGTCTGGGCGACGTATTGACCGCTGGTATAGCTCACGTCATACCCGTTCTGCTCCAGGAAGCGGATCATCGGGTATTCGTCGGCGAAGAAATAGTTGATCGGACTCGAGGTGCGATTGGCGAATGGTCGCGCATAGCTCACCGCCAGCGCGCGCCCGGCGGGATAGTTGGGCGTGTACAGGCTGCTGCCGCCCCAGGAGTTGTAGGCCTGCCATGTGGTGTCAGAGGTTTGGACCAGCATGTCCGAACCTCCCTCGTCGTCGCGAACGACGAAGATGATTTGGTTTTCGCCAAACACGCCGTCGTCGCGGGTCAGCTTGGCGATGTAGACTCCCGATACGGCCGATGCCGGCACGTTCCACGTCGCCGACACTTTCCAATTGCTGGCGTCGGCCGAGTTGGTCTCGAGGTCGAAATGTTCGTTCGGCTGATTGTTCGCCAGCGCCACATTCGGATGGATCGTCGTGATCAACCGGGCGCCGTTCCCCTGGTAGTAACCGATGCGGTAGATGTCGATGTGGTAGGCCGACGCATCGGTGTCAATCTTGAATTGCACCGTCTGACCGTGATCGACACTGAACTGCGCCGCGTATCCTTCGATATTGGCGGATCCGGTCCCCTGGATATCCCACTGGCTTGCGGGAGTTCCCGGCAGCGCGTTCTCGGCAATGATCTCCGCCGCCGACAACAGGTGCCGGTCTTCCAGCGGCTCAAGGTAAACGGACCTGAGCGCCGTGCGTCCCCGGGAAGATCGATCTACGCGGCGACCCTTGCGATCCGATCGGCGCCAGAAAGAAAAGAAGTGCATGAGGCCTCGAGCTGGGAAGGAGTGGAGAAGAGCCCATTTCTGACCGGCACTGCCGTGGACTTTTGAGGGGAAGTGCGATGCGCCACGGCCGCCAGGCGGCCGAAAACTGGCCGGCGCCTGGGTGAGCCTTCACGTTAATTTGGGTAAATTACGAAGTCAACGTAGACCGTGACGGGCAGCGGCAATTGTCCGCGTAGGCAAGGAGTTAGAATCACTCCGGCAAGAACGGCATAACCCTCAAGGGCGTTGCCAACCCTTTATCGCGCGTACCGGCGAGACCGCTTGGCGCCGTTCGTTCGTCCGCGACTCGTGACGAGCTGCGATCGCGCCGTGCATTCTCGTGTTGACCTTTGGAAAGAGGCTCGCTACCGTTCTGGCCCGTTGCGTGGCCGGCGCTGGAATCCGCGCACGCGCGCGCACTCGGTGATCGTTCCTTCATCGCCGAATGCTGAACCGTGCGTGCCAGGCGCGAACCGGCCTGCTCGGTTGACCGCCTGCCGCGGCGATTTCTGAGTGGTGTCAACAGCGAAGGTGTGTCTGCCGTGCCGATTGCAACCAGCGTGGTCTTAGCCGCCGACGTTCAAATCGCGCATCCCCAACTCGTGAACCTGTACGGCTGCACGATCGGCGAGGGGACGCGGATCGCGACGTTTGTCGAGATTCAAAAGAACGCCGTGGTCGGCGCACGATGCAAAATCAGCTCGCACGCGTTCATTTGCGAGGGGGTCACGATCGAGGACGAGTGTTTCATCGGGCACCACGTGTGCTTCATCAATGACCGCTTTCCTCGGGCCACGGCCGAGTCAGGAAAACTGCAAACCGAAGCGGACTGGCTGGTCGTGCCCAGCCGCGTTTGCCGCGGAGCCTCGATCGGATCGGGAGCCGTGATTCTGTGTGGCGTTACCATCGGCCAGCGAGCTGTCATTGGTGCCGGCGCGGTCGTGACGCGCGACGTGCCGGCCGGGGCCGTCGTGGCCGGAGTGCCTGCTCGCCTCTTGAAGGGCAACCATGGAGGGTCGCTTGATGAGCCCAATTCGGAACAAGTTGTCGGTTCCTTTTCTTGACCTTCAGGAACAGAACCGGCGCATTGCAGCGGAGTGTTCAGCCGCGCTTGAATCGGTCACGTCGCGGGCGCAGTTCATTCTCGGCCCGGCCGTCGAGCGCTTCGAAGCCGCCTTTGCGCCTACATCGGTGTCGAACATTGTGCCGGGGTGAACAACGGTACGTCGGCCTTGCAACTGGCCCTGCAGGCCTGCGACGTCGGCCCCGGTGACGAGGTGATCACCACGCCGCACACCTGGATCAGCACGAGCTGGGCGATTAGCTACGTTGGCGCCAAGCCCGTCTACGTCGACATCGATCCGACGACCTTCACGCTTGACCCGGCGCTCGTCGAACAGGCCATCACGCCGCGCACCAAGGCCATCCTGCCGGTTCACCTGTATGGCCAGGCCTGCGATCTCGACCACCTGGTGCCGCTGGCGGAGAGCAACGGCCTGACGCTGATCGAGGATGCCGCCCAAGCCCACGGTGCCCAGCATCGCGGACGCCGCGTCGGTTCGTTCGGTCGGGTCGGCTGCTTCAGTTTCTACCCGGGCAAGAACCTCGGCGCCTTTGGCGAAGCCGGCGCGATCGTGACCAATGACGCCGCGATCGCGTCCCGCGTCAGACGGCTGCGCGACCACGCCCAGGACGGCCGGCACCATCACGTCGAGCTGGGCTACAACGCGCGGATGGAAGGCATCCAAGGCGCGGTGCTGGAGGTGAAGTTGCGACACTTGGACGATTGGAACGACGCACGCCGGCGTCATGCACAACGCCTGAGCGAGCTGTTGGCCGGTACGTCGGGTCTGCGGGTTCCCACCGCGCGCGACGCGGCGGCTCACGTGTGGCACCTGTTCGTCGTGCTGTTGGAAGACATCGATCGCGACGCGCTCATGAAACAACTGGCTGACCGCGGCATCGCGACGGCGATTCACTATCCCACGCCCGTCCCGCTGCAGCCGGCGTATGCGCATCTGGGCTATCGACGGGGCGACTTCCCCGTGGCCGAAGACGTAACCAGCCGCTGCCTGTCACTACCGATGTATCCCGAGCTCACCGATGAGCAGTTGGAATACGTCGCTGCGGAACTCCGAGACTGCCTGACCGAGGCGCGGCTCATCGAATCGATCTAACACTACGGAATCAGAGGCGGCAACATGGACCACTCGAATAAGACGATCTTGGTAACCGGCGGCTGCGGCCTGGTGGGCTCCACGATCGTTGATCAATTGCTCGAGCGACTACCGACGTGTCGGATTCGGATCCTTGACAATCTGAGTCGCGGAACGCTGTTCAACCTGGAAAGCGCTTTAGCCAGCGGTCGCGTCGATCTGATCCGCGAGGATATTCGATACTTCTCCAGAATCTTGCCACATTTTCGCGGAGTCGACGCCGTCTTTCACCAGGCAGCCATTCGCATCACGCCGCTGTGCCCAAGAACCTCGTGAATGCCTCGAGGTCCTCGTTGACGGGACCTTTAACGTGCTCCAAGCATGCGTCGAAGCGGGAGTTCGCCGGGTGATCGCCGCGTCGTCGGCATCGATCTATGGTCTTGCCGACGAATTTCCAACTCCAGAGAGCCACCCCCCCTATAACAACCGCACCTGGTATGGGGCCGCAAAAGTGGCTAACGAAGCCATGCTCCGCAGCTTTCACGACATGCACGCGCTGGACTACGTGGCGCTTCGCTACTTCAACGTCTATGGACCGCGGATGGACGTATTCGGCAAGTACACCGAGGTCCTGATCCGCTGGCTGGATTGCCTCGACCGCGGCGAGTCGCCCAAGATTTTTGGTGACGGCCGGCAGACGATGGATTTCGTCTATGTCGACGACGTGGCCCGGGCAAATCTGTTGGCGCTGCAGTCCGACGTCACGGACGAGGTTTTCAACGTCGCCAGCGGCGTAGAGACCAGCCTGCTCCAATTGCTTCAGACGCTGCTGCGCATCATGGGGCGCGAAGATGTCTTACCTGAATTCGCACCCGAGCGCGCCGTCAATCCCGTGCCGCGCCGCCTGGCCGACACGACCAAGGCTGAAAAAATCCTCGGTTTCCAGTCACGGGTCGACCTGGAAGCGGGTCTGCATCGTCTCGTGGCGTGGCGCCGCGACATTCTTACCCGCGGT
Source organism: uncultured Planctomycetota bacterium (assembly GCA_963711515.1). Taxonomy (GTDB): domain Bacteria; phylum Planctomycetota; class Planctomycetia; order Pirellulales; family PALSA-1355; genus CAVQEL01. The sequence goes on along the minus strand of CAVQEL010000028.1, from coordinate 47,261 downwards.
CGGCGAACTGCTTATGAAGGCGCCGCTTAGCACCCCGTCCAACTTCGGCAAACGGCCATGATTCCAATCACGATGCCTCTGTTTGGTCCCGAAGAAGCCGAGGCCGCCGCGCAGACGGTCCGGAGCGGATGGGTCACGCAGGGGCCGAACGTTTCCGAGTTCGAGCGGGCCGTAGCCGAATACTGTGGCACCGCGCACGCCGTCGCCGTCTCGAATTGCACCGCGGCTCTGCATCTGGCCCTGGTCGTGGCCGGAGTCGGGCCGGGCGACGAGGTGATTTGTCCCTCGATGTCGTTCATCGCGACGGCCAATGCCATCCGCCATGCCGGTGCCACGCCGGTCTTCGCGGAAGTGAACCCCCAAACGTACAACCTCGATCCGACCGCGGCCGAAGCGGCGATCACGCCGCGCACGAAAGCCGTCCTGGTGGTGCATCAGATCGGTTTGCCGGCCGAACTCGATCGGTTCTTCGAGCTCGGTCGGCAGCGCGGTCTCAAGATTATCGAGGACGCGGCATGCGCCATTGGCAGCCAATATCGCGGGCGGCCGATCGGCGGTCATGGCGAACTGGCGTGTTTTAGTTTTCATCCGCGCAAAGTGATCACGACCGGCGAAGGAGGCATGATCACCACCAACCGGGCCGACTACGCCGATCAGTTGCGGTTATTGCGTCAGCACGGCATGAGCGTCTCCGACACGGCGCGGCACACGGCGCGGCGGATCATCATCGAGAATTACGTCTCGCTGGGCTACAACTACCGGATGACCGATATTCAAGCGGCCATCGGCCTGGAGCAGATGAAGCGTCTGGACGGAATCGTCGCTCGCCGCCGCGAACTGGCGGCCCGTTATACCAAGGCATTGCGTCACCACCCGTGGCTGCGCCCGCCGTATATTCCCGATGAGGCCGAGCCGAATTTTCAGAGTTATGCGGTTCACCTCACGGCCGAAGCCCCGCTGGAGCGCGATGAATTGATGCAAGCGCTGCTGGAGCGCGGCATTGCCACGCGGCGGGGCATCATGCTCTCGCACTTGGAGCCGGCTTGCGCCGATCTACCACGGCGGTCGTTGCCGCTGTCCGAACAGGCCAGTGCCCGTTCGCTGTTGTTGCCGCTCTATCCGCAGATGACCGACGACCAGCAGCAAGAGGTGCTGGCGGCGCTGGACAGCCTCGTTTGACAGGCAGCCGCCATGGACGGCCAACCACTTTCCCCCCGGCATCCCGATCGACGCCCGATCGGCGACGACACGGTTGCTGATCGCCGTGGTCCGTGGCTGGTGCTGTTGGTGAAAATCGCCGTGGCAGCGGCAATCATCGCCTGGCTGTGTACCGGCCGGCTGGAGATTCGCCGGCTGGCGGAGATACCGTTCTCATTCGATCTGGTATTGTTGGCCGCCATCGTATTCGGTTCGATGTTGCTGCCGGCCGTGCGCTGGTGGTGGTTGCTGCGGATCCAGCGTATCGAAGTGTCGCTCTGGCGCGTCATCGCCCTGACGTGGTTCGGCTATTTCGCGGCGCTGGTGCTGCCCGGCGCGGCCGGCGGCGACCTGGCCCGCAGCTATTTGATCGTCCGCCGCCAGCGCGAGGCCCGCGCACGCAGCCTGTCGACGGTGCTCGTCGACCGGATGATTGGCGTCTACAGCCTGGCTCTGCTCGGTTGTACGTCGGCGGCGTGGTACGTGCTGTCGCGCGAGGCCTCACCGACCGTATGGTGGGTGTGCTACACGATGGCCGCCCTCTTTGCCGGTTTGACGCCGGTCGTGGCCTGGGTCGTTTTTGCTCGTCCTCCGCGGTGGCTCGCTGGCATGCTGCCGCTGGCATGGGCCGAAGCGTGGCGGGATTCCAGCGCACTCTACAACGGTTCGAAGTGGGCCCTGGCCGGCTGCCTGGTGCTGTCATTGGCGAGTAACGTGTTGGTTGCCATCTCGCTGGCCGCCGCCGACCGGGTGCTGGGGGGCGGCGTGAGCTGGATGGCCAGCCTGTTTGTCGGGCCGCTCGTGGTGCTGGCCAATTGCCTCCCCTTCACGCCGGGAGGACTGGGGGTGGCCGAAGCCGCCGCCAGTGAGCTGTTCCAGCAGGTCGGCTCGGCCGACGGTGCCGAAATGATGTTGGCAATTCGGCTTGTGATGGCTACTCTCTCGCTCCCAGCGCTCGGGTTGTTGTTCGCCAGGAACCGAACTAGTGCCGGCTCGATCCCCCGCGAGGAGAGCGAAGCCGCACGAAATACTGCGAGCGAGACGGGGTCCCCGTTACGCCGTGCGGCCTAAGTCGTGATGGGGGCAAGGGGAAGCTTTCCAGCCCGACTCGGACGTGCCGATGCGAATCCTGTTTATTGGCGGTCTTTATCGTGGATATCGTCTCGCCCAACGGCTCCTCGAGCGCGGCGAAGACGTCGTCGGAGCGTTCGTCTATGAAGAGGACGCTCACGAGTCTCCGAAATATGCCGACCGTTTAGTTTCGCTGCTTGAGGCCGGCAACGTCTGGGTTCAGAAAACCCGCCGAATCACGAAAGACCATCTGCCGCGGGTCTGCCAACAACTGTCGCCTGACGTCGTCTTTTGCCTGGGATGGCGCACGCTCATTCCGATGGAAATCATGGCATGTGTGCCGCAGGGTGGCGTCGCCGCACACGATTCGCTCCTGCCCCGCCTGCGCGGGTTTTCCCCGACCAACTGGGGCCTGGCGCTGGGACACGATCGTTTGGGCGTGACGCTCTTCCAACTGGCGGACTCGGTGGACGCGGGCGACATTTACTTTCAGGAGTCGCTCCTGCCCGACGCGCGAGAATCCTATGGTTCGGTCCAGGAAAAAATCGCCGTCGCGGCGGTCGGGCTGTTTGACCGATATCTGGACGCCGCCCGCGCGGGCACGCTCGTGGCTCGAAAACAGAACGAGGAGTTGGCCACGTTCGGTTGCGCGCGATCGCCTGCCGATGGCGAGATCGATTGGCGTTTGGCGAGCGAACAAGTGGATTGCCTGATTCGCGCGCTGAGTGCTCCCGCCCCGGGGGCCTTCACCTATTGGCGCGGCGAGCCGTTGTACGTCACCGAAGCACACGCCGTCGAGCGACCGCGGGCCTACGAAGGACGCATTCCGGGGCGAATCGTCAACCGTGACGACGCGTCGGGTACGGTGGACGTGCTCTGTGGCGAAGGCGTGTTGCGCATCCTGAAGGTTCGCGCGGCCGACGAAGCCGAGGAACCGGCCGCCGCTGTGATTCGCAGCGTGCGCGAGTCGCTGGGTCTCGACCACTCCCGCGAGATCATGAGCCTGCGGGCCCGAGTGGAGCAACTGGAAGCTCGGCTGGCCAGGGTAGCAACGAATGACGCCGCAACGGAACCACTTCCGCGGGCCGGATTGGCCCAACGCGTTTCCTGATGGTTACTGCCGCCACCGCACGCCGTGAAAACGGCGCCACAATCGAAAACAAACGCGATTTGCCAACATGGAAACAAGCGAGCCTCGCGCGACGGTAGCCCTGGCCGGCGATTCTGCGGTCAGTATCGTCACCGCCTTCTACAACGAAGCGGACAATCTGCCCTTGTTTCGCCAGCGCGTGACGTCCGCGCTCGCGGCGCTTGAGGTTCGTGGCGAAATCGTGCTCGTCGACGATCACTCGAGCGATGGCAGCGACGGCATCGCCAGGGAGTGGGCTCGCCAGGACCCGCGCGTCCGGTACGTCCGTCTTTCTCGAAATTCGGGTTCGCACGCCGCATTCACGGCGGGATTAGCACATTGTACAGGCGACTGCGCCGTGCTGCTGGCCGCCGACCTGCAAGACCCGCCCGAAACGATCGAGCAGCTCTTGCGTGAATGGCGCGCCGGCAGCGACGTGGTGTGGGCGGTCCGCCTGGCGCGGGAAGGCGAACGCCTCACGACCAAGGCGCTGGCGGCCGCCTACTACTGGTTGATGCGTCGCGTCGCCCTGCCGGGCATGCCCGCCCAGGGAGCCGACTTCTTGCTGGTGGATCGCAAGGTCATCGACGCCTACAACGCCATCGCCGAAAAGAACACCAGCGTGCTGGCCATGATCTTGTGGATGGGGTTTCGCCAGTCGTTCGTGCCGTACGTCAAGCGGGCCCGCCACGGCGGGCACAGCAAGTGGACGCTGGCCAAGAAGATCAAACTGTTCGTCGATTCGATGGTCTCGTTCAGTTACGTCCCGATCCGGGCCATGTCGCTGGTGGGACTGTGCATGGCAATAGCAGGTTTCGCGTACGCCGTGTTCGTCGTCGCGGGGCGGCTAGCCGGTTGGATCGAGACCGGCACGGGCTTCGCCGCGCTGATGACCGTGCTGCTGGTCGGGCAGGGCGTGACCATGATGATGCTGGGCGTGCTGGGCGAATACGTCTGGCGCAACTACGACGAGGCGCGCGGCCGGCCGCGCTATATTGTCGAGGAGTTCGTCCACGCCGGCGAACCGGCGGCGCACAACTTCACGCGGCACGCGGCATAGCACCGCAGCCACTAGAAGCGATTAGAGAGGATACCGGTATGATTCGAGTGGCAGTGGTCGGCGCCGGGTATTGGGGACCTAACCTGATCCGCAACTTCTCAGCCTGCGCCCACACCCGGTTGGTCGCCGTCTGCGACCGCGACGAAGCGCGGCTGGCCGGTGGCTGGCACGGTTCCCCGGCGTCGAGCCGGTGCGCGACTTTGACGAGTTGTTGGGCCGCGACGACGTCGACGCAGTGGCCATCGCCACGCCGGTGAACACCCACGCCCCGATGGGACTGGCGGCGCTGCGGGCCGGAAAACACGTGCTATTGGAAAAGCCGCTGGCGGCGTCCGTGCAAGAGGCCGAACAACTCGTGGCGACCGCCAAGGAAGTGGATCGCGTGCTGATGGTCGACCACACGTTTATCTACAGCGGGCCCGTGCAGCGCATCAAGCAGATTCTCGACTCGGGCGAACTGGGGGATTTGTACTTCATCGACAGCGTGCGCATCAATCTGGGGATGTTTCAACACGACGTGAACGTCGTCTGGGACCTGGCACCGCATGACCTGTCGATTCTGGACTACCTGGTGGGGCGGTTGCCGCGGAGCCTGTCGGCCTTTGGCACGTGCCACGCCGACAACATGCGCGAGATCGAGGACGTCGCCTACCTGAACCTCGATTTTAGCGGCGGGCTGTTGGCGTCTTTCCACGTCAATTGGCTGAGCCCGGTCAAGGTGCGACACTTCATCATCGGCGGCAGCCGCAAGAGCATCGTGTACGACGACCTGGAGCCGACCGAGCGCGTGAAGGTCTACGACCGGGGCATCACCGTCAACGGTGACGTCGAGGCCCGGCGCGGAGTTCTGGTCGGTTACCGCACGGGGGACGTCTGGTCGCCGCACATCGCGCAGACCGAGCCGCTGGCGAGTCTGGTCACCCACTTCGCCGAATGCATTCGCGATCACAAAGAACCGATCACCGGCGGCGAAGCGGGGCTGCGCGTGGTGCGGATTCTCGAGGCCGCCCAACGGAGCATCAAGGCCCAAGGCGGACGAATCACGCTCTGAGGCGACTCGGGACGAATCTCTAGTAGCGGTCGCAGAACCTCGACGAGGTGCCACTTGGTGCCACTGCTGGCTCATCCAGCAGCGCTGACTCGGGTGCCTGGCTCTTGGATTTCGGAAAGCGATCCGTGGCAGGCCGTGTTCGCAGGCAGTCGCCCGTACATGGCCGTTGAAATATTCAACCGGCTGTTAACAGTCGGTTGTGCCACCTACGACTGCGACGCTGCGTGCATCGCCCGATCGATTCGCGACAGGGTTTCGCCGATGGGTTGGCGGATGACCGCCGCCGCCGTGGCGTCCTGATCGGTAGGATCGCGGTTGACGATCACCACGCGGGCGCCGGACTCGCGGGCGATTTCCGGCAAACCGGCCGCCGGGTAGACGACCAATGACGAGCCGATGGCCAGGAACAAGTCGCTTTGCCGGGCCAGCTCGATCGATTCTTCCAGAATTCCGACCGGGAGCGGCTGGCCGAACGATATCGTGGCACTCTTAAGCCTGCCGCCGCACGACGCACAGTCGGGCACCGCCTGCTGCTGGCGGAAGACGGCGATCAGCGGCAACGGTTCGAACCGCTCGTGGCAGTCGACGCACTCGATCCAGCGGGCCGTGCCGTGTAGCTCCAGCACGTAACGGCTGCCGGCCTGCTGGTGCAGTCCATCGATGTTTTGCGTGATCACGCCCGCCAGACGGCCGGATTGTTCCCACCGGGCAAGCGTCAGGTGCCCGGCGTTGGGCTGTGCCACCTCGAAATCTCCGGCAATTTCGGCCTTTTGCCGCCAGTACTCGAAGCGGGCCTCGGCCGAGGCGAGGAAGTCGTCGTAGTACACCGGCTTGTTGCGCGACCAGACGCCCCCCGGCGAGCGAAAGTCGGGAATACCGCTTTCGGTGCTGATGCCCGCACCGGTAAAGGCGACAGGCCGACGGGCATCGGCCAGCCAGCGAGCGACCTCGTCGATCGTGGACGAAAGCGTGTCGGCCATGCGCGGCGATCCGTCAGTCGGTGGAGAGCTCTTCGATCAGAAACTCCGTCGGCGAGCCATACTTCGTGTCGTCGTGCCCCGGATACGACAGCACGACTTCCACGCCCGCGGCTTTCAGTCGCTTGGCCAGTTGCACGCCGTACATGGCCGAATGCGTCGGATCGGGCTCCTGCTTGCCGATCTCGGGCGGTTCTTTCTGACGCGGATAGTCCAGGTAGATCGGCGGATCGTCGGAACTGACCAGTTCGATCGGCGAATACTCCTTGATCCAGGGCAGGACTTTTTCGCGGTTGGCGATCAACAGATCGAACTCTTCGGCGCGGCTGCGACCCGGTGCGGCAAAACCGAAAGCATGACCGCCGTAGATCGAATTGGGAATCCACTCCCGCAGCTCCTTGGGATCGAGCGAAGTCTGGGCGCCCAGCACGGCGGCGCAAGCGAGCCGCGACGATTGCCGGGCGACCGGATCCTTGCTGTCGGGATCGGCCAGGTCGTCGTGCAAGGCCAGCCACAGCGACGTGCAAGCGCCGGCGGAGCCGCCGGTGGCTCCGACCCGCTCGGGATCGAGATTCCACTCCTTGGCTTTCGAGCGGAGCGTTTGCAGCGCCCGGGCGGCGTCGTGCAGGCAGGCCTTCACTGGCGGTTCAACGTCTCTGCTCCATCGCTTGCTCGATGAAGCGGTAATTGATCGACGCCACCGAGATGCCCTTGTCGAGAAAGGGCTGAATGCTGCTGGTGCCGTAGCCCGACTTGTCGCCACCTCGCCAGCCGCCTCCGTGGATCAACAGCACCAGCGGCGTCGGTTTGTCTGAAGTGGCTTGCCAGAAGTCGAACTTTTGTCGCGGCGAGTCATGGCCGTAGACAAAATCGGCCGCCGTGGGCGTGGGGCGGTCCGGCTTTTGGCTTTGTCTGGCCTTTCCCTGGGCGAAGGCGAACGAAGGCGCCGTCACAAGCAACGCCAGAACCACGAGTCGCTGAAACATGGGGAAGCTCCTCATCGGCAAGGTTGGTTCGGGGGAGTGTCGATCAATCGTCGACGATCCAACAGCGGCCGTCAAGTATTACGCCGCACATGCCAGTGGACTGCCGTTATTCCGACGGAGGCAAGTCCGATTCCCACGCTCCGCGCGTCAGCCGGTACAGCACATGGCGGCGGAGCGGATGGCCGGCGGCGAGCAGCGGGTGGTCGAAATCATCGGCCTCCGTGTGGGTCATTCCCAGCCGCTCCATGACAGCCCGGGAGCGGCGATTGGCCGTCACGGTGAACGAGACGATCTCGTCGAGCCCCAGCGATTGGAAGCCAAATCGCAACGCCTCGCGTGCGGCTTCGGTCGCGTAGCCGCGCCCCCAGTGGTCGAACGCCAGCCGCCAGCCGATCTCGACGCAAGGCGTAAAATGCGTCTCGAACGCCGGGACGCTCAAGCCCACGAAGCCGATGCAACCGGCGACTCCGACGACCTCGACGGCCCACAGCCCGAAACCGTGTCGATCGAAATGATCGCGCAATCGAGCCACCAGCGCGTCGCTCTCCTCGCGGGTGAGCGTTTTGGGCAGGAACTCCGCGACGCGCGCGTCGGCGTTGATCGCCGCCATGGCCGGCAAGTCTTCGTCGCGCCAAGGCGCAGCCGCAGGCGGCTGGTCGTGAGGAGGGGAGAGGATGGCATCTCGGTGCTCGTCCGGTTCAGCGTAGAACGGTCAGTGTGTTGTGAAACGTCGAGTGTCGTAAGGTCATTGGCCACGGTCGCGGAAGGGTCAGCCCTTGTGGCGTTCCCAGCCGATCAACTGCCGCTGAACGTCTTCGGCGGTAAGCATCACTTGCTTGACGACCGCGCGGGCGATTTCGGGCGGAGCCAGGTCGCCATCGGCGCGACGCCGGTTGCTCACTTCTTGTTCGAGCGCGGCCAACCAGGCTGGCACTTCCAGACCGACACCAGTGGGCTCCTGGGTCAGTTCGGCCGTCTCCTGCTCGAACAGCGCGAACGAGCCGCCCGTCGCCGTGCCGTGTCGTGCCTCGTCCATCGCCGGCTTGACGAGCGCTCGCATGCGATCGATCACCAGAGGCTGGACAAAGCGTTCAGCCAGCCGATCGGCGACGGTCGGCAGCCGCATGGCATACTTTTCGCGCAATTCCCTGCCGCGACTCTGCAACGTATCGGCCAGTTCGCTGGTGCGCTCGGCCAGAGCCCGGCGCCACATTTCCGCCGCCGCGGTTCGGCCGCGGCGCACCAGCACGCTGTGCGCGATCAGCACGGGCTTCAGATGCCATGCCACGCGATCGTACTGGACGCGAACGCGGAGAAAATCGAGCAGCGTGTAGAGCATTTCGCCGCGATCGGATTGGATGGTCGTGCTGTTGTAGTCGCGATACTCGGCATAATTCTCGACGATGGCCTCGAAAATCAGGCTGAGACGCTTGACCGCCTCGGCCCGCGACACGCGGCGGCCTAGCTCTTCGATCAGGCGGCATTCCCGTTCCGCCGCGGACGGATCGTCGACGAGCCGGTCGAGCCAGACGTCGACGCCCTGGTGCAGGATGGCCCGCAGGTTGCCGAGATTCAGAAACCGTTGCGTGAACAAGTCGCCGCCGTATCGCTCGATGAAGCGGACCAGCGATTGCCAGGCCTTGTCGTCGGCGATGCGTTCCAACACCGACAGCCGCAACGTGCGGCTATGGGCCAGCCATTGCTTCAGGAGCGATTCGGTCAGTCGCTCCAGGCACTCGACCAGTTCGTTGTCGATCTGTTCCGCTTCGTCCGTGGCGGTCCAATCGCCCGACATTTCCACGAGCGACTCGACGAGCGACTCGTAGCCGGTGGCAAACATCCGGTCGTATTCGCTGATCGCTCCGGGACCGACGGGATTGTTCGATTCCATCAGCCGGCAGGTCTCCAGCAATTGGCAAGTTTCGCTCAACAGCCCCAGCTTTGGCAGCAGGCTCAGCAGTTTACGCAGCAGTTGCTGCAAGATGCGAGTTTGCACGAGCCGCCCCGGGTCGCCCCCCTTGTTGAGCGGCACGTAGAGCAGCGTCTGGGTTTGTAGATGGGCCAACAGCTCCGGCCACTGCTCTGTGACCGCGTCGCGATCACCGCGGACGATCGCCCGCAGTACGTCGTCGACAGGGTCGAGCCGCGCGTCAGCCGGCAGGTTGGGCAATGCGACGCGGATCGTCCGGGCGGCGTCCGCAACTTCGACCGCCGAGGTGACGATCTTCTCGGCGAGTGATTCGCGAATCGCGCGGCGCTGTTCGAACTCCAGCAGCGAGTCGCGGCTGTTTGACGGTTCGGGCACACGCTGCCGGCTTACCGAACCAAGGAGATCCAGCAGTCCGCGCTCATTCGCGCGGGCCTGGTCGAGCCAGCGGTTGAGCGTTGCGGCCTCGAGCGGAGCCGGACTGCGCGAGTCGCAGGTCGTGGCGGCCCGCTTCCACAACGTCGCCACGGTTTGCAGGAACTCCAGCCGTTCGCTGACTCGCCTGGCTTCGTGCTCGAGCTCCAGGTCGGTCGCCGGATCCGGACCGCTTTCCAACATGTCGGCTTCAATCCCGTCGGCGGTACTGTCGACGTACACGACGTCGTCATACGCGGCGCTGTACAGCTCGTCGTCATCATCATCGTCCTCATCGTCCCCGTCCTCATCGTCCCCGTCCTCATCGTCAATGTCGTCGTCGTCGGGCTCCAGGTCGTCGAGCCGCGATGCCGCGCCCACGCCGAGCAAATCGAGCACGGGCACTTGCCAGTGGTCCTCGGCATTGGCTTCCAACAATTCGAAAAACCGCGCGACCAGCGCCGTGCGCCGTTCTGCCGGATCGCCCGCTGATGCCCCGTTTTCGGCGGCTGAACAGGCCTGCGCCGAACCAGCGCTTGGCCAGCGAGTGAAACGAGTAGTCCCCCTGGCGCAGCGGAACGAGCCCTGCCTGGCTGAGCCATTGCATCAACAGCGCCATGGCGGCCAGCAAGTCGGGCTGTTGGCACAGTGCCGAGACGACCAGAGCATAAGCCTTCGGCGAATTAAAGGCACCGACGCGCCATGCGCCAAAAGGCGATATCGCCGGCCGCGGCGCCGGCCTGGTGAAAGGCCGCCAAGGCACCGGCCACCTCGCGGGCCGAATCGTACGCCTCGGCACCGCTGAATGCCTCGATGCTCTCGACACTGGTCGGCGCGAACCGGTCCCACCATTCCGTCAGATCGCTCATGCGGTCCGAGAGCACCGTCGGCAGTTTTTCTTCGTTGCGGGACGACGCCTCGCTCCACAGCCGCGCGTAGAGGGCCACGATCTGTTCCATCAGCTCGACCAACTGCTCCAGCCGATGGTCGGGCACGCTGTTTTCTGGCGATGGAAACAGGCTGAACTGTCCTTGAAAGCCGAGAATGTTCCACGGGTCCACCACCGCGCCGCAGGCGATCGCGCGGTGCAGATAGTCCTCGATCTCGACCAGCAGTTGGGAAGCTTGTCCGAGCTCTCCGCGGTCGATCGCCAAGTGTCCGGTCGTCAGCCGGCATTGGATCTCACAGGCCATCCGGGCGGACGCCACCGGGACGACTTCCGCCTGTTCGAGCGCGGCCTCGGGGTAGCCCATCCGCGCAAACAGCCGCGCCAGGTGAACGTGTTCTAATTGCGAGGCGCGGCGTCGGGCCAGTTGCTGATTGAGATGCTGGCGAGCGCCAGCCAGCGGTTGTTTGCCGGCCACGGCTTCCGCCCGCAGCCGCTCCGCCTGTTCGCCTTCCAGGCGGTCCATGAGTTGCTGATAGAAGGCATCCCGATAGGCGGCAATCCGCGGCAAGAGATTCGAGAGCGTCGTGGTCGAACCATGCGCGTCCGGTCCGCTGCCGCTGGTGCCCGATGCCATCAGGATCGTGCCAGCCAGCACGGCCGCGGCCTCGAACAACGCATCGTCGGGAGAAAGCTCGCCGTGGTTTTCGACGCGTTCCAACAGCACGTCGAGCGTCACCTGCTGCACGACGAACCGCCGGTAACGGCCCTGGTTGTCGATGTGATGCGGGTCCCACTGCCCGAAATGATAGTTGGGACGCTTATTGACCGGATGATCGAAATCGTACGCCCGGGGGTCAAACGCCAGCTCGTCAAGTAAATCCGGATCGAACCAGGCCTCGTGCAGAATCGCCGGATCGGTGGTGCGCAGAATGCCGAGCGCCCGCGAGACGATCGGCTGGTATCGGCCCGCGCACGCTCCCACGTCGCGCACGTACAGCGGCACCGGCCGGACCCACTCGTGAGCGTAGGGTTCGATTTTCTGGGCCGTCCGCAAGACGGCCACGGGCCGATGGCCGATATAGTCGTTCAACATCGTGATGGCACCGGCGGCGATCCGTTCGTCCTCGTCCCACGGTCCGCCTTGTGAGAGAATTGCCTCGCAGACGCGCCCCATGAACAGAGCCGTGAAAAGCTGCGTGTTGGCTCTGGTGATAGAGCAAGTCGCGATGGAACTTGCGATACCGCTCGGGAAAAACGTGCCAGGCGAGCCGGACGACGTGTTGGGCCTGTTCGACGTCGCGAAAAGCCGGCTCACGGCCGGCCAGCTCGGTGAGCTGCTCGCGCAGCCGCCGCCCGGCAACTTGCCACACCTCGAGTTCTGCTTGCCCGCTGGACTCGGCCGAGGCAAACAGTTCGTTCAGGTTTCGCAAGAACTGTGGGTCGCTCGAACCGGACGAGAAATTCAGATAGCCGACGAGCTCCTGGAACTGCGGGGGCGTCAGGATGCGGGCCTCTCGGGCGGTCATGAGCGGTCGCCTGGAATGCGTGGAACTCTGCTCATCCTAGAAGATGATCCCGCCTTTGGTCCAGCAGGGCGTTGTGCCGCTCGCCATCGGGGGGAGGCGAACGTCGGGGATTGCTTTGGCGATCGCGGGCCAAGTCGATTATAGTGAAAAGGGTCGTGCGGGGTCGTATTCTGGCCTCCGCCGCGCCCGCCAACCGGAACAGAACTCGGAGTTTCTCCCATGCGTCTTTGGTCGCGATTGACGCCCCTGGCCTTACTCGTCGTCCTCTCGGCCTCTTCCACCGCCGGCGCGCAAAGCCTCGTCCCGCGAACCACGGCCAGCCGCTATGGTCTGACGCGGGCCTGGATGGCCCAGGTCGGTTCACCGCAAGTGACCGGGCGGCTCCAGTACGTCAATTACGACGAAGGAATGATCCTGGTACAAAGCAGCCGCGGGATGCTCACGGCGCTGGACGCCGAGACCGGTCGCACGCTATGGGCCACGCAAGTCGGTGCTCGCGACGGCGCATGCACCGAGCCGGCGGCCAACGACACGTTCGTGGTCGTAATGAATGGTTCGACGTTGTTCGTCGTCAACCGCAAGGACGGAAGCATCGCCTGGGAGCACCGGGTGAGCGGCGCCCGGGCGCCGGTCCGGGGGTCACGGATACGCACGTTTTCGTGCCGATGGTCTCGGGCCTTGTCGAAGGCTACGAGCTGGAGACGGGTCCGCGCAGGCGCCCTGGCACTACCAGTCGACCGGTCGCGTGTTGATGCCGCCGATGACGACCAAGTTGACCGTGAGTTGGACGACCGAGAAGGGCTACTTCTACGTCGCCGATCCGGCGGCCAAGGGAATTCGCTACCGCCTGGAGACGCAGGGCGAAATCCATTCGCGCCCGGCCGCTTGGGGCACGATGCTGTTTGCCAGCTCGACCGATGGATTCGTCTACGGCATCGATCAGTTGAAGGGAGACCTCACGTGGAAGCAATCGCTCGGTGAGTCTGTCTTCGACCGGCCGGTGGCCGTCGACGGCAAAGTGTTTATCGTGCCGGAATTCGGCGGCATGTATTGCCTGGACACGGCCGACGGTACCGTGCTGTGGCACGCGCCGAGCATCCGGCAATTTGTCGCCAGCAGCGGCGCACGCATCTATGCCACGGACCCGGTCGGGCGACTGGCCATTCTGGACGCCGGTACGGGGGAAAGTTGGCCACGATGCCCGTCAGCGCCACGACGACCAAACTGACCAACAGCGAAAGCGACCGGATCTTCCTGGTGGACAACGGTTGCGTGGTCCAATGTCTGCACGAAACGCAGCTCACGCAGCCGCTCATTCACACTCCGCCGCCAGTGCCCGAGGAGGACCTGAAGTTGGCGCCGGCCGAACCGGGCGGCAAGCCGGCCAAGGAAGCCGCGCCTTCGGCAGACGAAGCTCCTGGAGAAGTGCCCGAGGAGCCGGCCGCCGACGGAGGCAATCCGTTCGAGGCGCCCGCGGACGACGGCGACAACCCGTTTGGCACGCCCTGAACTTGGGCGGATGGCGTCGGCGTGTTGGCTCCGCCTGTTCGCTCGGCGGATGCCGCTTTCGGTTGACGGCCGGCGGCCAACTTCTTAAACCAAAGGGAAGAACGCGGCCCGCCGATATTGACGCCGCGCGACCCGACACGTGTTGCGTACGGTTCTCCTCTCCTCGAAGTCAGCCCAGCGCCATGACCTCACCGCCGATCAAACGGGCGCTCATCAGCGTCAGCGATAAGCTGGGGTTGGGTGATTTTGCGCTGGCGCTGGCGGCCGCCGGCGTGGAGATTTTCAGCACCGGCGGCACGCGAAAGTTTCTCGAATCGTCCGGCGTGAGCGTGCGCGACGTGGCTGATTACACCGGCTTTCCGGAGATGCTCGACGGCCGAGTCAAAACCCTGCATCCCAAGATTCACGGTGGCATCCTGGCTCGTCACGATCGCCCGGACGATTTGCAGGCCCTGGCCGAGCACGGCATTTTGACGTTCGAACTGGTGGTCGTGAACCTGTATCCGTTCGAGGCAACGATCGCGCGGCCCGATGCGACGTTCGAGGAGGCCGTCGAACAGATCGACATCGGCGGTCCGAGCCTGATTCGGGCCGCGGCCAAGAACCACGCCTTCATCACCGTGGCCACCGATCCGGCCCAATACTCCGAGATTCTCGAACAGGTCACCGGCGAGGGTCGCACCACGCCCGAGCTGCGGCGGCGGCTGGCTCAGGCGGCCATCGCCCGCACGGGCGAGTACGACCAGATCATCGCCCAGTATCTGGCCCGCCAGATCGAGCCCGAGCAATTTCCGCACCGCTGGCACGTCAATCTGCGTCGCAAGGAAGTGTTGCGGTACGGCGAAAACCCGCATCAGCAGGCGGCCCTGTACGCGCAATTGGACGCTTGCAGCGGTGCCAATCTGGTGGCGGCCCAACAATTGGCCGGCAAGGAGCTGTCGTACAACAACCTGCTCGATCTGGACAGCGCGCTGGCCATCGCCCGTTCGCTCGACGGCTCCGGGGCCGTGGTGATCAAGCACAACAATCCCTGTGGAGCGGCCGTGGCCGACGAGTTGTCCGTCGCCGCGCGGGGGCGCTGGAGGGCGATCCGTTGAGCGCGTTCGGTTCGGTGCTGGGTTTCAATCGCCCGCTCGACGCCGCGACCGCCGAAGTGCTGGCCGAGCCGGGCCGTTTTGTCGAAGCCATCGTGGCACCCGATTTCGAGCCGGCAGCGCTGGAAATCCTCTCGACGAAGCCGAAGTGGAAGGCCAACGTGCGGTTGATGAAGGTGGGACCGCTCGACGATGGGCAAGCTCGCTGGCAATTGCGGCAGATCGAAGGGGGCGTGCTGGTGCAAGAGGCGGACGTGCAGCCCGATCCGCAGTCGCAGTGGAAGGTGGTCACGGCGCCCGAACCCCGCGGCGAGGCATGGCACGACCTGCGTTTTGCCTGGACGCTGGTGCGGCACGTCAAGTCGAACGCGATCGTCGTGGCCAAGAATCGCACGCTGTTGGGCACCGGTGCCGGGCAGATGAGCCGTGTCGACTCGGTCGAGATCGCCATTCGCAAGGCCGCCGATCGCGGTCGCGGGGGCGTGTTGGCCTCCGATGCCTTCTTTCCGTTTCCCGATTCGATCGAGGCGGCTGCCGCGGCGGGGATCGCGGCCATCATTCAGCCCGGCGGCTCGAAGCGCGACGACGAAGTGATCGCGGCTTGCAACGAGCACAAGATCGCGATGGTCTTTACCGGGCGCCGGCACTTCAAACACTAATGACCAGCGTGCTGGACGAGATTGTGGCCACCAAGCGTCGCGAGATCGCGGCGGCCAAGGCGGCACGCCCCGAGAGCCAACTGCGCGCGCAGATTGCGACGGCGCCGCCGGTGCGCAGTTTTTTCGAGCCGTTGGCCGGCGGCGGACCGATCAAGCTGATCGCGGAAGTCAAGAAAGCCAGCCCTTCGGCCGGCGTGATTCGCGCCGATTTCCATCCCGTCGAAATCGCCCGGACGTACGAGGAACACGGGGCCACTTGCCTGAGCGTGCTGACCGACGAGCATTACTTTCAGGGGAGTCTGGACTACCTGCGGCAAATCCGGGCGGCGGTCGCGCTGCCGGTGCTCCGCAAAGATTTCATTCTCGACAGCTATCAACTTTACGAAGCCCGGGCCGCCGGCGCGGACGCCGTGCTGTTGATCGCCGAGTGCCTGGACGATTGCCACCTGCGCAAACTGCATAACGAGGCCGTGGACTTGGGGATGACGCCGCTGGTGGAGCTCTACGAGGCTGGGAACCTGCCGCGCGTGCTCGACGCCGGGGCCACGCTGGTGGGCATCAACAACCGCGATCTGCGGTCATTCCACACCGATTTGGAGCACACGCTGCGGCTGCGCGAACAAGTTCCCGCTGAGTGTGTGCTGGTGAGCGAAAGCGGCATCCGCACCCAGGCCGACGTCCAGCGGCTGGCCGCGGCCGGCGTGGACGCCATTTTGGTCGGCGAAACTTTAATGGCCAGCCCGGATATTGGGTCCGCCGTCCGGGGCCTGTTAGGCCGATAACAACAGAGGCCTGGAAGGGGAAGCCCGCCGGCGCCTATAATTCCTAGCTTGATCGGGGATCGTTTCCCACTTTTTCGCGAGCCAGCCATGTCGAATCCTGTTATGCACATTGCCGCCATCTTTCGCAGCATGATCACGATCGTGCTGTTGGGTCTTTTGGCCACGGGCGGATGGATGGCCTATGAAGCGTATCACGAGCGCGAGCGGCTGGGGCGAGAGCTCTCCCAGACGCGGGCCGAATTGCAGCGACTCGACGAGGAGAACGAGCGGCTCACCGTGGCCCTGCGGCTGTTGAAGGTGGATCATCGCGTGGCCGAAATCGACGTGCTCAACCAGCGCGCAGTCGGCGAGCGGCCCCAAACCACGTTTCAATTCGTCGAGCTGTCGGCCGACGGCACGGCGATCGGCCCCAAGAAGGTGTTCACCATCGAAGGGGACCGGCTCTACGTCGACGCCTGGGTGATCAAGTACGAAGACCAACTCGTGGAAACGTCCGACCCGTTGCGGTCCACGTCCGTGTGCCTGTTCCGCCGGGTGTTCGGCGAGTTTCAACAGCCCGACGCAGGCTTTCCACTCGACGCCGCCGGCTCGCGCCCCGCGATCTACAGTCAGGGAAACGACATGTCGCCGGTGGAACGAGACATCTGGGCGAACTTCTGGCAGTATGCCAACAGTCCGGCCAAGGCCCGCCGGGCGGGCGTGCGTGCCGTGCACGGCGAAGCCCCCAGCATGCGGCTGGAACCGGGACGGCGCTACCGCGTCGAGCTGCGAGCCAGCGGCGGCCTGTCGATCGTGCCGGAAGAAGTGCCGCCGAAAGTCACCGGGTGAGCCCCAGGCAGGCTGTTCGCCTGCGGTGACGCCCGGCACGAGTGCGCTTCAGTCGCTCGTCGCGATCAGCCGGCTGAGCTTTCGACCGGTGACGCTCAGCGGCAGATTTGCCAGATCGGCAGGGTCGATCCACCGCCATTCGCCCGGGGCCAAACTGCTTCTGCCCCGCGGACAATCGGCGGCGTAGCAGTCGAGCGTGATGCGGAACCGCGTGACGCCGTGCTTGAGCGTCGCAATGCGCCGCGCCTCTGCAATGGACAGGCCGGCTTGCTGGCGCACCTTTTCGCCGAGTTCGCGCTGCACCGCGGTGCCGCGACGGGCCGCGAGGGGAAACCGCAGAAAATCCCACAGTCCGGCCCAGCGCTCGCCGGCCTTGCGGCGCCGCACAAAGACCCTTTCCTGGCGCCATAGAACGACGGCCGCCTCGCGGACCGCCGTCGTGGCCGGTTTGCGGCGCGGGGCGGGAATCTCGTCCTGCCGTCCTCGCTCGAACGCCGCACACAATTCATGTACCGGACATACATCGCAGCGCGGCCCCTTGGGCGTACAAACGAGGCTGCCCAGCTCCATCAACGCCTGGTTGAAGTCCCCGCAATTGCGCGGCGGCAGGATGGCTTCCGCCAACCGCCACAGCCGCTGCTGCGCCGCCGACGTCGAGACGTCCGAGCGGACGTCGAACAGCCGGCTGAGCAGCCGGATGGTATTGGCCTCGAGAATGGGGGCCGGCAGACCATAGGCGATCGACACGATCGCCCCGGCTGTGTAGCGGCCGATGCCCGGCAAGCTGCGGACTTCTGCCAGCGTGCGTGGAAACTTGCCCCCGTGATCTTCGACGATCACCCGAGCGGCGCGATGCAGTTGCCGTGCCCGCCGATAGTAGCCCAGCCCTTCCCACTGCCGCAGCACGTCGTGTTCATCCGCCGCGGCCAGTGCTTTGACCGTGGGAAACGCGTCCACGAAGCGTTCGAAGTAGGGCACGACCGTCGCGACCTGTGTTTGTTGCAGCATGATCTCGCTGGCCCAGATCCGGTAGGGATCCGTCGTGCGTCGCCAGGGGAGATCGCGGCGGTGCCGGCCGAACCAGGCGAGCAGCCGCCTGGCGAACGAACGCTTCCAGCGCGGCGGCGGCAAGTCCCAAGGCGCCTCCGGCGCCGAAACCGTCTTGGCCATCGTTCCTCCGCGATTCGTGCCAGCACCAGTGCAAAAGGGATTGTAGAACGTCGGCCGTGTTCGCAACAAGGGGAGGAGCGGCGGGGTTCTTACGGTCCGCTGCGACAGACGCCGCCGAACGAGTAGACCGATTGGGCGCGTTGCATTACGCTCATGGAACCCTGCGTCCGTCGGATCGCCCCGACCTCCAAAGCGAGTTTCCACCGTTGTCAGCCAAACGTCGCCCGTCTCGCAAACCCGAACGCCGCGTCCGCCACCGGGCGAGTGAACAAGATCCGGCGGCCGAGGGGGACGC
This sequence comes from uncultured Planctomycetota bacterium, assembly GCA_963711515.1. Lineage (GTDB taxonomy): Bacteria > Planctomycetota > Planctomycetia > Pirellulales > PALSA-1355 > CAVQEL01. Next base: position 28,697 of record CAVQEL010000028.1, on the reverse strand, counting down.
CGCCACGGTCCGCGTCCGCCGGTGTTCCGCGGACGACGCTTGGGAACTCGTCCATCCGCGCTGTCGCGCGCGACCGCCGCGAGGACTTGGAAGAAGTCCGCAAGATGCTCGATGCGGGCGAAATCGACGTGGCGCGCGACGAATGCCGTTGGCTGCTGTCGGGGTGCAGCGACTGCCTCGAGGCCCATCGCCTGCTGGGCGAGATCGCGCTTGAGGAAAACGACCTGCCGCTGGCGCGGGTCACTTTGGCTATGCCTTTCGCCTGGGAATCCAGGCGCTCGTGCGGGCCGGCAACCCAACTCCACTACCCTATCGGCTGGCGGCCAACCAGGCGTTTTTCGAGTCGGGCAAAGCACTGGCCTGGTGCCTCGTGCGGCTCAAGAAGCCCGACATGGCCGGCGAAGTGGTCGAACAGGTGCTGCGCTGCGACCCGAGCGACCCGCTGCGGGTCCACGACCTGTTGTCCGGCGAAGCATGCAGCGAATCGTCAGGCGAGTGAGCGATCTGGGCGGCGCGACGGCATTTTTCAACAGACTGTTGGCCCGGAGCCGACGGCGACGGCGCGTCCCCTTCAGCGGTGCGAACGCTCCATCCCAAAATTGAGCTGAAGCTGCGGATCCTTTTCGCTCTCGGGGTTCAACTCCTTGAACAGCAGGCTCGGCTGAATATCGCGATTGTGTTGATACTTGTCGCTGGCGTACTCGGTGATGGTGCCGGTGATCTCGTGGTAGAAGATCTGGCAGATCGGCACGCCGGGATAAATCCGCACCGGCTGCACGGCAAACATTTCCAGCGTCCAATAGCCACAGAATCCGACGTCGCCGAAACCGGCCGTCACGTGTACGAACAGGCCCAGCCGCCCGACCGACGAGCGTCCCTCGATCATCGGCACCAGCTCGTGCGTTTCGGTCCGCTCGACCGTGCGTCCCAGGTAGAGCTGGTTCGGCCCCAGCACGAGCCCCTCGGGCGGGATGGTGATCCTGCGCACGCGGTTCGCCTTGGCCATATCGAGCACCACCTCTTCGTAGGTCATCAGCTCGCTGTGCAACGTCAGGTTGTAGCTGTTGGGGTTGAGATTCGCCTCGCTAAACGGATCGATGACGATGTTCTTGCCCAGCGAACGGCGAATCTCGTGGCCGGAAAGAATCATGACGTGCTCGCTGTGGTTCGTAGGTTGCCGTGACACCCGCGACGAGTGGCCGCCGGGTTACATTACGATCGGTCGGCGACGCCGATCCGCGGACACACGTCCGCCAACGGGCAAATGTCGCACTTGGGCTTCCGTGCCACGCACACCTGCCTTCCGTGAGTAATCATCCGATGGCTGAAATCGACCCACTCTTTCCGCGGCAACACGGCCATCAGGTCGCGCTCGATCTTCACCGGGTCCTTGTGCCGGGTGAGTCCCAGCCGCTGGCTCAGTCGCGTGACATGCGTGTCGACCACCACGCCCGTGGGCATGCCAAACGCCGTGCCCAGCACGACGTTGGCCGTTTTGCGCCCCACGCCGGCCAACTGGACCATCGCGTCCAGGTCCTGCGGCAGCCGGCCGTCGTACTGCTCGACCAGCTCCCGGCAGCAGGCCTTGATGTTCTTGGCCTTGTTGCGAAAAAAACCGGTGCTCTGGATCGCCCGTTCGAGCTGCGGCAGCCGGGCCGCGGCAAACGCCTGGGCGTCGGGGTATTTCTTGAACAGCTCCTTGGTGACAATGTTGACCCGCGTGTCGGTGCACTGGGCCGAGAGGATCGTGGCCACCAGCAACTGCAAGGGGGTCTTGAAGTTCAAGGCACAGGCGCGCGTCGGGATAAGCCGCCTTGAGCCGCCGCACGATCTGGGCGGCATGGCGCTTTGCGTCGGCAGTCGCAACCATGCGGAGCCTGGCAGTTAGGGGCAAGACGAGAAGCACGAACACACGCAGCCGCCTTTGCATCCCTCCGGCGGGACCGCCAATTGTCGCACCGCCACCGCGAGTGTCAAGTATGCCCGCCGTGCGCGCCTGCCGCCCCTTCGAGAGGCGCAATCTTACGCACACTAACCCGAAGCGCAAGCGAGGGAAGTCGCGCCATTTCCGTAGACTACGGCCCTCGCTCGCGCTTCGGGTTGGTTTGCCTGGTAGCCCCGTGTTTTAGCCGGAAATCGGCGGCAGCCGAAACAGCGCCTGCGCGTTGGCCGTCGTTTGCGCCAAAAATCCTCGAAGCTCTGCCCGCGAGCCTCGGCCACGCAGCGGGCCGTGTAGACGACGTTCGCCGGCTCGTTCCGCTTGCCGCGACGCGGCTCGGGCGAGAGATACGGGCTGTCCGTTTCGACCAGGATGCGATCGGCCGGCACGCCCGTGGCCACGGCGCGCAGCTCGGTCGACTTTTTGTACGTCACCATGCCGGCAAAGCTGATGTACAGCCCCAGCTCGACGCATTCGGCGGCCCCTGCGGCCGTGCCGGTGAACGAGTGCATCACCCCCCGCAGCGGGCCGCGGTGGCGCGCCTCGCGCAGCATCACCAGGATGTCTTCCTGGCAGTCGCGCATGTGCACGACGAACGGCAGGTCACGCTCTTGCGACAGCCGCAGATGCCGATCGAAATAATCCTGCTGCACGTCGAACGGCGCGTCGTCCCAGTAGCGGTCGAGCCCCGTCTCGCCCAGCGCCACGACTTTCGGCCGCTCCACCAGCTCGACAATCCGCTGCCAGTCCGCCTCGGCAACCTCGCCCGTATAGTTGGGTTGAATCCCCACCGCCGCAAAGATGCCGGTATGCGAGGCGGCCAGGGCAAGCACCGCTTCGCTCGTGGCGACCGTAGTGCCGATGGCGATCACCGTCGCGACGCCAGCTTCGCGAGCCCGCTCGATCACGGCCTGGCGATCGGCGTCGAAATTGTCCTGGTCCAGGTGGGCATGCGTATCGACCAGCGTCATGAAACTCGATCTCCGGTGGATCGTCACGCTAGCGAAATCAAGAGCTTGTACATCCAACGTGTGCCACTGCTGGACAAGCCAGCAGTGGCACCGACGCAGTGGCACCGACGCTCTCCGCCCCGGGCGCCGCTACTGCTTGACCCAGGTGGCCCCGTCCTTGGCCGCCTGGGCGGCCAGCTCTTCGAGTGTCTCGAGATGCCCGCGGGCGCTACCCAGCGCCTCTTCAGCCAGGGAGGCGGCCTGGCGGTCACCTTGCAGCCAGGCCACGCAATCTTCGATCGCCGCCACGTCGGCCTTCTGGCAGGCCAGCAGCTTGCCGAGCAGGTAATCGAACGCCAGATCGTGCGTGTCGGGAAAATCGAGCGGATAGTCCCCCAGCTCCGTCGCCCCGTAATGTTCCATGATGTACTGGGCCACTCGGGTGGATAGCTGCCGCTGGTCCTCGACGATCCGCTTGAGCACCTCCACGGCCTGTTCGTCCCCGCGATGCGTCCAGGGGGACGCGTACGTGAGGTACATCGGCAGCGAGCGGTAGAGGATCGTCAGCAGACGGTTGAGCACCTCGTGGGGACCGGGCTGGCTCATGCGGTTTCCGTGCGTGGTCAGTGGGCAAACTTAGAACAATTGCAGCGTGGCGACCCGCGCAAGCGCATTCAGATTCTCCGGCCAAATGCCCAGAATGACAAGTGGCACGCTCACCAGCACCACGTAGGTGCCCGGGATGTACGACAGGCTCACCGGCAGGCGCGTCTCGGGCTCGGGGTCCATCGTCATCACTTTCACGACCCGCAGGTAGTAATACAGGCTCAGCGCGGTGTTCAAGCCGGCGATCACCAGCACGGTCCACAGCTTGGCGTTGACCAGGGCCAGAAAGATCTGGTACTTGCCAAAGAAGCCGGCCAACGGCGGAATGCCGATCAGGCTGATCAGGATGCCGGCGAAGCAAATCGTCACGATCGGCGCCCGGCGGATCAGCCCGGCGTAGTCCTCGATCTGCTCGCTGCGCAGCGCGTTGCGGAGGAACGCCACGACGGCAAACGCCCCCAGGTTCATGAACAGGTAGGCCCCCGCATAGAAGACCATGGCGCTCATCGCCGCCCGGGCCGCTTCCGGATCGGACCCGGCCAGCACCATCGCGGCCGGCACGGGCATCATCATGTAGCCCGCCTGCGCGATCGTCGAATAGGCCAGCAGCCGCTTGATGTTCGTCTGGCCATAAGCCGCCAGGTTGCCGAACGTGCACGTGATCACGGCCACGAAGGCCAGCACGCGCCACAAAAAGTCGCGGGCCGGGGCCAAGGCGGCAATCTGCGCTGCCCGGTCCGCGGCCGGCGACATGTCGAGCGACAGGATTTCGTCCTTGTACTCACCGGCGGGCTTTCTGCCGCTCGGCAGGATCTTTCGCCGGCCGCCAGAGTCTCGCACTGCGGCGTCCGAGTTGGCGTCCGACTGGGCGGCCTCTTCCGCCGGGTCGTCCGCCACGTTGAACAGGGCCACCTGCTCGTCCGGCTTCGTTTCGGCCACCGCCGGAATGTATCCAAAGCCGATCGCCACGCGGGCCAACAGCGCCAAGGCCGCCGCCTTCGACGCCACGGACAAAAACGCGTTCACCTCGGCGCTGGCCCCCTCGAACACGTCCGGGCACCAGAAGTGGAACGGCACGGCCGAGAGCTTGAACGCCACGCCCACCAGGACCATCAACCCGCCCAGGGCCAACACCATGTGCGTGTCGAAGCCAACATGTTGTTCGAGATTCTCCGGGGACAACAGTTCGGCCAGCCGCACGGCCATCGTGGGGATGTGTGCCGAGCCGAGCAAGCCCGTCAGCAGGCTGATGCCATACAGCATGATGCCCGCCGCTCCGGCGCCGTAGACGGCATACTTGATCGCCGCCTCGCTGCTCTGCCGGCGTCCCTTGAGCAAACCGGCCAGGGCATACGACGGCACGCTGGCCATCTCGACGCCCAAGAAGACCATCAGGGCGTTGTTGGCCGAAGCCATGATGCACATGCCCAGCGTAGCCCCCAGCACCAGCGCGTAAACGTCCGGCGCCGCGTCGCGGTCCGGCACGCCGCTGATGCGCGTAAAAATCGCGAACAGCACGGCAAAGAAAAACAACAGCGTGCGGAAGTAGACCGTAAACGTGTCGTACACCAGCAGGCCCGTGAACAACTGCGACGGCTCCTGGAGCGTCTGCCACGGCCCGGCCAGGTACAGCGCCACGGCCGAACCGGCCAGCATCACGTAGAACGAATCGATGCGGCTGGTGAGGCGCGGAATGCGCAACAGCAGAATGATCACGATCGTCGCGCACAACGTCAGCTCCCCCTCGAACCCCGCGGAGCTGCGGAGGGAATCGGCCGTCAACGAATGAATGAGATCGTAAAGCGTCACGGTGTGGGCTGCTTATTGCTCGTGAAGGGTCCTACGGGCGAACGATGACTGGCAACTTTGGGGGCCGCCCGCGACACGGCGTTTTCGACCGGCGGGCTCAGCGCCGTAGCGGTAGCGGCCGGCTCGGCGCGCTCGGTCCAGGCGGCCAGGTCGTCGACGGTCTGATTCACGCTGGGCGTCATGTAGCGGAACACGAACTGCGGGTACACGCCCAGCAAAATGGCGAACGCCAGGATGGGCACGGCGATCGCCAGCTCGCGCGGGGTCATCGGCGTCAGGTGGTCGCCGTGCGGCGCCTTTGTATTCCGGCCCCAGGTACACGCGCTGCAGCGTCCACAGGATGTAGGCGGCCGTGAGAATCACGACCGACGCGGCCACCACGGCCAACGCATGGCTGTATGACCAGACACTTAGCGTGACGAACACTTCGCCGATGAATCCGCACAATCCCGGCAGACCCAAGCCGGCGAAGAAAATGCCGATGGCCAGGCCGGAGTAAACCGGCATCTTGGCAAACAGCCCGCCGAAATGGTCCAGATCGCGGTGGTGCACCCGCTCGTAAACCACGCCCACGATAAAGAACATGCCAGGCGAGGCGATCCCATGGGCGATCATCTGGAACATCGCGCCGTTCATGCCCATCTTCCAGGCGTCGGGATTGAACTGGTTGCCGGCCACGGCCGACCAGACGCCGATGCCCAGCACGACGTAGCCCATGTGGCTCACCGAGCTGTAGGCCACGAGGCGCTTGAAGTCCTTTTGCGCAGCACCGCGAACGCCCCGTACACCATGCTCACCACGCCCAGGCCGCACACGAAGTACGCCAGCTCATAGCCGGCCTGCGGACAGATGGGGTAGCAGATGCGGATGATGCCGTAGCCCCCCAGCTTCAGCAAAATGCCGGCCAGGATCATCGAGATCGGCGTGGGGGCCTCGACGTGCGCGTCGGGCAGCCACGTGTGCAGCGGCACCGAGGGGACCTTGATCACGAAGCCCAACAGCAGCAGCAGGAAGGCCCACCATTGCAGGCTCTTGCCCAGGATTTCGCCGTTGAAGGCGTCGGTATGCTGGCCGAGCTGTTGCAGGGCCAGCATGTTGAACGTGTGCTGGGGCCCGGTCTGGGCCTGCAACTCGGCGAAGCGGGCGGCCTGGTCCGACTCGCTCAGCGAGGAGTCGATCACCGCCGCGGCGATCAACTGATCGTGCGACAGCAGTTTCAGGTCGCTGGCGAAGTACAGCATCAGAATCGCGATCAGCATGAACACGCCGCCCACCAGCGTGTACAGAAAGAACTTGATGGCCGCGTACTCGCGCCGCGGCCCGCCCCACACGCCGATCAGGAAGTACATCGGCAGCAGCATCACTTCCCAGAAGACGTAGAACAGGAAGAAATCGAGCGCCAAGAACACGCCCAGCACGCCCGTCTCCAGGATCAGAAACAGCATGCAGTAGGCTTTGACGTGCTTTCCGATCGGCCAACTGGCGGCCATCGAGAGCATCGTGATGAACGTCGTGAGCAGCACCAGCGGAAAGCTGATGCCGTCCAGGCCCATGAAGTAATTGATGTTGAAGCTGGGGATCCAGCCGACGGAAAACACCTTTTGCATGTCGGCCACGGCCGTGTCGAACTGCCAGGCCCCCTGGCTCGGCAGCGCCATGATGGCCGTGATCAGAAACACGATCGCCGTCACCACGAGCGAGAAGATCTTCATCGCTTCGGTCTTCTCGCGCGGGAAGAAGGTCAGGGCCAGCGCCCCAGCGACGGCAAGAAGACGATCAGGCTCAACAGCGTCACGTAAGTCGATTGCATGGTCGTTTCTTTCGAGGAATCACCAGCGGCCCGGCTGGCCGGCCGCTAACACTACCGTATCTAAAATCCGGCAAAGGTCGCGTTGTAAAACGTGATCAGCATGAACAACACCACCGTCCCCAGGACGATGAACATCACGTACTGCCGCACCCGGCCCGTCTCCGCCCCGCGGAACCAGACGCCCAGCCCGTAGGTCCAGGCGGCAAACACGTTCACCAGCCCGTCGACCAGGTAGCGGTCGATCAAGTCGTCGACTCTCGCCAGCATCTGCGTGAACAGGGCCAGGCCGTCGATGATGCCGTCGATCACCTTCTTGTCAAAGTCCGCCACGCGCCGCGCCGCGAACAGCACCGGCTGCACGAAGACGGCGTTGTACAGCTCGTCGAAGTACCACTTGTTCATCAGGAACGTGTAGATCGGCTTGAACTGCCGCGCCACCTCGCGCGGATCGAGCACGCCCAGGCCGTAGAACACGATCGCCAGCCCCAGTCCCGACAGACCCGTCAGCGTGGCCCACCAGGTCGATTGCACGTGGAACTGGCCGACGTGCGAGGCGTGCTCGTTGGGATGCGCGAGCGAGGCCATCAACAGGCCGTGCGACTCGGCCAGCAGTCCCGGCGGCCGGGCCTGCTCCAACAATCCTGGCACGCCGAAACTAGACAACTGCCAGCCGATGCCCGCGGCGAACACGGCCAGCACCACCAGCGGCACGTACATCACCCGGGGCGACTCGTGGGCATGATCGTAGCGATGATGATCGCGCGGCTGGCCGGCGAACGTCATGAACCACAGCCGGAACATGTAGAAGGCCGTGATCGCGGCCCCGCCGGCCGCCACGTAAAACAGCCAACCGTAAGCCGGATTCGTCGCCCCAAACGACAGCGCCTGGGCCAGAATCGCGTCCTTCGAGTAATGGCCGCTCAAGCCGATCGAAAACGGCACGCCGGCCCCCATGATCGCCAGGCAGCCGACCAGCATCGTGTAAGCGGTCCAGGGCATCTTGTGCCGCAAGCCGCCCATCTGCGTCATGTCGTTAGTATGCACGGCGTGGATCACCGAGCCGGAGCACATGAACAGCAGGCTCTTGAAGAACGCGTGCGTGATCAAGTGAAACATGCCGGCCGCCCAGCCCCCGACGCCCAACGCCAGCATCATGTAGCCCAACTGGCTCACCGTCGAATAGGCCAGCACCCGCTTGATGTCGGTGGCCGTGATGGCGATCGTCGCCGCGATAAACAGCGTGATGCAGCCGATGATCGCGATCACCAACAGCGTCTCGGGCGCGAACACCGGAAAGAACCGCCCGACCAGGTACACGCCGGCGGCCACCATCGTGGCCGAGTGGACCAGGGCGCTGACGGGCGTGGGGCCTTCCATCGCGTCGGGCAACCACACGTGCAGCGGAAACTGCGCGCTTTTGCCCACGCAGCCGCAAAAGATGCCCAGCCCCGCCACCACCAGCAGCCAGTACGCGCTGCGCCCAATGCCGCCCGGCTCCATGTCCTCGCGCCAGGTTTGAATCTGCTCGGCGGTGGGCTCGGTGCCGGCGGCGATTTCACTCGCCGCGGCGGCCTTCACCATGCCGTCGGGCACGACCAGCGCGTAGTTGTTCGCTTCGCTGCGCACCTGACTGAAAATGCCCGGCTCCGGCGTGCCGTCGCCATCCACGTCCGCGTCGCCGAACGAAAACGTCCCCAGCGTGGCAAACAGGATCATCAGCCCGATGATCATGCCGAAGTCGCCGATGCGGTTGACGATGAACGCCTTGTTGGCCGCCGTCGAGGCACTTTTGCGCTCGATGTAGAACCCGATCAAAAAGTACGAGCAGATGCCCACCAGCTCCCAGAAGACGAACACCATCGCGATGTTGCCCGCGATGACGATGCCCAGCATGCTGAAGCAGAACAGCGACAGGTACTGAAAGAAGCGGTGAAAGCGCCCCTTGCGCTCCAGGTGATGGCCATCGGCCAGCGTCACTTCGTGGTCCACCACGTCGTGCAACTCGTCGTGCATGTAGCCGGTGGCGTAAAAGTGAATGCACGTGGCGATGAACGTCACCATGCAAAACATCAGCACGGTGAGCGAATCGATGTAGTAGCCGATCGTGATCCGCAGCGAGCCGAATTGCCCCAGCGTGTACCAGTCGCCGGAGATGGCCGGTTTCTCGGTGTAGGTGACGTCGTGATGCCCGGCATCGTGAGCCGCGGCGTGCTCTCCCTCGTCGGCTTCGCCGTGCTCATGCTCGGCGTCGGCTGTGCGATGCTCCGGCACGGTGGCCGCCGCGTGCGACTCCTCGTGGGCCGACGTGTCGGGCAAATCGTAGTTGGGCAGCCACACGAACAACAGCGCGAACACCGACAACGCGCACGACACCCCGATGGCGCCGGTGGCCACGTAGCCGGCCCCCACGCCGGCCTTGCCCATCCGCGGACCGAACAGCACGATCAGCGCGAACGAAACCAGCGGCACGAGCCAAGCCAGTCCAAGCAGCAGCGGCAGCGTAGTGACGGGATCCATCAGCCTTTGAGCTCGTCGGCCCGGTCGACGTCGACCGTCGAATGGTTGTTATAGAAATTCAACACGATCGCCAGCGCCACGGCGGCCTCGGCCGCGGCCAGCACGATCACAAACAGGGCGATCAACTGGCCGTCCAGCCCCACGCCCACGACGCCCGGCCGCAGATAGTCGCTGCCGAAGGCCACGAAGTTGACGTTCGCGCCGTTGAGGACCAGCTCGATGCCCATCAGCACGCCCAGCGCGTTGCGCTTGGTGGCCATGCACACCGCGCCCGTGACGAACATGATCGCCCCGACGATCAAGTAGTGCGAAACGCCGACCGGTTGCGTCAATAAACTCATCGCAAACCCTCCATCGGTCCGCTCCCGATGCGCTTCTTCGGCCGGGCCAGATAGGCCGAGCCGACCAGCACGACCAACAGGTGCACCGACACGATTTCAAACGGCAGCAGGTAGCCCGACATGCCGGCCCGCTGCGTGGCGTCCGGCTCTTCCAGCTTGTCGACCCGGGCGCCGAACAGGGCCATGCCCAGCCGGGTGGCCGTGGGTTGGGCTTCGGCCCGCAGCTCGGCCGCCGGCTGCCAGGCCTGCACGCTGGTGGCCGCCGACAAGAGCACGACCAGCAGCGACCCGCCGACGATCGCCCCCAAAATCCACTCGCCGGCCGATGTCTTCATCGAGATGAACGGCCCCCGCGCGGTCAGCATCACGCCGAAGATCAACAGCACCAGCGTGCCGCCGACGTAAATCATGATCTGCATCGCGCCGACGAAGTCCGCCCCGGCCAGAAAGAACAGCCCGCTGGTGGCCGCCAGCGAGATGACCAGGTAGAACGCCATCCGCACGACGTTGCTCGTCACGAGCACCGCCACGGCGAACGTGCACGCCACCAGCGCAAACAGCAGAAAGAATACGGAATGCCAGTTAATCGGTTCCACGGACCACACCTGTGGGTTTCGTCTCGGCGACGCGGGTCACGGCCGCGGCATCAGCGCCTGCGCGGCGTTGGGCTTGCCTTCGTCCAGTTTCGCGGTTTCCGGCTCACTTGCTTTCGGTTCGGCGGCGGCCGGCTCGTCGAGCATGTAGCCTTCCCGCACTTCGGCATACGGCGTGAAGGGAATCACCAGCCCGCCGGGGAGCAAGTACGTCCACACCACGGCGCCGGCAAACATCGCCGCGGCGATCGGCGTGCAGTATTTCAAGCAGGTGGTCATCACCTGGTCGATCCGCAGCCGCGGCAGCGTCCAGCGGACCCACATCATGAAGGTCACGCCGAAGATGCACTTGCCGACGAAATTCAGCGCCCCCAGCAGGTTGCCCACGTAGTGCAACACGCCGTTCGTGGCGTCGGCCAGCCCCAGCCACTCCGTAATCGGCAGCGGGCCGTTCCAGCCGCCGAAGAACAAAATCGCGGCCAGCCCGCTGACGGCGAACATCGAGCCGTACTCGGCCATGAAGAAGATGCTCCAGCGGAGCCCGGAGTACTCGGTATGAAAACCGGCCACCAGCTCGCTCTCGGCTTCGGCCAGGTCGAACGGCGCGCGGTTGACGCTGGCCGTGGCGCAGGTGAAGTAGACCCAGAAGGTGATGAACGTGAACGGATCGTGAAACACGAACCAGTTGATGAACAGCCCTTTTTGCATCTGGCCGATCGAGATCAGATCCATCGTGCCGGCCAACAGCACCGGCACCACCACGCACATGCCCAAGGGCACCTCGTAGCTGACGACCTGGGCCGCCTCGCGCATGGCGCCGAACAGCGACCACTTCGACGCCGAGGCATAGCCGGCCAGGATCACGCCGAACACCTCGATGCCCAACACGGCGACAATGAAGAACACCGCCACGTTCAGCCGGATGGCCACCCAGCCGTCGGCAAACGGCAGCGCCATGTAAGCGGCGTACGAGGCGCAAAAGCTGATGTACGGCGCAAGCAGGAACAACATCCGGTCGGCCCCGTCGGGGCACAGGTCTTCCTTAGTGACCAGCTTGAGCCCGTCGGCCAGCGTTTGCAGCCAGCCGAATTTGCCCCCCACGCGCGTCGGACCGAGCCGGTCCTGAATCCGTCCCGAGACTTTCCGTTCCAGCCAGATGAACACCAGCGCTCCCACGGCGACGATGTTCACCAGGATGAAGCCGTGGATGAAGCCGACCAAGGCGTAGGCCAGCCACTGCCAGTCGCCGGACAGGTACTGTTTGAAGTATTCAGCCACCGATGGTTGGCCCCCGAGCGGTCCGCGCTTCGAACGCGAGCATGCAAAACGGCGATCAATCTTGCCTTGCCGTCGCCGCCCTAAACGCGTGCCGTGTTTGCCCTTTGCAGCGTGACCTGACGGCCGGTTAAGGAAATCAACAGCCGGCTAAGATCGTGAAATATCGCACAAACTACCCCGCACCCACAAGCCCCTCGAATTCCAACTTTTTTGGAAGCGACCGCCCTGGGGACCTGTCTAGCGGTCGATTTCTCCCATCACGATGTCGAGCGAACCCACGATGGCCGGCACGTCGGCGATCAAACAGCCGCGGCACAGGTCGTGAGTGACCGACAAATTGCAGAACGAGCTGCTGCGAGCCCGGGCCCGCCAGGGAATGGCGCCGCCGCCGTTGCTGACGATATAGAAACCCATCTGCCCGCGCGGAGCTTCGGTTTCCATGTAGGCTTCGCCCTTGGGTAACTTTTCCGTCAGCTTGACCGGAATGCCCCAGTCGCCGCTGGCCATGCTATAGCGATCGATCGCCTGGCGGCACAGATCCATCGACTGCATCACCTCCAGCATCCGCACGTAGAAACGGTGCCAGCAGTCGCCCAACACGGCCGTCTTGGGCACCGGCGGATAGTGGTGATCCTTCGGATAATGGCCGTCCCGCTCGACGATCACTTCAAAGGCGTAGCCGTCGTACATCTCGGTGTAGCGCTGCTCGCCGTCGCGACGCAGGTCGTAGTCGACGCCGCTGCCGCGCAGCACGGGGCCGGTGCAGCCGAAGTCGATCGCCTTCTCGGCCGACATCACGCCGATGCCGGCCGTGCGGCGGACGAAGATGGCGTTGGTCGTCAACAGCGCGTGGTACTCGTCGATCACCGGCCGCAACTGGTCGAGAAACGCTTCCAGCTTCTGCAACCAGCCGGGCGGCAGGTCCGCGGTCGCGCCCCCCACGGTGAGATAGCTGTAGGTCAGCCGCGCGCCGCACACCTCTTCGAACAAATCGAGAATCTTCTCCCGCTCGCGAAAGGCGTACAAAAACGGGCTGAACGTCCCCAGGTCGAGACCATACGCGCCCATGCCCACCAGGTGGCTGGCAATCCGACCCAGCTCGGCGATCACCACCCGCAGGTGCTTGGCCTTTTCCGGCAGCTCCAGGTTCAACAGCTTTTCGACGACCAGGGCCCAGCCCAGGTTCATGTTCATGCCGGCCAGGTAGTCCATCCGGTCGGTGTAGGGAATCCACTGCCGGGGCGTCAGGTTCTCGCCGATTTTTTCGGCGCAGCGGTGCAGGTAGCCGATGTGCGGCGTCGTTTCCGAGACGATTTCGCCGTCGGTCCGCAATACCAGCCGCAGCACGCCGTGCGTGCTGGGATGCTGCGGACCCATGTTTACCAGCATCTCATCGGTTCGGACGTCGAACTCGATGATCCGCGGATCGTCGATTTGCGTGGCCATCAGTTTTCAACACCCAGCGTTGGTAAGCGAGCGCTCCGGTTTGCGTTAGCGAATCGGTTAGCGCCCGCGAATTCCGTGATATTCGAGCGGCATCTCGTAGTCCTTGCGCAGCGGGTGCCCGACCCAATCCTCGGGACACAGAATGCGCCTGAGGTCCGGATGCCCGGTGAATCGCACCCCCATCAGGTCAAACACCTCGCGCTCGTGCCAGTTGGCCGTGCTCCACACGCCGGCCACCGAAGGTACCTCGGGCAATTCGCCCGGCTGGTCGCCCTTCCACCGCGGCAAAATCACCTTCAGCACCAGCGATTGCTTGTGGGGCAAACTCGACAGGTGATACACCACCTCGACGTGCGCCTGCCAGTCGTTCTTGGCGGCCTTTTTCGCGTCGGGCTCGAAATAATCGACCCCGGAGATGCAGTTGAGCATGTTGAACCGCAGATCGGGCTCGTCCCGCAGATAGCGGCACAAATCGACGATTCCCTCGGGCGTCACCTCGATCCAGGGATCGAGCGCCTCGAGGTGGGCCCCGGCGATCCGTTCGCCAAACTTCTCCTTCAACCGGTCGAGAAACGCTTGCCCGCTCATGTGACTCTGCTGATTTTAGAGACTGACTTGGACTCTCGCGCGACGTGCTTCAGGCGGAAACGACCGGCTGCTCTTCCGACACCACCGCCGGCGCCCGCGGCGGCGACTCCAGCGCCCGCTGCTTGCTCAGCGCGGGACCCAATCCAGATCGCCGCGCCGCCAGACGTATGCAAAGCCCACCAGCAGCACGGCAAAGAACACCGCGATATCGATCATCGAAAACAGCGCCGTGCGCCGGGCCAGGTCGGTGACCGCCTCGGTCGTGCGCTGCTCGGGACTCATGCCCGTCCCGTCGATCCCTTCGGGAAGCGGCGGCACGGTCGGCCGGGCCACGCCCATCTCTACAAACAGGTCGTGGGCCTGGGGCGACAGCTCCCCCTGGGCCGTGGCCTTCGGAACGTTGGGGTCCATCAGGTGCGTGGCCTTGCCGTACACCGTGGCCCAGGGAAAGAAGAACGCCACTTCGACGTCGAAGATGATGAACAACAGCGCCACGACGTAAAACCGCAGATCGAACTGCACGAAGCTCGACCCGATCGTCGGCTCGCCGCATTCGTAAACTTCCAGCTTCTCGACGTTCGGCTCTTTCGGCCGCAGAAAACGCCCCACCACCAGCGTGACGAACAGAAACAGAAAACCCAGCGCGGCGAAGAATGCAATGTAGGCCGCGACGGCCGTGGGCGAAGCCATGTTGCGTGTTTCCCCAATGAATAGGCAGCCGGCCGCGAAGACCGGCATGCGAGCCCGGCACGACGCCGCGCGATCAAACCGCCCGCTCGCCGGGCAGCCGCCGCGAAAACCGCGGCCGACGCACGCGTCGCGCGTCAATCGCGTGGCACAAAACCTGGCCTGGCGGAAAGGTGCATTCTAAGAGAGCCACCCGCACGCTGGCAAGCGGTCGGCGGCATCTGAATCGGGACCTTACCAAGTCGTCAGAGCGACTCGTCGTCCTCGGATTCCTCGCTGTCGCTGGCCACGCTGCCGGCCACCAGCGACTGCCGGCCGGCAAATCCGGCGTTCAGTTCGTGCCAGTGCGTGACTTCCCCCTCGCCCAGCTTCCAGCACAGAAACACGAGCCGATCGTCCAGCAGGCACGGAAAGTCGACCAGCCCCTCGGGCCCGCTCTTGGGCTCGACGCCCAATTCGCGCAATTCGTCGACGTAGGCCTGCAACTGCTCGCTGTCTTTCTCCAGCTCTTCTTCGATCTGGGCCAGTTCCTCGGAGTAGGGGTCGCCGGCCGACGCCGTGCGCCCCGCCGTCAACAGGACCAGCCGCTCGCGGCGCTCCATCACCTCACGCGACAACGCAACCAAGTCCGCCGTGATCGCGCGCACCAGCGGCAATACGGCATTCGCTTGTTCCACGGTGAACAACTTCGTCGGGCTATAGGCGTCAGACATGATCGTGACCGGTTTTCTCTGGCTGTCGAAAATCAAAGCAATAAACTACTGATTCGGTCCGCCATGTACCGGTTCGACGATCACCTTCGAGGCCGCCACGGCCGTCGGGTTCAACGTCGAACGTCCCCACGCCACGTCCACCGGCAGCCGGGCAAAATCCACCAGGCAGCCGTCGCGACTGTAGCAACTCAGGTCGTGCGTGGCCCCCATGAAAATACAATCCACCGGGCAGGGCTCCACGCACAGGGCACAAAACATGCACTTCGAATAGTCGATCGTGAAGCCCGTGATCCTGAAACCCTTGCCCGTCGTCACGCGCTCCTTGCCAATATAGATGCAATCCACCGGGCAAGCCTTCGCGCACTGGTCGCAGGCGATGCACGTCGTGAGATCGTAGCGATGGAAACCGCGATACCGCGCCGCCACCGCCACGGGCAGTTCCGGATACTCGAAGTGCTCGGTGAACGTCTTTCGCTCGGGATTGTACGTGATCAGCCAGTAGCGCAGCGTGACCCACATGCCGTAGGCCACCGTGTAAACCGCATCCCAGATGTCACGCAACCACCGGCCCATTCGTCGCCTCAGTCGGTCACTACAACCGGTCACTACAACGCCGTTGCGCTCGCCAACTCCAACAGCCGGCCGCCGACACGCCGCGTCCGAAAGCACTTAAGCATTTGTATTATAGACAGCGCGCGGGGTCCGCAAGCGACGATGTGCGCGGACGATTCTGCGACATTGCGAGATTCCCGCGTTTTTTGCGCGCGACGGTTCGGCCAATCGCCATTTGCTCAAGAAAAACACTGGTCGCGCCGTCTTGTTGCCCGCGTGCCGCGCGATCAACGCCGCGCGCCGCCCAGCGCCACGTGATCACCGCGGAATCATGATCTCGCGCTGAGTTTGAGCGCTTCAAAAAAATGTGCGATCCTGCTCGACCGATCAGTGGCACCGCCGACGGGCATTTTCGCCGTGAACGAGGCGCGACCAGCAGGTCAGTGGTTTCTCGATGACCACGCCCCGCGCAGGCGTTTGACCGCACTCGCATCCACCCCAGGATCGCCGTCGAATGTCCTGCCACCAGCGCGGTCCGGCGGTCGCATCGACTCGGTGACCACCAGGGGCGTCCGCGTTGGCGGGGAGTGGACGTTCGTCCCTTCAGCCATTGATTACGTAGACTGGGTGATATGCGTTGACTTTGTGGGCGCGAGTTTCGGCTCCTTGTGGCAGACTTGGCGTTTCGCGCCGAACAGGTCAAGCGAACTCCTGGAAATATGGGGCTTAAGCCCCCTCCCAATCCTTGACTCCGACCCGACGGCACGTAGAGTGAATGTTAGTAAGAGTCTGTGCGCGACGAATCAATCCCCTGCATTGGGGTGAGCGGCAATGGCGCGAACGTCCGTGCAGACTCACGAGGGGTCCGCAAACACAAAGGAAGCCCCCGCGACAACCATCGAAGGAATGGCCATGTTGGTTCTATCTCGCAAGAAGAACGAGAGTATCGTCATCAACAATGACATCACGATTGTCGTCGTCGAGATTCGCGGCGACAAGGTCCGGCTGGGGGTGGAAGCTCCGAAGGAAGTGCCGGTCCATCGTCGGGAGGTCTACGACGCGATTCGTCGCAATGAGATGACCACCTCGGACAAGGCTGACGCCGACAGCAACGGCGCCGCCGAAGCCTAAGCGTCCGCGCTGTTTCCGCGCCTAGCCGCTGCGCGCCTCTTCTGTTTTGCCCCTCACCCTCCGCGCGTCTCGCGTTCTGTGTACGCAAGCTTCGCTCGCTACGGCACTTGACGAATTCCCTGGAATGGCCATCATACACCGCTGATACGGTCCGCCACGCACCACGCGCGAGGCGTGACGCGCCCGACACCGGCCCCGTCGTCTAGCCTGGCCTAGGACACCGGCCTTTCACGCCGATAACACGGGTTCAAATCCCGTCGGGGTCATTGCTTCCCATCACGAGAAAGTCGACGAGCAGAGCGGCGTGACGTGTTCCGCCAGCCGGGGGCCTTCTCGCCCTTCAAGGTACTCTCGGTGGCAGAAACCTACGACGCGGTGCTCCTCGTCGCTTTCGGCGGACCGGAAGGCCCCGCCGACGTCCTCCCCTTTCTCGAAAACGTGCTCCGCGGCAAAAACGTCCCCCGCGAGCGCATGCTCGCCGTGGCCGAACACTACCAGCACTTCGGCGGCAAAAGCCCTTTGAACGAGCAAACCCGTGCGCTCGTCGCAGCACTGCGGGCCGAGCTGGCGGCCCGGGGACCGCAATTACGCGTCTACTGGGGCAATCGCAACTGGCATCCCCTGTTGGAAGAAACGCTCGGCCAAATGGCCCGCGACGGCGTGCGCCGCGCCCTGGCATTCTTCACCTCCGCCTACAGCTCCTACTCCAGTTGCCGGCAATATCGCGAAAACATCGCCGCCGCCCAACAGGCCGTCGGTCCGGCGGCTCCGGCCGTCGACAAGCTGCGGGCCTACTTCAACCACCCGGGCTTCATCGACCCCATGATCGAACGTGTCCACGACGCGCTGGAGCAGATTCCCGCCGAGCGGCGCGACGCTGCTAGCGTCATCTACACCGCCCACAGCATCCCGCTGGCGATGGCCGACCAATGTGAATATGCCGTGCAGATCGCCGAAGCCGCGCGGCTGGTGTCCGAGCCGCTGGGCATTCGCCGGTTTGAGGTCGCCTACCAAAGCCGCAGCGGGCCCCCGCAGCAGCCCTGGCTCGAGCCGGATATTTGCGATCTGGTGCGGCGAGCAAGCCGCGTCCGGCATCCGGGACGTGGTGATCGTGCCCATCGGCTTTCTCTCCGACCACGTCGAAGTGCTCTACGACCTCGACGTCGAAGCCCGGGGTGTTTGCGACGAATTGGGCCTGAACCTGGTCCGCGCGGCCACGGTCGGCAGCCATCCGCAGTTCGTGGCCATGATCCGCGAGCTGATCCTCGAACGGACCGCCGGGGCCGCACGACGGGCCATCGGCCGCTTCGGCCCCAGCCACGACGTGTGCCCGGACGATTGTTGTTTGTATCCCGCAACGCGGCCGCGGAATTAGAAGAATTCGCGCGGGGGGGATCCATTCACGCCACGGCGTCCAATCGCTGGCGGTTTAGCGAGATTATCCGGCCCGCTAAACTGCGAGCGGCCGGATCGATCGGCGGCCGCTCGCAACGCTCACTCCCGCTCGACGATCATCGCCACGGCGTTGCCGCCTCCCAGGCACAACGCCGCCAGGCCGCGCTTTAGCCCCCGTTCGGCCAACGCGTAGAGGAGCGTCACCAGCACTCGGGCACCGCTGGCGCCGATCGGGTGCCCCAGCGCAATCGCACCCCCGTGGATGTTCGTCTTGGCCGGATCGGCATCGAGCGGCCGCATGCAGGCCACGCATTGGGCGGCGAACGCTTCGTTCATTTCGACCAGATCGATGTCCGCCAGCGTCATCTTGGCCTTGGCCAGCACTTTCTCGACCGCCGTCACCGGCGCGATGAAAATCTCCTTCGGCGCCACGCCGCTGGTGGCGCTAGCGACGATCCGCGCTTTCACCGGCGAGCGGCTTGCGCGGGCCACCTCCTCCGAAGCCACCACCAGCGCCGCGGCTCCGTCGCTGATTTGCGACGCATTGCCCGGGGTCACGGTGCCCGACTTGCCAAACGAAGGGCGCAGCTTGCCGAGCGACTCCAGCGACGTGTCGGGCCGGGGACCTTCGTCTTGCGAAACGACCGTTTCGGTCTTACCCGCCACGGTGACCGGTACGATTTCGCTCAGTTGTGTGCCGGCGCGTGCCGCTGCGCGACGATGGCTTTCCAGGGCGAAGGCGTCCTGATCGGCCCGCGACACGCCGCGTGATTCGGCGATATAATCCGCCTCGGCGCCCATGGCGATGTCCTCGAACGCGCACCACAGGCCGTCGTAGAGCATCGAATCGCGAACCTGCTGGTCGCCGAATTTCCAGCCAGCCCGGGCTCCGGAGATCAAAAACGGCGCCCGGCTCATGCTCTCCATCCCGCCGGCCACGATCAGCCGCGCATCGCCGGCGCGAATGGCCTGGTCCGCGAGCATCACGGCCTTCAGGCCCGAGCCGCACATCTTGTTGATCGTCAGGGCCGACACCGTATCCGGCAGCCCGGCGAATAGCGCCGCTTGGCGGGCGGGCGCTGCCCCAGCCCGGCCGAGAGCACGTTGCCCATGATGACTTCTTCGACGGCGTCCACCGGCAATCCGGCCCGGCGCACAGCCTCGGCCACGGCCACCGCGCCCAGTCGCGGCGCGGGGACTGACGACAGTCCCCCCAACAGTCTTCCGATCGGAGTTCGACAACCGGCCAGCAGGTAGGAGGCGCTCATACCACGAATTCTTTGGGCGAAAGAAGAGAGATGCAAGGTCCGCGGGCTCAAGTTTAACGCCGCTAATCTCGCCTTGCCAGCGCGGTTTGCGATCGAGGCGCAGCGGGCATGGAACCGAATTTGCACGCAACTACGTGCCGGGCAGGCGCGTACAATGGGTACGCAGCCATACCAGCCACGATCCCGCGGGAGGGCTAACGCCATGAAGATTGCCGTCACCGGCGCCACCGGATTTCTCGGTCGCTACATTCTCACTCAATTTGCCGCCGAGCAGCACCAATGCCGCTGCTGGTACCGACCCGAAAGCGACCGCAGCGCCCTGGAGCACGTCGAGCGGCACGTCGAGTGGACCGCAGGCGCTGGGCGATTGGGAAGCCTGCAAGACCCTTGTCGACGGGTGCGATGCCCTGGTCCACGCGGCCCTCGAACACGACGCAAAGGGTCGCATGTCAGGCGGGGAATTCACGGCCGAGATGGCCATGCGCAACATCGCCGGCAGCCTGCAATTGTTCCAGGCGGCCAAGGCGGCCGGCGTCGAGCGGATCGTCTACATTTCGAGCTGCGCCGTGCACGATCGCATTCTCAGCGATCGGCCGCTTGACGAAACGCATCCCCTCTGGCCGGCCTCGCATTACGGAGCGCACAAGGCGGCGGTCGAAGCCTTCGTCCACAGCCACGCGCTGGGCGAGAAATATCCCATCTGCGCCTGCGGCCCACCGGCATCTACGGCGTCCGCCACCCGGTCGAAGCCACCAAGTGGTATGACCTGGTGGCCGCCGTCGTGAACGATGACCCGGTCGAGTGCCACGGCGGGGGAAAAGAAGTGCACGCCGCCGACGTCGCCAAGGCCGTGAGTTTGCTGTTGAAGAGCGACGCGGTGCGGATCGCCGGCGAGGCGTTCAACTGCTACGACATGTATATCTCCCAGTACGACGTGGCCACGATGGCCAAGAGTATCTGTTCCGGCCACGCCGAAATCCTGGGCGAGCCGTCGCAGCCCAAGCACCAGATCGACACCTCGAAGCTGCAAGCCCTGGGCATGAAATTCGGCGGCAAAACCCTGCTCCACGAGACGCTCCGCGACCTGATCGGGCTGATCCGCGCGACCCGCGGCGCCGTGGTCTGAGGCGCCGCGAGCGGCGCCCGTTGGCCATTGCCCCTCCAGCGATTACGATAGTCGGCGTGTACCGCCGGCATTGACTTCGAACTCGACGCCGCCCGGCATTTTAGCCCGAAAGCGTCGGCACGGCTTCGTGACGCCGCCTCGGGTTTCGATTCGACTGTAAACACTCCGCACGAGAGACCCGACGCGCATGACCCCGGAAGAACTGATGGACCCGCTGGAAGTCAAGAAACAAATCCGCGAAGAGGCCCACGCCAACCGCAAGGCGCAGGAAAACAAGGAACCGCTGAGCGAGAAGATCTGCGAGCAGTTCGTCGCGCAAAGCGAGTTCGCCGCCGCCGGCACGGTGATGGTTTACATCGACGTGCGGACCGAAGTTCGCACGCGGCAGCATCTGCCCAAGCTGCTCACCGGCGACAAGCGGATCGTCGTCCCCTATTGCGTCGACGGCGAGCTGGAGCTGTTTCTGCTCGAGAACATGGATGAGCTGGCCATCGGCATGTACAAGATCCTCGAGCCCAAGCCCGAGCTGCGCGACGCCGCCGGCAAACGGATCGACGTCAAGGAGCTGGACCTGATCATGGTGCCCGGCGTGGCCTTCGATCCGCGGGCGCGGATGGGGCACGGCTTCGGTTACTACGACAAACTGCTCGAACACGCCCGGCCCGACACGCCACTGGTGGCGCTGGCGTTCGAGTGCCAGATCTTTCCCGAGATTCCCACCCAGGCGCACGACGTCTTCATGGACAAGATCATCACCGAAGAGACGATCTATCAGGGGAAAGGGCGGTAAACGATCGTGGGCAACACCTCTCGCGCCGAAGTCGACGATACCTACGCCGAGGCGTTCCGCAGCATCTACGCCGAATTTCTTGTCACGGCCCGCGACCGTACGTGGCTCGACCACGCCGTGGCCGCCGCCACCGGCAACGCCTCGAGCACGATCATGTGCGATTGCGAAGCCGGACTCGACCGCTACGTCGGCCCGGGCTTCGACGAATCGTTTGCCACGCCCGACGGACGCTGCGGAGCGATCATCCAGTTTCACGTCCCGCGATTTCGAAAGGACCGCCGCGAGGCGCTCGAGCGGTCGCTGTTGGTGCGGATCAGCCAGAACGTGCTCACCTGTCCCACCGCGGCCTGCTTCAACCTGCTCCACTCCGACGACTACTTCAAGCTGGGCCGCAAGCTGGCGTTCTTCGGCGACGGCTATCAAAAGCGAGCCACGCGTTTCGGCCGGCCGGTGTGGCTCGTGCCGATCCTGGGAGGGGAGTTTGCCATCGACCGGCGGTTCGGCTATCGCGACGGGCTGATGGGGGGCAACCTGTGGTTCATGGGCCGCGACGTCGATAGCGCCCTGGCGGCCGCCGAACGGGCCGCCGCGGCCGTGGCCGCCACGCCCGGCGTGATCATGCCCTTTCCCGGCGGCATTGCCGCCAGCGGATCGAAAGCCGGCAGCCGCTACAGCTTTTCGATCGCCAGCACCTATGCCGAATACTGCCCCACGCTCCGCGACGAGCTGGGCGACCTCAGTTTGCTGCCCGAGGGGGTCGCGTCCGTGATGGAGGTGATCATCAACGGCCACGATCTGCCCACCATCGCCGACGCCACGCACCGCGCCATCGAAGCCGCCGTCGAGACCCCCGGCCTGGTGCTCATCTCCGCCGGCAACTACGGCGGCCGCCTCGGCAAGAGCTTCATCTACCTGCACCCCGAGCGCCAGCCGGCGTAGCAAGCGCTCGCGCTGCCCGCCTGGCGTACCGCACACCTGCTCCGCACCGGCTTGTCGCCCCCTTGGCAAAACTCCTACAATACCGCACGGGGTTCCCGCGGCGGCGTGCGGCAACGTGCATCTTGCCGGGCGATTCCCCAGCCATCTTCCAAGCTCCACAGGCGCAGACCTTCCAAGGAGGTTCTTTCATGGCCACCGCAACCAAACCAGCCAAGGGCCCCAAGATCAGCCAGACGCAATGTTTTATCGGCGGCCAATGGGTGCCGGCCGCCAGCGGCAAAACTTTTGAAACGATCAACCCGGCCACTGAAGAAGTGCTCGCCTCGGTGGCCGAAGGGGACGCCGCCGACGTCGACGCCGCCGTGAAGGCCGCCCGCGAGGCGTTCGACAAAGGTCCCTGGCGCACGATGGACGCCCGCGAGCGCGGCCGGCTGATGAACAAGCTGGCCGACCTGATCGAAGAGAACATCGACGAGCTGGCGTTGCTCGAGACGCTCGACAACGGCAAACCGATTCGCGAGGCCCGCCACGGCGACCTGCCGCTGACGATCGACTGTCTCCGCTATTACGCCGGCTGGGCCGACAAGATTCACGGCCAGACGATTCCGATCCGCGGCAATTACTTCTGCTACACCAAGCGCGAACCGGTGGGCGTGGTCGGCCAGATCATCCCCTGGAACTTTCCGCTGCTGATGACGGCCTGGAAATGGGGCCCGGCGCTGGCCGCCGGCTGCACGATCGTGATGAAGCCCGCCGAACAGACGCCGCTGACCTGCCTGCGGCTCGCGCGGCTCGCGCAAAAGGCCGGCATTCCCGACGGCGTGATCAACGTCGTGCCCGGCTACGGCCCCACGGCCGGCGCGGCCATCGTCAAGCACCCGGGCGTCGACAAGGTGGCCTTCACCGGCGAGTACAAGACGGCCCAGATCATCATGAAGGACGCCAGCCAGACCCTCAAGCGGCTCACCTTCGAGCTGGGCGGCAAGAGCCCCAACATCATCTTTGCCGATGCCGATCTGGACGCCGCCGCCGCCGGCACGCACACGGGGCTGTACCTGAACCAGGGACAATGCTGCTGCGCCGGCAGCCGCGTGTTCGTCGAAGAAAAGGTGCACGACAAACTGGTCGACAAGCTGGCGGCCATGAACAAGAAGCGCAAAGTCGGCGATCCGTTGGACGCCGCCACCGAGCAGGGAGCGCAGGTCGACAAGGCGCAGTTCGACAAGATCATGCACTACGTCGGCCTGGGCAAGAAGGAAGGGGCCAAGTGCGTCACCGGCGGCTCGCGCGTCGGCGACCGTGGCTACTTCATCGAGCCCACGCTGTTCGACGACGTGACCGACGACATGTCGATCGCCAAGGACGAAATCTTCGGCCCCGTCCTGTCGGTCCTCAAGTTCAAGGACGTCGACGAAGTGATCGAACGCGGCAACAACACGTTCTACGGTCTGGCCGCGGCCGTCTGGACACGCGACATCGGCAAGGCCCACCGCATCGCCGACTCGCTCCGGGCCGGCACCATCTGGGTCAACTGCTACGACGTGTTCGACACCGCCGCCCCGTTCGGCGGCTTCAAGATGTCGGGCATCGGCCGCGAGTTGGGCGAAAAAGGCCTGGAGGCCTACACCGAGAACAAGACCGTCACCGTCAGCATGGCCTGAGCGACGGTTGGCGTCTTAATCCCAACCCGAAGCGTGAGCGAGGCGGAGCACGCATTGCATACCGCCCTCGTTCACGCTTCGGGTTACGATGCGCGCATGCCCCATCTCCTGTCGAGTGAGCCGCGCCGGTTTGACAATCCGCGCTGGCGGCCCGTAGAATCGTCTCCTCTCGCAAGCGGCACTCGGCGGCGGATAACCTGAATGGCCAAAGCAACTTACAAAGATGCCGGCGTCGACCTTGCCGTCTATCGCCAGGCCATGGCCCGGCTGCCGCGCTTGCTGCACCGCACCTACAGCCCCCGCGTGATCCCCAACGACGGCGGCTTTG
This sequence comes from uncultured Planctomycetota bacterium, assembly GCA_963711515.1. Classification (GTDB taxonomy): domain Bacteria; phylum Planctomycetota; class Planctomycetia; order Pirellulales; family PALSA-1355; genus CAVQEL01. The sequence continues at coordinate 4,230 of CAVQEL010000028.1, read as the reverse complement.
CCGGCCTCTTTCAGCTCGACTTCTCTAGCGCCCTGTTTGCCCGCCGCTACGAAGACCCCGTGCTCGTTTCCTGCACCGACGGCGTGGGCACCAAGCTCAAGGTCGCCAACCTGGTGGGCGTCCACAACACGGTTGGCATCGACCTGGTGGCGATGAGCGTCAACGACGCCATCTGCTGCGGCGCCGAGCCGTTGTTCTTCCTCGATTACGTGGCCATGTCGCACGACGATCCGCCGCTGCTGGAGCAAATCGTCGAGGGCATCTCCAGCGGCTGCCTCGAGGCCGACTGTGCGCTCTTGGGGGGCGAAACCGCGATCATGCCCGACTTGTACGCCCGCGGCGATTACGACCTGGCCGGCTTTTGCGTCGGCGTGGCCGAACGCCGCAAGCTGGTCGACGGCAAATCGATCTCGCCCGGCGACGTCGTCCTGGGCATCGCCTCCAGCGGCCTGCATTCCAACGGCTTCAGCCTGGCGCGGAAGATCGTCTTCGAGATCGCCAGCTTGAGTCCCCACACCCAGGTGGAAGAGCTCGGCACGACCGTCGGCGAGGCCTTGTTGAAGCCCACGCGGATCTACGTTCGCTGCGTGCGCCGGGTGCTCGCCTATTACAAGGTGAAGAAGGTCGTGCACGCCATCGCGCACATCACCGGCGGCGGCTTGTGCGAGAATCTCGAGCGGATCGTCCCCGAGGGGATTCGCATCACGCTCGATCGCGACAGTTGGCAGGTTCCGCCGGTGTTCGGCTGGCTCCAGCGATTGGGCGAGGTGGAGCCGGACGAGATGGACCGGGTCTTCAACATGGGCATCGGCCTGGTGCTGGTCGTCAGCCCCCACTTCGCCGAAAGCATTCGCCATCAACTCGCCGACTGCGGCCTGGAAAGCTGGACCATCGGCCGCGCCGTCGCCGGCGCCCGCGGCGTCGCCTGGGCCTGAGGGCCAGAGTGCCCGATCTCCTTGGCGGTTGGTCGATGACGCGTTTAGCCCGGAGCCAGCGGCGACGGCGCCGCGACGAACAACGCCGTCACGGAAACCGCCGGTAGATTCAGACCGCGGCGACCATTCTCGTATGGTCGCTCGCGTGAGCGTGGGAACTGCGGTAGTACGCCGCAACCATGACGATCGGGAACAGCACGTCGCTCCAGAACCAGCTGCCCGCGTTGCCGGGAGCGAAATTGTGCGCGACCACCATCTGCCGGACGTGGCCGATGGCGTCCCCTCCCAGCCAGCAGACCACGGCCACGGTGGCGGCCAGGCGAAAGCCGAGATTGCGCCGAAACGCCAGCATGCCCAACACGGCCACGGTCAGGTCGGCCATGCCCACTTCATACTGAAAGGGGCTCGGCTGCCAGCCAATCAGCTTCGCCGTTTGTTCCGGTGCAAACACGTGGCCCACGAACGTGAACAGCCCGGTAAACCCGATCGCAAACAGCGCGAACCAGCGGAAGAGCTGTTCGGAGAAAACCCCCTGTGGCGTGCCGCGCTCGCGCGATCGTGTTGGCGATCGCGACGACGATCGAGAAGACGAACATCACGACACAAAAGTTCTCGCCCGCGGTCCGCAGCACGGTGGCCATGATGGTGAGCTCCCGTCGAAAATTGACTGGTTGCACGAGGGACGCATTAAAAGGATAGCACGCCCGATTGCGGAGCTCGTAAGTGGTTAGCGGTTAGTGGTTAGTGGTTTAGCCCGGAGCCAACGGCGACGGCGCTCTTCGACGGCGTTCCGGTCGCCCCGCAGCTCAGCCCCGCCCGCGCCGTTCGCTTCGCCCAATACTGCGCTGTACGAATCGGGGACGCACGTCGCTGACGGTCTCGGCCAGCACCGCTTGCGTCCAGCGCCGTTCCAGCACATCGGCTTCGTCGAACGCGGCGTGCGAATCCGGCGGGTTGGCCAGCCACGCCGCTTCGATCGCGTCGCGCTCGGCCAGGTAGCAGGCGGCGAGTCGCGCCGGGTCGCGCATCACCGTGCGATGCAGATGCTCATGCCGCCACCACAGCGATTCATCGGCCACGCTGCCGGGAGCTGGCCCCAAGTCAAGCGGGCGATCGACGGCCACCGGTTTGAACAAACTCGTGCACGGCGCGGCCGTGCCGGTCACCCAGTGGCGAATCGCGCCCGGCCGCAACTCGGCCACCCAGGAGGCGGCGGTTTGCGAAGCGGCCACCAGTCCGCCGGCGTGCACGCACGGAACACCCAGTCCGCCGTTGAGCCAGGAATAGGTCGGCCAGCTCGCAGCTTTCGCCGTGGTCGCGGCAGGATGCGCATCAAGTCGGCCGGCGCACGCGCTGCGCTCGGCCAACCCTTGCGTGCGGCGCTGGCGCAGCCGGCAGGCCGACACGCGTGTCTTGATCCGGTCGCTATGCCGCCCGGCAAAGCCGGGGATCGTCAGCCCGTTGGAAATGCTGCGGGCCCCGCGAATCTCCTCGACGGCGTGCTCGCGGGCGGCCGTCTCCAGCACGAATGCCCGGTGCGGGTCCGCCACGATGAAGCTGTTGTGATACACGAAGCCCTTCCGCTCGAGGCTACAAAGGCCTCCCTGCGCCGAAGCTGCTCGATCAGCGCCACGATGACCCGCACGGCCTCCTCGGCCGACGCGGCTCGCTCGAGCGCCAGCCGGATCAGATCCATGCCAGTCAGCCCGCTGGCGGCGACCTTCTCGCGCGTAAACACGGCTTCGTTGCCGATCGTGACGCCGTGTTCGTTGGTCCCCATTTCGGCCCCCCAGATCCAGTAGGGGCGGCTAAGCAATACCGCATTCGTTTCAGCGACCTGCGGGATTTCGATCCAGGTGCACTTCAGCGGCGCGGCTGGGTCGTGCTGCCGGCGGGGATGCCAATCGAGATAGCTGCGCTTCGTTGGGGTCGCGATCCGAGTTCTTAGCGAACAGCACGCCGGTGGAGTCGACGATGGCCAGCGTATCGCACATCGTGCTCGCTTCCCCGCCGCCCATTCGCGGCGCTATCTGCGCGGCGTAATCCCGCGGCGTAGTCCCGCGACTTTACCGCGCCGCGGTCAGCTTCGAGTCCTTCGAGGGCCCTGCCTGTTCGATCGCCTTGAGCAACTGACTCTTGGTGATCACGTCGCGCAGCACGATCGGCTGATTCGGCCGGTCGGCCGGGTAGATGGCCAACAGCGGAATCGACTTGCTCTGGAGCGACTCCAGCGTGTCCTTGATCTCGGGCGGGCTTTCGGTGTAGTCGGCCAGCAGGGGCACGATCTTGTTCTGGGCGATCGCCTCGCGGACTTCGTCGGTCTCGATGGCAAACAACAGGTTGGCCTTGCAGGTCAAGCACCAGTCGGCCGTGAAATCCACCAGCACCGTGTTGCCGGTCTCCTTCAGCCGGGTCAGCTCGCGCTGCGAGAACGGCTGCCAGGGAATGATCGATTCGTGCGGCACCAGCCCGGTGAAGGCCGCGACCGCCACCACCGCGGCAAACGCGCCCCCTGTCCCCAGGCCAGCAGCTTGCGACCCAGCGCCTCGGTCAGCGACGTGCGGCCGATCCACCAGCAGGCCGCCCACAAGCCCGACCATCATGGCAAACGTGGGGACCAAGTAATCGCGGTCCATGAAGCTGAATAGAAACACCACGGTGCCCAGCAGCACGAAGCCCATCAGTTGCTTGAACGTGTCCATCCACGCCCCGGGCTTGGGCAAAAACCGGATCAAGTGCGGAAAGGCGCCGATCAGCAGGTACGGAGCCGACATGCCCAGGGCGATGCAGTAGAACAGCAGATACGTGATCGACGGCGGCTGATTGAGCGTATAGCCGAAGACCGGTCCCAGGCCGGCCCGCTGCACGGCGTGGCCAGCATGGTGGCCAATACGCCCTTGGCAAATGCGCCGACGACTCCCTCGCGGGCGGCCAGTTCGTTGGCCTTGCCGCTGCCGACGAAACCGGGAATGGGAATCTCCCACACGCCCAGGAAGCTCAGCGCCATCGACGAACACGATGCCGACCATCACGATGTTGAACCAGGTGGAGCTGAATTGTTCGCCCCAACCCAAGTTGCTTTCGGACAATCCCCAACTCACCGCCGTGGCCAACGTGGCCAGCACCATGAACACCGTGAACGTCCCCAGCGAATACCAGACGTTGAGTGTCAGGATCTGGGCCCGGCTTCGCCCCGCCTGTTCGGCGAAGGAGAGAACTTTGAGCCCGATGACCGGCAGCACGCAGGGCATGAAATTGAGAATAAATCCGCCCAGCAACCCCGCCAGAATAATCA
>CAVQEL010000027.1:0-282630 GCA_963711515.1 uncultured Planctomycetota bacterium | reverse complement strand
TATGTGCATGTACTGGACTCGTCGTCTTGCTCCGCCGGATAAAACGCACACGCACCGGCATCTTGTGCGCCAGCCGCGTGAAGCACATCCGGGCCGCTTCCTCGCTGACGCCGGAGATTTCGTACAGCACGGTGCCGGGCCGCACGACGGCGGCCCAGTATTCCGGTTCGCCCTTTCCCTTGCCCATGCGGGTTTCCAAGGGGATGGACGTGATCGATTTGTGCGGGAACACGCGGATGTAGAGGCGACCTTCGCTGCGCAGGTATTGCGCGGCGGCGATGCGGCCAGCCTCGATCGTCTGCGCGCTGACCCAGCCGCCCTGCGTGGCTTGCAGGCCAAAATCGCCGAAGACGACGCGGTTGCCTCGCGTGGCCTTACCTTTTATACGTCCTCTTTGGCTTTTTCGGTGCTTGACCCTCTTGGGCATCAACGCCATCGGTCTCGTCCTCTTGATACATGCCTTGGTTGACCCACACCTGGACTCCGATGTGTCCCTGCGGGGTCATGGCTTCGGTAAACCCGTAATCGATTTTGGCCCGCAGCGTGGAAAGCGGAATCGAGCCGGCGATCGCCTTTTCGCGGCGCGCCATTTCCGAACCGCCCAGTCGTCCGGCCAGTTGAATCTTGATTCCCTTGGCGCCGGCTTCCATGGTGGTCTCCATGGCCCGCTTCATGCAGCGGCGGAAGCTGGCGCGTTTGGACAGTTGCTCGGCGATGTCCTCGGCCACGAGTTGGGCGTAAATCTCGGGCCGCGAGATTTCCTCGATCTTGATGTTGATCCGCCGGCCGATCAGGTTTTGCAGTTCGTCCTGCAGGCGTTCGACCTCTTGTCCCTTGCGGCCGATGATGATGCCCGGCCGGGCCGTGTACAAAATGACCTTCACTTCGTCGCGGGTCCGCTCGATCTCGACCTTGGGAATGCCGGCGAAGCGGTACTTGCCCTTGATGAAGGCGCGCAGCTTGTGGTCCTCGATCAGCAGGTTGGAAAACTCCTGCTTGGGGGCATACCAGCGGCTCTTCCAGCCCACCATGATGCCGGTGCGAAAACCGGTTGGATTGACTTTTTGACCCATGTTTCTGGCTCGCTTCTTGTGCCGGCCTGGTGCACCGGATGAATTTGGTTATTTCACTCTCGTGAGGGCCACTCAGGCCACCGTGTCCACCGAGACCCGAATGTGCGCCATCCGCTTTTTGATCATGAATGCCATGCCGCGGGCCCGGGGCCGAATCCGCTTGAACATCGGCCCGCCGTCCACCCGGGCGTCGACCACCACCAGCTCGCTGACGTTGGGAGCCCGGCGGTCCTCGGCGTTGCCCAGGGCGCTTTTGAGCACCTTCTCCAGCAGCCGCGCACGCGCGCTGCGGCTGGTAGCGCAGCAGGTCCAGCGCCTCGTCGGCGTGCTTGCCGCGAATCAAGTCGGCCAGCGGCCGCACCTTGCGGGCACTGATCCGAGCAAACCGATGAACGGCCGTGTAAGCCATCGCGATCACCTACAGTTTGTCGCCGGGACGCTCGCGTCGTCGGCCGGTACCTTCCGAGTTATTTCTCGCCGCCCGTGTTCCATTGCCGGCTTGTCCAGCAGTATTTACTGCGTCGTTCTGCACTGCTGGACAAGCCAGCAGTGGCACACGCCGACGCCCCTTGAGGTTTTAAAACAGTCTCTTATCTCTTGCCGCCCTTGCCGCCGTGCCCGCGGAACGTTCGCGTGGGAGCGAACTCGCCGAGCTTGTGTCCCACCATGTCTTCGGTGATGAAGACTTTGATGTGCAGCTTGCCGTTGTGCACCATGAACGTGTGTCCCACGAACTCCGGCACGATCGTGCAGGCCCGGGCCCAGGTCTTGATGGGGTCCTTGCGGCCGTCGGCCGTCATCCGTTCGACCTTCTGAAACAGCTTCGGAGTGACGAACGGGCCTTTTTTTAACGATCTTCCCATGACGATTGCCTGCCGGAGACTCGGTTAGGTGCGGGTGTTTTCCTGGGTTTTGATGTCGGGTTGAGGCGGTCGGGTTAAGGCAACCTTGTTGATGCCGGGTTCAAATGATCTTCAGCAAGCCGTAGCGGCGCGAACGGCGGCGGCGCACGATCGCGGCGTTCGACGGCTTGCGATGCTTGCGGGTGCCTCCGCCCTTGGCGCTTTTGCCGGTGGGGCTCACCGGATGGCGACCGCCCTTGGTGCGGCCTTCGCCGCCGCCGTGCGGATGATCGGTCGGGTTCATCGACGTGCCGCGGACGTGCGGGCGGCGACCGCGCCAGCGATTGCGCCCGGCCTTGCCGATGACGACCGCGTCATGATCCGAATTGCCGATCGCGCCGACCGTGGCTCGGCAGGCCGAGGGGACGCGGCGGATTTCGCCGCTGGGCAGATTGATCTGGGCCCAATCGGCCTCGCGGGCGGCCAGCGTGGCGCTGGTGCCGGCCGAGCGGCACAAAACGCCGCCGCGGCCCGGCTGCAACTCGATATTGTGAATGGTCATGCCCAGCGGGATGTTTCGCAGCGGAAGGCTGTTGCCGACCGACGGCGGCGCGTCCGCGCCGCTAATTACCTCGTCACCTCGCACGAGTCCGTTGGGGGCCAGGATGTAACGCTTTTCGCCGTCGACGTAGTGCAACAGCGCGATCCGGGCACTGCGATTCGGATCGTACTCGACGCTATTCACGCGGGCCGGCACACCGTCTTTGTTGCGGCGAAAGTCGATTAACCGATAGCGCTGCTTGTGCCCGCCGCCACGGTGCCGGGACGTAATGCGCCCCTGGTTGTTACGGCCGCCGGTTTTGCGCTTGGGCGCCAACAGGCTTTTCTCGGGCTTCGCGCCCTTGGTCAGGTCGGCAAAGTCGCTGACCGAGGCTCCGCGCCTGCCGGCAGTAGTCGGTTTGTATCGTCGAATGCCCATGATTGTGTTGTCTTTCGGTTGGGGCGGTGGCGGCTCGCAAACAGCGGCCCGCCGCGCGTCCTCGACTAAAAGAAGTCGATGCGGTGCTCCGAGTGCAGCGTAACGATCGCCTTCTTCCAGTCCTTGGTGTAGCCGGAGCTGAAACGCGTTCGCCGGGGCTTGCCCTTGCGATTTTGCGTGTGCACGCGCAACACCTTCACGTTGAACAGTTCTTCCACGGCCCGCCGCACGTCGGCCTTGGTCGCCAGCCGGCTCACTTCAAACGCGTAGGCGTTGTTGCGCGTCGAGCGGTGCATCCCCTTTTCAGTGACCAGCGGTCGCAGGATCACCTGATGCGGTTCCAGCACGATTCCAGCGGGTGCACGGGTGGTTTCAGCGGCCATCGCCATCGGTTCCTTAACTACGCTCCGGCGGCCGCCGCGCGGCTGCCCTTGGCTCGCACGGCCTCGAGCGCCGCAGTGGTCATCAGCACGCGCTTGGGCTGCAACAGCACCAGGGCGTTGAGCCCCGACACCGGGGCGACCGTCACCCGATCGATGTTGCGGGCGCTTTTGTAAACGTTCGCGTCGTGTTCGGCCGTCGCGACCAGCAGGCTGTCGCCCGAAAGCTTCAGCGCCTTGAGGATCGCGGCCATGTCCTTGGTTTTGGGGGCCTCGAACTTCAAGTCGTCGATCAGCGTGATCTCGTCGTCGCGCAGCTTGGCCGCCAGCGCCATTCGCGTGGCCAGTTGCACGGCCTTGCGGGGCAGCCGGTAGGTCCAATCGCGCGGGCGCTTGGCGAAAATGTGTCCGCCGCCGCGGCGGATGCCGCTGCGGCGCGAGCCGGCCCGGGCGTTGCCGGTGCCCTTCTGGCGATACATCTTCTTGGTGGTGCCGGCCACTTCGGCGCGGCTCTTGGTGCGGACCGTGCCCTGGCGCAGGTTCGACTGATACATGACGACCACGTCGTGCAACAACTGCTTGTTGATGCGCGGCGCCAGGTCGGCCGGCGCGATGTCGTACTTGCCCACCGATTTGCCGGTCCGGTCGTAAATGGTCAAACTTGCCATCGCGTTTGCCTTACAGCTTGTTCGTCTCTTTGATCATCACGTAGCCGCCGTTGGGGCCGGGTACGGCTCCTCTGACCAGCAGCAGGTTGTTCTCCGAATCCACCCGCACGAGCATGACATTGCGCATCGTGCTCCGCTCGTTGCCGTAGCGGCCGGCCATGCGGCGCCCCTTGGGCACGCGGCCGGGAAACTGGCTCTGGCCGATCGAGCCCGCGTGGCGATGCACTTTCTTCACGCCGTGCGAAGCCCGCTGGCCCTTGTAATTGTGGCGGACCATGACGCCGGCGGTGCCGCGCCCCTTGGTCGTGCCAACCACGTCCACGCGCTTCACTTCGCTGAACTGGCTGACGTCGATCGTTTGGCCGACTTCCACGCCGTCGATCGAGCCGCGAAACTCGCGGACCAGGCGCTGCGGCTCGCAGTCGGCCTTCGCGAGAGGCTCGATCCCCGACTTGACGCGGGTCTTCGAGCGCTTGCTGTCAAGCTTGGCAACGTGACCACGGATGCTGCGGGCGGCCAGGCGGCGAGGCATGTCCTCGAAGCCCAACTGTACGGCCTCGTAACCATCACGCTGGAGCGTGCGAACTTGCAGCACGTGACAGGGACCGGCTTCAATCACGGTCACCGGCACCACGTTGCCGCTTTCGTCAAATACTTGCGTCATCCCGACCTTGCGGCCGAGTAGTCCGATAGCCATCGCAGTTCGTTTCCTGTGGTCGGTTGCCCGCGAGTAGTCACGACCGCCAAGGGCCGGGCTTTACCCGCCGAGCTTCCAGTGCATAGGAGCTTCCAGGTAAGGTTTCGCGGCCGCGGGGCCAATCACCCGACAAAGGCTTTGTCCGGGTGCGGCCGGGCCGCGTCAATCGTCGAATGTCGTTTCCCCGCCTATTCCCTGATTGGTCTAGTGCCTGCCTCGAGGCCTTGATCTTAATGTCCACGCCCGCCGGCAGGCTCAGCTTGTTCAATGCTTCGATCGTCTTGGCCGTGGCCTGCACGATGTCGATCAGTCGCTTGTGCGTGCGAATCTCGAACTGCTGCCGCGCCTTGCGGTCGATGTGCGGGCTGGAAAGCACCGTATAGCGCTCGATCCGCGTGGGGAGCGGAATCGGGCCGTGCACCTCCGAATTGGTCCGTTTGGCCGTATCGACGATCTCCGCGGCGCTTTGATCCAGCACCGAATGGTCGTACGCCTCCATCCGGATGCGAATGATTTCCTGTGAATGACCCGCCACGTTTGCTTCCCCAACGCGTAAAAAGGCCCCCGCAGCAGATCGAGGGCCTGTTGGCTGACACTTATACGACCCACATTACCCTGTGGGCAAACCGTGGATGTTAAGGCATTTACAAAAAAGTGTCAACGGCCGCCAACTCCAATTCGCCAAATCGCTCCGCCACGGGGGCGACTCCCCGGCGCGGCGCGGCCGCCCGGGGCCGGGAACACTTGGCCCGAAGCTAGCAAACTTCGCCAGCAGAGGCGTTTACAGAGACCCGGCAAGGACCACATTTTAGGAGGGTTTCGCGAAAGACCCTCTCGGAAAACTGCCGACCGAAACATTATCAGCCCTCCGATCGGCCCCTCCGGCTCGCCCACCTCGTTCGCCCACCGATTTCATCTCGCCCCGGGACTGAACTATGTTGCCGTTCTTTCGTGCGCACTCCAAGCATCGCGATTCGACGCACCGAGCCGGCAGGCGACGATTCTGCGTGGAGCCGCTCGAAGATCGCGCGCTGTTAGCTACCTATTCCGTGACGAATCTCGCTGACGCTGGGGAAGGGTCGCTCCGTCAGGCGATCATCGACGCCAACAGCAGTGTCGAAGCCGACACCATCGATTTCACCGTCGCCGGCACGATCACGCTGGAAAGCGCCCTGCCGGCCATCACCGACGAGGTGGACATCGACGGCACCACCGCGACAGGGTACACCGACGCACCGGTGTTGGAGATCGACTTCAGCCACTTCAGCGGATTGGAGTTCGACTCGGCCGACGGATCCGTCCTGCAGGCACTGGCCCTGGTCGATGCCGCAGGGGCCGGCGTGGCGCTCAACAGCAGCGACAACATGCAGGTCACGGGGAATTACATCGGCGTGGCACTCGATGGAACGACCGCCGCCGCCAATAGTGGCAATGGCCTGGAGCTGAACAGTTCGTCCGGCGCCACCATCACGTCGAACGTCGTCAGCGGCAACGGCGGCAACGGCATCCGCCTGTCCGGAGGCGGCAACAACACGATCCAGGAGAACAACATCGGCACGGACGCAACCGGCACGGTTGACCTGGGTAACGCGGCCAGTGGCATTCTGCTGACGTCGGGTACCTCAACTAACTTGATCGGCGGCGAAGACACCGGCGGCAACGACCCGACGAACGGCGTCTACATACGGCCGCCGCAGGGCAACTTGATTTCCGGCAACGACGCCAACGGTGTGCTGATCAGCGGCGGTGCGACTGAAAACCAGCTCAGCGGCAACTTCATCGGCACCGACGCCACGGGCAACAGTGCGCTGGGCAACACGCTGGACGGCGTGGCCATCGAAGACGCCGACAACAATTCGCTCATCGGCTGCAATTTCGACCAAAACCCGTTCGTCTTTTATAACGTCATCGACGGCAACGGCGGCAACGGATTGCGGGTCACGAACGCCGACAACACGACGATTCAGGCCAATTTCTTCGGCATGGGCGCCGACAACAACACCCGGGTGGGCAACGCCAAGAACGGCGTGCTCGTCGAAGGCGATTCGGCCCACACGACCATGGGCGGCCCCATTCCACTGGGTAACGTCGACTCGGCCAACGGCCAGAACGGCATCGTGGTGCAGGACACGGCCAGCTATTTCACCTCGTACAACACCTTCTGCGGCATCGCGGCCTTCAGCGACGCCACGACCTTCGGCAATACGCTGGACGGCATGCTGATCACCTCGACGGGCGGCAACATTCTGATTCGCACGAATGTCGTTTCGGAAAACGGTGACGACGGGATCGACATCTCCGGCTCGGCCCGCGACGTGCGCGTGGCCGGAAACATCGTCGGCTTGAACACCGACGCCGATTTGGAGATGGGCAACAAGGACAATGGCATCGAAGTCAGCGGCTCGGCGCAGGACATTGAAATCGGTGGACCGCAGCCCACGTTCAACGTCATCCCGCACAACACGATTTCGGCCAACGGCGGCAACGGCGTGGCCATTCTGGGTGGTGCGCACAATATCCAGGTAAGCTTCAGCTACATCGGCACGAACATTGACGCCACGACGGCGTTCGGTAACGCCGGCGCCGGAGTGCTCGTGGCATCGGGTACGTACTCGAACGTTATCGGCTCGTCGGACCAGGAGCTGCGCAACATCATCAGCGGCAACCTGGGAAACGGCATCGAACTGCAGGACACGCGCGACAACCAGGTGATGGGCAGCTACATCGGCACCGACATCACGGGCGACGTGGATTTGGGCAACGGAGCGAACGGCATTTTGATTTCGGGCGGTTCTGACAACGTCATCGGCGCGTGGCCAGCTCTCGTCTCCCAGCGGATGTTTATCTCCAGCAAGGCCGACACCGCGGCGACCGATACGAGCACGGCGAACCGCATCGCCTTCAATGCCGGCGACGGCGTGTCGGTCGCGTCTGGCGATGGCAACGAAATCAGCCAGAACGCGATTTACTCGAATGGCGGACTGGGAATCGACCTGGCGGCGGGGGCCAATCGGAACCTGGCGGCACCGGTGCTGACTTCCGTCCAGCGGACTACTTCCAACATCGAAGTGTCGGGAACGCTGTCCGCCTGGGCCAACAGCATGTTTGTGATCCAGTTCTTCGCCAGCGACCAGAACGATGCTTCCGGCAAGGAGTACCTCGGTTCGCGGGACGTGACCACCGACGCATCAGGCGTGGCCACATTCGATTTCGTCGGCTCGGCACCGAGCCCCAGCGCCCAGTACATCACGGCCACCGCGACTGACCCGTTCAACGATACGTCGGAATTCTCCCGGGCCATCTCGTAGCAGCCGGGCGGCTCCGCCACGCGCGAGTGCCACGGCCGTGTCCCATCTGACCGGCTGCGCAAGAGGTGAAAGCTGCGCCGCTTGCCAGTTTTCGCCAATCGTTACGCGCGCACTCAGCCAGCCGAAAATCATCGCGTCTTAAGCGCACTTTCTGTTGTTCGAGTGCGTACGACGGGTATGCTGAGATTTGCACCCACGACGAGCACCAGGTCGCTTCACAAACGTCTCGCGTTCTTTTTTCGGGAGCTCTCCCATGCGACGGTTGGCCGTGCTGGCGGTGTTGATGTTGGCTTTTCTCGTAACGCGCGCCGCCGCGGGCGCCGAAAGTGGCGATCGGCACCCCGGTCGATGACTTCACGCTCCAGGACTTTCAGGGGCAGCCCTACTCGCTCGCCAAGCTGGGCGAAAAGAAAGCCGTCGTACTGGCCTTTCTGGGCACGGAGTGCCCGCTGGCCAGGTTGTACGTTCCCACGCTCGTGAAACTGGCCGAACAATATGAGCCGCAGGATGTCACTTTCCTCGGCATCAACGCCAACCGCCAGGACGGCATGACCGAAATCGGGGCGTTCGTGCGCAACTACGACGTCTCGTTTCCGATGCTCAAGGATCTGAAGCAGGTGGTCGCCGACCAGGTGGGCGCCACGCGCACACCCGAAGTGATCGTGCTCGACGCCCAGCGAAAGATTCGCTACCGAGGCCGCATCGACGATCAATACGGCTTTCAAGGCAACGCCAGCTACTATCGTCCGGCCCCCGAACACCGCGAGCTGGCCGACGCGCTCGACGCGGTTCTGGCCGGCAAGGAGGTTGCCACCGTCGAAACCGACGCCCCCGGTTGCCTGATCGGCCGCGATCTGGAGCCGCTGGCCGACAGCGAAGTGACGTATACCAAGCACGTCGCGCCAATCCTCAACAATTACTGCGTGGAGTGTCACCGCAAAGGGCAAATCGGCCCGTTCACGCTGACCAGCTACGAGGACGTGGCCGGTTGGGCCTCGATGATCGATGAAGTGGTCGAGCAAAAGCGGATGCCCCCCTGGCATGCCGACCCCCAGCACGGCAAATTCCTCAACGAGGCCCGGCTCAGCGGCGAAGAACTGGCGACGATCTCCCGCTGGGTGGCGGCCGGCGTGCCCGAGGGCAATCTCGACGACATGCCGCCCCAGCCGGAGTTCTACGAAGGCTGGAACATCTCGGAGCCGGACCAGGTGGTCTTCATGACCGACGAGGTGCCATTCGAGGTGCCGGCCACCGGCGTGGTGGATTATCAGTATTTCTTCGTCGATCCCGGCTGGAAGGAAGACAAGTGGATCTCCGAGATCGAGCTGCGCCCGGCAACCGCGCGGTCGTGCACCATCTGATGCTGCTGGTCGCGCCCCCGGGCGGAGCGCTGAGCGGCGGGATCGGCGCGGGCAACGACTTTCTCTGGGCGTACGCGCCGGGCCTGCGAATGGAACCGCTTCCGAAGGGCATGGCCCGTTTCGTCCCGGCCGGCTCGCGACTGGTGTTTCAGGCCCATTACACGCCGAACGGTTCGGTGCAGCACGACCAGAGTTACTGCGGTTTCGTCTTCGCCGATCCGGCCGACGTGCGGCAGGAAGTGCGGATCAACAGCGCCCCGAACTTCGTGTTCCAGATACCGCCGGACGATCCGGCCTTCGAAGTGCAATCGCGGTACATCTTTCTCGAGGACTCGCAGCTCTTGTCGTTGTTCCCGCACATGCACGCCCGCGGCAAGGCGTTTCGCTTCGAGGCCGTCTATCCCGACGGGCGCAGCGAAACATTGCTCAACGTGCCGCGCTTCGACTACGGCTGGCAGACGTTGTATCGGCTGGCCGAACCAAAGCTGATGCCCGCCGGCACGCGACTGAATTGTTACGGCACTTTCGACAATTCGCCCGACAACCTGAACAATCCCGATCCAGCGAAGGCGGTCCGTTTCGGCGATCAGATGTTCGAGGAAATGATGATCGGGTTCTTCGAGATGGCCTCGGCCCACGAAGACCTGTCGAAGGGTCCGCGGCCGACTCGCTCGCGGCTCGACGACTTCAAGACCATTCTGGCGGCCACCGGCGGTCAGCCGGACGACAACGTCAAGGTCGGCGCCTACATGGCCCTGGTCGAACCGGGCATCTTCTCGCAGTTCAGCATCGGCCTGCGCACGCTCGTGCCGCAAATCGACCGCGTTTGCGTTACGGCATTGCAAGACGGCAGGCTCGTCGAGCTGTTCGGACCCGTGTCGAGCGCCGCCAAGTCGAAGTCCAACACGGGCAAGGAAGTGCTCCGGCTGATGTCGATGTCGGTGCGCGAAGGAGAGCCGATCCCCGAGACGATTTTAAGCCCGTACGAACCGTTTGACGCCGAGGGAGAATCGCTCACCGACATGATCACCGGCGGCAAGCCGGTCGTGCTGAACGATCTGTCCGAGGCGCACGGCAAGCTGGTGGAAATGATGCGCCGCCGTGGCGCCAAATCGAGCATGCACATACCGGCCACGGTCAACGGCGTGCCGGTATCGGTCAACTTTTGGAGCCGCGACCCGGCGGCGTTCATTCCGCCGGCCCAGGCCCTGCTGACCGGGCTGACGCAGGTGATGACGGCGCCGAAGTCCGCCGCGCAGATCAGCGCGCTTCAGCAATAGCGTACGGACGATCACAACCCGAAGCGCGAGCGGGCGGCGTGGCGACGCGGCATCGGCCGGTCCGCGGTTGCGCTCTTGCGCGTCGGGTGAAGATCGCAGACGCTACTCGGTCTTCAGATAGAACAGTGCCAGTCGCGGGCCGAGCTTGTCGCCGGTGGCTTCCAACTTGATCGAGCGGCTGAAGCTGACCGGTTCCAGCACGAAATAGCGCCAACCGAGGCGCTCCTGGCAGCCGGCCAAGGCGGAATAGTAGCTCTGTCCCTCGCCGGGGCGGCCCCACAGCGGATCGAGATCTTCCATCGTCCAGCCGTCCTGCTCGCGGCCGTCGACCACCAGCGAGGCGACGCCGGTGGTGGCGTCCTGGGGTTCGTCATAAACCAGCGACACCCAGCGTCCGTTGCCGCGCTGCCGAACCAGCGCCGTGCCCGGGGCGTCGGTCGGCTGGTAAATGCCGCGTAATCGCATTCGCGAGGCATACTCGGCTCGATTGGCGTCGGTGGCCCGATCGAGCGACATGGAGATGGACACGTTTTCGAGCGGCTTTTCGCCCCGGTTGCGAGCCGCGATCGTGATGCCGTTGCCATAGGGCATGGCCAGCATGTGGGCATAGCCATCCTGCCGCGTCACGACCATCGTGTCGAAATCGCGCGACGAGCCGGCGGTAAACGCGGGGAACAAAAACCGGGCCGGAGCCGCGATGGCGGGAATCGACTCGCCGTCAATGCTGACCTCGACCCACAGGTCGTCGTTCTCCAACGTCGACTGGGTCGTGTTTAACCGCACCCAGTTAACGATGCCGGCGCCGTCCAAGTGGGCCAGCTCCACGCTCGTGCCGGGCTCGATCGTGCGCGGCTCGGTGTTGATCCGTTCGTAGATCTCGGCTTCGCGGAGTTTGCCCCCCGTGACGCCCTGATGACGATACGAGATCGCCGGCAGCATGCCGCGAGGAATGCCGGGCCGCGCCAGCGAGTAGCTTTCCACGGGCACGCCGTCGGGAAACGTGACGTAGTTGAGTTGATAGCGGACGTCGAGCGGGTCGGTCGCGACGATCTTCAGGCTCTTGGCATACGGCAGGCACATGAGCGCCGGGGCCTCCTCGTGCGCTACGCCGGGGACGTGATCGAAGACGTGCTCGGCCGCGCACTCGATCCGCGGCGTATCTTCGCCGTCGAAGTAGAACGCCAGCCGCCCGGCCGGAAACTCCTGCCACAATCGGACCAGGGCCCCCGGGCCGGTCAATTCGGCCAGCACCTGCTCGCCCCCTTTGGCCGTCGTCTTGCTGACGGCTCCGGAGGTGAGCCCGTCGGCGCGCGACAAGCGTTCAGTGTTCATCAGCCGGTCGAGCACCAGGTACGGCCCCGTCTCGGACGCCTTTTTGTACCAGGCGTCGAGGCCGAGCCCGTCGGGGGCTTCGAGCAGATAGATTTCGCGGAAGCGGACTTTGCCGCCGTGATCCTGCACGCCGACCCAGCCCTTCAGGTGCCGGTGTTTCACTTCGGGGAGCGTGGCGGTGTTAACTTGCTGCACCAGCTCGCCGTTGACCCAAGCCGTGACCATGCGGCCGTCGGCTTTGATTACCACCCGGTTCCACTCGCCCGACTTGTCGGCTCGGGTCAAGGGGGGCAGGTTGCCGTAGATGGCCATGGTGCTGTCCTTGACCAGGCCCGGGCGATCGAGAATCTGCAGTTCCATGCCGTCGCCCGAGGGCCAGCCGTCGGTGGCGGTGCGAATGGCGACGCCGGAGTTGCCCCCTTTGGAGATCGTGTACTCGAAGGCCCAGGTGAAATTCGCGTACTCGCGGTCGGTGCGGAGGTAATGCAGGCCGGTGTGGAACGTGGGGATGATGTCGCCGTGGTCGACCTTCCAGTTGCCCCGATTATTGTTGACGTGCCAGCCGTCGAGATTCTTGCCGTTGAACAGTGGATTGCCGCGCGGTTCTTCGAGCCGCATGTCGAGGAGCGAGGCTTCGCCCGCGGGCACGGCCAGCGACAGGCCGAAGCGACGGTTCGGATCGATCGCCGCGTCGCTCACCACGCGTCCGTCGACGATCACGCTGAGCGTGCGGGCCGAGCGGCGAATGTCGGCCGAGTGCAATTCGCCCTCGCTGGCGGCGGAGATCGCGGCCCCGTCGGCCAATGTCGCGTCGCCGTCGCGAATGGCGCCGCAGCCTTCTCCTTCTTTGAGCACAAGCTGCAAGCCGACGCCGGCCGGCACGTCGGGCAAGCCGATCGTCCAGGCGCCGGCCGAATTGACCGACCACTGGAGCCGCAGCTCGAAGTCGCCCATGGTCCAGCCGGACAACAGCGGCGTGGACAGCGAATTCCCCGAGAGGCGTCCGTCGCTGATGATCCAGTGAGCCGGCGGTTCGGGTCCGTATTCCCAGCCGGCCAGCGAATCGGCGAGAAATAACTTGTTGCCGGCGGGCGCACGATCGGCGCCGGCCGCGGAAGTCAACGGGAAGGCACACCCGAGGGCCACACACCACACAGCCAGCATCCGCCACGTTCGTCGCATCGTCAGTTGTGTCCTCTGCGGTATGGGTTCAGGGTGGGCCAAGCCGAGCAGGCGATCGCGCGACGGGCCGGGTCAGATTTCCAAGAACTCTTCGAGGGCCTCGCGCATCACCTGGGGGTTGGCCTCGCGGCCGGTCCAGATGTGAAATCCGATCACGGCCTGGTTCACCAGCATGCCCAGCCCGTCGAGCGTCTGGCAACCGCGGGCCTTGGCGTCGCGGAGCAGTCGCGTCTCGGGCGGATTGAAAATCACGTCGGCCACGACCATGTCCGATTCCAGCGTGCCGGTGTCGAGCGGCACGCGGGCGTCGGCGTCGCCGAGGCCGATCGAGGTGGCATTGATCACGACTTCGGCCTCGGCGGGGACCTGGTAGTCGCCTTCCCAGTGCACGAACTGAGTGGGCACGTTCACCTTGTCGTTCAGCAGGGTGGCCAACTCGCCGCCGCGCGCTTCGCCGCGATTGACGACCGTGATGGCGGCCTGCGCCAGCCAGGCCGATTTCCACGCCGATGGCCCGGGCGGCGCCGCCGGCGCCGAGCAGCACGACGTTCTTGCCGGCCGGGTCCATCACTTCGCGTAGCGACTGGACAAAACCCTTGCCATCGGTGTTTTCGCCCACCAGTTCGTCGCCCACCCGGTTCACGCAATTGACGGCGCCCATCAGCGTGGCGGCTTCGCTGGTGCGATCGAGAAACGGGATCACCGCCACCTTGTGCGGTATCGTCAGATTGCAGCCGCGAAAGCCCATGGCCCGCAGGCCGCGGACCGCGTCGCCCAACACCTCGGGCGCCACTTCCAGCGTCAGGTACGCGCCAGTCGAGGCCCAGCGCCGCAAACGCCTTTTCCATCATGTATTGCGTCGGATTGCCGGCCACGGGCTGGCCGAAGACCGCGACGATTTCCTGGATCGCTGGGTGGGTCACGCTCTAAAGCTTCCTCGGCAGGGACGGCACAGAGGGGTCGAACGCTCGCGGGCGTAGTCCGTCTATCTTGATCGAGCCGGAGGGGGAATGCAACGGCTCGAAAATCGCAGCGCGGGCGTCGTTTCGCCTCCGCCGCTTCGTCTCAGGGGAGCCAGACTTTCGCCGACTCGGCACCGCCGGCTGGCCCGCCGCGCCGCCGGGCCTTGACGCGCACATAGGGAGCCACGTAGCGGCTGCGATGACCGAAGCTGCCCACGGCGGCCTCTTCGTCGGCATGCAGCGGCTCGACGAGGTCTTCGATCACAAACCCCGCGCGGCACATGCCACCCAGCAACTCTTCCCAGCGATGCAAATACTCGAGGGTGCCGGCTTCGCGATGCGAGCTGCCGGCGACCGGCGGCAACGGACCGCGCCGATAATAGGGCTCGACCAATTCGTAGCCCGCGGCCGTTGGTTTCACCGCCGCCTGCAAACTCGCCGGTTGCTTGTGCTGACTGACGTAGAGCCCCTCGGGCACGACGACCCGGGCCACCTGGCGGTAGACTTCCAGCACGTCGGCCACATAGCAGGTGCTGACCGGTTGAATGACGATGTCGAAGCCGGCCGGCGCGAGCGCCGAGAGATTGTCCATCGAAGCTTCGACCGTGCGCACCGCCAGCCCGCGCTCGGCGGCCACCTCGCGATCGACGGCCAGCATCGCCGGGCTGATGTCGACCACGGTCACTTGGGCGCCGGCGGCCGCATAGAGCTGCGCTTTGGCGTCCGCCGCCGGCGGCCAGGCACAACACTGCGCCGGCCGGAAATGCTGGGGCCCAGCCAGCCGGCCGCGTCGACGGCGGCCAGCGGATCGCGAAACTCTTCGTCGGGGGCCGGCCGCGTAAAGCGCGCGGACGACTGCACGCGCGCGTCCCAAGCCCGGCGGTTGTGATCATGCGGAGATGTCATAGCTACCCCGATTGGAACCCAGGGCCGCGACAGTTGTCAACGCGGCGCAAGACCGTCATAACCCGACGCGTAAGCGAGGACCTGAGACGCTGCATCGCCGCGCGCCTCGCCTACGCACCTTGTTGTGAAGCGTCACTGCCGACACCGTGGTAGCGTCGCCGTTTCCTCCGCGCCAACGGAAGTAAGGCGATCGCGGCCAGCGCCAGCGTGCCGGGTTCGGGCACTTGAAACATCGAGGCCGAGTACAGTCCCTGCTGGTCGCCAAAACCGGTCACCAGCACCAGATCGTTGAAAGGATCGTACGTGATGGAGGTGTAGCCGCTGTTGTCGTAGAGCTTACTGTTTCCGGCCGTGTCGAAGACGGTGACGCCATCGGGTCCGCCGGCGAAAAGATAGCCCCGGGCGTCGAAGAATAAGCCTGAGGCGCTGTTGTTGTCGACGCTGTTGAACAGTTGGCCGCTCGACCAGTCCAGCGGCGTCGCGGAGCTGTAAGCGGACTGCAAATCGGCCACGGCGAAGCTGCGCAGTTGGCCGCTCTGGGGTCCAAAACCGACGCCGACGTACAGCCGGTCGGCACTGCTCAGCGCCAGCGAAGTGCTCGCCCCGGGGATGTCGGCGATCACGGTCACGTTGGTGCCGTCGGTGTCGTCAAACACCGAGACGCTGCTACCTGTGAACGAAGCATTTCCCTGGTCTACAAAAAACTTGTCGTTCGACGCTCCCAGCGGCGCCGCCAGAAACGCCGAATGGAACGGCACGGTGGCGACGGGCGTGGAGCTGTCGCCGCCGGCGGCGGGAATCGCAAAGACCAGGTCCGCGTTCGCGCCCCCCAGAAACCCGCCGGCGCCGTTGCCGGCCAGCAGCTTGTTCGCGTCGCGCGAGAAGACCAACGGTCCGGCGTCGGCGCTGCCGCTGCCGACGTTGCCGATCGACGTGAAAGCTGCTCGACATCGGCGCATCCTGCCGGAGCACTTGCGCCCCGTTCCAGACGTACATCCGCCCGTCGCTGGGGCCGAACGCCACCGAGACGCCGAAGGCGTTCGCCGCCGGCGCCGGCAAGGCCACGTTGAACGGGGCCGGCGGCAAGGGCACGTCGGTGGCCCCCGCGGCAACGCAACGCAATCCCACTAGAGCCAGCGCCAAAGATCGTGCAATCAAACGGGAACGAATCATCTCAAAGTCCTCGCAGTAGAATCGATTGTCAGGCAATGCGTATCGACTAAGAAGCTGTTTCAAAACCGCCGGGGACTGTCCCGATTTTGCGGAGTCTTCGGAGCAAAATGGGACTGTCCGGACTATCCCCCTCTCCGACGCGGTTTTGAAACAGCTTCTAAACAACGGGTTAGGTTCGTTCAGGGTGTCAGTCGTCCGGCAGACCGTTCTCGGGGTTCACCTCGTCGCTGGCCCGGGTGCATAAGGCGGCCAGCGTGGAGAGATCGGTCTCCTCGAACAGGAAGCGGACCGAGCCGTCGCAGAACAGGGTCAATGCGCCCAGGGGGTGGTCGCTCCAGATCTCGTTGTTCTGCCACAGATAAGTGGGTAGCGAGCGATCGTTGATCGGCCCGCTGGTGTCAAAAATGTTCTCGCCGTTGGCCCATTGGCCGTCGAACGAGGCGCCGCGGCCGGTGTCTTCGGCGACGATAATCGTGTGGGACGTGCCGTCGGTGATCTTGCGGATCGGAATCGCGATTTCGTACACCAGCACGCCGTTCATGTAGGGCTTCGACAGTCCGGAGAAACCGAAGTTGCCGCCATAATCGGTAAAGGCCAGGTCGTCGCCGGTGTTCCACACGCCGTTGCCGTTGCGATCGCCGGTCGTGGGGCCCGTGCGGTCCGAGGCCAGCCAGGCCGTGCTGGGACAAAGAAACGTGGCGATCACGGTGCCGGCGGCCACGCGGTTTTCGATGCCGTCGTAGCGGTGCCGGTGTCGAACAGCGCGTAGACGGGCTGCTCCTCGATGTAGGGGAGCAGAAACACGTTCCAGGAAAGCTGCTTGCCCTGCGGATTGGCGCCGGTGCGGCGATCGAGCAATCCGGGCGGAAACGCGCCGATCGCGTCGTGATAGGCCAACAGCCCGATGCCGAGCTGCCGCAAATTGTTGGCACACTGCGACCGCCGGGCCGCCTCGCGCGAAGCCTGCACGGCCGGCAACAACAGCGCCACCAGAATTCCGATGATGGCGATCACGACCAACAGCTCCACCAGCGTGAAGGCGGCGGCCTGTTGGCGGCGATCGATCGGGCCAGCAATCCGTGTCACGGCGATGTACGCGCAGCGGTGCGCAAGCGCATGCCCGTCACGTCGCGCGAAGGACGCGGCCGCCGGCGCCACTGGCGCGCACCGGCGCATTGACCTTCACGCATCGGTCAAAGGCACGAGCCGGCGATTAGCGGCGTCCTAAACGAGTTCGTCGAACGTTCGAAAGCCTTCGTCCCTCGCAAAGGCTTCTCGCAGTCACCGCGTTGGTAGGTCTTCTGACTTCCGAGCTCGGAAAGCTGGCCTTCTCGTCGCTGCAGGGGCTTCGCAAGCGAAGCCCTGGCAACAATGGCTATGAGTCAGCCTTCCTCACACACTCGGTTACAGCGGCGGGGCCGTCCCGGTCTTTCACCGGAGTTCCCTGTTTTGTCGGCATTTCAGCAAGAAACACCGACCACCAACGCACGCTATGCGGAAGAATGTAGCCGCCACGCGGCGAACTGTCAAACCGATTTGTCCGTGTCAGTGCACGGGGTCAATGCACCGGTTCGGCCGGTTGGCCGTCGATCCGCGCGTTCTCCAGCTTCGCCACCGGCGGCGCTTGCGGCTGGCGAGTGTTGCGGCTCGCGGAAAACAGCCACAGCCCGGGCCGATAGACGTGGAACGTCCAATCGAAATGCATCGCGTCGCTCTCGTCGATCAGGTCGATGCGGACGCGCAGAGGAACCAGCTGTCCGGGGGCAGCCTCGACGTAGTCGTCAAACGATTCACGCAGCGTTTCGTCAAGGATTAACGGTGCGCGGCATTCGCACGAGAGGGGCACGTTGCGCTTGGCATCGATCACCAGCAGCCCCGCGTCAATCGCGAGGTTGAACGATCCGCGCCAGCGATGCTGGATGCCGTTGCCCGCGTCCACGCGCCCCCAGTGCTTCAGGGTGAAGGCCAGCACGGTCTGCTCCGGCGTGACTTCGATGGCCCGATAGACCACGTTATCGGCGTCGGCCAGCGCGGAATCGCCGAGCGATAGGTGATGCCGTGCAGCGAGTAGCGTGCGATCCCCTTGCCCTCGTGGATGACGTAGGTTTGACGCGGCCAGTCGACCAGGTCGTCGAACTGGAAGTCGAATTGGTAATCCTCGACCCCGGGCGGTTCGTCTTCGAGCCAGTAGCGGTTTGCCGCCAGCAGCCTGGCCACGATCTCGCCGCGGCCTCTTGCTGGGCCGCGGGCAGGGGAGGTCGCTCGAGTGGATCGTCCTCGACGACGGCCGCCGTCACGTTGCGTCCCTGGGCGTCGGTGACGCTCGCCACTTCGAGCAGGTCGACGCCGGTCGGCTCGTCGCGGCGCAAGCGGAGCTGCGCGGTAGGCCGCCGGCTCGCGCACGCAAATCGGCATCGATCGCACGTACTGGTCCTTGCCCGTCTCGACGACAAACCAGAAGGGGCGCGCGAGGGGCACGATCGGAAGCTCAAATCGTCCGCCGCCGTCGGTCTGGCCCGCCAGTGGCTGCGGAGGACTTGGCGCGCCCAGTTGGCCGCGCAGCGAAGTCTTCGCCTCGGCCAGTGGCCGGCCATCGGCGGCCACGATCTGGCCGCTGAGGCTCGCCGCCGGCAGCAGTTCGAAGTCGAGTTTCACGGCCTGTCCGGGAAGGACGTAGCGGACGTCTTCGCGTTGATTCTCCGGCGGCAGCTTGCGGCACACCGAGAAGCGGCCGTGGCCCGCCGTGCCGGAGTCATACCGACCGGGCTTCGCGGCGGCGATCGTGATCGCGATTGGGGGCATGTCCTCGTTGACGAATCCCGAACCGAATTTCAATGTGTAGTTTCCTTGAGCGTCCGTCATCGTTCGCCCAGTGAGCCTTGAGAAGATGCCGGCGGCCGTTACCTCGGCTCCCGCGATCGGCCGCCCGGAGTCATCCGTGACGTGGCCGTGAGCCGCGAAGGGCCAGCGGTGGGCGATTTGCACGTCGTCGAGCGCTGCCGAGCGGAGCCGCAGTGTCATTTCGCGGCGCTTGCCCCCCACCAATTCCACCGGCTTGGCCGATTCAAGGTTCGGATAGTCTCGCTCGTCCGGCACTCGCGCGGCCCGCTCGCCGCTGAGCCGGTAGCTTGCGGGGAATACGTTTTCGAACGTCACCGTGCGACCGTCAAAGTTGCCGCCGTACGATCCGCCGAAGCCGCCGTCGGCAACGAGGTGCGCGTTTGCGGCTTCGATCGGTGCCCCTGCTTCGAAGTCTTCCATGTTGACCACGAGCGCTGCGGTTGGCTTGAGCCGCAGATCGACCGTCGGGTGACGTTCTTGCCCGTCGAGCACGATCGGATCGCTGAGAACGTACCCGGCAACGTCGGCACTCGGGTAGACCATGATGCGATACGTGCCCGGCAGCAGGCGCTCGGCGGTGAACTGGTTCGAAGACTCGCGTGACAAATGGCGCGCACCGGCGGCCGGTGTCCGGGTCGCGACAATCGGACTGCTGCTCGGCCGGTTCGTCGGCCGCCAGCTCCCGATAGAACAGCAGGATGGCTTTCTTCACGCGCCGGCCGGCGGTGTCGGTGACGCGGGCCGAGAGCGATAGGTCGATGGCCGCCAGGTTCTCGATCAGATTGCCAAAGCGGTAATTGGCCTCTTCGAAGCCTTGCGGCGGCGGACCGTTGCGCCGCGGTGCCAGCCACAGTCCGCTGACGCGGCCGTCACGGTCGATCGCCATCCGCATCACCAGCGCGGCGCCCGACCCGCCGCGCTCCCAGGACAAGTCGTCGCAGTGCAGTTGCGTGTTGCCGAATCGCTCTTGCCGGTCCCAATCGGGGCCGGGCATGAGCGTTCCGTGACGGTCGGCCAAATCGTCGAACAGCGCTTTGAGCCTGGCGGCCGGCAAGACGGCTTGCAACTCTGGCGTCAACAGCGCGGCCGCCTCGTCGTACTTGCCGCCGCGCACGGCGGACCGGAACGCGCGGGCAGCCCGCTCCTCGGGCGAATTACGGTGCGCGTCGGCTGCCGTCTGTTCGGAAGGCGCAGCCGCGGGGGATGGCGCGTCCTTCGTCGGCGCAGCCGGTTCGGCGGCTGCCGGCACGGGCCTGGCTGTCGAAGCGGCGGTCGCCGCCAGCAATGCCACGGCCAAGAGCGCGACGCGCGAAGGCAACGCCGGCAGTGCGCGGCGGCTGCCCGGGCTGCGGCTGATCGATTCCAGGCGGCGTTCGAGATGGCCGGAACGAACGACAGTCATGGCCAGGCCCAGCGAGCGGCGTTCGACGAGGTGGGCCGCGACGTCGAGCAACGACTCGGCGTACGCCGCGCGATCGGCCAGCCAATAGATGGCCAGGTCGTCGCAGGCCCGCTCGCGCGCTAGCCCCATGCGCCCCCTGGCCAGCCGGAACAGCGGATGGAACCAGAGGCCAGCGCCAACGAATCGCTCGACGAGCTGCCAGGCGCAATCGGACCGCTCGACGTGGGCCAATTCGTGGACCAGGACCGCGTCGAGCGTCCGGGCGTCGTCGCGCGTGAGCATGGCCTGTGGCACGATCAAAGCCGGCCGCCGCCATCCGGCGACCATCGGTATCGACACGTGGGGGCTGGTCAGCAAGTCGACCGGCGGGTGGACGCCGAGCCGGTGGACCCACTGGTTGCATCGAGCACGCCACGGTCCGGATTCGACGCTGACCGAAGTCCGCCGCAGCCGGGCGGCGGCCAGCCAGTTTGCCCCCAACCGCACGAGCGCCGCGGCGACGCCCAGGCCGTAGACCACCGCCAGCGCGTGCCACGCTTTGAAATGCCAACGGCGCGGGGCCGCTGCGCCGGGTTCCGACGATGGGACCGCGGGCACGGCGGCTGTCGTTGGTCTTGAGTCGATCGGGGGCTCGATCGCGGCGGGCTCGAACGCTGGCCGGTCGATCGCGGCGGGCGCATGAGCGCTTGGCGCGTCGACCGTCGCCGGCGCGGCGGCACCGTTCGCCACTACGGGAGGCGGGGCATCGGCCGGCAAAACGGGAAGTTCCCAGCGAGGCAGCAGGCAGACCGCGGGCACCAGCGCCACGAGTCCGGCCAGCATGGCGTTCCAGAGCGCCGCCGTCACCAGGGGCCAGCGACCGGCGAGTACACGGTCCAGCAGGAGCGCCGCGGCCAGCAGCAGCGTGGCGCCGGCGGCCAGCGAAAGGGTGGTCGTCATGGCTTGTCTCCCCGTCGTTTGATCCGCGCGATTTTCTTGCGGAGCCGATCGAGTTGTTCGGCGGTCAGCTTTTCGTCCTCGACGAGCCGCATGACGAGCGCTTCGGCTTCGCCGCCGAAAAAACGCTTCAGCAGGTTCTGGGCCGCGCGGCCTTGCACCCGGGCCCGGGGGACCACGGCTTCGTACGTGGCCGGCTGGCGCCTGCGCACCCGGATGTAGCCCTTGCGGCGGAGAATGCCGAGCATGGTACGGACGGTCGAGTCGTGCGGCTCGTCGCGACGCGCCCGGCGGACGTCTTCGGCGGTCGAGGGGCCGCGGTCCCAGAGGACATCCATGAGCTGGGTTTCGCGCTCGGTGAGCAGGTCGGAGGCGGGTCGGGGCATGGTGGCGGCTCCGAATTCGTTAATTCATTAGCGCCATCCTAACGTGGCCCGGCGAAGGCGTCAAGCCAACGCGCTAATAATTTAACGGATTCCCGGAGCCGCTGCGGCCCGCACGTCGAGATACCGCGTGGGGCCGTTCTTATTCGCCCCACCAGCGTTTGAGCACCGATTCGCCGGTGCCGAAATAGTTGCCGCCAAAACTTTCCCCGCGGACCCTCGGGTAGAAGCTGACGTGGGGCCAGCCCTGGCACGTCATCGGCAAAAACAGCGTGAACGTGCCGTGCCCCTTATCGACGATCTTGGATTGGACCTTCAACGGGACGCCGAATCCGTCTTTCGAGTCGGCGGCCGTTGTGTAGGCGGAGATGCCGGCCTGGTCGCGCGAACTGAGCGTGTACGTTCCCTTGATGCAGTAGAGGTTGCCCGGCACGAACGAGTTGGCGGTGCCGCGCACTTCGACGATCTGGATGTCGTCGCCCGGCTCGAAGCGGGTCGCCCCTTGCTCGAATTTAACGGCATAGGGAAATTCGGAAGTCGCCACCGCCACTTGCCGGGTCTGTTCATGGAATTTGAGGAGCGCCTGTTCGGCTACTTGAAGTTCGGTTTTGGCCCACCCCAGGGCGAACTCGTAGAAAAGGACCTCGTCACTTGTTACGTCATCGCCGCGGTGTTCGCGATGCAAAGCGCCGAGCTTCTCCTCGAGGCGCTGCAACTTCGCTTTGGCCCCAATTACGCTGGCTCGCAACGTCAGCAGTTGATCCGCGGCGGTTTGCTCGACCTGTGCGCCGTCGTCGGAGCCTGCGGTCCCCGGGGTGTTTGCGGCTCCGACGAACGAGGGCAAGGCAAGCAGCGCCACCAGAATGGTCACGAAGAGCGATTTCCTGGAAACATGCGGCGCAAATCGGTTTTCCAGCATCATTTCAATCCTCGCTTTCAATGAATGGCTGTGCAGAAAGGAACTGGCCGGCAGCAGCCCCGCCGCCCGCGGCGAAGGGCTGACCGCCTCGGCCACCTGGAGCAACACCTCGCCGTAACGCCGCCCGCAATCAGGGTAGATCCAGCGCACCCAAGCGTCGCAGCACAGGTCCTCAGCCTGGTGTATCCTCCGCCGCACGATCCACGCCAGCGGGTTCCACCAATAGGCCACGGTAACGACCAACTCGACCATGCGGACCCAATGATCGCGCCGGCGCAAGTGAGCCAGCTCGTGGGCCAGCACCAGGGCTAAGCGATCGTCGTCGAGCTGCACGACGGGCCGCGGCAAGACGATCGTCGGACGGCGGCCGGCACACCACAACAGCGGTCCCTCGATGCACTCGGCACAACACAGGCGCGGCACGCGCCGCACGCCGAGCCTGCCGGCGACGTCGCGTGCAAGACGCTCGACGCGGTCGCCGGCCGGCAGCATGTCGCGCAAGCGTCGCTCGAAACGGGCGATCCGAATTACGACAATCGCCGCGCAAAGAACGGTGCCCCCCAGCCAGACGCAGAACAACGCCAGCCGCGCGGCACCCCAGAGCCATCGAACGCCGGCGGCAAAGGCACGCTGCTTGGGACTCGTGGTCGCCCGGGCAGAAACCTGGACTGCCGGCTGTTCGCCAAGGCGAGCGCTATCTGGGTCGTTCGGCCCAGCGACCGGCGCAACGTCGATGTTCGTGGCACGGACGGCGGGAGGCAATTCGGCAAGCCACGCCGGCGACCAGTCGATGCGCACCACGGGGGGCGCCACCAGCTTCAGAAGTACCAGCAGCCAGAGCAAGTGCGCCACCGGTGGATTGCGCCACACGCGGGAGAGCGCGGCGACGATCATCGCCAACACGAGAGCGATGGCCGTATTCTGCGCGGCGAAGATGAAGAGATGGTCCATGGTTCGCCTCGCGTCACTTGGGATATCGGTCGAGCAGCTTGCGGATTTCGGCGGCCTCCCGGCGGCTGAGACGCTTCTGGCCGATCAATTGCATGATCAAGGGCGCGATCGAGTCGCTGCCGAGCCGCTCGACGAGCGTGTTAAGCTCTTGTCCCAGCACGTCCGCCGGCGAGGCGACGGCCGAAAATACGTGAACGAACGCGCTGCGGTCGCGGGTAACGAGCCCTTTGCGCTCCAGCCGCTGCAAGAAGGAATGCACGGCGGCAAACTCCGACTCGGCGCCGCCGGGATAGACCACCTCGGTAATGGCCTTGGCGGAGAGCGGGCCGCGGGCCCACAGGACCTTCAGCACCGCCAGCTCGGCGTCGGTGACTTGGGGGGACTTTTTCGCCACGATTTCAACCCCCGGACGATATCCATAAGCATCACGCCTACGTTTATAGGCAACATGCTTATGAATGTCAAGCGGGGTGGCGAGACGTGTCACGCTGCCCTGGTCGCGAACCAGCGGGAAGCCGGTTCCAGCGGTCTGGCCAGGCGGGACGCCAGCAGCGCGACCGCGAGAGTCAAAACCGCGAGCGAACCGTATACCAGCGGGTAACCGTGCCGCGTGAAATCGACGTCCCCCTCTCTTTCGGCGGACAACACCAGGTTGAAGACGTAGATGGGTTCCAGGCTGTAGGTCGCCGGGAAGGCCGTGATCGCGAGGTTCAAGACGGCGAATCCCAGAATAGCCAGCACGCCGCCGACCACCGGTCGGCGGAGCCAACAGGTCCCCAAAACGGCCAGGGCGTACATCAGCGCGTGAATCAGTGGAAAACAACCGACGTAGGCCCAGCTCATGCCGGTCGTCATCGAATCGCGCGGAGCATTCCAAGAGGCCACGATCGTGACCCCGTCCAGCACGGCCAAGACCGCGAGCAGCCCGACGACGAATTTGGACCAGAACCATGCGCCGGTCGAAATCGGCAGCGATCTCCAGAAGCTTCCCAGCCCGGGACTCAGCTCCGCCGAATAGAGGTTCGCACCCACCACCACGGCCCACAACATGCCCACGATGAACATCGAGGATGGCATTTCGGACAGCACGGACGTGGAGTAGGAATGGTAGCGCGGTTCGATGAGGACACTCGCGATGGCCATGAGCAGGGCGAACAAAAGCCCCATGGCGGCAAGCGGCACCGATTGGCGCAGCTCGAGCCAGATCATCGCGACCCAGCGGTTGGCAAATCGAAGTGGAACCGCCGACCAGACGGCGGGCAACAGGAAGCGCAGCTGTCGGCGCCTCGTCTTCTTCGCAGTCGGCGCGAGCGCGCCGTAGCGCCCGACAAACAGCCGGCCGATCAGGGCCAGTACGGGAATTGCCAACCCCAGCGATGCCCAGCGATACTGGGCGAGTTGCTGATCGGTGTAGCCTCCCGTCTCGTCGCCATAGCCCCATTGAATCGCCAGCGATTGCGGCAGCAGATTCCATAGATCAGTTGCGCCAACGGGTTCGGCTCGCCATACCAGAGGACGCCTGAAGCGAGGAACGATGCAAATGCCACGACAGCTCCCAGCAAGCCGACCTGGGCCTGGCTGCGAAAGCCAGCACCCCAGCACGCTCAAGACCAACAGCAGCTCGATGCCGCTGAAGGTCGCGATCGCCGCCACGCTCCAGAGTTTGTTCGAGCGACGTGAGCAATGGCGCGGTGTCGCGTTGCAGCAAGGAGACATATCCTTCGCGCGGTGCGCGGTGCTGCTTGTTCCACCAGGCCGATGGCCAGGGCGACCGACAGCACGCTGGCCGCCAGCAAAATCGGCGTGGCCAGCGCCGCCGCGGCACCGACGATCCGCATGGTCGCCAGCCGCCGCAGCGAAACCGGCAGGGCCGCGGTAAACGACAGCGTGCCGGCGGATTGCTCGCCGCGCGACGCGTACATGGCCAGGAAGATGGCGGCCACCCACGTGTAGAACAGAGAAAGCCCGCTAAAACTGCCCACGACGGCCCGGTAGCCGTGGCCGAGCTCGTATCCGATCGCGTACAGGATCGCCAGCAGCATCCAGGCGGTGAAGATCGCCAGGTAGCCTCTGATCTCGTGCCACTGCTTCCACAACAAACTGTTCATGGTTGGTCTCAGGCGAAATAGGGCCCGAGTCGCTACACCAAGGCCTCGACGTTCTTGGGCCGGTCGGGCCAATCCTGCGGGCGGCCGATCACGTAGGCTTCAAAAATCTCGTCCAGGCGCAGATCGACGACGTCGTGATCGATGCCCCGCGCGGACTAGTTCCTGGACGTAGCCCCGGGCCGCCGTCGACGACGACCGTCAGCCGGTCTTCGTAGCGCCGCACGTCGAGCAGATCCTCGGGCCGCGGAGCGGCGGCGAGGGAGTCGAGCGGGAGCAAGATCTGCTTGACGTCGTCGCGCAGGCAATCGGTCGCGGCGGTGCGGACGATCCGTCCCCGATCGAGAATGGCCACGGCGTCCGCCACCGCTTCGACCTCTTCCAGCAAGTGCGAGCTGTAGAGCACCGTACAGCCGGAAGTCTGCAAGTGCTGACGAGATCGCGATTGAATTCCTTGCGGGCGATGGGGTCCAACCCCATTGCCGGGTCGTCCAGGATGACGATCGGCGGCCGATGCGCCAGCGCCACGGCCAGCCCAACTTGACGGTCTGCCCTTTCGACAGCCGGCCGATCCGCGTCTGAGTCGGAATCTCGAATCGATCGAGAAAGTCTGCCCGCCCAGGCCGCGTCCCAGGTCGCGTAAAACGGCGCGAGAAACCGGCACAGCTCCACCGGCGTCATCCAGCCGTACATCGTCTGATCTTCGGCCAGGTAGCCCACGCTCCTGCGGACTTGTCAGGGGATCGACGGCCGGATCGACGCCCCCGATCGCGACAGCTGCCGGAATCAGCCGGGATCAACCCGAGCAGGATGCGGATCATCGTGGTCTTTCCGGCTCCGTTGCGGCCCAGCAAGGCGAACGTCTGCCCGGCGGGAATCGCTCATCGAGACGCTTTCGCAGCACCTGCTGCGATCCGTAGGATCTTGCGAGTTGATCAACCAGGATGGCCGGTTCGCGTCATGGCGCTTCTCCGCACTGTTGTCCTTGGATTGCTCCGCCCTGGCGTCGGCCGCAGCCGCCGAGTCAGCAGGCGACGCAGCTCCGGCACGCGTCAGTCCCAGCAGCAGCCCGCGCCGGGCGACCGCCTGGAACTCGCGCGCGAACTGTTCGCGGTGTTGCTGCAATTCGGCCGTCACGTCGAGTCGCAGCGGAGGCGGGCAGGACGAACGTTCCTTCACCGTGCCGCATCTCGACCAACCCCTCGGCAGCCAGCCGCTCGTACACGCGCACGACCGTGTTGACGTTGACCACCAGTTCGGCCGGCCAGCTTGCGGACCGAGGGAAGGCAGTCGCCGGGCCGGACCAGACCGGCCAGGCAGTGGGCGCGGATTTGCTCGGCGATTTGCCGTGAAATCGGCGTGGAAGCTCCGCGTTCGATGCGAATGTACATGACGGTCGTCTCGATCCGCTCTGCCAACAGTACACTGTTATAGTACAGTATGTCCGGGTGGTCAAGGCCGAGGTTCCACCTTTTTTGCACGGCCAATGCTTGACGACTCAGATGGTTTGTCTTAGAATCTCGCTCAGACAACATATCTGACCTCGGGTGAGGAGTCCGATGGGTGCTCGCATACGACTGACCGACGCGGAATTCGCCGTGCTGGAACCGCTGTGGGAGGCCGGCCCGCAGACGATCCGGCAGTTGACCGTGCGGCTATATCCCCAGCAATCGACGTCCGACTATGCCACCGTACAGAAGTTGCTCGAACGGCTGGAGGCCAAGGGATGCGTGAAGCGGGACCGGCAGGCGCCGGCGACGTATTTCGGGCCATGGTGGCCCGCGAGGACTTGATCGACAACGAACTGCGGCAGATCGCCGATCGGCTGTGTGACGGCTCGCTGGTGCCGGTGCTCAACCAGTTGATTCGCCGCACGAAGCTCTCGCGTGCCGAGCGAACGGAGCTCGAACAACTGCTCGCCGCCCACTCCAAGCGATCCAACAAGGGATAACACCGATGACTAGCTGGCTCGAAATCGGTTTGTCCAATGCGCTGGTGGCCACGGGGCTGGCGCTGGTGGCGGCGGCGGTGGGGCGGCTCAGTCGGCATCCCAAGGTGGCGTTCGCGGCCTGGGCGCTGGTGCTGGCAAAGCTGCTGATGCCGCCCGTGGCGGGAATTCCCGGCACCCAGTGGCAGATCGCCCTCTGGCAGCCTGGGCCGATCGAAGTCGCAACACAACCCCCGTGCGCGACCGTCCGAGTCGTTGGAACCGATGACCGAACCGCCGAGTGAATTTCCGCCGCGGCGCAGTTGGCGATGCGCCGTTGCCGGCTGCTCGCGGAGAGTCGCTCCCCAAAGTAGCGCCCCGGCCGGACGTGCCACCACGATCAAATGATCGGGCCGCGTCGCGAGCGGCGGCTGCGATCACGTCGGAAGAAACTCGCAGAATTCCGCTTCGCGGCTGGTCGTGGCCGTCGATGATTGCCGGCGTCTGGCTGGCCGGCTCCGCGTTCTGGTTGACGGTGGCCGTCTGGCGCATCGTTCGTTTTCAACGCACGGTGCGGCGGGCTCGCCCCGCGGACGCGGCATTGCAAGCCGAAATGGCGGCGATTGCCCGCCGTATGGGATTGAAACGCAGTCCGCAGGTTCGGCTGGCGCGGGCCGCGCTGCCGCCGCTGGTGTGGGTTTGGTTTGGTCGCGCGACGGTGCTGTTGCCCGATGGATTGATCGCCGGACTTTCCCATGACGAACGATCGACTCTCATCGCGCACGAGCTGGCGCATCTGGTGCGGCGCGATCACTGGGCTCGCTGGTTGGAGCTGGCAGCTTTGTGTCTCTACTGGTGGCATCCGGCGGCCTGGTGGGCCCGGCGCAATCTGGCCCGGGCCGGCGAGGCGTGCTGCGATGCGGCCGTCGTGGAGCTGTTGCCCGAGTTGGCCCACTGTTATGCCCGCACTTTGTTGGCGGCGACCGAGTTTTGTTGCGATGTGCGGCCGGCGCTGCCGGCGGGCAGCAGCGGATTTTCAGAAGCCTCTAGCTTGAAAAGGAGAATGGAGATGATTCTTACGACAAGCGCGCCCCGGTCGATGGGTTGGCGACTGCGATTGGGGCTGGT
Organism: uncultured Planctomycetota bacterium; assembly: GCA_963711515.1. Classification (GTDB taxonomy): domain Bacteria; phylum Planctomycetota; class Planctomycetia; order Pirellulales; family PALSA-1355; genus CAVQEL01. The sequence continues at coordinate 253,895 of CAVQEL010000027.1, read as the reverse complement.
GGCGCTGGCGGTGGTGGCCCTGCCGGTTTCGCTGCGCACGGCGGCGGCTCAGGCTCCCCAGGGTAAGGCACCCGCGACGAAACCGGACCGGGCCAGGCTCCCCTCGGGTGCGACGCTGGCATTGGCCCAGAAAGCGCCGGGGTCGTCGACCGCGTCGATCGAAGAGCGGCTCTCGCGGTTGGAAAAAGCCGTCGCGGAGCTAACGGCCGCGATCATGGCCATGCGGGCCACCGAGTTGGAAAATGCGGAGCCGGTCGTCGTCAAGACCGTTCCCGAAAACGGCGCCAAGGACGTCGACCCGAACCTCCAGGAGATCAAGGTCACGTTCAGCAAGGACATGCACGACGGCACCTGGTCGTGGACGCAACGCTCCGACGACACGTTTCCCGAAGTGACCGGCAAGATTCACTATCTCGACGACCATCGGACGTGCGTGCTGCCGGTCAAGCTCGAGCCCGGCAAGACCTATTATCTGAGCATCAACTCCGAGCGGTTCCGAAACTTCAAGGATACGGGCCGCCGCCCGGCGATTCCCTATCCGATCACGTTTACCACGGCCAAGGAGTAGGGCGCATTGGGGCTGGCCGGCACGTGACCTCGCCACCGTCGCATGTCGAGGCAAGGTCACGGTGTGACGCGATGCAACTTTGGTTCGGGGTATCAGAGTGCTCCGCTTGGCTTGATCGGCGGGCGGGGGCATAATGACCGCGTTGAGTTCGCACCCCTTCTGAACCGAGGAGTTGCCCCCATGAAACGTCGAGTATCGACCCTGTGCGGTCTGTGCGTCGCGGTGAGTTTGTTCTGGGGCGTGCCCAGCGCCTGCGGGGCCGAGCGGCTTTTCGAGCTGCGGACCTACGTCACGAACGAGGGGAAGCTCGACGAGCTGCACCAGCGGTTTCGCGAGCATACCAACCGGCTGTTCAAGAAGCACGGCATGGAATTGGTCGGCTTTTGGACGCCGACCGAGGGGGAGGAGGCGGAAAACACGCTGGTCTACATTCTGGCCTATCCGAACCGCGAAGCCCGGGAGAAATCGTGGAAGGCCTTTTTGGCCGACCCCGAGTGGCAGGCCGCGTACAAGGCCTCGCACGTCAACGGCCCGTTGGTGAAGCAGGTGAAGTGGCAGTTCCTGGCGCCGACCGATTATTCGCCGATCAAATGAACCGCCGCTCAGGCGGCTCTCCCCGCCCACCGGCCGACCGCCCGCCGGGGGGCCATCTATCCCTAGGAGTATCAGCATCATGAGCGAGCGCGAGCGTTGGACGGTCTACCCGCTGTTGTTTCTGACGCTAGGCATCGCGCTGAAGGACAAGCTGTTCAACGAGGTCAACGTCAGGGACATTCGCTGCAAGTCGATGGTTTGCAGCGCCCTGGTGGTCGACGACCCGCGGGCGCACGGGCAAGTCAAGCTTCCGACGGGTACCGTGCAATGCAAGAATCTGGCTGCGACAGCCGCCGTGCAGACCCAAAACGTCGTTTGCAAGCTGCTCGTGGTACCCGATCGCCAGGGGAAGAAGCAAGCGGTGGTTTCGACGAACGAGGCGGGGGGCTTTGTCGAGGTGGTCGGCAACACCAACGGCGTGAGCACGTTTCTGGGCAACACCGATCAGGTGGCCGGGCTGATGTTCATCGACCCGCAAGGCACCGTGCACCCGCGCGAGTTGTTTTCGCCGCCAATCGTGCCGAAGCCGGCCGCGCCGGAGGAACCGACCCCGAAAGACGGCGCGGACGCGCCGCCAAAAACCGACCAGGACAAGACCGACCAGGACGAAACGCCGCCGGACAGCCTGCCGGCGCCGGAAGTGATGCCCCAGCGGCCGCCGGCAGAGGAGCAAGACCAGCCGCGGTCGTAGCACGTCGCCGCCAGTGGCCGCTTACGATTCGCTTTGGCCGCGTAGCGAAACCGGATGTGCTCAACCAACACCCGGCGATATTCCTCGATCTCGACCTCGCGCTCGCTGCACACCAGAAACAGCGTGCCGTCGTCGCGGAAGTTGTCGTCCCAGGCCATCACTTGCTCATCGGTCCAGGTAGGATCGTATTCGGCCAGCTTCTCGTCCGACATGCGGCTCATGTGGGCCCGCAGGTTGATGTCGGTTTCGTCCATGGCCATGCCCTCGGGCATCCGTTCGTAATTGATCTCTTCGGTATTGATCTGTTCGGTGGGCTTCGCTTCGCTCATCGTGCCTGGCTCGCTCGTGAAGGGCCTTGAGAAGTGGTATCAACCGACTTGGCGGTCTCCTTCATTGTAACTGCGCCGCTGGCGGGGCAACAGCGAAAGCACTCGCCAGCCTGGCGCGTGCAGGAGTTACAGCCCGAACGAAATCTTGCCCTTCAGGCCCTCGACGACGTTCAGCGGAACGCCGTCGCGCTCCAGGTCCTGGAAATTGCGGTACGGCCGGCCAGCCATGATGTGGGCGCCCAGCGATGGACCGACGCCGGGCAGGTCCTGCAAGTCCATCAGCCGGCAGGTGTTGATGTTGAGCTTGGGCTGCGGGAACGGAGCAATCAGCGGCCGCTTGGGCTGGCTGTCGTCGGTGTTGTCGATGGGCTCGACGTCGCTCAACGGCTTGAGCGGCACCGGCCGCACCGAGCGAAACAGCGGCCACAGCCGCAATAACAGCTCCGGCGGCTGTTGCACTTGGGCCACGCACCGGGGAGCCAGCGGGCCGGCCATTACCAGCGCAGCGGCCATCGCCAGGCACGCTCTCTGCGACGCACGCATAGCCAGACTCCTCACCAAGACAACGTCATGACCGCGCCTCTCTCGGCCGCGCGGCGCCGTCTAATTGTACAACATCTTTCCAATCGTCATCCCCGGTGCCAAGGGGCCCGCAAAAACTGGACAATCGTGCATTCCGCTAGTGACAATGTAGCGAAAATACGCGGACGAGCGGCCGTGTGGCCCCGTGCCGCATTCGCCGACGCACACCTCTGGGAGCGACCACCATGCAACGACGTGAATTCCTGGGCAGTACGCTCTCGGCGAGTCTGGTGGGGGGCGCAGCGGCAGGCGACAAATCGCGGCCCCCCTCCGACGAGACGCCCGCCACGCAGCCGGTGACGATCGAGCGATCCCAGCCCGGCCAGCCGCATCGGGGCAAAGTGCTGGCTACGATCGCGCCCCACTCGGACGATCACTCGATCCTGGCCGGCGGCACGATCGCCAAACTCATCGGCGAGGGTTACACCGGCTACCTGATCCGCACCAGCAACGACGAGATGGATTCCTACGATCTCTCGACCGGGCAGACGATCGCCGCCAACGAGGCCGACACCGCCCGGATGGCCGACGTGCTGGGCATCAAGCAGGTGTTCGATCTCAACTATCGCAATCACTTCATGGACGACGTCTCGCGGGTCGAGCTGCGGGCCCGGCTGATCTTTCTGATCCGGCTGCTCAAGATCGACACGATCTTCAGCTACGATCCCTGGGGCCACTACGAGGAGAACCCTGACCACTACGTCACGGCCCAGTGCGTGGAGGCGGCCTGCTGGATGGCCGGCGGGCACTTGGATTTTCCGGAGCACCTGGCCGCGGGCCTGGTGCCGCACGTGGTGCGCGAGAAGTATTACTACGCCCGGGGTCCGCAACTGGTGAACCGCGTGGTGGACGTCTCGACGACGATCGATCGCAAGCTGGAAGCCATCCGCGCCAACCGCACGATGCTGGCCCACATGGTGGGCGAAGCCCGGGACGAGTTGGCCCGGCGCCAGCTCAAGCTGCCGGCGTTGGAAGGCGACCAGGACGCCGCGATCCGCGCGTACGCCGACCTGCGGTTCCGCGGCGCGGCCGCCGAGCGCGGGAAAGAGTACGGCCTGGAGTATGCCGAACGGTTTCACTACATCGGCCCCGACACGTCGCTCGACGAATACATCGCCAGGCATGCCGTGCCGCTCAAGTAACGGCCAGCGAGCATCGCCGAGGGGTGACGCAGCCGGCTTACGCGGACATCGTCCACAGTCGCAGGGCATTGTCTTCGTGCGAGGTGACGAGCCGCTGGCGGTCGGGGTGCAGGTCGAAGTCATAGCAAATGTTGGGCAGCTTGAGGTCGAAAAACTCGTTGGCTGCGTCGACCTTCCAGAACAGCAGGTGACCTCCTTCGTGCCCGCCGGCGGCGCCGATGAGGAAGCCGGTGGGATGGAAACGGACGTTCCAGATCGTGCCACGGAGTTTCTTGGACGTGACGAGTTGCTGCTTCTTTTCGCCCGGCTCGTAGTCGAACACCACGACCATGGGGTTGCCGATGCCGGCGAAGGCGTTCGAGACGTCGGTAATGCCGCCGCAGGCCAACAGGGCCGCGTCGGCGCTGAAGTCGATGCCCCGCACGCCGCCGATATCGGCCCGAAAGCCTTTGTCGTATTTCCAGAGCGCCGCGGCGTCGAGCGTGCGCAGTTGCTCGCCGGTAGCCAGGTCCCACTCGCGGACTTCGCCTTTCAAATCGCCGGACACCAGCCGCCGGCCGTCGGGGTGAAACAGCACGTTGTAGACGTGGCACTGGTGCCCCGTGAGCACGTCGACCAGCGAGCCGTCCTCGGTGTTCCAGAGCTTTACGAGGCGATCGTTGCCGCAGGTGGCCAGTTGTTTGCCATCGGGACTGGTGGCCACGGCGCGGACCCAACCATCGTGGGCGGCGACGGTGCGCTGTGGCTCGGGGGCCGCGGACGACACGTCCCACCAGATCACCACGCCGTCGTAGCCGCCGCTGTATAGATGGCTTCCCGAGGGATGAAACGCCAGGGCCCGCACCCAACTATCGTGGCCCACCAGCGGCACGGCTTCGCCGGTGGCGATGTTCCAGCGCTGGATCGTGTTGTCCTGCGCCGAGCAGAACACGAACTGGCCGCTGGGGTCGAAACGGCAGGACAGCAACGGGCTGGTGTACTTCCACTCGCCGGCGGCGTGCGTCTTTTCGGGCTCGACCGGCGCGGGCGTGGCGTTCTTTTCGGCGTCGTTCATGCCAGCAGCTCCGAGATGGGCTCGGCGGCCGGATCGGCGATGGGAATCTGGCGGCCGGCGGCGTCGAACTTGGAGGTCGAGTCCACGCCCACGGCCTGCAAGTAGGTGTGGAACAAGTGGCCGTGGTCCACCTCCCGGTCGGCCACTTCGGTGCCGTTGTCGTTGGTCTTGCCGATCACGGCGCCGCCCTGAATGCCGCAGCCTCCCAGTGCCACGCTCCAGGCCTTGCCCCAGTGGTCGCGGCCGAAGCGGTTGTTGATCCGCGGCGTGCGGCCGAACTCGGACATGACCACCAGCAGCGTGTCTGCTCCACATCCCGCGATCGACCAGGTCGGCGACCAGCGTGGCGAACGGCTGGTCGAACTCGCCGAGCTGCTCGATGTGGAAGTCGAAGTTCTCGTAGTGCGTGTCGTAGTTCGAGTGGGTCACCTGCACGCAACTCACGCCATGCTCGATCAGCCGCCGGGCCAGCAGGCAGTGCCGGCCGAACTCGTGCTGCCGTATCGCTCCTGGTCGGCGGCCGGCTCGCGGCTGACGTCGAACACGTCGCGCCTGCTCCATCAACTGCTGTGCCTGATCGAAAGACGACAGGAACGCGTCGCTGTCGGCCGTGCGGCGCCGGCGGGCGAAATGGTCGTTCACGCGGCGCGAAACGCGTTGCGGCGCACGTCGGCCTCGGCGGTGACGCCCTCGGGCAAGGCCGTGTTGCGCGGCGGATTGCCGTCGCCCAGCGTGATGCTGGCGAACTTCGGGCCCAGAAACGCGGCGTCGTCTGCGCGAGCCGCCGGTGCCGCCGGCCGATACGTGAATGTGGCCCGGCAACGGCGAATCCGCCGGCGCGAGCAGCTTCGCCCCCACGGCCCCCAGGTGCGGATAGTCGGCCACGGGCTGCTGCCGCCGGCCGGTCGTCATGCAATAGGCTCCCTTGCCGTGGTCGTTTTCCTTGGTGTTGATGCTGCGCACCAGGGCCAGGTGATGCATTTGCTGGGCCGTGTAGGGCAACAGCTCGCTGATGTGCATGCCCGGCACGGAAGTGGGAATGGCGCGGAACGGTCCGCCGGTGTCGGTCTTGGGCTTGGGATCCCAGCTTTCCAGTTGGCTCAAGCCGCCGGCCATCCAGATCACGAGAATGTGTTTTTGATTCGCCGCCAACTCGGGCAGGGCCGGCGCGAAGCACGCGGGGAAAACCGAGCGTCGCCGCGCCGGCTGCCCCGGCCAAAGTGCCCAAGAAGCGGCGCCGCTCTTGCAGATGCTCGGCCGATCGGCAGGCGTAATGGCATTTCATGGCGAGGACTCCCTTAGGTTGGACGATGCTTTGATATCGCGTCTGGAAGCTGTTTCAGAACCGCACGATAGGCCGCGTTCGGTTTGACATCCAGTTTCGATTTTGAAACAGCTTAACAGCTTCTAGTGATTGAATCGGAACTCGCTACTGGTGAGCAGTGACCAAACCATCTCGCGGGCCGCGGCGGCGCGATCCGCTTCGGCGGTTTGCCAGTACTCGGCCACCTCGGCGGCTTCGTCCGGCGTGGGGCGGCGCGTAAACACACTCAGGTACAACTCGTCGGCCACGGCGGCCGGATCTGACAGCTTCGACAATCGCTCGGTGAGGTTGCCGCCGCCGGGGTTGAGCCAACCGGCCAGCAATCCGCCGTTGGCCAGAAACAATGCCTGGTGCACCGTAGCCTGAAACGTCGGCGCCTGGCCCGGCTGCTGGGCGAACAGCTCGACGAATGGTTTGACGTTGCCCGCCAGCTTGGCGTCGACCAGCTCTTCGAGTCGTTTGGCTTCCCAGGCCGAGCGGGCTTCGGGCGTCATCTCGCCGGCGGCTTCCGCCTGTTTCTTCGCCTCGGGTGCTTGCGCCTGCTGCTCGCGCTCGACCAGGCCCACGGCCTGCATCGTGGCCCAGGCCAACTGCTCAGGTGAAAGGGGTTTGAGCGGGCCGAGCGTGAAGCGGGCCGTCGAACGCTCGACGAGCGTGTCCCACGCCGCATGGGCGGTGGCTTCATCGGCGGCTGCTTTTTCCTGGTTGGATTGGGCCACGCTTTCGGCGGCGGCCAACTCGTCGGCGGTGACGGACTCCTGGTCTTGTTGCTTTTGGGCGTTGAGCGTCGCCAGTTGTTCGTTTGCGGATTGCGCGGCGGCTCGCGAGGCTTCGGCCGTGGCCGCCAATTGGCCGTAGGCCACCGCCCGTTCGGCGTCTTCGATGCGGGCCTTCAATTCGTTGGCCAGCGATCGGGCGGCTCGAAATGCCCCCGCCGCCTGGCCGGCGGCCGCTTCGGCGGCTTCCAAGCCGGCGGTGGTCGTCGTCACTTCGGCCGTGGCCGTTTGCAGCGTCTTGTCCGCTTCGGCCAGCTTGAGCGAAGCGGCTTGCACCTCGGGCTTCTTGGTGGCGATCGTCTTTCGCGCCGCGGCCAGCGCGGCTTCGACTTCGCCGGCCCGGGTCTTAATCGTGCCGGCGGCTTCGGCCAGGGCTTTGTCGTCGGGCAGCTTCTTGGCGGCCGCGGCGGCGGCCTCACGCGCGGCCACGAGTGATTTCAACACGTCGTCCTTGGTGGCCTCGTCCTTGATGGCCGCGGCCAGCGCGGCGGCCAGCTCGTCGGACGCTTTCTTCACTTCGCCGCGGGCTTTTTCCGCCGCTTCGCGGCGGGCGGCGGCCGCGGAGTATTTGTCGTACGCTTCGGACAGCTTCACGTCGGCGTCAGTCATCGCCTGTTCGAGCGGAGTCTGCTCGTCGGCCAGCCGCTGGGCTTCACTCTTCCAGGCCGTCAAGCGGGGCGAAACGGCCCCCGGGTCGAGCTGGAACTCGCTCGGCTCGGGCACGAAGCTCGAACGCTGGTAGGCCCGCGTGAGGGCCACTTCGCGGAGGAAGCCCCGCAGGTCGTACTTCGTCCGCACCAGCTCGTCGGCCAGCAGGTCGAGCAGCTCGGATTGGACCGGCGGGTTGTCGCTGTGCTGCATGTCGAGCGGATGGACGATGCCGCGACCCAGCATGATGGCCCACAGGCGGTTCGCCAGGTTGCGATTGAACGTGCGGCTTTCGCCGTCGGTGGCCTGGCGCGGCCAGTTGCGCCCGGCGGCTGTACTTGGGAACGGGGCGGACGTTCTTGGCCGGGGCGACGACGTACCGTTCGCCTTCGGCCAGCATCGGCTCGCTCACCGGCGGCCGGCCGGCAGCTTGGGCAGCACGCGATCGCGGCTGTTGCCGGTGAACACCGACTTGAAGCTCACTTCGCCTTCGCCCAGCTCGGCAAAGTAGACCTTTTTCTCCTTGGCGTCGGTGAACACGCTGCCGCGATTCACGAACGCCATCAGTCCGTAGTACTCGCTTTGCAGGTAATCGTCGACCAGCGGATGATCGTGGCACTGGGCACACTGCAGGTCGCGGCCGAAGAACAACCGCCCCACGTCGCGGGCCAGCAGGTTCGGCTCGCCGTCGCGGTCGAGATAAAACTTGGCCGCGGGGCGCAACTCGGGATCGGCCCCATCGGCTGCCAGGATTTCGCGCACCAACTGGTTGAGCGGTTTGCCCTCGGCGATGCTCTGTCGCAAGTACGCTTGCCAGGTGGCGTCGCCGATGCCCTTGTCGCGTCGCCGCTCCATCCACATGACGTCCAACGTCTGCTCGATGTGCCGCACAAACCGCGGGGCAGCCAACAGACGATCGATGAGCCTGGCCCGCTTCTGCGGATCGGAATCGTCGAGAAACGCCCGGGCCGTCGGCGCGTCGGGAATCGTGCCGACGAGGTCGAGATACACGCGGCGCAAGAATTCGGCGTCCGAGGCCAGCGGCGCGACAGGCCCCAGCGAGGTGCTCTCCACCAGCGCGTCGATCCGTTCGTGCAGCGGCGGCGGAGCCGGCGCCGGCTCGCTGGTGGCGGGCGGATCGTCGGCGCGCAGACTCGCAACGGCGAGCAGTACGACCCAAGCGGCCGCCACGCACCGCGCAACGCCAACAACGTAAGCTTTGTCTCGAGGCATGTCGTCTCTCCGAGCGATGCTCTCGAACGGCTGTGAAGCGCCGCCGGGGCAGCTTCACCGATTTCCCGGAGAAGCGATTTTCTCCGGCTTTCGCTCGCGGCCAGGCCGATGATCCCCGGGCGTTGAGTTTTTAGGCAGGCAAACTTGGTAGGAAACTGCGGAACTGGCAGTGCGCGGCCAACGCAATGCGGTCGCCGGCAAATCCATCAAACCACACCAATATGATAAGAAGTCCAGCCGGGTGCGCCAAGTTTTCCGCTCGGCGACTCGGCTGCATGCGAACGCTTGCCTGGCGGGCTCGCTGGGAGGGGAAATAGGTCGTGTGTTCGCGTTGGGCACGCGCCTGGGCGATACCGCCCTCAAATTGCACGTCACTTGTCCCCTCTACCGCACACTTGAGCAACTGACAATGAAGCCTTACCTTGTGGATTCGCCCTCTGAACTCGCCAGCCAGCGCAGACTCCCCGCATGCACGCCTCGAAAACGTCCCTTCCGGTCCGCATCGGCATCATTGGTGCCGGCGCGGTCAGCGACTATCACCACGTGCCGGCCATCCGGCTCGATCCCCGCGCCGACTGGTCGCGGCCTGCGATACCAACGCCGAGCTGTTGGCCAAGCGCAAGACGGATTGGGGCGTTGAACTGGTCAGCACCGACCCCGAGGCGATCTGCTCGCACACCGACGTCGACGCGGTGATCATCGCCACGCCCAATTTCACGCATCGCCCGATCGCCCTGGCCGCCGCGCGGGCCGGCAAGCACATCATGTGCGAAAAGCCGCTGGGGCTGAACGCCGGCGAAGTGCGCGAGATGTACCACGCGGCGCGCGACGGCGGGCGTGGTGCACATGACGGCGTTTACGTATCGTTTCGCCCCGTCGATGCGTTATCTGAAACATCTGGTCACCAGCGGCGCGCTGGGCACACCGCGGCACTTTCGCAGCCAGCGGTTTCTCGACTGGCCGGAAACGAGCTGGGGCTGGCGGCAATACGAGCAGCTGGCCGGGGCCGGCGACCTGTTCGACATGACGATCCACCGCATCGATTTCGCCCAGGATCTGCTGGGGCCGATTGCCCGGGTGACTGGCGCCTTGGCCCGCTTTGCCGAGCGCACCACCACGACCGCGGGCGCCGCCTGCGAGCCGTCGGACGTGGACGACTGGTCGAGCATCATCGGCGAATTTGCCGGCGGCGCGACGGGCGTGTGGGAGGGGACGACGCTGGCCAAAGGCTACGGCCGCCGCGGGTTCGGTCACGAATGGGCCGAGATCAACGGCGCCGAAGGCTCGGCCGTGTATCAATTGCACGAGCCGAATCGCATTCTGCTGGGCAAGACCGGCCACGACCTGGCGCCGGTGGACGTGCCGGCCGAATTTCTCAAGCCGGCCGACAGCCCGCGCGATCCGTCCGACGGAGAGCCGGCCACGGTGTTTCGCTACGATCTGGTGTGGGAGTTTGTCAGCGCGATCACCGAGGGTCGGCCGGCGGTGCCCGACTTTTACGACGGGCTGCGGGCCCAGATCGTGGCCGATTCGGTGATAGCGTCCTACTGCGACCGCCGTTGGGTTGAAATCCCCGCCGAGCCGCGCTAGCGATTGCCGGTCGGAAGGACGGGGGGCCGCCGCGAAACGTGAGCCATCCTTGTAGTGGTTCTCAACGATGTATCTCTGACGGACATTCAACGGAAACCTTACGACGCATGATCGCCAACGTCAAAACGCTGCCCCGCCGCGACAAGGTTAAACCGGCCGACACGTGGGACCTTTCGAGCCTGTTCGCCTCGGACGATGCCTGGGAGGCGGCCTTCAAGAAGTGGGAGAGCCAGATCGGCCGTTTCGACGAGTTTCGCGGCCAGTTGGCCGGAGACGCCAAGACGCTGGCGGCCTGTCTGAAGTTTGACACCCAGTTCGACCGCGCCGGCGAGCGGCTGGGCAGCTACGCGTTTCTCAAGACGACCGAAGACATGGCCAACAGCGCCTACCAGCGGATGCTGGGGCGCTATCGCAACGTCGCCAGCCGCGCGGGCCAGGCCGCCAGCTACATCCGGCCCGAAATCATGGACATTCCAGCCAAGACGATGGACAAGTTCCTGGCGTCCAAGGAGCTGGCCGAATACCGCCTGCTGCTGGAACAGCTGTTGCGCTACAAACCGCACACGCTGTCGAAGCGCGAAGAAAAGCTGCTGGCCATGCAGGCCGAGATGTCGGACGCGGCCAACCAGATCTTTCGCCAACTGACCGACGCCGACCTGAAGTGGGGCTCGATCAAGAACGAGCGCGGCGAGTTGGTCGAGCTGTCGAACGCCACGTTTTCGGCGTTTCTACAATCGCCCGACCGCCGAGTGCGCAAAAAGGCCTTTCACGAGTATTACCGGCAGTTCGCCGGGCACGAGAATTCGCTGGCCGCGGCCCTCAACGGTTCGATCCAGCGCGACGTCTACTACGCCCGGGCGCGCAATCACCCCAGTGCGCTGGCCGCTTCGCTGTTTCACGACAACGTGCCGCCGAGTGTCGTCGAGAACCTGATCGCCTCGGTTCATCGGCATCTGCCGGCTTTGTATCGGTACTACGACCTGCGGCGGCGCAAGATGCAATTGCGCGAGATTCACCACTACGACACCTACGTGCCGATCTTGAGCGAATTGAAGGGCCGGCATACCTGGCAGCAGGCGGTGCGGCTGGTGCTGGCGGCGATCGAGCCGTTGGGGAGCGAATACTGCGGCGCGCTCGAACGGGGGCTGAACGGCCGCTGGAGCGATCGCTATCCGAACCAGGGGAAGCAAAGCGGCGCGTTCAGTTGCGGCTCGTTCGACGGCGATCCCTACATTCTGATGAACTACCAGCCCGAGGTGCTCGATCACGTGTTCACGCTGGCGCACGAGGCCGGACACTCGATGCACAGTTACTTCTCGCGCGGCACCAGCCGTTTCAGTACTACAACTACACGATCTTCGTGGCCGAGGTGGCCAGCACGTTCAACGAGCAGTTGTTGGCCCGGCACCTGATGCGGCGGGCCAAGAGCGACCGGGAGCGGGCGTTTCTGATCAACCGCGAGATCGACGCCATCCGCGGCACGATCCTGCGGCAAACCATGTTTGCCGAGTTCGAGGGCATCACCCACGCCCTGGCCGAAGCCGGCGAGCCCTTGACCGTCGAGCGGTTCAAGATTGAATACCGCAAGCTGCTGGAGCTGTACTTCGGCCCCGACTTTGCGCTCGACGACGAGCTGTCGCTGGAGTGCTTCCGCATTCCGCACTTCTACCGGGCCTTTTACGTCTACAAATACGCCACCGGGCTGTCGGCCGCGATCGCGCTGGTGGAACGCGTGACCGGCGGCGGGGCGCGGGAGCTGGCCGACTACCTGGGCTTTCTCAAGGGAGGCTGCTCCAAATATCCGCTCGACCTGTTGCGCGGGGCGGGGGTCGACATGGAGCAGCCGGCAGCGGTCGACACGGCGCTTGGGTATTTCGAGCGGCTGGTCGGCGAGCTGGACGAATTGTTGTAAACCCCGGCGGCCGGGTTTAGCATGAGCCGAAGGACGATTGGAACGCAGTCACAGAGCCGAATCTGTGTGCCGCGGCTGGTTTGTCCAGCAGCGCAACCTCCGCGATAACCCTTCGGATTCATTCGCCATGCAACTCGGACTCGTCACGTACCAATGGGGCGCCGATTGGGATCTCCCCACGCTGATCAAGAATTGCGAGCAAACCGGTTTTGCGGGGGTCGAGCTGCGCACCACGCACAAGCATGGCGTCGAGCCCTCGCTCAGCGAGGCCGAGCGGAAGGAAGTCGCCAAGCGGTTTGCCGACAGCCCCGTGGAGCTGGTGGGGCTGGGCACGGCTTGCGAATATCACTCGCCCGACGCGGCGGAGTTGAAAAAGAACATTGAAGAAACCAAGGCCTTCATCCGCTTGTGTCACGACGTCGGCGGCACGGGCGTGAAGGTGCGGCCCAACGGCCTGCCGGCGGGCGTGCCGGTGGCCCAGACGATCGAGCAGATCGGCCGCTCGCTGGACGAAGTCGCGGCGTTCGGCGAAGGCTACGGCGTCGAGATCCGGCTGGAGATCCACGGCCGCGGTACGTCCGAGATTCCCACCATTCGTAAGATCATGGACGTGAGCAAACACCCCAACTCGAAGCTCTGCTGGAATTGCAACGCCGCGGATCTGGACGGGGCCGGGTTGGCGGCCAACTTCACCAGCGTCCAGGATCGCATCGCTACGGTCCACATCCACGACCTCACGAGCAGCTACCCCTGGGAACAATTGTTCGGGCTGCTCAAAGCAGCGGGGTTCAATGGCTGGACGCTGTTGGAAGAAGGCAACAAGACCAGCGATCCGGTGCGCGTAATGAAGTACTACCGCCTGCTGTGGGAAAAGATGACCGCGTAGCGTGGGCCGACGCCAAACACCGTTTATCCCGGAGCTAACGGCGACGGCGTGAGCACCGTTTCTACGTTCGAATTATCACGTTCGCTCGGCAATCGAGCTCGATTGGCCGCGCGAACACGTTGTTCGGATGCAGCAACGGTGAACACGCCGTCGCCGTTGGCTCCGGGCTAAACAGCGGCGGGTCGCCGGTGGCTCTTGTGCCGGCTTACTCTTTCTTCGTTCGTTCGGCCGCTTTTCGCTCGCGGAATTCGGCCAGTACGCCGGCGGGGTCTTCGTTGAACAGGTCGCGGCAACCGCCGCAGCAGACGTAATACGTCTTGCCTTCGTACTCGACGGCGATGGTTCCCAGCCCGCCGGTGACGACGCACTCCGGACCGCTGGTGGCCGACTTGGCGAAGGAACTTCCCTCGCGGGTCGAGCCGACTTCGGCCAGCCGGGTGAACACGCCGTCCCCCAATTCCTTTTCGTACAATACGAGCATCCGATCGCCGCCCGCCACCAGCCGCACGGTGATTCGGGCGGGCAGTTTCCCGCCGGGCTTGTCGGCCGCGACCTTCAGCACGCTGTCGGCCAACTCGCCGGTATAACGCGCGACGCCGGAGCCGGCGCCTTCCTCGGAGACTTGCTCCGCGGCGGCCAGCACGACGAACGTGCCTGCTTTCTCGCCGGGGCGAATTTCCAGCCGGTCGAAGTACTTGTCGCCATCCAGCTCGCCGACCAGCTCGGCGTGGCCGTCTCGAAATCGCCAGGACCACGCGGACCGCTCGGTCCAGGCCCCCTGGTTCGAGCCGCGCTTGGGCAGTCCCACGCCACGCCACTGGCCGACGTAGGGCTGCAGCGGCGCGAGCGCCTGTTTGTCAGCTTGCATCGTCGGCTCGTCGTCGGCCCGCGCGGTGGCGCAAATCGACAGAGCTGGCATGATCGCCAACCAGGCGGCCACGACGCTCGCACGGCAATACTGGGGAGCCACTTGAATCACGCGAACCTCCTCGGTCTCTGGCCTGCTCTACGAAATATAACACCGCGGCAGTCCGCGGCGGTCGCCAAATTCGCGCCAGCCGCCGCGAAGCTCGTTGGCGCGCACCCCGCTTGCGGCGCGACCCTTTCGCCCGCGGGTCGCGACTCTTACACTTGAGGGCTTCTCGTCACTCTCCCAGGCACCGCCCCCCCGTGCGCCATGATCCATAACATGCCCGTCAAGACGCTCGTGCACAAGGATCTCACGATCGAGGGCTACTCGCGCGCCGCGGTGCAGACCTACTGGCGGATTCCGGAGCTGAAAATCGGCTTTGACCTGGGCGGGCAGCCCTGGTCGTTCATGGCCACGGCCACCTGGTTCGTCTCGCACGCCCATCTGGATCACATTGCGGCGTTGCCGGTGTATATTGCCCGGCGGCGGATGATGAAGATGGAGCCGCCGACGATCTACCTGCCGACCGTGGCCATCGAGCCGGTGCAAAAGATCCTCCGCAACTTCACGCGGTTGGACCGCGGCCGCATGCCCTGTGAGTTGGTGCCGATCGAGCCGGGGCAGGAGATCGAGCTGTCGCGCGAGCACGTCGTCACCGTGTCGGCCACGCAGCATACCGTCCCCTCGCTGGGCTTTATCGTGTGGGATCGGCGGCGCAAGCTGCGGCCCGAGTTTCAATCGCTGACCGGTCCCCAGATTCGCGATCTGCGGCTGGGTGGCACCGAAGTGACGGAAGAAAAACGCGTGCCCCGGTTCGCCTACCTGGGCGATAGCGCCCCGGCGGGCTTGGACAACTGCCCGGCGATGTACGAGGCCCACGTGCTGGTGATGGAGGTGACCTTCGTGGCCCCGTCGCACCGCAAGGACAAGATTCATAAGTTCGGCCACATCCACCTGGACGACCTGCTGGAACGCCGCGGGAAGTTCCAGAACGAGCTGGTCATCGCCTCGCACTTCAGCACCCGCTACAGCAGCAAGCGAATTCGCGACCTGATCGGCAAGTTTCTGCCCGACATGCTCGACGGCCGGCTGCAACTCTGGCTGTAAGAAGCTGTTTCAAAACCGCGTCGGAGAGGGACAGTCCCGATTTTGCTCCGGAGACTTCTGGCAAAATGGGACCGTCGGACAGTCCTCCCGCGCGGTTTTGAATCAGCTTCCCTCGTGTACCTGGCCACACAAGACACTTGACAATCAACATAGCCACTCGGTGGCTCTTTCGCTCCGGCTTCACGGGGCCGGCTTGAGTGTGGTGATCCACAAGAACGGCTTGTCGGCTTCGTCGACGCGCAGCTCGTAGCGCAACTGGGCCTGGGCCAGCACCCGGTTGAGCACCTGGCTATAGGACAGCCGCTTGGCGGGCACTTCGGCCTGCACCTTGGCCGGATCGGCGGCGTGCAGGGCCATGGCTGTGCGATCGTAGATGAAGGGCACTTCGAGCCGGCCTTCGATCGCGGCGACGGCGTCGGAGACGGGGATCTCGGCGATTTCGACGTTGAGCATTTCAAACAACCCGGGCAGTTGGTCGCTGGCGCGCTTGCGGGGCTTCCAGCCCACCGGCCAGACTTCTTCGCCGGCGACCGGTTCGCCCACGCGATAACAAAGCGGACCGCCGCGCTGGCGCTGGGGTCGGAACACCAGCCCGGCGGGTCGCAACACGGCGGCCAGTGCCGTACCGCAGGACAAGTCCTTCAGCTCGTCTTGGACCGTCACGTGGCTTAGAGCGGCCGTGGCGCCAGGGTCGAGCTGAAAGGGCAGGCGCACGCGATCGGCGATTTGGTGAGCCACCTGCATGGCCGGAACGCCTTTGGTCGATCGGCCCAGGGGGCGTTTCAAATCGTCGTAGACCTCTTGAAACTGCCCGGGCGTGAAACCGAACGCTCCGCGCGGCGCAGTGACGCCTTCGGCGCCGGCATCCTCGAGATTGTCGAGCCAGGTCCGCAGCTGGCCGACGTCGCGCACGCCGAATTTCCCACCCGGCAGGTAGAGTTTGTTATCCGAGGCCAGGATGCCGGTCACCTTGTACACCGGCGCGCGGCCGTTCCCTGGCGCTTGACCTGGGGTTTGTCACCCTCGGCGCCGGTGCGGATGCGGAGGCCCGCGATTTTCAAGTCGGTGAGTGCCTGATACCACTGTTGTGTGGCCGTGGGCGGGATGCCCGGCTGCGTGACGATTTCAAACGAGACTTTTGGCTTCGGCTCGTCCGCGCAAACCGCGGACGCGACGCAGATGGCGGCGATCACAAAAGTTACGACTCGTTGCACGAGGTACCTCGCCGATTTGCGCAAAAGACCTGTGGCTTTGCCTGTAATTGTAGCATCTGCGACCTCACGCCACCGTAATCTTAGATTGCGCGAATCGTAACTGGACGCCCGTTTGCGCGGTTACTAGAGTAGAGAATTCACTCCGAAAGATCGACGGCGCCGTTCTTCCGAGTGGCGCGACCGGGCAACGTAGTAACGCACCATAGGCCAGGAGAACGCTCGTGAACGTGACGCCGCTTGCCACATTCCTCCCACCTTTCCCGGCGAAACGCCTCCCTCGGCGCCGGTTCGCATCCTCTTTCGCTACCATCGCGCTGGTGACCGTCTGCACGGCGATTCCCGCCCGGGCCAGCTTGCTTTCGGAGTGGAACCTGTTGGTCGAGACCAACATGAGCACTTCGTCGCACGTCGACGGCAGCACCAAGGTCGGCGGCAACATGACCGCCGCCGCCGGCGAATTCACGACGCACGAAGTTACGGCCCTCGACGGCGACGGCCTGGCCGTGGGGGGCAACATCTCCGGCAGCTTTCACATCAACAACGGCGGCAATCTGCGGTTGGGAGGGACCAACTCGGCGTCGGTCGTGTACAACGGCGGCGGTCACTTCATCTCCGACGGCGGCGTGGCGGCCGACGTGGCCTCGGACTTCGCATACCTCGATACGCTTTCCGGGATGTATGCCGGCTTGACCCCCAACGGCACCTTGGCCGGCAACGGCGACATGACGGCTTCGCCGACGTTGATCGACGGGCAGATGGTGGCCGTCTACAACCTGACCGCGGGCAGCTTCGGCGGGCTGGGCCAACTGAACCTTGTCATCGGATCGGCCGACACGGTGGTCATCAACGTCTCCGGAGCCAACGTAAACTTCCAATCGCCACCGAACATGATC
The DNA here is from genome assembly GCA_963711515.1 of uncultured Planctomycetota bacterium. Taxonomy (GTDB): domain Bacteria; phylum Planctomycetota; class Planctomycetia; order Pirellulales; family PALSA-1355; genus CAVQEL01. Next base: position 236,442 of record CAVQEL010000027.1, on the reverse strand, counting down.
GGCGGTTTCAGCCAGACCAACTCGACCAAGATTCTGTGGAATCTGCCCGGCGCCACGCAGGTCACGGTCAACAACAGCTTCAGCGGCGCGCTGCTTGGCGCCGTATGCCGATCTGAACCTGACCGGCGGCGGCATGAACGGCACGGTGGCCGTGCATTCGATCTCGAATCAGAACGCCGAGATCCGCAACTACACGTTCACCGGGTTCGTTCCCGTACCCGAGCCGGCCAGCGGAGTGCTAGTCGGCATCGCTGCGATCGGGCTGGCGTGGTTTGGCCTGCGGCGCCGCAAGTAGTCTACCGGCATTCTTCGGAGGTAGGGACCGCTCAGGCGGGCCCCGCACGAGCGGCGGCGATCCGCGTAGGCCGCCCGTTGCCCGAGCGTTATAATCGCCCCCAGCGGATTCTGCCGCGCGCTTGCGAATGTGCCGAAGAATGATTCTGCCAGGGAGGTGATGCGATGAACGTACGACGATTGGCGGCAGCGGCCGCCGTGCTGGCGATCGGCGTGGCCGTGGGACGTACCGTGAGCCTGTGCAAGACGACAAGGACGCGCAGAAGCAGGCCGACGATTTTGCCGTCCAGTGCGCGAAAGCGAATCTGAAGCTCGCGCAGATGAACCTGGCGCGGATGCAGCAACTGAACAAGCGCGTGCCCGGCACGCTGATCAGCGGCATGGTGCAGCAGTTTACCGAAGAAGCCGAGCTGGCCCAGGCCGAGCTCGATATCTTCGAGAAGTTTCCCGGCGGCAATCCCTACCAGGCCTGCGTCGAGCGGATGCGGTTGGCCCTCCGCACGGCCAAGGCCCGGGCCGAGCGGGCGCTGAAGACGCACGAGAAAGCGCCCGAGATCGTCTCCAAGGCGGACGTCGAGCGGGTGCGGCAGATCGCGGTGATCGCCGATTTGCAGTTGCAGCGTGGGCTGGCGCTCGTGGACGCTTCGCCCCAGGCTCAATTGCAATGGCAACTCGAGGTCTACGGCGAAGAAATCGACCGCGTGCGCATCTACACCTATCTGCTGGGACAGAATCGTTTCGGCGAATTTGCGCCGGGGCTGTAATGCCGCCCGGCTCACGGCAGACGCCGGCCGTTCGTGGACGTTTCGCCCGGCCGCCACTGGGTTCCGCGCGGTGGCTTCGCTAGAATGGCGCGCTGAGTGAGTCACGCACGGATCACGTCCGGCCGCGAGGGATTGCATTGTGAGCGCACCGCCGTTTGTTCATCTGCACTGTCATAGCCACTTCAGCCTGCTCGACGGAGCCAGTCCGATCCAGAAGCTGGTGGACCGGGCCAAAGCGCTGGGCATGAACGGCCTGGCGCTGACGGACCACGGCAACCTGTACGGGGCACTCGATTTCTATCGCAAGGCCCGGGCCGTCGGGCATCAATCCGATCGTCGGTTACGAAGCCTATATCGCCCCGGGCAGCCGGTTTCAGAAAGACGCCGGCGGGATGAAGGAGGCCAGCTTCCATCTGACGCTGTTGGCACAGAACAAGACGGGGTTCAAAAACCTGGTAAAAATGGCCAGCCGGGCGTTTTTGGAAGGCTTTTACTTCAAGCCCCGCATCGACAAAGAGCTGCTCGAAGCCCACAGCGAAGGAATCGTCTGCCTGAGTGGCTGCGTGTCCGGCGAGTTCAGCCGCGCCATTTTGCAACAGCACGGCGATTTGCCCGACCTGGAGCCGGCCATGGAGATCGCCCGCTGGTTTCACCGCGTGTTCGGCGAGCGGTACTTCATCGAGATTCAAAACAACGGGCTGGAAATCCAGCAGTTGGCCATGCAGGGGGCCGTGGAAGTGGCCACGCGCCTGGGCTTGCCGCTGGTAGCCACCAGCGACGCGCACTACGTGAATCGCGAGGACGCCGAAGCCCAGGACGTCTTGCTGTGCATCAACACCGGCAAGTACCGCACCGACAAGCAACGGATGCGGATGGAAGGCGACCAATTCTATCTCCGCAGCGGCGAAGAGATGCTCGCGGCGCTGGGCGAGCGCTATGCCGACGCGCTGGCCCGGAGCCAGCAAATCGCCGATTCGGTCGACATCCAGCTCGAACTGGGCCACCGGCATTTTCCCACGTACACGCTGCCGGCGGAAACGACCGCGCAGGATCTGCTCCGCGACCTGTGCCTGGCCGGACTCAACGAGCGCTACGCGGACGATCCCGAACGCCTGGTGGACGGACAGTTGGCGGCGGGCGTGATGGAGCGTCTTGACTTCGAGCTGTCGGTGATCAACAAGCTGGGGTTTGCCAATTACTTTTTGATCGTGTGGGATTTCGTCCGCTATGCCCGCGAACAGGGCATTCCGGCCACGGCCCGCGGCAGCGGCGTGGGTTCGCTGGTCTCCTACGGGCTTTATCTGAGCCACGTTTGCCCGCTGCAGTACGACTTGCTGTTCGAGCGATTTCTGGACGAGAGCCGCAAGGAAGCCCCCGACATCGACATCGACTTCTGCAAGCTTCGCCGGGGCGAGGTGATCCAGTACGTCAAGGACAAGTACGGCGCGGCGAACGTGGCCCAGATCGGCACGTTCGGCACGTTGGCCGCGCGAGCCGCCATACGGGACGTGGGCGGCGCCTTGAGCATGCCCCTTCCGCAGGTGGACGCCGTAGTGGCCATGGTGCCCGAGGAATTGCACATCACGCTCGACAAGGCCCTGGTCGAAAGCGCCGACTTGAAAAAAGCCTACGACGCCGACCCGCAGATTCGCGAGCTGTTGGACCTGGCCCGCAAGATCGAGGGCCTCGCCCGCAACGTCGGCACGCATGCCGCGGCGGTGGTGATCGCCGACAAGCCGCTGGACGAATACGTGCCGCTGGGGCGCGTGCAGGGCAAGGAGGAAATCATCACGCAATGGGCCATGGGCGACGTCGAGGCCGCGGGCCTGTTGAAAATGGACTTCCTCGGCCTGCGCAACCTGACCATCCTTTCCAAGGCCGTCGACCTGATCGAACAGACCACGGGCCGCCGGGTCGATCCGCACAAGTTTCCGCTCGACGATGAGGACACCTTCGCCCTGTTGTGCCGCGGCGAGACAAAGGGAATCTTCCAGCTCGAAAGCGGCGGCATTCGCGACCTGCTGCAAAAGATGAAGCCCGATCACTTCCGCGACATCATCGCCACCAATGCCCTGTATCGCCCCGGGCCGCTGGAAGGCGGCATGGTCGACGACTACGTGCAAGTGAAGCACGGCCGCAAAGAAGCTCATTATCCGCACCCGGTGATGGAAGAGGTGCTCGAAGAGACGCACGGCGTGATGGTCTACCAGGAACAAGTGATGCGGATCTTGAACCGCCTGGGCGGGATCGCGCTGCCGGACGCCTACACGTGCATCAAGGCCATCAGCAAGAAAAAGCTGCCGTTGATCGCCAAGTATCGCGAGGAGTTCATCGCCGGGGCGACCGAAAAGGGACTGGCCAAGAACGGTGCCATCGAGCTCTTCGAAATGATCGAAAAGTTCGCCGGCTACGGCTTCAACAAGAGCCACTCGACGGCCTACGCCCTGATCGCTTACATGACGGCCTATCTGAAGGCCCATCATTCGGTGGAGTTCATGGCGGCCCTGCTCTCGGGCGACATGGACGCGCGGAACTTCAAGAAAAAGGACTCGCTGGTCGAGCATCTGGAAGACTGCCGCCGGATGAACATCGAAGTGCTGCCGCCGGACGTGAATCGTTCGGACGCCGATTTCACCGTGGCCGACGGCAAGATCGTGATCGGCCTGTGCGCCATCAAAGGCTGCGGTCAGGCAGCGATGGACGCGCTCGTAGCGGCCCGCCGCACGGGCGGTCCGTTCCGCGATATCTTCGACTTCTGCGAACGCGTCGATCCGGCACACATCACCCGCGCCACGATCGAAACGCTGGTCAAAGCCGGCGCGTTCGATTCGCTCGGCGCCCGGCGCTCGCAAATCATGGCCGTGCTCGATCGGGCCTTGCAAGCCGGAGCGGCGCTGCACGCCGATCGTCGCAGCGGACAGAAGGGACTGTTCGACGCGCTGGAGGAAGACGACGACGAGCCGGCCGCCGCGACGCTACCCGACGTGCCCGAATGGGACGATCGCCAGCGGATGGCGGCCGAAAAGGAAGTGCTTGGGTTTTACCTGTCCAGCCACCCGCTGGCCGAGCACGAACAGACGCTGGCGACCTATTGTTCGCACACGACGGCCGACATGGCCAGCCTGCCCGCGCGGGCCGAAGTGATCTTGGGGGGCATGATTTCTTCCATCAAGTATGCGCACACCCGCAGCGCCAACGCCAAGTACGTCAACTTCGATCTGGAGGACATGCACGGCACGGTTCGTTGCATCCAATGGCCTGACCAGTTCTCCGCGCAGGGGCAGCTTGTCGAAGCCGATGCCACGCTGGTGGTGCGCGGCACGATCGATCGGCGGCAGGGGAGCGACGAATCGAACGTGATCGTCAATGAGTTGATCCCGCTCGACGAACTTTCCCGGCGGTTTACCCGCGGGATGAGGATCCGCGTCAGCGAGCAGCAGCATGGCGAACGGGGACTGGAAGACCTGTTCGAGATTCTGCGGGGGTACCCGGGCAATTGCGACTTGGAACTGGCCGTGTATTTGGCCGACGGCAACCGCGTGTTCATGAAGAGCGATCGCGTGCGGGTCGAACTGAGTGCCGAAATGCGGTCCCGGGTGGATGCCCTGCTGGGCCCGGGCAACGTGCGGCTGATCGCGGCTCCGCCGACGCCGGCGCACAGCGGCCACGCTGCGGGAAAACCGCAACGAGCCTACGCCCGAACGTAACCGCCGCCGTTTTTCGGCCCCAGCCGGCTGAGAGAATCTCGACTGGCCGGCTTTCCGCCGGAAATGGAGTGGGGTGTCGCCTCTAGTTGCTTTGCCTAGCTTCTCTAGTTAAGATCGAAAGTGCAGGGACGCCCGCATTTTCGCCCAATCACGCGCTTCCACCCCTCTTTGGCCTCCTCGTGAGTCAACGCGGGGTGGGAGCGTTTCCGGAACATATCTGACTTCTGTCGGGAGAGCACGGGAAATGCCTCGTCGCCTGTTTCCTCTAGCCCTGCTTTGGTTGGCCGCCGCGGCGGTTTCTGTCTGGTCGCCATGCTGTCTGGCACAGGGCACGAACAACAACAATAATAACAACAACAACAACAGCTCCACGCTTCCAGCCGGCACCAGCGGTGCTAATGGCGTCATCGTCGACGCCGCTGGCGTGTTGCGGTTGCAAAATTTCCCTGATCCGGGTGGGCGATTGACCCGTCAGCGCATGGCGCAGGCCCGGGCCAATCTGAACCCCAACGTCGCCAAAAGCAGCCCGCTGCGCAAGGTGTCGATCAACCGGTTGGAAGCGGCGGTGCGATCGCAATTAGCCGCCAACCAGCCGCCGACCGAGGAAATGCAGTTCCTGGCCGGTCTGACCCAGGTGCGTTACGTGTTCTACTATCCGGACACGAAGGACATCGTGTTGGCCGGTCCGGCCGAAGGTTGGGTCCCCGATCCGTCGAATCGCGTGCTCGGCATGGACACGGGACGTCCGGTCTTGCAGTTGCAGGACTTGATCGTCGCGCTGCGGACCTTTCCGCCCGACGACAAGAAGTCGCCGGTCATCCTGGTATCGATCGATCCGACGGCCGAGGGCCTGTCGCGGATGCAGCAATTTCTCAGGCGGATCGGCTCGCAGATCCAACCGGGCGATACGCAGATGATCGTCAACGGTTTGCGCACCAGCCTGGGGATGCAAAACATTCGCATCGGCGGCGTCGAGCCGAACACGCACTTCGCCCAGGTGCTGTTGGAGTGCGACTACCGCATGAAATTGATCGGCATCGGCGTGGAGCAGCCGCCGGTGCGGATCGTCAGCTACGTCGAGCGGGCCACGGCCGGGTCGAGCAACGCCCTGGAACGCTGGTACTTCATTCCCGATTATAACTGCGCCCGAGTGGCCGCCGATCACCTGGGACTCGAGCTGGTCGGCGACACCGTAAAGCTGGTGTCCGAAAACGAACTCGTGGCGGCCGACGGCACGCGTGCCAAGACGGGCAAGGCCAACCGCGCCAGCGACCTGTTCACCACCAGCTTCACCAAAAAGTACTCCGAGCTGGCTGCCCGCGTGCCGGTGTTCGCCGAGATGCGCAACGTGATCGATCTGGCCATCGCCGCCGCTTTTATCAACGAACAGGACTTTTACGGCCAGTCGGGGTGGGGAGCCCAGACGTTCCTCGACGAAGGCGCCCTGACGGTCGAAACGTACAATACGCCCCAGCAAGTCGAAACAGTTTGCACGGCCGTCTGGAAAGGGAGCCGGCTGTTTACTCCCGTGGGGGGCGGCGTGACGATTCACCCCCGGCAGGCGCTGGCCACGTCGAACGTGCTGCCGGACGAGGACGGCAAGATCTCGCAGGTGCGCGACAGCGTCGATCTGAAGAATCTGCCGGCCGATCGCTGGTGGTGGGATTGAGCGAGTCTTTGTACGCAACCGGCATCACGCGCTTCATGACGAAGGTGGCACTTCGGCTCGAGCCACGAGCACGATGCGCACGTCGCAGACGTTCGTGTGCGTAGGACCCGTTTTGAGCAACGCTCCCAGCGACTCGAACCAGTGGTAGGCATCGTTGCGGGCCAGATAATCGGCCGCGTCGAGCCCCCGGGCTCGGGCGGCTTCGATCACGGCCCGATCGGCCCAGGCGCCGGCCGCGTCGGTCGGCCCATCCTCGCCGTCGGTGCCGCCGGAAAGGATGAGCACGTCGCGCGGGCGCGGCTTCCCAGCGCTCGACGGCCGCCAGTACGAGTTGTTGATTGCGTCCCCCCTTGCCCCGGCGAGCAGCTTCGACAAGACGCACTGTCGGTTCGCCGCCGCTCACCAGGCAATCGGGTCCCGCGGCCCGACTCATGGCAATGCCCTCGTCGGCCAGTTGCCGTCCGACGTCTTCGGCGGCGCCTTCGGAGGCCGTGGCCGAGAAGCTCTGGGGCGTATAGCCAAGCCGCCGGGCCTCGGCCGCCGCCGCGGCAACCGCTAGCGCGTTGTTGCCGATCACGTGGTTGGTAACGCGACAGGCGATCTTGGTGGCCGATCGCTGCGGTGGACGCGAAAGGGCCTCGAACACCCGCTGGGAAATCCCCGCCGCGCGGGCCCCGTAGTGGTCGAGAATGGCCAGGGCGTCGGCCGGGCTGGCAGGATCGTCGACCGTGGGACCCGAGGCGATCAGGTCGAGCGGGTCGCCCAGCACGTCCGAGATGACGAGCGTCACGAGCCACCCCGCGGTGCAGGCCCGGGCCAGCCCCCCGCCCTTGATCTGGCTGAGCTGTTTGCGGACGGTGTTCAACGCTTCGATCGGGGCGCCGGCGGCGCTCAAGAAACGGGTCACGGCCAGCTTGTCCTCGAGCGTGATCTCGTCCAGCGGCAGCGGCAGCAGGGCGCTGCCGCCTCCGGAGATCAGCGCAAGGCACAGATCGCCGGGCCCGAGCTGGCCGACGAGGCGGATGATTTCGCGTGAGCCGGCCACTCCCTCGGCAGTCGGCTCGTTCACTCCGGCTGGTCGTGCGGCGTGCAAATGAACGTGGGAGAGCTGGCGCACGCAATCGGCCGGCACGTTGATCCACCCGCTGACGTGTTTGTCGCGAAGCACGGTTTCGCCCAGCGCGGTTTCCAATCCCGCGGCCATTCCGGCGCCGGCTTTGCCGGCACCCACGACGACAATGCGACCGATCGTGCGCAGATCGAAACGCTGACCGGCGACATCGAGCCGGTGGTCTGCCAGCCGGACGTTTTCCCGCACCAGCCCCTCGGAGCGCACCCGCTCTACGCCGGCCTGCCAGATGGCCCGGGCATCGCGCCTTAGTTTGTCGCGGGAGAGTTCGGACATGGTGTCAGCATAGCGGCTTTCATCGGCCAATGAAGTCGACTGGCGCCGCGGCGCCGAAACCGGTCGTGATTCTCTCGCTGGCCGGGCCGGTCGTGTGGTAGCTTATGTAGATAGACTCCGCTCTCCTCTCGCCGGGCTCCCCGCATGTTGCGCTATCCGCTAACGATCTTTCTGAGCGCGTTTTTGTTGTTTCAGGTGCAGCCCTTGATCGGCAAGGTGATTCTGCCCTGGTTTGGCGGCAGCCCGGCCGTATGGACGGCTTGCATGCTGTTCTTTCAGGTGCTGCTGTTGGGCGGATACAGCTACGCGCACCTGGTGACGAGTCGGCTGTCGGGCAAGGGGTTGGCCGCGTTGCACGGGGGTTTAGTGCTGTTGTCGCTGGTGTTCCTGCCCGTGACGCCAAGTCCGGACTGGAAGCCAACCGGCGGCGAGCTCCCCATCGTGCGCATCCTGGGGCTGTTATTGTTCACGATCGGGCTCCCTTACTTTTTGCTGTCGACGACCGGTCCGCTGTTGCAAGAGGGATTTCGCCGCGAAACGGGGCGCACGCCGTACCGGCTTTATGCACTTTCGAACGTCGGCTCGCTGTTGGCGCTGTTGAGCTACCCGTTTCTGTTCGAACCGCAATTGACGCTGCGTACGCAAGTGCTGGCCTGGTCGGCCGGCTACCTGGCGTTCGTCGGGCTGTACCTGTGGTCGGCGGTGGCCTTCTTTCGCCGTTGGGGTGCCGCTGGCGTGGAGACCGAAGTGGCGAGCGAGCCCGCGGCGTCGCGGCCGGCGGCCGCGCAGATCTTACTGTGGCTGGCGCTGGCGGCTTGTGGCTCGGTGATGCTATTGGCCACGACGAATCAGCTCTGCCAGGAAGTGACGTCGGTCCCGCTTTTGTGGGTGCTGCCGCTGTCACTGTACTTGTTCACGTTCATCATCTGTTTCGACCACGAGCGCTGGTATCACCGCGGCACATTCACGGTGCTGTTGGTCGTGGCGCTGGGGCTGACGTGTTACGCGATGGTTTTCGGCAAGGATGTTTCGATGTGGGGGCAGCTCGGCATCTACTCGGCCACGCTGTTTGTCTGCTGCATGGTGTGCCACGGGGAGCTGGCGCAGAGCAAGCCGGCGCCGCACTACGCGACGCTGTTTTACCTGATGGTGGCCGCCGGCGGGGCCCTGGGAGGCGTGCTGGTGGCGATCGTGGCCCCCTTGTTGCTGAGGGGATTCTGGGAATATCAATTGGGGCTGGTGACCACGGTGATTCTGGCGTTCATCTCCTCGACGGCGCGATCCGAGACGCCCACGAAGCTTCCCAAGCCGGTGCTGATCGTCGGCGGCGCGGTGGTGATGGTGCTGGCCGTGGCCGTTGGCCTGTTGATGTCTCGCCGCGGAAGCTCCGAACAAGCCACACTCGAGGCGACGCGCAATTTCTACGGTGCCTTGCGCGTCAAACGCAAGAATCTGGCGAACTCCGACAACGGGCCGACGCGAGAGCTCATTCACGGCACGATTCAGCACGGTTTTCAGTATCTGGATCCCGACAAGAAGGGCTGGCCCACGACGTATTATGGCCGCACCAGCGGCGTGGGCCTGGCGATCGAGCATCACCCGCGCCGCAGTGCCGAGCAGCCCGCGGATCGGACGTTGCGGATCGGCGTGGTGGGACTGGGCTGCGGCACGATCGCCGCGTATGGCCGGCCGGGCGACTATCTGCGGTTCTACGAGATCAATCCCGAGGTGATTCGTCTGTCGGACAAGTATTTCAGCTTTCGCAAGGACACGAAGGCCGAGGTCGACGTGGTGCTCGGCGACGCGCGGATCATGCTCGAGCGGCGAACTGGCAGAAGGGCATCCGCAGCACTTCGACGTGCTGGCCATCGACGCCTTCAGCAGCGACTCGATTCCCATGCACTTGTTGACCAAGGAATCCGTCGAGCTGTTTCTCCAGCATCTGAAGCCCGACGGCATCTTGTGCATTCATATTTCCAATCGCTACTTGGACCTGGCCGGCGTCGTGTTGGGCATCGCGCAGGAATTGAACTGGCCCTGCGTGCTGGTCAACAACCCCGGCGACGACGCGCTGGGAGTGAACACCTCGACGTGGGTATTGCTGACGCGGAATTGGAAGTTTCTGAACGACCCGGTGGTGAGCCCATCGCTGAAACCGAGCTGGCCAATACGGGGCGGACCCGTGGTGTGGACCGACGATTACGGCAGCCTGTGGCAGGTGATCGTGCCGAACGGGGGCGTACGTCCCGGCGGCGAAGCCAGAACAGAGGTGAACTGACCGGACCATTTCCATTCGGCCGCGGCCTCGACATCGCGCGCTATCGGCTGGCTTGCTGGCCGGACGCCGTGCCGCGCCGCACGATCGCGATCGAGACGTCGTCGATCGCGGCTTCTCCCATGCCGGCCAGCGCGAACGTGACCGCCAGCGTGCCCGGCCGCGTGGCTGCGCGAAAGAACGTGACTTGCCGCCAGCCTTCGGTCTTGGCCAGTCTGAGGGCCAGCGGCACGCCGGTTTGCGTGTCGAGAATCACGAGCCCGTCGACGCCGCCGGTGATCGGCGCGTCGATGCGGACCCAAGCTTGAATTTGCACCAGATCGCCGGCTTCCACGCCCACGCCGGCGGTGGTGATCCACACCGGCGGGGTTTCGACGGCCCCGGGTATCTGTTTTTCGTCGGCGGCCGCGGCGCGCAGCAGCAACCCGGCCGCTCCGCTGTGTGCCGCGCGGGGCAACCACTCGACGAGCGTGTCGATCCCCTGCTGGCGATGTTGGTAATGTTTCCAGCCGGCGGCCTGCATGGCGGCCAGGTTTTCACACGTTCCTTCCGGCAGCCGATTTTCAGAACGCGCCGCGACGGCCAACTGCTGGACAAACCGGTAGTGCTCCGGCAGGGTGGCAAAGCTGGCCGTCAGCGGATCGGCCAGCGGCACGTCCGAGCCGCTGGTGGCTTGCTCCCAGTACACGCGCTCCACCTGTCGCAAGACTTGCAGGGCGTGGCGGGCCTCTTGATAGGCGCGGAATGTCGGTGGCGGCCAGCGTCTCGCTCTCGTGCAAGTCGAGCGCCACGGCGGCCCTGGCCTCCTGGACGAGCGACACGCCGCTGGCGTAGGGACCCAGCCGTGCCGTGGTGGCGTCGACGCGGGCGGTTTCGGCGATCGCCAATTGCCGGGCCAGAAAATCGGCGCGGCGCTGGATCTTGTCCAGTCCGGCCTTCAGATTGCGGACGACGTAGGGATCGCTGGTGAACACGACGAGCGAATCGCGCGAGCGATCCGTCAGCACGACCTTCGTGCCGCCGACCGCGCGGGTGGCGCGGAGCGGATGAAGCCCCGTGAGCGAAAGCTCGTAGGCCTTGTCCCCCTCGGGCACTCCGGCCACGACGAAGCTCACGTTGGCCACGGCCTGCGTTCCCAGGGCAAACTGGCCTCCCGGCGGGGCATAGATCGGCAGCAACAGGCGGCTGTGATCGGTTTCGATGACCGCGCCGGTGGTGTGCGATTCGCTGGTGTCGGCCATGGCCGCGAAGTTGCCGGCCGCCGGCCAGCGATCGATCAGTTGCAATTCCAGGTTGACCAGCTCGAGCATCGCCGCGCACGTTGCCGTGGCCGGATCGTCGAGATCCAGTCGCGAGTCAGAGGCAAACATCAAACCCCGCGCCTGCGAGGCCAACGCGGCGTGCACGACCATGCGAAGCTGGGCTTCCTGCCAGTTGGGCGGTGGCACCGGTCCGCCGGCTACCAGCCGCATTTGTTCGACCAGCTCGGGCGAAGCCTGACTTGACACGCGGACCCATAACGGCGCCCCGGCCCGGGCCAACTGGCTCCGCTCGCCAAGCCAGTCGATGTACCGGTCCAACTCGAGCGAAGTGCCCAAAGGATCGCGATCCGAAAGCAACACCTGAAACGGCGGATGCGTGTAGTCATCGAGGTCGCTGGTGGCGCCGCAGACGATTGGCCGGCCGCGCGGATCGGCGTCTTGAACCGCTTCGGCCCAGCGGCGCGTCGTGTCCAACTCGCGCTCGGTAAGCTGGTCGCCCAGATCCCAGGCCAAGACCGGATCGAAAGCGGCGGGGATGGGCCTGGCACGCCGCTCGCCTTGGCGAGGCTTGAGTGCGGCTGGCGGCGGAGGCGGGGCCAAGAGCCACAACTTCAGGCGCACCGCGTCGGCCAACATCGCCGCCGTGGGCAGTTGGGCCACGCGAACGCAGTTGAATCCCAACCGCTGCAAGCGCTCCAACGGCTCGCCACGCCACACGACGATCCGCGGGAAGAACGGCTCGCCACCCACGAGCAGCCGGTGTTTGAACTCGACCGTGGGCATGCTCGATTGCGGAACCGACGGCTCGCTGCCCGACGTGGCCGCCGGGGCCGCTCCCGAGGCAAACGTCACCTCTTGAGCGGCCACCGCGGTGGGCGGAATGGCGCCGGTGATCTCCAGGTCGTCGACCCACACGTTGGTCGTTCCGGCCCCGCCGTAGACGTTCAATAGCAGCAGATCGACGTAGGCCTCGCGCCCGTCGACCTGCGGCCCAAACTGCGCCCGCAGCACGCGCACCTGCCACTCCAACGCCCGGGGCAGGTTGCCGATCGTGACCAACTGCCACGACCCGACTTGCTTGTAATCGCTGCCGCGCAACAGCGTGGTCAACGGTTCGCCGGTCGCGGGGTGTTTGCTCCGCGGCAGCACCACGCGGGCCACGATTTGCAGCCCGGGCCGGTCGGAGCGGAGCCAGACGCCCATGGCCAGCTCGTTAATGACGCGTGCCGGGCGGATAGGATAGCTGTAATAGATGGCCGTGGCGCCGCCGCCCGTGATGCGCAACTGTTCGCACCGCCGGCCCGCGTGGGCCCCGACGTCGACGCGCTGGTGCAGCTCGACGCGGTGCCGGCCGTCGCCTCCGGCCGGGCGCAAGACGGGCTCGGGCCCTTCGAAATCATCGCGCACGACCCCCTGGGCCCGCAGGCAGTGCGGGAGGAACACCAGCACCAAGATGATCGCGGTTCGGACGAACAAATTGAGTAACGAGGCTGGGCTGCCAACACTTGGGCGAACGCCGGGGTGCCCCGGCCGGGCGGTCGCGCCAAAACGCAACGTCGGCCGAGGCTTGATTGAATTCTTCGTAAGTTGGGCTTGTATCAGCGTTTGCGATTGCCATCCAGATCAGGTGTCGAGATTTTTCACCACGCGCGTGCTGCGGGCACCTGTGCGCATGCACGCCCAACCTGTTATACTGAAAGACCTTACGGAACAAACTCGGACTCCTGGCGGCTTCCGGCATACGGTCTGCTTATTACGGTTGGCATCCCCCTCCAACCCAGCGAGAGTTTCACAGCATGAGTCACGCATCGCGGATCGTTAAGAACCAGCAGGCCGAAGATCTTCCCTCCGACATGGTGGAGCTGGCGGCTGCCCTGGAGCAGTTGCCGCTGGAGCATCGCCGGCGGATTGAGCCGATCTTTGCCCGGGTGCTGGAAAGCACCAAGCGGCGGCGGCGGATCCTGGGCCTCGTGCAGGATGCCTTGTCCCAATTGCGGTTGGACATGAAGTACCTGATGTTCGACCTGGAAGCCACGCGTCGCGAGCGCGACGAGTTTCGCCGGAAGATTGAGGAGGCCTGAAGCGGCCCGCTGAGGCGTCCGTCCTTCCGGCCCTTTGGTTGCCGAGGAGGCTCCCTGGTCGTCTCGGCAGGGCACGCGCCGGGAACCGTGTCCGCGCCTGCAGTGGAACGCGAGCGTTGCGGCCCAGCGCAATGTGGAATACTATGAGGGATCATGAACGAAATCTTCTCGTCTTTCCCCGAATGGAGGTGTCCTGGGAAAGCGTGAGAATGGAACGAGACAGATGGAGAGTGGCTCGCCATGGTCGAGCTGTCTGCTGAACAATTCGCTCAGCGCGCTTTCGACCTGAACCTCATTGACGAGCGCCAGCTACAAGAGGTCTGGGGACAAATCGGCACCAACCAGTTGTCTGGCGACCAATGCCAGCAACTGCTGTTGCGGCGCGAGCTGTTAACCAACTACCAGGCCAAGCTGCTCGTCCGCGGCGAGACCAGCGGCTACTTTTACGGCGACTACAAGGTCCTGTATCTGATCGGCACCGGCACGTTTGCCCGGGTCTACCGAGCGAGTCACCGCACGACCGGCGAGATCGTGGCGGTGAAGGTACTGCGTCGCCGCTTTTCCGACGATCCGGAACAGGCCGACCGCTTCTACCGCGAAGGCAAAATGGGGGCCACGCTCCAGCACCCCAACATCGTGCCGATCATGGAGGTGCACTCGCTCAAGGGCGAGCACTTCCTGGTGATGAAGTTCATCGAGGGGCGCAACCTGCGCGAGTTCATCAAGATTCGCAAAAAATTCGAACCCATGCAGGCCACGCGGCTGGTGGCCGACATCGCGGCCGGACTAGGCTACGCCTTTGCCCGCGGCATCTGCCATCGCGATTTGAAGATGTCCAACGTGATCGTCTCTAGCACCGGCCAGGCGATGCTGCTGGATTTTGGACTCGCCGGCGGCGACAAGCAGATCAACGACGACGCCATGCAGAACCCGCGCACGATCGACTATGCGGGGCTCGAACGGGCCACCGGCGTGCGCAAGGACGACACGCGCAGCGACATCTACTTCCTGGGCTGCATCTTCTATCACATGCTCACCGGCACGCCGCCGATCTACGAGACGAAGGACCGCATCCAGCGGCTCAGCCGCAGCAGGTTTGCGGACGTGGTGCCGATTTTGAAGGCCGACCCGAGCATCCCCCGGCCGATCGCCCTGGTGGTGACCAAGGCCATGGAGCTCAACGTCGACGAGCGTTATCAGACGCCCGGCGAAATGCTGGCTGATTTGAAGTCGGCGATGCAAAAGCTGGACGAGCCGGACGCCGAGGTGCCGGCGGAAACGGAAGACAGCAAGCCGGCGGCCGCCCCGCCACCGCCCGAGCCCCCGCGGCGGACGCTGATGTTCGTCGAGTCGAACGTGCAATTGCAGAACATCATTCGCGAGCGGCTCAAAAACAGCGGCTATCGCGTGTTGGTGACCGCGGACCCGGAACGGGCCCTGAGCCGCTTCTCGGAGGGCAACCGGGCGGCCGACTGCGTGATTTTCAGCACGGGCGAGCTGGGCGAGGTGGCCCTAACGGCATTCAACCGCTTCGGCGACAATAATCATTCGGCCAAGATTCCGGCCGTGCTGCTGTTGGGCGAACATCACGCCGCCTGGAAAAAGCAGGCCAAGCTGGCCAGCCATCGCGTGGCCATCTCGATGCCGATCAAGCTGCGCCAAATCCGCGAAGTGCTGGCCCGCCTCGTCCCGCATACCGTCGATAGCGAGAGTGCCTGACCCTCGCGGGGCGAGGGGCCATGCCGCTAGCTCACGACAATCCGCACGCGCTCGATCGCCGAGTGCCCCGACTTGCGGAACGGGCGCGGCATCGGTTGGGCCGTGCCGTTGGCGTCGATGGCCCGGCAGCGAAGCGTGTATTCACCGGACATCAGGCCCGGCAGCCTGCCGGCCCAATGGACGGCGCACAACCGCATCGGCCAAGTCAGGGGGCGTCCCGTCGAGGGATCGAAGCCATAGGTCGGCACGGGAATCTGGTCGTTCGGCAGCCCGCCCCCCCAGCTTTCCGGCGGCGGCAGGATCTCCATGTCGGTCCACGGCGTCGACGCGTCGTCCTTGGGCGCCGTTTGTCCGCGCCGCTCGATCCACACCTGGACTTTGCTGAGGCCGCTCACGCCCACCTGCGCGAAGCCGGTCAGGGCCAGCGGCACGCCGGCCTTGGCTTCACGCGGCACCGACAACGTGGCGGCAAACGTCTTCAACGGGCTGTCGACGTCGTTGCCTTGCTCGGCGTACGTATCGTTCGCGTGCGGCAGGCTCGTCAACACGACGTGCGACAGCCACTTGATGTTCTTGAAACCGTATGCCTCGGGCACGACGATCCGCACCGGTCCGCCGCGCTC
This sequence comes from uncultured Planctomycetota bacterium, assembly GCA_963711515.1. Lineage (GTDB taxonomy): Bacteria > Planctomycetota > Planctomycetia > Pirellulales > PALSA-1355 > CAVQEL01. The sequence continues at coordinate 220,643 of CAVQEL010000027.1, read as the reverse complement.
GCTGCTAAGCCACTGGCCGTTGAGCTTGTAGCAGACGATCACCGGCGGCAGATCGAAATAGTCTTCCAGCACGCGCCCGATGGGCAACGAGCTGCGAAACATCTGTTGCGGATCGTCGTTGTGGTAGCCGTAGAAGAAAACGCGGCGGACGTCTTCGCGGGGCCCGGTCATCCACACCAGCTCGCGCAGCGGCACGCCCTCCCAGATGCCCATCCCCAGCGGACAGCCGAGATTCAGGCACGTCATGATCTTGGGAAACCGCACGGCATGCGTTTCCGCCAATTCCATCAGCGCCTTGAAATCGATCGCCGTTCCCGCGCTCTTCGGTCAGCGGCTTGCGCAAGCGCACCGGGTTGTCAGGATCGGCGATCACTTCGAGCTGCCAGGTGTCGCGCGTGAGCCCCACGGCCTGCTTCTTTTCGGCGGGTAGCGCATAGGGCAGGGGCTCGCCGCGCGACACGTCGCCAAACTGATCGCCGGGCGTCAGGTACGATCCGAATCGCGCCAACTTCTCGGCTTCGTCCGGCGAGGTCGAGCCCGCCCCCAGCGCGGCTCGACCCGCCAGTGCCGCGAGGTTCGCCGAGGCCAGGCCGCCGGCTCCCAACTTGAGAAAGTACCGCCGGGTCAATTCCCGGTGCTCGGCCAAGAAGGCTACGATTCGGTCCATGGCGAACTCCGCTGGTTTCGTGCCCGAACAGATGCCAGACGTCGGCGGGCGACGTTTCCGCGACGAGTGCTGGTCCTGTCCGTGTGCCAGTTTAATGTGGCGGACAACGTGCTGCGACGACTTTTGGCCGAATCGATCGGGGGTCGGCCTGGCGGATGCGCCGGCGGTTTACCGTTTGTCCAGCTCGATGCCCAGCTTGCGCATCAAGAGCTTCATGTCGTCCCACACGTCTTTTTTGGCCGCCGGATTGCGCAGCAGATAGGCCGGATGGTAGGTGCACAACACCTGGATGCCGTGGTAGTCCAGAAACTTGCCCCGCAGCCGGCCGATCGAGGTGTCGGTTTCCAACAAGGTCTGCGCCGCCACGGACCCCAGGCAGCAGATGAATTCCGGCCGGATCAGCGCGAGTTGCCGGTCCAGAAAACCACGGCAATTGGCCACCTCGTGGGGCAAGGGATTGCGATTGCCCGGCGGCCGGCATTTCAGCACGTTGAGGATATACACGTCCGCGCGCGACAGCGTGCAAGCCTCGATGATCCGCGTGAGCAACTGGCCGGCGCGCCCCACGAACGGTTCGCCCTGGGCGTCTTCGTCGGCGCCCGGAGCTTCGCCGAGGAAGCAGAGCCTGGCCTGTGGATTGCCGACGCCGAAAACCGTCTGTTTGCGTGACGAGGCCAATTCGTCGCAGGCGGTGCAGGCCGCCACTTCGGAGCGGATCACCTCCAGCGAATCGCCGGAGATCGACGGCCGCGCGGTCGAACTTCGGGCCGATTCCTGCGGCGCGACGTGGGGCATGCCGGCGGCGTGCGTGGTGCCTGTCGCGACGGTTGCGGCACGCTTGCGGCCCCGGGGCAACTGGCGGACGCCGGCCCGGCCGAGACTTTCCAGCACTTGGACTGCGGTGGTGGCGGCCTGGGAACCTGGTGATTTTCGGGGAGCGGCCATGCTGTGGGTTACCTCGCTTCCTGCCAATTTCGTAAGGCCCGGGGGAACGATCCTGCGCAGGTGTAGTATACGTGTGTCGGGCGCGGCGGAAAGCGTTCTCGATTGGCCGGCGGCCGCGGATTCAACTATGATGACGCGTGTGCCCGCATCGTCGGGCCATCTGGGCGTCTCGTTTTTTCCGTTCCGCGTCTTTCTTCGCGCCGCGTGTCATGGGTATCCCACAGGCCGTCATCGTCGGCCGGCCGAACGTCGGCAAGTCGAGCATATTGAATTGGCTTGCGCAAGCGGCTGGCGATCGTGGACGAAACGGCCGGCGTGACCCGCGACCGCGTGACCTACCTGATGTGCGAGCGGGAGCGTTATTTCGAGCTGGTGGATACTGGGGGCATCGGCTTCGACGATCCGGACAACCTGACGTCGAAGATCGAGGAGCAGATTTCGGTGGCCATCGAAGCGGCCGACGTGGTGCTGTTCGTCGTCGATACCCGAAGTGGCCTGACGCCGCTCGATCAGGAAGTGGCCCGGCGGCTGCGGTACGTCAACGCGCCGGTGATCTGCGTGGCGAACAAGGCCGACGATCACACGTTCGACAGCCAGGCCGACGAATTCTATAAGCTGGGCCGCGGCAAGTTGATCCGCGTGAGCACGATGCAAAATCGCGGCCGCCAGCAATTGCTCGACATGATCGTCGAGCGACTACCCAAGCCCGAGGACGAACAGCCGCAGGAGCACGACGGCGAGTCGGTCATGAAGGTGGCGATCGTCGGGCGCCGCAACGTCGGCAAGAGCACGTTCGTCAACACGCTGGCCCAGGCCGAGAGGATGATCACCAGCGAAGTGGCCGGCACGACGCGCGACAGCGTCGACGTGCGGTTCGAACTGGACGGCAAGTCGTTCGTGGCCATCGACACGCCGGGGCTGAAGCGGAACAAGAGCATTCATACCGACGTCGATTTTTACAGCACGCACCGGGCCCAGCGGAGCATTCGCCGGGCGGACGTGGTGCTGATGTTCTTCGATCCAACGCAGCGGATCAGCAAAGTCGATAAGCAGCTTTGCGAATACATCGCCGAGAATTACAAGCCCTGCGTGTTCGTGGTCAACAAGTGGGACCTGGTGGCCGCCGGCATGCCCACTGAAAAGTGGGTCACGTATCTGCACGACGCGTTTCGCACGATGTGGTACGTGCCGATCGCGTTTGTGACCGGCCGCACGGGCAAGAACGTCAAGGCCCTCTTGAATCACGCCCAGATGCTCTACAAGCAGGCTTGCCAGCGCGTGACGACGGCCCAGTTGAACAACGTGGTGCGCGACGCGCTGGACCACAACCCGGCGCCGCTCTACCAGAATCGCCGGCCCAAGATCTACTATGCCACGCAGGTGGGCACCCAGCCGCCGACGATCGTCATGTTTTCCAACGAGCCCAAGGCCTTCAGCGAGCCGTATCGCCGCTATCTGCTCGGCGCTCTGCGCGAACACATGCCGTTTGCCGAAGTGCCAATCAAGCTGTACCTGCGCAAGCGGCAAGCCGGCGACAAGCGGGCGGAAGTCGACACCGATGACGCCGAACCGCCTTCTCCCGCGCCGAGCGCGACCCGACCGATTCGGCGATCGGCTGACGCGGCCCGTCCGGGTGGCAGGCAGTGGTTTGTCCGCCAGGCCCCGTCGGATCCGCCATCGGGCGCGAACCTCAGGCCGCCCGCGTCGATCTCTTTGCCAAGGCCGCCGAGGTGTACCAATCGCCGGGCGATTGCCGCGCCCGCTCAAGGCGGGGGACCGGCTCCCTTGTGGGGCGCTTACGGTGGGGATATCATCAGCAGTTTAACTCGTTGGGGCCGGGGCCCCGCTTGTCACGCGGCGGCGCCCGCGACCACTGGAGTCTCTTGCGATGCGGCACGTCGTGTCGGCAGTTGTGCAAAACGTTCCGGGAGTGCTGGCGCACATCTCGGGGATGCTTGCCTCGCGCGGCTACAACATCGACAGCCTGGCGGTGGGCGAGACCGAAAACCCCGATCTGTCGCGGATGACTTTCGTCGTCGTCGGCGACGACAACGTGCTGGAGCAAGTCCGCAAGCAGTTGGAAAAGGTCGTGACGGTCGTCCGCGTGGTCGACATCAGCTCGCAGGACTTTGTGGAACGCGATCTGATGCTGATCAAGGTCCGCGCCCCTCGGGGCGGCCGCCGTAGCGAGATTCGCGAGCTGGCCGAAATCTTTCGCGGGCGGATCGTCGACGTGGCGGGCGAGGAAGTGATCGTCGAAATCTCGGGGCAAGAACGCAAGATCGAGTCGTTCATCGACCTGATGCGGCCCTTCGGTATCGTCGAACTGGTGCGCACCGGCCGCATTGCCATGGTCCGCGGCAATCCCCCCAGCCAAACCGGCAAGGATTCATCCACATGACCAAGATTTACTACGAAAAAGACGCCGACTTGTCGCTCTTGAAGGACAAGACGATCGCGATCCTGGGCTACGGCTCGCAGGGGCACGCCCATGCCCAGAACCTGCGCGACAGCGGCTGCAAGGTCGTCGTCGGCCAGCGGCCCGGCAGCGCCAACTACGATCTGGCCAAGAGCCACGGCTTCGAGCCGTTGCCGGTCGACGAAGCCACGAAAAAGGGCGACCTGGTCAACATCCTGCTGCCCGACGAGGTGCAGGGCGACATCTATCGCCAGTCGATCCGCCCGCATCTCAAGCCCGGCAACATCCTGATGTGCTCGCACGGGTTCAACGTCCACTTCGGCCAGGTCGAGGCGCCCGAGGGCGTCGACACCGTGCTGGTGGCACCCAAGGGACCGGGCCACCTGGTCCGCAGCGAATTCGAGAAAGGGGGCGGCGTCCCCTGCCTGATCGCCCTCAATCCCGGCGCCAGCGAAACATCCCGGGCCCTGGGCCTGGCGTATGCCAAGGGAATCGGCGGCGCCCGGGCGGGCGTCATCGAAACCACCTTCGCCGAAGAGACCGAAACCGACCTGTTCGGCGAGCAGGTCGTGCTGTGCGGCGGCGTGAGCGCGCTGGTAAAGGCGGGCTTCGATACGCTGGTCGAAGCCGGCTACCAGCCCGAGATGGCCTACTTCGAGTGCATGCACGAACTGAAGCTGATCGTCGACCTGTTCTACCAGGGCGGCTTGAACTACATGCGCTACAGCGTGTCGAACACGGCCGAGTTTGGCGACTACACGCGCGGCCCGCGGATCGTCACCGACGAGACGCGCCGGGAGATGAAGAAGATTCTCGAGGAGATCCAGACGGGCAAGTTCGCCCGCGAGTGGATTCTGGAGAACAAGGCCAACGCGCCGGCCTTCAAAGCCATGCGCCGCCGCGAGCGCAGCCACGGAATCGAAGAGGTCGGCCGCAAGCTGCGCCGGCTGATGTCCTGGATCAACTCCAAGGAAGTGTGAGCGACCGCGCATCGGACGCCGGCGGCTCAAACCGACGCAGAGGGGAAATGCCCGGATGACGACCAACATCGAATCGCGTCAACTGTTCACGGAGCTGAAGCCGGGCGATCGGATCGAGGTGGAGCACGAGGTGAAGGTCGGCTCTTCCAAGACCTGGACCACCAAAACCACCGGCACCGTGGTGAACACCGAGCGCCGCCGCCAGGGACTGCACTATCGCCGCAATCGGGACGACAAGGTGTTTGCCGACATGATCGTGCTGAAGCGCGACGACGGCGAACTGACGACCGTCACCATGGACGAGTTCACCGAGCTGCGGCGGATCGGCTGAACCGGGCTCGTGCGGAGCGGCAGTATTCTTCGCGAAGTCGGGCACTGCTGGACAAGCCAGCAGTGGCACCCCGGCGAACTGCTGGACGGCGGCGGAAGCGCCTATAATTGAAAGCACGTTTCCCCCGGCTGCCCCGGCGACGTTTCCATGAGCTCTCAATCCGGCGATCCACATCCCCTGCACACGCGGCACGAGCGGTCGTTTCACGCCAACCGCTTCGTCTACCCGGTGCTCAGCCGGCGGTCGGGCGGGATTTCGGTGGGCGTGAACCTGAACCCCGACAAGATCTGCAACTTCGATTGCATCTACTGCCAGGTCGATCGCACCCGGCAGAGCGAAACGCAGTTCGTCGAAATCGCGGCCCTCATGGACGAGCTGGAGCGTATGTTGCGGCTGGTCACAGGTGGCGAATTGTTCGAGTTGCCGGAGTTTGCCGACACGCCGGCGCACTTGCGGCGGCTGAACGACATTGCCTTCAGCGGCGACGGCGAGCCGACGACGTACCGCAATTTCGACGCCATCATCGCCGCCTGCGCCGCGTTGAAGAATCGGCTGGCACTGGCCGACGTGAAGATGGTGCTGATCACCAACGCCAGCATGTTTCACCGCGAGCACGTAAAGCGCGGGCTGGCGATTCTCGACGCGCATCAGGGTGAAATCTGGGCCAAGCTGGAAGCGGGCACGGAAGCCTACTACCAGCTCGTCGAGCGGACGCCGATCCCCATGCGGCAGATACTGGATAACATCGCCGACGCGGCCCGGCTGCGGCCGCTGGTGATCCAATCGCTGTTCATGCGGATCGACGGCCAGTCGCCGCCGGCCGACGAGCTGGGGCGTTTTGCCAGCGGCTGAATGAAATCACGGCCGCGGGCGGGCCAGATTCGGCTCGTGCAGGTGTATACCGTGGCGCGGCGGCCGGCCGAGGCGTTCGTCGCGCCGCTGGCGAACGAAGAGGTCGACGCGATCGTGCGGCTGGTGGGCGAGCGGACGGGGTTGGCGGCGGCGGCGTTTTATGGGGCAAAGGCGAATGGATAGCGGCGGGAGGCACTCGATGTTGCGGGTCCGCTAAACCGCCAGCGGTTGGACGGGTTGGCGGCGGTTCGGCGTTTGGGCTGGCGCAATGCTCTCATTTATTCCGGCAGCGGGCCGAGGATTTCGATGCCGTATTTCGCGGCCAGTTCGTCGAGAGCCGGGCGATGTCGGGCTCGCTCGGCGTCGGGAAGCTCGAGCGCCGGGCCGGCTCGCCCGCTTCGGCGACGAACCGGTCGAAGCCGGCCGGCGTGGTCAGGATCAGTATCTTGGCCGGCGTGTCGGCCCGAAACCCATGGGCCTGGCCGCGGGGCAAAAAGATCGTCGAGCCGGCGGTGCCGCGAACTCGTTTCGAGTCGCCTAGAAACGTCAGCTCGCCTTCGAGCACGTAGAACGTTTCGTCCTCGTTGTGGTGCAAGTGATACGGCGATGCGCGGCCGGCGGGAAGCGTCTCTTCGATCAGGGCGAAACTGCCGCCGGTTTGTTCGCCCGACAGGCGGACGATCGATAGCGCATTGAGAAACCAATACGCGCTGGCCTTCACCGTGCCGACTGGCGGCAATCTCTAGCGGCGACATGCGGCTCTACGAAATGCCTGTCGAGCCGGGCCAGTTCAGGCATCGGCTGGCCGGGATAGACGTGGTAGCCGGGGATCTTCAGTTCGCAACGATACAGCCCGTAGCTGCGCGGCTGGTCACTTTCGGCGGCGGACTTTGGGCCGTGATGTAGAGCGCCCACGACTCGTCGCCGATGCCGAACACGCAATTGGTCGGACCGCCGGGCGTGGGGAGGAAGGCTAGCGGCTGGCCCTCGGGGCTGAACACGTAAATGCCCGCCTCGTCGCCGCTGCCGGCCGTGGCGTAGATGTTGCCCGTCGACGTCGAGCGTCATGCCGTCGATGCCCCGCTTGTTCGGCCCGAAGTCAAACAGCACGCGCTTGTTCGCCAGTGTGCCGTCGGCCTGGACGTCGAAGGCCAGCAACTGGTGGGCCCCGGCCGGGTCGCTGTTGTTGTCCGCCACGTAGACCCGTTGGCCGTCGGGCGCGACGAGAATGCCGTTCGGTTTCTCGACGTCGCGCGTCGCCACGGTCACGGTGCCGTCGGGAAGGACGAGAAACACGACCTCGAAGTCGAGCTCCCGCGGCTCGGTCCCCACGTAGCGCGGATCGGAAAAGTAGACGTTGCCCGAGGCCGTCATCGCCAGATCATTCGGACTGTTGAAGCGTTTGCCCTCGAACGTATCGGCCAGCGTGCGGACGGTGCCGTCGGCGTCGGTGATCGAGATGCGGCGGCGGCCGCCGGGCGCCGCCCCTTCGGCGGCCACCAGACGGCCGCGCGGGTCGAACATCAGTCCGTTGGACTTGCCGCTGGGGTCGCGATAGACGGTGGTCGTCTTGTCGCGCGGGTCGTAGCGCATGATGCGATGGCCGATGTCGGAAAACAGGATCGCCCCGTCGGCCGCCGGCGCGGGCCCTTCGGTAAACTCGCCGCCGCTCCATACCAGTGCGACTTCCGAGCCGGCGGGCACGATGCGGCTCTGTGCTTGCGGCGTGAAATTCGCCACCGGATGCGGCTCGGCGGACCAGCTCGGGCGATTGACGACGACGAGCACGAGCAGCGCCAGGGCGGGGCGAAGAAAACGTTGTGCCATGGAATACCTCCGGCCGATCGTTCGCGAAATACGCTCCAACGCCTCCCTATTGTGCGCAGCGGGGGTGAACGGTCGCAAGTTTGACGCGATGCGGGGCAAGTCGGTGGCACAGGCCGCACAACCGGCAGGACGCGTCGCCGCGGGGACGCGTCCTGCCAGGCGGCTGCCGCGCGGGGTGTGTCGTATTCTTGAGTCGGGCCCGACCTGGGGGTCCTGGCGGACCGGCGTTGCCGCGTGCCCTTTATTCCTCCTTCCGATTGCGCGTCGAGGAAGTCACCGTCGTGGATGTGATGATATTGTCAGCGCTGGGGCTGGCGGTCGTCGCCTGGGCGGCGATCGTGCTGGCCCGGGGCGGCCTGGTCGGCACGGCGCTGTTGGTGCTGCTGGCCGGCAGTTGCTTTGGGCATCCGTTCTTTCACGTGGCCACCGGTCCGGTGCCGTTGACGGCCGATCGCGTGTTGCTGGTGGTGCTCGTCGCGCAGTACGCGGTCTATCGCCGGTTTGGCGGGGACGGGGCCGATCCCAAGCCGCTGGCCAAAGTCGATTATCTGCTCGGCGCGTTTCTATTGGTGCTGTTGGCGAGCACGCTCGTGCACGATTTTCGGGTCGAGCGGTGGCGACCGCTGGCGTTCTTTTTGTTCTTCTACCTGATGCCGGTGGTGATGTACTGGATCGCCCGGCAGACGTTGTGGACCGAGCGTGCGGCCTGGTGGCTGTTCGGATCACTGGGAGCGTTTAGTCTGTATTTGTGCCTGACGGCCGTGGCCGAGACGCACGGCTGGTGGGCGGCGGTGTTTCCCCGCTACATCGCGTCGGCGCAATTCGAGGAGTTTCTGGGGCGTGGGCGCGGGCCGTTTCTCAATCCGGTGGCCAACGGCATCGTGCAAGGCGTGGGCCTGTGCGCGGCGCTGTTGTGGTGGCCGCGATTGGACCGCCGCGGACAGCTCGTGCTGTTGGCTTTGTTGCCGCTGTATGCCTGGGGCATCTACTCGACGCTAACCCGCAGCGTGTGGATGGGGGCGGCCTTGGGCGTGCTGGTCGTGTTGGCGCTCACGCTGCCGCGGGTGTGGCGCGGGGCGGTGCTGGCCGGTGCGGTGATGGCGGGACTCCTCGTCGTGGTCGTCGGCTGGGAAAGTCTGCTGACGTTCAAGCGCGACAAGGACCTCGACGCCGAGCTGACCGCCGAATCGGCCAAGCTGCGCCCGATCCTGGCCACGGTGGCCTGGCACATGTTTCTCGATCGGCCGCTGGTGGGCTGCGGTTTCGGACAATATCCCCACGAGATGCTGCCCCTACCTGGCCGACCGCACGACCGACCTGCCGTTGGAAAAAGCCCGGCCGTTCATCCAGCACAACGCCTTCCTGGCGCTGCTGACCGAGACGGGGCTGTTGGGCCTGGGCTTATTCGTGGCCGTGCTGCTGTGGTGGATGGCAGACGCCTGGCAGCTTTGGCACGCGGCCGCTGCGCCCCCTTGGGTCCGGCAGATGGGGCTGTTGTTTCTGGCCTCGATCGGCGTCTATCTGCCCAACGCCATGTTTCACGACGTATCGATCATCGCCATGGTCCACATGCTGCTGTTCTATCTGGGCGGAACCGTCGTCGGGCTGAGCTTCGTACACCGGGCGATCGCCCGTGCGCCGGACGCCCAGCGCGACGTGGACCCTAAGCCTCGAAAAGACCTGGGCCACGCGGTGAGCCGGTACGAAACGCAGCGCCGCTTCCTACGATCAACGCGAAAGGTGAAATCATGTTGGACCGCTGCCGAAAACTGGGCAAACGGACGCTGTGTCGCTGGCCGCGCTTGTACGCGAAGTCCCGCCGGGCGTACGCGCGGCTGGCCTACGGGTTGGGCATTCCGCACGACCGGGATTTCGCCTTCTTCCGCAACTTGCAGGGCATCGACGGGTTGTTTGTCGACGTCGGCGCCAACGGCGGCCAGTCGGCCCGATCGCTGCGGATCTTCAATCGCTCGCTCGACATTCTCTCCTTCGAGCCCAACCGGCTGCTGGAGCCGGAGCTGCGAGCCGTGCGGGAGCTGCTGGGCGTCGGCTTCGAGTATCGGATGCACGGCCTGGGCACGCGGCAAGAGATCGTGACGCTTTACTTCCCGCTGGCCGGCGAAACGCTGCTGTCCCCCTGGGCCACGGCCGATCGCGACGCCTTGGAACGCAATCGCCCGGCCATCGAGCGCGAAGCCGGCACGACCGTCAGCGTGGCCACCGTGCCGGTGGAAATCCGCCGGTTCGACGACCTCGGCCTGCACCCGCTGGTCGTGAAGATCGACGTCGAGGGTTTTGAAGTCGAGGTGCTGGAAGGCATGCGCGAGATGCTCGAGCGCGACGAGCCGATCCTGTTGATCGAGTCCAGCCCGCATACGCCCGCGGCCGTCGCCTTGCTGGAATCGCTCGGCTACCGATTGTTCACATATCGACGCCCGCAAAAACGCACTGACCGAGACACCGAACCCCGGCGAGAGCAACAACTACTTCGCCCTGGCGCCCAAGTCCCTCGAACAGCTCGCCGGCACCACGTCGCTGAAAATCGTCCAGCGAAACCCGGCCGCCGAGCCGCTAGCGGTTTAGCGGGCCGCAGGAAAGAGAACGCACCCCCTCACTTCACAATCACTTCCCAAGGGGAATCATCCCCGGCAAGAGATACGCCTGCACCAGCGTCAGCAACCCCACGAGGCAGGCCAGCGCGATGCTGTGAAAGAACACGAACCGCAGGATCTTCCCCTCGCCGCCCGATTGTCCGGTCGCCACGGCGGCCACCACGATGCTCTGGGCGTCGATCATCTTGCCCATCACGCCGCCAGTGCTATTCGAGGCCACGATCAGCACGGGGTTCAGCCCGAGCTGCTCGGCGGTGATCCGCTGCAAACTGCCGAACAGCGCATTGGACGACGTGTCCGACCCGGTCAGCGCGACGCCGAGCCAGCCCAAAAGCGGCGCGAAGAACGGATAGAGCCAGCCGGTGTGCGTGAAGGCGAGCCCCAGCGTGGCGTCGCTGCCGCTGTACTTGGTGACGAAGGCCAGGGCCAGCATGCAGGCGATCGTCAGCAGTGCCCAGCGCATCTTGAACAATGTCTGACTGAACTCGGCGACGAACGCTTTCGGCGAGATTCGCAGCCAGACGGCCGACAGGACCGCGGCCAGAAAGATGCCCGTACCGGTCGTCGAAAGCCAGTTGAAGTCGTACACCGCCTTCTCCGGCGCGGCCGCGCGATCGCTGCCGGCGGAAACTTCGACCACCGGCGCCGTGCGGTAAACATGCTCGTCGAGCGCGGGCACGGGCCAGGCGAAGCGGCTGATGCCCGCCAGGGCGTTGGGCCGATCGGCGGTGCCGCCGTTGAGCAGCTCGCGAAACTGCGGTCCGCCCCACAGGAAGACCAGGATCGACAGCAGCAGCCAGGGAACCCAGGCGTAGGCGATCTGCCCCCGTGACAACTCGTGCACGTCATCGATCGGCTGCCCGGCTTCGTCGGGAAACCGCCAGATTTCTTTGGGCTGCCAGAAACGCAAGAACACGGCCAGGCACACCAGCGATCCCAATCCGCCGATGACGTCCACCAGCGTCGGACCGTGAAAGTTCGACGTCAGGTATTGAATGCCGGCGAAACTGCCGCCGCACACCAGGATCGCCGGCCAGCAGCCCACGACGCCCCGCCAGCCAGCCATCGTGGCCACCAGCCAGCCGGGCACGATCAGCGAAAAGAACGGCAACTGCCGGCCCGCCATCTGGCTGAGCGCCATTTCGTCGAGCCCGGAGATCTTCGCCAGTGTCGTAATCGGCGTGCCCAAGGCGCCGAACGCCACCGGCGACGTATTGGCCAACAGCGCCAGCCCGGCGGCATACAGGGGGGAGAAGCCCAGTCCGATCAACAGTGCAGCCGAGATGGCCACCGGCGTGCCGAAGCCCGCGGCCCCCTCGACGAACGTGCCGAACGAAAAGGCGATCAACAGCGCCTGCATTCGCCGGTCGGGCGAAATGGCGGCCACCGAATGTTTCACGACTTCAAACTGGCCGGCGCGGACCGTCAGATGAAACAGGAACACGGCCGACAGAACGATCCAGCCGATCGGCAACAACCCGAAACACGCGCCATACAGAGCGGCGGCCGCCGCCCCGGAAGCCGGCATGCCGAAACCGGCGGTGGCCACGGCCAGAGCCACGATCAGCCCGACGACCGCCGCGCGCGGCGCCGGCTGCCCGACCACCAGCAATCCCAACAACACCACGATGGGCGAGGCGGCCATCAACGTGGACAGCCACGCGGCGCCCAACGGATCGTAAATCTGCACCCAATCCAAGGCTCACAATCTCCTGGTGGCAATCGGCCGTGGTGAGCCGATTTGTGCTATTCGGCGCCCGGCGAGGCTGTTAGTCTACTGGCTGGACCAGCCAGCGAACATCACCACGCCGTGCAGAAAGGAGCCCGAGACGATGGCCAAAAACCGCAAAGCCGAAGTCGACGCCGTGCTGCCCGAAATCGACTTTTCCAAGCACAATTATCAGCTCGAGCTCGACACGACCGAAGGCAAGATCACGCTCGATATGCTCCCCGACGTCGCGCCGGACACGTCAAGAACCTATTGGCGCTGGCGAAGATCGGATTCTACGACGGGCTGACGTTTCACCGCGTGATCCGCGGCTTCATGATCCAGGGGGGCTGCCCCGAGGGAACCGGCACCGGCGGACCGGGCTACCAGATCAAGGCCGAGTTCAACAAGACCCCGCACGAGCCGGGCGTGCTCTCGATGGCCCGCACCAGCGACCCGAACTCAGCCGGCTCGCAGTTCTTCATCTGCCTGGAGAAAGTGCCGCACTTGGACGGCCAATACACGGCGTTCGGACGCACCGCGGATGCCGAGAGTCTGGCGGTGGTGAAAAAGATCGGCGCCGTTCCCACCGGTGCGCAAGATCGGCCGACCAAACCGGTGACGATCACCAAGGCCACGGTGATCGAAAAGCCCAAGGGCTGAGCGAGGGTGTTCAAAGCGGCGCCACACGTCGCGCGGGGTGCGTCGGCGGCCGGTCGGCTCACAAGCTGAGCACCAGCACGCCGAGTCCAATGAAGATGGCCTGGACGAGATGGCGTGCGTGCATCGGAAGGTCCTTCGATTGGCGGCGAACGTTGCCTGGCGTATACGTTGCAGGCACGCGAAACGGCGGCGTCTCATACGCCGATCCCGCGGCGTACAGATCGGCCCCGCCGGCTGGCAAACTTGAACGATTTTGCGGAAAGTGCGGGCCGCGCTGCTGGCGTCGCTGGCGCGACTTTGAGCTCGATTGCCTGCGGAGCGGCGCGCCGGCTAGGCGCTGCTACCCTTGCCTCGGGTGGCCTTCGACCGCACGTGTGGCTCGTTGACGCCTGGGCCCTGGAGCCCTAAACTCAGCGAAATTCCCGCTTTGGAGCGAGCCGCCCCCGGCCGGGATGGGAACGGTTCCTAACCCTTTGTACTCCAGCACCCTACGTCGAGGCAGTCGCATGGCCCAACAGACCGAAAAACCGCCCGCGGCCCCGGCCGTTTCGATCGACCAGCTTTCGATCAACACGATTCGCACCCTCTCGATGGATGCGGTCCAGAAGGCCGACAGCGGCCACCCGGGCACGCCGATGGCTTTGGCCCCGCTGGCCTACACGCTGTGGAACGAGGTGCTGCGGTACGATCCCGACGAACCGCTCTGGCCGGCTCGCGACCGCTTCGTGCTGTCCTGCGGGCATGCCTCGATGCTGCTCTACTCGGTGCTGCACCTGGCGGGCGTGAAGCAACTCCAGGATGGCAAGCCGACCGGTGAGCTGGCCGTGACGCTGGACCAGATCAAGCAGTTCCGGCAGTTGCATAGCCGCTGCCCGGGGCATCCAGAGCATTCCGAGACTTCGGGGGTCGAGACGACCACCGGCCCGCTGGGACAGGGGCTGGGCAACAGCGTCGGCATGGCCATCGCGCAGCGGTGGCTGTCGAGCAACTTCGACCGGCCCGGCTTCGATCTGTTCGACTACAGCATTTACGCCGTGTGCAGCGACGGCGACTTCATGGAAGGGGTCAGCAACGAGGCCGCGTCGCTGGCCGGGCATTTGAAACTGTCGAACCTGTGCTGGCTGTACGACGACAACACGATCACGATCGAGGGGCACACCCAACTGGCCTACAGCGACGACATGGCCACGCGGTTCCGGGGGCTCGGCTGGCACGTGGTCGAAGTGGCCGACGTGAACGATCTGGACGCGTTGCGCAAGGCGTACAAGTCGTTTCTGGCGACCACGGACAAGCCGACACTCGTCATCGTCCACTCGATCATCGGCTACGGCGCCCCGCACAAGGCGAACACGTCGAAGGCTCACGGCTCGCCGCTGGGCGACGACGAGATTCGCGCGGCCAAGGAATTCTACGGCTGGCCCCCGGACGCCAAGTTCCTGGTGCCCGCCGAAGTGCCCAAGCATTTCGACGCCGGCGTGGGGGCCCGCGGTCGGAAGCTGCACGCCCAGTGGCAGGAATCGTTCCAGGCCTACAGCGCGAAGTATCCCGACCTGGCGGCTCAGTGGCAGATGATGGCCAACGGCGAGCTGCCGGCGGGCTGGGACGCCGACATTCCGACGTTTCCTGCCGATGCCAAGGGGCTGGCCAGCCGTAAGTCGTCGGGCCAGGTGCTCAACGCCGTGGCGAAGAACGTCCCCTGGCTGATCGGCGGTTCGGCCGATCTGGCCCCTTCCACGCTGACCACGCTGGTAGACAGCGATTCGTTCGAGCCGGGTTCGTACGGCGGGCGAAACTTCCACTTCGGCATTCGCGAGCACGGCATGGCCGCGGCGCTCAACGGCATGGCCCTGTCGTGCGTCAGGCCGTTCGGCTCGACGTTCTTCGTGTTCAGCGACTATCTGCGGCCGTCGATGCGATTGAGCGCCATCATGCAGTTGCCGGTCATCTACATCTTCACGCACGATTCGATCGGCGTGGGGGAAGACGGTCCGACGCATGAGCCGATCGAACACCTGGCCGCCGCCCGCTCGATTCCAGGCTTGGTGGTCATCCGTCCCTCGGACGCGAACGAAGTGTCAGCGGCCTGGCGCACGATTATGCCGATGAACAACCGGCCGGTGGCGCTGGTGCTCACGCGGCAGAACCTGCCCACGATCGACCGCACGAAATACGCCCCGGCCAGCGGACTGGCGCGGGGGGCTTACGTGCTGGCCGATGCCAAGAGGGGCGCGACGCCCGAAGTGATCCTGATCGGTTCGGGAAGCGAAGTGGGCATCTGCGTCACGGCATACGAGCAACTGGCCGCCGCGGGCACGGCCGCGCGGCTGGTGAGCATGCCGTGCCGGGAACTGTTCGACGAGCAGGACCAGGCGTATCGCGACAGCGTGTTTCCGCCGGCGGTCACCGCGCGGGTGGCGGTCGAGGCGGGCGTCGAGCAGGGCTGGGACAAATACGTGGGAAGCGGAGGCCGTTTCATCGGCATGACCGGCTACGGTGCCTCGGCCCCCGGCGGGCTGCTGTTCGAACATTTCGGTTTCACGCCCGAGCACGTCGTGAGCGAGGCCCGGGCGTTGCTGCGGAAGTAGCCCGTCGCTGTGGAAGGGGCGGACGTTTTGCAGCCGCGCGAGCGACCGCGGGCGAACTTTTAGAGCGATTCGGGTCTCATCCCTCTCGTGGCATTCGTTGTGAGGAGCG
Organism: uncultured Planctomycetota bacterium; assembly: GCA_963711515.1. Lineage (GTDB taxonomy): Bacteria > Planctomycetota > Planctomycetia > Pirellulales > PALSA-1355 > CAVQEL01. The sequence continues at coordinate 204,945 of CAVQEL010000027.1, read as the reverse complement.
GCGCCGCCATGGCACTTTCGATTTCACGCATCGTCCAGGCGCTTGAGCCGTCGGCCACGATGGCCATGGCCGCCAAAGCCAAGGAATTGAAGGCGGCCGGGCGAACCGTGTACGACTTCAGCGTCGGCGAGCCCGACTTCACCACGCCCGAGCACATCTGCCAGGCGGCCGTGGCGGCGATGAAAGCCGGCCACACGCACTACACCCCCGCGCCGGGCATCCCCGAGCTGCGCTCCGCCATCGCCAGGCAGTTTAAAGCCCGGCACGGGATCGAGTACGCGCCCGGCCAGGTCGTCGTTTCCAACGGCGCAAAACACTCGTTGCACAACGTGTTCACGGCCTTGTGCAACCCGGGAGACGAGGTGATCATTCCGGCCCCGTATTGGGTCAGCTATGCCGAATTGGTGAAGCTGACCGGAGCCGTGCCGGTCATTGTCGAGACGGCCGAAGCGAACCACTTCAAGCTCACGCCCCAGCAATTGCGCGCGGCGATTACCGGCAAGACCACGATGCTGCTGGTCTGCTCGCCCAGCAATCCCACCGGCAGCATGTATTCGCCGGAAGAGTTGGGCGAGCTGGCCGACGTGGCGCTCGATCGGCAGCTAACCGTGGTCTCGGACGAAATCTACGAGCGGCTGGTCTACGGTGATCACCGCTTCGCCAGTTTTGCCACGGTGCGCCCCGGAATGCAGGAGCGAACCATCATCGTCAACGGCGCGAGCAAGGCCTACGCCATGACCGGCTGGCGGATCGGCTGGACGCTCTCGCCAGCCAATGTGGCCAAGGCGATGGCCGACCTGCAAAGCCAGGAAACGAGCAACCCATCCAGCGTCAGCCAGTATGCGGCGCTGGCGGCCGTCGAAGGACCGCAGGAGTGCGTCGACGAAATGCTGGCCGAGTTCGCCAAGCGCCGCGCGTTCGTCCGCGAGCGGATCGCGCAAATCCCCGGGCTGAGCTGCCCGGACATGGCCGGGGCGTTCTACGCGTTTGTGAATATCAAAGAGTACCTGGGACGTGAATACGCGGGCGTGCGGGTCGACAATTCGACGCAATGGTGCCTGGCGCTGTTGGAGCAGCAGAACGTGGCCACGGTGATGGGTTCGGCGTTTGGGGCCGAGGGCTACGTGCGCATCTCGTTCGCCACCAGCCTGGACGTGCTGCGCGCCGGGCTCGATCGCATCGAGGCGTTTCTCAAGAGCTAGCGCGGGTGCCACGGGCATTACCAGTGTCCGGCACACAGGACCCTACAGCCAGTTTCCGGCTTGTACGCAGGCGGCCGCGTCAATACATTGTTCGGGCGCAAGCTCCCCACCCATCGGGTGCCAGCCGCCGACGCGGGTGCCGGGTGTGCAGAGATCGGCTTGCATGTTCGTGCCTCCTACACGCAGCAAAGGAGCGGTCGATGAATTGTCCGAAATGCGGTAGCCCGAACCCAGATAACGCTTCGGTCTGTCATGCCTGCGGCTCGGTGTTGGCGGCGGGCGGATACTCCGGCGGACCGCCTGCGACGATCAACAATTACCTCGTTCCCGCCATCTTCTCGACCATTTGCTGTTGCCTGCCGTTCGGCATCGTTTCGATCGTCTACGCAGCTCAGGTGAATGGGAAGCTGGCCATCGGGGATATCGGCGGCGCGCAGCAATCCGCGGCCAATGCCAAGATGTGGTTCTGGATCGCTTTTGGCGTCGGACTTGCGATCAACTTGCTTGTCTTGGTTGTGTATCTGCTGGCCATCGTTGGCGCCGTGGCCGAAATGCAGCAGCAACAACACCAGCCGCCGGGGTCCTGATCGTTCGCCCGTTTGGCTGCATGTCCAAAGGTGCATGACGCATGCCCGTATCGTGGCTCACACTGCTGGTGGCCGCCGTAGCCGGCGCCGTGGCGACGCTCTGGTGGGTCGATCCTGCGGCCGCCGGGTGGCTGCCGCAGTGCCCCTTGCATCTGTTGACCGGCTGGCATTGTCCCGGCTGCGGGGCGACGCGCGCGGCCCATGCGCTGCTGCATGGCGACGTCGCACAGGCGCTGGCCAAGAACCCCTTGTTGGTGTGCGTGGCTCCGCCGGCCGCCGCGTACTGGGTCTGGAACCGCGTGCGTCGCGGGCCGGGTTGGGCCACCAGCGTCCCGCACCGCGCGATCCTGGTTGTGCTGGTCGTGATGATTGTCTACGGGGTGCTGCGCAACCTTCCCTTTTACCCGCTGACGCTGTTGGCGCCGCATTGAAACGATCGTCGCCAGACGCTCCGGCGTGGCGGGCGAAATCGTGCCTGTTTTCGCGGGGAAAAGGTTGATCCCGCTCGCTGGCCGCGTCCGATGCTACTGGTATGGCGGACGGGGCAAGCTGTGTGCGACTTTGCCGACGCCCGAAGCGCAAAGCCGCCTGTGTTTTTGTTTTCTGACGTTTCTGTTAGCCTGTCTCGAGTCCTTTCGGACGGAGCGGGCGGCCTGAACGTAGAATGTGAGTAGACGCGCCGCCCGACGCGGTTCGATCGTGACGAAGACAACGGCCTCGCGCAGGCGTTTGCTCGCCTTTTTCCTGTGCAGCGCGGGCCATGGAGTTGCACCGTGAAAATCTTGATGGCCACCAGCGAAGCCGTCCCTTTCGCCAAAACCGGCGGGATGGCCGACGTCTGCGGCGCCCTGCCCGTGGAGCTGGAAAAGCTCGGCCACCGGCCGACCCTCATCCTGCCGGCCTACCGCCAGGTGCCGCGCCAGCGGATTGCCGATCGAGCCGACCGGCGTCCACTTCGACGTGCCGATCGGCAGCAAGATCGTCACCGGCAGCTTCCTGCGCAGCCGGCTGCCCGGCAGCAACGTGCCGGTGTACCTGGTCGAGCACGACCACTATTACGACCGCGCAGGGCTTGTACCAGGACGATGCCGGCAAAGACTATCGTGACAATTGCGAGCGGTTTGTCTTCTTTTGCCGCGCCGTCCTCGAAGCGATTCACTTGCTCGACCTCGACATCGAGGTGCTGCACGCCAACGATTGGCAGACGGCCCTGGTGCCGGCCTATCTGAAGATCGAATACCGGGCCGTGCCCGGCTACGAGCAGATTGGCTCGCTGTTTACGATTCACAACATGGCCTACCAGGGCGTGTTCTGGCACTGGGACATGTTGCTGACCGGACTCGACTGGAAGTATTTCAACTGGCAGCAGATGGAGTTCTTTGGCAGCTTGAACCTGCTGAAAACCGGGTTGATCTTTGCCGACCGGCTCAACACGGTCAGCCCCCGCTACGCCGACGAGATTCAAGCCGCTCCGCTCGGCTGCGGGCTGGAAGGGGTGCTGCAAAACCGCCGCGACGTGCTCTCGGGCATCGTCAACGGCGTCGACTACCGCCAGTGGGATCCGGCCACCGACGAGAACCTGCCGATCCGCTACACGCCCGAGTCGGTCGCCACGGGCAAAGCGGCCTGCAAGGCGGCACTCCAGCAGGAGTTGAACCTGCCGGTCACGCCCGGCGTGCCGCTGGTGGCGTTTGTCGGGCGGCTGGTCGAGCAAAAAGGGATCGATCTGCTCACCGCCGTGGTCCGCGACTGGGTGCAGTCGCAGGACGTCCAATGGGCGATCCTGGGCACCGGCGAGGCGGAATACGAAGAGCATTTGTCGTTGCTCTCCGCAGCGGTTTCCCCAGAAGGTGGCCACCCGGCTGGAATTCTCCAATCGCCTGGCCCACCTGTTCGAGGCCGGCGCCGACGTGTTCGTCATGCCCAGCCGCTTCGAGCCCTGCGGGCTGAACCAGCTCTACAGCCTCAAGTACGGCACCGTGCCGGTAGTGCGGGCCACCGGCGGGCTGGTCGACACGATCACCGAGGCGAACGAGCAGTCGCTGGCCGCGGGGACCGCCACCGGTTTCATCTTCAAGGATTACAGCCCGCTGGCCCTGAGCGAGGCCCTGCAACGGGCCTGTGCCGCCTATGCCCAGCCGGACGTCTGGCAGCGGATTGTCGTCACCGGCATGCGGCAGGATTGGTCCTGGGCCACCAGTGCCCGGCAGTATGTCGATCTGTACCGCTCGACGATCCAGCAGGCGCGGCGAGGATTGATTGCCGGCGGCGCCCAATGAGCGGTGGCCGAGCAGTGGGTGATTAGTTAATCCACCACTACCTCACCGAGCGGGGCCTGGAAAGATCGAAGCCGAGAGCGTACGCTAAAGCGGTTAATGCGTACAATCAGGCGGTACGTTTCGCGAACCCGTTGATCGCCGAGACCAGCAGCGTTCGCGATGCGATTGAGTCGAGCGCCCTGCCAGGGTTCGTCCCCGGCGGAGCACTGTAGTTGCCGTCCTGAAACAAGCGCCTCATGCACGACCTCTCCGTCGCCTTTGTCTGGCATCAGCATCAGCCGTATTACTCGGACGACGTGTCGGGCTACAACCCGATGCCCTGGGTGCGGCTGCACGGCACGAAGGACTATTGGGGGCTGGCCATGCACCTGGCCGAGGTGCCCGAGGTGCACGCCACGATCAACCTGGTGCCGAGTCTCGTGGCCCAGATTCTGGCTTATACGGAGCGCAACGGCCAGGACGAGCACCTGCGCGTCTCGCGGCTGCCGGCCGACGGGCTCAGCGAGGCCGACGGCCGCTACCTGCTCGATACGTTTTTCATGGCCAACCCGGACCAGATGATCCGGCCTTACCCGCGCTACTGGGAGCTGTACCAGCAGCGCGGGCTGCACGTCGATAGCGCCGAGCGGGCACTGCGCCGCTTCACGCCGCGCGACATCATCGATCTGCAATGCTGGAACAACCTGGTCTGGTTCCATCCGATCGCCTTTGAGAAGGACAAGGACCTCGCTGAGTTTCGCCGCCAGGGCGGACACTGGAGCGAAGACGAAAAACAGTGGCTGCTGGACAAGCAGCTCGAAATCCTGGCCGACGTCGATCCCGCTGCATCGCAAGCTGGCCGAGAGCGGACAAGTGGAGCTGACGACGACGCCGTTCTATCACCCGATTCTGCCGCTGCTTGGTCGACAAGAAGCTCGCGCGTCAGGCGATGCCCGCCGTGCATTTGCCGCGGCGGCTGGAGGGTTATCCGGAGGACGCCGCCGAGCAGGTTCGCCGCGGCGTGGCGTATCACACCAAGGTGTTCGGCTCACCGCCGGTGGGCATGTGGCCCTCGGAAGGCTCGGTGGCGCAGGCGATCATTCCGCTGGTGGCGGCCGCGGGAATCCAGTGGATCGCCAGCGACGAAGAGATTCTGTCGCGCTCGACCGACGGCTGGGTGTCCCGCGACGGCCAGGGCATGGTACAGCATCCAGAGATGCTCTACGGCCCCTGGCGCGTGGAAGAAGCGGGCCACAGCCTGCAAATGATCTTTCGCGATCACGCGCTCAGCGACCAGATCGGCTTCCACTACCAGCGCTATCATCCGGACCAGGCCGCCGATGATCTGATCGGCAAGCTGGAAGCGATCGGCCGGGCCACCGAGGCCCACGCCGGCCGGCGGCCCACGCTGGTGAGCATCATCCTCGACGGCGAGAACTGCTGGGAATACTACCACAACAGCGGCGTGGACTTCCTCCGCACGCTCTATCACCGCATCGCCCGGCATCCTCGGATTCGTGCCGAGCGAGTCCGCGATTACCTGGAAAAACACCCGGCACAGGAGCGGCTAGGGCACTTGTTTGCCGGCAGTTGGATCGGCCACAACTTCGGCATCTGGATCGGGCATCCGTCGTGCAATCGGGCGTGGGATTTGCTGTCGCAGGCCCGCGAAGATCTGGTGAAGCAGGCGGCCCAGGGCGAGCGTTTCGCCGGCGCACCTCGAGCAAGCCTGGGACGAGCTGTACATCGCCGAAGGGAGCGACTGGTTCTGGTGGTTTGACGACCGGCATTCCAGCGCCCAGGACTGGCTGTTCGACGAGCTGTTTCGCAAGCACTTGCAGAACATCTATGCGCTCATTGCCCTGGAGGTCCCCGTCGAGCTGCAAAAGCCGATCGGACACGAGCGGCGACACGCGCAGCCATTCAGCCAGCCGACCGGGCTGTTGGACGTGAAGATCAACGGTCGCGAGACGTACTTCGAGTGGCTCAACGCGGGCCTGTACAACGCCTCGACCGGCCGGGGAACGATGAACATGGCCGGCGGCCAGCGGATCGAACAGGTGTACTTCGGCTTCGACGCCGAGCGACTCTTGATCCGCTTCGACGCGCACGGCGCGGTGCGCGACCGGTTGAGCGACGTCGACGGCCTGCGGGTCGCGTTTCTCGAGCCCGAGGGGTTCGAGCTGTTGATCACCGGGCCGGGCACCGCGCGGCCGACCGCGCGGCTGTTTCACAATGACGTGCCGGTGAGCGCGCCGGGCGTGCAGGCGGCGGCCGAGACGATCCTGGAAGTGGCGATTCCCTGGCGCAGCCTGGCCGTGGCCACCGGCACGGCGCTGCACTTCTACGCCGAATTGTTTCAAGAGGAGCAGCCGATCGAACGCGTGCCGCAAGAGGGCGCGATCGAAACGTCGGTTCCCTCCCCGGACTTCGAACTGATGATGTGGCAAGCCTGAACCGCAGCGACCGCCAACCACTATGCCTGATTTGCGTAAAGATCCGATCGTCGGCCGCTGGGTGATCATCGCCAAGAACCGGGCCAAACGTCCGCACGAGCTGGTCGACGGCACGAATTCGCGCCCGCCGGGCGCATTCTGCCCGTTTTGCGAGGGGAACGAAACGCACACGCCGCACGAGATTGCCTGCTATCGGACGCCGGGCACGCATCGCGATCGGCCAGGGTGGCGGGTGCGGGTGGTGCCCAACAAGTTTCCGGCGCTGGAAATCGAAGGCGAGCTCACCAAGCGCGGCCAGGGAATGTATGACATGATGCGCGGCGTCGGCGCGCACGAAGTGATCATCGAGTCGCCCAAGCACGTGGTGAGCACGACCGATCTGTCGACCGAAGCCTTGCGCGACGTGTTTTGGATTTATCGCGATCGGCTTTTGGACCTGCAAAAGGACAATCGCCTGGTCTATGGCATGATCTTCAAGAACGTGGGGGCGGCGGCCGGCGCATCGCTGGAGCATGCGCACAGCCAGTTGATCGTTACGCCGATCGTGCCGATCAACGTGGCCGAGGAGATCGCCGGCGCCGACGGTTTTTACCGGTATCGCGGGCGGTGCGTATATTGCGACATGATCGAGCAGGAGCTGGCGTTCGAGAAGCGGGTGGTGGTGGACTCGCCCGGCTTCGTGGCGTTCTGTCCATTCGCGGCCCGATTTCCGTTCGAGACGTGGATTGTCCCGGTGCCGCACGCCAGCCATTACGAGACGCTATCGCGCTCGGTCGGCCGAAGAATTGGGCCGGGTCATGAAGCGCGTGATTGCAAAAATCGAGACCGCGCTGGACCGGCCGGCGTACAACTATATCATTCATACCGCTCCGTTTGACACTCCAGCCTTGGGTCACTATCACTGGCATATAGAGATTATTCCGCGCGTGACCAAGACGGCGGGCTTTGAGTGGGGAACCGGTTTTTACATCAATCCGGTGCCGCCCGAGGAGGCGGCGACTTTCATGCGTGGCTTGGAGATTCCGTCACAAGTGGCGCAAGAGGTTCCGGCCAGGCCGACTGGATAAACAGGGCTCACTTTGCCGAATAGGTTCTCTAAACGTTCCGGTGCCCCCGCAAACCTTCGCCACGCGTTAAACTCTGCCCGCCATGCCGAACACCGTCCGCCTTATCTTTGTCTGCCACGACCATCAACCGGTCGGCAACTTTGACCACGTCTTCGAGCAAGCCTACCAGGACAGCTACCTGCCGTTTCTGGACGTGTTCGAGCCGTACGAGTCGCTCAAGATCGGGCTGCACACCAGCGGACCGTTGATGGAGTGGCTTGACGTCCATCACCCCGAGTATCTCGACCGCGTGGCGGGGCTGGTCGCGGCCGGGCGGATCGAGGTTATCGGCGGCCCGTTCTACGAGCCCATCCTGTCGATGATCTCGCGGCACGATCGGATCGGGCAGATTCAGAGCTTTGCCCGCTGGATCGAGCGGCGGCTGGGCACGCAGGTCCAGGGGGCCTGGATTCCCGAGCGCGTCTGGGAACAGAACATGACCAGCGACCTGGTGGCCGCCGGCGTGCGCTACACGATGCTCGACGACTTCCACTTCAAGAACGCCGGCCTCGCGGAAGAACAGTTGCACGGCTACTACCTGACCGAGGACGACGGCCAACTGCTGGCCGTGTTTCCCGACAGCGAGCCGCTGCGCTACATGATTCCCTTCCGCATGCCGCACGAGACGATCGACTACCTGGGCCGCCTGGCCGCGCGCCACCCGGGCGCGGTGGCCGTCTTCGGCGACGACGGCGAAAAGTTCGGCGCGTGGCCGGAGACCCGAAAGCACTGCTACGACGACGGCTGGCTGCGCAACTTTTTTGACTTGCTGGTGCAAAACGGCGAGTGGATCAAGTCGGTCACGCCGGCCGAAGTGCTCGACACGACCGCCCCGGTGGGCAAGGTCTATCTGCCCGAGGGGAGCTACCGCGAGATGACCGAATGGGTCCTGCCGAGCGAGCAGTTGGCCGAGTACGTGGCCGTGCGCCGCGAATTGGAACACGACCCGCGCTGGCCGCGCATCGCGCGGTTTGTGCGGGGCGGCTTCTGGCGGAACTTCCGCGTGAAGTATCCCGAGGCCAACGAGATGTACACGCGGATGATGATGGTCAGCCGCAAGCTCCAAGCGGCGCTCGAAACCGGCGCTCTGCGCGACTTGCTCGATCAGGCCCGCACGGCCCTGTATCGTGGCCAGTGCAATTGTGCCTACTGGCACGGGGCCTTTGGCGGGGTGTATCTGCCGCACCTGCGCAACGCGATTTACCACCAATTGATCACGGCCGACAACCTGCTCAACTCGGCGCTGGGCAAGCCCCAGGCGTGGGTCGAGCTCACCTCCGACGATTACACTTTCGACGGTCGGCGGGAAGTTCAATTGGCCGGCGATCACTTGCTGGCCCTGTTGGCCCCGGCCCGCGGCGGCATGATGTACGAGCTGGACGTGCGGTCGATCGCCCACAACCTGCTGGCCACGATGACCCGCAGGCCCGAGGCGTACCATCGCAAGGTGCTGGCCGGCGCCGACGGCCGCAACGACGTGGCCGGGGTCAGCGAAAAAGTCGTATTCAAGCAGGAGGGGCTCGACGAACGGATTCAATACGACCCGTATCCGCGCAAGAGCCTGATCGATCACTTCTACGATCCCGAGACACCGCTGGCCGCCGTGGCCCGGGGCGAGGGGCCCGAACGGGGCGATTTTCACCTAAGGCCCTACGAAGCCCGGCTGCGACGGAATCCCAAGCGGATGCAATTGCAGCTCGCTGCGCAGGGGATGGCCGGCGACGTGCCGGTGAAAGTGATTAAGAGCATCACGCTGGCCGCCGGCAGCTCGACGCTCGAAATCGGCTACCAGCTCGAAGGCCTGCCGCAGGACCGGGCCTTGCACTTCGCCGTGGAGTTCAACTTTGCCGGTCTGCCCTCGGGCGCCGACGACCGTTACTTCTACGGCCACGACCACCAGCGTCACGGACAGCTCGGCGCGAAGCTGGACCTGGCCGACGTTCGCGAGCTGGGGCTCGTCGACCAGTGGCTGGGCGTGGACGTGAACCTGGCTTTTTCCAAGCCCACCGGCGTGTGGACGTTTCCCGTGGAAAGCGTCAGCCAGTCGGAAGGCGGCTTCGAGCTTGTGCACCAATCGGTGGCGGTGCTGCCGCATTGGCTCGTCAAAGGGGACGAGGAGGGCCGCTGGTCGGTCACGTTGCACCTGGCGATCGACACCAGCCTGGCCGAGAGCCGCCAGGAGCAGCAGCCCCGCGACGTCGCGTATTCGCACACCTCGTAAGCGAGCGTAGTGCGCTGCCATGGCGGTCACCCAACACGTGGGGCAAAACCGAAGAGCTCCCTCGCGCCGCTTCAGGTTGGTGTGCCATGCGCACGCTCGCCGTGAGCATGTCCCGCCAGAAGAGATCAGAGCACACCGGTGGAGTTGGCACTGCTGGACAAGCCAGCAGTGGCACACTTAGTTGACCATCTCGCTTGTCGACAATCAGGCGCTGCTCGTCCGCCACACGCGCAACACGACGGCTTGCACGTCGAACAGCCGGCCTTCGTCGCCGGGCTTTTCCGGGGGCGATACGATCCAATGCCAGCGGCCCTGGGCAATCACGGCGAAGCGGCGATCCAGGTAGTCGCCCAGTTCCTTGCTGCGGAGCAGCCGGTAAGTGCCCTCGGTTTCCCACTTCCCGTCGGGCGTGAGCTTGATGTAACACAATTGCGGCGAGTCGGACAGGTAGATCAACCCATGCTCGGCCAGGTGAGCGATCAGGTCGTCGATGAAGCGTGCCTCCATGCGCCGGGCCATGTCGTACAGGGCGGACGTCCAGCGGACGTTGGTGGCCAGCCGTTCTGCTGCACCGGGAAAGCGTCGCTCAAAGGCCTCGCTGGCGGAGTGCAGCAAGCGGAAGTGCAACTGGCTGAGCACGCACGAGGCGACGATCAGGTCGTACTTGCCCTCGAGCGGCATCCCTGCCAGCGGCTCATCGTCGAGCAATTGGGCCATCGCTTCGATCGCGGCGTCCGCTTCTCCGGATTCGTCCAGCACTCCGTCGATCTTGTCGAGCAGCCGATCGGTGGCATTGGTCAAATCGCCGACGCGAACGTCGAGCTTCGCGCGGGCGGCCTCGTCGAGATGCGCCGCCGCGATGCCCTGCTCCAATTCGGCGGCATTGATGTCGTTGATCGTGACCCGTTCGAATTGGACCGCCAACTCGGCCAGCGGAATCTCGGCGCAGCGGCCGGCCCCCAGCACCAGGACCGCTCCGCCGCGGGCTTCGGCGGCGGCCAGGATCAGGCGGCGGCTCTGTTGGACCTGCTGGCAGGGTGTGGGGGACAAATAGTACTTGCCGCGCGGAGTCGCTTCGGCGGCGGTCGGTTCGTGTCCGCTCATGGGGATTCCTCCTGATGCGCGATTTCGTCCCGCGCGGATTTGCCGGCCACGGTATACCAGTCGACCGCCGGTTCGAAACGCCGGGCACCAAAGCCTAGCTCGGCCAGCAGCGGCGCGCCGGCCCGACTGCGAATCTCCGCGCCATTATGGGCAATGCTCGGGTCGTCGCCCGGGGCAGTCGACTGGTTCAACACGATGCCGGCCACGTCCAGCCCTTCGCGAAAGGCTGCCGCAGCGATCAACGTTTGCAACACGTGGTTGATCGTACCCAAAGTGTTGCGGGCCACGATCACCAGCGGAAAGCCGAAATCGTACGCCAGGTCGGCCACGTATTCGTCTTCGCACAGAGGGGACATCAAGCCGCCGGCCCCCTCTACAACGACGACGTCGCTGCGATTGCGCCACGCGTCCAGCCCGCTACGGAGCAAATCGGGGTCGATCCGCCGCCCCTCGGCCGCGGCGGCCAGATGGGGCGCAACGGCGCGGCGAATCGCTGGGGGCACACCTCGTCGAGCGTGCCCGGCGAACCGGCGGCCTTCCACAGCGCCACCGCGTCGTCGGCCACGAGCCTGCCGTCTTGCCGCGAGCAGCCGCTGGCGGCCGGCTTGTAAACGCCCACGCGATGTCCGGCGGCAGCCAACTCGGCGGCGATCAAAGCCGCGACGCAGGTCTTGCCGACCTCGGTGTCGGTGCCGGTGATGAACAGTCCGCGGATGGGGTCGCGCGCCATGATGGTTTGGAAAACTCGCCTCTTGCCGCGGCGACAGAAGTCCGGCCCGTCGCGCCCTCGTAATCCATTCTAGACGCCGCCGCATCGTCGGCCAACGTACCCGTTTGCGGCATCCGCACAGGCCCCATCCTCACTGCCGCACTAACCACGAATCACGGGCCGCTATTCACTGCAGCCCGCCCTTGCCATCTGGTCGTCCGCCGCCACTATTAGATAACCGGAACCAACCGACAGGCATTCCCGCGCCGGCACGCGATCGAGTACGATGACGCCGATGAATGCAGCCCACGATACCAAGTCGAGCGACCCTGCCGTCCCGCGCGACGTCGTCGTGGCCTTGGTGCAAATGACCGGCCAGACGTCGAAGGCCCACAACGTCGAGAAGGCGCTGTCGCGCATCGGCGAGGCGGCCGCGGCGGGGGCGAACGTGGTCTGTCTACAGGAGCTGTTCGCCGGGCAATATCCGTGCCAAAGCGAGGACCATGCTCGCTTTGACGAGGCCGAGCCGATTCCCGGCCACACGAGCCAGGCCCTGGCCGAAGCCGCCGCACGCCACGGCGTGGTGGTGGTCGGGTCGCTATTCGAGCGCCTGCGCTGCCGGCTTGTATCACAACACGGCGGTGGTGTTCGATGCCGATGGTTCCACGGCCGGCATCTATCGCAAAATGCACATCCCCGACGATCCCTTGTACTACGAGAAGTTTTATTTCACGCCCGGCGACTTGGGCTTTCGGGCATTTGACACGCGGTTCGGCCGCGTCGGCGTGTGTGTCTGCTGGGACCAGTGGTATCCGGAGGCCGCCCGGTTGACGGCGCTGGCGGGGGCCGAAATGATCTTCTATCCCACGGCCATCGGCTGGCTCCCCGACGAAAAGAAACTCTACGGCGCCAGCCAACACTCGGCCTGGGAAACGATGATGCGCAGCCATGCGATCGCCAACGGCGTGTTTGTCGGTGCCGCCAACCGCACGGGCTGCGAAGGACAATTGGACTTCTGGGGCGCGTCGTTTCTCGCCGATCCGAATGGGAACGTGCTGGCCCGGGCCGCTCACGACAAGGAAGAAACGCTGCTGGTGGAATGCAATCTCGACAAGATCAACGTGGTGCGCACGCATTGGCCGTTTCTGCGCGACCGGCGGATCGACGCGTACGGCGACCTTGTGAGGCGATACGTCGATTGAACGGCCGAAGCGCCGAGGTGCCCTTCGGCCCGGCATCCTCCTTGCACATGCCGGTGGCTTTTCAGGCAGGACTCCGCATGCCCGACACACCGCGAGCGCTTGGTTACCGTTGGCCGGCCGAATGGGAACCGCACGCCGGCACGTGGCTGGCCTGGCCGCATAAGCCGGAGACTTGGCCGGGCAAGTTCGAACCGATCCCCGCAGTCTGGCGGCAGTTGGTCCGCACCCTGGCCGAGTTCGAGCCGGTGCACGTCTGCGCAGGCGGTGAGGCGGTGATGGCGCAGGCTCGGCAAATGGTCGGCGACGTGCCTGGAGTTACGCTGCACGACGTCGCGACGGACGACGTCTGGGCTCGCGATCACGGACCGATGTTTCTGGCGGGTCCGCCGGGGGCTGAACCGGCGCTGGTCGACTGGGAATACAACGCCTGGGGCGGCAAGTACCCGCCGTTTGACTTGGACAACGCCGTGCCGGCCCAGGTCGCCTCGCTCACGGGCCGCCGCCGCTTCCGGCCGGGCATCGTCATGGAAGGCGGAGCGATCGACGGCAACGGTGCCGGCACGATCCTCACCACCGAGCCCTGCCTGCTGAATCCCAATCGCAATCCGACGCTGTCCAAAGCCGAGATCGAGCAGTACCTATTCGACTATGCTTGCGCCCGCAAGATCCTGTGGATCGCCGGGGGCATCGCCGGGGACGACACCGATGGGCACATCGACGAGCTGGCCCGTTTCGTCGGACCCACGACCGTGGTGGCCGCGATCGAAAACGATCCGCAAGACGAAAACTACGAGCCGCTCCGCGACAACTTCCGCCGTCTGCAAGCCCTCTCCGATGCCGACGGCCGTCCGCTCGAAGTTATTCCCATTTCGATGCCCAGGCCGAAGCAATTCGACGACCAGCGACTGCCAGCCTGTTACATGAACTTCTACATCGCCAACGGCGTGGTGATTGTGCCGACATTCAGCGATCCGGCCGATCAGGTGGCGCGAGATACGCTGGCCCGACTGTTCCCCGACCGCCAAATCCGCGGTATCGAAGCCACCGACCTCGTGTGGGGCCTGGGAGCCTTCCACTGCATCACCCAGCAGCAGCCGGCGTAAAAGGGCGACACACTCGCGATCTCAACCCGCGGCGACAGCGAGGTCCCCGGGCGCCGTACCTTAATCGGTGATGAACACGGTTTGCTTGGGAAACTTCGTCACCAGCGACTCCGGCAGGCCCAAGTTGGTGGCCACGAGCTGGGACGGGTTCGAGGCGATCCAGCTCGTCAGGTCGATGTCTTCGTACGTTCCGGCGTTGAACACCAACAGCAGCCGGCATTGGCCGCTCGCGGTGTTCTGCAAATAGTGGCCGTAGCCTTGCGGCACGTAGCCCACGTCGCCGGCCGACAGCTCGACGGTTTCCGCTCGTCCCTTGGAGGCAAACACGGTCATCCGCATCGAGCCCTCCAAGACGTATTGCCATTCGTCGGCGTTGGGGTGCCAGTGCAATTCGCGCAATCCGCCGGGTTCGAGCGTCATCGTGGCCCCGGCCATCGTCGTCGAGACCGGAAAGTCGTCGACCGTCACCAGCCGCAGCTCGCCGCCGGCAAACTTCCGGGGCGTCTGGGCTTCGAGCCGGAAGCGGTGCGCCGTGTTCGACGCGGCGGGCGCGGGCAGCGCCGCCGGCAAAGGGCCCTTGGCAAAGTAAACTTCCTCGGTCGGAAAGTCCTTGAGCGCCGCAGCCGGCAGGCCCAGGTTCTGAGCCACCACGTCCGCCGGCGTCTGCGCCAGCCAATCGGAAAAGCTGAACGTGGCGAATTCCGAGAACGCCCCGTTGTCGAACACCAGGATGAAGTGGCACTCGCCGGGCCCCAGCCCCTGAATCGAGTGCCCGTGGCCGCGCGGAAAATACCAGACGTCGCCGGGGCCGAAGTCGGCCAGTTCGCTGCTCCCGTCGGGCGAGTAGATCGTGGCGCGGCAATGGCCTTTGACGACGTAGGCCCACTCGGCCGCGTTGGCGTGCCAATGCAGCTCGCGCATCGTACCCGGCGCCAATCGCATGGATACTCCGGCGATCCCCTGGGAAACCGGAAACTGCGTGACCGACGCCTCGCGGGCCGATCCGCCGTTGCCGGTGCGCGGCGTTTGGTCCTCCATCGCAAAGCGAAATGCCGGCAATGCGTCTGGCGTCGCTTCAATGGCCATCGAACCTGCTCCGCTGGGGCGTGAATGATCTCGTTCGCGTGGTAAGCTTACCAGGGGCGCTAGCTTTCGAGAATATGAGAAGACCGCGCCGCGGCTCGACACCGCCGCCAAGCTTACTCGGTTGACCGTTTTGCACGCCAGCGGTAGCCTGACCACATGCTCCAAGCCGACGACTACGAACTGAAGATCTATCGCGACGCCGACGAGCTGGCCGCCAAAGCCGCGCTGGCCGTAGCCCGCACCGCCGCCGAAAGCATCCGCCACCGGGGCCGCTTTACGCTGGTGTTGGCCGGCGGATCGACGCCCCGCAAGACGTATGCGCTGTTGGCCGAGGGGGAGGGGAAAACAGCGTCGACTGGTCGCGGGCGTTCCTATTCTTTGGCGATGAGCGGCACGTCCCGCACGATCACCCCTGGAGCAACTACCGGATGGCCCAGGAGTCGCTCCTGTCGGTGGCGCCGATCACCAGCGAGCAGGTGCTCGGCGTGCGGACCGAACTGCCAACCGCGGCCGAATGTGCCGACGATTACGCGGCGGCACTGGTGCGGTTTTTCGCCCTGCCGCCCGGCACGATGCCCATCTTTGACCTGATTCTGCTGGGACTGGGAGACGACGGCCACACGGCCTCGCTGTTTCCACACGCCGAAGCACTGTCGGTCGACAATCGCCTTGCCACTTGGAGCCCGCCGGGCGAGCTGCCGCCGCCGGTGGACCGGATCACGCTCACCTATCCGGTGCTCAATGCGGCCCGGCAGGTGATGTTTCTCGTCTCCGGCGAAAACAAGGCCGAGGCCGTACGCGACGTGCTGGCCGAACGGGCACCGCGCGAGCAACGGCCCGCCGCCGGCGTGAACCCGGAAACGGGCCGGCTCTTCTGGCTGACGGATCGGGCCGCCGCCGAGCTGCTTCCCAAGGGTTGAGGTGCCGATGACGTCGCAACGCATTGCCGGGCACATCGTCGACGTGCGAAGCGGCCGCACGTTCGACGGTTCGTTGCTGATCGAGGGGGGCGGATCGCCCGCGTCGAAGAGCACCCGGTGTCAGCCGGCGGCTACATCCTGCCGGGCTTTGTCGACAGCCATGTGCACGTCGAAAGCAGCATGATGCCGCCGGCCTCGTTCGCCCAGTTGGCCGTGCGGTTCGGCACCGTGGCCACCGTCTCCGATCCGCACGAGATCGCCAACGTGCTGGGCACGCCGGGCGTCGAGTACATGCTGGCCAACGCCCGCGGAGTGCCGCTGAAGTTTCACTTCGGCTGCCCGTCGTGCGTGCCGGCCACCCGTTTCGAAACGGCCGGCGCCGTGCTGGATGGCACGGCCGTGGCCGCACTTTTGCAACGGGAGGACATCGGCTATTTGAGCGAGATGATGAACTACCCGGGCGTGCTGGCCGGTGATCCCGAAATTCTGGCCAAGATCGCCGCCGCCCAGGCCCTTGGCAAACCGGTCGACGGGCACGCACCCGGGCTGCGGGGCGAAGAGGCCCGCCGCTATGCCGCCGCCGGCATCACCACGGATCACGAATGCTACACGCTCGAAGAAGCCCTGGACAAAGTGGCCTGCGGCATGCGGATCCTCATTCGCGAGGGCTCGGCGGCCCGCAATTACGAAGCGCTCAAGAGTCTGCTGGCCACGCACCCCGCGGCGTGCATGTTGTGCAGCGACGACAAACATCCCGACGACTTGCTGGAAGGCCACATCAACGCCCTGGTCCGCCGCGCCGTGGCCGACGGCTTGCCCCTGATGAACGTGCTACGTGCCGCCTGCGTCCACCCGGTCGAGCACTACGGCCTGCCGGTCGGGCAGTTGCAGCCCGGCGACCCCGCCGATTTTGCGGTGGTCGACAACCTGCGCGACTTTGAAGTCCAGCAAACCTGGATCGACGGCACGCTTGTGTTCGAAACGCCGACGGTCCTTTTCGACTGGCAGCGGCCGGACGTGGTGAACCACTTTCATTGCGAGCCGAAGCGGGCCGAAGACTTCGCCGTCCGCGACGAGCCCCGCTATCACGAAGCGATCGTGGCCATCGACCGGCAGATCATCACCGAGCGCGCGCCGTGTCGGTTGCCGGTCGCCGGCGGCTGGCTGCGGCCCGAACCCGCGGCCGACGTGTTGAAGATGGCCGTGGTGAATCGCTACCGGAATGCCCCGCCGGCCGTGGCATTCATCAAGCACGTGGGGCTACGGCGTGGGGCGATCGCCTCGACCGTGGCCCACGATTCGCACAATATTATCGCCGTGGGCACGAGCGACGCGGTGCTGGCCCGGGCCGTCAACGCGTTGATCCGCTCGCGCGGCGGCGTCTGCTACGTCGACGACCAGGTCGAAGCCGTGCTGCCGCTGGCCATCGCCGGGCTGATGAGCGACGAGCCGCCCGAGGAAATCGCCCGCCGCTACGCCGAGATCGACGCCCTGGCCAAGCAGGCCGGCTCGAAACTGTCGGCCCCCTTCATGACGCTGTCGTTCATGGCGCTGCTGGTGATTCCCAAGCTGAAGCTGAGCGACCTCGGCCTATTCGACGCCGAGCGCTTTGCATTCGTGGCGTGATGAATAGCCGGGCACCGGCTGGTGAACGCTGCCGTGACTTAGCAACTTGGCTTGCTCACACGGCCGGCGCCGGCTCCGCGAAAGCGGAGGGCTGCCAGCACGCTCAGTACGACGAACAGCAGCAAGGTCGCCAATTGCGCGATGGCAAAGGGGGGCTCCGATTGCGTGGGGGCCAGGTCATGCAGCGCCGGCACTTTCAGGAACGACTGAAACACCAGCGCGAAGAAATTGAAGTACAGCGCGACGATCGCCGTGACGGCATACGCGCGACGCCAAGGCCCCGCCAGGTGCTGCCGGTAGCGGGCCACGATCGCCACGGCCAGCGCCACCAGCGAAAGCACGCCCAAGGCGTGCGACGGCTTCAGGGGCGAGAGGGGAAAGAACCCGAATCCCGTGACGCTGGTGAGCACCGTCGATGCCAGAAACAGCGCCGTCCAGCCGTCCAGTGGCCGGGAGGTCAACAACCCCCACGCCACGACAAATCCCGAACCGATTCCCACCAGGCTGATCACCACGTGCACGAAGGTGAGCGGAGGCATGCCGAGGATCATGACGTGTTTCTCCTGAGTCAGGTCGGAAGAATTGTAACCGTCGGTCAATCCCCGGGGGTTTGGTCTGTTACGGTGATTTGGTAGAGATAGCTCTCCAGGCCGCGCGCGTCGGTCCGCGAACCGGCGCGAACGGCCCCGATTTTTTCGACCGCCCGCTGCGAGCGCAAATTCTGCGGACCGATCACGAAGACGACGCGGCTCACGAAGCGGAAGGCATGCCTGAGCATCAGGCGTTTCATCTCGCCGTTGTAGGGGCCCCCCCAATGCGACCTGGCGAGGAACGTCCAGCCGATTTCGATTTCGCAGTCTTTCTCGTTGTATCCGTGGTACCGCGAAGAACCGATGATCCGGCCATTCCGCGCGTCGCTGGCGACCAGCGCACCGCCGGATTCCATCGCGACGCGAAAAAACTCCTCAAACACCTGTTCCTGGTAGCGATCGCTGTTGGGATGCTGCTCCCAGATCAGCGGATCCCGGGCCACGGCGTACAGCTCGGGATAGTCTCCCGCGCGCAGCGGCCGGAGTTCGACCAGCTCTCCTTTGAGCACGGGTTGAAGATCAAAGGGCATCGAGAGGGCTCCCGCGCGAGCATTTCCCTTCCATTCGCCGCGGCGAACGACGCTGCCATCGTAGGCCACGTCGAGGACGCGCGGCAAGACGCCGCCCGTTGGGCCTCGCGATCGGCGCGGCTAGCGACGCAGCCCCGCGTCGGACGCCGTCTGGGCGCCGGGGGGCTTGATCGACCAGTAGGTCATCGTGCCCAAGAGCAGCGTTTCCAGCCCGTCGCGATCCGCCGGGGGCATGCCGCGCACCACCAGCTCGCGCAGGTCCGAGACGATCGATTGCACGTCGCCGATGTACGAGTGCCCCAGCAGGCTGGTGTCGACCAGCGAGGCGTCGATCGTATCCATGCCGTTGGCCACGATCAGCTCGGGCTCGGTTTCGCCCAGTCGCTGGAAATCGTGAAAGTAGCGCGACATCAATAGGGCCCGATCGCGCGACGAAGCATACAGCGTGCAGTGCTGCGCGTTCTCGTTGATGTACGGCAGGTCCTGGGTGGTGAAGACTCGGCTGTCGATGTCCGGCGCCGCCAGCACCACCTCGTGAAACATCCGCTTATTGGCGGCACGCGCTTCGGCAGGCATGCTCCGCAGGGCTCCGGCCAGCACGCGGTTGCCCATGCTGTGGGCGATGATGTGGATCCGCTTGGCGCCGCTGCGCACGGCCAGGTCTTCCAGAAACTCCCGCAGCGCGGGGATCGACACTTCGGCGTTCTGTTCGTCGAACGTGTACTTCAGCGGATCGGCGCACGAAGGCCAACTGAACGTGATCGGAGCGCCGGGGAACTTCAGATCGACGGCCAACTGGGCCGTGCGAAAGATCGCGTCCTCGAACGAGACGTTGTAACCGTGAATGAACAGCAGCGACGCGCCGTCGGCACTCTTGGCAAGCTGGCTGGAAAGGCTCTCGTAAAAGGCGTCCTTGTCGGCGTGCTCGACGACTTTCTGCAGCACGAAGTGTTTCTCGGGATTCGCCGGCGCCTCGAGAATCCACACCGAAAGCGGCCGGTTCAGCTCGCCCGGCTCGCGGTTTTCCGGCCGCGGTACGGAGATCTGGCACGTGCCGTACGACAGCTCGGAAGGCTGGGAGCCGTACAATTCGCCTGACAATTCGTCGCGCAGTTGCGAGCGCACGTAGGCTTCCAGCGAGCCCATGGCACACAGGACCACGGCTCCGCCCACCAGCGCCAGCGTGGCCCAGGATCGTTTGCCGAACCAGGGCAAGACGAGCACCGCCAGCAGGATCACGACGTACACGACGAAAGCCGGCAGACTGCCGAAGAAGCCCATGAAATAGGTGGTCCAGCGGCGATCGGCCGCCGTCAACAAATTGCGATTCGTCGCGAAATGGACCGTCACGCTCGACAGGTCCTCGGGCGGCAGCGCCGCAGCGGCGCTGGCGGCGGCCGCCGGTTCGGCCGCCTCTTCGGCTGCCAAGGCGGCTTCCGGAGTCGAAGCGGTCGCCTCGGCTGCAAATGCATCGGGAGCCGCAGCACCTGGCGACGCCGCCGGCGCGGCAAATCCTTCCGCGGCGTCGGCGGCCGGTTCACCGGCGGGGGCCGGCTCCTCGCGGGCCATCTCTTCGCGCATCATCGTGGTTGCGGGGGCAGGCGGCGCGGCTTGCGGCAGGACGGATTGCGGCGCCAAGGGGGCTTGGGCACGCGGCGTCGGAGCCGCCATGCGCGGCGCCACGGGCGCTTCGATTTGTGGCGCCGGAGCCGTCATCTGAGGCTCGGCCGGCGCTGCGGATTCCGGCGCGGCAGGAGCGGCAACCTGCGGCTCGGCTGCTCGAAAGCTCGATTCCGGCGACGACGGCACCGTATCGGCCGGAGCGATTGATCGCTCCATTGGGGCGAACGACATACCGCCGCCGCCGGGCTGTCGTCCACGCAGAGGGAAGTCGGCGGTCGGCTCGTCTCGAATCGCTGCCGGCGGCGGGGCAGCCGCCCCGACCGACTCACTGCGCGGCACGACCAGCGGAGCGATGCGTGCCTGCGGTATCCTGACGCCCGCGCCGCCGCTGCCAGAGCCAAAACCGCCCGTCACCACGCCGCCGGGAATGCTATAGGTCACGCCGCGGCCGCCGGAACCCAGCACGCGCAGCTCGTCGCCGGCAGCGGAGAACTCCAGCGAGGTCTTAGCCCCTTCGTCGGCCAGGATCGTGCGGATCAAGCGGCCGTTGTCGGCCCGCCACAGATCGATCTGGCCGGGGTTGTCGTGCCGCACGCCGACGATCCAGCGGGCCGTCGACGACATGGCGACCAGGTCGTAACGGCGTTGGCTGTCTTCCAGCCGCCGCAAGCGGCGTCGATTCGCCACGTCGCACAACAGCAGCCCGCCGTTGGGTTCCGCGGCGACCAGGAACCGCCCGCTGGCAGAAAAACTCGCCGGCTCCCTGACACCGAACGTCGTCAGCGCCGCCTGTTCCCGCTCGGGCTGGTCGTTTTGACTGGACCGCTCGTCGCTGCCGCTCGGCGTGGTGGCGGCATCCGGGCGCGACGCCTCGCCGCTGCCCGTTCGCAGTCGGCCGATGGATCTTGGCTGCGTGACGCGGGGAATCCTCTCGGTCGCCGGCGGGCTGGAGTTCTGCGCCGCGGCTTCGATTCGCACGGCGGGCGCGGATCGCAGCACTCGGCCGGCGTCGCGGGCCGGCGCCGCGTCTTGGGCAAAGGTCGCCTCGCCGGCCACGACCAGCGCGACCGCGACCGACAGCAGGAATTGCAAGCGGGGCATCGATCAGGCCTCCGTACCTGAAAACCATGCAACCTGAGAACCATCGACCCGAGCCGTGGGGCGAACAGCGTAGGCGACTTGCCGGGGCTGGTCAACCGAGACCGCCGCCGCGGTCTGCTAGCTCGGAGCCACGGACGTCTCGTATGATTCGTCGTCCAGGTAATAGGTATCTTCTTCCGCGATAAACGGCACGCCCACGATCAACACGCGCATCGGCCCGCTCGCGCCGTGAATCACCCCGGGAGGAATGTGCACCAGCGAACCAGCCCGGACCGCATGCCACCGGCCGTCCAAGCACACCTGTCCGCGGCCCTCGATCACGTAGTGCAGCTCGGCGCTGATGCGATGATAATGTTCTCGTGTGGTTTCTACGTCGAGCGTCTGGACCCAAGCGGCCACGTGGCCGTCGTCGTCGCGATCGATCAGTAGGTCGCGGGCGTCGCCTTCAATCGGCGGGCCTGCAGGATCCGCGGCGTGCCGCACGAGCGTGGCCCAGGACTGGTCTGTCACGGTGGTGTCTTTCGGAAAAGGAAAAACGCGCCCCGATTGCCCGCACGTGGGCAGCGAGGTACGCCGATGCAATTCAAGCCATGTCCCGCCCGGCCGCTGCCGCCGATCGACTGGCATTTGCGCAGCGGCTGTGCCACAATGAGATGCCGCCGCCGGAGAGAGCCCGCCTTATTACCTAATCGCGGAATTGCCCCTGCCGCCATGAGCCAAAGCTTGCCCGCTCGACGCGTTGCTCGCGCCAGCAAGCTAGAACGTCGCAGCTAGAGCCGTCATGCTGAGCAACCGAGCGAGGCTCGGAAGAGCGACGGGCCGTTCCATTCCATGACGATCGCCGACCAGCCTGACGCCACCGCCGATTCGCTCCACCTGGTGCCGGATGCCACCTGCACGTTCTGCGGCTGCACCTGCGACGATATCGAGCTGGCGACAACCGGCCGACGGATCGTCGAAGCCCGGCGGGCCTGCGAACTGGGCAAAACCTGGTTTCTGGCCCAGCACGACGCGGACACGCCGAGCTGCCGCATCGCCGGACAGCCGGCCGACGTCGACGCGGGCATTGAGCAGGCGGCGCAGCTATTGGCCGCCGCCCGTTATCCGCTGGTCTATGGCCTCGCCGAAACGACCTGCGAGGCCCAGCGGCTGGCCGTGAGCATCGCCGACTGGATCGGCGCCTGCGTCGACACCCCCACCAGCAGCCGCCACGGACCGATCGGCCTGGCGTTTCAAGGCGTGGGCGAAGTCACCAGCTCGCTGGGCGAAGTGGCCAACCGCGGCGATCTGGTGATCTTCTGGGGCACCGAACCCGGCCGTCAGCCATCCGCGCCACTTCAGCCGCTACAGCCTGCTGCCCGAGGGCATGTTCGTGCCGCGCGGCCGGGCGGACCGCACCTCGGTGGTCGTCGACGTCCGCCGCACCGAAAGCGTCGACTCGGCCGATCTGTTCTTCGAGATCAAGCCGCGGCAGCGATTTCGAGGCCTTGTGGATCTTGCGCGCTCTGGCGGCGCGGCGTCACGTTAGACGCCCAGCAAGTCGAACACGAAACCGGCGTCGCCGCTCGACCGCTGGCAGGATCTGGTGGACCGCATGAAGCGGGCCCGGTTCGGCGTGATGTTCTACGGCATGGGGCTGACGACGACCGCCGGCCGCCATCTCAACAGCGAAGCACTGCTGGCACTGGTTCGTGACATGAACGCTTGGACCCGCTTCGTGGCCAAGCCGATGCGAGCCCGCGGCAACGTCGTGGGGGCCGACAACGTGCTCACCTGGCGGACCGGTTTCCCGTTTGGCGTCAACCTTTCGCGGGGCTATCCCCGCTTCAATCCCGGCGAATACACCGCGGCCGAGCTCGCTGGCCCGGGGAGAACCCGACGCCGCGCTGATGGTCACCGCCGATCCGGACAGCGACTTCAGCCCCTCGGCCCGCGAGCACCTGGCCCGCATTCCGTACGTCACGGTCGACTTCCGCGAAACGCCCACCACGCGGGCTGCCGCCGTGGCCTTTACCACCGCCACCTACGGCATCCACACGCCTGGTACGGTCTATCGGATGGACGACGTGCCACTGCCGCTGCGCCCGGCGCTCGCTTCGCCGCACCCGAGCGACGTCGAGATTCTCGCCCGGCTCGATCGCCGCGTTCAACAACTGGCCGGGTCCCCGTAAAGCGCCCGCTCCTCATGTCCCGATCGCTGTTCAAAATCGCCGGCGGCACCGTTTACGATCCCGTCCACGGCATCGACGGCCTGGTGCGCGACCTCTGGATCGAAGAGGGCAAGATCGTCGCCGCGCCCGCCGATCCCGCCGTGCGGCCCCAGCAGACGCTCGACGCGGTCGGCCTGGTCGTCATGCCCGGCGGCGTCGACATGCACTGCCACATCGCCGGGCCGAAGGTGAACGTCGCCCGGCGGATGCGCCCCGACGACAAACGGACCGCGCCGCCGGTCGTCCGCACCGCCGAGACGCACAGCGGCACCATGGGGAGCGTCCCCAGCACGTTTGCCACCGGCTACAACTACGCCGGGATGGGCTACACCACGGCGTTCGACGCGGCGATTCCGCCCTTGGCCGCCCGGCACGTGCACGAGGAATTTCACGACACGCCCTGCATCGACAAGGGCTTTTACGTCGTCGTGGGCAACAACCAGTACATTCTCCAGGCCCTGAAGGAGCGGGAGCCCGAGCGGCTCGTGGCCTTTTTGGGCTGGCTCTTGTCGGCGGCCAAGGGATATGCCCCCAAGATGGTCAATCCCGGCGGCGTCGAAGTGTGGAAACAGCATCAAGCGGGGAACGTCACGGGGCTCGATTCGCGCGTCGATTACTTCGACGTCACGCCCCGCGAGATCATCCAGGGCATCGCCCGGGCCGCCGCCGAGCTGCGGCTCCCCCATCGCGTGCACATCCACGCCAACAATCTCGGACTGCCGGGCAATTGGACCACCACGCTCGAAACGATGCGGGCCCTCGAGGGTTTTGGCGGGCACCTGACGCACATCCAGTTTCACAGCTACGGCGGCGGCGGCGGCGACGAAGACACGTTCAACTCCAAAGTCGTGCCGCTGGCCGAATACGTCAACGACCATCCGAGCCTGTCGGTCGACGTCGGCCAGGTGCTGTTCGGCGAAACCACCAGCATGACCGGCGACGGACCGCTGGGCTATTACCTGAGCAACCTCTACAAGAGCCGCTGGTACTCGGCCGAAACCGAAATGGAGTCGGGCTGCGGCATCGCCCCCATCGAGTACAAAAACAAAAGCCTCATCAACTCGCTGCAATGGGCCATCGGCCTGGAGTGGTTCCTGCTGGTCGAAGACCCCTGGCGCGTGGTGATGAGCACCGATCATCCCAACGGCGGATCGTTTCTGGCCTATCCGCAGATCATCCGCCTGCTGATGGACCGCACCTGGCGGCAGGACGTGCTGAAAACCGTCCACCCCCGGGTGCTCGAGCGTTCGACGCTGGCGGACCTGGACCGGGAGTATTCCCTGTACGAGATTTGCATCATCACCCGCAGCGGCCCGGCCCGGCTGCTGGGGCTGACGCACAAGGGGCATCTCGGCCCGGGGGCCGACGCCGACGTCACGCTGTATATGCCCGACGCCAACCGCCAGAAAATGTTCGAGCTGCCGCGCTACGTGATCAAATCCGGCCGGGTGATCGTCGACCAGGGAGACCTCCGCGAGCCGCCCGAGGGCAAGACCCTGCACGTCGCCCCCGACTACGATCGGGCCGTCGAAGCCGACATCGCCCGCTGGTTCGAAGACTACTACTCCGTCCGCTTCGCCAACTACCCCGTGCCCGAAGAGTACCTGCACGAGCACGAGGTGGTGCCGTGCCGGCGATAGCCGGCACGAGGGACTGGGGATTAGGGACTGGCAAGACGGCCTGCACTGAATCTAATCCCCAACCCCCAATCCCTAGCCCCGCGAAGCTCATTCCAAAAATCTACTGATCAACAGCCCTTCCTGAAAGTTGTGGTCCTGGCCGGGCTCGTATCCCACGGGGATCGTGCGGTCGTACATATAAAACGCCCGATGCCGCTTCACCTCGCCGGTATCGGAGCCGATCTCCGCCCCCAGCCGGGCGCCATCCGGATGAATCGTCGGTCCGGCGTCCTAATTGTCACCTCGAAGTACCCGATCGTCACCCAGATCGCATACACGTTGCTGCGAGTGGTGACCAGGTTCTTGAGCCGCTGCATGGTCTGGAAGCGGAAATAGGGATTTAGCGTCGTCGAGTTATAGCCGTTCGTGGAGCTATCGGCGAGCAGAGGCGGCGAATTCGTGATCACCCCGGATGTGTTCGCGGGGTTCGCCGATCGTAGCAGCGTTTGCGTAACTTCTGTTTGCTGTCGCGGTGTGATATTGCCACCGGCGGGGAGCAACAGCGACGCTCCGCCCGACGAGCGAAAGGGATTTCCAAACATGGCCGGGGATGCGTTTGCGTCGAACGCAGTGGCTCCCACGCGGTTGAATTGTAGTTGGTCGTCGTGACGCTAGAAAACAACGGCGACGGCTGGTTTGTCGTGAGATTCCCCGACGTATTCACAGGATCGGCCGACCGGAGGAGTCGTTTGACGTGACCCTCCGTCTGTTGTCGTTGGACGCCGCTACCAGCGGGAAGTAAGTATTGTGCCCCACACTTCGATCGTAGACCGAAATGGATTTCCAAAGATCCGTCGGGGAGGAATTCGCGATGAAATTGGCAGCTCCCATACGGCTCTGGAAAACGTTTGCCCACGTAGGGACTCCCGTGTCCGGATTCGGATGATTCAACAAGCCAAACCAGACAGCAGAAGTCATGGAGTGTCGGCAGCAGTGATGCCGCGAGCGTCGTCGCTAGGAATCGTATTGATGTTGATCCGCCCGGGGTCATGATAGTTGGACACGTTGTTGAACGGCGGATGAAAGAACGACATCAGCGCCTGCTCCCTGCGCTGACAGTGTCATAAGGCGATGCCGGCGAAGGCCGACACCGGCAGCTCCGTTCGCGTGCCGACGAACGGCGACGGCACGTCGACATAATCGAGAATCCGCTCCAGGTGCGCGGTCCCGGTCCTTCGTAGAAGAAGTTGAGCATGTGTTGCTGGGTGGTCGCCGGTCGTAAGGCGAGAGGGGATTGCCGAAGTTGATCATCAGCGCCGAAGATCGCGTGCTGGGAACCAGCAGCAATTCGTAGGGGCCCGCAAACGGCCGATTGTTCCAGGTCAACCAGGGGAGCCGCATTGGACGGCATGGCCCCCTTGTAAATTGATGCGGCGGTGCCGCTGTACCTGTGCCGAATGGCTGTTCAAATAACCGAGAGAATGTTGCACCACGTGGCCGAATTTTGCGACTATATGTCGCCGTCGATGGCATGCCGCTAGGCGGCATTTGAACATCCCAAAATAGCCGCGTTCGCCTGCCAACTTGGGGTCGTCGACAAGGAATCACCGCGTTGGATCGACGCAATGCCAGGGGGTGGAGTTACCGGCGGAATCGCTGGGCGTCACACCGTTGAACACGGCCACTGAGATCGGCGCGGTGTCGATCGTCCGATACGGGTTCGTGTTGCCATTATACAACTGCGTCGGATCGGCAAGCCGCTGCAGGTAGATTTGGTAACTGTGGTAGTGAGCTGCAAGTCGGATTGATTGTTCGCCGTTGGTACACCTGCTCTCCGCTGGAGTTACCGGTCGCACCCGGATAACCACCCATATCTGATACTTAAGGTCCCTGGGCAGAACGACAGTTCCTGCGTCGATTGATCACCACGGCGACGGGAGCTTGAATGCCATCCAGTAAGGAGGCGTGGGGTATGTGCCATTGTTTTGCACTACCGCACCGGATCATTCGCTCGCCGGTGCTCAGACACGATTTGCCTATCCCTGTCGTGACGCCGTCCTGGCCGGTGTCCGGGTTGACCGCCCGATGGTGCCGGTTCGATCGCCCGATGGGTCGTAACGCCACCGATCCCCTGCGGACCAATGACCGCATAGCGGCCGGGGTACAGCGGTTGAGCAGCGGTGGTCGGATAAAAGTCGGTTGTGTCCAGGACCGCTCGGCGAAGTCGAAAGTAGACCGCTGCTACAGGCGTGGTTGCCGGCCGATCGTCGGATCGTCGAAGTCCAGCGGCTCGATTGGTTGTGCTTCCGCTGGGCTCGTCGTGACCACCATCCTCCAGACTGGCGACCCCGACGCACCCGGCGATTTCTGGCTGAGATAGACGCCGCTCATGTAGTCTGTCGTCGCATCCGGCGTCGGATAGAATTCGCCGGACGACTCGTTCATTCAGAGGCCGATTGGTGACGTTGGGGTCGCTGGCTCCGCCCGGGTCATCCAGGGTTGTAGAGCTCCACGAAAAGCGCCACCTGGGCGCCAGCGCTGGTCGAGTGTGCGATCCATGTTCAGTGCCACCAGTCCAGTGGTCCGATCTATCCTGAGTCGTCCGTCTTCCAGATCTTCCGTCCGCACGTCATGGAACGCCAGCGTCTCGGTGATCAGCAGCTCCGGGCGCTCGCAGCCCCAGACGACCCCGATCCCGGTCATCGATTCGTGCTCGGTCGTCGTCAGATCTCCGTCGACGTTCCAGCCCAGTTCATCAAATGGGTAGATGTCGTACTCGAAGCCCGTCATGATCGAATCGCGGTCGCGAAAATCAACGACATTCACGGCCCACTGGGCAATCCGCCTGGGCAATTTCCGCGGCACTTGTCGAACCGTATCCTTGTCGAATTCGATATAGCAGGATTGCCATCGCTGTCAGAATCGTCTAGCATCATCATCAACATGTACAGGTATCGCGCATACAGCTGCCGGGCCAGACGTTGTCACCGGGTCAGCGTGTCGTCGCTGGCTGAACTGAATGCCGTTCGTCAGGTTCCCCTGTTTTGCGGACTATATTGCCCTAGACGGCGCGATGCACGTTCATCGTGCTCGCCCACTGCGCCGTTCGTCGATTCGATCTTCATCGGTCTCATCCACGATATAGTTCGCCGTCGTCGTCGCGGCCGTTGCCGAACGGGCGGTTCAAGTCCATTCGTCCGCCCGGCCACCAGCTCCGGGCGGCAGCATCTTGGCGATTTGCGTCCGCAATGTTCGCGTCGGTCATGCCGCCTGCTACAGCCGGAAACGCAGCAGATCAACAATGTGCAGCGAGCCTGGGGCAAAGCGTCGTGTTTGCCGGCTTGCCGCAGTTCGTACGTCGGCAGCACCGGCGGAGTGGGCAGATCATAGCTTTCGGTGGTCACCATGCCGCGCAGCAGTGACAGCGACAGCGGCGTCCCGCTGGAGGGTAGATTTCCCAGCCGGCTGGGCAAATCGGCGGCGTCGACGTCGTACATCCGCAGAATCCTTTCCAGCTCGGCCGGTGTGAACGGTTTGTCGATCGGGTTGGGCGTGGTGCCGGCGCGCCGATGTTAGGTCGATCGCCGAAGGCGTGCCGTACACTGACCCGTTTCGCCCGGCCTTGCGGCTCAAATTGAATTCGTAGGGCGAGTCGAACAGCGTCATAATTGATCGTCGCTCCGCTCACCGCACGATCGGCCTGTCCGGCTATGTCAAGCATGATGCCATGCCTCGGCCATACACGTCATGCGGCGAGCCAAACACGTCGACGTCGTGCATCGTTGCGCGGCGTCGGGTCATCGTGCCTGGGATATTGAGTAAATGCAAGCCAGCCAGGATCGGCATAGTTTGTTTTGCCCGGGCGGCCCGGGAACTGCTCCGCGATGCACCAAACGAGCTCGGGTTGTAGTGTAGGGGTCCGCACACCGGGTCCATGTCGGATCGTAGACGTTCGAGTTCGCTTCACCGTACCGTGCCGCGCAACAGGGCCGTGTACGGACGTGAGTCGCATTGGAGCCGCTCCTAGTCGGCGCATTTCGCTGTCCCGTCGGGGAGAACAACGGGAACAGGCTGATCTCGGCCGGTCCGTATCCCTTCGCCGCGTTGGACGGCGGAAACGGCGGAGCCTGTCCGCCATGCCGGCGATGGCACCGGGGGGCCAGGAAAGTTGTTCTCGTTCAGCCGAGGATGCAGTCGAGCGTCGACTCCAGGCGTATTGGTCCACGTCGGCGATGTTGCCGTGGGCGTTGACGTTCAGCCGGCCGTCGAGGTCGATACACAGGATGGCCGCCAGCGGCTTGTAGCTGCGGCCGTCCGCCGCGGTCTGCACCGGGAAACCCACGTCGATCCACACGCTCTCGCGAATCCCGTCCCCGTCGTTGTCCACGTCGAAAGGGCCGTTGACCGGATTGAAATTCGGATTGCTGCCGGTAAACGAAGGATGATCTGCGTCCAGTGAACCCGCCAATCGGCCGCAGCATCGCGTGGCACGGCAATACATTCGAGGTGCCGACGGTATTGCCAGTAGGACGGGTCCTGCCTTGTCGCTTAATGTAGTACGAGATGAGGTCCGGGCGGTGGAACGACGGCAAGATGCTGATCTGGCATGACCGGGCCGCACGGTCTGCCGTCGTCGGACGATATGCTCGCCCCGCCGACGTCGTCGGCGACAGCGGCATGTACGCCAGCGCCATGTTCTGCGGGTCGGCCGCGTCGTAATCCTCGTCGGCGCCCCCGTGCCGCCAGGCACTCCATAGCCTGTGGAAGAAGTGAAGTAGATCGGATTGGGCAGATAAGGCATAGTAAGCACCACCCACGACCGTGAAGCCCGGGTCGGGCATGTTCAGCGGCGACGTGCCCGGCGTGACTGTCGTCGGATTGAACCCAAAGCCCGTTCCGTTGAACGGGCGGCCGTTGATCAGTACGCCGTGAGTTGCCTGATGGTCGCTGGAATGGAAGCCGTCGATCGCCATCACCCGGGCTACGTAGCTATTCGCGTTTGTCGGGTCGTTGGCAGTCCAGCCGACGATCCGCGTGCTGCGTCCCGCCGCCGCCCGTCCAGAAACGTCAGCACGCAGCCGTTGAAATAGCCCGGGCGATGCTGACATCTGCGACGCGTGAGGGGGTAATTCTGCCCAACGGTGTAGTCGTCGGTACCGTGCCACGGTTCGCTGCGTTCACCGGCGTCACCACGGTGGTGTCGAAGATACCAGATCGATAAGTTGCTCGTTGTGCCGCGTGACGTCAGTTGCATCGGATGCGCGCTGATCGTGGCCGACGATGAATTCAGCACTACCCCGTCGTTGCCGTACATGTCGCCTAGCAGGTCGTGCGTGCGGATGGCTGAATGTGGGTTGTTGGTGCCGCGGACCACTTGGGCCAGGACTTCGTCGCACAGGCTTCTCGGGTTGCTCCCCACCTGCTCGTTGCTGAGCGAGCGCTTGGTCGTTTTGTAGTAGCGGCCGGCCACCAGCAGAAAGGTGAGCCCCATCAGCGAAAACAGCACGAGCAGGCTCAACACCACCAACAGCAACACGCCGCGCCGCCGCACGGCGCCTCTCGACGAAGTGCTCGGCCGCGCGCGACCCACCGGATGCATCTGGGAAAGCATTCTCATCTCTGTCTCACTTTCATTGCCCGCAAGTCCAGCGCCCCGGCCCGGGGGGAGGAGTAGTGGGGTTAGTGGTTGGTGATTAGGTGGTTAGTGACGCGAGTAATACTGGCCAATCCCTACCCCTAATCACTAACCCCTCAATCACTAACCACTAACCACCAACCACTACTCCACCTCCAGCTTCATCGTTTTCTCGTACACGGCCACGATGTTGTCGAACAACCAGACGTTGGTTTGGCCGGGAGTCGCGATCCAAACTGTCGGCCAGTTCTGCCCATGAACGGTGAGCTGTTGGTTCCCGTTTTGCTGGGGACCGGCCGAAATCACCTTGTACCAGCGGTAGTAGTTATTGCCGTTGATCGTTCCGGCGACCATGATCCACTGCCCCGGCTGCACCGGCTTGATCGGTTGGGCCGGGCTCGTGTTGCTCACGATGTTCGCCGTAGTGAGAAGAATCTCGTTGTTGCCGGGGAAAGAGTGGTTCGTGGCGATGTACTCGCCGGCGCCAGGCAAGCTGAGATCGCGCTTGTAAAACACGACGATCGACACCGTCACGTCGGCACTCAACCCTTGACTCGGGGTGGACGTCGCCGTCGGATCGGCAACGACCGTGGCCAGCCACGAGTAGCTCCCGTCCGAGCCCCGGCGCAGCGTCGTGCCGCCGTTGTTCAGATAGAACTGCACCGGCGGCAGCTCGTTGTTGACCGTGTTGGCGCGCGTGATCAGATCGACCGAGCTGCGAAAGATCGAGTCGAACACCTGCGTTGCATTACTGCGGATTGGCTCGTAGGAGCCGAGGGAGTAAACGGCACGATCCGCCCCAGCGGCGACGGCAACGGCCCTCCGCCCGTCGGCACCGGAGCCTGGTACGGAAACCGGGCTGCCGTAGCCACCCCCCGGCGCCGTAATGGCCAAGGGATCGATCGCCACGGCCACCTGGTTCGAATTGGCCGTGCGGACGCCATCGTAGTTGTACGTAAACAGTAGCGTTGCCCCCGTGGTCCACCCGTTCCACACCGGGTAGCCGGTGCCGTTTCCTCCGTACACGTTGTTGCCGGTGACCCAGTGTGCCTGTCCCCTTGTAGCCGTCGACCCAGTTCACGGAGCTGGCGCTCCAGATCGGCCGTGCCCGGGTTCAGCATTCTGCGAATCTTGATCTCGCGCAGCGCCTCGCGCCCCACCATCGAGGCGAACTCCAGGCGGGTGGCCTGGGCTACCTGGTAGCGGCCGGCCGGAATCATGGCGGCCACGCTCATCAAGCCCACGGCAAGCACGCCCATCGAGATCAGCACTTCCATCAGCGTGATGCCGCGCGAGGGGCTCGGCCGACGAGGGGTTGGGGACTGGGGATTAGGGGTTGGAAGCTTAATTGCATGGCTACTTGGTTCCTGCGTATTGGGCGTCGCGGGCAAAGGCCCGGGCACCGGGATACGTGACGGTGCCTACCGTCAGTGGTGCTGAACGCATAAGAGGCGACGCCCGCCACGGACGTCATATTCGTGGTCGCGTTGGACCAGTCCTGAAAGTTCTGCGCCACGGGCGAGACCGTCACCAGCCCGGTCTGATAACCCACGCCGACCCAAAAGTTCTCGGCGGGGGGCGGCGGGCTCAAGCTGCCGCTGGTGGGGATCGGGCTGAGGTTCTGAAACACGATATCGCTGGCCTGGCCGCGCCTGGCGACGTCGTACATCAGTTCTCGCCGGCCGACCAGCATGTAAACCGAATCGGTCGGACGGACCAGCGCCCCTTGCGAACCCGTCACAGGTCGACGACACCCACTCCATCCGGCCGCTAGACGAAAAGAAGATCATGGGGTCGAAGAGCACGATCGGCGCCGGCGCCGCCGTTCCGAGGGGAGCGGCATGCCCGCCCCGTCAAGGTACGTTTGTGCGTTGAACGTCCCCCCGTTCCCCCCATGCCCGACACCGACAAGTCGATCACGATCCCTTGCGGAAACGTCAGCGGCTGGGCCGCCGTGCGCACCGGCTGGCGAAAAATCTCATACGTCGTCGGCTGCGGTATTGGGGCGGGCACGACGGTGTTGCTCCAAGGAAACTGCGGCAGCGCCTCGCCGGGCGCAGAGAGATAGGCCAGGTCAAGCATGACCGGGCCGTCCCCTCGGGTCATCGATGACGCCGTCCGCAGGAGCCGTAACGCTCATCGGCTCGTCCGGCCCGAGGATGACGAACGTTGGCCCTTGATTGCCGAACTGGATCCGATCGCCGAGGCGAATCAACAGGCGGTTGCACGTCGCCGCCGTCATCGTGGCCGTAAACCACACGGGAGTAGCATACGTGGGATACCAGTTCGACTGCTCGCATTGGCGTCGACGCGCCGGTCGGCGTCGTCACAACTGCCACCGTGGCCGTTCGCCCCGAAAAGTGTCGCCCGAGTAGGGCGGGGGGACTTCCATTTGCGAGACGGTCAGGGCGAACGGCTGGCCGTTGAACCGCTCGAACATCACGCCCACCGGGCGGCCGGTCTCCACGGCCCGGGCCTTGGCCGCCCCCAGGTAGGCGCTTAACATCCGGGCCCCCTCGCGCACCTGGCGATTGCGCAAGGCCGGCGCGATGATCGGGACGCTGGCCGCGGTGACCATCAGCAGGATCAACAGCACGATCAGCAACTCGAGCAGCGTCACCCCGCCCCGCCGATGGGAAGCCCGCCGCCGGATCGGACGCCGGCGGGCCGCTTCACGTCGAAATGTCGGAGTGCAGGCAATCGCATGAGAATCACTTCGAGCCAAGGTCGTGATTGTGAATGTTGTCGAGCCAGCCGGATCTCACATAATTCGCCTCGGCGGGGAAATCGCCGGACTGTCCAACCAGCAGGAGGCCGCTTCCGGCCATACCGTCCATATTCCAAACGAATGGACTAAGCGGCCCGCAGAAATTCTGCGCATACCGAATGGGCTGCGGCATCGTGAAGCCTGGCGGCGTGCCTAAGAGATCTGTCTGGATTCCATAACATCGATTCGGCCCGGCCGAATAGATCAGCGGATAGAGAGCGAACGGCGCAAGCTGGGTGTTGTAGGTTCCGCTCGACGCTTGCGGAAGGGGGTAAACGCCCCGCGAATCGAAAGGATCGGGCGCCATAATGACGATCTGATCCCCCGCAGCAGGAGGCATGGCCATCGTCCCGGGATTAAACGGCTGCACACCGTTTACCGGTGCGCAGGTGATGGTGACGATGTCATCCAGTCGGTTCGTGGGAGTACCATTTTCGTTGTAGTTATAGCCGGTGATCCGCGCCGTACGTTGCGGGTTGATCGTTCCGCTCGTTGGATCGAGCACACCGATCGCTCCAAACAAATAACGACCAGCGTCGTTGCTGAATCCCACGCTCATTGGCTGCGTCACTTGCAGCGTAAACGGCGGGCCTGCCATGACGTTCATCGTCGTCGCGTCAATCGTGCCGCGCCACACTTGTTGCAAATCTGAGAGGAAGCCCGGAGCCCAACGAAGGAACCGAATCGGCTTGCCCCAGGCGTCGATGAACTCAGGAAAACCGTCCTGATCGACGTCGGCGACGTCGGCCGGCTTGAAGACTTCGCGCGCGTCGCCTTGCTGCGACACGGCCCGCATCACGATCAGGTACAGACATTCCGCGCCCTGGAATTCTTCTTTGGAAGCATCGCGGAATTGCTGAGCATCGTGATCGACTGACCGGTTACCGCGGCATAAGCAGTCCGGGTACGATCGCCGCCACCGACGGGATGCTGGGCACCGCCGTCGGAAGGTCGTACACGTCGCTCCACCGGTCCGGCATCTCCAATCGCATCAAATCTGCGACAGTCGCAGTTGAGCCGCAGCTGAGCGATGGCCGCCGGCAGCAGCGCCCCCATCGGAATCGTGATCGGCACGCGGCGCGTCCGGTACTCGTCGTAGCGCTGCATGATGATGTCGTTGAGCTTCGTGATCAGGGCCTTGGTTTTTTGCCGCCGGGCCGCCTCCTGGGCCGAGAACATCGCGAACATCACCATCGTTGCCAGGATGGCGATGATGCTCACCGTGATCAGCAGCTCGACGAGCGTAAAAGCGCGCCGCCGCGCCGCGCCCGGCGAACCCTCCGAACAATCTGTCTGCAGGCGTGCGATCATGGCCTGTCGTCTCCCAACCGTGCTCCCTTGCAAAAACTCGTCACGTTGTCGTCATCCGTCACGTTGGCGGTGGTGTCGTAGCCGACGCCGGTCGGATACAGCCGGGCGCGGTTCAGGCCGGTGGCTGCCGGATTGCCGTACTTGCCATCCGAGCCGGCGGCGACGAGTTGGAACGACTCGGGGTTCACCCAGTTCTCGGCCGGCTCGCCCACGTCCCACATGCCATTGCCGTTGACGTCGGTGTAGTCCAACGTTCCGTTGCCGTTCTGATCGTAGGCATACTGCTGTGCCGGGCCGGCATTGGTGAACGTCGTGTAAAAATAATGGGCCGAATCGTCCACGTTGAACATGAGCCGGGGACTGCCCATCACGGGCGGCGGGTCTGGAAAGCGGAGCTGTGAGGTATAGTAATTTGAATCAAAATAAACATAAGGCGCCCCTTGCACGCCTACCGGCGAGCCCTGCGGGAAGTAGGACGGCAGCGGATGATTGAGCACCACTTGATACATCGGGTCCGAATTGGCATACATCGTCAAATTCGGATTGTTGGTCGTCGCCACATACCCGAGCCGGGTCTGGTCGAAGTCGTAGAGGGGCGACAGTAGCGCCGTGATCGGTCCGCGAGTTGTCCTGGCGCCATTCTCGATGACGTATCCGTCCCACGTCAGCAGCGGGTGTGTGGGGTCGGTGCTGAAGGCGTTTCGCAGCCAGAAGACGAGAGCCTGGTCGGGCCGGAAATCGACCGGATCGAGTCCGGCCACGCGCAGATCGTTCATCACGTTGTTGAGATTGTAGTACCGCGGAAACCGCTGCGCGAAATGCTGCCTGACGCGCGCGGCGACGCGTAAATCGCACGGCGGGTACGCCCCGTACTCCTGCTTGTAGGCTTTCAACGCCATGTCGAGCTGGTCGAGCTCGATCTTGATCCGCGTTTGCTTGGCCTTGAGCAGGCCCCGCACCACGGCCACGCCAGTCAGCGACGCCAGGATGGCGATGATCGAGATCACGACCAAGAGCTCCGTGAGGGTAAAACCGCGGCGGCGGACGTGACGGGGTAGGGCGGGCATGGCTTGGTTCCTTCGTTGACTCCTGAGTGATGCGTGGGCCTCTCCCCAATCTAGTGGGAGACGCCACCGTTTTTTCGCGGCTCGCGCGGGCGCGCGACCGGTGGTGGCCGCCTGACGCCGCGCTGGCTCGTTGGTTCGTCCAGCCCCAGCGGGCCGGGCCGGTAGTTATCGGGCATCCGCCGACACTAACTCGGGCGGATTGCTCGTTGCGAACGGCCGCCGGCACGGGTTCGGTCGCCGCGCCGCATCATCGCGACGAGACACAGCCGAACGCCGGACAAGCCGGTTCGAATGGTTGATGGGTGTTTCGTGAAGGCTCTCTCTCTCGTTAGCCGCTCAGGTTCGTAATCAGGCTCACCAGCGGCATGAACAGCGCGATGACGATGAACCCGACTGCCCCGCCCAAGAAGATGATCAACAACGGTTCCATCAGACTCACCAGGCTCTCGGTCAGCACCGACACCTCTTCGTCGTAAGTGTCGGCCACCTTGTAGAGCATGGTGTCCAATTCGCCCGTCTCCTCGCCGACGTCGACCATGTTGACCGTCAGGTCGTCGACGACGCGGGAATTCATCCGGCCCATGTACATCAAGAGTCCGATCGGCCCGGCGCAGAAAAACATCCAGAAGAACGCGCACATCGGCTGGAACGACATCTTGGAGTATTCCTTCATCGGCTTGGCGATCGACTCGCCCTCGCGAATCGCCTCGGAGACCTTGGCGAACATGTGTTCGAACATGGCGTTGCCGGCCGTTTCGCGGGTGATGTTCAGCGCTTCGAGAATGGGCACGCCGCTGGACACCAGCGTGCCCAAGGTGCGGGTGGTGCGGGCCAGGATGTTCTTTTCCACCAAGGGGCCGAAGATCGGCATCTTCAACAGGAACATATCCCAGCCGACGCGGCCCATCTTGAACTTGCGCAGCAGCTTCAAGAACAGCCACAGGCCGATCGGGATGCCGGGAATCAAGTACCAGTAGTTGACCGCCGCGTTCGAAATGCCGATCAACAGCACGGTCATGGGGGGCAGTTCGACCTCGAAATCGTCGAAGATCTCGATGAACGCCGGCACGATCTTGATCATGATGAACGTCAGAATGCCGACGGCGACCGAGATCACCACGATCGGGTAGATCATGGCGCCTTTGATCTTGCGCTTCAGAGACTGCGACCGCTCCTGAAAGTCGGCCAGCCGCTGGAGAATGATTTCCAACGCACCGCCCGCCTCGCCGGCCTTGATCATGTTTACGTACAACCGGTTGAAGGCCTTGGGTGCCTTGGCCATGCCCTCGGACAGCGTGGACCCGCCTTCGATCTCGTCGCAGACGTCCATCAGGCTGTTTTTCATGCGGCCCGGCTTGCTCTGCTGCTCCAGGATTCGCAGGCTGCGCAAGATCGGCAGGCCGGCGTCCTGCAAAATCGAAAGCTGCCGAGTGAACGTGCACAGCACCTTGGTGTTGACGCCGCCGATGGCAAAGGCCCGCTTCTTGCCAGTCTTAGCCTTTTCGGCGGCCGCCTTCTTCTGCTTTTTGACGGCGATCTTGGTGACGAAGTAGCCCATCTGGCGAATCGTGGCCTGGGCTTCCTCCTCGCTGGGCACTCGATGACGTCGCGGATCTCCTGGCCGGTGGAATCCATGGCCTCGAACTGATAGGTCGGCATGACGTTGATCCTGATGCGCTGGTGCTATTAGGTGATTGGCCACGGCCGCCGCGGAAACGCTGCCGGGCACGCCGGCAGTGGCACGCGCCGGGGGCGGTTTGTGCGGTTCTGTGGTTGTTCGTGCTCTGTGGTTGCTCGTTATTTCTCGCTAGGCTTCCATGATGGTTTCGCGGACGACTTCATCGAGCGTGGTCAGTCCGTCGCTGGCGGCCGACATGCCGGCGTCGCGGAGCGTGACCATGCCATAGCTGCGGGCAGCGTCGCGCAGCTCTTCGGTCGAGGCGGCCCGCATGATCATGTCGCGCAGCTGGTTGTTCATAATCATCAGCTCGAACAGGCCAACGCGACCCTTGTAACCCGTGTTGTTGCAGGCGTCGCAGCCGCGTCCGCGGTAGTACGTCTTGCCGGCCAGGTCGGCTTCGGTCAGGTCCAGATCCTGCAGAATATCGGCGCTGGGGGTGGTGACCTCGCGGCATTGCGTGCAAATTCGCCGCACCAGCCGCTGGGCCAGGATGCCCTCGACCGTGGCCGTGATCAAAAAGGGCGCGATGCCCATGTCGCGCAGACGGGTGATCGTGCTGGGGGCGTCGTTGGTGTGCAACGTGCTGAACACGGTATGGCCGGTAAGCGATGCCTGCACGGCGATCTCGGCCGTCTCGATATCGCGAATCTCGCCCACCAGCACCTTGTCCGGATCCTGCCGCAAAATGGCCCGCAGACATTGGGCGAATGTGTTGCCGATCGACGCGTCGATCGGCACCTGCACGATGCCGTCGATGTCGTATTCGATCGGGTCTTCGGTCGTGATCAGCTTGTCCTCGATCGTGTTCATCTCCGAGAGCGCCGAGTAGAGCGTCGTCGTCTTACCCGAGCCGGTGGGCCCGGTGACCAGGATGATGCCGTTGGGCTTGAGCATCACCTCGCGAAAGGTCTTCAGCGTGGGCGGGTCCATGCCCACCTTGGCCAGGTCCAACGACACCACCGAACGATCGAGCACCCGCATCACCACGCTCTCGCCGAACATGGTCGGCAGCACGCTGACGCGCAGATCGACCGGGTGGCCGCCCACGGTCAGCTCGATGCGGCCGTCCTGCGGCAGCCGCCGCTCGGCGATGTCCAGATTCGCCATCACTTTGATCCGGGTCGTAATGGCAAAGGCCAAGTGGCGCGGCGGCGGCACCATCTCGTACAGCACGCCGTCGGCCTTGATGCGGATGCGGAACTCGTCTTCGAACGGCTCGAAGTGCAAGTCGCTGGCATGATCTCGAATGGCGATCAACAGCACCATGTTCAACAGCTTGCGTACCGGCGCGCTATCGGCCAGTGCCTCGACGCTCGTCAAATCGATCGGGCCTTCGGCTCCCGCCGCAGCGGCCGCGGCCGCCAGCTCCTCGTCCGAGTCCATGTCCTGCACGAGGCTTTCGACGCTCTCGCCGCTGGCGGCGTAATAGCGGTCGAGCGCCTTGAGCACGTCCCGTTCGGTGGCCACGACCGCGCGGATCTCGTAGCCCAGGAACGTCCGCAGCTCGTCGGTGATCGACAGATTCTGCGGATCGCACATGGCGATGGTCAGCGTGTCGTCGCGGAAGGCGATGGGCACGATGCGATACATCTGGGCCATTGTCTCGGTGACCAGGCCCAGCACGTTGGGCGGAATGACGATGTCCGCCAGGTGCACGACCTGCATGCCCCATTGCTCGGCCAGCGCCTGCGACAACTGCTCTTCGTTGATCAGCCCCTGGCTCTCGGCAAACTTGCCCAACAGCACGCCGGGATGGGCCTGGTGCTCTTCGAGCAAGGTTTCCAACTGGTCGTCGCTGAGAAAACCCAGGTCGACCAGAATCTGACCGAGACGCCGCATTGCCATGGAAAAATCCGCCTACGCTGTTTGCCGCTGAATGGGTTCGATCCTCGTTATCGCTTCCGCTTTTCCGCGCCGCCGTTTTCGTCGTCGTCTTTGTCGTCCCCCTCTTCGTCGAACAGGCCGCGCTCGGCATTGGCGATCCGAGCGGCCAGCTCGTCGGGCGAATGGGCCTTGGCCAGCACGTCCTGCTTGGTTACCTTTTGCTCCTTCCATAGCCGGAACAGCGAGTCGTCCAGGAGGATCATGCCCTGCTTGGCCCCTGTCTGAATGGCCGAGGTGATGCGGAACGTCTTGTTCTCGCGAATCAGGTTGCCGATGGCCGAATTGCAGACCAAAAGCTCGTGCGCTGCGCACCGCCCGCCGCCGATCGTGGGCAACAGGGCCTGCGACAGCACGCCGATGATCGACGTCGAAAGCTGCGTGCGAATCTGGTCCTGCTGCGTGGTCGGAAACACGTCGATGATGCGGTTCACCGTCCCCTGGGCACCGGTCGTGTGCAACGTGCCG
Organism: uncultured Planctomycetota bacterium; assembly: GCA_963711515.1. GTDB lineage: Bacteria > Planctomycetota > Planctomycetia > Pirellulales > PALSA-1355 > CAVQEL01. The sequence goes on along the minus strand of CAVQEL010000027.1, from coordinate 164,882 downwards.
AACACGACGTGGCCGGTTTCGGCCGCGCTAATGGCCGCTTCGATGGTGGCCAGGTCGCGCAGCTCACCCACTAAAATCACGTCGGGATCCTGCCGCAGGGCCCGCCGCAGCGCCTCGGCAAAACTCGGCACGTCGACGCCCACCTCGCGCTGATTGACCGTCGATTTCTTGTTCGGGTGAAAAAATTCGATCGGGTCCTCGATCGTAATAATGTGGTGATCGAAGTTCTCGTTCAGGTAGTTGATCATGCTGGCCAGCGAGGTGCTCTTGCCCGAGCCGGTCGGCCCGGTCACCAGAAACAGCCCGCGGGGGCGCTGGATCAACCGCTCGCAGGCCGTCGGCAGCCCGAGCTGCTCCATGCTGAGCAGCTTGTTGGGAATCTGCCGCAGCACCATGGCGATGTTGCCGCGCTGCTTGAACACCGAAACGCGAAATCGGGCCAGGTCGCCAAAGGCGAAGCCGAAGTCCGACCCGCCGACGGCTTGCAGCTCCTGCTGGCAGCGGTCCGGCGTGATGCTCTTCATCAGCGACATCGTGTCGCCCGGTTCGAGCACCTTGGTCTTCAGCCGCACCAGATGGCCATCATGCCGGATGACCGGGGGCTGCCCGACGGTGATGTGCAAGTCGCTGGCGCCCTGCCGCACGACGGCGTGCAACAGCTTCTCGATAAGTACGGTTTCAGCCACTGTCGTATATCCTCTCTTGCCCCGCCCGTGCTCAGAGCCAATTGCCGACACGCGCGATTCGTCGTAGCGTGACGCAAGTCGGCCCGAGCAACTTTTCGACCGAGAGGCTCTCTGTTCCCGTTCGCGGCCCCCGTGCGACCGGCGGCCCAAATGGCCAGATGATTATTCGCCCCCTATCGTTCCGCTGCCAAGCGCCAAAACGGTGCGGATCCGCGCCAACCGTGGCGTCCGAACGGCCGCACGCCCGGCGCGGCGGTGCCCGGCGCGAGCAGGTCTATTTCAGTTTGAAGGTTCAGGTACCCCTTAGTTCCGCGTGTCCCGACAACGCGATCCTCGAGTCCCACGAAGACGGCAGAGGCGTCGTTCAGCCGCCCGACCGCGTGGACTATTCCTCCTGTTTCTTGGCGACGCGAAAGACCTCCTCTATCGTGGTCGTGCCGGCCATGGCCTTGCGAATGCCGTCGCTGTAAAGCGATATCATGCCTTGAGAAAGGGCCATGCGTCGTAATTCCTGCGTCGCGCGCCGGCGAATGCCAGCTCGCGCACTTTGTTGCTCATCATCATCAGCTCGAAAATTCCCAATCGACCGCGATAACCCGATTTCGAGCAGTGGCCGCACCCTTTGCCTTTCATGAATTTGGCGCCCGCGGCCATCTCGGGCGTGATGCCAGCCGTCTCCAGCGTCGCGTCGCTGGGCGTGTGCGGCTGCTTGCATTTCGAACAGATAACTCGCACTAATCGCTGTGCCAAAACGGCCATCACGCTACTGGCCACCAAATAGCCCGGAACCCCCATGTCGGTCATTCTTGTAATAGCGCCGGGCGCATCGTTCGTGTGGAGTGTACTGAAAACTAAGTGACCAGTCAGAGATGCCTGAATTCCCATCTGGGCTGTCTCGGTGTCTCGCATCTCTCCTACTAGAATCACATTGGGCGCCTGCCGCAACATGGCACGGATGATTTTGGCAAAATCCAGCCCGATACTGTGTCTTACCTCCACCTGGTTGATCCCCGGCAGGTAGTACTCGACCGGATCCTCGGCCGTGATGATTTTCCGGTCCGGGCGGTTCAGCTCGTTGAGTGCCGCGTAGAGCGTGGTGGTCTTGCCTGAACCGGTGGGACCGGTGACCAGGATGATGCCATTGGGCCGCCGGATCAGGTTTTTGAACTGGCGAAAATCGCCTTCCGAAAGCCCCAGTTGCCGCACCCCCACCCGGATGCTGTCCTTATCCAAAACCCGCATTACCGCCGACTGGCCATGGTTGGTCGGCAGGATACTGACGCGCAGGTCGAGCTGTTTCTCGCCCAGCGTGACTTTGATCCGCCCGTCCTGGGGGCGGCGGCGTTCGGCGATGTCGATATTCGCCAGAATCTTGATGCGCGACAGCAGGGCCCCCAGCAGGCGGCGGGGCGGACTGTCGCGCTCCACCAGCACGCCGTCGATCCGGTAGCGAATCCGCACCCGGTCCTCGAACGGCTCGACGTGGATGTCCGAAGCCCGCAGTTGCACCGCCTCGCTGATCAGCAACTGCACCAGCCGGACGATTGGGGCGCTGGTCTCGTCGATGACCTCGTCGCTCCCCTGGGCTTCCTGCTCCGTTTCCGTGAAGTCGATGGCCGTGTCGGTGAACTCCTGAAGCATCGAGTCGGCGCTTTGGTCTTCCATCTGGCCGTAATGGCGGTTGATGGCTTCCAGGATGTTTTCCCGCGGTGCTAGGGCAATTTCGACCTGTTTGTTGAGGATGAACCGCAGTTTCTCGAAGGTGTCCAGATCATAAGGATCGCTGACGATCACCCGCAGCCCGCCGTCTTCTTCGGCCATCGGCAGGATGGCGTTTTCGCGGGCGACCGACTCGGGCACCAGCTCGACGATCGATGGCGGGATCACCACTTCGTTCAAGTCGATGAAGTCCAGCCCGTGCTCCTTGGCGATGGCCCGCATCACCTCGTCGCTGGTGGCGTAGCCCAGGACGACGAGCTGATCGTGTACCTTCTTGCCGGAGGACTTGGCGACGCGTTTGGCTTCGCCAAGCTGTTCGGCGGAGATCGTTCGCTGACGGATGAGGATTTCGGCGAAATCCGACTTCTTAGCGGCCATGGACTGTTCCGTGCGGTTCGTAGCGATCGTGATGTTCTAAGCCGTGCCTGTAAGCCTGCCGGGCGGCAGTACCCCCTGTCGCGGCCAGCGTGGCGAGTATCGGCCGCGCCACCGGAATGATCCGAGCGGCCGCGGTGGCCGGCGCGCCTCTGGCGGCCCATGGCAAGAGCGACCCCCCGGCAAGCACCAAGTTTAGCGCGGCCCAAGAACTGGACGCGAGAGAAAAGTGGTTAACTCTGTTCAAATTTGAAACTAACGACGCTCCGTCGGCTTGTCAACAAACCAGGGGCCGACACGGCCGTGCCAACGGTTTTTGCCTGCCAGTCGACTGGCTATAGTGTGCCAAAATCCCCGCCCGGTGCCATCCCATCTGCTGAAATTTGCCGCCGGCTCGCCATCGGGGGGAGGGCACCGTGCAATATCTCGGGTCCGCCGCGTCGAATGCTCTTTTGCGCGGACTGCCCTGCGGAGGGGACCGATTTTGAGGCTCAAGGCGGCTCTGCGGCTGATTTGATCGCGGTATTCCGCAGGGATTGCGCAAACGTTTCTTGTTCGCCGGGCGGCAGCTCATTACTCTAAAAGATTGGTCCGCCGTGGTGTACGCGCCAGGCGGCACTCCCTTCACGGAACACCGAAAACTCACTGTCTGCTGGGAACGGCCTTCCCTCACGAAGGCCAAGAGGCATGCACATTGCGCGCGGCGATCGCGGTCGGACGAAATCATTCCAGCGCGTAGGCGGTGGACCCGGGTCGGTTGTCATCGGCGGCGAGCTGCTGGAAGATCGCTCGCTGCTGGCCGCCGATGTTGCCGCGGCGCTGGCCCCCTGGTCTCAAGTCGCGGACACGGGACCGACTGCCCAGCCGCTATCGGCGACCGAAGCGCCCGACGCAACGCCGTTGGCCGGCACGGCCGTGCCGGGCGGCCTGTCTCCGGACGCCATGCGTCACGCCTACGGATTTGATCAGATCTACTTCGACGGCGGCTCCATCGTCGGCGACGGCTCAGGGCAGACGATCGCCATCGTCGATGCCTTTCACACTCCCACGGCGGCCAACGATCTGGCGGCCTTCTCCGCGTACTTCGGCCTGCCCGCCGTTGCCAGCTTCGTGCAAGTCGATCAAAACGGTGGCACGAGCCTTACGACGACCAACGGCGATTGGGCCCTGGAAACGCTTCTGGACATCGAGTGGGCCCACGCGTTTGCTCCCGGCGCCAACATCCTGCTGGTCGAGGCCAACTCGGCCAACTTTTCCGACCTGATGACCGCGGTCGACTTTGCCCGCAATTATACCGGCGTGTCGGTCGTGTCGATGAGCTGGGGATCGGGCGAATGGGGAGGCGAGCTCGGCTACGACACCCACATGACCACCCCGTTCGGACACAGTGGCGTTACGTTCTTCGCGGCCGCGGGCAATTCCGGCGGACCCGGCATGTATCCGGCCTATTCGCCCAATGCGTTGGCCGTGGGGGGCACGACCCTCTCGCTCGACGCGTCCCATAACATTACCAACGAAGCCGCTTGGAACGACTCAGGCGGCGGCATCAGCGTCTACGAGGCACAGCCCGTATGGCAAAACGGCGTCGTCACGCAAACCTCCACCATGCGAGCCATGCCCGATGTGGCCTTCGACGCCAATCCCAGCACCGGCGTGGCGGTGTACGACACGTTCAACAACCCGGTGTCGACCCCGTGGCGCAAGATCGGCGGCACCAGCTTTGCCACCCCCAGCTGGGCGGCGCTGGTGGCCGTGGCCAACCAGGGCCGTGGCCTGGCCGGACTCTCGGTGTTCGATACGGCCTCGCTGATGACCAGCCTGTATGCCATGCCGGCCAGCAACTTCCACGATATCACCAGCGGCTCGTCGGGCGGCACGGCGCCGCAGTCGGCCGCGCCGGGCTTCGACCTGGTGACCGGGCGCGGCACGCCCAAAGCACAGCTCGTCGTGGCGAGCCTGGTGGGTATCAGTGCCGCTCCCAGCGGCCTCGCCCTGTTGGCCACCAGTGACACCGGTGTCTCGAATTCCGACGGCATTACGAAGCTTAACAACAGTTCCGCCGGCACGACGCTCAGCTTCCAGGTGACCGGCACCGTAGCCGGCGCCACAATCACGCTCTATGACGGCGCAAACGCCATCGGCAGCGCGCTTGCCAACGGCACCACGACCATCGTCACCACCAACGGCTCCGCCTCGCTGGCCGACGGCACGCACGCCATCACGGCCCGCCAGACCGAAAGCGGCAAGCCGGCGTCCGACGCCACGTCCCCGGCATCGATCACCGTCGACACCGTGGCGCCGGTGGCCGCGTTCGTGCCGGTGTCTCCCAATCCGCATCCGTCTGCGGTGAGCTCGGCGTCCCTCGAATTCAACGAAGTCACCAGCGGCGTCACGCTGGCCAACTTGTCACTCTCGCGCAACGGCGGCGCCAACTTGCTCACCGGTGCGCAATTCGTTTCCACGCTCGACGGCATCACCTGGTCGCTGGCCGACCTGAGCGGCCTGACCCCGTCGGCGGGCCTGTATCAATTGGCTTTCAGCAGTGCCTCGGGCGTGACCGACGTGGCGGGCAATGCCGCCACCAGCGGCTCAACAAGCTTCATCGTGGCCGCCGGCATCGCGGCCCGCATGCTGTTTTATAACCAGTCGAGTTTTGACGGCGCCAGCGCCGCGATCGGTGTCGCCGATGATGGAGCGATCGCTCCGGACAAGTCCGCCTACCTGCCGGGAACCGGGCCGGCCACATTCGACAACATTTCCAGTTATGCCCGAGGCATCAACGGCATCATGATCGACATCGCCGGTTCGCACCCGAACATCAGCGCGTCCGATTTCGTGTTCCGCGTCGGCGTCGGCAACTCTCCCGAGACGTGGGCGATGGCCCCCGCTCCGGCGGCCGTTTCGGTCCGTCCGGCGCCGGCGCAGGGGCGCCGATCGGGTGGAAATCGTTTGGAACGACGGAGCCATCGCCAACGAGTGGCTGCAAGTCACGTTGCTCGATACGGCCAACACGAGCTTGCCTGCGCCCGACGTGTTCTATTTCGGCAGCCGGCGGGGAGACGCCGACTCGGGCACGGCAACCGCCGCGCTGACCAACGTCAACGACGAAATCGGCGTGCGCGCCAACTACAACTTCGGCGTCGCTATCACCAACGTCTACGATTTCGACCGCAATGGAAACGTGAACATTGCCGACGAGATCCTGGCGCAACAACTACGGCTTCTTGTTCAAGATCGATCTGCCGGCCCCCGCCGGGCCGCTGGCCGCCACGGACGACGTGCCGGCCGCGACAGCAACGTCTGCGACGGCGATTCCATCGCTTTCATTTGCGTCAATCGCGCCCGCCGCCGAGCCGGCCGTCGCCACCTCATCGGAGGCAAAGCTGCCGGAAACGCCCGCAGTGCGTGCGCGGCAATCCCTCAACGCGCAAGTTCTCTTTGCCCTGGCCCCCGAACGGGCGCGTGGGACGCACGCCGCCGACAACTGGTGGCAGGCGGTCGACGAGTCGCTCCTGGATCTGCTGTCGACCGCTCGGCGCGGCACGCGGCGTTAGCAGCCTGTCGCATTCTTCACTAAGCTGTTAGCCTGCGCGGCGTTTCACACGCGCGAGCCGCTCGCTTTCCAGCCGCGCCACGATGAAATCCATCGCAGCGGTGGCCATGCGGTTGTAGTATTCAAAGCCGTGGCCGCCGCCGCCGGTCTCCAGATCGCACTCGTGCGGGATGCCCAACGCCGCCAGCTTCATCCGCAACCGCTCGGCGCTTTCATGCCAGCGGAGGTCGCTCGGATCGCAGGCGAAGTAGATGTTGCGGGGCCAATTCAGCGGATGCACGTGCAGTGTGGCGGTATCCTGCCGCGCGGCTTCCTTGTCGGCGTACATCGCGACGAGCGTCTCGTCTCCCTCGTCCATCCGCAGGTGATAGTCGATCGCCGGTGAAATGGCCGCCAACACGGGAAACTTGTTGGGATGCTTGAAGGCGAGCCGCAGCGCCCCCTGGCCTCCCATGCTCGTGCCCAACAGCGCGATCCGCGGCGGCTCGACCTGCCAATGACCGCCGATCCAGTCCAACACCGGCCCGGTGACGAACCGCTCGGCCGTCAGCTCGGCGTCGAACTCCGGACAGATCCGGTCCGACCACCAACTGCGGCCCGTGCGGGGGCAAACGACGCGCAGCCCCAGCCGGTCGAATTCCCGCACGAATGCCGGCTTATCGTGCAAGCGGTTCAGATGCACGCCGTGCAGATAGATGACGACGTAGCCGTGCGGGCTCACTGCCGGCGGTTCGTAAATCTCGCAGGGATGGCCGACGACGTCGACTTCGGACCACGTTCCGCTGGCTGGCATGGTTTCTCGAGTGTGCGCGGGGCGGCAACGACGAAACGCGTCCAGTCTATCTGCCGGGCGCGGGCCGTCAAAGCCGCACCGCCGGCATGCATCGCGCGGCTGATTCGCCACCTTCATCGGCAGGACCACCCGATTCCGCACCATCGGACCCTGCCAGGTTGTAGAGTATAGGACGCGGCGGGAAGGGTACGCGGTCGTTCGGTTCCCGGCGTCGACAGATCCCAATCGAGGGCAGTGAATGAGCAGCGAAGCGCTTTCTGCAGAACATGGTCCTGGTGAGCCGTCTCCGGTCGGGATGGATAGCGACTTACGCGGCGATCACGAGCGGTCTACGCCGATCGAGTTGGGAACTTTGATGCGCCGCTGTCTGGACGACACCGGCTTTTGCGCGATGGTGCTGCACAAGTTTGCCGCTCGCGCGGCCGACCAGATTGCGGCATTGCAGCGGGCGTTTGACTCCGCCAATGCGCCGGAGCTGGCCCGGCAAGCCCACACGCTGCAAGGCGTGGCGGCCAACCTGTCGGCGGCGACGCTTCGTGACCGGGCCGAAGAGCTGGAAACCGCGGCCGTGCGCGGCGATTTGAAAACGGCCCGCGGAGCGCTCGAACGAACCCGCGGCGAACTGGCCCGCTGCCTGGCGGTCATCCCGGGCTTGTTGGCGCGCGTGGCGCCGCGATCGTAGTCCCACCGTCGGCGGTCCGGACCTGTGCGAGCGGCTCTTGGATCGCGCTTGCGCTAAAGTGATCGCGCAACGCTCAGGCCGCGCGGCTGGGCACGGGGCGCACCGTGACGTTGGCTGCCGCGGCCGGCAATAGCTCCGGCCGAGGTGCCGCCGGCACGCGCCACAGCAAGATCAGGCTCAAGGCCCGGGCTGCCGACGAAATCGCGAACAACAGCAGGTACGTCTCCGCCTGCTTGCCCAGCCCAAACAACACGGCTCCCCCCAACAGTGAACCGCCGGCCGTGGCCGCCGAGTTGGCGAAATTAAAGTTCGTCAGCATCCCGGTTCGTTCCTCGGGCCGGATGGTTTCCAGGAACAGCAAGAACATGGCCAGCTCGTACGCGGCCCAGGTGATGCCGGCCAGCACCTGCACTAGCACCAGAAACGGCAGCGAATTGGACACCAGCCACAGCGCCGAAATCGGCACGATTCCCACGCCGCCGAACCACAACAGCTTGCTCGTGCCAAAGCGCCGGGCCAGCGCGCCCAGCGCCGGCAGCGTGAGCGCCTTGGCGGCAAACGAAACCGCAATGAGCGACACGTACGAGGCGTAGGATAAATTCAGCGAGCGGAGCATGTAGGGGGTGAAATACGGTCCCGCGATTTGCGCCGCGGCCTGCACGCTGAGCAAGTAGAACAACAGTCGTCCGTCGCCAGCGTGCCGAAAGCGGCGAAAGAATTCGGCCATGGAAACGCGGCGGTGGCCGTTGGGAATGGGCTCCGGCTCGCTTTGACCGGCCAGCAGGGTCACCGAAACCGTGCGGCTGACGGCGGCCATGGCAAACATCGCCGCGAAGACGAGCAACCGCCGGTCGTGTGAGGCGCCCCACTGCAGGCTCAACCCGCCCAGCAGAAAGCCCCCCAGCGTGGCAAACTGATTGAGTCGCGTACGCCGCGAAAAATAGTGCGTGCGCACTCGCCGCGGCACGAGCGTGCCGACCCAGGTGCTCCAGGCCGGGCTGGTCCCCAACCCCGCGCCCCAATACACGGCCGCCAGCGCAAACATGACCAGCACGGGGAGCTTGCCCAGCAGGGCCGCAACGGCCAGCGGCACGAAGCTGGCCGCCTGCAGCGACGCGCAGGTGACCACCCACCGCCGGTGTGAGCCAAAATAGCGGACTGCCGCTGGCGAGATCAATTGCAAGACGGCGCCGGCCAACAGCGGAATCGTGGTGATCAGCCCGGCCGCGACCTGGCCCATGCCCATCGCCAGCACGAACGCCGGCAGATAGCTTTCTCCCACGCCCACCATGATCGAGTGGGCCGCCCCTTCGCCCAGGATCGAGCGCAAGTCGGTTCGCAAGAAACGCAACCGCCGGGCGGCCGGCTGGACGTAACGCGGTCGAGCCGGACGGACCGCGAGCGGCCGACACGCTTCTTCCACGACGGGATTCAAGAAAGCGCTCTCCAAAGGCGGCCGTCCGCGAGACGTGCTTGGGCGGCGGGCCGCGAAACTGTTCCCAAAATCGAGGCGGGATTATACCGGTGCGAGCGGTCGGCGAGAATAGATTCCTGCCCGGCGAAAACATCGATTTTGGTCCGCCCGTTTTCATCGCCCGCCGTTTTCGGATAACGTGGGCGCGCCAGCGGCCGCACCAGTTCCACGCGAATATCGACGCCCATGCCCGACGACCCGCAAAACATTCCCGCGTCGCATCGCGACGTGTTTGTCCTGGCCACGCTCGACACTAAGGGGCGCGAAGCGCAGTTCGTTCGCGATCGTTTGGCCGATTACGGCCTGGGCGTGCAACTGGTCGACGCCGGTTGTCTGGCACCGCCCGCGGTGGCACCGGAGGTCGATCGTTGTGAGTTCTTCGCGGCGGCCGGCGAAGACCCGCAACAATTGGCCGCCGCCGGCGATCGAGGCGCCGCGGTGAGTGCCGCGGCCCGCGCCGCCGCCGCGTACATGCGTCGCGCGTACCAGGCCGGGCACGTCGCCGGAGTCATCGCCCTGGGCGGTTCGGCCGGCACCACGATCGGCACGGCCGCCATGCGGGCCTTGCCCATCGGCGTGCCCAAGGTGATGGTCAGCACGCTCGCCTCCGGCCAAGTCCGCCATTACGTCGGCGACAAAGACATTCTGATGCTCAACTCGATCGTCGACATCTCGGGGCTCAACCGCGTGACGCGCGAAGTGCTGGGCGAAGCGGCCCGGGCCATGGCCGGCATGGTGCTGCTGGAAAAGAAAGACGCGGCCTCCGAGTCGCGCCCGCTGGTGGCGGCCACGATGTTCGGCGTCACCACTCCCTGCGTCGAACGGGCCAGGCAAATCCTGGAAGCGGCCGGCTACGAAGTGCTCGTGTTTCACGCTACCGGCGCAGGCGGCCAGGCCATGGAATCGCTCGTCGCTGACGGCCTCATCGCCGGCGTGCTGGACATCACCACCACCGAGCTGGCCGACGAGCTTGTAGGCGGCGTCCTGTCGGCCGGTCCCGAGCGACTCACCGCCGCCGCGCGCGCGGCGTACCGCAGGTCGTCTCGGTCGGCGCCACCGACATGGTCAACTTCCACGCCCCCGAAACCGTGCCCGAGGCGTTTCGCGGTCGAACCTTCTACCAGCACAATCCCAGCGTGACGCTGATGCGCACTACGGCTGAAGAGTGTGCCCGCATCGGCACGGACATCGGCCGCAAACTCTCCGCGGCCAGCGGCCCGGTCTCCGTGCTCTTACCCGCGGCCGGTGTATCGGCCATCGATCGCGCCGGCCAGCCGTTTGACGACGCTGCGGCGCGGCGGGCCCTGTTCGACGCGATTCGGGCGGCAGCTCCCCGGCTCGACGTGCGCGAACTTAACCTTCACATCAACGACCCGCAGTTCGCCGCAGCATTGGCCGAACGGCTTTTGGAGTTGATGCGGATAAAGACTTCGTAACGGTCTCGGCCCCCGATTCATCGGCGTTCCCCGGCCGCTCGACCGGCCGCAAGCCGTCAGGCCGGTCCGGACGAGCCGCCGGGAGTCGGTGCGCGACGGTTACCGCTGCGGGCCGCTGCACGACATGACGCTCGACGCGCGGCACGCTGGTGGTGAAATCGCGGACCGGAATTGCCGCGGTTGCCAAAAACGTGCGAACGGCTGGCGTAAGGGGCCGCGAAGACAAACGGTCCAAGAGCGAGTGGTTCACGACGTCGGGCGCCGCCTCGGCGTGCACGGCCGTCGCGACCGGTTCAGCCGGCGGCAGTTGACGGCCTTGATTTTGTTGGGCCATTAACAGATCGAACACGTTGGTCGTGCCGTCGCCGTTTAAATCCCCTTCGGAATGCGTTCGCAGATAATGATCTCGCACGATTTGCGCGTCGGCGGCATCAACGATGCGGTTGCCGTCGGCATCCCCTTGGAGCACGTGAAAGGCCAACGTCTCGTCGCTGGCAAGCGGGTTGCCGGCGACGTCGCGCACTTTGGCAGCCGTCAGCAGCGCGGTGAAGTTCCCCTCGGGCAGTAGTCCGCCGGGCGCGGTCGTAAACGTCCAGGTCGCCGTCCGCGTCCCGGGCGTGTAGCTGGGCGGATCGACCGTCACGCCAAGCTCGGTCGTCTGGTTCAGGAGCACGAGGGCGCCCGGATCAAGAGTGACGTCTTCGCTGAACGTGATGCTGAGCGACCGAATCGCGGAGCGCTGCTGCGATCCGTTCCCAATCTGGCGAGCGACGACGGCCGGCGCAACGCTGTCCGCATAGACAACCAATGGCGTGTACTTGCCACCCAGGTTGTGCTGGCCGCTGACGCCGATGCCCAAAGAGGCCGAAGCGCCGCTCATCGGATCGCCGTACCAGAGGTCCCAGTACTGCGACTGGCGCTTGGAAAAGCCGACCAGCGAGTCGGTGATGCCGAAGCCGTCAGAGTCGTCCACCGGATAGGGAGAATCAAAGGCCGCGAACGTGTTGGCGCCGGTCGTCAGGTCCAGGATTCGGATGTCATCGTCGTCGTTGACGCCCGATTGTTGCGGCGTGTCCCACGAGGTGTAGATGATTCGCGAACTGCCCCAGTACGAGGGAAAGTAGTCCTGAATGCCCGTGTCGCCGGGGAAATCGACGCTGTCGTTGTTGACGACCACCTGGTAGTTGGTGGCACGGACGCTGTCGGCCGGCACTCTGGCGATATAAGCCGAGGCCCCGCTGCCGACCCAAAACACGATCCAGTTCCCATCGGGTGAGTATTGCGGACCCGATTCCTCGCCCGCGCGGGCCGTTATCTGGCGGAGCGTGTAGTTCGACAGGTTGACGGCCCAAATGTCGCTCCGCTGATACTTGAAGGTGAGCCACTGTCCATCCGGCGAAAACGTCGGATCTTCGTCGACCTGCCCGAACCCGGACCGTCCGACCCGCGTGCTGACATCGGTGACCGCGTCGGTCACGAAGTCATAAACAAAGACGTCCAGATAGTTGGCCCAGGAATCGTCGAAATGGTTGTATGCCCGGGTGCGCGGCAGCCCCATAAAGGTCAAGTAACGACCGTCGGCGGAGAAGTTGGGATTCATCGCGTGCTCGACGCTGGCCGCGATCGTCAGCTCGGCCTGGAGATATTCGCTCCCCAGTGCGAAGTCGTAAATGTGAATCGCTCCGTCGAGCGGACGAAATCCGGTGCCGTCGTCATCGTAGGCCGTGTAGCTGTGCCAGGCCACGCGGCCGCTGGCAAGCGGAGCCACTTCGTCAGCCACGGCCGTGCCGCTGGCCACCGGCGGAGGGTCGGCGTCCGCGGGCACCGCGTCGTGCAATTCGGTCGTCGGGAATGCAGTGAGCAATTGCCGCGCTTCACAACACTCAAAGCGCAGCAGGCGAGTGGTCCGCCGGGAGCTAACCGTTCGCCTGCGACTGTCGCTCGACGCCGTCGATAACGCTCGGGCAGGTCTAGGCATGGCGTCCTCCGGTGCTGGCGTTGGGGTGGCCGGCCCGGCGCAGCACCCGGCACCGGGCGCACGCCAGCAGCCAGGCAGCGGCAGCGGCCAACAGAGCCGAAGACGGTTCGGGCACCACCGTCAGGGTGACGCTCGCCTGCGTGTAATCGGCCCCGACTTCGCTGGCCCAGGTCAGAAAGTCGGTCCCGGTCGTGGCATCGGGCTCGATCGCCAACGTCGTCACCCCCTCGGCCAGTCCTCGGACGTCGATCGAAAACAGTTGTACCGGCGCGCCGAGGCCCTTGGTCATGTCGACGTCTGCCGTGTCGTAGATCGCGTCAATTCCGTCGGCCACCAACGTTCCGTCACTCGACGTGGCGGGATTGCCGGTCCAGCCCGAGCGATCGAGGGTGCCGTCGACCAGATCGACAATCGCGGGGTCAGCGATGCGCAGATTGACGTCCCAGCCAAAAATGCCGCTACCGGAGGTGCTCTGTGCGAGGACCGCCAGCGTGGCGGTCTCCCCGACGGACAGAACCACCGGCGACGTCGGCACGACGGTTACGACGACCGCAGCCGCGGCGAAGTCAGCCGCGAGCGGCACCGACATCGCCACCACGGCGAATGCAATCTTCATGCTTGGTGGGCCCAAAGCCAAGGTGCGCAAATAAAAATGACGCCCGCAACTCGACGGACTTGAACCTCGCGGCTCACGATGGTCGATTTCAGGCGTCAGCTTGATTAGCGTTCTGCGTTCAGGAAGTTTTGCCAACTTCTGTAAAATCGAGCCCAGCCTAGTCACGACGGGTTGCCAACGCAAGCATGGGGCCCCCACAATCCGGCAAACCGTGGGCCATGCCTGCCGCAAGCCGCCGATTCTCGACGCGCCGCGCACTGCGATTGCCCGAAGTCCGTACGCGCACCCGTATCGAGCCCGTATTGCCGATCCGCCGGCACGCGCAAATTACTGGCTCATAACGCCTCAAAGAGCTAGAATTGGGCGGCCTCGCGAGGACCCGATTTCGTGCCCACTTTTCAGGGTGTCTATCGATGATCCGCTCTCGTTCGCTCGTGGCGGCTGCGCTGGTATGGACGTTCTCGGCCGCGCTCGCCTGGCGCAGGCCAATCCGCTGGAAGTGATTCCCGACGACGCGCTCGGGTTCGCCCTGATTCACGACCTCAGCGACGCCAACGCCCGGGTGTCGAAGCTGACCCAGAAGATGCAGCTTCCACTCCCCGATCTGTTGAGCATGATCAAGAGCTACGTGGGCCTCGACGAGGGTATCGACGAAAAGGGCGGTCTGGCCTTCGCGGCCGTCAGCGGGGGCGAGGGGAAGGAAGTCGAGGGCATGGCCTTTCTCACCGTCGTGCCCACCACCGATTACCAAGCCCTCATCGCGCCGTTGGACGCCGCCGATGCCGACGCCGACGTGACGAAAGTGACTGTCGCCCAACAGACGATGTACGTGGGCCATAAAGGCGACTTCGCCATCTTTGCCTCCGAGACCGCCCGCGCAACTCGAAACCTTTCTGGCCGCCAAAACCAACGTCACGCAAGTCGTCGAGCCGCTCAAGTCCTGGCTCGCCGAACAGCACGCGGCCATCGTCATCACGCCAATCGGCAAGAAGTTCCTGTTTCAGACGATCGCCGCCGCACTTCCCGATACCGGGCAATTGAAAAGAGACGCCGGCCTTGATGACGACGAGGATGCCGACGACGACAAGGATGGGAAAGACGACGACGGCGATGATGACGACGAGGGCGACGACGACAAAGGCGACGATGACAAAGGCGACGATGACAAAGGCGACAAAGGCGACGATGACAAAGGCGACGACGACGACGGGCCCAAACCACTCGGTGGCCCGGCGGCCATCGCCGTACAGCCGGCCGGCCCCTTCCAGGCCATCGGCGAGATGTTCGGCGGTTTCAAGACCCTTTTCGCCGACGCCGACGAGCAACTGACGCACCTGGCCGCGGGCATACAGATCGAAGACAATGCCACGCTGCGCGTCACGGCCCGGGCGCTGGTCGTGCCCGGCGGCGACCTGGCCCATTGGTCGCAGGGAGTCAAGGTGCCGGCCGAAGGTCTGTTGGCCGGCCTGCCCGAGGGGAAGTTCGTAATCGCCTACGGCGGCGCCTCCGCTCAGTTCAGCCCCGCCATGTGGGCCATTCTCAACCAGTTCGGCGATGCCGGCATGCAGATGATGGGGCTCGACGAAGCTGGCCGCAAGGAGTACGCCAGGTTGGCTGAGAAACTGCAAAAAGGAAAGCAGTTCACCGGCGGCGTGATGGGCATGATGCGCCCGGGGATTCGATGTACAGCACGACCATTTCCGTCGAGCACGTCGCCGACGCCGACGAACACTTGCAAACAACCCGCCAGACGTTCGCCCTGCTGGAGTCGGCGCTGAAGATTCCCGACACCCAGCAACCGAACTACCAAATGCACGACGTCAAGGTCGGCGACGTGGAGGCGCTGGAAGTAGTCACCGATCTTTCATCGATGATAGATCTGCAAGCCGGCGCCGCCCCGGCCGGCGCTCCGCAAATGCAGGATTTGTTCGGCAGCATGTTCGGCCGCGAAGGCAAGATTCACATGTTCGTCGCCAAGGCCAACGGCAAGACCGTAGTTTCCGCCTACAGCCGCGAGCAGTTGGTGCGCGGCGTCGAACACGTCCGCTCGGGCGACAAGGGGCTGGCCGGCGACGCGGATCTGGCCAAGACGTCCGCCATGTTGCTCCCCGGCAGCCAATGGGTGCTGTACGTCAGTCCGCAGGGTCTGATGCAAATGATCGGCAGCTTCATGAAGGCCATCACCGGCGGCGAGGCCCAACTGCCGGTTTTCCCGGACACCGAGCCCATCGGCCTTTGCGCCCGCGCCTCGGAAACCGCGCTCGATGCCGAGATCGTGCTGCCCGACAATGTCGTGGCCGGCATCGGTCAGTTCGTGTTTGCCATCGGGCAGATGTTCCAGGGGGGCGGTGCGCCGCTTCCCTAACGCGGAGGGACCCCACGATCGTGCCCAACCAACCCACGGAATTTGGCGGGGAAGAACATTTTGTCGCGCCTCAAGAGCGCGTCTACGCGTTGTTGACCGACCTGGACGCCATGGCCGCCACGATTCCCGACCTGGTCTCGGCCGAAAGGCTCGACGAGCGGACGATGAAATGCGTCGTCCGGCCCGGCTTCTCCTTTATGCGCGGCACGATGCGGCTCACGATCCGGCTGGAAGATTGCCAACCCTCAGAGCGCGCGGCGATGAAGGTCGAAGCCCAGGGAATCGGCGTGTCAATGGCGGTCGTTTCGCAACTCGCGATTCTGGCCGAAGGAACCGGCTCGCGACTGGAGTGGACCGCGCGGATCGAGCAGCTCAAAGGCTTGATCTCCGCTGTCAGCCCCGGACTGATCAAAGCGGCTGCCGACCAGGTCATTCGACACGCCTGGAGCCAGGTGCGCCAGCAGTTGGGCGAAGCGTAAACGCGCCGCTAAGGAGCCATTTCAAAACGCACGAGCGTCGGCCTTTCGTGTGCCACTGCTGGCTTGTCCAGCAGTTTTAGACCCGCGCGGATCACGACCACGCCGCGCGGATTTCGTCCGGCGTGCGGCCGGCGGCGCGCAGAGTGGATAGCGATGCGGCGTCCGTGCGCTTGGCCAGTCGCTCGCCGCACTCGTCGCGCACCAGCGGACAGTGATAAAACGCCGGCCGCGGCCAACCCAGCGCCCGATAGAGCAACAACTGTCGGGCGGTGGACGCGAGCAAGTCTTCGCCGCGCACGACCTCGCTGATCTGCATGGCGTGATCGTCGTGCACCACCGCCAGCTCGTAGGAGGGGTAACCGTCTTTGCGCCAGACCAGAAAATCTCCGAAGTCGACGCCGGCCGTCCGCTCCACGCGCCGTGGCGCCCGTCGTCGAAGCCGATCACTTCGCCATCCGGCACGCGAAACCGCCAATTGGTCGATCCCGGTCCGGCCGCCACCGTCGACGCCGCGGACCCTACGTCGATCGTCGGCCGCAAGCTGGCCGGAAAGATCGCCTCCGTTTGGCCGGCCCGTGGCGAATCGTCGTGCGGCGCGACGAGCGCCCCGGCAATATCCTTCCGCGAATGTGGGCTGGGGTAAATGACGCCGGCCGCGGCCAGCGCTCGCCACGAGGCAAGGTACATCTCGCGCCGCTGGCTCTGCACGTACGGCATCCACGGGCCACCAACGTCGGGCCCTTCCTGCCACGCGAAGCCGAACCAGCGCAAGTCAACGAGCATTTGCTGGGCAAACTGCGGCCGGCAACGATCGGGATCGAGATCTTCGTTGCGCAGCACCAGCACGCCGCCGTGTTCTTGCGCACGCCTTTGCGCCGTCCAGAAAGTTCGGGCATGCCCCGCATGCAGCGGCCCGCTGGGCGTGGGAGCGAGGCGTCCGCGGTACGTGCCGCGCTGGCTCATGGCGTCGAGGTGTGCGGTCTACGAGCAAACGGTCAACTGAAGGCGGCAAAATCCTTGCCCAACAGGGACGAAGCGATCTTGAGCTTCATGATCTCGTCGGTCCCTTCGTAAATGCGGCACACGCGCACGTCCTGCAAGTGCCGGCCGACGCGATACAACTCCGACCAGCCGCGCCCGCCGTAGATCTGCACGGCTCGATCGGCCGCGTCCCAGGCGGCGTTGCTGGCGAAGAACTTGGCCTGCGCCACGCGCGTGTCGGCTTCGGCCAACAGGGCCTTGTCGCCGGGCGCCTGGTCGCTGGCGGCCTTGGCCACGGCGGCCCGTTCGATCAGGGCGTCGCTGGCCGCGCGATCCATTTCAATCATCGCGATGTGTTCCTGCACGAGCTGGTGCTTGCCGATTGGCTTGTAGTGCTGCACGCGCGTCTTGGCATACTCCAGCACTTCGGCCAGGCAGTCTTCGATCACGCCCAGGCAGCCGGCGGCCACGCTCAACCGTCCGGACACCAGCGCGCCCATCGCCACGCGAAAGCCGTTCCCCTCTTCACTCAGCAGGTTTTCGGCCGGCACCGCGTGATCGGTCATCTGAAACATGGCCGTGTTGGCGCTGAACATGCCCGGCTTGGCGTGCAAGTCTTCGACTTCGAACGTGTCGCCGGCGGTGTCGACGATAAACGCGCTCATGCGGCGGTCCTTGCCGGTCTTGTCCTCCGGGTAGGCGAAGCACACCACCGTATCGGCAATGCCGCCGTTGGAGATCAGGTACTTCACCCCGTTGAGCAGAAACTTGTCGCCGCTTTTGCGATAGGTGGTGGTCATTTCCAGCGGGTTTGAACCGGCATCGGGCTCGGTCAGGCCAAAGGCCATGATCTTTTCCCCCCGGCACGAAGCCGGCAGGTAACGTGCGTGCTGATCGTCATTGCCGTACCGCATGATCGGATACTGGCCGATCGACGTCTGCCCCGAGAAAAACGTACGCACGCCGGTCCCCTCGCGGCCGATCCGCGCCAGGGCCCGGGCATAGGTCACCGAGTCGGCGCCGCGTCCGCCGTACTTCGTCGGCACGGGCATGCCCAGCAGGTTGTACTTTTTGGCCAGCGCGACCGTCTGTTCGTTGTAGCGGTGCTCGACGTAGCACAGTTCTTCGATGGGCCGCAATTCGCGGCAATAGGCGTCCACGTCGGCCAGCAGCTTTTCGCTGGAGTCGGAGCTCATGGATGGTTCCTGGAGATGAGGACGGGAAAAGCGCGCGAGCTAATAGCGACTCTACCGTCCGTTCGGTAGAATGTAAACCCACGCGTGCCCGACGCAGTTTGGGCCACGTGGACGTTCGTCGGCAGCTTGCCCGCCGAGCGCTCGCTCCAACGGACACCAGCGGGACGACGGTTGAATTCTACCAGCCACTTCTGCCAGGAAAGGGCCGCTCTCATGCACTTCGAGCACTCTGACAAGGTCAAGGACCTGCAACAGCGGCTCACCGCTTTCATGCAGGAGCACATTTACCCGAACGAAAAGCGGTGGCACGACGAGATCAACGCCGGCGATCGCTGGCAGCCAAGCCGGATCGTCGAAGAGCTGAAACCCAAGGCCCGGCAGGCCGGCTTGTGGAATCTCTTCCTGCCGGACAAGGAGCACGGCGCGGGGCTGACGAATCTCGAATACGCTCCGCTGTGCGAGATCATGGGCCGCTCGCCGATGGCGCCCGAGGTGTTCAATTGCTCGGCGCCCGACACGGGCAACATGGAGGTGCTGGCCCAGTACGGCACGCCCGAGCAGCAGGAAAAATGGCTCAAGCCGCTGTTGGCCGGCGAGATTCGCTCCTGCTTCGCGATGACCGAACCGGACGTGGCGTCGAGCGATGCCACGAACATCCAATCGAGCATCCGCCGCGACGGCGACCACTATGTGATCAACGGCCGCAAGTGGTGGAGCTCCGGCGCCGGCGACCCGCGCTGCAAGATCGCGATCTTCATGGGCAAGACGGACCCGGCGGCCGAAGTGCACCGCCAGCAATCGATGATCCTGGTGCCGTTCGAAACGCCGGGGGTCACCGTCGAGCGGATGCTGACTGTGTTCGGCTACGATCACGCGCCGCACGGTCACGCCGAAGTCACGTACGAAAACGTCCGCGTGCCGGCATCCAATCTGCTGTTGGGTGAAGGACGCGGCTTCGAGATCGCTCAGGGCCGGCTCGGCCCGGGCCGGATTCATCACTGCATGCGCTTGATCGGACAGGCCGAACGGGCTTTGGAGCTGATGTGCCAGCGCGTGCTCAAACGGGTCGCCTTCGGCAAGCCGATTGCCGCCCAGGGAACCGTTCGGGCCGACATCGCCGACTCGCGGATCGAAATCGAACAGGCCCGGCTGCTGGTGCTCAAGGCCGCCTCGATGATGGACACCCTCGG
This sequence comes from uncultured Planctomycetota bacterium, assembly GCA_963711515.1. Lineage (GTDB taxonomy): Bacteria > Planctomycetota > Planctomycetia > Pirellulales > PALSA-1355 > CAVQEL01. The sequence continues at coordinate 145,359 of CAVQEL010000027.1, read as the reverse complement.
CAACAAGGTGGCCCGGGGCGAGATCGCGATGATCAAGGTCGTCGCGCCCAGCATGGCGTTGCGGGTAATCGATCGGGCCATCCAGGCGCATGGCGGGGGCGGCGTGTGCGGCGATTTCCCGCTGGCCTCGGCCTGGGCCAATGCCCGCACGTTGCGGCTGGCCGACGGACCGGATGAGGTCCATCGCGAGTCGATCGCCAAACTGGAGCTGAGAAAGCACGGGTGAGACGCGCCTTGCCCCCAACTTCACGACAAAGGAACCCAGGCGGATGCAACTCAAAGACAAAGTGGCCGTCGTCACCGGCGGTGCCAATGGCATCGGCCGCGCCCTGTGCCGGCGTTTTGCCGCCGAGGGGGCTCGCGCCGTCGTCGTCGCCGATTGCGATCCCCGCCGCGCCAGACGGCCGAAGAAATCGACGGGCTGGCCGTGATGATCGACGTCGCGTCGGAAACCGACATTCACCGCCTGGTGGACGAAACCACCCAAGCATACGGCCGCATCGACCTGTTCTGCTCCAATGCCGGCATCGCGTTGGGCGGCGGCGTCGAAGCGCCCGACACGGACTGGCAGCGCATTTGGGAAGTTAACCTGATGGCTCACGTCTACGCCGCCCGGGCCGTATTGCCGGCCATGCTCAAGCGCGGCGACGGCTACCTGCTGCAAACCGCGTCGGCCGCCGGCCTGCTTTCGCAGGTCGGCAGCGCCCCTTATTCGGTGACCAAGCACGCGGCCGTGGCGCTGGCCGAATGGTTGTCGATCACCTACGGACCGGAGATTAAAGTCTCGTGTCTTTGTCCGCAGGGCGTGATGACCGACATGCTGCTGCGCCCCGAAGGGGGCCCCGCGACCGAGTTTCTCAAGGCCGAGGCACTGACTCCCGAACAAGTGGCCGACACCGTGATCGCAGGGCTCGCCAGCGAACAGTTCCTGATCTTGCCTCACCCGATCGTGGCCGAGTACTGCCGTCGCAAGGCCAGCGATCACGACCGCTGGATTCGCGGTATGCGCAAGCTGCAGGCACAGATCATGGCCGCCGGCGGCAACACCCGAATGTAACGCGAGGACCCGAGATCACACGATGAGCACGTTGGCGCTGGTGCGGCATGGGCAGGCTTCGTTCTTTGCCGAAAACTACGATCAACTCTCGCCGCTGGGCGAGCAGCAGGCGCGCCTGTTGGGCGAATACTGGCTGCGCCGCGGCGTGCGATTCGACGAAGTGTTCACCGGCCCGCGCGTCCGACAGATCGAAACGGCGGCCTTGGCCGGCGAGGCCTTTGCCAGGGCCGGCGTGACGTGGCCGGAACCCCAGGTCGTCCCCGAGTTGGACGAACACCACGTCGATCGGATGATCAAGCTCGTGATGCGCGACATCGTCGAGCGCTATCCGGAGATCGGTCGGTTGCAGGCCGACTACCAAGCGGCCCAGCAGCCGCAGGACAAGCATCGCACGTTCCAGTTGATGTTCGAGCAGGTCGTCATGCGGTGGGTGGCCGCCGACATCGAAGCCCCCGGCGTAGAAACCTGGGCCGACTTTCAACGCCGCGTGCGGGCCGGCATGCGACGCATCACCGCCGGCGACGGCCGAGGACGCAACGTGGCGGCGTTCAGCTCCGTGGGCGCCATCACCGTCTGCCTGCAGGCCGCCCTCGATTGCAGCGACCCGACGGCGCTCAATCTCGGCTGGCGGCTGCGAAACTGCTCGGTCACCGACTTCGTTTTCAGCCGCGAGCGCGTCACGTTGGAAGGATTCAATGCGATCGCGCACCTGGAAGACCCGGCCTTGTGGACGTTCCGCTGAAGATTCGAAATACTGAACCAACGCGTCGGCCATCGCCGCGGACTCGACGCCGACTTTGCTAGCCCGTTTTCGGGGAGCCAACCATGAGTGGCCTGTTGGATACCACGCAGCCGGTCCGGCCGGGCGAAGAACTTGATGCGGTAGCGCTCGAGCGCTATCTGCTGGCAAATCTGCCAGACGCCAAGGGGCCGCTCGTCATTGAGCAGTTTCCCGGCGGAGCGTCGAATCTGACCTATCTCATCCGGCTCGGCGACCAGCAACTGGTCCTCCGGCGGCCGCCGTTTGGCAATCGCGTGAAGAGCGCGCACGACATGGGACGCGAGTATCGCGTGCTGTCGAAGCTCTACAAAGTTTACGCCCCCGCGCCGCGACCGCTCGTGTATTGCGAAGACGAGTCGGTGCTCGGTGCGCCGTTCTATTGCATGGAACGCCGACACGGCATCGTGCTGCGGCGCAAACTACCCGCGGGATTGAAGCTCGATCCCCGCACGCTGGGCCGGCTCAATCGGGCGTTTATCGACAACCTGGTCGAGTTTCATCACATCGACTACGAGGCGGCCGGGCTGGGCGACCTGGGCAAGCCGGCGGGCTACGTCGGCCGGCAAGTCGGCGGTTGGAACAAGCGCTACGAGGCCTGTCGCACGGCCGACGTGCCGGACATGGAATTCCTGATGCGGTGGTTTCCCGAGCACATGCCGCCGGAGGTGGCCGCCACACTGGTCCACAACGACTATAAGTTTGACAACATCATGCTCGACCCGAATGATCTCACAAAGATCGTGGCCGTGCTCGATTGGGAAATGTGCACCCTGGGCGATCCGATGATGGATTTCGGCACGGTGCTGGCTTACTGGGTGCAAGCCAGCGATGCGCCCACGTTGCAGTTGCACGCCTTCGGCCCCACGCAACTCCCCGGCAGCATGTCGCGCCGCGAGCTGACCGAATACTATGGCGAGACGTCGGGCTTCGACACGTCGAACGTGTTGTTCTACTACGCGTTTGGGCTCTACAAGGTGGCCGTGATCGTGCAGCAAATCTACTATCGCTACGTGCAGGGGTTTACCAAGGACGAACGGTTCGCGCATTTCGATCGAAACGTAGCGGCGCTCGCGCAGGAGGCGGCCCGGGCGATCCGAGAGGGGACGTATTGAGACGATCTCGCGATCGCCGGCAGGAAAGCGATCCACGGCGCGATACGACCGCGCCGCTAAACCGCCAGCCGTGGGAAACCGGTGCGGCTAACTGTCGAAGCGTTTGCTGTACGGCAGATCGAAGGTTTTGGCCACCGCGGCATTGGTGATTTCGCCGGCCATGATGTTGATCGCCGCGGCGACCGGCGGCAGTTCGCTGGCGGCGCGTTCGATGCCGCGATTGGCAATCTCGAGCACCCAGGGAAGCGTCACGTTGCACAACGCATACGTGCTCGTGCGGCCCACTGCGCCGGGCATGTTCGTGACGCAGTAATGCACGACGTCGTCGACGATGAACGTCGGCTCGCTGTGCGTCGTGGGGTGACTCGTGCCCACGCAGCCGCCCTGATCGATGGCCACGTCGATGATCACGCTGCCGGGTTTCATCTGCGCCAGATCTTCGCGCTCGATCAGCCGCGGCGCCTTGGCCCCGGGAATGAGTACGGCGCCGATCACCAGGTCGGCCCGCTCCAACTGCTCGCGAATCGTGTGGCGGTCGCTGAACAGCACGTCGACGTTGGCGGGCATGATGTCGTCCAGGTAGCGGAGCCGATCCATGTTGACGTCCAGCAGTCCGATGTCGGCGCCGAACCCGGCGGCCACCTTGGCGGCGTTCGCGCCGACGATGCCACCACCCAGGATCGTGATGTGGGCCGGCGCCACGCCCGGCACGCCCCCCAGCAGGATGCCGCGTCCCATCTGCGGGCGTTCGAGATACTTGGCCCCTTCCTGGATGCTCATCCGCCCGGCCACCTCGCTCATGGGCGTCAACAGCGGCAGCCGGCCGTGCTGGTCGCGCAGGGTTTCGTAGGCCACGGCCGTGGCGCCGGAGGCCAGCACGGCTTCGGTCAGGTGGCGGTCGGCGGCGAAATGGAAATACGTGAACACGATCTGCCCCCGGCGCAACAGCGGCCACTCGCCGGCCAGCGGCTCTTTCACCTTGAGGATCATGTCGGCCGTGGCGAACAACTCCACGGGAGACGCGAGCAGCTCGGCGCCGGCCTTGGCATAAGCGGCGTCGGGCAGTCCCGAGCCGAGCCCCGCGCCGCGTTCCACCAGCACCCGATGGCCGCGCGCGCACCAGCTCCTCGGCCCCCACGGGCAGCATCGCGACGCGATACTCGTCGCGCTTAATCTCCTTGGGCACTCCGACGATCATTGTGGTGAGTAGTGGTTAGTGGGGTCGTGTTTAGTGATTAGTGGGGGTCAGTATCTCAGGATGCACCACAGGGCGCGGATGCCGTCGCGCCAGCCGATTTTTTTTCCCTGGGCATATGTGCGGCCCGAGTAGCTGATCGGCAGCTCGTAAATCCGCACTCCGGGGAGACGCGCCAACTTCGCAGTCAGCTCAGGCTCGATGCCGAAGCGCTTCTCGGCGAGCGTGGGGGCGATTTGCTGGATCACTTCGCGGCGGAACATTTTGTAGCAGGTCTCGATGTCCGTGAGGTTGAGATTCGTAACCAGGTTCGACAGCAACGTCAGCAGCCGATTGCCGGCCGAGTGCCAGAAGTAGAGCACGCGATGGCTGTCGCCAATGAACCGGCTACCGAACACGACGTCGGCCTGGTCTTCGACGATCGGCTGCAACAGCCGGCGATAGTCGGCCGGATCGTATTCCAGGTCGGCGTCCTGCACGACCACGACGTCGCCGGTGGCGCGCATGAAGCCTGTCTTGAGCGCTGCGCCTTTGCCCTGGTTGGTTTCGTGAAGCACGACGGTGACGTCCGCCTCATGTCGGTAGGGTTCAAGCAGCTCGCGAGTACCATCGGTGCTGCCATCGTCGACGATAATCAATTCGCAAGCGATGCCGCAGCCGCGCACGCGGCGAATCACCTCGTCGATGGTTCGCCGTTCATTGAACACGGGAATAACGACCGACAGCCGAAAGTCTTCCGGCAGGCGATAGATGCCCAGACGCCGGCAAACGGCCTGGCCCAACAGGCTTTCGACAACGTCCACCGGTTCGCCCGACGTTTGCAAGACCTGCTGCCAATAGAGCAACTTGCTTTGTAATTGAGCGGGCTCGAGGTTGTGGTCTTCCATGTGATTTCGTCGCCAGGATTCCAAAATCTCCAGACAATCAATCGTATGTTGCGGTTATGGACCACTTCAAGTCTGCCTGGAGCGCAATCGCCGGCAACGATTGGTCGCGGATGGCGACCACGCAGAGTTTTCCCAGCGAAACACGAGCTTCCAGCCGGCGCGGGTCGTCGCGGTGGTCGAAGCGTAGCAATCGCGTTCGTGCGATCGCTATGTTGCGATGGCCACTGTCGAGCGAATTCTGCGTGACAGTACGCGTCGAGCGGCGAATCTCAAGCAGCTTGAGAAATGCTGCTTGACATTTCTTGCCGCGACCGCAAAATGTGACTTCGTTTGATGGTGGCAACTGATTGTGAAATCGATTTGTGCATCGTGCTCTCGGTGCTGTGGCCGACCCGGGAATCTCTGCTTCGGTAATCGGCGTTGACAAACTGCGAGTGCCCGCCCGGCGGGAACAGCGTGTGGTGCTGCGCAGGTGTTTCAAACGACAACGGACCGGCCACAATCCGTTTCCCCCTAGCCTGTCTGGCAACAGCGGAATCGGATGGGTCGCTTTAGGGAACTGCGCTTAAGGGAAGTTCATTGACAAGCAGCTTGGGGGGCGGCGACGCATGGATCGGCAGTCGGCGACCCTGGTCGTGGAACGGAGGCCCCCCCTAGGTTTTTGTCGTCAGAGCCGGCAGTTTCGGCCACGCGAGTTCCCAGTTGCCGGCCCTCGCGGGCCGTGCGGCGCTCCCCCTGCGAAGATCGCGCGCGTACAATGCAGCATGCCACAGTTGCCGTGCTTCCATCGCGACTTGATACGTCTATGCCGCGCTCGCTCATCGGCCTGGGGGCCAACCTGGCAGACCGCAAAGCCACGCTCGAACGGGCCGCGGCCTTGCTGGCCGCCCAGACAGACGTTCAGGCCGCCACGCTGAGCACCTTTCACGAGACGCCGGCCATCGGCGGTCCACCCGATCAGGGTGCATATCTCAATGCGGCGCTGATGCTGGAGACTTCCCTCTCGCCGCCAGCCTTACATCAGGTTCTCATGCGACTCGAAGGCGAGTTGGGACGCTCAGCGCGGCGAGCGCTGGGCCGCACGCACGATCGATCTCGACTTGCTGCTCTACGGTGACGCGATCGTCAACACCGCCGAGCTTCAAGTGCCCCACCCGCGGATGACCTTTCGCCGCTTCGTGCTCGAGCCGGCCGTCGAGGTGGCCGCCGACATGGTGCATCCGATGTCGGGATCAACGCTCGAGCGATTGCTAAAGCGGCTCGACACGGGCCCCGACTACGTGGCCATCCTGGGCCTGCCCGATGAGCCGAAAACCGCCCTGGCCGAGGCCGCGGCCCGTGCCAGCGGAGGGACCTACCTGGCCAATCCGGTGGCCCATTGGCACCTTACGGGCACGCCGGATCCGTCTGGCCCCGCCCGCGAGCGGCCGATACAATTCCTCGATCGTGCCGCTGGCCTGCTTGCCGCCAACGTACCTGGCGAGAAAGGCCCCTTGATCAGCGACTTTTACTTCGACGAGTGCCTGGCGTATGCCGGGTTTCGTTGGACGGGGAGGATTACCAACACGTTCGCCGGCAATGGCGGGCGCACCGCCCGTCGGTCGTGCCGCCGAAGTTGCTGGTCGTGCTGGACACGTGGCGGGCCGCCGCGGCGATCCGGACCGGGCAGTTGTCCGAATCGCCGGAGATCGGAACGATGCCACGATTGCGCAGCGAACTGCTGCTGCTTTCGCTGGGCGAAGGACCGGTCTTGTATGCCGGCGCGTCCGATTTCGAGTCCCGACTGCAAGAGATCACCGCGGCGATAGCCGCCATGCAATAGAACCAGAGTCACCCGTCACGCTCCGCCGCGCGCAATCGCCGCAGCTCTTTCGATGAGCACACATCCACCGGAGACTGCGCCGCGAGTCATTTTCGCGGCCGACGCGTTACGAGAACATGCCTGGCGGCCGCCCGCCGGGGGGCCACTCGATCGGCCTGGTGCCGACGATGGGCGCGCTGCACGAGGGCCATTTGAGCCTGGTCGACGCCTGCCGCCGCCGAGTGCGACCTGACCGTGGTGACCATCTTTGTCAACCCGACGCAGTTCGGCCCCGGCGAGGACTTTGCCCGCTATCCGCGCGACCTGGAAGCCGACTGTCAAGCTGCTCGCGGCGCGCGGCGCCGACGTCGTCTTCGCGCCCGACACCGAAGTCGATGTATCGCCCGGCCACGCCACGTACGTCGACGTCGGCGGCCCGGCCCTGGGGTTGGAGGGCGACTTCCGGCCCGGGCATTTTCGCGGCGTCGCCACGATCGTGCTCAAGCTGTTCCATCTGGTGGTGCCCGATCGAGCCTACTTCGGCCGCAAGGATTTCCAGCAGTCGCTGGTGGTGCGGAAGATGGCGGCCGATTTGAATCTGCCGATCGAGATCACGGTCTGCCCGATCGTCCGCGAAGCCGACGGACTGGCCATGAGCTCGCGTAACGTTTACTTGTCGTTGGCCGAGCGGTCGCCGCGCACTGTCGCTCTCGCGCAGTCTCCAGTTGGCACGGCAGTTGGTGGCTGGCGGCCAGCGCGAGGCGTCGGCCATCGTGGCCGCTATGCGAAAGGAACTAGACGAGGCCGATCTAGAAGTTGATTATGTCGCCCTGTGCGACGCCGACACGCTCGCGCCCCTGGCCCGCGTCGAAGGCCATGCCGTGGCGCTGGTGGCCGCCCGGGTCGGGGCGACCCGCTTGATCGACAACGAACCGCTCGGCTGACGTCGCCGGGCAGCGTGGACGGAGCCCCGAGTTTAGTCGCAGGAAAACCTCCATATGTGCCAGACCTTGTTCGTCATCCCCAGCAGCATCGCCGGCGTCGACGTGTTCGGGTTCGGCTGGCTGCTGGGCGATTTGGGCTGTCATCTCCGCCGCCATGATCTTCTGGTCGTTGCGCCGGCACGGCTGGTCCAGCGAAACTCGCGGACAAATCGGGGCCGGGCTGGTCGTGGCGCTGGGAATCGTCTTCCTCATGCCGAACCTGATGGATGCGACCCTCGGCGGCCTGGCCATCCGCGGCTACGGTGCATGTTGCTCGTGGCCGTCGTGGCCGGCGTGGGGCTCTCGATCTATCGGGCCAACCGCGTGGGGCTCAATCCCGAGATTATCCTGTCGCTGGGCACCTGGTTCTTCATCTGGGGCATCATCGGCGCCGGGCCTTCTACGTCATCGAGTACTGGGACCGATTCCACAAGCCCACGCATCGGTGCAAACGCTCATCGCCATCGTCAACCTCACGCAAGGCGGCCTCGTCGTGTACGGCTCGCTGCTTGGCCGGCGGCGCGGCGCTGGTGCGTGTTCATTCGCAAGCATCACTTGCCCGGGCTGGCACTGTCGGACTTGATCGCCCCGGGGGTCGTGCTGGGGGTCGGCTTGGGCCGGCTGGGGTGCTTCATGAACGGCTGTTGCTTTGGCGGGTCGTCCGACGTGCCCTGGGCCGTCGAGTTCCCGCAGGAAAGTCCGGCCTATGCCGAGCCAGGTCGAACGCGGCACGCTCTACGTTCAGGGCTCGTCTTCAACGGCGCCGGGCGAGGATCCGGCCGGTCATCGCCGCGGTCGAGCCCGATTCGGCGGCTGCCAGGCGTGGGCATGAAGCCGGGTCGATTGGTCGTGGCCGTAGGGCGAGACTTCCGGTCAAATCGGTCGCTGACGCCCAGATCGAGCTCCTGTTGCGAACCTTCGGCGCGGGAACGAACCGTGGCAGTCACCGTGGCCGGCGACCCGGCGCGTCAAGACGATGGACGATTACCGGCCCGCCTCCGCGCAGCCGGCCGGTCCATCCGGCGCAGCTCTACAGCTTGTCGATGCGCTGCTGCTGTGCTTTTTGCTGTTGGCCTACGAGCCGTACAAGCGGCGCGATGGCGAACTGACGGCATTGGTGCTCACGCTGCATCCGATTTCCCGTTTCCTGCTCGAAATCATTCGCGTCGACGAGTCGGCCGTCTTCGGCACCGGCATGAGCATTTCGCAGAATATCAGCATCGGCATCTTCGTCGGCGGCGTGGCCCTGTGGATCTATCTGCTGTGGCAGCGTCCGCGGAAAATCGCCTGGCCGCCCCACGTGGTGTTGGCGGCCTGATCCGGCATTGGTGCCGGCCGTTTGACAAGACCCATCCCGCGTGCCAAAACAATGCATGGGCTGTGCCCGGGGACTGCCCACAAGCGGCGGCAACTTGTGCCGGCGAGCCAGGGAACTTCTCCCAGTCCGTCTGGCGTCCAAAGTGTTGGAGCGGTTGTGAAAGACGACGCCCAGCTGATTGACGAGACTTTGGGGGGCGACAGCTCGGCATTCGGACAACTGGTCACGCGATACCAGGACCGGTTGTACAACACGCTGGTGCACGTCGTCGGTTCGGCCGATGGGGCCCGACGACGCCGTGCAAGATGCCTTCGTGCAGGCTTACGTGAAACTCGACACCTTCGAGCGAGCCAGCGCCTTTTATACCTGGCTCTACCGCATTGCCTGCAACCTGGCCATCAGCCAAGCGGAGGCGGCAGAAGCCCACGGTCTCTCGTCGAACAGGCTCGCGAAGTGCAAGGACACGAGCCGGTCGATCGGTGGAGCTGCTCCCGGCGATCGCCTGGAACAACAAGAGCGAGCCTGCCAGGTCCGCGCGGCGCTGGATCGGCTAAGCGATGAGCACCGCACCATCATGGTGCTCCGCGAGATGGACGGATGCGCCTATGACGAAATCGCCGAAATCCTGGACTTGCCGGTCGGCACGATTCGTAGCCGCCTGCATCGAGCCCGGCTGCAATTGCGCGACCAACTTAAGGACACGCTGCAGGAAGACGCCAAATAAACCCTCCACGGTCGGTTGCAACCCGGCCCGAACCGGACTGCGATGAACGATTCACGCGAAGAACTAATCAGCGCTTACATCGACGATGAGCTGTCGCTCGACGAACGGGCTCGCGTCGAAGGCTGGCTGGCCGACAGCTCGGAGCTGCGCCAGTTGCACGATGATCTCGTGGCGCTGCGGGCCAGCCTCCAGTCGCTGCCCAGCCACACGCTCGATCACGATCTGGCGGCCTCCGTGTTGCTGCGAGCCCAACAGAGCGCGTTGCGCTCTGGGGATGAATCGCCAGCGGAACGGACCAAGGAACGAAAAGTCGCCAGCGTCGTGGATCAAACGGCCGCGACGATCGTGCCGGGCTCGGCCTGGTGGGAGCGCGGAACGAGTTGGCGGCGCGTGATCTGGCCCACGCTGGCCGTGGCGGCGGCGCTATTGGTGCTCGTGTACGACGCGCGCCAGCGGCCCGCCGATCAGGAAGTGGCCCACGCCCCCCAGCGCGAACTGGAACGCGCCGCGCCTCCGGAAGGATCGCCGGCGGGAATCTCGGCGGACGAATCACGCGGCGCGGCGGAACCACTGGCCGAAGATCGCAACAGCCCGCCGCCGGACAGGAGCGCGCGCCTCGAAGTTCGCCCCACGGAGCCGGCTGGTGCTTCCGAGCCAACGCGGAAATCCTACGGCCTTCGCGGAACGCCTGCAGCGAAAGAATCGTCACCCATGCCGCTTGATGCAAAGTCGTCGCGTGTTTTAAAGGATACGCTGCGCTCATCCGATGGCGAAGCGCCTGCGCTGGTCTATTCCGTCTCGCCGCAATACCTCCAGAGCAACACCTTCGAGAAGCTGCTCGACTCCCAAAAAATCGCCTGGGAAAAGGTGCCCCAATCAGCCAGCCCACGGGCAGCCCGCGCAAACGGCCCCACGTCTGATGCGGCTTCGTCGCGGACGAGGACGAAAAGCAAAGGCGGCGAGCTCGCCAGCGTCACGTACCTGTTGCGGGCCGGTAGCCAGCGTATCAACGAGGTTCTTTCGAAGCTGCCGCCACAGCCCGGACAACGAGCGGACTACGAAGGCACGGTGCGGCGCGAGGGACTTCAGCCGCTGGCGGCCGACACGGCGCAAGTGGTCAAGGTAACGCTCATCGCCGCCCCCCAACCCAGCCACCGCCGTCCCCGCCGCGGCCGACAGATAGTGGCTCCCTTCGCGCCCCACGCCGGCACCATTGTCAGATCAGGGGCTAGGGATTAGAGATAAGGGGCCAGGAGTCGAACGTTTTCCCACCCCCAATCCCTAATCCCGAGGAATGACCCATGACGACCACGATTCGCGTGCGGCCCAACGGGCCGCTTCTCGTCGAGGGCCCGGTGACCATCGTGGACGCCAACGGCAACGCCTTTCCGCTGAACCCTGACAAGCCCGCCGTGGCGCTGTGCCGTTGCGGGCAGTCGAGCAAGCGGCCGTTTTGTGACGGCACGCACAATCGGTGTGGGTTCGAGTCGGTCGAGATCGCGCCGGTGCCGGAGAGTTGATGGCCCGCGAGGCGGACGACGGGCTCGAACCCTTCGATCGCGCGCTCGCCGCCGAATCGACACGTTTTCCCCAATCGATCGGCCCGTGTTCCTCGCGGCGCATGCGACCGTGAAGCTCTGCCGTGCATGACGGTTATGTCGCGGCGCGCTCGCGCAATTCTCTCCGCGACGCAGTGCGGGTGCTGGGTCCCTTGCCCCGTTCTGTTAGAATCGCGACCTTGTCGTTGCGGTTCCGCCGCGCATTTCAATCGCTCCCACGGTACAAGGTAGTCATTTCAAAGGCATGGACTCCTGCGCTGATCGACTCGACAAGCGAACAATTCCTGGGCCAGTGGAAACGCCTGGTCAGCACCACAAACTGGGAGAAAGGCGCCATCATCCACGCCTGGCGCATGGCGCTCGAAGCGACCCGAGCGCCGGTGTCGGAGTATTCCGACGAGGCCTGGAGCCGCCGTGTGGGCAACGTCACGCCGCAGCACGTCGGCCGGCTGCGGCGCGTGTTCGACCGCTTCGGCGAGGTGCGTGACGACTACCAGGGTTTGTATTGGAGCCATTTTCAGGCGGCTCTGGACTGGGACGATGCCGAACTTTGGCTGGAAGGAGCGGTGCAGGAGGGCTGGTCGATCTCCCAGATGCGCCACCAGCGCTGGGAAACCCACGGCGCCGTGGCCGATGAGGAGCCACGCGACGATGAACAGGCCGTCGAAGCGCCCTGGACGACGACGCCGAGCCGGCTGACGCTTCCGGCGAAGTGACCACCGGCACGCTGGGCGTGGTCACCTCACCGCACCAGGCGGACGCCGATTACGAAGCGGAATCGCACGGCGACGCGGACGAATCGGAGGATGGCACGGCGGACAGCTATTCCAGCGTTTCGGCCGCCGAAGCGATCCGCCCGTTTGCCAGCCTGCCGCCGCTGCCGCCGGACGTGAACGACGCCTTCGAGGCCTACAAGCTTTGCATCTTGCGTCACAAGATGGCCGGCTGGCAGGAGATCTCTCGCGACGACATGCTCGCGAGCCTCGAGTCGCTCAAGCAACTGGCCTTGGCCCCGGCCGAGATTTGAATCGACCCGACGGGCTTTTTCCGTTCCACGGCTCTATCCGGTCCCGGACGCGCGGCTCAACCTTTGGCCGCAAACAGCTCGGCGTACTCCAGCACCCAGCGGTCGATCTGCTCGCTGAACGTGGCCAGGTCGACGTCCGAGAGCAGATGATACTGCGAGCGGTTGAAGATCTCTTTGTTGTGGACCGTTCCCTTGGCAGCCAGCTCCAGCACGTGCGACGAACTGAACGGCCGGACGACCATCTCCAACCGGCTGAAGAAGTTCTCGCGGCGTCCGTCGGCCAGCGAAAGATCGTCCCGGCTGATCGCGGCCCCCCAGCCGCGGTCGCCCACCAGGGTTTCAAAGCGAAAACCGGGAAAATGCCCCGGCAGCGCGCGGAGGCACCGTTCGATGTGTTCGGACAGCTCCAGGCGGTATTGCGAATGCAGCCGGCGAAATTCTTCTTCGCTGGTGGCCTGTTCGGCCCGGGCCCGGGCTTCGGCGTCGCTGGAACGTTGACCGCGTTGGATCGCCCGTTCGAGTCGTTGCTTGAAATCCATGACAACCCTGAGGGACACTGGCTGGCACGACGAACCCAGGCCGGCTCGCTAAGTTTCGGCGTCGGGTGATTTCTCGGCGTCCGCGTCGTTCTCGGCACCGTCGGCCGGGGCGACGTTTTGCTGGGCACTATCGTCTTCCGGCTGCTTCTTCAGCTCTAAGAATTGTTTCAGATCGCCGAAGGTACGCAAGGGCGCTTTGCCGGCTTTCATCTCGTTCGTCAACGGCACCAGCGGCGCCGACTTGCGATGGCCCGCGGAGCGCGACTTGAACTTGGGCTTCGGGCGCGCCGACGGTGGCCGCTTGCCGGCTCTTCCGTCGCGCGGACGCCCTTCGCGCCGTTCATGGCGGCGCCTGGGCGGACCGGGCTGTCGCTGGACGGTGCTCGTCGGTGCGGGCGTGACGGCCGTCGCTTCGCCTCCTGCCGCGGCGTCTTGGCCAGCCGTCGCTTCGCCCGCCGATTGGGCCGGCGGCGGCCCCTGCGAACCGCGTCCGCGGCGGTCTCCTTTCCGCTTTTCGCGCTTCGGCGGCGTGCGCTCGGTGCCCGGCTCGATCATCGTCAGCGACACCCTGCGGCGCGTCTTGTCGATCTCGTGGACCCAGACTTTGACGATATCGCCCACGGACACCACTTCGTGCGGATCGCGGACGTATTTGTTGGCCAGTTGGCTGATGTGTACCAGGCCCGTGTCGTGCAACCCGATGTCGACAAACGCGCCGAAATCGACGACGTTCAATACCGTGCCCTGCAGCTCCATACCGGGCGCGAGGTCGTCCAGCTTGATGACGCCTTTCTTGAAGATCGGCGTGGGAAATCCTCGCGCGGGTCCCGTCCCGGCCGGCTGAGTTGCGCGAGGATGTCGCGGAGCAACAGCGCACCGGCGTCGAACTGCGCGGTGAGCGTGTCGAGCTGGATTTGGGCGGCCCGTTCGGCGATGTGCAGCGGCGCGCTCCTTTTCGGCCAGGTCGGCCAAGGTGCACTCCAGCTTCTCCAGCACCTGGCCGGCCAGCTCGTAGCTTTCCGGATGGATCCAGGTGGCATCGAGCGGGTTTTCGCCGCCGCCGATCTTCAAAAAGCCGGCCGCCTGCACGAACGCGGACTCGCCGAAGCCGGGCACCTCCTTCAATTGCTCGCGGCTGCTGAACGGGCCATTTTGCGTGCGATAGTCGTACAGCCGCCGCGCGGTTAACTGGTTCAAGCCCGACACGTAGCGCAATAGTGCCGGGCTGGCCGTGTTCAAGTCGACCCCCACGTAGTTGACGCACGATTCGACGACCGCGTCGAGCGACGTGCGCAGATGCTTGGCCTTCACGTCGTGTTGATACATGCCGACGCCGATGCTGGCCGGATCGATCTTCACCAGCTCGCTCAACGGATCCTGCAACCGGCGGCCGATCGAAATCGCGCCGCGCAGCGTGGCGTCGTATTCCGGGAATTCTTCGCGTCCCAACGGGCTGGTCGAGTAGACGCTCGCGCCGGCTTCGTTGACGATCACGTAGGCGATGCCCCGGTCGGCCAGCTCGGCGGCCAGCAGCTCGGAGATCAACTCCTCGCTCTCGCGACAAGCGGTGCCGTTGCCGATGGCCACCAGGCTGAGCTGGTGGGTGTTGATCATCTCGGCCAGCTTCTCGCGCCCTTGCTGCTTGCGCTCGGGCTTGCCGACCAGGTGAATCACGGCCTGGTCCAACAGGTTGCCAAATTCGTCGAGCGCGGCTAGCTTGCAGCCGCTCTTGAAGCCCGGGTCGATGGCCAGCACGCGGCGGCCGCGAACCGGCTTTTGCAACAGCAGATTGCGGAGGTTGCGGGCAAAGACTTCCACGGCGTGCGCTTCGGCCCAGTCGGTCAGCTCGCGGCGCACTTCGCGCTCGAGACTGGGGAACACCAGCCGGGCCAGGGCGTCGCGGCCGCAGCCCCGCAGAAATTCGACGTGCGGATGCTCCGCTTCACACACCATTTCGTCAACCGCCGCTTGCATGGCCTCCAGGTCGGCATCGACCTTGACGCGTAGCGCCTTGGCCTTTTCGCCGCGGTTGATCGCCAGCACCCGATGCTCCGGGATGCGATCGAGCAAGTCGCTGAATTCAAAATAATCGCGAAAGCCCTGGGCCAGCTTCTCATCCCCTTCGCCGCGCGTGCACATCAGCTTGCCGGTCCGCTTGAGGATCTGCCGCAGCCTTTGCCGCAGATCGGCCCGCTCGCTGATGTGCTCGGCCAGGATGTGTCCCACGCCCAATAGCGCGTCGGCGGCGCTGGTCACGCCTTTGTCGGAATTGACAAAGTCGGCGGCGCGGGCGTCCAGGTCGGCGCAGGCGGCCGCCGCTGCCAGCACTTCGTCGGCCAAAGGCTCCAGCCCCCGTTCGCGGGCCACCGTGGCCAGCGTCTGCTTCTTGGGCTTGTAGGGCAGGTACAGGTCTTCCAGCCGCTTAGTGCTGGCCGCCGCCTCGATCTCGGCCGCCAGCTCCCCCGTCAGCTTGCCCTGCGACTCGATCGAGCGGAGGATCGTCTGCTTGCGCTCGGCCAGCAGGCGCATCTTGGTCAGCCGCGACTCAATGCCGCGAATCTGCTCCTCGTCGAGACCACCCGTCTGATCCTTGCGGTAGCGGGTGATAAACGGGACGGTGTTGCCGGCATCGAGCAGCTCGACCACACTTTCGACGTGGCGCAAAGACAATTGCAGCGCCTGGGCCACCGGTCGCAAATCGATGGCGATCGTGTTGCTAGCCATGCAGAATCTTTGGCGTCGGTCCGCTTGAGTTTGACGCAAATATTTGACTGGGCTTGACTTGCCAATCTGGCAATCTAGCGCCTGCGGTGCGCGTTGTCAAGGATACGCGAGCCCTGTTGACGATACAGAACCTATCGAGCCTCACGGGCGATTCGAATAGCCACGATTCGTGCGCGGACCTATAATGGACGACACCCCCCGGCGATTTCTTGGGTAGTACTACCGGGATCGCTGCAGACTCCTTCGACATCCGGCGACGACCCCCCAGCGTTGCCATTCCAAGGCATTGGTGCACAAGGAAATCGTCATGCTTTCACGCGTTTGGTTGAGTGCTGGGGTTTTGACCGTGCTGCTGGGCACATGCGTGCAAACCGCGTTTCAGGGCACGTTCGCGCAGACCGTGCAGGCTGCCACCGCCGAATCGCCCGTTGGTAAGAAGGCCGCCGAGTTTCGTCTCGCCGATCCGTCCGGCAAGGAATATCGCCTGGGCGATCTGAAGGACGCCCGGCTCGTCGTCGTGATGTTTCTAGGCACCGAGTGTCCGCTGGCGCGGCTGTATGCTCCGCGCTGAGCGCGATGGCCGCGGAGTTTGCCGACGAAAAGGTCGCTTTCATCGGCATCGATTCGAACTTGCAGGACACGCCCGAGGAAATCGCCCGTTACGCCGCCGATCACGGCATCACGTTTCCGCTGCTCAAAGATCCGAACAACGTCGTGGCCGACGCCTTTGGCGCGGTGCGCACGCCCGAGGTGTTTTTGCTCGATGAAACACGCACCGTCCGTTACCACGGCCGCATCGACGGCCAGTACGTGCCGGGCCTGCAAAAGACCCACAATCCCCGCAGCGATCTGGCCGAAGCAATCGGCGAGCTGCTGGCCGGCCATGAAGTGAGCCAACCGGAAGTCGAGGCCGTGGGCTGTTTCATCGGCCGTGTGCCGAGCTCGACCGGCGGCGAAGTGACCTATTCGCGCCAGATTGCCCGCATCTTCCAGAATCGCTGCGTTGAGTGTCATCGCGAGGGGGAGATCGGCCCGTTTTCGCTCACCAGCTACGACGACGCGATCGGCTGGGGCGAAACGGTTCGCGAAGTCGTGAACCAGGGCCGGATGCCCCCCTGGTTTGCCGATCCGAAAGTCGGTCACTTTGTCAACGACGCCCGGCTGAGCGACGAAGAAAAGCGGCAGATCGGCGCCTGGGTTGACGCCGGCTGCCCGGAGGGCGATCCCCAGGATTTGCCCACGCCCCGCGTGTTCGCTGACGGCTGGAACATTCCCGAGCCCGAGTTGGTGCTCGACATGGCCAAACAGCCGTTCCACGTCCCCGCCGAAGGCATCATTGATTACAAGCACTTCACGGTCGACCCCGGCTTCACCGAAGACAAGTGGATGGTGGCCTGCGAGGCCCGGCCGGGCAACCGTTCGGTCGTGCACCACATTCTGGTGTTTCTGCAAGCGCCCGGCGGCGAGGTGGAGTTGCTGCGCGGCTCGCTGTTGGCGGCCTACGCCCCCGGCTCTCCGCCGCGGCAAACCGACCCGGGCATGGCCAAGCTGATTCCGGCCGGGTCGAAGATTATCTTCCAGATGCACTACACCACCAACGGCAAGCCGCAGGACGATATGAGCGTGCTGGGGCTGAAATTCTGCGACAAGAGCGAAGTGAAACAAAAAGTGGAAAGCGGCTGGGCGATCAACTTCGCGTTTGCCATCCCGCCGGGAGCCGAGGACTACAAAGTCACCTCCAAGCACCACTTCAAAGAAGACCGGATGCTGTTGAGCCTCACTCCGCACATGCACATGCGCGGCAAGTCATTCCGCTACGAGGCCGTATTCCCTGACGGCAAGCGCGAATTGCTGCTCGATGTGCCTCATTGGGATTTCAACTGGCAGATCGACTACGTGCTGGCCAAGCCCGTGCTGATGCCAGCCGGCTCGGCCCTGCAGTGCGAGGCCCATTACGACAACTCGGTCGACAGCCCCACGAATCCCGATCCGACCAAGTGGGTCCGTTTCGGCGAACAAACCTGGGACGAAATGATGATCGGCTGGTTCACCACCGCCACGCTGCCGGGCAAGCTCGAGCTGACCCGCGCTGAACCGCGCGAGTCGCCGCAGAAGTAGGGTAAATGGCGCGGCGCGGTCCGCCAAACCTAAAGCAGGAAGTCGCGGTCGTTACTCTTCGCGAGCAGCGGTGAACCGCAGTCAATCCAGCTGGTGGACACGCGAGCCGTCAGAAGAAAACGGGCACGCGACGGCGCGAAGTCCGCCGCGTGCCCTTGAGGAACTTCAAACCGGTCGAACCGAGTCGCCGGCCCAACCACTTACTTGCTCAAAGCAACTCCGGCTGCGCCGGGGGTGCAGCAGGTGGCGCCGCTTGCGCAGCAGGCCAACTGCTCGTCACAGCAGCTCGCAGCGGTCGCGCCGAGCTTGTCGCTCTTCGTGCCGCAGCAGGCCTTGCCCTCGTCGCAGCAGGCCTTGCCTTCGGTGCAACAGGGTTGCGTGCTGGCGCAGCAGCCCAGATCCTTCTGGCAGCAGTCCATGCCCTTGTCGCAGCAGCCGAGCTTGTCGGGCGCTGCGCAACAGGCACTGCCCGCGGTGCAGCAGGCCATCTTCGCCTCGCAACAGTTCTTGGCCGGAGCCTTGTCGGCGGCCCAAACCGTGGCCACGACCGCGGTCGCGGCAATCAACAACGCCCCCAACAGGGCCAGGTGCATTCTGGTCAACATGAGAAAAACTCCTCGCATTGCTTGAAATCTGTGAATCAAAAACAGCGACTCAATCAATCGGCGCACAGCAACAGACGCTTCGTCAAACAAGCGAATGCTCTGCACGCGGCACGATTAACAGCGCCACTGGCAATGGAGGACTTGCAAAGAGACGGGCGGTCTGAGAACGACCGGCGCCACGGTCAGGTGCTCCCCTGCGGCGTCGGCCACCGCAGGCAGCATCACGAACAGCGCCCACAGGTGCCCATCGAGCGGCACCTTCTCCACCGGCACGAACGGACTCAAGCGACAACACTCGCCCGAGCAGGGATCACTGTCGTGGTCGTCGTTTTGTTTGGCCGGGGCTGCGTGCTCGGCACAGCAGGGGCGCTGGGCGTCGGCGGCAACTTCCGACTTGGCCACCGCTGAGTGCTCGCGGCAGTCGCTCGGAAAGAAAGCGCACGGCGCGAGCGGCAATGCCGTGATCGCGGCGCAGACCCACACCAGCGCTGTGCCCGGAGCGTTCATATTGGAAGTATACGGAAATGGTCCGCGTCGGTTCAAGATCGACTCGCAGCCAGAGTCATCTGCGGCAACAATAACGCTGTAAGTTATTATTTTACAATTCCTTACAGCAATCTCAAGACTCTTTCCCGATGAGCTTGTCAAACTCCTTCTCCGACAGCACCGGGACGCCCAACTTCTGGGCTTTGTCCAGTTTGCTGCCGGCCTTTTCCCCCGCCACGACGTAATCGGTGTTCTTCGAGACGCTCGACGTGGCCCGACCGCCGAACTGGGCGATCAGGGCTTCGATTTCGTCGCGGCTGTACTTTTCGAGGGTGCCGGTGACGACGAACGTCTTGCCGGCCACTCCCTCGACCTGCCGCCGCGGCGGACTCGTGGCGGTCATCTTCAGGCCCAACTGCCGGAGATCCTTGATCGCGCGGCGTCCGAAATCGCCGTGCAGAAAGTCGTGCACGCTCTGGGCGATGACCGAGCCGATCTCGTAAATCTCGGCCAGATCGTCGACGCTCGCCTCGACCAGCGCGTCCAGCGAGTGAAAATGTTCGGCCAGCACCGTGGCCACCCGGGCCCCGACATGCCGGATCGACAGCGCGTTGAGCAGCCGCGCCAACCCGCGATCCTTGCTGGCGGCGATGCCGGCCAACAGATTCTCTGACGACTTTTTTCCCATCCGCTCCAGGTTCACCAGCGTATCGAGGTCGAGCCGGTACAGATCGCCATAACGATGCACGGCCCCGGTTTCGACGAGCTGATCGACCAGCTTGTCGCCCAGCCCTTCGATGTCCATCGCGTCGCGAGTGGCGAAATATCGCAAACGCTCTTTGACCTGGGCCGGACATTCGAGATTCGGGCAGCGGATGTAGACGCCACCTTCGTCCTTGACCAGCAACGTCTTGCACGACGGACAATGTGTGGGAAAGACGAACCGGCGGGGATGTCCTTCGCGCTCGGCTTTTTCCACGCGCACGATGTGGGGGATGATCTTGCCGGCTTTCTCGACAATTACCGCGTCGCCCACGCGCACGTCCTTGCGATCGATTTCGTCCGCATTGTGCAGGCTGGCCCGCTTGACGATGGTGCCGGCCAGCTCGACCGGCTCGAGGTCGGCCACCGGCGTGATCGTGCCGGCTTTGCCGATCTGCACGCGGATGTCGAGCAGCCGGGTCTTGGCCTCGTACTTTTCGAACTTGTAGGCGATCACCCAGCGGGGGCTCTTGGTGGTCGAGCCGAGCCGCTCGCGCTGAGCAAAGTCGTTGACTTTCAGCACCAGGCCGTCCACTTCGAAGTCGAGCTCGTGCAGGCTTTCGATCCGCTCCTCGCAATGAGCCACGGCTGCTTCGAAATCGTCGAATGATCGGACGTGCGGCGTCGGCGGCAGGCCATAGCGCCGCAGTTCATCGAGAAATTCGGTGTATGTCTTGGCCCGAAGCCCCTCGATCGACCCCAGGCCGTGGCAAAACAGCCGCAGTCGCCGCTCGGCACACAATCGCGGATCGAGCAGCCGGATGCTGCCGGCGGCGCAGTTCCGCGTGTTGGCGTACAGCGGCAGCCCCCGCTCGCGCTGCAGCTCGTTGAGCCGCACCAGGTCGGAATTGGTCATGTAGACTTCGCCCCGCACCTCCAGCGTGCGGGGAGGCGAATCGGCCAGCCGCAGGGGACAATCGACCACCGTCCGCATGTTGTGCGTGATGTCGTCGCCGGCGCGGCCGTCGCCGCGCGTGGCTCCCTGGACGAGCCGGCCGTTTTCATAGCTGACCGACACCGCCACGCCGTCGATCTTCAGCTCCACGACCCAGGAGATTTTTTCGTCGGGCAAGAGCTTGGCGATTCGCTCGCCGTATTTCCGCAGTTCGTCGACGCTGTAGGTATTGTCGATCGAGAGCATCGGCACGCGGTGCGCGACCGGCCGCAGATTCTCGACCGGCGCCCCGCCGACGCGCTGCGTGGGGCTGTCGTCGGTGACCAGCGCCGGATGCTTCGCTTCGAGCTCCTTGAGCCGCTCCATCAGCCGGTCGTACTCGCGATCCGAAATCTCCGGCTGAGCCTCGATGTAGTACTTCCGATCGTGCCGCCGAATCTCTTCACGCAGCTTGTCAACCTGGTCGGCAGGGGAAGGCATGGAGTTGGGGATTAGAGGTTGGGGGTTGGGGGTTAGATGTGCTCCAGGCCCTAACTCCTCGCCCCTCAAGTGTGCGGTTTGCTGTCTCTTTGCTCCAATCCCTAATCCCTAATCCCTCTCCCGCCCGCACTCGGGCGCGACGGTCACTTTCTGGCCGGCCGACGCATTGGGCACCAGGCACAAGAACTTGAGCGGCGCCGTGCCGGTGTTGCGGAATTGGTGGACTTCGTTGGGCGTGACGAGCACAAAGTCGCCGGCCGCCAGGCGATGTTCCACTTCGCCTTCCAGCACGACGCCTTCGCCTTCCAGCACGAACACCTCGTGCTCGTAAGGGTGGCTGTGACGCGGAGTATAACCGCCGGGGGCCACCTCGAACTGCCGCATAGCAAAGTTCGGGCGCCTTGTTGCTCGTCGAGCAACCAGCGTACCTGGCAGCCCGACGAGCCTTCCATCGTGACGGCGGCCTGGTCCACGTGTTCGTAATGCTTCACTTTCATGGTCGACCCCCGTTATCGTTTGGCGGCGCAAGACCGCCCTGGGAAGAATCGCTTTTTTCGGCCTGGCGGCTGCGTACGCCGTCGAGCCACATGGCTCCGCACGTCGCCAGGCCCAAGAGCCCCAGTTCCACGCCCATCGTCTGGACGCCGTAGCGATCCACCAGGCTCATCAGCCCGCCGTTCTCATCGGCCTGTGCCACGGCCCGGTAGGTCATCGTGCCGTAGGCGAAGGTCGTGACGGCAAACGCCAGCCCGACCACCACGACCAGCACATAGAACGGATTGATCGGTTCCTTGGGCTTAGCCATGCGCGATCAAAGTCAAAAGGAGCTTAGGCCTGTCGGCAAGCGGAGCACGTTCCCTCAAATTATAGCGGCCATCATCCCCGGCCAACGAGGGGCAACAGTGTCGAATTCACTTTCACGCCCCGGTTCCATTGCAAGGATTAACGAGGCTGTGTCGACCAGCCTGGCCCCCGTCGCGGCGCCGGCCGCTGGGGACACCGCCGAATCCTCGAGGTATTGTTAAACTGTACCACTCCCTGTCTGAATCGGCCGGTTGCCTGCACCAAGGTTTTGAACATAATCGCAAGGCTGGGCGGTCGGACCACAGGAGCTTGAACCATGGCAGATCTCAGCAATTGACCGATTGGGACAAGCTCAAGGGCATGCTCCAACAATCGGTCGAAGAAGGCAAAGAACGCCACGTCGATCCCAAGGCGCTGCTGGAGCACATGTCGTTCTCGGGTCAAGGGTCAGGACGCCATTCTCGAAGACCTGGCTCGTCTGCTGCACTTGCAGATGGCCAAGACCATCTCGAACAAGCCGGTGGCCAGTCTGTTGTTTCTGGGACCCACCGGAACGGGCAAGACCGAGCTGGCCAAGGCGGCGGCGGAGTTTCTCTTTGAAGACGAAACGGCGATGATCCGCTTCGATTGCTCCGAATTCACCGGCCCCGAAGGGAAGGCGAGGCTGATCGGCGTGCCCACCGGCTATCACGGGGCCGAACAGGGCGGCCAGCTCACGCGCCCCATGATGGCCAAGGCCCGGCGTCTGATCCTGTTCGACGAGATCGAAAAGGCGCATCCCAGCGTGTTCGACCTGTTTCTGCAGATGCTGGGCGAAGCTCGCCTGACGGAACAAGGCTCGGGCAAGACGGCCGACTTCTCGCAAAGTATCGTGATCCTCACCAGCAACGCCGCACGCGGACGAGATCGGCAAGATCCAAAACGAGGTGACCGATTATTACGAGATGGTCAACGCCGTCAAAAGCCATCTGCCGAGTCCAGTTGATCCGGCCGGCGATTTTGGGGCCACGGTCGCGATCGACGTGGTCCGCCCGCTGGAAGGCTGGTCATCGCCGAGATCGCCCTGCTGAAAATCGTCACGTCTGGCGAAGGAATACGGCCTGACCGTCGAGTTCGTGGCGCCAGAGCTGATCATGCAAACCCTGATTTCCAGCGCCAAGGTTCGCCGGTTCGGCGTGCGCGAGCTGGAGCGTGTCGTGTTTGATATGTTCGCCGAAAGCATGACGGCCGCTCGAGCCAAGCGCGCAAGAGCGGTAAACCTGGCCGTCAATGCTAACGGCGAGCTGGAAGTCACGCCCGCCGCCGAGTCCGAAGCCATAAAGTGCACGCGACGAGTCCATGAGCCAGAACGTTCCCCGATGGCCTGCAGCCGCCCGGACCACGTCCGGATCTCTAGGGGGCCGGCACCCGCTTCGACCGCTTCGGCGCGGCCGGCTTCGCACCCCGGCGGGGCCTATTCACCGCCGCCGGGTGGCGCAGAGCCCCCAGCCGCCGGAGCCGACCCACAGGACGCCTGCGCCATTCGTGGCCCTGGGCGTGCTGGCCGCGGCTGGCGTCATGGCCGGCACCTGGTACGCGGTATCATCCGGCCAGGGTGACAGTCCCGCGACGCTCGCCCAGCCCAGCACAGCGGCACCCGCGCCAGCGGCTCCAACACAGGAAGAAACTTTTACCCTGGGGCCCGTCGACGCCGACGGCAAAGCCACCGAACAGCTCAAGGCAATCCTCTCAGGCGCGGTGCCCGACGCGCGCGGCCCCCGACGAGCTGCACGCCGTGAACACCGCGGGACTGAAATCGCTGGCCGAGACGGCGCCAGCGGTGGCTGCCGACATTCAATCAGGACGCCGCGTCCTGTATCGCTTGTATCTGCTCGATTTTCTGGCCGAGGACGGCGACCACGTCGAATTCTTCGTCGACGGAACGAGCCTGGGCGACATCGACTTGAAGGGGGCCGGGACGTCGTTTTTGATTCCCTTGAGCCCCGGCACCCCGGCACATCTGAAGTTGCTGGCCACCGCCGACGGCGGAGGCGGCGTCACCGTGGGATTTGTCTCTTCGGCAGGCGAGGCGCACACGCAAGTCATGCAAGTTGGCGATTTTGACCAGTGGCAGGTGATCGTACAATGAGCTCGTCCACGCTCGACAGTGCACGCAAATCCTTGACCTCGGAACCACTGCAAGCCGCGTCGGCCGCGATCATGGCCGTCATGGCCACGGCCGTGCTGAATCAACTGTCGGTGTGGTTCGCCCCGGTCGTGTTCCTGGCCGCCATCGCCGGCATGGCGCTCGTCATCACAGGGCGCTCGCGAGCCGAGCGGATCGCCAAGGAAGGCGAGAAGTCGGTCGACTACCAGAGGCTGGCGGCCATCAATACTGACGAAATTGGTCCCTGGCTGAAAGAGAACCTTCGCGGCCACGATTCGATCGTCGATTCGATTCTGGCCAGCCTAAAAAAGAGCACACAGCTCGCCCGCCCAGGCCGCACCCTGGGCAACTTCATGCTGGTCGGGCCGACCGGAACCGGCAAGACCTTCTTGTCGCAACTGATCGCCACGGGCCTGTTTCCCAATTCCGAAGTCGTGCTGTTGGCACTCAACCAATACAAGCAGCCCGATGATGTCTACACGCTGATTGGTCCGCCGCCGGGTAAACCGGGATACGAAGTCGGCGGGCGGCTGACGCGCCCGTGCTGGAGAATCCCTATCGCGTAATCATCCTGGATGAGCTGGAAAAAGCGCACCACGACTTGCACGACTGCCTATACGACATCCTGGACACGGCCACCTGCCGCGAGAAGAGTTCCGGCCGGCTCGTGGACTTCAGCGCCTGTGTCTTCTTCGCGACTTGCAATGCCGGGGTCGATCAACTGCGATCGCTTAGGCAAGAAGTGGGCTCTACGACGTCCTCCGCCTGGCTGGGTCGCAGCCGCGACGCCCTAGCCGACGCGGCCAGGTTCGACCGGGCGTTCCTGTCGCGCTGGGACGGCGTCTTTCTGATGGATCAGTTGCTGCCCTTGCACGTTGCGGAGGTGGCTTGTCTGCAATTGTGCCGCTACTGGCGCGAGTATGGCATCGAGGTCGGCTACGCCGCGCCGGAGTTGATCTTGGACGCCGTGCAACGCAATCAAGACTTTTCCGAATACGGTGTGCCGCCAGCTGGGGCGGTTCATCCGCGAAAAAACCGAACCGGCCATTCTGGAAGCAAAACGCAACGGCTCAAAAAAAGTCAACCTGCACGTCAGCAGCCACAGCGGTGACCTGGAAGTCGAGGTGCCTGCATGAAAGTGTCCAAGCTGATCCTCTCCGACTGGTTCGTGCTCTGCGGCATCGGCGCTGTGATCTCGGGCATGTTCGTCGTCTACAACCAGGCCAGCTCCGGGGCGTACACCCATTGGCTGAGGTCGTCGACGTCCGCCTCGGGGCCGACATCTGCGGCCAGCTTCCACCACGGCGGTCGCCCAGGCCACGGCGCCCTCCGGGCCGGCCACGCCGCCGCCGGTCACCGTCGCCGCGCAGCCGGCAACCCCGACCGTCACAGCAGTCGCGGGCACGAGTGTGCAGGCTCAGTTGGATAACGCTTCGGCGGCCTTGAAGGCCAAGAATTACGACTTGGCAAAGTCGATCTATGAGCCCTTGGCAAACCAAGGAAACGCCACCGCGCAAAATGAGCTCGCCAGCATGTACGTCCTGGGGCAGGGGGTCACGCAAGATTACGACAAGGGCTACTTCTGGTTTCAAAAGGCGGCCGATCAAGGTGACGGTCGCGCTATCTTCAATCTGGGAGTCTTGCACGAGAACGGCTGGGGCCGACCCAAAGACGAGAAACAGGCCTTCCAGTTCTACTTGCAGGCCGCAGAGAAGGGATTCACTCGGCACAGACCAAAGTGGCTGATTGCTACACGCGAGGCATGGGCGTCGAGAAGG
The DNA here is from genome assembly GCA_963711515.1 of uncultured Planctomycetota bacterium. Taxonomy (GTDB): domain Bacteria; phylum Planctomycetota; class Planctomycetia; order Pirellulales; family PALSA-1355; genus CAVQEL01. Next base: position 119,578 of record CAVQEL010000027.1, on the reverse strand, counting down.
ACCTGACCAAAGCCTTCGGGTGGTATCAAAAGCTCGCTGCCGACGGAAACGCCTACTGGCAGGCGGAACTGGGCGTGCTGTATCTCGAAGGCAAGGGGGTCGAGCAGAATTATGAGCTGGCCGAAAACTGCTTTCGCAAAGCGGCTTCTTCTCCCGATGGAGATGCCCTCGCCGAGTACCAGTTGGGGAAGATGCACTCCGAAGGGCTGGGAATTCCCAAAGACCTCGCCAAAGCGGCTTCCTGGTACAAGAAGGCAGCCGACCACAAAGATGTGAAGGCGCAGTTCGAGTTAGGCGAGATGTACCGCGTTGGCTCGCCTGCAGTTCCCGAGGATTCGAGCGAACCCTGAAGTGGCTCAAACTCGCCGCCGGTGCCGGCAACGCCGATGCCCAGTTGCGCCTGGGTGTCATGTACCACAACGGCCAAGGCGTGGTCCAGGATTACGGCGAAGCCCGCCTGTGGTACCTCAAAGCAGCCGAGAATGGCAGTGCCGCGCGCATATGAACCTGGGTACGCTGTATTACAACGGCCAAGGAGTGGAAAAGAACCACGAAAAGGCCGCTTCCCATTACATCCAGGCCGGAGACACTCAGACCAAATTCACCAGCTACAACCTGGGCCTGCTCTATCGCGACGGCGATGGCGTGGGAAAAGACCTGGCGAAAGCCGCTCTAGTGCTTCCGCCGCGCGGCCGAGGCCGGCCACGCCGAGGCACAATACGAGTGGTACGCCTGCCTCGACGACGGCAAGGGCGTCGAAAAGGACCCCCAGGAAGCGGAAAAGTGGCTCGAGCAGGCCGCCGACCAGGGAAACACCGGCGCAGAGGTCGTCTGGATCAGCCGCTTGATGTTGAACTCCGTGCGGGGCGACAAGGAAGCCCAATATAAACTGGGATTGCGAACCTTGACCGGGCAAGGCGCACCACAGAATCCCGCCAAAGCTGTCGAGTGGTTCCAGATGTCGGCCGACCAGGGTTACGCCCGTCGCAACGCCAGTTGGGAGTCGCCTACACCACCGGCAATGGCGCAGGCCCAGGATTACGCGAAAGCCATCGAATGGTATCGCAAAGCAGCCGAGCAAGGCGACGCTTTCGCGCAGTCCGACTTGGGATTCATCTGCGAGCGTGGCCTGGGCGTCAAAGCTGACCCATCCACGGCGGCCCAGTGGTATCGAAAAGCCGCCGAACAAGACAACGCCAACGCGCAGGCCAACCTGGGGAACCTGTACTTGGAAGGCAGCGGCGTCGAGAAGGACCCCCGGCAGGCCGCCGAATGGTTATACAAGGCCGCCGTGGCCGGTCTCCCCATCCCGCAGTTCCGCCTAGCGGGCATGTACTGGGATGGCATCGGCCTCGACAAAGATCAGGAGAAGGCCTTCTATTGGTACCACAGGGCCGCCAAGCAAGGTCACTCGATGGCTCAGTTTAATCTGGGACTCATGTACGAGAACGGATACGGAGTCGCGGCCGATTTGCAGCAGGCGCTGGAGTGGTTCCGGGCGGCCGAAAAAAGCGGGAACGAACAAGCCGCCCCAAGATTGCCCAAATCGAGCAGCAGTTAAAAGCCAGCGGCTCGAAGTAGCGGCGCTCGGTCGTTCGGGCGACCATGCGCAGCAGTCGGCTGACACCCGACAACTAGCTTGCCATTGACGTCTAAATGGGACCATTCGTTTCCGGTGTTGCCCGGATACGCCCGCTCGAAGCCGGCCGCCGGACGTGCATGCGTGTCACGACGCCTGCCGGCACCGCAAATGGCACACAGCGCACCGCAGGCGATGGCGCCGGCGAGCAACAGTACAACCGACGATGGCTCCGGCACAACCGTGTATCCCAGGTCCTGCAACACGGCCAGATCGATATCCGTCCATTCGCGCTTCGTGATACCGCCGGCCAGGGTGGGATTCATGATCGAGTCGACCGAGCTGTCCACATGACTTAGATCGGTGCTTAAGAAAGGGACGGTGGCCGTGGGAACCAATTCACCGCCGTTGGCTGCAATCGCATGCGGCGACGCGATCGAAGCGCCTCCGCTGGGCAGCGAGTCCATGTTGGCGGCACCGCCCGGCAGGATCAACGGATGGGTCATCGAGTCGACCAAGAAGGTGTCGTACATCGAATACACCTCGCCCAACGATCCGTACATACCGGGAAATGTGTCCATCAGAAAATCGGTCAAGGCACTGGTCAGGTCGTCGGGCTTCATGAACGATTCCCAACCGAGCGCATGCGTGATTTCGTGCAGCACGATGCTGCGAAAGTCCGTCTCCATCGGCGCGATCGCCAGAGGGTCGGAGCCCAAGTAACTGGCCTTCGCCGTATTGAAGACCACGAAGCCTTGTGGATCGGGAGTCGGCGTGCCGAACAGAAGCTTGGACTGCACGTCGCCGAACACGATGCCGCTGGCCATCGGGGGCACGCCCGAATAGAACTGGCCGCCGGTGGCCAGCGTGGCGGAGCCCGCATCTGTGAACGTCGACAGCTCGATGGTCACGGAGCCGGGATTTGTAATCACCGATTCAATGTACGTCTTGAGATCGGCCAGAGCCGCTAGCCGGGCCGCGCCATCGGGCGAACCGGAATCAAAGAATCCGCCGGGCATGATCGTTGAGGGGTCGGGCGCGAACATGATTGTCGCGGCCCGCGAGAAGTGCGCTGGCAGCAAGAGCGCCACGGCCAAGAGAAACCACTTGTAGCCGGACATTAGCTTTCCCTCCGCAAGGAAATGAACTTGAGGGAATGCCAAGTTTTACCTTGACTCTGGGGCCCAGTCTACCGGAGCGTCGATTGCCAGTCAACCAGGGGGAGTCGAACGCGCCGAAATGCACGTCCATCCGCTTCGCCTTGAAACGTCGGGCCGCGGCGATTCGATAGGCGTCCGCGGGATGAATCGGCCATCCATGCGAATGGCGGTTATTCGCACGCCGTTTCGAAATGCGACACAGAACGTGCCGTAGCTTACCAAACCAGGCCGATTGTAACGATTGTAGCGATGTCGGGCGGCGTCAACTCGACCCAATCGGCGCGAAAAGACCTGCTCGGCACCTCGACGCACGAGCTACATTTAGGTAACACATCCTGTAGCTCCGCATTCGCGGAAATTCAACTTGGAGATTGCAACAATGATGGGCCACTCGGCTGCAGTGTTCTTTGCGCTGGCCATGATGGCTGTCGGGGGCGACACCGAAGTTTCGTCGCTCACGCATGACAAAGTGGCGCTGGGACAGACCTTTCAAATCGAAACCACCGACCAGGTCTTTCGCGGGCAACTGCTCGACCGCACGACCGGCGAGTGCCAGATGACGATTTCCAGCGGCGGCCGCTTTGCGCCTCGACGGACCGTCTACTTGCTCGGCGCCACCGCCGGTCCCCAGGATCGGCAAATGCTAGTGCTGATGCACGAGGTGAAAGTCGGCCTGCGGATGGAACTGGGGCTCGACGACCTCGACCAGAAGCATCGCCTGATCACCGGCGAGGTCCGCACGATCAAGCTTTTGCGGTAGCCCGGCCGGGCCGAGCCATCCGCTGGCATACGCGCAGAATCCGCCCGACGGCGTCGTCGACGTCGTCGGCCGTGGTCGTCGCTCCCAGGCTGAAGCGAACGGAGCCGGCCAACACCTCGCGACGGCAGTTCATCGCCACGAGCACCCCCGACGGCTCGCTCGAACCGCTGGCACATGCCGACCCGGTCGAACAGGCCACGCCTTCCAGGTCGAGCGCCATCACCAGCGCCTGGCGGTCGAGCCCCACGAAGCCGATGCTCGACGTTTGCGGCAGCCGCGCGGCGCCGCCGCCGTTGATCTCCAGGTGCCCGTCGTAACCGGCGCGCAGCCGTTGTTCCAGCCGATCGCGCAACATCGCCAGACGCGAGGCGCGCTCGTCCTGTTCCGCCTGCCATGCCGCCAGAGCCGCGTGCATGCCCACGGCCAGCGCCACCGATTCGGTGCCGCCGCGAAGACCTTCCTGCTGAAAGCCGCCCCGGACGAGCGGCTCCACTCGCACGCCAGGACCGAGCACCAGCGCGCCAATGCCCAGCGGTCCGTGAAACTTATGGGCCGCCACCGTCAGCGCCGCGACGCCCAGCGAGCGAAAATCGACCGGCAATTTGCCGACCATCTGCACCGCGTCGGTATGCAGCGGCACGCCCAGCACGCGACATCGCCGGGCCAGTTCGGCCACCGGCTGCACGACTCCGGTTTCGTTGTTCGCCAGCATCACGCTCACCAGCCGCGTCCGCTCGTTGAGCAGGCTGTCGAAAGCCGCCAGCTCGACGACCCCGTGGGCATTGACGCCCAGCCGGTGCACGGTCCAGCCGAACCGCTGGAGCAATTCGGCCGGTGCCGTGACGCTGGGATGCTCGACGGCCGAGATGATCACTTCGCCCGGCGCGTGCGGCGCGGCAAAAAAACCTGCCAGGCCCAGCAGTGCCAGGTTATTGGCCTCGGTGCCACCGCTGGAGAGGATCACCCGATCGGCGCGCGGGCCTGTCATATGCGCCGCCAGGGCGTGCCGATCGCTTCGCGGGCGTCTTCCAGCGCCTGCCGGGCCCGCCGTCCAATGCCATGCTGGCTGGCGGGGTTGCCGAACTTGCCGGTTTGCCACTCGGCCATCGCGCAGGCTGCCTCGTCCGCCAGGGGCGTCGTCGAATTGTGGTCCAGATATATCACCGCGGCACCTGCCTCGGCTGTTATTCTAGCAGGGCAACTACCTGCTTGGCTGCCGGTAAAAGCGCACTCCCCACGTCGACATTCACGCATTACTCGGCCGGAAAAATCGCACCGGCCCAGGGGGGCGGTCACCCCGCCGGCGCGATATCATGAAAGGCACGATCGGCAAACCCGTCCTCTGCCGCCACGTGCGCCGCTCAAGCTGTCATGGGCAACGAATCGACCAAGTCGAAGAAAACCCCCTGCCCGCATTGCGGCCATCCGCTGCGTTTGCTGGCCAGCCAGCGTGGCGAGCAAGTTCGCTGCCCGAAGTGCAACGCGACGTTCACCGTCGGCGGCGCAAGTCCGGCCGGGGCGAAGTCCGCGCCGAAGAAGACCGGCTCGTCCGACCAACCGCTCAAGGTTGATGAGCCAATTACCTTCGACGAACCCATCGTTGCGAAGAAGCCGATCATCACGTACGAGCCGACCGCCACGTTCACGCCGGACGCCGACGAGCAAACCGCCGCCAACGAACCGAGCCGACGACGACGATTTGGACATCGCCGACGACGACGCTTACGAGCCCGAGACCCCCCTCGACCGCTGGACGCCCGTGCCCGAGCACGAGATGAGCGACATCGGCCCCCACGGAGGCATTCCCAGCGAGTACGAGGTCGACTGGGGCACGGCCGACGTCATGGAGATGGAGACGCCGGTCGAACGTCCGCCGGTGAACGCGGAGCTGTACGAGGAAAGTGCCCGCCGGCGCGGGATCCTGCGCGACGAGGAGCAGCCCGAGCCCCCTCGCTGGACGTTTCTTTCCGGCGTGTTCGGGTATCCCTGGCGCGGCGTGAACTTCGCCCGCTGGGCGGCCATCAGCTTCGGCCTCTCGATTGCCAGCGCTGTCGACTACAAGGCGATCGATACGGCCGGACTATTGGACGGCGATCTGACGCAAACGAACGCGTTTGGAATTGTCCAGATCGTCTTCGGCATCATGATCACGCTGGGGGTCGCCTCCTTTGCCGCCGCCAGTTGCCGCGCGGCGATCATCGACACGGCCGACGGTCACAATCTGCCGCAGGAAGACACGCTGCCCGAGTGGGACCTGTGGATCTTTACGCTCGTGGCCTGGGTGAGCCTGGGTGCGGCGGCGGCGGCCGTGGGCTATCCGTTGACTTTGGCGATCGGACCGGCGGGCTTCTTCGTTACGCTGGTGATGCTGTTTCCGCTGCTGTTGCTCTCGGCAATGGAATCCGATTCGTACATCATGCCGGTTTCAGGGCCCGTGTTGCGAACGTTGTGGACTTATGGGCACGGCTGGCTGGCGTTTTACTTACTGTCGACCGCGATCCTGGCCCTGGCCGTGGCGGCGTTCGTATTCGGACTTCCCGAAGCGCCGATCGCCACCTGCATCGCGATGGGCCCCGTGCTGGCGGCGGCGTTGCTCATCTATGCCCGGCTATTAGGCCGGCTGGCCTGGGGCGCCTCGGGCGGCCGGGCACCTCCGACGGCCTCTCAGATCAAGAAAGCCAAACGCGAAGCCGCGGACGCCGCACTGGCCCGCTCGAGGCAGGGGAAGAAACGCCGCCGCAAACAGATCATCGTGCCCGACTACGTCGAGCCGGACGAAACCTCGCCCTCCGAGAACCGGCCCGCCGAGAACCGGCCGCCCGAGCGGCCGCGGCTCAACTTTCATCATCGCCCGTAGCAGGCCGTTGAAGTATTCAACGGCCTGCGCGATCGCATGGATGCGATCTCAAAATGACGACGTAAGTCGTTATTTTGCGAGCCGTGCGGAGCTTTGCTACGCACCTGGCGAGGTTGAACTAAGCCACAATGGCTTAGTTTCAACGGCTGTTAGGCAAGACGGCCAGCAGCCGCACCGGGCTACCCGTGCCGGTTTCGATCTTCATCGGGGCGACGAACAGGTAGAACCCGCGCGGCGGCAGCTTGTCCAACTGCGCCACGTTCTCCAGTCCGTACCGGCCGGCCTTGCCCAGCAGGTGATGCACCGGAAAGTCGCGCGACAAGCCCCGATCGACGCTCAGCGTGTCGAGCCCCACGCCCCGCACGTTCCGCTCCTTGATCAGGAATTCGACCGCCTCGGGCGAATAGCCGGGAAAGTGCAGCCGGTCCCGCACGTCGCGGTTCTGATAGCGAGTCGGATTGCTCCAGTACTGGCTCCAGCCGGTGTTTGCCAGCACGACAGCTTCGTCGGGAATCCGGCCATGCGCGGCCTCGAACCGCCGCACGTCGTCGAGCGAAATCAGATAGTCGCTGTCGGTACTGACCGGTCCGGTGACGTCGATCACGACGCCCGGGGCAAACAAATCCCGCGGGCGGATCTGGTCGACACTCGGCCGATTGCGCTCAAAATGGTTCGGCGCGTCCAGGTGCGTCCCGAGATGCTCGGGGGTCGAAAAGGCCTTCGACAGCACGCCGTCCTTTTCCAGGGTGGCGATCGTGTGCAGCTCAAATGGCCGGTAGTTCTCGCCCGGCCAGTAGGCGCTCCGGGCGTTGAGCGGCCAGCCCAAATCGACCATTGTCAGCTTGCCGGCCGCCAGATCGGCCAAAGTAGGGGCCGGGTCGCCTGCCGCCGCCCGTGCGGGGTCCTGGGCCCGGATTTGCGGTGGTTGGGCCTCTCCGTCCGCCGGGGCGGCCGATAAACGGTCGAGCCAGACGGCAAACACCATTCCGCCGGCCAGGGCCAGACCGATCAATAGCAACCGCATCAACGTCCTCCCGCGACCGGTTTCGCTCTTTCGGTAATGCATGCGAAAGCCTAGCTCCCGCGGGCGCATGACCGTGCGACGCGGGTGCCGACATTATCGATCGTAGGGAGAAATCCGCGTGCAAGCAAAAGTCCTGCCCGCAGTGCCGGCGGACCGCGGGAGTCTGGCGCCACCCAGAGCGAGCACGACTCCCCGGCCCGCCTTTGGTGAACGGCAGATGCACAACTTCGCGACAAGCGGTAAACTTGTGCGCGGCGGTGGTTGACTGTCACCGGTACTTTGGGCGATATTCCAGGTATCTGCGAAGCGGCTTTCGCCCCGGGTGCGCCCGTGGCGCGCAGCGGAATCGCCAGGGCGCTCTGGTCTGCGTCGCGATTTGTGGCTCACGTTTTTGTCACACTGTCTATTGGAAAGGGCACGAGTATAGAACGCAATCAAAGGATCAACGAGCAGATCCGTATCTCACCCGTGCGGGTGATCTCTGCCGATGGCGAGTTGTTGGGCATTATCAGTACCGAAGATGCGCTGGCGAAGGCTCGCGAGGTGGACTTGGATCTGGTTGAAGTGGCACCCAATGAGCGGCCCCCCGTGTGCCGCATCATGGATTACGGAAAGTTCAAGTACCAGCAAAAGAAGCGGTTGGCCAAAGGCCACACGCATCACAGCAAAATCAAAGAGATCCGCGTTCGCCCCAAGACGGGCGAGCACGACATTCACTTCAAGGTGAATCAGGCACGAACGTTTCTCCAGCACAAGGACAAGGTGGTCGTCTCGGTCATCTTCCGCGGGCGCGAAATGGCCCACGTCGAGGAAGGCCGCAAGGTGATCGACACCGTCATCAAAGAGCTGGAGGACGTCGGCAAGATCGAAAGCGCCCCGTCGCACCAGGGGAAGCGGATCGTCGCCATCCTGGCTCCGAGGTAACCGCGCCGCCGGGCGGCACCTGGGTGACACTGCCGGCTTGCCTGGCGGTGCCTGAAGCGGAAACGCATTGCTCGACGAACAACGAGCTGCACCAGGCGAGCGCGCGACGCGTCCGCGACGGTAAGACTGCATCTCAGGCGAAGAACCAGCACATCCACAGCGTGCCGGCCACGAGAACGACGGCCCACAGCTTGTCGTTCTGCCACCAGGCTCGATGAGCGACTTCATCGGCCTGCCGCTCGGCTTTGAACCGGCCCCAGGTGTAATGTTCCCGCTCGGGGTCGCGCTCGCCTCGCGTCAACAGGCTCACGGCCAGCAGCACCACGTAGCAAGCCACCGTGGCCAGTCCGGCCCGATGAAAGCCTTGCAGCTCGTGATCGAACAACCCGGCCGCCCCCCGTTCGAACAGCACCGACAACAGCGGGCCGGCCAGGATACAGGCGAACGAACCAGTGGGGGTCATCCGGGGCTGCAAGATGCCGCCGACATAGGCCACGATCACCCCGGGCACTAGGTAGGCGTTGTAGTCGGCCATGCGGTTGAAAATGCCTCCGCGCGTCTGGCCGAAGTACAGCGACAGCACGATCGCCAAAGCGACCATGGCCATCATCGCCACGCGGCCGGTCCAGATGAGCCGCATCTCGGATGCCTCGGGGTCGAGATACTTGCGGTAGATATCGAACGTAAACAGCGTGGCCGTGGAGTTCATCATCGAATCGATGGTCGAGAGAATTCCGCCCACCAGTCCGGCCATGACCAGCCCCACCAGACCGTAGCCGGCCGGCAGCAGCGTCCGCGTCAGCCCGGCAAACGCCGTGTCGCTTTCGGTGGCCGGGTCGATGGCCAGGATATATCCGGCCGCCATCCCCGGCACGATGCACAGAAAGGGAATCAACAGCTTGAAGAAGCCGGCCGTGATCGTGCCCATCCGCGCGTCCCAGCCGCTGCGGGCTCCCAGCGTACGCTGGACAATGAACTGGTTGGTGCCCCAGTAGTACAAGTGGAGCATCATCAGCCCGCTCAGCACGCCGGTCCAGGGCAGCTCGGGGTGGCTGGCCTCGAAAAAGACGTGAAACTTCTCGGGTTGTTTTTCCAACAGGCCCGAAATGCCCCCCACGTCGGGATGCCAGATGGCCAGGATCGCGATCGTGCCCGAGCCCACCAGTAGCAGGATGCTTTGAATGAAGTCGGTGAAGATCACCGCCTTCAATCCGCCGAAGATCGTATACGCCGCGGCCACGCTGGCCAGCAGCCACACGCACCACCGGTAGCTGATTTCATATTCCGAGCCGGCGGTAAGCGTTTCGACGGTGAGCGCGCCCAGGATCAGCGTGGCCACCATCTGGATCAACAGAAACAGCATGTTGGTGATCGAGTACAACAGCCGGCTGCGGTCGTCGAACCGCCGCCCCAGGTACTCCGAGAGCGTATACACGCCCATCCGCCGGTAGAACGGCAGGAAGAAGTAGCAAAGCATCAACAGCCCGAACACGGCGCCGAACTCGAAGTTGGCCTGGGCAAACCCTTCCTTCAGGCCGGCGCCCATCATGCCCACCATATGATGCGAGCTAATGTTGGTGCCGAAGATCGAGCCGGCCACGACCCACCAGGCCACGCTCTTGCCGGCCAGAAAGTAATCGGCGGTGCCCTTTTCTTTCCGCCCGACCCACATGCCGAAGGCCGTCACCGCCAGCACGGTGCCGACCAGCAGCACGAAGTCCAAAGGCGCCAACGGCACGCTCGCCGTTTCCGCAGCCAACAGCGGTGTCCCCACAGACATGGATGCTCCGAAGTGGGTCAGGCACTCCGCGCCTGACAGTTTCTGTTGTATGTGGCTCGTTAGAGATTCACGCCAGCCGCGGAGTGCCTGCACCACGGAGGTTACTGGGGTTGTTCGAACTTCGCGCCGAACAAAGCGTACCATGTTTCCAACGGCGCGAGCGCTCGCCGCGCGTGCTCCGAAAGATCGCGAAACCGCACCGGGCGCGGCGCCGCCAGCGCCACCAGTTGCGCGACGTCACACTCTTCCAGCAGGCCGTAGGCGAACAGTTCGGGCATGGCTTCGACGGCCACGTTTCGCTCGATAAGTTCCTTGAAACTTCCTAAGCCATCGCCCAATTCGAGCCCGGCGATCGCTTGCGGTTCGATGGCCGCCGCCACCAACGCCGCCGTGGCGGCCCTGGGGCCGAAGGCCACGATCTCGATCGGCTTGTCCTGCCGGGCTCGCGCCCACCGCGCAATGGCGGCCAATTGCGCCGCCTGGTTGCCCAGCGGCCGCTCGCCGACGGTAGCGACGAACAGGGCGAAGGTGTAGTCCGGGTCCTGGCCGGCGGGTTTTGATTCGCCCCACAGGAGCGGATCGGCCGCGATCACGCGATGGCCGGCCGCCACGAGCCGCTGCACCTCAGAAGCCACCGCCGCGCGTCCGGCGTCGGCAATTACCAGCACGCGGCTTGCGTCGCCGGGCTCGGCCGGCGCGAATTCATTCGCCGGCACGCTCCACGTGTCGCCGATTCTAAACGTGAGCGAACGGACGCCGGCAGATTCGTCGGCTGCATGTTCCTCGGCGGCGCTGACTTCGTACCGCGGTATTCTGAGCAAGGCCCGAAGCCGCTGTTGGCGATTGAATTGCCAATCGTTGGCCGCGCTGCGGTCGGTCGGCAGTTCCGCGTTGTGTGGCAGGTCTTGGCACAACGATCGCGCCAGCCGCTGAAAGTCGACGTTCTCGTCCGGCAACGGAACGTGCAGCTCTTCGGGCGTCTTCACCTCGGATTCGCTGGCGATCTCGTCCCGAACGTACGCGGTGTCGCCGGGATAAAAGTAGTCGCCGAGCGCCCCGTAAAGCTGCTCGCGGTTGTCTTTCAAGAAGTTGTGCGTGCCGGGATCGTGATTCACGTGCGAACGCAATCGATCGGCCGCGCCGTACAGCGCATAAACCGGACTGGTCGAATCCAACAGCGGCCCGAGCGTGTGCGCGCTCTTGAAGCAACAATCGTCATTGGCGTTGTAGGTGAGCAGCGTGGGGCGCGGCGCCCGCAGTGCGGTCAGGTGCGTATAATCGGCCAGCGCCGCCAGGTCCGTGGGGGCTTGCTCCGAGTCGCCCATGTCGTCAAACGCGATGTTCGTGTGAAAGCTGCCGTAGCCGGCCACGGGATTGGCGAGCGTGACGCGCTCGTCGAGGCTGCTGATGAGGATCGTCTGCCAACCGCCCCCCGAGAGCCCCGCCACGGCCACTCGGTCCGAATCGGCATGCTCGTGCGATAGCCCCACGTCCAGCGCCCGCGACATCGCCAGGTAAAACGGGGCCAGCCCACTGGCTCCGCACAGATCGAGCTGGTTCATCCGGCCGTGGGCAAACCCGTCGGTGCGCAACTGGCCCATGCCGAACCATTCGACGTTCAAAGCCAGCATGCCCCGCTTCGCCTGGTTGATGGCGCGCAGTTGCTTATAATCAGCCGCTTTGCCCACGGGGTCGTGCCCGTTGACGTTCAACACCACCGGCACGCGGCCGGACAGACGCTCGGGCTCGTACAGCAGCGCGGGAATCCACATGCCGGGCAGAGCCTCGTAGCGAAACTTGCGAATCTTATAGCCTGGCCCGCCGGCGATCGTGTCGAGCCACTCGACGCGGCACTTGGCATCGCGCCACGCGCCGGCGCGGCCGCGAAAGACGATTCCGTCCAGCACGTCGCGCCGCAACCGCGCGGCGGTCCGCTCCCACTCCGCCCGATCGGTCACGCGCGGCGGCGGCACGATTCGCGGTGCGACAAAGGCCTTGATTTCGCGCAGCGGTTCTCCGGCCGGCAAGATCGGCCGCTGGAGCGCCGCGGTGATCTGTTCGAGCGTGTCAGCCGCGCAGGCTTCGACGGCCCAGGCGCACGCCAGCCACAAAACCACGCGCGTCAGTACCCGCAACGGCGATGCTTGCATCTATTCCTCCGGCTCGACAAAGTCGGGCAGCGTGCCGACGTCGTAGCGCACCTGGTTGAGAAACGCCAGCAAATCGGCCATGCTCTGCACGTCGATGTTCTTCTCCAGCCCCATGGGCATCAGCGACTGGCCGGTGCTCTTGATCTCGTCGATGTTCTGCTTGAGCACCGTTTCGCGCACGCCCTTATCGCGGGCCAGCGTGAGACTGGCGGCCGTTTCGGCGGCGACCAGGCCGGTGATCGTGCGGCCGCTGTCGTCGATGATGACATAGTTCACGTAGCGCGGCTGCACTTCACGGTTCGGATCGAGAATCGCTTCCAGCAGGGCCTTGTCGGTCCGGTTGCGCACGCAGCGCCAGATTCGGCCCCACCTGAAAGCCCCGCTCGCCGAGCTGGTGGCAGGTCGTGCACTCGCGCTGGTACACCTGCTGGCCCCGCGCGGGATCGCCGGTGAGGGACAATGCCGATTGATAACGATCGATCACGTCGCTGCGCGGGCCGGAATCGGCGGCAAATAGCTCCCGGGCACTTTGGCGTACGGCTTCGTCGTCGTGGTTGGCCAGCGCCGCGCGGGTCGACGCCGGAACCTGCGCCGCGCCGATGCGACCGCCGCGGCAAGCGTCGAGCAGCTTCCTCGCCCACGGCGTGCGCGAAGCCAACGTGCGAATGATCGCTTCCTGCACCGCGGGTGTGGCCCGCTGCCAATCGTCCGCCAGGCTGTCGGCAATCTGCGGATCGGACAAACCGGCCAACGTTTCCAGCGCGAACAACTGCAAAGCCTCGGGCTGAGCCGGATCTACCAGCGGCAGCAGCACGCCGACCGTTTGCGGGGCACCGGAGAGCGTCAGCAGCCGCGCGGCCTTGATTCGCTGGCTTACCCCGGCTTTGGGATCGCCGACCGTACGCACCGAGCGTTCAGCCAGCTCGGTGAGCATGCCGGCGGCCGCGGCCGAAGCGTCCCCTTTCACCGTGGCCAGCGAATCGCCGGCGCGACGCAGCCCGGTGCCCAGGCCCAGCACGATTGCCTGTTGCGCCGGCGAGTGGCCCGGCAAATCGGCGGCGACGTCGAGCGCATGCTGCACTTCGCGCAGTTCGTGCCGCGCGCCGGCGATGGCGGCGATTTGCTCCAGCCACGCAGCGGCCGGCTGCTCCTTCAGAAAGGCGGGGGATTCCGCCAGTTCCGCCAACAGCCCATCGGTGACCGTCAGGCACGACGAGAGGACCGCCGTTTGCATCCAGTGGTCGTCGACGTCGCGCACGGCGATCCTGGCCAGAGCGGCGACGCGTCGCGGATCGTCGATTTCGCCCAAGGCAAACGCCACCTGAAACCGCACGCCGGCGTCGTCATCGGCGGCCAAGGCCAGCAGCCGCTCGACGATCGCCGCGGATTGCGTGTTGCGCGCCGCCGCCAACCGCACCGCATGATCCTGCACGTGCGGCGACTTGTCGTCGAGCGCCGCGAGCAAATCGTCATCCTCGAGCGCCCCCAGCCCTTCGAGCGCCCACAGGACGTGCATTCGTCCCACGTCGGACGGCGCCTCGCGCAGCCGGCGGCGCAACGTGTCGGAGATCGAGCGATCTTGCCGCTCAAAAATCAGTCGCGAGGCCGTGTCGCGCCACCACCCGCTGGGATGTTCCAGATACTGCGCCAGTTCGGCGCTGGCGGCCTCGCCCAGCTTGGGCGGCGGCTTAGGCGTGAAACCCGGCGGGGCGAGCCGATAAATGCGCCCTCGATCGCGGCCGCTGGTCAAATCCAGATGCGCCACCACGTCGTGGGCGATGTGGATCGATTCGATCACTTCCCGCGACATGTCGAGCACGAACAGCGTGCCGTCCGGAGCATGCACGCAATTGACCGGCCGGAACCACGTATCGGTCGAACTGACGAACTCGGCGTCCTTGTCGGCGCGGGACGAGCTGAACGTAACCCCCTGGGGCACCAGCGTGCGGCGGTGAATCAGATTGTTCTGCGAGCAGCCGACCAGCACCTGGCCCCGATATTCCGCCGGATAGGCATCGCCGCGATACACGGCCAGTCCGGCGGCGGCGTCCATCACGTTGTGGCTCACACCGGCCGATTGGGGCGAGCGCACGCCCGCCGCCAACCGCCGGCTGGAACGAATCTCGCGCCACTTTTCGACCGGACTGATGCGAAAGATCGGCGTCACCCCCGGCACAGATCCTTCACCCCCTCGGGCACTGCCAGAAACGGATTGCGCACCAGGTACTGCTCGGGTAGCACGACGTGGTTCAACGGCTCCGACTCGCTGCAAATAAATCGGTTGAACCAATTGTCAAAGGCGTTGCCGAACTGTCGCCGGCCGGTGATCGTTTCGAACTTGCCGGTCACCGGATCGAAACAAAAGTCGTGGCCGGAAAGGTTGATCGGCGCCGCGTCGGGATCATCGGCCCGGCGAATCTCGCCTCCGTTGGTCGAGCCCGAGCCATAGATCTTGTGATCCACGCCCCAGGCCAGGTTGTTCACGCCCCCCTGCTGATTGCGGTCGCCGAAGCCGGTGTACACGCGCTGGCGCTCGTCGGCCACGTGATCGCCGTCCGTGTCGCGGCAATACCAGACGTCCGGCGCCGCCGCGACGTACACGCCCCCTTTCCAACACGCCACGCCCGTGGGCCAGGCCAGCCCCTCGGCAAACTTCCAACTCTTGTCATAGGTGCCGTCGCCGTCGGAGTCCTCCAGATATCGCACCCGACCCAGCGGATCACCCTCTTTGGGCCGATACGGATAGTCGATCATTTCGGCCACGTACATGCCACCGTTCTCGTCAAAGCAGGCCGCCACTGGATCGGTGACCAGCGGTTCTTGCGCCACCAGCTCCATGCGAAACCCGTCGAGCACCCGGAATGATTTCAAAGCCTCCTCGGGCGACTTGGGGAGTACCGGCTTGAGGAATTCGGCCAGCTCGTCCGGTTCGGCCGACGTACTCGGCGCGGCCCCCTTTTCCGGCGATGTATCGGAGCTATCGGCAGCGGGGCGAGCCACCACCTCAGTGAGCGATTCGTCGGCCGCCAATCCCCCCTTGGCTTTGATCGCCAACAGGATCTCGCGCGAGCGGTTGAAATACTCGACCGGTTCGCTCCGCTCGGTCACGTCGCGGGCCTGGTGATCCGTGATCTGTTCGTCGAGCCGCTCGATCAGCCAGTCCACGTCGGCCGCGGCATACGGCCGGCGGCCGTTCAAATATGCGTACACCGGGTTTGTGTGGGCTTCGGCGTCCGGGCTGCCGGTGGGCGATTTGGAGAACGCTCGGGCCGCGATCCAACTCGGCTCCACTAGCGTGATCGTCTCTTCGAGTACCAGGTGCTGACTTTCGTCCGGGGCAGGGCGGGCCGAGACTTCTTTCACGACGCGGCCATTCACGACCAGTTGCACGTCGGTCACCGGACAGACTTCGCCGTACACCTCGATCCGCGTCTTGACGGACAGTGGGCGCTCGTCCGGGGTCGTGATGATGTCGCCGGGCCGATGGCCGTCGACGTCCAACGTCAGCAATGGCCCGCTGGTCATGAAGCTTCGCCCCGGCGGCCGCCGCGGCCAGCCACTTGTCGAAGTCCGCTACGCCGTCGACGTGGCAATACGTGCGGCAGTCGCCCAGCTTGCGGCAGGCCGGATAATCGCAGGCCCCGATGCCCGGGAAGCGAAAGCCGGCGTTCAGCACGTGATACCAGCCGTCCAGACCGATGCCGCGGTAGATGCCGAATTGCAATAGCTCGACGCCGTTGGTCGCCCCCTGCACCAGGTCGGCCCAAATCTCCTGCGAGTAACCGCCGTGGGCATGAAAGGCATAGCCACCCAAAGCCTGCGTTTCCACGCCGATCTTGCCAAACACGGGCCCCAAGTTCGGATCGAGCTGTTCGCCGGCGAGCACCAGCGAATCGCGCCCCAGCACGAGCATGTGGCCGAACACCACGTTGCGATATTCCTGCCCGGAAATAATCTGGTAATCGCCGCGTCGGCGAATCGAGCTTTTGCCTAGACCGCGCAATTGCGGTGTGATCAGCTCCGGCATGACGCCCGGATAAGCATTCGTCTCGTTGTAGGCCAGGATCATGCCGAAGCGGATGTCCTCGGCTGCGAGCAAATCGAATATCGTCCGCTCGTCCCGGTCGCCGGTGCGGGCAAAATGCAGATGCGGATCACCCGAGTACCAGCCGCGCTTGGCCATCGGCACGCTGCGGGTCAGGCTTAGCTTGACGCTGCCCGTGGCGCCGGCGGCCAGCTCGATTTCGCGGCTCTCGGGATGAACTTCAAACCCCTTCCACACTTCGACCCGCGTGGCGCCGGCCGGCACGTCGACTGTGAACTGGCCGGACGTATAGAAGAAGTGGCCGAAGTAGCGAATCGGAGCCTTGGCGGGTCGATTGCCCGCCAGACGGTCGGGCCACGTGCCGGTGAGGCTGTAGTCCGCCAGCGGATTGTCGGCCGGTTCGTAATAGTTGCCGTCGGCCCCCACCACGTTCACGCGGCAAAACGTCGGCTCGAACGTCCGCTCGTCGACGATGGTCACGTGCAGCCGCGCCGCGTGCGGCCCCGGGGCCACGGCCGATTTGCCGGGCCGGTCGAAACCGCGCGGAGCAAAGATATAGGCCTCGTCCGCCGGACGCACGGGGGTCTTGTCAAATTGCCCCCGCTGGGCGATGGCGTTGGAAGATGTTGTGAGGAGGAACACAACAGCGGCGAGCAGTGCAATTGTCTGGCAGATATGCTCACGCCAGCGTGAACATGGCACACGCGCGAGCAGTGCTATGGCCCGGCCGGCATGCTCACGCGAGCGTGTGCATGGCACCCCGTGGCGAATCTGCACTCCTACCGCGGATACCAGCCACATCCCAACCCGAAGCGTAAGCAAGGCGTCGCACGGCGAGCATTCATCCTCGCTCACGCTTCGGGTTGGGATTGTGCACGCCCGTGACACGTTGTCGTGGCCACGCTCGATCGGATGGAAGTCGTCGGAAACGATCATGGCGAATCTTTCTTCGGCCGGTGGTATTCGATCCACGAAACCTGCGTGATCAAGTGTTCGAGCGAGGCGAACGAAATCGCGGCATTGGTGGCGAACCGCGGACTCGAATTGGCCGGAAACGTGGCCAGCGTGGCGTCGCCGACCAGAAACACGTTGAAATCGCGCGACAGGTTTTCGTATCCGGCCGTGGTCTTGCAAAAACACATGTCGGTCGCGTAACCGGTCAACAACACGTGCCGCACGCCGTGCGATTTGAGAAAATCGCGCAGCGGCTCGTAACCGGCCGCGTCATAGATCACCACGTCGTCGGCCGCCACGGTGACGTCGCGCGTCACGGGAATCGGCAGGTCCCAAAAGCCGTCGTTGTTGTAGCGCGGACCGGCATCCAGCCCGCGGAACTGCCGGAAATAGTCGATCACCGGCCGATCCGCCGAAAGCTTAAACCGCGCCGGCACCGGTTCCCCCTCGTAGGCAAAGTCGTTGAGCTTTTCGTCCAGTTCGCGCTTCCCGTCTTGCCGCTCCGCGTCGCTCGGCCGGTGCGTGAACGAGCGGTATAGCTTGCGGCGAATCGGATCTTCACCGCCGGGCAGGCTGTACATGACAAACGCCACTTTGTCGCGCAGCGATCGCAGCAGCGGATCGATCACTTCGCGCGTGTGTCGGGCGGCCAGGTGGTTCTTCTCGGGCGTGCAGAAATCGGCCGCTCCGGCCGGCTCGGGCGTGCGCAACCTCCGCCGTCGTCGATGCCCCAGGGATGCACCATAATCACTGCCGTGTGGGCCGCCGACAGCCGGTTGGGCATTTCGACGATGCCACGGGCATTGTAGCTGAACCGCCAGGCGCGGACGTGCAGGTCGGCATCGGCATCGTCGACGAGCAAGGGTGCCTCGTAGCGCCGCGTTTCGCGAACCGGCTCGACGAACTCGGGATGATCGGCCAACAGCGGCCCGGCATCGGCAACCGGCGTCAGCCGGTTTTCGTACGCTCGTTGCGGACCATCCTCGCCGCGGGCCGCGCGGTTCGCCGGTCCGCCCGGACAAACTGCCGCCAACAGTCCCCACAAAGCGATCCAATACAGGCGGCGAATCGACATGGCGGGGCCTCCACGCAGGTGGGCTGAAGAGAGCGGACCCAAACGAATCACATCATACACGCCCGCCAGCGCCGCTCAATCGGCCCCGCCTCACCGCCGCACCGACGTCAATTCCCGCGGCCTCCGGCGACACGCTCGCGGGGTCCAATTACAATGGCTCGCGAAGTTTCACCGGGCGAACGCCGGCGATCCGGCCATCGACGTTTTCGGCGGAGCATGCCGTGGGCATTTACGAAGAACTTGGTTTGCAGCCGATCATCAACGCCACGGGCGCCGTCACCCGCCTGGGCGGCGCACCGATCAGCGCCGCCACGCTCGAGGCCTTTTGCCAGGCCGCCAGAGAGTGCGTGCCGCTCGAAGAATTGCAGGGCATCGCCTGCCGCCGCATCGCCGCGGCCACCGGCACCGAAGCCGGCCTGGTCACCAGTGGCGCGGCCGCGGCGCTCACGCTCGGCGCGGCCGCGATGCTCGCCGGGCACGATCTGGGCCGGATCGAGCGCCTGCCCCAATCCGACGGCTTTCCCAACGAGTTCGTCGTGGCCCGCGAGCATCGCAATGGCTACGACCACGCCGTGCGAGCCGCCGGCGCGCGGCTGGTCGAAGTCGGCTTTCACGAGCTGGCGGCCGGTTCGGGCGTGCGACGCGTCGCGGCCTGGGAATACGAAACGGCGTTCGGCCCGCGCACCGCCGGCGTGCTGTTCGTCCTGACGCACTGGTCGCACGTGTCGCTGGCCGATGTCGTCCGCCGGCGCACGCGCACCATTTGCCGGTGCTGGTGGACGCCGCCGGCGAGCTGCCGCCCAGAGAGAATCTCAAAGCGATCGCCGCCACCGGCGCCGACCTGGTGGCTTTTAGCGGCGGCAAGGCCATCGCCGGGCCCCAGGCCACGGGCATCCTCTGCGGCCGCCGCGAGCTGATTTCATCGGCCGCGGTGCAGATGCTCGACATGGACGATCACGCTGAGCTGTGGCAGCCGCCCGATTCCTTGATCGACCGCCAGCGTCTCGCCGGCCCGCCGCGGCACGGTATTGGCCGCGGGCTGAAGGTATCGAAAGAGCAAATCGTGGCCCTGCTGGTCGCGCTCGAAGCGTTCATCAGCGGGGAATCTGGCGCACGGCTGGCAGACGATCGTCGCCGGCTGGCTACCATCGCACAGGCGCTCGCCGCGGGCCCGGTGAGTTGCCGCATCGAACAAATCGACGATCAATGCCTGCCGCTGTTGCAAATCACGCTCGACGAAGAAACGCTCGGCCGCACGGCCATGGAAGTCTGCCGCCGCCTGCGAGCCGGCTCTCCTCCCTGCTACGTCGGCCATGCGCTGCTGAGCGAAGCCAAGCTGCTCGTGAATCCGCTGCACTTGGACGATGCCCAAACATCCGAGTTGATCCGGCGCCTGCGCGAGAGCTCGCGCTTTGAAAGCTGCGCAACTGCCACGAGCCCATTTCTCGGCGACTCATGTTTCCACGGGGATCACGATCACGGCCCGCAGCGATCCGCGCATGACCCGCTCGGCCGTCGTGCCAAACAGCAGTTTCTCCAGCGGCCCGCGGGTGCCGAAGCGGCCCATCAAGATGGCGTCGACTTCGAAATCCTCGGCCTTGCGGAGGATCTCCACAAACGGAATTCCTTCGGAAATGATGGTATCCACTTCCACACGGTCGCCGGCCAGCGCCTTCAGTTCGGCCAGATCTGCTTCGGCTCGGCTGCGCATCTTTTCGATGATCTGATCGCGCGGCTCAAAACCCAGCCCGGCCGCAAAATCGGCCAGTGCGTGATCGATCACGTGCATCAAGATCAGCGCCGCGTCGTCGCCGCGCACCAACTCGACGGCGTGCTCGAACACCCCGCGCGAGGTGGCGGACAGATCGACCGGCACCAGCAACGTATTCAACTCAAACATGGTCGGGTAAAATCCTGTTTTCATGAACTTGTCGTGCAATCCTTATGCCACCGTCCGGCGTGCCGGCCGTGCTAAAGTATTACCTAGGCCGGTCGGCCCTGCATGCCGGGGCAAATGTGCCTACGGAAGCGCGCCACGCGCGATTCCGCACGCTGCTATCAGCTTAAGGCCGCAAGCTCGCACGGCAAGCACCGTCGACAATGGGGAAACAAGTTGTCCCAGGGCCGCCGGCCCGCCGATTGCTAAAAATGTCAAGCTTCCAATGTCACGCCTTGCGTAGGTCAGGCACTCCGTGCAGCACGAAGTGCCTGACTTTTAGGGGTTCGTCTCCATACAAGGAGTTTATCGATGAAACCAGGTTGTGCCGTCGCCGTGGCGTTGTTGATCTCGCTGGGAACCTCCGTCGCCCTGGCGGGTGAGGAGCAGGAAGACAAGACGAGCTTTTGGATGCAGAAAAAGCTCGAATACAGCCAGCGGATCCTCGAAGCGCTGGCCAAGGAGGACTACGCCGAGATCGCCAAAAACGCCCGCTCGATGAGCGCCTTGACTCAAATGGAGCGCTGGGTCCGGGCCAGCCTGCCGGAGTATCGCAGCCAATTGCGGATCTTTACCAACGCCAACGAGCAACTCACCCGCGCGGCCGACGACAAACAGCTTGACGCGGCGGCCCTGGCTTACGTTCAATTAACGCTGAGTTGCGTGAATTGTCACAAGGTCGTTCGCCACAGCACCGCCGAGACCGCGCCACGAAACCCGTAGCCGCTACCGTCGAGCCCGCTGCCAGGCCCGCACGCGGCCCCGCACAGCGTTTGCTCGGTGCGAACCTGGCCGAGCGTTTTGACGGCTGGATCGCCGTGCTGGCCACCGGGGCGATCGGCGTGCATCTGGTGCTGCGATTCGCGTCCGGCGCGGCGGCGGCCGTCTCCAACGTTCCGCTCTACGTGGCGCTGGTGCTGGGAGGTACGCCGCTGGTCATCGGCCTGTTGGCCCGCGTCTGGCGGCGCCAGTTTGGTTCCGATCTGCTGGCGGGCATCTCGATTGTCGTTTCAGTGCTGTTGGGCGAGTACCTGGCCGGCACGTTCGTGGTGCTGATGCTGTCGGGCGGCGGGGCCCTTGAGAACTACGCAGTCCGCCGCGCCTCCAGCGTGCTCGACGCGCTGGCGCGCCGCGTCCCCTCGGTGGCGCATCGCCAGGCGGACGGCGATCTCGCGGACGTGGCGCTGGGCGACGTGGTCGTCGGCGATCGGCTGGTCGTGCTGCCGCACGAGATCTGTCCGGTCGACGGCGTCGTCGTGGCCGGCCACGGCACGATGGACGAATCGTACTTGACCGGCGAACCGTACTTGATGTCGAAAACGCCCGGCTCGGCCGTCCTCTCCGGGGCGATCAACGGGTCTTCGGCGCTGACGATCGAAGCCAGCCGGCTGGCGGTCGATTCGCGCTACGCCAAGATCATGCAGGTGATGCGCGACAGCGAACAGCGCCGGCCGCAGATTCGCCGGCTGGGCGACCGGCTGGGCGCCTTCTACACGCCGCTGGCGGTGGCGATTGCCGTGGCGGCCTGGGCCGCCAGCGGCGAGCCGTTGCGGTTTCTGGCCGTGCTGGTCGTGGCCACCCCTTGCCCGCTGTTGATCGCCATCCCGGTGGCAATCATCGGTTCCATTTCGCTGGCTGCCCGGCGAGGGATCATCATCCGCGATCCGGCGGTGCTGGAGCAGGTGCGGAATTGCCGCGTGGTGATTCTGGACAAGACCGGCACGCTGACCTACGGCACCCCGCACGTCGTGGCCCAGCACGTGGCCCAATCCTTTGATCGCGGCGAGGTGCTGCGTTATGCCGCCAGCGTCGAACGTTACAGCAAGCATCCTCTGGCCACCGCCATCCTGGACGAAGCCCGCCGCGAAGGGCTCTCCCTGGCCGATGCCGCGGCCGTCAGCGAACAAGCCGGCGCCGGGCTGCGCGGCACCGTGGCCGGCCGCGAAGTATGGATCACCAACCGCGCGAAACTGGCCACCGTCGATCCCGGAGGCAGCCGGCCAGTTTCCGCCTTCGGCGGGCGGATTGGAATGTTGCGTAGCCGTCGACGGCCGCTATGCCGCCACCTATGCCTTTCGCGACGAGGCCCGGCCCGAGGGTTCGCGGTTCGTCGGCCATCTGCCTTCCCGGCATGGCGTCCGCCGCGTGTTGCTCGTCTCGGGCGATCGCGAAAGCGAGGTCCGCTACCTGGCCGAACAGGTGGGCATCGACGAAGTCTTCGCCGGCCAGAGCCCCGAGGACAAGCTGGCGCTGGTGCGGCGCGAAACGGCGGCGGGCAGTACTTTGTTCTTGGGGGACGGGATCAACGATGCCCCGGCCCTGACGGCCGCCACCGTGGGCATCGCCTTCGGCCAGCACAGCGACATCACGGCCGAGGCCGCCGGAGCCGTCATCATGGATACCTCGCTGGCCCGGGTCGACGAGTTTCTGCACATCGGCGGCCGCATGCGCACGATCGCCCTGGAAAGCGCCCTGGGGGGCATGGCGCTCAGCCTGGGCGGCATGGGCCTGGCGGCCTTCGGCTACCTGCCCCCCGTGGCCGGCGCCATCGCCCAGGAAGTGATCGATCTGTTGGCCGTCGTCAACGCCCTGCGAGTGGCGATTCCACCCCGGAACCTGTCCGATTTTCAGCAATTCGTCCGGCGGAAACCCGCGCCGGCCGAAGCCGCGACGCCGGCCCGCGAAAAGATATAATTGCCCTATGCAACGTCCACATGCGTTGGCGATCCCTTCGTGCGTCCTTTCTTCCCTGGGAGTCTCGTCATGGAACGTAGGGAGTTTTTGGCGGCCGCCGCTTCGCTGACTATGTCGGGCAGCGCGCTATCGCGCTTGGCGGGGGCAAATGAAAATGATTCCGCCGCGACTTGCCAGACCTACGCCTCGCCTGCCGAGGCGATCGCTTCGCCCCGCGAACGCGAGATGTTCGTCATGGCCCTGCGCGTGGGCATCGACGACACCCGGCCCGACTACCTGGCGGTGGTCGACGTTGACCCGGCTTCGCCGACCTACTCGAAAGTCGTCCAGCGGGTGCTGATGCCCAACGTCGGTGACGAGCTGCATCACTTCGGCTGGAACGCCTGCAGCAGTTGTCACGGCGACAAGGAACACATGCGGCGCTATCTGGTCGTGCCCGGCTTTGCCTCGGGCCGGATTCACATCATCGACGCCCAGAACCCCCGGGCGGCAAAGATGCACAAGGTGATCGAGCCCGACGAGATCGTCGGCAAGACGAATCTCACCGCGCCGCACACCGTGCACTGCCTGCCCGACGGCAGGATCATGATTTCGATGCTGGGCGACGGCCAAGGAAACGCCCCCGGCGGCTTCCTGCTGCTCGACGAAAAGTTCGACGTCGTCGGCCGCTGGGAGC
Source organism: uncultured Planctomycetota bacterium (assembly GCA_963711515.1). Taxonomy (GTDB): domain Bacteria; phylum Planctomycetota; class Planctomycetia; order Pirellulales; family PALSA-1355; genus CAVQEL01. The sequence continues at coordinate 95,964 of CAVQEL010000027.1, read as the reverse complement.
CCGCGGATAGCGGGCTGGTGTTCAACTACGACTTCTGGTACCAGCCGCGGCACAACGTGATGGTGTCGAGTGAATGGGCCGCCCCGCGCACGTTCCGCCCCGGGTTCGACCTGAAGGACGTCGAAGCCGGCAAGTACGGCCATTCGCTCTGCTTCTGGGATTGGGACCAGAAGAAACTTTCCCACAAGTTCGATTTAGGTCCCACCGGCCTGATTCCGCTGGAAGTCCGCTTTCATCACAACCCCGACAGCACGCACGGCTTTGTCGGCGCCGCGCTGTCGAGCACGATGTGGCATTGGCACAAGACGGGCGGCCAGTGGCAGGTCGACAAGGTGATCGAAGTCGAACCGGTCGAAACCGAAGGTTGGCCGTTCCCAGTGCCGGGCCTGATCACCGATCTGCTCGTGTCGATGGACGACCGCTACTTGTATTTCTCGAACTGGCTGCACGGCGACCTGCGGCAATACGACATCACCGATCCTGCGCGGCCCAAGCTCACCGGGCGGTTGTGGTTGGGGGGCGTGATCGGCCGCTCCGGCAAGTTTCGCGGTCGCGACTTCGTTGGCGGTCCGCAGATGTTGCAGCTCAGCCTCGACGGCCGGCGGCTGTACGTCACCAACTCGCTCTACAGCAGTTGGGACGACCAGTTCTATCCCGACATGCGAAAGGCCGGCTCGACGCTCTTGCAAATCGACTGTGATCCGGCCGGTGGCATGCGGCTGAATGAAAACTTCTTCGTCGACTTCGGCCGTGAACCCGGCGGTTCGGTCCGGGCGCACGAGATGCGCTTCCCCGGCGGCGACTCGACGAGCGACATCTGGATTTGACCTTAGGGAGTCTTGAGCACCGGGAACCGTAAGAGGAGCGCCGGCCTCGCGTCGGCGGCGAGATCGTGGAAAAGCCAGTCGTCACGTTTGAAGCCCGCGGAGAGATCGGCCTCGTGACGCTCAACAATCCTGACAAGCGCAACGTGCTGTCGCGGATGGCCCTGGGCCAGTTGATCGCGCAGCTCGACGCCGCCGAATCCGACGGCGACGTCAAGTGCGTCATCCTGCAGGCCGCCGGGCGCGTCTTCTCCGCCGGGCACGACCTGCGCGAGATCATCGCCTCGACCGACGCCGAACGCGAATCGCTTTTCGCGCTGTGCACGCAGGCCATGCAAATGATTCGCGGACTGTCGCTGCCGGTGATCGCCCAGGTGCAGGGACTGGCCACGGCGGCCGGTTGCCAGTTGGCCGCCACCTGCGATTTGATCGTGGCGGCCGAAGAGGCCAGCTTCGCCACGCCGGGCATCAAGATCGGGCTGTTCTGCTCGACGCCCGCCGTGGCCATCTCGCGCGTCGTGAGTCCCAAGAAAGCCATGGAGATGCTACTCACCGCCGAGCCGGTACCGGCCCGCGAGGCCCAGCGCATCGGCCTGGTGAATCGCGTGGTGCCGCACGCGGAGCTGGAAGAAACGACGCTCGCGCTCGCCCGACAGATCGCCGCGGCCAGCCCCTACACGATCGGCCTGGGCAAAAAGGCGTTCTACGACCAGCTGTCCCTCGACGTGGAACAGGCGTACGCGCTGACCGAAAAGATCATGGTCGAAAACGCCGGGGCGGCCGACGCCATCGAGGGGATGAAGGCGTTTCTGGAGCACCGCCCGCCGAAGTGGAGCGATACCTGACCGCTGGGGGCCGTCTTCCCGGGGCGTGCTAGAATTGCGAGGTTGATCACGGCCTCGCGCCGCGCTTCTTGATCCAGGAGAACTGGCGATGAAGATCCGACACTTGCTATTCGCCGCGATGGCGCTGTTCGCTCCCATCGGCACCACGCTCTTGTTTGCGGCGGACGCGGACAAGACGACCGATCAAGCGACGCTCGAAGACCCGGTTGCACACGCTGCTCAAAGCCCGCGCCGTAACCGCGCAACAGGCATACGAATCGACGCTGGCCGCCTACGAGGGTGGCAACATCGCGCTCTACGTATTGCTCGAAGCCAACAAAGAGCTCGCCCAGGCGCAGACGGCCGCGTCGAAGACGAATGACGCGAAGATTGCCGCCGTGCGTCAGTACGTCGACCGCGCAAAGGGCATCGAAGAGCGGCTCAAAAAACTAATCGACCTGGCCGACAAAGTGGGCGAGGCAGAGGACTACTACCTGGCAAAATACCACCGCCAGACGGCCGAAATCATGCTCCTCGAAGCCCGCCTGGCGCAGCAAGGACTCACGGCTCGCCAACCGTAAACGGCAGCTCGATCGTCTTGGTCTCGATCGCCCGGTCGACCTGGTCGAACTCGTCGACTTCGAACGGACGGCCGATGGCGTTGCCGGCCAGGTCCTCGAGCGTCGTTTCGGCCAACAGCTTGTACCTGCCGGCCGGCCAGGGCTCGGCGGGGGTGAATTGCCAGCAGGCTTCATCGTCGCCGGTGGCGATCGTGCCGGCCAGCTTTTTTCCCTCGCTGTTCGTCACCCACACGATCCGCTCCAGCAGCGAATGGTCCAAGGGCTCGCCAAAACGGACCACCAGCGGAGCGTGGCTGCCGGCCACCGGCGGCGAGATCTGCCAACGGGCCGGATCGATGGGCGTTTCGTCGGGCGGACCCACCGAAAAGCCCTTGCGCGCCCCTGCGTTGAGCGGCATTCGCCTGGCGTCGCGCCAGTCGCCGTCGACCACCAGCGTGTAGCTTTCGCCGGCCGTGAGCACGGACCCCAGCTCTTCGCGCGGCTTGAGCCCTCGTTTCACGCGCCCCGGGTCGCACAGCAGCGTGAACCGTCGGTGGTCGCCGTCCCACAGCTCTTCGCCCAGTTCGAGAAACACCGCCTCGAGCTCCTGCCCGGCGGCGTCCAGCAGATGAATGTGCCGGTAGGCTTCGCCACGGCTCATGGGGGCCGAAAAGTGCAGGTAGAACTTGAGCTGGTTTTCCGGCAGCACGTCGCCGGAGGGATAGATGTGCTCGACGACCGTGGTCGGCTCGGCATCACTCTTGGCCAACGGAAACACGGCCGAAATCGCGGCCGGCGACGACGATGTATTGCCTGCTCCCAACGCCACCCGATCGAACACGACGTGATACGTCACGCCCGGCTCCAGCGGATAGCGGGGCGTGAAACGCACCAGGCCGTCGCTGGCCTTGACGCTGCCGGCCACCGGCGGCGGATCGTCGAGTTCGCCCGCGACGAACACCCCTAGAGCGGCCGTCCGCTTCTCCGCCGGCAGCTTCTCGAAGGCGGCCAATTCGGCCGGCGAAAGCCCCACGACGTCAAACGTCTGCGCGTCGCCGCTGCTGCGCAATTCGATCCGTGGTGGCTCGGCTCCCGTTTGCCCGTCGGCCAGCGGCGCCAATAACGCGGCCGCCAATGCGACGGCCAGGCAATTCCAGGCGAGACGATTCATGACAAGCCCATCCACGACAAACACCCGTGGCGTACCAACGCACGCCGCGGGCGGGTGTCCGCGTTGCGCGTTGTGCTTTACGAGAACCCTGGCCGCCGGCCGTCGCTTACGGCAGGGCGACCGATTCCAGATCGAACGAACCGGCGTCCGTTTTCACCAACAGCATCGCCCGGTTCTGGTCGAGCTTGTCGAGCTGCACGACTCCTTGCAGCTCCTTGATCGTGTCGTAGGGCAGACCGGCCGTGTCCGGAATGCGGTCCGTGATGCCTTGGGTCTTGTCGATATGGGCGACGTCGACTTTCATCACCCCGCGGGCGCTGTTGGCCATCAGCAGGTAATCCTTGCCGGCCTTCTTGTAGACGATCATGTCCAGCGGCCGGTTATGATTGCCCAGCTCGGCCACCGTCGTGCCGTCGCACCTTGCCCCCCGGCTTCAGATCCGACAGCGGGAACTTCACCAGCGGCGTGCAGGTGTAGGCGGCCAGCACGTTCGGCTCGCCGGCGATGTCAAACACGGCGAACGTGCGCACCGGGGCATGCGTTTCCAGCTTGCCGTGCGAGCCGTGGTAGATTTCCACGCCCGTGCCACCGGCCACCTTCTTGAACGGGAAATCAAGCACGCGGAGCTGCGAGGCGAATTCTTCGTTCGACAGCCCGGCGACGATGATCTGCCCGCCGGTGAACTGCAGGTCCGTGGTCACCTCTTGTCGCTTGCGGTTGTCGCTCGGCGCGTTGGGAATCTCGGCCTTCGAGTACTTCACGTTCTCCAGCGGAAACGCGGCCAGCTTCCCCATCGAATCGACCCGCACGACCACCGCTGCCGCGTCCGGTCCCGTGCCGCGCGAGACCGACAGATACGTGCTTCCCGTCTCGGGGTTCACGGCCATGTCGTTGATCAAGATCCCGTCGGCCGTGGTGCCCAGCAGGGCGGCGACCTTTTGGTCGATCTTTTCCACGTGCACCGGCTCGCTCGGGCTGCCGCCGGAGGTGTCGCCCGTGGCGATGGCGTAAATCGTCGAGGCTTGCGGATCGCCGGCCAGCAGGATGCCTTGCGGCGCAAACGTGATAGGTCCGATCGACTTCAGCTTGGGCGTACCGGTCTGCATGCCGGCCGTCAGATCGGCGGCACGACCGGTGGACATCATGGTCAGGGCCACCAGGGCGGCCAACAGCAGGCTGGTTCGCTTGAGCATTACAGAGCCTCCTAGTATCGAAATCTGCTTGCAACTCGGTAGCTTCTCGGCGTCCCTGCCCTTGCGGCGCCGCGCTGCCGGCCAACGCGGCCGACAACGCGGACTTCTCCTGCATGTCATCCTGATCGACGTCGTGTTGAGATCAGCGAAGCGGGGCGATTACGCCTTGCGCTTGGCTTCCCAGTCACGCTCGCGGCCTTCGCCGCCGCCGGGTCGCGTGCCGGTCATCTTACCCTTGATGGTGTCGCCTTCCACCTTGCCGGAATATTTCACCGTGAACTCGTTGCCTTGACGCTCGCGCGTGACTTCAAAGCTGATTTCGTCCCCTTTGACCTTGCCGTTGGCGATCTCCGTCTCGCGCTGCTGCCGGCCGCTGGCCAGCGTGCCGGTCAGCTTGTCGCCGTCGACCTTCAGCGTGAGCGTGCTTTCAATTTCACGGCCGTTGGGCGTCTTGATGGTCCATTCCCAGGTGCCGCTGGGACCGGCCGCGTGTGCGGCCGCAGCCACGAGACACGTGATCAATGCGGTGGACAACGTGCGAAACAAGTACGATTTCATTGCAGTGCGCCTTCTTAAAAACTTGTAAGCGTGGAAGGTTCCCTACCAGCACCTGCTCGCGCCGCGAATCGAAGCCACTCGTGCGCTTGAACCCGAGGGGGTCATCTTGCCGCGCCGGTGCCGGACCGTCAATCAAATCTGCGCACGAGCACCTATTTACCCCCGCCGGCGGCTGAGAGTTCCGGACCGGAATTGGAATTCGCCGAGTCTCCGCCGGCACTGCCGGCGCGAAGCTCCGCCGAAAACGCCTACGTCGCGGCGTCTGGCGGGTCGCTCGGATACTGGGTGATCAGCCGCGCGGCGCGACCGCGGGTGAAATAATTGAACGCCCACTGCACCAGCACCAGCACCCGATTCTGGAATTGCACCAGGTACATGATGTGGACGAACAGCCATGTGATCCAGGCCGGAAAGCCCGATAGCTTGATCCAGCCCAAGTCGGCCACGGCCGTCGAGCGGCCGATCGTGGCCAGCGTCCCCTTGTCGTGGTAGTGAAACTTCCCCTCCGGCGGCGTGCCGGCCAGGCGGGCCCGGATCAGATCGGCCACGTATCGCCCCTGCTGCATGGCCACCGGCGCCAAGGCCGGCAAGGACTTGCCGTCTTGGGTGAAGTTGGCCAGATCGCCGATCACAAAAATCTCCGGATGCCCCGGCAGCGTGCAATCCGCTTCCACCGCGACGCGACCGCCGCGATCCGTGGATTGGCCGATCGCCGCGGCCAGCTTCTCGCCCAGCGACGAAGCCTTGACGCCGGCCGTCCACAGCACGGTGGCGGCGCGGATGTCCTCGGTCTGGTCGCCCGTTTTGATCGTTACCCCGTCGGCGCGAATGTCGGTCACCCGCACGCCGGTGCGGACCTCAATTCCCATTCGTTTGAGCGACGCCAGGGCCTTGTCGCGCAGCTCGGGCGGAAACATCCCCAGCACCGTGTCCTGCGCCTCGAACAGCAGGATCCTGGCGTCGGCCGGATCGACGTTCCGAAACTTGCGCCGCAGCGTATAGTGCGCGACTTCCGCCACGGCTCCGCCCAGCTCGACGCCGGTCGGTCCACCGCCCACCACGACAAACGTGATCAACTCCCGCTGTTTCTGCCGGTCCAGCTCGAGCTCGGCCTGCTCGAAGGCTCGCAGCACGCGGTGGCGAATGTTGATCGCGTCTTCCAGGCTCTTCAGTCCGGGGGCGACCGACTGCCACTGGTCGTGGCCGAAGTAGTTAAATTGCGAACCGGTGGCCACGATCAAGGTGTCGTAGTGCAGCGTCGGCGCATGCTCGCGCAAGACCAGCCGTCGCTCGGCAAGGTCGAAATCCACCACTTCGCCCAGGACCACGTTGGCGTGCTTCTGCCGCGACAAGAGGGCTCGCAGCGGTGTAGCAATGTTGGCCGGCGACAGGGCGCCGGTGGCCACCTGGTACAACAGCGGCTGAAACAAATGAAAATTGCGACGATCCACCAGCGTGACCCGCACGCCGGCCTTCCGCAGCCGCCGGGCGGCATACAAGCCGCCAAAGCCGCCGCCCACGATCACCACGTGGTGCGCCGGTTCCATCCGATCGATCAAAGCTCGGTCCTCCTCAAAAACGCGCCGTCGTGTCGACCTAAGTTCGCGTACTCCGTTTCCAATTCGAGCTTACGTTATTCGCGTGGCGCGGGACCCGCATCTGCCGGACGAGCCGGCTGGGTCACGCGGGTTTCCGGCTCAAATCTGTTCCAACCCTGGCGAGCGACCCAGGCGCCTCAGCTCGGTCGATGAAATATCCTCGCGAAATCTCTCGGCCGGCACGCCGGTGCATAATCCGGCCAGGGGCTCGCTGAGCGACACTTCGTCGAGCGTGCGAAACGCCCCGTCGATCTCGCGGCCGAACACCAAAAACCGGCGCCGCTCTCGGCCAGTCTGCGAATCGCGTCGAGCATCGCCGCCGGATGACCGTAGTAACGCTCCTGGCCGACGCGCTCGATCGTGTCCGCGCCGACGACAAACGTGGCGCCGGGAAACAATTCGGCCTTTTTGACGAAAGTCGGCGCGTGCGTCAACCAAACCGCTTCGGCCTCGGTAAACTGCCGCAGCCGATGGTCGATCTCGATGAAATCCAACGGTGGCTTGTCCACGTTGTCGACCGAAATCTCGAAGGCCACCTCGCATCCGAGCAGCTCGCCGGCGATGCGGGCCATCTTGCGATGTCCGGCGTGCAGCGGATTGAACGCGCCGGGAAACACGGCCCGCGGCCGCTCGTCGGCCCGCGCTCGGCCGCGCGGGATGGCCGCCGTGCGCCCGGCGAGCAGATCCTGCTCGTCGGCGGCCGCGTCGACGCGTGCGTGTTCCACGCGCTCGCCTTCGAACAGCGGAACCTCGAGCCGCAGCGCCACTCCGCAGGCTTCGGCCACCGTGTTGAGCACCAATGCCGAAACGATGGCTTCCTCTTCGGTCCGGGTGCGCCGCCCTTTACGCAACTCGAGGTGGCCCGCGGCCGTCGTGGCGGCGGATTGCCAGGCCAGGTGGACCCGGTGCTCGCCCCGCTTGGGTCGGTCGCTGGCCAGGCTGGCCGTCGTGGCCACGCCGCAGGTCGTGGACCCAGGAGCCAGGGCCTTGGCTTTCAGGTAGGCGGCCATGGCCATGGCCCGTGCCGTCCGTGGGGAGCAATATTCGTCGGGGTGGCTGCCCAGCCATTCGGCCAGCGCGTCGGCGGCATAGGGAACCGTGGCCGACAGGATCGAACGCGAAGCGCCAGGCTCGCTCAACAAAGCCGCGATGGCCCCGCTGCCCCCCCCGGTGACGGCCAGTACCAGTTGCACGCCGGCGGCGTGAACCTTTTGGGCCAGTTGCTGTTGGGATATCGGGGTCATCGCGAACGGGGGTTGGCTTCGGGCAGGCAATCCGCCGTCGCCGCTGGCTTCGGGCTAAACCGCGTCGTTTCGCTCGCATCGTACCCATTTGGGCGGGAACGACAAACGGGTCTGCGGGACCGAAATGGCAAAAATCGACTCCCCACCGGCGGAAGTCTTTAAAAAAACTTTCCTTTCCCGCCAAGCCCCGTCCCACCGCGGCGAATAGCTCCGTGGACCGGCGTTCTCGTCCGCCGGACGTCACCGTAGTCGTTGACCCATCGTTGCGGGAGGAAACAACCCATGATTAAGAAGACCCTCGTAGGCGCAGCGGGCTTGAGCCTGCTGGCGGTGCTGTTTTTCGGCCGAGACGCCGTCAGCTACGTCTCCACCTCGTTCGGCTGGATGAAAGACTCCGTCAAGTCGAGCGTTCCGGTCGAATTCGAGATTGAACGGGCCAGACGGATGGTGAAGAACCTGGTGCCCGACATCCGCAAGAACATGCACGTCATCGCCCAGGAAGAAGTCGAGATCGAGCGGCTCGACAAGGAAATCGCCAAGACCGAAAAGACGCTCACCCAGGAAAAAGCCGAAATCATGCGGCTCAAGGACGACCTGGCCACCAAGAAGCCGGCCTACCATTACGGCGGCCGCATCTTCACCGTGGCCCACGTGCGGGTCGATCTGGCGAATCGCTTTGAGCGTTACAAGACGCACGACGCCACGCTGGCCAGCCTGCGCGAGATCCAGTCGGCACGCCGAGCCAGCCTCGACGCCGCCCGGCAGAAGCTCGAAAACATGCTCGTCGCCAAGCGTCAGCTCGAAGTGGACGTCGAGCAGTTGGAAGCCCAGTACAAGATGGTCGAAGTGGCCCAAACTCTCAGCGAGCACAACATCGACGACAGCCAGTTGGGACGCGTCAAGGAACTGATCGCCGACATTCGCACGCGGCTGAAGGTGGCCGAGCGTCTGGCGGCCACTCCGGTCATTGACGGCGAGATTCCCGTCTCGACGCAGTCGGAGACGGAGAACATCGTCGAACAGGTGACCGAGTATTTCACCACCGAAGCCGGCAGCGAACCGACGCAAGTCGCCGAAGTCGCCCGCGGCCGAGGCACGCTAAAGGACAACCGATGGGGGTGCCACTGCCGGCTTGCCCAGCAGTGTCTCACGTAGGCTCTGCACCTGCTGGACGAGCCAGCAGTGGCACCCTGTATCGAGACGGTGACAAGGAGCTGGCGCGTCGGCGAGTCCGCTTTTGAGGCGAGCGGGCAAGGGCGCGACGCGTTGGGCGAACCGATTCGGCGGCGACAGAGAAGTAGGTGACGTGGTGGCGGGGGTACGAGCCTTGGCAATCGATTGGCGAAGCTACCTGGCGGTGCAACGCGCGGCGCTGTGCGCTGGTGGATGGCCCAGGGACCGTCGCCCCGCCCGGTGGCAAGGAGCGCAACGATGTTTAACTCGGCCCGGCCACTTTCATCCCGATCGGCAGATTGCGTACCATGGACCGAAAACGCCGTGAATCATCGAGCCCCGAAATCTCGTCTCCTGCTGTGGGTCGACGCGGTGGGCGGTTTCTTCGTCTGCCTGGGCAACGAGGTGAGCTTAGGCCAGGCGGTGCCCGACACCACGGTGGACTTGCCGCTGCTGGCCGACTTGTCGCGCCATCATGCCACGATCCGCCGCGACGAGGAAGGTTATGTGATCGAGCCGGTGCGCGACGTGCGGCTCAACCACCAGCTGATCACGTCGGCCAGTTGGATCAACAACGGCAGCCTGCTCGAATTGGGGCCGGCCCTCGAACTGCGTTTCACCCGGCCGCATCCGCTCTCGGCTACGGCACGGCTGGATTACGTCAGTCATCATCGCACGCAGCCGTCGAGTTCGGCCGTGCTGTTGATGGCCGATACGCTGATCCTGGGGCCCGCCGCGAACAACCACGTGGTGTGCCGCCAGTGGCCGCACGACGTGGTGCTGCACCGCCAGCACGGCGGGTTGTTTTGCACCAGCAGCACGCCTGTGGAAGTCGACGGCCGGCGTTATCAGGGCGGCCCAGCCCCGCTCGGTTTGAATTCTCGCGTGGACGGTGAAGGGTTTTCGTTCAGTTTGGAGGAAATCTGATTTTGGTGCCAGTAGGTGCGTGTCATAATCTTAGTTTGGGGACCGGGCTCGCCCGTTCCCCCAACCGGCGACGCCCCTGGCCCGGAAGCGCAGGTTGATCATGCTCTCGCGGAACCAGGCCACGGCCCTTTCGTTCGAACCCGTTGACGAAGCGATGGACCCACACGCCACACAAGCCGACGAAACGCCCCGCACCGGCCCGGTGAAATTCACCTACGCCAGCGGCGCCCGGCCGCTCGACGGCTACACGATCAAGCGGGGGATCGGCCGCGGTGGCTTCGGCGAGGTCTATTTCGCCGTCAGCGACGGCGGCAAGGAAGTCGCCCTGAAGCTGATCCGCCACAATCTGGACGTCGAGCTGCGCGGCGTCACCCATTGCCTCAACCTCAAGCACCCCAACCTGATCGCCCTGTACGACGTCAAGCAGGACGACCAGGACAACACCTGGGTCGTGATGGAGTACGCCGTCGGCGAATCGCTGGAAGAATTGATCGATCGCCATCCTCAGGGCCTGCCGCTCGACGAAGCGATCGACTGGATGCAGGGAATCGGCGCCGGCGTGGCCTACCTGCACGACCACGGCATCGTCCACCGCGATCTCAAGCCGGGGAACATCTTTCGCGACGACGGCCAGGTGAAGCTGGGCGACTACGGGCTGTCGAAGTTCATCTCGTGCAGTCGCCGCAGCGGACAGACCGAAAGCATCGGCACCGTGCACTACATGGCCCCGGAAGTGGCCAACGGACGCTACGGCAAGGAAATCGACATCTACGCCCTGGGCGTCATCCTGTACGAAATGCTTACCGGCGGAGTGCCGTTCGAGGGCGAAAGCGTCGGCGAAGTGCTGATGAAGCATCTCACGGCCGAGCCCTCGCTGGAAAACGTACCCGAGGCCTATCGCACGGTGATCGCTCGGGCCTGGCCAAGGATCCGACTACGCGATTTGGCAGCGTGGCCGAGATGTTCAATGCCTTGCCGCCGCTGGCCGCCACGATGGCCTATCGCCCGCCGCTCAAGGAAACGCGCTACGCCCACGAACAACCGGCCTCGCCCGATGAGCAGGCGGCCGGTCCCCCGCCGCCGGAACCCCGACCTGGTGCAGCGGCCCCCGCCGCCGTGGCGGCCGGAGCGGCCCAGGCGCCCGCGGATGACGAGCCGGTATGGCGGGCGGTGCGCGACGGTTGGCGCAATGCCCGCGATTCCTGGGACGCGTTGAACACGCCCGCCAAGGTGGCCGTGGCGGTCGTTGGCTGCGCGGCCCTGGCGATCAACGCCAAGCTGGTGCTCGAACTAATCGTGCCGGTCGTCGCGATGTACGTGCTGTACCGCGTGATTCGCGCGGTCGTGCTGCAGCACGAATCTCGCGGAAAGCGGAATCTCCAGCCGGCTCGCGGCCCGTACCCGGTGCCGCCGCGCGGTCCCGCGACACCCGGCGGCCCGCAGCGGCCGGCCGATCCCTCGGCCACTGCTTACGCTCCGCGGCCCCAGGCGGCTGACAATGTGCCGCCAAGCCACCGGCAACGCCTCCGGCGATTGGCGGGCCGCTTCGGCGCGGCACTGGAAGCACAAGCGGCGCAAGCATTGGCGCGAAGAGGCCGCCGAGGCATTGGTCGTCAAGACCACGCGCGAGCGGCTGGCCGATCTGGCCGGCTCGCTGATCCTGGCCGCCTTGATCGGCATGGTCATGAGCATCGTGGCCGTGCTGCTGCGCGGGGATACGAGCGTCGAACAGAATCAATTCGCGTGGCTGGCGCTCACCAGTGTGCTCGGCTCCTGGGCCGTGCTCATCCCGGCGAAGTTCTGGGAAGGGACGCGTGGCGACCAGACCCTGCGCCGTGTCACACTGTTGGTGCTCGGCATGGGCGTGGGTGCCGTGGCCTGGCTGGGCGCGGGGCAGTTGCTGGTCGAGTTTACCGATTCGCCCCAACTGCAAAACGTCACGCTGTTCGACTTCAGCAAGAACTTTTACGACACCAAGGGCCCGATGCTCGGTGCGTACCTGGCGTATTTCGGAGCCCTGTTCGCGGGCATTCGTTGGTGGCGGCTAGCCGACCCGTTGCGCCGCACTCGGCTGAGCGTGTGGAGCGTGGGCGCCTGCGTGCTGGGGGCCTGGATCGTCGACTGGATCTGGAAGTTTCCCCAGCCTTGGGGCGTGATGGTGGCCGCGATCATTTCCACGTCGGTGCAGTTGGCCGGACCGCAAGTGCAGCCGCAAGACCGGTCGCAGACGGCCCAGCGTACGGAGTTGCCGCAATGACGCTCTTGTCTTTCATGCCGGTCGTGCACTTCCGATTGGGCGTAATTGTCATGGTCGTCGTGGGCGTAATGTTCCTGGCAGGCACGTTATGCCGCCGGGCCAATTGCTCTTTTGGCGGCATGATCTTGCGCATCCTGGGCATCGCCGCGGTCGTGGCCGGCGTAGCCGTGTTGTGGAACCGCTCGGAGTCGCGCGTCGAATCGCCGGTGGTCAACGTCAACACGCCGGATGATTTCGACTTTGACTTCGACTTCGACGAAAGCTTTCACCAAGGCGAGGTCTTCGCTCGGCCCGTCACTCACGGCAAAGTCGAAGCGCATCCCCACTGGATGCTGATCTCGCTGGGCACCGTGCTGATCATCCTGGGTGCGCTGTTGTTCGGCCGCGAGCGGACCCGGCCGGGGCGCTGAAGCTGGTGACCCTGCTGGGCGTGGGAGCCATCTTGTATTCCCTCGTAACGTTCTTCAGTGAGCCGCCCCGTTCGATTTCCGACGACGTGCAAGTCGTGCGTCTGGATGAGAGTCATCCGGAAGCGCGGCGGCACTCCCCGGGCCGGGCCAAACGTCCGACCTTGCGGCCCTATCGTCCGACCGATCACGAGTTGCACGACGACGAGTTGCCGCCTCGAGCGGGCGAGATTCCCGTCTCGGCCGAGTTGGCCAAAGACCCCGTTTCCAAAGCCCCGGCCAACGAAGTCGCCGCAGCCGTCGACAGTCAGGCTCCCGCGGCCGAAGAAGCCGCCTCGGCCGCTCCAGCCGCGCCCGTCGCCGATCACGGCAAAGTCGAATCCGACGACGAGGCCGACAACAACTCCGAGAACAACGACGAAAACAATACAGACAGCAACACCAACGACGACACATCACTCAAGGCGTTGCCAGTCACCGCCGAGCAAAACAACGCCGCGTCTGCGCCGGCGCAACCCGTCGCCACAGCCAGCCAACCCGCCGCGGAATCCGATCGGTATGCACCATCCGCTCCGGCCGTCACGGTCGCTGCACCCCGGCCGGACTGGGTCGATGCCCCGCCGGGCTTGTCTTCGGGCGTGTACACGATCAGCGTCCCCTCGGGTCGCTACGTCTCGGTTCCCGAGTGCCAGCGGGCCCTCGACGAAGCCATGCAGCACTCGGTCGACTACTACATCAACGAGTATCTGGGACAGGACGACGCCGCCAACCTCGTAGGCATCTCGCTGGCTTACATCAAGCACAATCTCAAAAAGGACGAGTACGCCGAAATCGTGCAATCCGAGTCGGTCGGCCCTATGCACCAGTTGCACGCCCGGCTCGAGTTTGATGACCGCGCCCGGGCCGACTTCCAGCGGCAGTGGCGCAACGCCGTGGTGCAGCATCGACTGCTGTACACGGGCGGTGGGGCCGTGCTGGTGCTGGCCCTCTTGAGCACGCTATACGGCTATCTGAAGCTCGACCTGAAAACCGACGGCGCCCACAAAGGCCGTCTGCAACTCGCCGCCACGCTGGTGGCCCTGATCGTGGCCGCCGGCGTGCTCTTGGCCCGCCACGCCATCAGCTTCTAAGCCGCGCTGGTGACGACCGGTTCGCTCGTTCCGCTTCTCGTTGACCGCCCTGTGAAAGTGACCCGCCGGTTGCGGTACCTCCAGTACGCGTTGAGCGGACCGCGCGAGGGACGCGACGCGTATGGCTGGCATTGAGGTCGCCTGATGAACAGAAAACGACAGTACCGGCGTTTTCGCGGCTGCATCTTGTACGACGACGCGTGCGGCTTGTGCAGTGTCTGGATTGGCTTTTGGAAGCGCCCGCTGCAAAGGCAAGGATTCAAGATCGCTCCACTGCAAAGTGCGTGGGTGAACCCAATTTTCGACCTACCCTACGATCAACTCGTGCATGACTTGCGGCTGATCCTCTGGGATGGCCGCCGGCTGCAAGGCGCCGACGTTTACCGGTACGTTATGAAGCACGTCTGGTGGGCCGCGCCGATGTACCTGTTGTCGACCCTGCCGGGCACCCGCTCGATCTTTAATGCGGCCTATCGGGCCTTCGCCGACAACCGGTTTCGCATGTCGCGGGCCTGTGGGCTGTCGAAGGCGCGTTCCGACGCTCGCCTCCGCTGACCGCGCCGCGCCTCACGCCGCCTTCTGATCGCGGTGCGAATCGTGCGTGGGGGCCGGCGCCGGAATTCGGCCCGTGCCGGCCGGCGCAGGGGCGGCCTGCGGTGCTCCGGGGCGGAGATAGGTCCACCAGATGCGCGCCAGCTCCAGCGTGGCTTTGGCGAAGTCGCTCCCCTTGACGTTCGAGCCGGCCACGTCGCGCCAGGCGTCGAGCGGAAACTCGTAGATCGCCTCGCGCAACGGCGCCGCTCCGGCGGCCCGGCGATCGCGCTTCATGCGGGCAAAGATCTCGACGTCAAAAATCCACCGCGCGAGAAACGGCTTTTCGAACAGCGCGGCCGTGGCCTCCGTGACGCGAAACAGCTTCGCGCCGCATTGCGTGTCGAACACGCGCGTGCCCAGTGCCACCGATGCCGTGTTGGCGAACACCCGCCCCAGCACGTAACGCAATGGGCGGCGCTCGATCGCGTGGCCCAACAGCCGCATCCGCGTGCCGATCACGACGTCGATCTGCGGTTTGCCGTCCAGAATGTGGCAGAACGGCTCGATATCCGCCAGCGGCGTGGCCAGGTCGGCATCCCAAAAGCCCACGTAGTCGGCCCCCGAGCGAATGGCCAGCAGGATACCCTGCCGCACGGCTTCGGCCTTGCCACCGTTTTTCGCCAGGTGCAAAAAACTGAACCGGCGCGGGTTGGTGGCATTCAGATGCTCGAGCAGTTCCAGCGTCTCGTCGCGACTGCCGTCGTTGACGAATAACAGCTCCGCCATCTGCGTGCGACGGCCGAAGTCCTGAATGGCGCGCATGTTGAGCCGCTGGGCTTCGTTGTAGCAAGGCACGACCACGATGGTCCGGGACATGAGAGACGTCCTTGTCTCGACAGAAATCGATATTTCCAAAACAGCAAAATGCTAGCTGCGTGCCCGGGCGGAAGGACCATATATCGCAGAATCGGCCCGCCGGGCAAGGCCACTCGCCGGGCCGACGAGGCAGTGGGCCTAGCTGCTAGCAGCGGGGACCGGCGGCGTCTTCCATCTGGGCGATGTATTGCCGCAGCCGCTCGACTTCGTCGGTGACGTGGTGCAGCTTGAGCATGTTTTCCACGCGCTTGAGCAGCTCCAGCTTGTTGACCGGCTTGCTCAGGAAGTCGTCGGTGCCCGCTTCGACGGCCCGCTCGATGTCGCCCAGTTCGTTCAGCGCCGTGACCATCAGGATCATGATGCCGCGCGTGGCCGGATCGGCCTTGAGCTGCTTGCAGACCTCGAAGCCGCTCAGCTTCGGCATCATTATGTCGAGCAGAATCAAGTCAGGCTTGAACGACGCCACCTTGGCCAGCGTGTCGCGACCGTCGACGGCCACGGCAATCTCCACGTCCAGCCCGCTGAGATACGCTTCCAGCAGCTCGACGTTGGGGCCGTTGTCGTCGGCGATCAGAATGCGGCTTTTTTCCGAGCTAAGGGGCATGACACACGTGCAATACCGGGCCTGATGAGACAAAAAACTTGTCCGCTGGTTTGATTATAGAGCCGCCGTCCACCAGCGAGAATGGGAATTCCGTGGCCCACATGCCAGCTTCATCCGCGCCCGTGCCGACAATGCCGCGTTCACTCTTCGCTGTCGACCTCGGCCAGCCGATCGGCCGGAACGGGAAAGCTCTCGCACAGGTCGAACACCTGGCCGCGAATTTCCCGGTGCACCGCGTCGTCTTCCGACGCCTTCAACGCTCGCAGAATCCAGCCGGCGATCTCGCGCATCTCGGCAGGTCCCATGCCGCGCGTTGTCAAGGCCGGCGTGCCGAGGCGAATGCCCGAGGGATCCATCGGCTTCCGCTGGTCGTAGGGAATCATGTTCTTGTTGACCGTGATGCCGCAGCGGTCGAGTACCTCTTCGGCCAGCTTGCCGCCCATGCCCAGCGGCGTGACGTCCAACAGCAGCAGGTGATTGTCCGTGCCGCCGCTGACCAGTCGTCCGCCGCCCGCAATAGCGCTTCGGCCAGCACCTTGGCGTTGTCGATGATCGCCTGGGCGTATGTCTTGAACTCGGGCCGCAGCGCCTCGCCGAAGCAGATCGCCTTGCCGGCGATGACGTGCATCAGCGGCCCGCCTTGAATGCCGGGGAACACCGAGCGGTCCAGATCCTTGGCGTACTCCTGTTTGCACATCGACAGGCCCGCCCGGGGGCCGCGCAGCGTCTTGTGCGTGGTGGTGGTGACAAAGTCGGCCACGGGCACGGGATTGTCGTGCAAGCCGGCGGCCACCAGTCCGGCGTAGTGGGCCATGTCGACGAACAGCTTGGCGCCGACCTCGTTGGCGATCTCGGCGAACTTGCCGTGCGGAATCTCGCGCGGATAGGCGCTCGCGCCGGCCACGATCAGCTTCGGCTTGTGCTCGCGGGCCAGTGCGGCGACCTGGTCGAAATCGATGCGGTGCTCGTCGCGTCCGCACGCCGTAGCTGACGAAGTGATAGAGCATGCCCGAGATATTCAGCTTCATGCCGTGCGTCAGATGTCCGCCGTGGGCCAGGTCGAGCCCCAGCACGGTGTCGCCCGGCTGAACGGCGGTCATGTAGACGGCCAGGTTGGCCTGGCTGCCCGAGTGAGGCTGCACGTTGGCGTGCTCGGCGCCGAACAGCTTCTTGGCCCGGTCGCGGGCCAGGTTTTCGACCACGTCGACGTACTCGCAGCCGCCGTAATAGCGCCGGCCCGGATAACCCTCGGCGTACTTGTTCGTCAGCACGCTGCCGACGGCCTGCATCACGGCCGGGCTGGTGTAGTTCTCGCTGGCGATCATCTCCAGCCCGTCCTGCTGCCGCTGCATCTCGGCGGCCATGGCCAGCCAGACCTCGGGATCTTCTTCCAGGATGAAGTTCATATGACGATAGCTCCGCCAAGGGGGACGAGCAGTTCAATCCGAATGCGATATTCTCCGGCCAGGGCCGCGGAACGTCAATCGACGAATGGCCGGGGTGAACATTGCTATAATAGCCCACATGTGGGACCAACTAGCACCAGGCTCAAAGCGATTCCTGGCAGGGCTGGGGATCGTATGCGGCGCGAACAGCATCTTGCTGGCGATCATGGTCGCAGCTTCGGCACAGTGGGGTTGGGCCGCGCTGTTTCTGTTCGCCGGGATTTCGTGCACCGCAGACGGGCTTTCGCGCCTGAAGAGCACTCCCGCGGAGCCACCACCCGAAAAGCGATAGTGCTACTTCGCCGTGAGCGTGACTTCCACTGTCGCCGTGCCGGCGTTGTCGCTTAGCTGGCCGGCGGAGTCGTTGATGCGGAAGTAGAGGGTGCCGGCTTGCCGGGCTTCCAGCGTCGTGCCCAGGCCGACGGGGATCGGCTTGATCAGGCCGCTGGGGTTGTTGGCCGTCGGATCGTCGGGGCGGATGGCGGCCAGCAGCATGCCCAGCGGGCGGCCCTGGTTGTAGCGCAGGGTGACGCCGCCCGGCTCGGAGATCCAGGGCTTCGTCGTGCGGGCCACCTGATAGCGCCCGAGGCGCGCAGACGATACTTCTCGCCGGCCGCCAGCGCCACGCCGCTCGATTGCCAGCCGCGGTCGGCCGCCACGTCGACGGTTATTCCCTCGGACCCCAGCGGCTTGCCCGGCGTCGTGTCGAACTCCATCCGCTCGAAATCGTAGCCGTAGTCGATGTTGGCCACGAACACCTCCCAGTCTTCGTCGAGCCGCGCACGGTCGGCGGCGAACAGGTCGGTTACCCGTTCGGAAAAATCGGCCTGGGCAACGTGGGCCGGCAGCGAGCGAAAACGATCGCGATAGCGCGGATGGCCGTCCAGAAACGCGGCCATCGCCCAACACCAGCCATAGTTGTCGACCGTGCCGTGAATGGTTCCGGCCAGGCCGAACACGGCCTGGAGCGTCTTGGCATGCCGCGCGGCGTAGTCGGTCTGGACGACCTCGATGCGCCCCCACTTGGGCACTTCCTCGCGCGTGCGCGGAAAGCAATTAAGCGACAGCCGGCCATCCTTCACCCGGTGCGTGGCCAACAGCTCGGCCAGCCCCTCGGCAAACCACGGTGGCCCCGCTTCACCGAGGTGCGCGTACATGAACGCGTGCGTGCCTTCGTGCAGCAAGAGGTGCCGCCGATAGTACGCGCTCGATTGATCGTAGATCCACACGGCTTGCGACAGCGTGTAGCCGGTCGTAAAGTCGGGCACCGAGTCGTCGATCATGCCTTCTTCGGCAAAATGTTCGCGCGAGCGCATCAGGCACGCGCGCACGTGCCAAGCGGCGTGAGCCGCGGCGTCGACGCGGAAATACTGCGCACCACTGTCCGAACGCCTGGTCGAAATAGCCCGGCAAAGCATCGACCTCGGCGTCCGCCGGCAGGTCGGTCAACAGCGTCAGATGCGCCGACTCCAGCCGCCGAATCACCGGCGTATCAGCGGCCCATGCAGAAGGGCCCGCCAACGCGATCAGCAAAAGACAACTTGTCGGCGACCAGCGCATCGTGAAATCACCAGCGGCGAAACGATAAAAGGCGGACCAGCGCGGCCCGCCTTCCATTGTACTTGGCCCAATGTCAGCCCCGTGGCGAAACCGTCCGCCAACATTCGCCCGTCTACAGCGCCCGGCGAAATCGCTTCGTGCGCTTGCCGAACACCGGTTTGGGCCCGGCGGGCGCAGCGGGCTGCCCACCGTCGGTCGCCGCCGACTCTGGTCCGGCCCCATCCGTCGGCTGGCTTGCCGCCGGTCGGCCCGCCGCCGTTTCCACTTTCACGGTGGCAAATCCCGGCACTTCGTCGCGCTTCAGCAGCCGGTCGATCCGCATCTCGATCCGCGTCAGCTCGTTGCCTTCCTCGGGCGTGACGAACGTGTAGGCCACGCCCTCGCGCCCCATGCGGCCGGTGCGGCCCACGCGATGCACGTAGTCGTCGCAGAACTGCGGAATGTCGTAGTTGATGATGTGCGAAATCCCCGTCACGTCGATCCCGCGCCCCACGACGTCGGTGGCCACCAGCACCTTGATCTTGCCCGCGAAAGTCCGCCATCGCCCGGTCGCGGGCGCTTTGGGCCAGGTCGCCGTGGATGCAGGCCACGTTCTTGAGTCGCTTGGTCAGCCGCCGCTCGACGCGGTCCGTGCCGCGCTTCGTCCGGCAGAAGACGATCGCCTGCTGCGGATCTTCGCGCTTCAGCAGATGCTCGAGCAGGTCGAACTTCCGCTCCGGATCGACCGTGACGTA
The DNA here is from genome assembly GCA_963711515.1 of uncultured Planctomycetota bacterium. GTDB lineage: Bacteria > Planctomycetota > Planctomycetia > Pirellulales > PALSA-1355 > CAVQEL01. The sequence continues at coordinate 76,345 of CAVQEL010000027.1, read as the reverse complement.
AAACTGCTCGATCGTTTCGACCGAAATATCTTTCGGCGAAAAGTTCAGCATCTCGGGATCGTTCATGTACGACCGGGCCAGCCGTTCGACCGGCGGGGGCACGGTGGCGCTCAACAGCAGCGTTTGCCGCGAGCGCGGGCGCGTCGCAGAATCTTTTCGATGTCGGGACGAAAGCCGATGTCCAGCATCCGGTCGGCTTCGTCGAGCACGGCAATAGTCACGTGATCGAGCCGCAGCGTGCCGCGGCCCATGTGATCCAATACCCGGCCCGGCGTGCCGATGACGATCTCGGCGCCGCGCGCCAGTTTTTCGATCTGACCGCGGATCGGCTTGCCGCCATAGACGGCCACCGAGTGCAGTTTGCGGCCGTGTGACAGCTTGACGAACTCTTCGCGCACCTGCACCGCCAGCTCGCGCGTCGGCACCAGAATGAGCGCTTGCGGTCCCTGCCCCTTTTTGCAGGGGGTGATCCGCTCCAGGATCGGAATCACGAACGCGGCGGTCTTGCCCGTGCCAGTGCGGGCCTGACCCAAGACGTCGACGCCCGCCATGGCGCGCGGGATCAAGCCGGCTTGAATCGGAGTGGGCTCGAGATAATCGGCCTTTGCCAGCGCCGCGTGCGTGGCTTCAGAAAGCGAAAGGTCTTGAAATCCGAGGGCGAGCTGGGGGGGTGAGTCTGAATCTTTGGTAATACTTTGCAACACTACTTCCAACACAACTGACAGAGGGGAAATACGCGTGGCTGCGGCCAGTCCGCAGCCGGAGGGATTTTGTAGAACTCCGCTCTTATACCCTAACTCTAGCGGGTGCCAAGGGTTTCGTCAACCGCAGGTGGTCACGGCGTCCCTCCGCTGGACTCGATTTGCCTAAATCCGTCGCCCCATGTACGTTGAGAGGCATGAAACCTGCTAAAGCCAATGCGATTCCACTGGTGGATGCTGCTGATCTCGACGCGGCCGCCGGAGCGATGCTCTGGCTCGCTGATCGTCGCCTACGGCAACGGTGCCGCCCATTTCGGGACGATTCTCCCGGCCGCGAGCCGTGACTCGGGACGCGGAACCTACTTCGCCGGAGCGAGTCATCGGCGCGATGAACTGACTTGATGATCGGGATGCGTCCACTGACGACCGCTCGACTGCTGCGCCGGTGACTCATGAAAAACAATAGGCCGGCCCCCGGATACGTTCCCAAGGGCCGGCCTTTCTCGTCGGGTTTCAAGACGCCAAGCGGCCTAGCTCTTCTTCGCGGCCTTGCGAGCGGTCGCCTTCTTCTTGGGCGAGCGCTTGGCGGCCGTCTTCTTCGCCTTCGGCGAACGCTTGGCCGTCTTCTTCGTGATCTTCTTGGTCGTCTTCTTCTTGGTTGCCATTTTCCGTGGCTCCTCGGTTGCGGGCACCCGGCTTGCGAGCGTGTTTGACTTTCCCCTGGGCGCCCTGGAGGGGAAGTGTCGAAGGCGGACGTGACGGAGTCCCCGAAGGCGACAAAGCACGACTGGCGTCCCTGTCCCAACCGCCTAAGTTCGCGGATTGAACCAAGACTGCCAGAAGCGCGTCAAGGCGAGTTTCGCCAAGAAAGTGCCGAGCCAGCGCCAACCCGAAGCGCAAACTCGGCGGGCGCGTGTGCCACGGCTGGCTTGTCCGGCAGTGCCAACATGAGTTCGCACGACGTGGCGCCGCCAATCGGCCATCCAACCGCGATGCACCATTTGCTCGATGGCCGCACTGCTGGACAAGCCAGCAGTGGCACACAAACAGCGCCGACACAAGCAAATTGCTTCGGCCCGCCCTACTCGTCGGTCACGCAGCCTTCGCTCGCGCTCTTGACGTTCTTGATGTACTTGTAGAGCGTGCCGCGGGTGAACTTGTAGGGCGGGGCCTGCCACTTCGCACGCCGCGCCGCCAGTTCCGCGTCGCTCAGGTCCACTGAAATCCGGTTCTCCTCGGCGTCGAGCGTGATGCGATCGCCGTTTTCCACCAGCCCGATCGGTCCGCCCTCCTGCGCCTCGGGCGTGACGTGCCCCACGATGAAACCGTGCGATCCGCCCGAGAACCGCCCGTCGGTGATCAGCGCCACGTGCGGCCCCAGACCGGCGCCCATGATGGCCGAAGTCGGGGTGAGCATCTCGGGCATGCCGGGCCCGCCCTTGGGACCTTCGTAGCGGATGATGACGACGTCCCCCTTTTCGATTTCCTTCCGCTCCAGGGCGTGCAGCATGTCCTCTTCGCCGTCGTAGACCTTGGCCGGGCCGCTGAAGCGCAGCCCCTCTTTGCCGGTAATCTTGGCCACGGCCCCGGTCGGGGCCAGGTTGCCGCGCAGAATCTGGATGTGGCCGGACGGCTTGATCGGATTCTCGAGCGTGTGGACGACGTCCTGACCCGGCTGCAGGCCCGGCAGCTCGGCCAGGTTCTCGGCCACGGTTTTGCCGGTCACGGTCAGGCAATCGCCGTCGAGGAGCCCCTTTTCCAACAGGTACTTCATCACCGCCGGCGTGCCCCCCACGTTGTGCAGGTCTTCTTCGACGTACTTGCCGCTCGGCTTCAGGTCGCACAGGAAAGGGATCCGATCGCTCACCTTCTGGAAGTCGTCGATCGAGAGTGGCACGTCCACGGCCCGGGCCATAGCGATCAGGTGCAACACGGCGTTGGTCGAGCCCCCCACGGCCATCACCAGCACCATCGCGTTTTCGAACGCGCGGCGGGTCATGATGTCGCGGGGCTTGATGTCCTTTTCCAGACAGACGCGGATCGCCGCGCCGGCCCGATGGCATTCGTCGATCTTGGCCGGATCGACCGCCGGCGTCGACGAGCTGTACGGCAGCGTCATGCCCATGGCTTCGATGGCCGAGGCCATCGTGTTGGCCGTGTACATGCCGCCGCAGGCGCCGGCCCCGGGACAAGCTTTGGCCACCACTTCCGCCCGGCCCGCTTCGTCGAGGGTGCCGGCCAGGTACTCGCCGTAACATTGAAAGGCCGACACCACGTCGAGCTTCTCCTCGACGCCGTCGTGGCGGCGAAAGCCCGGCTTGATCGTGCCGCCGTAGACCATCAGCGACGGGCGATTCATCCGGCCCATGGCGATCAAACAGCCGGGCATGTTCTTGTCGCACCCGGGGATGGAGATGTTGGCGTCGTACCACTGGGCGCCCATCACGGTTTCGATCGAGTCGGCGATCAGGTCGCGCGACTGGAGCGAGTAGCACATTCCCTCGGTGCCCATCGAGATGCCGTCGCTGACGCCGATGGTGTTGAACCGCATGCCGACCATGTCGGCGGCCCGGACCCCCTGCTTGACGTGGGCGGCCAGGTCGTTGAGATGCATGTTGCAGGTATTGCCCTCGTACCAGACGCTGGCGATGCCGACCTGCGGCTTGTCCATGTCCTCGCGCGAGAGCCCCGTGCCATAGAGCATGGCCTGGCTGGCGCCCTGCGACTTGGGCTGCGTGATCCGCGAACTGTACTTATTAAGCGCCATCGAACCCTCACGACGTAAAGCAAACCGTAGGGAATCTGCCAGATATATCCCAAAGCCTAGGGCAATGCAAACATGGCCCGGGGGTTCCGAAGCTGTTTCAAAACTGCCGGGGACTGTCCCGATTTTGCGGAGCGGGTACTCGCCGTAGGCGGGTGGGAGCAAAATGGGACTGTCGGACTGTCCCCCTCGCCGCCGCAGTTTTGAAACAGCTTCCAGGGATTGGGGGTTGGGTATTCGAGGGGCGAGCCACCAAAGTGGCCCCTTTTCTTTTGCTCCCCGGCGCCTGCGAGTTTTTCGTGTCGGCAAACACATCGCCCCAAAGGCCGAACAATCCCCAGCAGAGTGGCATCCAGTTTCCCGACCCCGCCCCGCTTCGCAGCCGCGTTTTGTCTGTGCCGATTTCATCGAGCGTACGTTAGCGAAAGGGGTGGCTCGGTTTCAAAGGAAGATCGGCGAGGGAATTTGGAACGAGGGTTCGCCGACTCTCCGTGCGCGGTCGCCTTTAGTTCGCCCCGTCAGGATGTCGGTCGATGTGACCGGAGGCGGGCCGGCGACACCTGCCGGCGATTAGGGGCAATGCTCACAGCCGTGACTCAGCGCGGTTCGTCCTTTCAGCTTTGGCGGGAGGCATACGGTACACCGGCCGTGGCCAGTCGACTGAGGTGTCGGGCCCATCGCTTGCCGCTTTCAACAGCCCTCGAAATCGAAAGGATCCACACGCGTTTTTGGGAGTGTTCAATGTTAGACTTGGACAAATGCGTGAGCCGCGGTTCGATGCCGAGCGACTTTGTGAGCCCAATCGGTATCCCGCGTGCGAAATCCCGTCGGGCGAGGAATTTACTCCATGAAACGAAGACAATTGCTCAAAGCCGCCGCAGCGGCTCCTTTCGTCAGTAGCACGGGTTGGCTGCAGATCGCGGCGGGTGCCGAGCCGGGCGGCTCGGACCTGACGTTTTCGCGCGTTCGACCGGGCGATGCCGAGTGGCCATCGAAGGAGAAATGGGAAAGGCTCAGTCAGTTGGTCGAAGGACGATTGATCAAGATCGTGTCCCCCTTGACCGTCTGCCGCGAGGTGCCGGACAGTCCCGCGTGCCAGGAGTTCTTCAAGTCGCTGCAAAATCCTTTCTACATCGGAGACAATCCGGGCCTGACGCAAACCTCCGGTTGGGTCGACGCCTGGACGTCGGAGCCCAGCGTGTACGCAGTGGCGGCTGAAAAAGCCAGCGACATTGTCGCGGCGGTCAATTTCGCCCGGCAGAATAAACTGCGCCTGGTCGTCAAAGGGGGCGGCCACAGCTACCAGGGAACCTCGTGTGCGCCCGATTCGCTACTGATCTGGACGCGCAAGATGAACGCCATCGAGATGCACGATGCGTTTGTCGGCCAAGGGTGTGAAGGCGCGCAGTCTCCACAGCCGGCCGTGTCGGTCGGTGCCGGCGCCATTTGGCTCCAGGCCTACAACGCCGTCACGACGCGCGGCGGCCGATACGTGCAAGGCGGCGGGTGCACGACCGTCGGCGTAGCCGGACTGGTACAAAGCGGCGGCTTCGGCAGTTTCTCAAAAAGGTTCGGCACGGCCGCGGCCGGACTGCTCGAGGCCGAGGTCGTGACGGCCGACGGCGTCGTGCGGGTCGCCAATGCGCGCACGAACCCCGATTTGTTTTGGGGCCTCAAGGGGGGCGGCGGCGGGAGCCTCGGTGTTGTCACGCGGGTGACGCTGCGGACGCGAGCGCTGCCGCAATCCTTCGGAGCAGTTTCGGCCATCGTCAGGGCCTCGTCCAAAAACGCCTTCCGCGAGCTCATCTCCCGCGCGATTCGCCTGTACGCGGACCGACTGCTGAACCCGCACTGGGGCGAGCAGATGCAGTTTGGGCCCGGCCGCCGATTCGAGATCAAGATGGTCTTCCAGGGCTTGAACCAACGTCAGGCCGAAGAGACGTGGAAGCCGTTGAGCCAGTGGCTGAGCGAGTCGCCTCACGACTTCAAGTTCGAGGCGCCGCTGAAACTTGTCGCCGCTCCGGCGCGGATTTTCTGGAATGCGGAAATCCTCGAGAAGTTCGCGCCCGGCGCGGTAGCGATGGACGATCGGCCGGGCGCCCCCGCCGGCAATTTCTATTGGGCCGGCAATCGCGACGAGGCGGGGCAAGTGCTCTACGGCTATCGCTCCGCCTGGCTGCCCGTCTCCTTGTTGGACGAAAGCCAGCAACCGCGCCTGGTCGATGCGCTATTCAACAGCACGCGGCACTTGGGCATGTCGCTGCATTTCAACAAGGGCCTGGCCGGGGCCCCGGCCGAAGAGATTGCGGCCGCCAAGGACACGGCGACGAATCCCGCCGTGTTGGACGCCTTTGCGCTGGCCATCTGCGCCAGTGCCGGACCACCTGCATTCGCTGGAATCAAGGGGCACGAACCGAATAAGACCGTTGCCCGCTACGTTGCCGGGGCGGTCAGGCGATCGATGGACGAGCTGCATAAAGTCGTCGACGAACCGGGCTCCTACGTTTCGGAAAGCGACTATTTCGAATCCGATTGGCCGCATGCGTTCTGGGGGACAAACTACGCCCGGCTGGCCGCCGTGAAGAAGAAGTACGATCCCGCAGGGCTGTTCTGTGTCCATCACGGAGTCGGCAGCGAAACATGGAGCGCCGATGGATTCAGCCGCATCGTCTCCGCCAGGTAAGTCCGCCTGGCGCACATGGGAGTCATCGGCCTGGTGCCAGGCGCTGGCATCGCAGCGCCTGGGCCTCCGGCCTGGTAAAACACATCCAAATCCTGCCGGACGCCATTGGCTGCATCCTCGTAGGCCTGTGGCTGACGATCCGCGCCTGGAGAAGAAAAAGAAACGATGTAGCCGGGGCTGCCGGTGGATTCGGCACAATGATGCCGCTATCCTGGCCTCTACGACCGAAGCGACGCAACGGCCCGCGGCGATCCAATCCGCGGCTGATGGATGAGCTACTAACTGAGTTCGAAGGCCCCGGGAATGCTCAGGTGAAGGCGAACGATCTGAAAAACAGGTTCCTTACCACACTCGCAATGGCCATCTCGCTGGCTTCCACTCCAGTTGTCGCTGGCGAGTTTCAATCCCTCTTTGACGGCCGCTCGTTGAAGGGATGGAAGGCGCTTGACATGAGCTTCTGGTCGGTGCGGGATGGCGCCATCACGGGGGAATCGACGCCGGAGCATCCCTGCACTTCGAATCAGTTCATCGTGTGGCAAGGCGGCGACGTCGCGGATTTCGAATTGAAGCTCGAATTCCGCGTGAAAGGCAACGGCTGCAATTCGGGCGTGCAGTTTCGCAGCAAGCTCACGCCGGACGGGCTGGCTATCGGATATCAGGCTGATATTTTTCAAAGCGGGCCCTATCTGGGCGGCGTGTGTGACGAGTTGCACAACCGGAAAGGGCCCGAACTGCTGACCGGAAATGGGCAGAAGACAGTGATTGATCCGTCGGGAAAACGCACCGCCAGCAGCCTTAACAACACGGCAGAGATGAAGCCTTGGGGGGAGTGGAACGAGTATCACATCATCGCCAAAGGCCAGCACATGATCCTCAGCATCAACGGTGCGAAGTGTTCGGAGTTGATCGACAAGGAGGAAGGCCACTTCGACCTCACGGGAATCCTCGGATTGCAGTTGCGCAGCGGAGACCCCATGACGGTGCAATTCAAGAATGTCCGACTGAAGCAGTTGTCCTCGGATGAGTGAGAGTATCGTGTTCGCGGCCAGAAGCGCCAACGCACAGGCATCCGGTGCTACGCCGCGCGCTATGCCCGGTATGCCTCGGTCCGACACACCGACGCATGGTTCACGGCGGCAACGGTGGGACCGTTTGCTGCGGCCTGACAATTACGACTAGCCAAGCCCCCATCACCCGCTCGACTTTTCCAAGCCGCCGGCGGGGGTCGGCAGCCAGATTTCGGCGGACTCGGCGCTGACGTCGAAGAAGCCGACTCGGTGCTTGGCGGCTAGTTGCTTCACGTGCTCGTAGGCGGCTTCGGCCTCGGACCTGGCGAAGGCGGCGTAGATGACACTTTGGCCGCGGCTGTATGCCAACCCGACGCGTGAGCGAGGTGGAGTGGTGGGGGCGCTTGGCCTTGCTCACGCTGCGGGTCGGGATGGGGAGTGCTTTGGTCGATTGATTGGCTGATGCGTTGGGCGGCCTGCGGCCGGGGGCGAGCGGGGCGGTTGGTAGGTGGGGGCGGCGTTGCGGTGGCTTGGCCGGCTTCGGCGCTCGGTGAGACGCTTTTTGCGCCGTTTGTTTTTGATGGTTTGGAGGGCCTTTTCTTTCTTTGCCCGGCCTTTCTTGGTGGCTGGGATCATGACGTTTTTCATCCAGAGGGGGTGGCCGCTGCTCCCCTTCCAATCGTCGAAGTGCAAAAACGCGGACCCTGCCACGTTCATCCCCTTGGCAAGGTACGCTTCGGCGTTGGCGAGACGCTGCTCGATGATGGCAAGCTGCTCTTCGATTCGACGCTGCTTGTCCATTGGTCACCCGGGGGCCGTTGAGGGAACCAGATCGCTTCGGTGAGAAGCCAGAGACAAGACACCCGCGGAGAGGGAGCGGTTCCCTGTTTCTCTTTCAGGGCACGGAAAAGTCGGAACAGTCCCCGACGCGGGGCGGTTGGTGGCGCTAGGGGGACAGTCCCATTTTTCTCCCAGGGCACCGAAAAATTGGGACAGTCCCCGTGCGTCGCTCGGATTGCGATCGGCCGTAGGGTGGTTGTAGCAATTCGGGGCGCGAGTTGCACCCCTTTGCACCCCTTGGGGCGCCGCGGCGGCCTGTTTTGGTTGGGCGCGGCGAATGACGATTGCATCGCGGGGGCTGCGGGCCACAATTGGGTTCTTGGCGTCGGCGATCGGTTGGATTTGGGGGAACCTCTCTGATGTGCCGTTGGCTTGCTTATGCCGGGCCGCCGCTGCGGCTGAGTGCCTTGTTGACGCGTCCGGATCATTCGCTGATCGATCAGAGCCGGCATGCGCGGCAGAACGTCGAAACGACGAACGGGGACGGGTTTGGCGTCGGCTGGTACGGAGAGGAGGAGACTCCGGGCGTGTATCGCGAGACGCACCCCGCCTGGAATGACGCGAATTTTCAGTGCCTGGCCGAGCACATCCATGCGCGGCTGTTTCTGTCGCACGTGCGGGCGGCCACCGGAACGCCGGTGCAGATTACGAACTGTCACCCGTTCGCCTTCCAGGATTGGTTGTTTCAGCACAATGGCTCGGTGCCGCAGTTCGGCCGGCTCAAGCGGCAACTGCTGTTCGACGTCGATCCGCTCCTGTTTCCGCATCTGGAAGGCTCCACCGATTCGGAGCTGCTCTTCTTCCTGGCGCTCACCTTTGGACTGCGGGACGACCCCGCCAGGGCGCTGGCGAAAACGGTGGGGCACGTCAAGCGCAGCCCGAGAGGCGGCGCGCATCAGCGAACCGTTTTTCTTCAGCGCCTGCACGACCGATGGGCACCGGTTGTGGGCGGTCCGTTACTCGAGCAACCAGCAATCGCGGACGCTCTATCACAGCCGGCACGCCGGCGCACTGCACGACATCGACGGGTCTTACTCGCCGTTGCCCGAGGGGGCGGTCATTGTGTTGTCGGAGCCGCTGGACGACTTGACTGAACACTGGGAAGCGGTCGGGGAGTCGATGTTGCTGGTTGTGGAGGGAGCCAACACCACGCTGACGCCGTTTACGCCGAAGTAGGCCTGGCGCTCGCCGCCAGCCGCTCCTGCATGTCGGCGTAGGCGATTTCAATGAGGCGTTTGAGGGCCGCGGCATCGACCTCGCTTTCGGGCCGGAGTTTCACGTGGCGCATGAACTTGCCGGTGCCTTCCAGTAGGCGGTCGGGGTCGGCGATCTCGGCGCCGCGAAAGAACCCGACGTTGACGTGCGCTCTGAAGGCGTTGACGTAGGCGAATGCCGCGTCACCGACGCACGCGGTCGGATGGCCGTCGTGCAATAACTCTCGAACATCGTCACCGCAGTTGCGCATGACCGCGAACCAGTGCTGGGCGATCGTTCCCAAGGCGCCCGCATGGTCATGCATCCAGACTTCGATCGCTGGATCTCGCTTGACCGAACTGGGGAACCGCAGCAGTGGGCTCATGGCGATTTCGTCTCGACGTTGGGCAACCCGTGGCATCCCGCGGCCTTGATCGCCCTAGGGGCTCCCAAGCCCGGAACTGAACGCGACAACTTGTCGGTGGCGGCGGCGCGATTCGGCGGCATGCTCACGCGCGAGCGTGAGCATGGCACCCCCGTCAATCGGTTTGTCGAATTGCCGGACGCGCCGGACACGTTGCCGCCACTCGAGACGCCACCACTCGGCGCACCGCTCACTCACTCCACCGGCACTTCGTCGCCGTTGAGCTTCTTGATGTACGGCTTCCGCACCTGCTTGCCTTCGGCCGGCTTGGTTTCGCGGAGCCAGATGTTGCGGAAGCGGGTGGGGTTGCCGTGGTCTTGCAGGCGAATGGGGAGGCGGTCGGCGTGCTTGTTGTACTCGGGGGGACGGTGGTAGGGGGTGTCTCCCTCGAGGGCAAAGTGGTTCAGGATCAGTACGCCGTTTTGCAAGGCGGTGATGTAGGCCGGCGAGGCGAGCGATCCGTCGTCGTTGAACTGGGGGGCCGTCCAGATGACGTCGTAGGCGTTCCACTTGCCCGGCGGGTTCATCGCGTTCACTTGCGGGGGCGTTTGCTTGTAGATGGCTCCGGCCTGGCCGTCGAAGTAGGTTTTGTTATGGTACGAATCGAGCACCTGCAGCTCGTAGGTGTCCATGAAAAAGACGCCGCTGTTGCCGCGTCCCTGGCCCGTGCCGGTGGCCGGCGTGGGGCTGGACCACTCGATGTGGAGCTGGCAATCGCCAAAACCCTGCTTGGTGCGGAGGTCTCCCCGGCCGCAAACCATCGCCCCGTCTTCGATCTTCCAATTCTCGGCGCCGTTCCAGGCGGAAAAGTCCTTCCCGTCGAACAGGACCACCGCGTCGGACGGGGGCCCGCCGTTTTCGCCCGGCGTGACCACCGGCGGTTCCTGCCACTCGATGCCGCTGAGATATTCGTCGCCGAACGCCGCGGGCGCCGCGCAGAGGAGGACCAGGGGAAGGACAGCACGGAGCGGCGATTTTTGGGTCTTCATGGTGGTGGGCTCTGGGTGGGGTGGCTGGTGTGGAAGGGTAAAGCGAAGGACAGCGTCGCGGAGAAGGCTTCGACGAAGTCGCCGCTGCTTTGGGGAGCGTCGGCGGCGAGCGAAGTTATTCTCCGATGCAGTACAGGTGCGTTTTGCTGCGGAGGATGATCTCGCTGCCGACCAGGGCCGGCGAAGCGTCGATCTGGTCGTCGAGCTTGTTGGTGGCCAGCACTTCGACCTGGGGCGCGTCGGCCAGCACCAACGTGGTGCCGTCGCGGTCGGTGAAGTAGATCCGCCCCCCGGCGGCCACGGGCGAGGCGTAGACGTTGCGAATGTCCGGCAGGCGCTTGCGCTCGATGATCGGCTGGCCGGTCTGGGCATCGAGCGAGGTCAGGATGGCACTGTTCGACTTGTTGAAGTAGAGCTTGCCGTTGACCAGGACCGGCGACGGGCAATAGGGGGTGTCGCTGGTGCGCGACCAGGCGATTTTGTCGGTGCCGGTGATGTCGCCCTTTGCATCGAGAGGCACGGCATACAACGCACTTTCGGGATAGCCGCTCATCAAGAACACCTTGCCGTCGTACGCCACGGGGCAGGGAATGATGGCCAGGGTTTGCCCGCCGCACTCCCAAAGGACTTTGCCGGTGGCGAAGTCGTAGCCGCAGGCTTTCTTGTTCGAGTTGACGACCACCTGCTTATGGCCGTCGTAGTCGACCACCAGGGGCGTCGACCAGGAGGTGCCGGGCTCGCGGGGCGTCTGCCAGCGGATTTTGCCGGTGCGCGCATCGAGAGCATAGAGGAACGAGTCCCCCTCGTGGTCCCAGTTGACCAAGAGCGTGTCACCCTCGAGCACGGGCGAGGTGGCTTCGCCGAAGAAGCGATACATGTGCAGGTCGCCCAGGTCACGGCTCCACTGGAGCTGGCCTTCGACGTCGAAACAATAGATGCCCCGCGATCCGAACGAGGCGTAGACGAACTGGCCGTCGGTGACCGGCGAGGGAGACGCGTAGCCGTGGTCTTTGTGATGTCCTTCGTGGGGCACGGCCTCGACGGCAACTTTTTGCCACAGGGGCTTGCCGCTTGCGCGGTCGTAGCAGAGGACGACGAACTGGTAGTAGTGCGTGGGGCGCTCGATGCGGAAGGGATTGCCGCCGGGAGCTTCGGCGATCTCGGCGGGCGGCTTTTCTTCTTCGCGCGGGGTTTCGATCGCGGTGGTGACGAAGATACGATTCTCCCAGACGATGGGGGTCGATTCGCCCTGGCCGGGTACGGCGACCTTCCATTTGACGTGGGAGTCCGCGCCCCAGTGGGTGGGCGGATCCGCCTGGGGCGCAAAGCCGTTGGCCAACGGACCGCGCCACTGGTGCCAATTGTGGAGTTTCTCTTGTTCGAAGTCGGCCGCCAGCGCGGAAGCGGGCAGCAACGAAACGAGGGCGAGCAAAAACATGGTGCGCATGAGGAGCGTTCACTCGGTGTGAATTCAGGGAATCAGTCAGACAGTGGAATCAGTCAGACAGTATAGTGCCGGCCCAGGACGTAGACCAATGCTTCACCGCCATGGATGCCGTGACGCATCGCGGCAATGCGCCAGCGGACTACTGCGTCTTGTCTTTCGCGGCGGCGGCTTTTTCGGCCAGCTCGGCCAGCGAGGGGGCCAACTGGCGGATGTTCATGAAGACGTGGCGGCCGCCGCTTTCGTTGGCGAGTTGGGCCAGCGAGCCGCCAGTGCGCGGCTCGTAGCAGAACTGGATGACGTTGATCTTGGTGCGCCCGCCGTTGAGCCGTCGCAAGCGGCCCACGTCGGCCGCGCTGGGGTCGTCTTTTTCCTCGCCGTCAGTCAAGAGAAAGATCACGTCGGGCTTCATCCGCAGCGCGATCTCCAGCGGCGGCACGTGCCGCGTCTGGCCGTGGGCGTCCACGCTGGCGATGAAATCGACCGCCCGGCGCTTGTTCTCCGGCGAGGCCTGGATCAAACCCCGCGCCGGCGTGCTGCCCGGATCGAACAGCCACGTGCCGTGGTTGTAGAAGACGATGTGAAAGCGATTGCCGGGGTTCAGATCTTTGAGGCTGCGAACCAGCTCGGCCTTGGCGGCTTCGAGCGGGGTGATGCTGAAGATCGTCTCCCCTTCGGAGGCGAACGAGAACGTCGAGTTCATGCTGTCCGAGCGATCGAAGACGTAGACGAAGTCAGTCCCTTCGCCGCGGAGTCCGAAGATGGCGGTTTGCACCGGCGCCGCGCCGGCCCCTTTGACGTCGGTGCCGGGCAGGGGTTTTTGGCCGCCGGCGGGGTTCATCAGCTCGATCTTCGAGACGCTATCGACCGGCGTGGCCAACTCGGCGACTTCCGGGATCGGTGTCTCGGCCGGCTCGTCGGCCGTCAGCTCGCTGGGCAGCTCGATCGAAGCGGCCAACAGCGAATCGTCTTCGGTGCCTTGCGGTCCGTCGGCCGTGCAATCCAAGAGAATGCTCGACTCGCCGAAGCCCCCCTTGCCAAACACCTGCAGCAAGGCCAAGAGCAGGATCAGCGTCAGATGCACGGCCAATGACGCCAGCCACGAGGGAAGGTAATCGGCGACGTGAACCGCCGAATCCAATTCCTCGTCAGGCGCGGAACTTGCGCATGCCATGCGTGCACCAAGATCGTAAAAGCCCGGGTTCTCTGTTCCCACGCAGCAACGCGCCGGCAGCCGCGGCGCGCGCGGAGCTATTGGCGGGTACTGTTCCACCTTTTATTGTCGTGTGGAAGCCCAATCATTGCAAGCATTTGCCGCTTTGTAGCCGGCTTTTTCGCAGAGTGCGGCGCGCGGGGGCGAACCGCCGCCGGCAGCAGGAGGCGCAACCGCGCTAATCCATCCGGCCGCGCAACGTGGTGGCGCCGTAGATCCACAGCACGACGATGGCGCCCAGGATCGACATGATCCAGCTTGCCGGGTGATAGTCGCGGCTGGGGCCCCCTTCGAGCGCATAGGTGATCATGCCCCCCACGACCGAGCCGGCTATGCCCAACACGATCGTGGACAGGCAGCCCAGGGGTTGGCGTCCCGGCCACAGGAACCGCGCGATGGCTCCTACCAGCAGCCCGAACACGGCCCAGCCGAAGAGCATTCCAAGTCCCATGCGATGATTCCCCGAGTCGATCTCGTCCGTCAGGTGCCTGAGTTTTGTTCGCCGGCGTGGCGATGATCTTGGCCCCGCGCGGCTAATCGTTCGCCCGGCGCACGGCGAGCGTCGGCCCGGGGTTGTCCGGCAGGGCCGGTTCGTCACCGAGAATCCGCTCGATCAGCTCGACCACTCCGCCGCCATGGTCGGCTTGAGTCACCACGTCGCAGTGCGTCTTCAAGGCCGGCAGGGCATTGCCGACGGCCGCGGCCAGGCCGCAGGCATCGAGAAACGCGCGATCGTTTTCGGCGTCTCCCACGCCGACGACCGCCTCGGGCGCAAGCTGCCAGCGCACGAGCGCCGCCGCCAGACCGGTGGCTTTGTTGACGCCGGCCGGCAGGACCATCACGGCCCGCTTGTTGAAGACGACGTCGTAGTCGATGCCCAATCGGCGAATGGTCTGGCGGATGATTATTTCGTGCGGCCGCCAGGTGGCAAAGATCACCCGGCCGACGGAAAACGGCGCGACCCCCTGCCGCGTCATTTCGGCTACGAGCTCCGCCGGCGGCGGCCCGGCCAGCGCTTCCTCTCGCCGGCTGTCGGGCCAGTACAGCAGCCCGCCGTTTTCGGCCACCACGGCGTCGCACGCGTCGACGCCGGGAAACGTGGCCTGCAGCTCGCCCAGCTCGCGGCCGGTCACCAGGATGAATCGCCGACCGCTCGCCCGCCAGCGGCGCACCGCGGCGAGCGTCGACGGCTCGACGTGACCATCGCGGGCCAGTGTGCCGTCGAAGTCGGAGGCCAGGGCTCGATAACGCATGACTTGAGGGCATCTCCAGGACGGCAAGCATCAACAAGCATCGCGAAGCCAGCCTGGCTTCGCTGGGCTCTACCAGAATTGTAGCCCCGGTGGGGAACTTTCCGCGCCCGCGGTTTTTTTGTCTTGCAGTTGCACCGGGGCTCGACGTGGGCCAGGATGTTTCGTAGCTTCCGCCCCGCCCGCCCCCAATAACCCACCGACGAATGCCCTCCGATGAATCGATTGGTTTCGCTCGCGACGCTCGCGTTGTTGTTTCCCGCGCTGGCCGTGGCCGGTGACTGGCCCCAATTCCGCGGGCCTGACGGCCAGGGACACTCCACGTTGCGCGACGTGCCCCTCACCTGGAGCGAAACGGAGAACATCGCCTGGAAGGTGCCGGTGGCCGGATCGGGCTGGTCGAGTCCGTCGATCGCCGGCGATCAGATTTGGCTTACCACCGCGGTGGACGAGGCCCACTCGCTGCGGGCGGTGGCCTTTGACCGCGCGAGCGGCCGGCAGCTTTACGACGTCGAGGTGTTTCACTTGGACGACCCGGGGCCGATCCATTCAAACAACAGCCACGCCTCCCCCACGCCGGTGATCGAAGGCGATCGGGTGTACGTCCACTACGGGGCGCACGGCACGGCCTGCCTGGCGACCGACGGAAGCGTCGTGTGGAAAACGCAGGAGCTGAAATACGATCACCGCCACGGCCCCGGCGGCTCGCCGGTGGTGTGGAAGGACTTGCTCATCGTCAACTGCGACGGCAGCGACGTCCAGTTCGTCGTGGCCTTGGACAAAGAGACGGGCAAGATTCGCTGGAAGCGCGACCGGCAACATATCAGCGAGCCGCGCAAGAACGGCGAGCTGCCGGTGCCGATGGCCTATTGCACGCCGCTGGTCCTCGAGATCGACGGCCGCGAGCAGCTCGTTTCGCTGGGCAGCGACGCCATCGTGGCGTACGAGCCGTCGACTGGGGAGGAGATCTGGCACTTCGCGTTCAGTGGCTATTCGAACGTCTCGCGGCCGGTGTTCGCTCACGGTATGTTGTACTTTTCCACCGGCTTCGGCCAGCCGGTGTTTCACGCCATCCGGGCCGGCGGACACGGCGACGTGACCCGGGCGAACGCCGTCTGGAGCGACACGCGGGGAAGCAACGTGCCAATGGACGTTTCGCCGCTGGTGGTCGGCGACGAGCTGTACACGATCAGCGACGCGGGGATCGCCGTCTGCTACGACGCCAAGACCGGCAAGCGCCACTGGCAAAAGCGGCTGGGAGGCAATTTCTGGGCTTCGCCGGTTTATGCCGACGGGCGGATCTATTGCCTCGACGATTCGGCCAAAACGATCGTGCTGTCGCCGGGGAAGGAGTTTCAGGAGCTGGCCACCAACCAGCTCGAAGGCCACACGCAAGCGTCGCCCGCGATCGTCGACGGGGCGATCTTCCTGCGCACCGACAGCCACCTGTATCGGATCCAGAAGCCGGGGCTGGCCGCGCGTGAGAGGGCACACTAACCCGCAGCGCGCAGCGAGGGGCGCGCGTGGCAGTGCTGTCGGTCACTCTCGACATGCCGCGCTCACCAGGTCCACGAGTCCGAGGCTCCCGCGCGGGCGAATGTCCATCGCGCACCGCCCCTCGCTGGCGCTGCGGGCTGGTGTGGGCACCCGACGATCGGCGCCATGGCCTCGCTGGCGCGGTGAGGTACACTTGTCGCGATGCGCGTCACCTGGCTGCTGTTGCTGTTGGTCGCTTCGTTCTCCTGGAGCGGCGCTCGCGCGGTGATGCACCCGACACGCTGGACACGATTCGCCAGCGCGGCGTGCTCATCTGGGGCGCGGATGCCGAGGGGGGCGGGCCGTACGTTTATCCGTCGCCCGAAGATCCGCGGACGATGATCGGCTTCGAGGCCGAGCTGGCCGATCTCGTGGCCGGCGAGCTGGGGGTCAAGGCCCGCTTCTTTCAAGGTCCGTGGCACAACTTGCTCGATCTGTTGGGCACCCGGCAGATCGACGTCGTGATCAACGGCTACGAGCTGACGCCCGCCCGGGTCGGCCGGCTGCCTGCACACGCGTCCTTATTACATCTACCGGCTTGTGCTGCTCGGCCGGCGCGACAATGCTAAGCTGACGAGCTGGGACGACTTGAAGGCCGAGCCGGGCCAACGCAAGCTCAAAGTCGGCGTGCTCGAATCGTCGGCGGCGCAGAACTACCTGCAAAGTCACTACGCCGACGACGTCGAGATGGTCGTCTACGAAGGAACGACCGACGCCATGCGCGAGGTCGAAACCGGCAAGCTCGACGCCACGCTGGCCGATGAGCCGGCCGTGGTGTTTTATCTCGATCGCTATCCGGGCCTGTTGCGGATAGGCCAGCCCGCGGGGCGGGGCTATTACGTGATGTTCGTACGGCAAGGAGACGAGCGGCTGCGCGATGCGCTCGACGGGGCGATCGGCAACCTGCTGGCCGACGGCCGGCTGGAAGCGGTGTATCGCCGCTACGGGCTGTGGAACGACCAACAACGCCGGCTCGCCTCGCTGGGCGAAGTGACCGACGAGCAGCTCGGCATCCGCGCCACGCGGCTTCGGCGGCTGGAACGTGATCAAAAGCCGCGGGCCGCTGCTGATTGAAGCGGCCGGCATGACGATCTTGCTGGCGTGCGCGTCGATGCCTTTGGCGATGGCGTTGGGGCTGGCCGTGGCGGTGGCGCGGATGTACGGTCCGGCGCCCTTGCGGTGGCTGGCGATCGGCTACGTCGAGCTGCTGCGCGGCACGCCCCTGTTATTGCAGCTTTACGTGATCTTCTTTCTGCTGCCGGAAATCGGCCTGGCCATTCCGGCCTTCTACGCCGCGGTGGCCGGGCTGGCGATCAATTACTCGGCCTACGAAGCGGAAATCTATCGGGCCGGGTTGCAGGCCGTGCCCCGCGGGCAGATGGAAGCGGCGCTGGCGCTGGGCATGTCGCCGGCCCTGGCCGTGCGGCGGGTCATCATCCCGCAGGCCGCGCGGATCGTCGTGCCGCCGGTCACCAACGACTTCATCGCCCTGTTCAAGGACACCAGCGTCTGCTCGGTCATCACGGTGATGGAGCTGACGAAGCAATACAGCGTGCAGCGCAACGACACCGGCGCCACGATCGAGCTGGCGGCGCTGACGGCCCTGTTGTACCTGTTGATGAGCATCCCGCTGGCGCGGCTGGCCGCGTACCTGGAAAAGCGGATGCGTGCGACGAGTAAGGGGGCACGATGATGGCCGACGAACCGACGGCCGCCGTTTCCGCCAGCTCGCTGGTGAAGCAGTTTGCCGGCGAGGTGATTCTGAACGGCATCTCGCTGTCGATCGCCCGGGGCGAAGTGGCGGGCATCATCGGACCCTCGGGCGGCGGCAAAACGACGTTCCTTCGCTGTTTGAACGGGCTGGAGGATTTTCAAGCCGGCGAAGTCCGCGTGGCCGGCGAAACGCTCCGCCCCGATACGCCGCGCGGCCAGCGGCAGGCCCAGTTGCTGCGCGTCCGCCGCCGCGTGGGGATGGTCTTTCAGCAGTTCAACTTGTTTCCGCATCGCACGGCCCTGGGGAACGTGATCGAAGCCCCCATGCACGTGCTGGGGCATTCGCGCGAACAGGCGGTGGCCGAAGCCACGGCGCTGCTCGACCGCGTCGGCCTGGGAGACAAGCTAGACCACCTGCCCGACATGCTCTCCGGCGGCCAGCAACAGCGAGTGGCGATCGCCCGGGCGTTGGCCATGCAGCCCGAGGTGCTGCTGTTCGACGAGCCCACCAGTGCCTTGGATCCGCGGATGGCGGCGGAAGTCGAGGCCGTGATCGCCGAGGTGGCCGGGCTGGGGCAAACGATGATCGTCGTCACCCATTCGCTCCGCCTGGCCCGCCGCACGGCCGGCACGCTGCACGTCTTCGAAGGAGGCCGGATCGTCGAGAGCGGCCCGACCGGCCAGGTGTTCGACCAGCCGAGCACCGAAGCCACGCGGCGGTTCTTGGACGAAGCGTATCAGAAGTGACGCTATGGGTTGGGCGGCCGGTTCGCGGTGCCGGGTGCCACTGCCGGCTTGTCCTGCAGTGCCGACCATCACGAAAACGAAGACACTGCTGGACAAGCCAGCAGCGGCACGCAAGCAAATCAGGACAAGGCATGTCAACGGTGTCGCCAGTGTGCGGCGTTAGGCGGCCGGCTCGAGTTTCCAGCGGAGCGTGATGGGACGGGATTCGGCTGCGGCCAATGCTTCGCGGGTGGCGTAGTGCGCGGCGGGGACGACGCGCCCCGTGGCTTCGATGGCCAGCGACTCGCAGGTGAATGGCCAGGGCGCGACGGTCAAATGCGACGGCGTGCGGGCGCGATCGCGAAGTCGTGGCCCGCGGGGGTCTCCACGGTTTCGGCCGCCGTGGCCTCGTCGCAACAGAACCACAGGCTGAACGAATCGAAGAACTGCAACTGTCGCAGAGCCTGCTCGGCGACCGGGCGGGTATTGGCGGCCGAATTGGCGGCTTGCCAGCGGGCCAGCCACTCGCTCATCCGCGCCTCGTAGTGGGCGAGAAACTCCGCGGCGTGCTGCCACGCCGGGTCGGTGTCTTTGCCCGCGCGGGCGCGGTGGCCCAGGGCGCAAAAATGCCCCGCCACGAGGTAGCCTTCTAGCGCTCCGGCCGCGGCCGCGGCGTCGATCGAGCGGGTCCAGATGGCCAGCGAATCGTCCGGCTCCATTTCCGTAAACGAGCGCGGCTGGCCGGCCGCATTCACGCCCGGCGCCTGGTCCCAGGCATGCCAGCCGTCGTCGTGATGGTCGATGGCCCACAGCAGCTCGTCGCGCGGCACCAGCGGCGCAACTCCTCGCCGCCCAGGCGGCCGCCAGCCGACCGGCCAGGTGCGCGTGTTCGATTTGCGAAATCAAAACCCAGGCCGCCGGCAAGCGATCGCCGGCCGGCAAGTCGCGGCGAATCATGATGGTCGTCTCCACGGGGCCGGCGACACGACCCAGGAAATCGCGCCGCGCCCCTGTTGAAGCCTACGGGACGAGGGGCGGGAAGAAAAGCATCGACCAGGCACGACGCGGCGGAATGGGACGCCGTACGCAAACCCGCAATGCATACAAACCCGCAGCGCTAGCAAGGGGCGATACACCGCGGACATTGAACGCGCCCCGTGCGGTACGCCGCGGGGTTGGGCACATTGCCCCTTGCTGGCGCTGCGGGTTGGTGCCTATTGGGTGTTCACCGGCTTGGCGGCGGTGGGCGTGGGGGGATCGGTGAGTCGCAAGGCGGCTACGATGGCTCGATCGGTGGCGGCGAACCGCTCCTGCAGGTTTTGTTCGAGCGTGAAGGCCAGCGACACGCGCCGCCCCTGGCGATCCTGGACCAGGTAGTAAATCCACTCGATCGGCAGCCCGCCGACTTCGCCGTGCACGACCACGCGGAACACGGCATAGCCGGCTTCGTTGACCGTTTGCGTGGCGGCGACGAACTGGCCGAAGTTCTTGTCCAGCGACCGCTCGACGTCGTGCTGAAATTCGGCCAGCGTGACCGCCTTTTTCACCGCCGGCAGGGCCGAGATGTTGCACTGCGCCACGAGCTCGCCCCGGTCGACCATCCGCAGCACGGCCAGCTTCGGTTCGTCGCCAGTGACGTACCAGCGGCGGTCGTGCTGAAAGCGAAATTGCCCGCCCGGGGGCGTGTAGCCCAGGTCGAGCAGCACCGGCGAAGTTTCCTGGGGCACCGCTGCCAGCACCTCGGGCGTGAGCGTTTTCGACTTCTCCAGCGGCCGGATGCCCACGATCAGCTTGGCCACCGTATCCAGCCCCGGGCCGACGTGTCCGATGGCCCGCTTTTCCTTGACCAGCATGGCAAACTGTGTAATCCGGGCCGCGCGGACGTCGAACTTGATTTTGATCTTCAATTCGATGTCAGTTGATATCCCACTGATGGCGCCGGTGAGCGATCCGGCGACCGCGATGTCGGCCATGTTTTCGTTAATTTCGCTCAGCACTCCCTGCACGTCGCACCAGCTCACCGCGTCCAGACACAGCAGGGCCCGCAGGGTCGTGTCGCTGAGCTTCCACGACTGGCCGACGGCCACCGGATCGGCCGGCAGCAAATCGTCGAGCACGAGCGTGCCGCCGGGGACGTCGATGAGGTCGAGCTCTTCGCGTGCCAGCGGCTCGCTGGGACAGTAGAGCTGGCAGTTCGCCCCGTCGCTGCGATCGGCCACGATCAGCCGCCGCGTGGGAGCCAGCGAAGGCTTGTCGCCCCCCCGGTCAATCTTGATCACGGCCCGCACGTCGTCGTAGTAACGGACGCTGCGGCGGGGCTTTCCGGCGGCGTCCAGGGCCAGCAGGGCTTCGTCGTAGCCCAGGTTGGCCAGGACGCTCATGGGGAGGCTGTTGGACTTTCCCTTGTCGTCGACCAGCTTCAGATCGCCGCCGACCTGCAAAGCCACGTCGACGCGGTTCAATTCGCCGCGGCGGTGCTTTGCCGCCAGCGTGTGCTTCTCGCCAGTTTGCGCGGCACCGGCGGCGCCGGCGCAGGCGACCAGAAAAACCAACGAGAGTGCCCACAGGCGAACGGTGCGGCTGGAATCCATTCCCACAGCCCCTGGCTAGAAATGCGGCACGAGGTTTGCAATCCGTTGCAGTCCGTTCCCCGGCACGGCGAGCGGGGAGGGACAACAGCATTCATCGACCCGGCTGGGCCGGTCAGTTCAGCCGATTACGGGCCGGATGGATGGGTAGATTAGGTAGGTTTTGACGGGTTTCTGGACAATGCCAGCTACTGGCAGCCAGCAAACCGCAGTGGACAGAAATCGGCCATAATTGCTAGAAGGTGCAAAGTGGCCGGCCGAGCGGCACGAAACGGTTAAAACTTGAGTCAAAATACGGGAATAGCCCCTGGCGGCGCGAACTCCCGGCGACCCGTTTGGCACTTTATACGTACAGATAATAAGTTTTGATCAGGCGGATTGTAAGAACGTAAATCGGTCACTCGTCAAAGCTTGTGCGGTCTGCCCTGTTGCCCTCGCCGGCAACCAAGATGGGACCCTGAGCCGGCGAATTACAGATTGGCTGATTACAGAGGTGACAGCGAGACACGGTGACAGAGAGAGAGTCTGACAACGAGTCGAAAAGTCGCGTTCCCAGTGACGGGACGTGCAACCCAAGGAGTCTGACTTCGGAGGGCGCTGGAGACGCAAGGAACACCGCCGAGGTCGAGTGAAGAGGTTTTGTCATGCATTCCGATTATCACAGCCCGATCATTCGTCAGCTCCGCGACCAGCAGGTCCGGTTTGCCCCGCGAGAAGAAAATCGAGCAGGTCAACCGCGCCGAAAAGCTGATCTCGGAACTGGACGCCGGCCGCACGTACACCTACGAGTACCTGTGCTTCCGGATCACCGACTATCGGCCCGAGTCGTTCCCCAATTTGAAACTGTCGGGGAGCGAAGCCGGGCACGATTTGCGGTTGTTCGTCGAGGACCTGTCGGACGCGGCGGACGTGCCGGTCGAGGGGGCCGGCGAGCGGGTGCTCACGGTCGAGGAGTTGAGCCGCATGTTCAACGTCTCGACCAAGACGATTTCCCGCTGGCGGCAGCAGGGGCTGGTGAGCCGGCGGTTCGTGTTCGACGGCCGCAAGCGGGTCGGTTTTTTGAAGAGCTCGGTCGAGAATTTCGTGGCCAAACACGAAGACCGCGTCAAGCGCGGCGGCACGTTTCAGCCAACTCTCGCTCGACGAACGTACTGATATCGTGGAACGAGCGCGACGCCTGGCGCGCGCGGGGGCAACTCTGGCTGACGTTACCAAGCGCGTCGCCAAACGGATGGGACGGAGCGTGGAAACCGTGCGATACACCTTGAAGCAATTTGACCAAGAACATCCCGAACTGGCCATCTTCCCCAACCACACCGGACCGTTGGCGGACGACGACAAGCGGCGGATCTTTCAGCAGTATCGCCGCGGAGCCCCGGTCGAGACGCTCGCCAAGCGCTATCACCGGACCAAGACCAGCGTCTACCGCGTGATCAACGAGATGCGCTTTCAGCGGATCGCCGAGCTGCCGCTGGATTACATCCCGAATCCGTATTTCGGACGCGCCACGGCCGAAAAGACGATCCTGGCGGCCATGCCGGAGAATCCGACGGCGGCCAAGAAAACCCGGCTCCCCAGCGGGCTGCCGCCGTACCTGGCCAGCCTGTACGAGGTGCCGCTGTTGACGCGCGAGCAAGAGGCCCATTTGTTCCGCAAGTTTAACTACTTGAAGTACAAGGCCACGAAGCTCCGCGACCAACTCGACCCGGCCCGCCCCAAGAGCAGCTTGATGGACGCCATCGAAAAGCTCTACGACCAGACCGTGGCCCTGAAAAACCAGATCGTGCGGGCCAACCTGCGGCTGGTCGTGTCGATCGCCAAGCGGCACGTGGGCCAGGCGGACAACTTCTTCGAGCTGGTGAGCGACGGCAACATGTCGCTGATCCGGGCCGTGGAAAAGTTCGACTTCGCCCGCGGCAACAAGTTCAGCACGTACGCCAGTTGGGCGATCATGAAGAACTTTGCCCGCACGATTCCCGACGAGCACCGGCATCGCGACCGGTTCCGTACCAGCCACTCGGAGATGTTCGCCACCACCGAGGAGCGGCGCACGGACCAGTACGAGCAGGAGAGCGCAGGCCCAGCGAGAGGCCCAGATCGGCAAAATTCTGGGGCGCCTTGACGAGCGCGAGCAAAGGATTATCATTAATCGATTCGGCCTTGATCATGGCCACGAGCCGCAAACCTTGAAGGAAGTGGGCGCCGAAATGGGCGTCACCAAGGAGCGGGTCCGGCAGCTCGAGGCCCGGGCTTTGACCAAGCTGCGGGTGGCCGCTCAGGAAGAAAAAATCGATGTGCCCGGTCCTGCCTGAGGCCCGGATTCCCGGGCACTTCAACGGTGAGTCGAAGTTTCAGCACCCGCGGGCCAGCAATTGGCCCGCGGGATGCTTTCATTGGTGCCCCCAGCCAGGGGATCGAACCCAGCGAGGAGACCGGGCGAGCGGCAACACGAAGCGCGAAGTAGCAGTGAGACGGACGCTCGTCGATTCCGTTCAGGTCGCCTGCCAGTCCCCAGTTCGCACCGTCGCGGGTTGATGCTGCGCGGGGACGCGGCTTCGCCGGCCCGGCCTATGAGTTTTCTCGCGATTTCGTGCCCCGCTGCGTTCCACGGGGTCCGAACGCCGGCCGCCTGCGGCCGTATTGCACGGGCGGATAAGTTCGTTATATTTAGTGGTTTTCGTGGGGGGACTCGAAGGCTAGCGTAGCTCAATTGGCAGAGCAGCTGATTTGTAATCAGCAGGTTGTGGGTTCGAGTCCCTCCGCTAGCTCGTCAACGAGCACGGGGGGGCGATGAGCAACTCCGCCTGAGATAAGACATTCCGGGGAACAGCCGCCTGCGAGAAACCAGAGTGGACGGGCAAGGACGTGCGGGGGGTTTCCCGAGCGGTCAAAGGGGTCAGACTGTAAATCTGATGGCACTGCCTTCACAGGTTCGAATCCTGTACCCCCCAATGGATTTTTCAACGTTTCGGAAGGTGTTTCGAGAGGGAGCCGGGTGCAGCGCAAGCTTGCCGGTTGAGTGCCGTTGGTGGATGGGGGGACGTTCGGGGCGCACACGTGAATCATTTGCCGGCGCGGGGGTGGCTTTTCCCCGCGCAGCAGAGCCAGACCACTTTGCACGCCCGGGGGCGCGCCAGTTGAAGCTCAGCGGGTGTAGCTCAATGGTAGAGCCATAGCCTTCCAAGCTAAAGACGAGGGTTCGATTCCCTTCACCCGCTCTGGAAGATCGTGTGTCTTGCTCGCCAGGGGGGCGAACCGTCAGCCGGCGCAAACCGTCAACGAAGGCCAACCGACCACTAGCCGCCAGTGCCAACCGTAGCCACCACAGAACGAACCAACTACTTCGCCGAGGAGGTTGTGCTTTTGCGTGCCGGACACGGTCCCTCCGACCAGGTGCCGCGCGGAACGAACTCGGGCTGCTGTAGCTCAGTTGGTAGAGCGCGTCCTTGGTAAGGACGAGGTCATGGGTCCGAGTCCCATCAGCAGCTTTCCAATTCAGACATCTACAGCTTTGAAACAGAATTCCCTCTTAACACAACCAATCGTAAGAATCAGATCAGGGAGAAAGAATGGCCAAGGACACTTTTGAACGCAAGAAGCCGCACGTCAACGTGGGCACGATCGGTCACATTGATCACGGGAAAACCACATTGACCGGCGCCCTTCTGGCGGTGCAGTCGGCCAAGGGTATGGCGAACTTCAAGTCGTACGCCGACATTGCCAAGGGGGGCACCGTCCGCGACGAAACCAAAACCGTCACGATCGCCGTCAGCCACGTCGAGTACGAAAGCGACAACCGGCACTACGCCCACATCGACTGTCCGGGCCACGCCGACTTCATCAAGAACATGATCACCGGCGCCGCGCAGATGGACGGGGCCATCCTGGTCGTTTCGGCCGTCGACGGACCCATGCCGCAGACCCGGGAACACATCCTGCTGGCCCGCCAGGTGGGCGTGCCGGCCTTGGTCGTGTTCTTGAACAAGGTCGACCTGGTCGACGATCCGGAACTGTTGGAGCTGGTCGAGCTGGAGCTCCGCGAGCTGTTGACCCGCTACGGATTCCCCGGCGACGAGGTGCCGATCGTGCGCGGCTCAGGCAAGCTGGCCTACGACAACCCCAAGGATCCGGAAAAAACCAAGTGCATCCAGGAGCTGCTCGACGCGGTCGACTCGTATATTCCCGAGCCGGTCCGCGAGGTGGACAAGCCGTTCCTGATGGCCATTGAAGACGTGTTCTCGATCGAAGGTCGCGGCACCGTGGCCACCGGCCGAATCGAGCGCGGCGTCTGCAAGGTGGGGGACGAAGTCGAGATCATCGGGTTGAGCGACAAGTTGCGCAAGACCACCTGCACGGGCGTCGAAATGTTCAACAAGACGCTCGACCAGGGACAGGCCGGCGACAACGTGGGCGTGCTGCTGCGCGGCATCAAGCGCGAGGAAATCGAGCGCGGCCAGGTGTTGGCCAAACCCGGTTCGATCACGCCGCACACCAAGTTCGAGGCCGAGGTCTACGTCCTGTCGAAGGAAGAAGGGGGGCGGCACACGCCGTTCTTCAGCGGCTACCGCCCGCAGTTCTACTTCCGCACGACCGACGTGACCGGCACGGCCAACCTGATGGGCGACGCCGAAATGTGCATGCCCGGCGACAACGCCAAGTTGAGCGTCGAGTTGATTACGCCGATTGCCATGGACGACGGGGTTCGCTTCGCCATCCGCGAAGGGGGCCGCACGGTCGGTTCCGGCGTCGTCACCAAGATCCTTCTGTGAGTGTGAACAAGGTGGTTTGCCGTGCCGCGGGCGCGCCAGAGCGTCGTCCGCGGTCGGCCCGCTTTGCAGGGGTGTAGCTCAACTGGCAGAGCGCTGGTCTCCAAAACCAGAGGTTGCGAGTTCGATTCCCGCCGCCCCTGCCAGTAAACAACGGAAGCTCGGCCCGCTTGAATCGCGAGGGGCCGGCTTCCGCCTGGAGTCCCCAGCGGGGGGCTCCGCGACCGTTCGCGATTTACTCGTGTCAGCCGCCACGATGGCCACTGACGGACCGTTTCAGCCGACCACGCGCGAGAAGGCGTCATGGCCAAGGAAAAGAACGCTCCGATGGGACTCTTCTTCCGGGAATTGTTCCAGTTGGGCATTTACAAACGCAGCCAAGGCCGCGTCACCCGGCAGGTCACGTTTGCGGCCCTGGCGGTCGGCGTGCTGATGGCCGCCTGGCGGATGAGCGTGGCGGCCGTCAACTGGCGGGTGGACTTCCTGGGCGAAAGCAGCGAGCACGTGTTGCGGTTTGGTTTGCCCGGGGCGTTGGCGCTGGTGGGTATTTGGATCACGTTTCGTTTGGTCAATATCCCCAGCTTCGCCGACTTTTTAATCGCCGTCGAAGCCGAAATGAACAAGGTCTCATGGCCCACGCGCACGGAGTTGTTTCGCAGCTCGCTGGTCGTGATCCTGCTGTTGTTGTTTTTGGCGTTTGTGCTGTTCGGATACGACGTGTTCTGGCGGCAGTTGCTGAGCCTGCTGCAGGTCGTCCGCGGCGCAAAGTAGACCATAGAGCCCGGCAACCGCCGTTGGCAAGAAACGTAAGATCACGAGAAACTTCGAAGATCGACTGGGTAAGCACGCGTGAGTGATCATCCGCACAATTCGAGTCACGTGCCCGAAACGGCTGCCGACCCGCAAGCGGCGGTGCCGCCGGCGGCGGCGATGGGCGAGCCCTCCGAGTCGCCGCACGACGCGGCGGCGGCCGAACCGCGCGCCGAGTCGAGCGCCTCGGAACCACAGCCCGAAGGTGTCGCGTCGGAAGTGCCCGCCGCCGAAACGGCTGCCCAGGAACCGGCTGCCGAAGTCGCCGCGGAATCGGCGCCACCGGAACAAGCACCGGCAGAACAAGCCGCCGAGGAGCCGATCGCCGAGGAGCCGATCGCCGAGGAAGAAGAAGTCGAGCCCCGCGGCCCCATCGAGGAGACCCCCGTCACCGAGCAAGAGCCGCAGATGGACTGGTACATCCTCAAGGTGCAAAGCAACCGCGAGGATTCCATCCGCGACAGTTTGCAGCGCCGCGTCAAAGTGGCCGGGCTGGAGCGCTTCTTCGGCGAGATCATCGTCCCTACGGAAATGGTCTCGGAGTTCAAAGGGGGCAAGAAACGGGTCGTCAAGCGCAAGCTTTACCCGGGCTACCTGGTAGCCCACATGGAAATCAACGACGAAACCTGGTTCCTGGTGCGCGAGACGCCCGGCATCGGCGACTTCACCGGTTCGGCCGGCAAGCCGACGCCGATGCTGCCGCACGAGGTGACCAAGATCGTCGCCAAGCAGGAAGAGAAGACCGACGAAGCGCCGAAGCTGAAGATCAACTTCAACGTCAGCGACCGGGTGAAGATCAACGAAGGGACGTTCGAGAACTTCGAGGGTGAAGTCGATTCGATCGACGAGGCCAGCGGCCGCGTCACGGTCATGATCAACATCTTCGGCCGCTCGACCCCCGTGGAATTGGAATACTGGCAAATTGAATCGATTTAGTGGTTAGTGTTTGGTGGTTCGAGAAGAAGAACTACCCACCAATCCTGAGCACCCCACACTAATCACTAACCACTAATCACCAACCACTACACAAACCATGGCCAAACAACTCGTAGGCACCGCGAAGTTCCAGGTTCCCGGCGGGCAGGCGACTCCGGCGCCGCCGGTGGGTACTTCGCTGGGCAGATATGGCATCAACCTGGGGCAGTTCGTCTCGCAGTTCAACGACCGCACCAAGGAAGCCGGCGGCATGCCGATTCCGGTGGTGGTGAACGTCTACAACGACCGCTCGTTCGACTTCGTCACCAAGAGCCCGCCGGCCGCCGCCCTGTTGAAACAGGCCGCCTCGATCGCCAAAGGCTCGGGCGTGCCGAACAAGGAGAAGGTCGGCACCGTCACCCGCGAGCAAATCGCCGGCATCGTGAAGATGAAGCTGGCCGACTTGAACGCCCGCGATAGCGAACACGCCGCCCGCATGATCGAAGGCACGGCCCGCAGCATGGGCCTGAACGTCAGCGACTGACCACGCGACCGCATCACCAACCCGCACAAACCGACTTCCGATAACAGGCCATGACCACCAAAGTTTCCAAGCGTCTGCGACCACTCGTCGAAAAGCTGCCCGGCCAGGAGCCGCAGTCGGTCGAGCGGGCCGTCGAGATTCTCAAGACGTTCAACAACACGAAGTTCGACCAGTCGGTCGACATCGCCATGCGGCTGGGCGTCGACGTCAAGCAGGCCGACCAGATCGTGCGCGGCTCGATCGTGCTGCCGCACGGCATCGGCAAGACGCTGCGGGTGATCGTGTTCGCCAAGGGCGACCTGGCCGAGCAGGCCAACGAGGCCGGCGCCGACGAGGTCGGCGGCGAGGAGCTGGCCAAGAAGATCAAGGACGGCTGGACCGACTTCGACGCCTGCATCGCCGCCCCGGACATGATGGGCATCGTCGGCCCGCTGGGACGCGTGCTGGGCCCGCGCGGTCTGATGCCGTCGCCTCGGGCCGGCACGGTCACCCCGGAAATCGGCAAGACGGTGCGCGAGTACAAGGCCGGCAAGGTCGAATTTCGGACCGACGCGGGGGGCAACGTGCACGCCGTGGTCGGCAAGCTGAGCTTCGACGCGGCCAAGCTGGTCGACAACATTCAGGCGTTCATTCACCAGGTGCAGTCGATGAAGCCGCACTCGGTCAAAGGACATTACGTCAAAGGCATCGGTCGTCAGCGCCACCATGAGCCCGGCCGTGCGGCTGGCCGTGTGACGAACGACAACTCACAAGTAATACACCGAACCAACCCCCACACCGCACCAATCCGACTCATCGCTCGCCCTGGCGGCTGCCGACAGCCCCGCCCCCGGGGAGCGATCCAGCGAGACCGATCATGAGCAAATTCGTCAAGGACCTGCTGACCAACCAATTGCGGCGCGAGCTCGACGGCGTGCAGGACCTGCTGCTGGTCAACGTCGTGGGCCTGTCGGCCAACAGCACGACGTCGCTGCGCAAACAACTCCGCGAGAAGAACATCAAGCTCCTGGTCGTCAAGAACAGCCTGGCCCGCCGGGCCACCGAGGGGACGCAACTGGCCCCGGCCTTCGAGGGTTCGGCCGGCTCGCTGGCCATGGTCTGGGGCGCATCGGACATCGTGGCCTTGGCCAAGGAAGTCGTGCGGCTGGCCGCCGAAAAAGAGTTTGAAAAGTTCGAAGCCCGCGGCGGCGTGATGGGCGGCACGGCCCTGAAGCCCGAGGAAGTCCAGCAGGTCAGCAAATGGCCCTCGCGCGAAGAGCAGTTGAGCATCCTGTCGGGTCAGATCCTGTCCCCGGGCGCCTTGCTGGCTTCGCAGTTGACCAGCGCCGCAGGCGCCCTGGCCAGCCAGATCAAGCAGAAGAGCGAAGGCGAAGACGGCGAAGCAGAGTCTCCCGCGGAGGAACCGGCCGCTGCCGCCGCGCCGGAAGCCCCGGCAGCCGAAGCCCCCGCGGCAGCGGAAACCGCCGAAGCCCCTGCGCCGCCGGAAGCAGGCGCGGCGCCCGGTGGCGAAGAGACCGCTTAACCGAGCTTTCAACCACGCAACGAACACGAACCACCAAAACAATCGACTCCACAAGACCCCCTAACAATTGACCAGCCGGCAGTAGCGACGAGGCGCGCGATTCGTCGCTCGCCGGCCAAGAAGTGCGAAAGGAAAGTACCGCGATGGCAACTGACGTAGCAGAACGTGAATTCTCGGCCGGCACCAAGGAGCTCGGCGACAAGATCGTCGAACTGACGCTCAAGCAGGCCAAGGAGCTGAGTGATTATCTGGAAGAGGTCCACGGCATCAAGCCGGCGGCCGGCGGCGCCGTGATGATGGCCGCGCCCGGTGCGGGCGATGGCGGCGGCGCGGCAGCCGTGGAAGAGAAGACCGAGTTCGACGTCGTCCTCGAGGCGTTCGGCGACAAGAAGATCGGCGTGATCAAGGTCGTCCGGGCCATTACGGGCCTGGGGCTCAAGGAAGCCAAAGACCTGGTCGAGAGCGCCCCCAGCAAGGTCAAAGAGGCCATCGCCAAGGAAGAGGCCGAGAAGATCAAGAAAGAGCTCGAAGAAGCTGGCGCGACGGTATCGATCAAGTAGTGAGCTAGTAGTGCGGCATCTCCAAGCGTTCGGAGTGGCCGGGCCGCGAGCCTGGATTGTAACGACCGCTGGCCGGCGGCTGGCGTGTCTTGCTCGTGGCTTGGGAGAGGACGTGCTGCTCGTGATTCGTACTCTGGGCTTTCTCCGGAGGGGAATTTTGGCTCGCCTGCGCGGAGAACCGCTTGACCTGTTTCGACTTCTCACGTGCGCCAGGGAGTGCGCGACCGCGCTTTGTGCCGCGCCGCACGCCAAGCGCGTGTGGCGGCCGCAGTGCCGCCGCGTGGCGCGATTTCGTATTCGACGATTAACAGCTAGTTAGGAGCCCACCATGGCCACATCGGCAGAACGGCGCCTGCGTCCCAAGGAAGTTCGCCAGTTCGGCAGCCTGCGCCAGATGCACTCGATTCCCGACCTGACGGAAATCCAGACCCGCAGCTACGAGGCGTTTCTGCAATACGACGTCGCGCCCACCAAGCGGGCCGATCAGGGCATCGAGGGTGTGCTCCGCGAAATCTTTCCCATCGAAAGCTACGACAAGACGCTCCGCCTGGAGTACGTCCGCTACGAGCTGGGCAAACCGCGCTACGAACCGCACGAGTGCCGGCAGTTGCGGCTCACCTACGGGCGGCCGTTTCGCGTCTGGCTGCGGCTCACCAAGGAGCAGCCCGTCGAAGAGGAAGTCTACCTGGGCGACATGCCGATCATGCTCGGCGGCGGCGAGTTCATCATCAATGGGGCCGAACGGGTCGTGGTGAGCCAGTTGCACCGCAGCCCGGGCGTCGACTTCGTCAGCGAGCTGGAAGCCGGCGACCGCCGCACGTTCTCCTGCCGCATCATTCCCGAGCGCGGCAGCTGGATCGAGCTGAACACCAGCAAGAAAGACACCCTCAGCGTACGCATCGACCAGAGCGGCAAGTTCTCGGCCATGACGCTGCTGCGGGCGATGGACGCCAAGTACAGCCTCAACGCCGAGCTGATCCGCGTGTTCTACGAGACGTCGGTCGAAAAGGTCGTCGACGGCCGCAGCGTGTCGAAGATCGAGGGGAAGATCGCCGTCGACGACGTCGTCTATCCGGCCAATACCGAGAAGGCCGGCGAAGTGATCCTCGAAGGGGGACAGAAGATCACCAAGAACGTGGCCGAGATCATCTGCACGTCCGGTCTGAACTCGGTCGAAGTCATGGCCGATCCCAAGAACCCGCTGATCTTCAACAGCCTGGCCGAGGACACCACCAGCAGCCACGAAGAAGCCCTGCTGCGAATCTATCAGCGGCTGCGGCCGGGTAATCCGCCCGCAATTGGAAAAAGCCCGCGCCCTGTTCCACGAAAAGTTCTACGACACGAACCGCTATCGCCTGGGCAAGGTGGGCCGTTTCCGCATCAACCGCAAGCTGAAGCTCAACGTGCCGGAGAGCGAAATGACGCTGCGGCCCGAGGACCTGATCGCTTCGATCAAGTACTTGTTGCGGCTGACCGACGGCGAACCGGACGTGGAAATCGACGACATCGACCACCTGGGCAACCGCCGCCTGCGGACCATCGACGAGCTGGCCTGCGACGAGCTGCGCAAGGGCTTCTTGAAGCTCCGCCGCACCGTGCAGGAGCGGATGAGCCTCAAGGAAGTCGAGGACATGACGCCCCGCAGCCTGATCAATCCCAAGAGCATCTCGGCGGCCATCGAGTACTTCTTCGGCCGCGGCGAGCTGTCGCAGGTGGTCGACCAGACCAATCCGCTGTCGATGCTCACGCACGAGCGGCGGCTGTCGGCCCTGGGCCCCGGCGGTTTGAATCGCAAGCGGGCCGGCTTCGAGGTGCGCGACGTGCACATTTCGCACTATGGCCGCATCTGCCCGATCGAAACCCCCGAAGGTACGAACATCGGCTTGATCTCGAGCCTGGCGATCTATTCGGCGGTCGATGAGTACGGCTTCCTGGTCACCCCCTATCGCAAGGTGAGCGGCGGCAAGCTGGCCGACGAAGTGGTCTGGCTCCGCGCCGACGAAGAGAGCGAAGCCTACCTGGCCCCGGCCGACGCCCGGGTCGAAAACGGCAAGCTGCAAGGCGACACGCTCATCGCCCGCTACCATTCCGACTTCGAGATGGTGCCGATCGAAAAGGTCGAGTTCATCGACGTGGCTCCCAGCCAGATGGTGGGGGTCTCGGCCGGTTTGATTCCGTTCCTCGAGCACGACGACGCCAACCGCGCGCTGATGGGCTCGAACATGCAGCGGCAGGCCGTGCCGCTGTTGGTGAGCGAACCGCCGGTGGTGGCCACGGGCATGGAGCGCGACGTGGCGGCCAACTCGGGCATGATCGTCCGCGCCCGCCGCAAGGGAACCGTCACCTACGTCGACAGCACGCGGATCGAGATCGGCAGCGAGGCGTACCACCTGCGCAAGTTCGTCGGCCTCAACGAGCGGACCTGCCAGAACCAGAAGCCGATCGTCGAAATGGGCCAGAAGGTGGAAAAAGGAGACGTCATCGCCGACGGTGCCGCCACCTTCCAAGGCGAGCTGGCCCTGGGACGCAACGTGCTGGTGGGCTTCATGGCGTGGGACGGTTTCAACTTCGAGGATGCCATCATCATCAGCGAGGAACTGGTCAAGGACGACACCTACACGTCGATCCACATCGAAGAGTTCGACATCGAAATCCGCGAGACGAAGCTGGGCCGCGAGGAGTTCACTCGCGACATTCCCAACGTCAGCGAAAAGGCCCTGCGCAATCTCGACGAAAGCGGCATCGTCCGCATCGGCACCTACGTCCGCCCGGGCGACATCCTGGTGGGCAAGGTCTCGCCCAAGTCGAAGACCGAGCTGACGCCGGAAGAGAAACTGCTGCACGCCATTTTCGGCCGCGCCGGCGAAGACGTGAAAAACGACTCGCTGGACGTTCCCTCGGGCGTGGAAGGGATCGTCATCGACACGCAAAAGTTTTCGCGCCGCTTGAGCCTTTCGGAAGACGAGCGCAAAGCCTTCGAGAAGGCCCTCAAAGAGGCCGAAGCCGAGGGGGCCGCCCAGATCGCCGCGGCCTTCACCGCCATGGTCGACGAGATCGAAGGGATCCTGCAGCGTCCGCTGGTGGACGACGAAGGCACTCCGCTGGTGCGCGAGCAGGAGCCCAAGTACATCGCCGAGCAGGCCCTGCGGTTCAAGATCGACGCCATCGACATCCGCAGCCCGCAGCGGAAGGCCGACGTCGAGAAGACCCATAAAACACACTGGCCCACGGTGGAGCAGGCCATCGACGATCGCGACCGCAAGCTGAACTCGATGAAGCGCGGCGACGAGCTGCGCAGCGGCGTGCTGCAGATGGTCAAGGTGTACATCGCCGCCAAGCGGGTGATTTCGGTGGGCGATAAGATGGCCGGCCGCCACGGGAACAAGGGTGTGATCGCCAAGATCCTGCCGGTCGAGGACATGCCGTTCTTGGCCGACGGCACCCCGCTGCAGATCCTGCTCAACCCGCTGGGCGTGCCCAGCCGTATGAACGTGGGCCAGATTCTGGAAACCCACCTGGGTTGGGCCGGGGCCAAGCTGCGGTTCCAGGCCATCACGCCGGTGTTCGACGGGGCCACTGAGGAAACGATCCAAGCGGCGCTGATCGAAGCCGGCCTGCCCAGCCACGGCAAAGCCCAGCTTTACGACGGCCGCACCGGCGAGCCGTTCGAGCAGGAAACCACGGTCGGCTACATCTACATGCTCAAGCTGCACCACCTGGTCGACGACAAGGTGCACGCCCGCAGCACGGGCCCCTACTCGCTCATCACCCAGCAGCCGCTGGGCGGCAAGGCGCGGTTCGGCGGCCAGCGGTTCGGCGAAATGGAAGTCTGGGCGCTGGAGGCCTACGGCGCCGCCTACATCCTGCAGGAGCTGTTGACCGTCAAGAGCGACGACGTCGAAGGTCGCACGAAAATCTACGAGTCGATGGTCAAAGGCGAAAACACGCTGGAAGCCGGAACCCCGGCCAGCTTCGACGTGTTGACCAACGAAATCCGCGGACTGGGGCTGAACATGCAATTGGAAAAGCGTCGGGTCTGAGAGAAACGAGAGAAGAGTCGCGTCCCTGAATGAGAGTCACGAAGGCGATCCTCGGAAGGATGAACAGGATTGCCAGGATGAAACTGCGCATTTCATCCTTCATCCGTCCGGTAGCGCGTCCTTTCAATTGGGAGGGTAAACAGTGAGCATCGGCGAAAGCTCCTACGATCGGATCAACGACTACGCGTCGGTGAAGATCAGCCTGGCCCGGCCGCACGACATCCGTAGCTGGTCGTTCGGCGAGGTGAAGAAGCCCGAGACGATCAACTACCGCACCTACCGCCCCGAGAAGGACGGCCTGTTCTGCGAGCGGATCTTCGGTCCGGAGAAGGACTGGGAATGCGCCTGCGGCAAGTACCGCGGCATGAAGTACAAGGGGATGATCTGCGATCGCTGCGGCGTCAAGGTCACGCACAGCCGCGTGCGCCGCAAGCGGATGGGCCACATCGAGCTGGCCGCGCCGGTCGTGCACATCTGGTTCTTCAAGGCCATGCCCAGCCGGCTGGGCACCCTGCTGGACATGAAGACCACCAGCCTGGAGAAGATCATCTACTTCCAGGACTACGTCGTCATCGACCCCGGCGACACGCCGCTCAAGAAGCAGCAGCTCCTGACCGAGGAGGAATTCCGCAAGGCCCGCGAGCAGTACGGCGACGGCGCGTTCGAGGCCGACATGGGGGCCGAGGCCGTCCGCAAGCTGCTGATGCGATCTCGACCTGGTGCAGCTCTCCAAGGAGCTGCGCCAGGAGCTGGTCGAAACCGGCTCGAAGCAGAAGGCCAAGGACCTGATCAACCGGCTGAAGATCGTCGAGGCCATCCGCGACTGCGACAACAAGCCCGAGTGGATGGTCCTGGACGTGATCCCGGTCATCCCGCCGGACCTGCGTCCGCTGGTGCTGCTGGACTCGGGCAACTTCGCCACCAGCGACCTGAACGACCTGTACCGCCGCATCATCAACCGCAACAACCGGCTCAAGAAGCTGGTCGACCTGAACGCGCCGGAAGTCATCATCCGCAACGAAAAGCGGATGCTGCAGCAGTCGGTCGACGCCCTGTTCGACAACAACCGCTGCAAGCGGCCCGTGCTGGGCAGCAGCAACCGCCCGCTCAAGTCGCTCACCGACATGATCAAGGGCAAGCAGGGCCGGTTCCGCGAGAACCTGCTGGGCAAGCGCGTCGACTACTCGGCCCGCAGCGTGATCGTGGTCGGGCCCGAACCTGCAGCTGCACCAGTGCGGCCTGCCCAAGAAGATCGCGCTGGAGCTGTTCCAGCCGTTCATCATCCGCCGGCTCAAGGAGCTGGGCCACGCCGACACGATCAAGAGCGCCAAGAAGATGCTCGAGCGCAAGGACGAGGAGGTGTGGGACATCCTCGAAGAGGTGATCCGCAACCACCCGGTGCTGCTCAATCGCGCTCCGACCCTGCACCGCATGGGCATCCAGGCGTTCGAGCCGATGCTGGTCGAAGGCAACGCCATCCGGCTCCACCCGCTGGTGTGCAAGGGCTTCAACGCCGACTTCGACGGCGACCAGATGGCCGTCCACCTGCCGCTGTCGATCGAAGCCCAGGTCGAGGCCCACACGCTGATGATGTCCACCAACAACATCTTCAGCCCGGCCAACGGCGCGCCGATCATCAGCCCGTCGCAGGACATCGTGATGGGTTGCTACTACCTGACGATGTCGCCGGCTCGGAGCCGCAAGGGCGAGGGCATGATCGTTCGCCTCGCTGGACGAAGTGCTCCTGGCCTATTCGCTGGGCGCAGGTCGACACCCACGCCCGCATCAAGGTCAAGCTGCCGCCCACGCGGCGGCTGCAAGAGCGAGACCGACGTCAGCAAGCCCGGCGAGCTGATCGAGACCACCGTCGGCCGCGTGATGTTCAACACATGCTGCCCGCGGGATGCCGTTCTACAACATGCCGATGCGCTCCAGCGAGCTGGCCAAGGTGATCTCGCGACTGCTACCAGCATCCTGGGCCGCCGGGCCACGATCGACCTGCTGGACGACATGAAGCGACCTGGGCTTCCGCGAGAGCACGCGCAGCGGGCTGTCGTTCGCCACCGACGACCTGATCACGCCGCCCAGCAAGGCCACGATCATCGGCGACGCCGAAAAGAGGTGCTGAAGATTCACAAGCTCTACCAGCGCGGCATCATCACCGAGGGCGAGCGGTACAACCAGGTGCTCGACGCCTGGACGCACGCCCGCGAGCGGATCACCACCGAGATGATGAGCGAGCTGGAGAACGACTACCGCAGACCGGGCTACGTCAACCCGATCTTCCTGATGGCCCACTCCGGTGCCCGCGGCGGCGTCGAGCAGATTCGCCAGCTGGCCGGCATGCGCGGTCTGATGGCCAAGCCCTCGGGCAAGATCATCGAGACGCCGATCAAGGCCAACTTCCGCGAAGGCCTGTCGGTGCTCGAATACTTCAGCTCCACGCACGGTGCCCGCAAGGGTCTGGCCGACACGGCCCTCAAGACGGCCGACTCGGGTTACCTGACCCGCAAGCTGGCCGACGTGGCCCAGAACGTCGTGATCACGCATGGAAGACTGCGGCACCACGCAGGGCATCACCAAGGGGGTCATCTATCGAGGGCGAAAAGGTCGAGGTCCGGCTGGCCGACTCGATCCGCGGCCGGGTCAGCCGGGCGAACATCGTCAACCCGATCACCGACGAGGTGATCGTCCGCGAAAACGAGATGATCACCAGCGAATCGCCCGCCGGATCGAAGAGCTGGGCCTGGAGAAGATCCAGGTCCGCAGCCCGATGACCTGCGACGCGCCGCTGGGCGTCTGCCGCCGCTGCTACGGCATGGACCTGTCGACCGGCTCGCTGGTCGAGGAGGGCATGGCCGTGGGCATCATCGCCGCCCAGAGCATCGGCGAGCCGGGCACGCAGCTCACGATGCGGACCTTCCACATCGGCGGCATGGCGGCCCGCGCCGTCGAGGAAAGCGACATCAAGGCCAAGAAGCGAGGGCATCGTCAAGTTCACCCGCTTGAAGGTCGTCACCAACGACGAGGGCGAGCAGATCGTGCTCACCCGCAACGGCGAAATCCATGATTCTCGACCCCAAGGGTCGCGAGCTGGAGAAGTACGAAGTGCCGGCCGGCTCGCAACCTGCTGGTCGAG
Source organism: uncultured Planctomycetota bacterium (assembly GCA_963711515.1). Classification (GTDB taxonomy): domain Bacteria; phylum Planctomycetota; class Planctomycetia; order Pirellulales; family PALSA-1355; genus CAVQEL01. The sequence goes on along the minus strand of CAVQEL010000027.1, from coordinate 38,977 downwards.
GAGAACCAGGAAGTCACACCCGGGCCAGATGCTCTGCGAGTGGGACCCGCACAGCATCCCGATCCTCGCCGAGGTCGGCGGCAAGGTCCGCTTCGAGGACATCATCGAGGGCGAGACGATGCGGCTGGAAAAGGACCCCAGCGGTCACCTCCGCCGGCTGATCATGGAGCACAAGGGCGACCTGCACCCGCAGGTCGTCCTCGAAGACGCCGGCGGCAAGATTCTCGACTTCTACTACATGCCCGAAAAGGCCCACATCGAAGTCAACGAAGGGCACGATGATCTCGGCCGGCACGCTGTTGGCCAAGACGCCGCGCGAGGTGTCCGGCACGCAGGACATCACCGGCGGTCTGCCCCGCGTGACCGAAATCTTCGAAGCCCGCAAGCCCAAGGAGCCGGCCGTCATCGCCGAGATCGACGGCACGCGTCGAGCTGCTTGGGCGAGAAGCGGCGCGGCAAGCGGACGATCATCGTCCGCAGCGAAAGCGGCATCGAGCGCGAGCACCTGGTGCCGCACGGCAAGCACCTGCGCGTGCACGCGGCGACCTCGTCCGCGCCGGCGAGGCCCTGGTCGACGGGCCGCTGGTGCCGCACGACATCCTGCGGATCTCGCGGCGAAGAGGCCGTGCAGCAGTACCTGCTCCGCGAAATTCAGAACGTCTACCGCAGCCAGCGCGTGGAAATCGACGACAAGCACATCGAGATCATCGTCGCCCAGATGCTGCGGAAGGTGCGGATCGAAACGCCCGGCGACACCACGCTGCTGCCCGGCAGCGTCATCGACAAGTTCGAGTTCCGCTCGGCCAACCAGGAGCTGTCGAAGTGCGTCAAGATCACGGACAAGGGAGACAGCGACTTTGCCGAGGGCAACGATCGTGCCCAAGGACGCGCTGGAGCAGGTCAACGCCCAGATCGAAGCCCTCGGCGGGCGAAGCCGTCGAAGGGCTCGCGGCCCAAGCCGGCCACGGCCAGCACCCAGCTGCTGGGCATCACCAAGGCGCTCGGTGCAGAGCTCCAGCTTCATCTCGGCCGCCAGCTTCCAGGAGACCACCAAGGTGCTCACCGAAGCGGCCCTGGCCGGCAAGGTCGACAACCTGGTCGGCCTGAAGGAAAACGTCATCCTGGGCCACCTGGTCCCCGCCGGCACCGGCTTCAAGCTCCAGGACTCCGAAGTCCGCATCCGCCCGCAGGCGCTCGAAGCCCTGCAGGCCGAAAAGGACCGGGTCCTGTCCCGCAGCTTCCCGCTGTTGGACGGCGTCGAGGAACAGCAATCGGCCGCGCAGGAAACCAACGGCGGAGCCAGCACCAAGCCGGTGGGAGACGGTTCGCTCGAAGCCCTGCTGGGCGAAAACGAGCCGACGCCGGGCGGAGAGTAAGGCCGCGCAGCTCGAAATTCGGCTACCGGCAACCTGACGCAAAACGGGGACGCAGCTCGAAGGTGGGCTGCGTCCCTTTGCTTTTGGTGTGATCTGGTCTGCCACGGCCATTGACCCACCACCGATTCCAGGCGTCGCTTGACACAATCGGCCAATTCGCTAAATTGGGGGATTCACTGTTCGCGTAAGTCTTGGTCTCGTTGGGGAATAAGCGGTTTATCATGCCGACCATCAATCAATTGGTGCGCAGGCGCCGGAAGGCGCCGCGCAAGTTCAGCAAGTCGCCGGTGTTGGACAAGTGTCCGCAGCGGCGGGGCGTTTGCCTGCAAGTCAAGACGATGACGCCCAAGAAGCCGAACTCGGCCATGCGCAAGATCGCCCGCGTGCGGCTGAGCAACGGCAAGGAAGTGACCGTTTACATTCCCGGCGAAGGGCACACGCTGCAGGAGCACTCGATCGTGCTGGTCCGCGGCGGCCGCGTGCGGGACCTGCCGGGCGTGCGCTACCACGTGGTCCGCGGCGCGCTCGACACGCTGGGGGTCGACGGACGCAAGCAGTCGCGGAGTCTGTACGGGGCCAAGAAGTCGTAAGTAAACGGGGAAGCACTGCTGGACGAGCCAGCAGTGGCACCTGCGGGCGACGACGTTTGAATTATTGATCAGTAACTAGACGGAAAGCACAACGAATCATGGGTCGCATCACTGCCAGCCGCAAGCAATTGGCGCCGGATCCTCGGCACGATTCGATGCTGGCCAGCAATTCATCAATTGCCTGATGCACGACGGCAAGAAGGCCACGGCGCAGAAGGTGTTTTACGACGCCTTGGCGATCATCAAGTACAAGGTGGGGGACGCCGAGCCGATCGAGGTCTTCACGCAGGCGGTCGAAAACGTCAAGCCGGCGATCGAGGTCCGTTCGAAGCGCGTCGGCGGTGCCGCCTACCAGGTGCCGATGCAGGTGAACCGCCCGCGTCAGCAGTCGCTGGCCATTCGCTGGATCCTGATGGCGGTGCGCGAGAAAAAGGGCGCGCCACGCACGAGAAGCTGGCCGAAGAGCTGATCGCCGCCTACAAGAAGGAAGGCACGGCCATGTCCCGCCGCGAAAACGTGCATCGCATGGCCGACGCCAACAAGGCCTTCGCCCACTTCGCCTGGTAACTTTGCGCGAATACACACGCCGCGTCCACGCCCTTCGTGCTCGACGCGGCGTTGCTCTGCGCCGGCCACTTGGCAACAATACCTTCAGCCCGCGCCGAATCGACGCCAGGGGTGCCACTCCCGGCGGACGCGCGATTCGCTCGGCAATTGACGGCCGCTTGTCCCGCGCTCGTCGCGGTACGTGAGAAGACCATGCCACACACGATCGTCCAAACCCGCAACATCGGCATCATTGCCCACATCGACGCCGGCAAGACCACGGTCACCGAGCGGATGCTGTACTACAGCGGCGCCAGCCACCGCATGGGCGAGGTGGACAAGGGGACCACCGTCACCGATTTCGATCCCGAGGAGCAGCAGCGCGGCATCACGATCCGCGCCGCGGCCGTGACCTTTCCCTGGAAGGATTGCTCGATCAACCTGATCGATACGCCCGGCCACGTCGACTTCACGGCCGAGGTGGAGCGGAGCCTGCGCGTGCTCGACGGGGGCGTGGTGGTGTTCAGCGCCCGCGAGGGGGTCGAGGCGCAGAGCGAAACCGTCTGGCGGCAGGCCGACAAGTATCACGTGCCGCGGATCGCCTTCATCAACAAGATGGACCGCGAAGGGGCCGACTTCGAGGGGACCTTCAACGAGATTCGCGAGCGGCTCGAGGCCAACCCGGTGGCCATCCAGTATCCGGCCGGCGCCGGGCCGCCGCACGTGCAGGACGCCTTCCGCGGCATCATCGACCTGGTGGACATGGAGTACCTGACCTTCGACGAGGAGAAGCTGGGGGCCGAGTATCATCGCCAGCCGATTCCCGACGACTTGCAGGACCTGGCCGACCTGTGGCGGGGCGAGCTGCTGGAAAAGCTGTTCGAGTACAGCAACGAAATCGCCGAGCTGTTTCTGGAAAAGGCGCCCGTGCCGGCCGAGTTGATCCGCCGCGTGCTGCGCGAGGCCACGCTGTTGCAGCTCGTCGTGCCGGTGATGTGCGGCTCGGCCCTGGACCACGTCGGCGTTCAGCCGCTGCTGGACGCCGTGGTCGATTACCTGCCCAGTCCGGCCGACATGCCGCCGATCGAAGGGGTGAACCCCAAGAAACCCGCCGTGAAGGAAACCCGCAAACCGACGCTCGACGAGCCGTTTTGCGGCCTGGTGTTCAAGATCGACTCCCGCAAAACCGGCGACCTGCACTACGTGCGCGTTTACTCGGGGCAGCTCAAAGCGAACAGCCGCGTGCTGAACCCCGGCCAGGACAAAAAAGAAAACGTGCCCCAGCTGTGGCACATCCAGGCCGACCGCCAGGAGCAGGTTCCGTCGGTCGCCGCCGGCGACATCGTGGGCGTGATCGGGCTGCGCCACTCGGTGACCGGCGACACGCTGTGCGATCCGCAGCATCCGATCCTGTTGGAAACGATCCAGTTTCCCGACACCGTCATTTCGATGGCCATCGAGCCGGAAACCTCGACCGAGCGCAAAAAGCTCTCCGACGTGCTCGATATGATGAAGCGGCAGGACCCCACCTTCCGGCGCGCGAAAACGAAGAGACCGGCCAGACGCTGATCAGCGGCATGGGCGAATTGCACCTGGAGGTGATCCGCCATCGCCTGCTGCGCGACTACCACTTGAATGTCCGCGTGCACAAGCCGCGGGTCAGCTACCGCGAAACGGTGGAAAAGGCCGCCGAGGTGACCGGCACCTGCCATCGCCAGCAGGCCGGCCAGACCATGTCGGCCGAAGTGCGGATTCGGATCGAGCCGTATCCGGCCGGCGGGTCGAACGTGCTGGTGGTGCCGGCCCGCGGCGACCTGTTGCCCGAGCCGTTTCTCTCGACCGTGATCGACGCCTTGAACGACGAAGGGCAGGGGGGCGGACTGCTCGGTTGCCCGTTGATGCGCGTCAAAGTGACGGTGCTGGGGGGCCAGGTGCACGAGCTGGAATCCAACGAGATCGCCTTTCGCTTTGCCGCCGCCGACGCCTTCAACAAGGGCCTGCAAGCCGCCGGTGCCGTGTTGCTCGAACCGATCATGAAGCTGCAGATCACCACGCCCGAGGAAAACCTGGGCGACTTTATCAACGACCTCCAGCAGCGCCGCGCCGTCATCACCCACACGCAAAATCGTGGCAAGAACGTCATCATCGAAGCCGAGGCGCCGCTGGCCAACCTGTTCGGCTATTCCAGCGCCATGCGCGGGCTGAGCCAGGGGCGGGCCACCGCCTCGATGGAACCGGCGGCCTATGGCCCCGCGCCGCAGGAAGTGGCCGAGACGTTCGTGTGAGTCGACCGCCCGCGATGTTTACCGCGTGAAGTGCTCCGCCGCCGCCGCTGGCGGTCGGGGCTAAACGGGGCGAGCGGATGCCGGTTGGATCGCCGGCAATGATGTTGTCACGCGGCGTGATGCGACGTGGCGTATCCCGGCCGTTCGGGTCGTTTCATCGCGATTGGGGCCATCGGATGGCGAAGGCGGCGGACGCGTTGCATGCGATCGAAAAAGTGCGGCGCGAGCCGCTTCACCCACCAGATGACGCGGGCCGGCACTGACGACGACCGTTCCCTGGTTCTTGCGAATCGCCCTCACGCCGCGGCGGGCCACGCGCTGGGGCGAAGCCATCAGCCAGCCGGGGAAGCGGGGCACGGTCTTGCCGCCGCCGGTCATGGCCGTTTCAAACAGGCCGGTGCGCACCAGTCCGGGACACAGCGCCGTGACGCCCAGCCCGCGCGGACCATACTCAGCCCGCAGCGATTCGGAAAACCCGACCAGCGCAAACTTGCTGGTGTTGTACGCCGCCAGCCGAGCGACACCCACCAGCCCTGCGATGCTGCACACGTTGAGGACGTGGGCCTGATCGTTGGCCAGCAGCAGGGGCAGTAGTTGGCGCGTCAATTGCAACGGGGCGAGCAAGTTGACGGCCATGACCTTTTGCCATTGGTCGTCCGCCATCTGGTGCGTCAGGCCGTAGTAGGCGACGCCGGCGTTGTTCACGAGGATATCCAATCCGCCGGCTTTGTCGTGGACGAGGTCGGCGATCTGGCTGACTTCGTCACTCGAAGCCAGATTCGCGACGCGGATCGTGACGCGACCGCCGAACTGGGCGGCTTCGACAGCTGCCCGAGCCAAGCCCCGCTCGTTCACGTCCACCAGCATCAGGTCAGCACCCTGCCGCGCAAGCTCACCGGCCAGCGCACGACCGATGCCGGCAGCGGCGCCTGTGACTAAAGCCAACTTCCCGCGGATCGTCCGCATGATGTCGTGCAGAATTGCTAGCAGATGTGCCGGGTGCCCCGCTATGGGACCCATCGGCAGCGGCGGGGGGCCGACTTGAGATGTCGCGCTGCTGGCGCCGATACGTTGTCCAAGATCGCACTGCTGTTTGACGCCCCCGGGCGTTTGGTTAGATTTGCCGCGAAAGCCACTCGGGCGAACGCGAGCCGGCGCCGAAAACGGGTAAAAGCCTCGGTTTGCCGTGCCCGACCACGGCCGGCCATGACCCTCCAAATGGTTGGACGTGGGGGCGTAAGATGATATAAACTCAGGGTCTGTCCGGATTCCCCTCTTTCACCTCTGACAAGGGCATCGATCATGCGAGCGACGTGCACCGGTCTTATCGCGGTCGCAGGTTTGGCGATCTTTTGCTTGCCACTGGCGGCCGAAAAGGCTCCCGACAAAGCGGCCGGCGACGCGCGGGTGCTGCTCGGACAGAAAGTCGGGGACTTCACCTTCAAGGACATCCACTATCTGCCGCGCACGTTGGACGAATTCAACGACAAGAAAGCCTTCGTGATCATGTTCACGACGCTCGATTGCCCGATCGTGCAGCGTTACCTGCCCAAGCTGGGCGAGCTGGATCGCCAGTATCGCGACCGGGGCGTCCAGTTCCTGGCCGTGAACGTCGGTGCCAACGACGAAGTGCGCGAAGTGGCTTACCAGGCCATGCGGGCCGATTGCGAGTTCCCCTTCTCCAAGGATTTTGACGGCGACGTGGTGCGGGCTCTGGACGCCAGCCGCGCGGGCGAAGTCGTCGTGCTCGACGGCGACAAGCGGCTGCGTTACCGGGGGCGCGTGGACGATCAATTTCGTTTCGGCGGCGAGCGGCCCAAACCCTCGCGCGACGATTTGCGGCTGGCGATCGAAGACGTGCTGGCCGGCCGCGACGTGGCCGTGGCCGAGACGCCCATCGACGGCTGCCGCATCACGCTGCCCGAGGCGCGCGTGCCCGAGAGCGAAGTCACCTACGCCGAGCACGTTGCCCCGCTGTTGCAAAAGCATTGCCAGGACTGCCACCGCCCGGGGGCCCCGGAGGCTCCGTTCGCCCTGGCCGATTACCAGGACGCGGTGGATCACTCCGACATGATCGCCGAAGTGGTCAAGGAAGAGCGGATGCCCCCCTGGTTCGGCAGCAAAGAGCACGGCACGTTCAGCAACCACCGCGGCATGTCGATCGCCGAGCGGCACCTCGTGGAAGACTGGGTCTCCCTGGGCTGCCCGCAGGGGGACATGGCCAAGGCACCCCAGCCGCGCGAGTTTTCGACCGCCAAGTGGAAGATCGGCGAACCGGACCTGGTGCTCAAGACGCCGGTGCAGAAGCTGCCGGCCACCGGGTATGTCGACTATCGCTACGTGATCCTGCCCCACTTCTTCAAGGAAGACACCTGGGTCCAGGGGGTCCAGATTCTGCCGGAAAACTCCCGGGCCATGCATCACTGCAACATGGCCTACATCAAGCTGGGCGAGCGGCCCAGCGCCGAGAACTTCATCACCGGCCAGGTGCCCGGCGGCGACGCGATGATTCTCGACCGCAACGTCGGCTTCATGATTCCGGCCAAGTCGTCGCTGGTCTTGCAGATTCACTACGTCACGGTGGGGGAGAAGACGACCGACCAGATTTCGGTCGGGCTGCGCTACGCCCGCGAGGTGATTCACAAGCACTTGTACCACAAGCAGGTGACGAACCTGACGTTCAAAATCCCGCCGCACGCGCCGCATTATCCGGTCAGCGCGACGTGGCAGCTGGGCCACGACTCGACCGGCTACGGCATGTTTTCGCACATGCATCTGCGCGGCAAGGACATGACGTTCGCGGCCCTTTATCCCGACGGCCATCGTGAGACGCTGCTGGTGGTGCCCAACTACAGCTTCGACTGGCAGCAGGCGTATCGCTGGCCCGAGGACACGGTCAAGTTCCCCAAGGGGACGAAGCTGGAAGTCTCGGCCCACTTCGACAACTCGGACTTCAATCCCTATAACCCCGATCCGGACAAAGAAGTCGTCGAGGGGCAGCAGACGTTCCACGAAATGATGTACGGCTTCGTGTTCTTCACGCACGATGACGAACACCTGAACCTGCACATCGACCCGAAGACGGGGCACGTCGTACAACCCGCGGCGCAGTCGGCGGCCAACTGAGCGGCGGCCGGCCCTCGCACGAAATCGCAAACCCCGTCGGGCTCGTCAACAGCGCGACGGGGTTTTTTCGTAACGGGGTTTTTCGTAACGGGCTGGCGGCGCGTGATCGCTACTGAAAGGAGCCTGGCATTCTTACCGTCGAGCTACTGGCCGGTTTGATGCTGGTGGCGGTGGTCGTGTACGACGTCTTCCAGACGGTGGTCGTGCCGCGCCGCACGGCCGCCCGCTGGCGATTTTCGCCCCCCATCGTGTACCTGCTATGGCCCATCTGGCAGCGGATCGGCTTGCGCATCAAGCCGGCCTGGCGCCGCGAAAACTTCCTGGGCACCTATGCCCCGTTTGTGATCACCATGCTCTTGGTGGTCTGGGTCGTGTCGCTGATCGTCGGCTTCGGGCTGGTATTTCACGCGTTGCAAGACGAATTGCAGCCGCCGCCGCGCACGCACCTGGCCGCCTTTTACGCCGCCGGGACGGCACTGTTGACGATCGGCTACGGCGACATCGTGCCCACCAGCTACGCGGCCCGCTTCATCGCCCTGCTGGCCGGAGCCGCGGGCCTGGCCATCGTGGCGTTGGTGATTTCGTTGACGTTCAACCTCTACGGCTCGTTCATGCGGCGCGAGGTGCTGGTCTTGCTGCTCGATCCCCGGGCCGGCGTGCCCCCCTCGGGGCTGACGCTGCTGGAAACCTACGGCGAGCGGCGGATCGCCGGCCAACTGGCCGAACTGTTCGGCCGGTACGAAGCCTGGACCGCCGAGCTGCTCGACAGTCACCTGGCCTATCCCGTGCTGCCTTTCCTCCGCTCGAGCCACGACGGGCAGTCGTGGGTCAGCGCCCTGGGAGCCGTGCTGGACGCGGCGACGCTGCTCCTCTCGGCCGTCGACGAACCGGCCGACGATGCGCCGCCCGATGCCCGCGCCTGCCGCGCGGCCGCCGAGATGATGTACCACACCGGCTGCCACGCCCTGGTCGATCTGACGCAAATCCGGCTCGTTCGCCGGCCTCCACCCGGCAATGCAGCCGGAATCGAGCGGGCGGAATTTCACGCGGCGTGCAACCGGCTGATCGCGGTCGGCTATCGCGCCGTGTCGAACGACGCCACCTGGCAGGCTTTCGTCGAGCGACGGGCGGTCTACGCGGTGCGTCTGAACGCGATGGCCCGCTACCTGGCGGCGCCGCCGACGCAATGGATCGGCGACCGCACCGCGCTCGGCCGCAGCCACCAGCCACATCTGCATTGATGCCGTCTTCACCCGACGCGTGAGTGTCCATGAGGAAGCCTCGGTGCGGGGCGGGCAACCAAGGACCTCGGGCACAAAGGACCCCGCTTACGCCTCGGGTTATGATGGTCGCGCGCGTGCGGCTTCGTAGGCGCGTCGGCTTAGCGGTTTTTTTGCGCCGCCAGGCGAGCGGAATTGGAGAAGACTTCCAGCATCGCCGGCGTGACCAGTCCCTTGATGTCGACCGACGAGCGGCGGGTCGATAGCTCGCCGCTGCCCAGCAGCTTGGACAGTTCGCCGGTGAGGTCTTTGCTGTCCTCGGCCGGCAGCGCCAACTCCTCGACGATCATATTGGCAAAATCCACCAGCACGTCGGCCGCCGCTGGCGCGACGCGGGCGGCGGCATCGGCCGAGGAGGTTTCGATCACGCCGGTGAGCTTCAGGCCGGCCGCGGTCACTTCGCCGTGCATGACGGCGTATTTACCGTCCTTGGCCAGCACGGCCCAATGACCACCCGCGCCTTTCGGCCCTTTTCCGACGAGGTCCATCCACATCATGCCCGCCAACGGATGCTTGACCGCCTCGTCCCAACGGTCGTGCCACTCGGCGCGATTGTTGGGTTCGGACTTTTCCAGGATGCGCATCACGGTCGGCGGCTCGCCATAGATCGACGTCCGATCATCGGGTAGCGCGACCAGCTCTCGGCCATTGTAGACGTGAAGCACCGGGTGACCATCGATCTCCTCTTCGGTGACCTGGCCGTGGGCTTCGTAAAACTTCTTCCAATCGTAAGCCGCCGCTTGGCGAACGATGATCACCGGCTCGTTCGGGCCCCCGGCCGGGCCGAGGACGTAGAACAAAAACTCCTCGACGTCGGCCACGGAGAACCCCAGCTTGGCCTCTTGTAGCAGTTCGTCGAAGGCGGCCACCACCGGCGCGGCCATCTTGGCCTTCGCCAGCTCGGCGGGCCGAATGTAAATCGCCAGTTTGGCATCTGAGGGTACTGCCCCCATCTTCATCCGCGCCCGCGCGGCTCCGCGGCCGAAGCGCTCAGTGTCGAGCTACAAAGCATCGCCGCTGCCGAGCCGAGTAGAATTCCGCAGAGAATGCCCGTTTGACGCCAGCCGCGACACGGAACCAACGATCGCATGGCCGCCTCCTCGACAAGCTGCCCTGAAGAAGTGTGATAACGGCAGCATACCACATGGGCCCGGTTCGGGGGGGGCGATTCGCCGGTCCACGGCTGGGCCGATCACGGGCAACGATCGCCCGCGGTTACTCGGGCAGCGGTCGGCCCTTGGTTTCGGGAGCGAAGGGGAGCACGGCGAGCCCCAGCAGAAAGATGGCGCACATCGTGACGCCGGCGGGTCGCATCGGCTGGGCGTAATCGGAAAAGAAGTTCCTGCTAAACCAGTCCAACCCCAGCGGGCCGCCGGCGGCGATGAACCGTCCCACGTTGTAGCAAAACGACGTGCCGGTGCTGCGCAGCCGCGTGGGAAACAGTTCGGGAAAGTAAATTGCATAGCCGCCGAACAGCGCCAGTTGGCAAAAGCCCATCAGAAAGATCGGCAGCATGCCCACGGGAAACGGCCCCACGAATTGCGTTACGTCTTCCAAATACCAGAAGACGTAAGCCGTGCTCACCATGGCGGCCAGAAACGACACGGCAAACGCCGGGCGGCGGCCCGTGTAGTGCGTGACCACGCTGAACGCGTAGATGCCGCAAAAGCCACCGATGTTCTGCACGATCGACACCATGCCGGTCCAAAATCCGACGTTGGCGTCGACCGTGGCCTTGGCCAGCCCTTCGGCCTCGAAGCGGTCTTTCAGCACGGTGGAGACGAGGTCGTAGCTGAAAAACCCGATTCCCCACAGCCCCACCACGCCGGCAAAGGCCAAGAGCATGCCCACGATCGCGTGCCGCCGCCAGCGCGCGTCGGAAAACAGGTCGCTGTAGGATCCCAAGTGGGACGCCTTTTCGTGGTCGCGGCCACGGCCTGCCACCGCTCGGGTTCTTTGAGCCGCCGGCGAATCACCAGAGCCAACAGTGCCGGCACGGTCCCCACCACGAACATCACGCGCCAGGGGGTGATCGTCACGCCGGCGATTGTGCCGGCGCTGGCCAGCTTCGTCATGCCCATGCTGATGAACGCTGCCGACACGTTGCCCACGGCCGACAAGGCTTGGAGCAGCCCCAGGGCATAGGGCCGGGCTCGATCGGGCATCACCTCGGCCACCAGCGACACCCCCACGGCAAATTCGCCGCCGACGCCCAGCCCAGTCAAAAACCGGTAGAAGGCGAAATCCCAGAATCCGAGCGATAGCGCGCTCAGACCCGTGCAGATCGAGTAAATCAGGATCGTCAGCATCATCGTCCGCGCGCGTCCGATCCGATCACCCAGCACGCCGAAGAACAGTCCGCCGCTGGCCCAGCCGATCAGAAAGATCGACGTGGCGATCGTGGCGTAGCGGTTGACGACCCGCAGGTTTTCGGCCTTCTCGTCGGGCGTGAACGTTTCCCCCTCCGCAGGCGCGGTGCCCACCAGTTCGGTCATGGCCGGACGCCGAGCCAGCGTGAAAAGCTGCTGGTCCATCGTGTCGAACAGCCAGCCCAGGGCGGCCACGGCCAGCACGAACCAGTGGTAGCGGTTCAACTCGCGGTACCAGAATCGACGGGGCTGGTTCATGGGCGGTGGGTGGGTCGAGTTCGTTCCCTCGGCGTTGCCTCGGGGCTGAACATCGCGCTGGCGTTTGTGCGAAGCGCGCGGGGGGTGTGCCGCGCTGGTGGCGATATGTTACCCCAGCCGGCCGGCGATTGCGACCCGCGGCCCCCTTCTGCCCAACGCGGCCGATGCGCTGGGGATGCGTCGCCGCCGGAGACGATCCTCCCAATTCGTGCAAAAAAGCCTTGACGGCTTGGGCCTTCAAACCTTATGTTGAGCGCAAGTGTCTCAAGTCCGTTTGGCCCCTCGTATTCTTTTTGGGCTAATGATCTTTCGTCCGAGAGTGTTCGCCGCGCGGCACGCCTAGTGTCGCCCCGAGCGAAGCGAACCCGTCTCTCTCGGCTTTTCCTGTCGGGGCGTTTTTCGCCGCGGGTGTCTGCGCCATCGGTCCGCGCACGGCGTGCCGCAGGGGGCGTCTCGAATTGGAATCGCGATCGATCCTTTGGATTTCCTGGTTTCTCGGTTTGTCATGATGACCGTTGTTCAACTCAACAAGACTTTGACCCGACTGGCGACCTGCGCCGCGGTGGCTTGCGCCGTCGTGACCTGCGGCGCGTCAACCGCCGGGGCCATCGACATCGAGGGCGTGCGCGAGGCGTCGCTCGACCAGCCGCGCGTCAATGCTCTTATCCAGCCGGCCGACGGCAGCGATCCCTACACGTACGAAGGCCTGTTCACGGACCAATCGTTCAACCTGTTCGTCTTCCTCGACACCGGCGCCAGCGGCATCATCATGAGTCAGGACTCGGCCCAGACCCTCGGTCTGCCGACCGAGCCGGGCGTGACGTATGCCGACATCGGCGTGGGCGGCACGACCGACTTCGACGTTTCACAGCCGTTGACCGTTCGCATGGCGCCGTACACGGAGTTGGACGTCGACAACATGGCCACCTATCAGACCGCTTACAATCAGGCGGTCTCGTCGGTCCGGCTGGAAATCGGCCCGACCAACGTCACGCCCGACCCGCTGTCCGACCCCTTGGACGTGTTCGGCATGCCGGTGATGATGGGCAAGACCGTGGTCATGGACCCCACGCCGGTGAACGACTTGAGCGACCTGATGCACACGTTCATCTACGATCCCGGCACGCCGTTCAACCCCGCGGCGGTCGACACGAACCCGGGCATTCCCACCACCAACCATCACGTCCAGCTCAGCTACGCCGACTTCAGCCGCTTCAACGAGGTGACTCCGCCGGGTTCGCCGGTGCCGGTGATCGCCCACAACCCGTTCATCGGACCCGATCCGACCTTGCAGCTCGAAGACAGTCCGACGGCGGACGACACGCCGCCGGTCGACGTCTCGTTCGGCGGCCTGCACGCCTCGGGAAGTTTTCTGCTCGACACGGGGGCGGCGGTCTCGTTCATCTCGAACGACCTGGCCGGTCAGCTCGACGTGCGGTATGTCGACGGCAGCATCTTGAGCGGCGATCCGCAGCTCGAGGTGTTCGATCCCGACCATCCCGAACTCCCCGGCACGCCCATCGGTGATCAATTTCAGGTGCCGATCCAGGGCATCGGTGGCACGGTCAACCTGTCCGGGTTCTTTCTCGACGACATGCTGCTGCACACGCTCGAAGGGAGCCTGTTGCCGGACGACCCGAACAACATCCGCTTCCTTGGCGCGCCGGTCGTCGTGAACGACATCGAAGTCGTCGATCCGCTCACCGACCAATCGTTGATCCTCGACGGCGTGTTCGGCATGAACTTCATGTCCGCCAGCATCGCGCTGGACCTGGGGGACGCCCGCGAGAGTCCCTTCCGCTGGGTCACGTTCGACGAGCCAAACGGCATCCTGGGGCTCGACCTGGTCGGCGGCACGGTGCCGGAGCCGGGCACCTGCGTGCTGGCCGGCACGGGGCTGTTGCTGCTGGCTGGCGGCCCGCCGCCGCCGGAACCCGGCTAGACAGCCCGTTTTGCATTTCAACGGCCTGCTAGACTCATCGCTACCGGTCGTGCCGGCGACTCAGCGGTCGAACGGGACGTCCTCGTTGGATCGGCAAAGCGCCGGCCACTCGTTCGGCGGCCGTTTCGCCGCTGTGAATACAGTTGGGAATGCCGACGCCGTGATACGCGTTGCCGGCCAATGCCAGGCCCGCATAGCGGTCGGCGCGGCGCTCGATCGCGGCCACCCGGTCGGCGTGTCCCACGTGATACTGGGGCATCGAGTGCGGCCAGCGGCGACGTCGGCAAACAGCGGTTCGCCGCTGGTGGCCAGCAGCTCGCCGAGCTCTTCCACGGCGATGGCGCGCAACTCGCTCGTCCGGCAGCTCGGCGAGCTCGCCCTGGCACGCCCCGCCGATGAACACGCGCACCAGCACGCTTCCCTCGGGCGCCCGGCCGGCGAACTTGACGCTCGAAAAGCTTCCGGCCAGGATGCGGCGCCCCTCGACGGCCGGCACGACGAATCCAAACGCGTCGAGCGGATGGCCGATCGCGTCGCGGCGATAGGCCGAGCGAAACGATCGACGTGCCGGCATATTCGATCGCTCCCAGCTCGCGCGACAACTCGTCGTCCAGCTCCGCCACCAGCGCCGCCGCCTGGGGAGCACGCGGTGGCCACGATCACCGCGTCGGCAGCGAGCGTCTCGCCATCGGCCAGGTGGACCAGCCATTGGCCCGTCGTCGCCGCGCCACGATCCGCGACGCGGCCGAGCCAAGCCGCAGGCTGCCCGGCGGCAATTTGTCGACCAGCCGCGCGACCAGGCTCCCCAGTCCGCCGGCGAGCGTGGCGAACAGCCCGTAGCGGGCGCCGCTTTCGTCGGCCGCTGATGCGCGACTCGACGCTGCCGGCTCTGGCGCGCGCGGATCAGGCTGCCATAGCGGCGTTCCATTTCCACGAAACCGCGGCATCGTGGCGGCCAGGCTCAGCTTTTCCGGATCGGCCGTGTAGATGCCGCCGACCAGCGGCTGCACGATCCGCTCGAACGTTTCGCGTCCCAGCCGCCGCCGGGCGAACGAGGCCAGGCTTTCGTCGTCCGTCGCCGTGCGGCGCGGCACGAAATCGTTCGGCCAGCAGCCGCAACTTGCCCCAGGGACTCAACAGCGGCGTGGTCACCAGCGGCCACAGCCGCGCCGGGGCCAGCAGCAGAAAACCCGCCGGCACCCGCACCAGCCGGCCGCGATGCACCACCAGCGCCCGCGCTGCGCCGCGGCGGTCGGCACCAACGCGTCGCCCAAGCCGATGCGACGGCACAGATCGACCGCCCAGGGGACGTTGGTGATGAAGTTGTCGGCACTATGCTCGATCAGAAAGCCGTCGCGATGCACGGTTTCGAGCACGCCGCCGGGCCGAGAGCCGGCTTCCAGCACCACCAGGTCGAAATCCGTCATCAGTTCCGTAAGCCGGTGCGCGCGCGGCCAGCCCACTGATGCCGCCGCCGATGACCACCACGCGTTTTCGTGCCGAATTCATGCGCTCACGACTGGCGGGCCAGCGGTAGGGAGGGTCATTTCACCCGGGTGTCGATCCAGTCGGCGATGAACGACAACACCTCGGGCGAGATCGTCTCGTCAATTTTGGCATATTCGCCCGGCGAGCCGGTCGTGCAATGCTGAAACAGGTGATTCAGCCCGTCGAACACGCGAAACGTGCAGTCCTCGTTCCCGGCCTCGGCCAACGCTTTTTCCATCGGCGGGAGGTTTTGCTGGGGGTCGACTTGCAGGTCCTTTTCGCCGTTGATCGCCAGCACGGGACAGTGCACCTTGCCCAGCGCAGGCGCGGATCGTAGGCGACGAAGTACAGGAACCAAGGCGTCTGGACGACCTTTGCACTGGCTTCGATCAACTCCTTGTTTCCATCCTTGGCGTCTTTCTGTTCGTTGCTTCGTTCGGCCAGCAGTGCCCGCACCTTCTCGTCGCGCTTGTGAGTATCGGTTTCCTCTTTGAGAATGGTGACCAGCGCGCGTTGAGACGGCAGCCACTTGGCGACGACGTCGTCGTCCGCCCCGTCGGCCCGCAGGATCAGTTCACCCTGCCGGTAGAGGATTTCGTCACCGGGGACGCCGGTGCCGGCCATGAGGACGACGAAGGCCACGTCCTGCGATCCGCTGGCCACCAGCGGCGCGACCAACCCGCCTTCGCTGTGCCCGATGAGCCCGATGTGCCGGGGATCGATTTCCGATCGCGACTTCAAATACGCGATGCCCGCCAGCACGTCGCCGGCCACGTCGGGCGTGGTCGAAGTCATGGTATTGCCTTCGCTGCCCCCCACGCCGCGGTCGTCGAACCGCAGCACGGCGATGCCGTGTCGCGTGAGAAAGTCGGCCAGCACCAGAAACGGCCGATGCCCGGCGACGGTCTCGTCCCGATCTTGCGGACCCGAGCCGCTGATCAGAATCACAGCCGGCGCCGGCTTGCTCGCCCGGGGGCAGCGTGAGCGTGCCGGCCAGTTTGATCCCGGCGGCGTCGTTCCGATAGGTGACTTCCTCTTCGCGATAGGGGTAGGGCTTTTTGGGATCCTGCGGCCGGCTGTAATCGGGCCGCTTTTCGAGGCGCGCCAGTTCGAGCGGCCATTCCCGGCCGGCTTGCTTCCAGGTGCCCCGGATCGTGCGGCCGTCGTCGGCGAGCGTGCCGGTGAAGTTGCCGGCCACGCGTTTCACGTCGGCCGTGACCGTGTGCTCTTCTTGGGCGAACTTGTCGACGGGAATACCCGCGGCCCCCTGATCGGGACTGTCGAGCGTGGCCCGGTACTGGCCGTCCTTGTCGCGTTCGACGTTGAACACGACGCGCAGCTCGACTCCCAGCTCGATCGTCCCTTGCCAGGAGCCGACCAGTCCCTGTTCCGCGGCGGCCGGTTCGGTAGCCGCCGCGGGGGTCTCAGCGGCCGCATCCGTCGCGGGCGGTTCGGTTGCCTTGGTCACTGGCGCAGGCGGCAAAACACAGTACCGCCCAAAATGCCCCCTGCACGCCTTGACGAACGATTGCTGTGAGCGGACCGAACATGGCAAGCCTCGCGAAAAAAGTCCTGCATTGCGCAAACCCCGCCAGGGCACGCCGGCGGCTCGCTTCGCTCGGGCTTCGGCCTTACAGCACGTAGCCCTGGCGGTAGTGGGGCGTCACCAGCGCGGCCACTTCGGGGGCGTTGGTGGCCTTGAGGTTCTTCGCGTCCCACTCGATTTTCTTGCCTGGCGTTTCCGCATCGGGCGCGGCCCAGACCGCCAGGTTGCCCAGCAGGATCGTTTCGGTGAGGGGACCGGCATAGCCGGCAAAGTTCGAAGTCGTCTCGGGGCCGCCCTTGATGGCGTTGGCGAATTCGGTGAAATGATACACCGACTTGGGAATATCGATCTTGATGTTTTCGGCGTCGATCAGGACGTAGCCCCACTCGCAGTAATCCCCCTTGGCAAACAGGCTCCCCTTTTCGCCCACCATTAGCACGCCGGTCTGAGTCACGGGCTCGCGTCCGAACAGGTCGGTCGGCGGCTTCTGACCCCCGTCGTACCAGGTCATCTTCACCGGCGGCCGGTTGTCGTTGGCCGGAAACTCGAAGTCGATCACGGCCCACTTGGGAAAGCTGTCGCGATTGTGGCCGGACGTGGTGGCCTGCACGCTCGTTGGGTCGCGCAGGTCGAGGGCCATGTAGGGCATGTTCACCGTGTGGCAGGCCATGTCGCCCAAGGCACCCGAGCCGAAATCCCACCAGCCGCGCCACGAACTGGGATGATAGCCGGGCGCGTAGGGACGCTCAGGCGCAGTGCCCAGCCACAAATCCCAATGCAGGTTCGAGGGGACCGACGCCTCGGCCGGTCGCGGACAGCCGCAGGCCCAGTGCGGGCGGTTGGTCCACACGTGCACGTGCTTGACGTCGCCGATCACGCCGGCCCGTACGGCCGCGACGGTCCTGCGAAGGCCCGGGAAGGCGGTGCCTTGGTTTCCCATCTGCGTGACGACCTTCGTCTGGCGGGCCAGCTCGCCCAGTTGCCGGGCCTCGTGAATCGTGCGGGTGAGCGGCTTTTGCGTGTAGCAGGCCAGTCCGGCGCGCATGGCCCGGGCCGTGACGGCGGCGTGCATGTGGTCGGGAATGCTGACGGTCACGGCGTCGATCTTGCCGTCCATTTCGTCGAGCAGCTTGCGAAAGTCGTTGTAGCGGGCCGCGTTGGGAAACGTCTTTTCGCCGACGGTTTCCAGCGTGCGATCGTCGACGTCGCAGATGGCCACGACGTCGCCATGCCGCCGGGCGTCGGCCGAATCTTCGCGTCCCTTGCCACCCACGCCGATGCAGGCGAAGCGAATCCGCTCATTGGGCGAAGTGCTGTCCTTGGCCGCGGCCGCGCCGGCCACGAATACGCCTACGCCGGTGAGGGCCGTTGTCTGCAAAAATCGGCGGCGATCGGTCAGGTAGGACATGCTGGCTCAGGCTCCTGTCGAGGTGGGTCGGTCGGCTGGTAGGTTGCAAGCAGCAATTTCAAAACAGCGCTTTCCTGTGCCACTGCTGGCTTGTCCAGCAGTGCAAGGCCTTGGCAACAAACACTGCTGGACCAGCCAGCAGTGGCACCCAAAGCGTTCTGCTGGTAGGTTTTGAAACAGCGAAACAGCTTCTAGCGTATCACACCCGGCCGAGAGTTTCACGGTCTGCGGCCAGGAACCTGAGCGACGCGTGCGCCGTGCCGCACAGCGCCAATTCCGCCAGCGCTTCGCCCAGCACGCCGGTGAACTTGAACCCGTGCCCCGACAGCCCGGCCGCAAAAGCCACCTGCGGACACGCCGGGTGGAGATCGACGACAAAGTGGCCGTCGGGCGTCATCGTATACATGCAGACCGCGTGGTCCACGCAATCGGTGGTCGCGTCGGGGAGGTATGCCCGCACGAAATCCGCGACCCGGGCCAGGTCGTCGGCATCGACGTCGCGGTCGACGTGCGTCGGATCGCTGACGACGCGGCCGCCGCTGTGCTCGGCCACTTTCAGCCCCACGTCGTCGATTTGCGGCAGCGAGTAGTAACAGCCCTGCGGCAGATCATACAAGAACGCGGGGCAACCGTGATCGGCCCGGTAGACGTCGCTCGTGGTGCGAAACCAATACAGCGGCTTGCGGCGCACTTCCAACGGGATGCCCAGATCGGCCAGCAGCTCGCCGGCCCAAGCTCCGGCCGTGACGATCAGCCGCTCGGCCTGGTACCGATCGCGATCGGTCTCGACCAGCACCCCGGAACCTTCCGCGCCAGCCGCGCACCGTTTCGCCGGTGTGGACGCGGCGCCGCGGCGTTGGGCCCCTCGGGCATGGGCCGCCACGCACTGCTCGACGAGCAGGTAGCCGGCCCGGGTCTCGAACACGGCTTCGCAATCCACCGGCACGCGCAAACCAGGAAACCGCCGCCGGGCTTCGGCGGCCGAAAGGTCTTCGACCGAGAGTGCGTGCTGCCGGGCACTGGTGCGCACGCCCTGAATGACTTCTCCGTCAGGTGGCCCGATTTCCACCAGCCCGACCTGGCGATAGAGCGTTTCGCCGGCTTCGCTCTCCAGCTTGCGCCACAGCTCGAAGGCCCGCTCGACCAGCGGCACGTAATCCGGGTGCTCGAAATAGGCCTGGCGGATCATCCGCGTCTGGCCGTGCGAGCTGCCCCGATCGTGGGCGATCGTGAACTGTTCGATCCCCAGCACGCGAGCCCCCCGGCCGGCCAGGTGAAACGCGGCGGCGCTACCCACGCCCCCCAGACCCAGCACAATGACGTCGAAACGCTGCATGGAGGCCAAGCTCCGGCGATGGCACACGGCGGCGGCCAGCAAGCCCGGCTCGCCGTCGACCAGAGGTAACTAACTACCACAACGGCACCAGGAACACAAAGCCGCGCTGCGGCAAGTCCTAGCGAGACAATCCATAGTGAATTCTGACACGCGGGGTGTCGATAGAGTTCGAAATACGCACGCCGCGTCTGCTTGCCGCTGGTTCCCACCGTCGTTTTCGTGCCGCCATGCCAATCCTTTCCCTACGAAGCAACTCGAGCGCCGAGACGATCGGCCGGGACGCCGAACGGCGGCTGCGCGAAAGCCCCTATTATTTTCTCAAGGGCCTGGGCTGCACCGTCGAAGGCGGGGTGCTGACGCTCGTGGGCCGGGTGCCGTACGGACCCCTGAAACAATTCGCCGAAGCGATCGTCGCCCGCGTCGACGGCGTGTGCGAAGTGATCAACCGGGTGGAAGTCTACGACCCCGAGCGGGCCAGCGCGTAGAAGCGGTTAGCCCGTTTCAACATCGCTACGTAGTGTATATCGGGTGTCACTGCTGGCTTGTCCAGCAGTGCAGACCCCCGCGAGACACGCTGCTGGATGAGCCAGCAGTGGCACGCGACACGGTGGGTCTTCACGAGAAGCGGCCGCTTCATCGCTCCAACGGCGCATACCGGGCGATGATACTTCGTGCCGCTCGCAGGCCGTCGAGCGCCGCGCTGACGATGCCGCCGGCGTAGCCCGCCCCTTCGCCGATCGGATAGAGTCCTCGCAGGCCGGTGCTTTCCAGCGTCTGTTGGTCGCGCAGGAATCGGACCGGCGCGCTGCCCCGGCTTCGGGCCCGACCAGCGTGGCCTCGCGCAGAAACAACCCTCGCCAGCGGCGATCCAGCGCGGGCAGCGCCCGCTCGATGGCCCCGGCCACGATTGGCGGCACGAGCGCCGCCACCTCCGCGGCGACCACGCCCCGCGGATAGCTCGACGGCGGGCTGCCGGTGGTCGCGCGATGCCGCAGAAAATCGTCGGCCCGCTGGATTGGCGACAGATACTCGCCGCGGCCGACCGCAAACGCCCGGCGTTCGTACTCGCGCTGCAACATCATGCCGGCCAGGGCGTGCGGCGAGCCGAAATGTTCCGGCTCGAGCGTGATCATCAGCCCGCTGTTGGCGTACGGCGAGTTGCGCCGCGAGAGGCTCATGCCGTTGGTGCAAAAGTATCCCGGCTCCGACACGCTGGGCATCACGTAGCCGCCGGCACACATGCAAAACGAAAACACGTTTTGCCGCCCCCGGGCCACCAGCGAATAATCGGCCGAGCCGAGCCGCTCTTCCAGCCGCGCCGCGCCGTACTGCGCCCGGTTCACCTGCTCCTGCGGCTGCTCGATTCGCAGGCCGATCTGAAACGGCTTGGGCACGATCGGCACGCCGCGGCGAAACAGCATCTCGTACGTATCGCGGGCGCTGTGGCCGATGGCCAGCACGGCGATCGGCGTGGCAAGATATCCGCTGGAAGTGGCCAGGCCGCGCACGGCGCCGTCGGCCAGGTCGAGGTCCTCGACGCGGCAGCCGAAGCGAAATTCGCCCCCCAGGGCCACGATCCGCTCGCGCAGGGCCTTCACCACCGCCGGCAACCGGTTGCTCCCCAGGTGCGGGCGATGATCGTACAGGATCGACGGCTTGCCTTTGCACTCGGCGAAAATTTCGAGCACGCGCCGCACGTCGGGCCCGCTGGTGCGGCAGGTGAGCTTGCCGTCGCTGAACGTGCCGGCGCCTCCTTCGCCAAACAGGTAGTTGCTTTCCGGGTCGTGCGGCCCGCCGGCGTCGAAGGCCCGCATGTCGGCGATCCGTTGGCGGACGGCGCGGCCTCGCTCCAGCACCAGCGGCCGATATCCCCGTTCGGCCAGAAAATAGGCCGCAAACACGCCCGCCGGTCCGGAACCCACCACGACGGGCCGCTCGCCGAGGGGCTCGCTGCCGGGGGCCGGCATTTCGAACGGCGACTCGCGATACACTTCGGCCAGCACGCCGCCGCCGCGCCGCGCCGCGCTCGACCAGTCGCGATTCGTCCTGGGGCACGGCCACTTCCAGCGAATAGACGTAGGCCAACTGCGACTTATCGCGGGCGTCCAGACTCTTCCGCAAAATGCGCCACCGCTCGATCTCGGCCGGGCGCACCTCCAGCGCCGCGGCGGCCCGCGCGGGCATGCCGGCTCCGGCTCGTCGATGCTCAGGCGAATGTTGGACAGGCGAATCGACATCCACGTATTCTATGCTCGCTCGGCGGCGGCTGATAAGGACAAGCCAGCAGCGGCGCCTGCGCGAACCTGTCCGCACGCGGCCGGCTCGTTCTCGTGTGAGCTAAACTGGAATGGTTCGTCGATTGGCCGTGCGCCGTCCAAGGCGTGCGATACCAACCCGACACGCTAGCGAGGGAGAACAAGGCAATTCCGCCCTCGCTGGCGCGTCGGGTTCGTATTCGGATAATCTCGCGCAAATAGACCAACAGCCGCCGGAGGCCACCATGGGCAACGTCTACGCCGAGCTCGATGACCGGCTGCGCGATTATATCGCCGCGCAGCAGATGTTCTTCGTGGCCTCCGCGCCGCTGGCGGCCGAGGGGCACGTCAACCTTTCGCCCAAGGGGCTCGAATCGTTTCGCGTGTTGGACGTGCGCCGCGTGGCCTATCTCGACCTGGTCGGCAGCGGCATCGAAACGGCCGCCCACGTCCGCGAAAACGGCCGCATCGCGATCATGTTCTGCGCTTTCGCCGGCGCCCGAAAATCGTCCGGCTGTACGGCCGCGGACGCGTCGTCGAGCCGGCCGACGCCGATTGGCGCGAGCACGCCGACCACTTTCCACAGTGGCCCGGCATGCGCGACGTCATCGTCGTCGAGTTGGAGCGGGTGTCGGAGTCCTGCGGTTTTGGCGTGCCGCTGTACGAATACGTCGGCCAACGAACGCAACTCACCGCCTACGCCGAAAAGAAAGGCCGCGAGGCGCTCGAACGGTACAAGGCCGAACACAACCGGCAGAGCATCGACGGCCTGCCCGGCTTGCGGCACACCGCCGCTACTTGAGCTCCTTGAGGGCCGCGATCACTTCCGCGTCGTGGCCGTCGACGCTTACCTTCTTCCACACCCGGGCCACCTTTCCCTCGGCGTCGATCAGGAACGTCGAGCGTTGGATGCCCATCGACTTCTTGCCGTACATGTTCTTCTCGCGCCAGTGCCGTACTTTTCGGCCACCTGGTGGGCTTCGTCGGCCAAGAGCGGAAAGTTCAGCTTGAACTTGTCGCGAAACTTGCCGTGGCTGTCGACCGTGTCGGCGCTGACGCCCAGCACCGTGGCGCCCAGCTTCGCCAGCTCGCTCTTACGATCGCGGAAGGCGCAGGCCTCGCGCGTGCAGCCCGGCGTGTCGTCGCGGGGATAAAAGTACAGCACGACCGGCTGGCCGCGCAGGCTGGCGAGTTTGACTTTCGAGCCGTCGTCGGCCGGGAGCGTAAAATCGGGGGCCTTTTTGCCCGCTTCGACCCAATCGGCCATGGGGGGAATTCTCCTTAAAATCGTCGGCTGGCGAGCCCACCCCGGCGAACCGCCGTTTGGCGTGGTTTGTCCCTACGATAGCGGCCATGACGGACGCAGCCAAGCGTCTTGCGCCCAATTCCCACGGGCTTCTCGCACGCACCAAGCCGACGCGCCGGCGAGGGCGGAATCGCCTGGCTGTCCCTCGCTGGCGCTTCGGGTTGGTATAAATCGGCCGCCCGGGCTCTTCGCTTTGTCCCGCGGGCTGGATAAAATAAAAGAGGTTGCCCATTGTCCCTTTGTGCAGAAGGAAATAGGAACGATTGGTTATCGCTAGCTCCGTCGCACATTCCGGCCAGCAGCACAGCCGTAGCTTGGAACGCGCTCAGGCGGCCGCTCGGGTCGCCGATCTGAATCGCGGCCGGGATATCGCCATCATCGACCTGCGGGAACTGACGCCCGTGTTCGATTACTTCGTGCTGGCGACGGGGAGCAGCCGCCGGCAGTTGCACGCCATCGCCGAAGAAATCGACGAAGTGCTCCGCCGCGATTTTGGCGACAAGCGGCTGGGCATCGAAGGCTACGCCGACAGCCGCTGGATCCTGCTGGACTTCGGCGACGTGGTGATCCACCTGTTCGACGAAGAGACGCGCCAGTACTACGACCTGGAACAGCTCTGGGCGGGAGCCAAGCGCGTCCCCTTCACGCCGTCCACCGGCCCAAGCGTGGCCGAGCATTCCGAACCGCAGGCGTAGTGGCCATTCGAGGTGGGTCGAAACGCAGGGTCATACCGCGGCGTGCGGCCAGAAGCGGCCTAGAAGTACGCCACTGGCTCTTCCTCGCCCGCATCTTCGCAGAGCGTGATCTCTTCCCGCTCTTCAGTGCCGTCGACGATAATGACGAGCGTGGCGCGCGTGTTGGCGGTAAGCTTGACGTCGCCTCGAAGGATCATCGATCCGCTGCTGATCTGGGCAATGTCGTAGCGTTTGCCGTCGATGAGCAAGTACGCCTCGACGTGGGCGGAGTAGCCATCTAGCCAGCGCTGACCCATGCCGAACCCTACCTTAGAACAACACGCCGTTGAGTACGCGGCTTTATCCGGAGTCTCGCTAAGAGCCTGGGGACAAAACTAGGTTTCATTGATCCATAGACGGTAACAGATGATGCCGGCGGCTAGTGACAGGAATGCTTGATGCACTTCCGGTCGTCGATCCCAACGGATGCGTAGGCGTCGGAATTGATGGAGCCAACTGATTGTGCGCTCGACGAACCAGCGCCAGGCACCCAGCCCGTGCTCATCTTCTCCACGGTTGGGCAATACCGGTTCGATGCTGAGCCAGCGTAATAAGCTGCGCAGCGACTGGTCGTCAAAGGCCTTATCCGCAACGACCCGCTCGGGCTTTCGTTTGGGACGGCCGGGTGTACCAGCCACGGCCGGCATGTCAACGATCAGGGGCAACATCGTCGTGCCGTCGTGCTGGTTAGCGGGCACCGTCTGCAAGACCAGCGGCACTCCCGCGGCGTCCGTCAACACACAGTGCTTACTGCCCGAGCGGCCGCGGTCCGTCGGGTTGGGGCCGGTCTTGGTCCGCCCAGCGGGGCTTTCACAAGGCTGCAATCGACTAACACCCGCGACCAATCCAACAAGTCGGCGCCACGCAGCTTGGCCAGGAACAACTCGTGAATCTGTTGCCAGATACCTTGGGCGGTCCACTCGTCGATGCGTCGTGTGCACGTCTTGTACGACACGCCGAAGGCTTCGGTGCGAAGGTCCTTCCAGCCGATGCCTGTCTTCAGCACGAACAACACCGCGGTCAACACCGTGCGGGCTTCTGTTGGCGGACGTCCGCCGTCCGGTGAGGACTCGTACTCGGGAAATAGTTGTTCGATCTCGTCCCACAACTCGTCGGGTAACAATCGGCTCGACATCGTCGTCCCTCCGTGAATCGATCTTGTCGTCAACACGAAAGGACATCATGCTGCATCAACATCATCTATCGAGGCAAGCCCGATTTGGCCCAACGATGAAGGTAACAACCGCCCACATTCTCGCTGACAAGACGCTGGACCAGCCTTGTGGACAAACGTGTGTAGACTGGGCGATCTCAATGCTTGAGGAAGGGCGGGACGGCCACTACCTCACGAGACTTGCCGGCATGCTCCCGCCCTACAACCATTTCGAGTTGGCTGACTTGCGCGACCGGACGTTACGAGAGCAAGGAATACGGGAACTCGACCGTTCGGCCGCCGTACACGCGTTTGCCGCTGAGCGATTGCGGCTTGCATTGGCTGGCGAGCTTGACCTTATCCGTGCTCTGGAAGCGGTCAAAGACCTGTGCATTGCTCACGACTATGTCAAGGAACTCTTCGACTTTTACCTCTTATACTGGGCCTACGTCGATTTGCGCGACTCGGACGTTCAATGGTATTGGGACGGTGCCACGCGTGATAACATCGATTCGATTATTCGCCAACGCGCTGCGGAGTTCTTACGCGAGACCTCTGACGAAGACTAGCAGCACAAACCGATACGCCGAATCGGGTGATCGCGCTGGCGGAACATCTGCATTTACGATTGGGCTGGCCGCAGAGACTCAAGGGCATTCGGGTTTTGTCCCCAGGCTCTAAGTTTGAAAACCCCACTTGGCTACGGTAGTGACGGAACCGTATGGAAGAGCAACCGCCAAACTGCCGTAAAGGCTTTCGAACGACTCGACAATTATCGCCGCGAGAGTGAGTGCTATCAACGATTTGCCACGAATAACGTCCGGTCCATCCACGGCTTGGCTGTTCCCCAGTTGATCGGAACAGAAGACCGCTTGATGATCGTGGAGATGCGGCTCGTCACACCACCCTTTCTACTGGACCGAAGCAGTGCCCCCACTGCGGCAAACCGCTGCGATAGGGTGCGGTGCCATGGACGGCCCCAACGAGAGATGGTGCTGGTGCGAATCTCCGCGTTTTCGACGGACCCGGCGCGGGTTGACCGAATTCATTGAACCGCGGCCTAAGCCCAACTATACTAAATAGTTCGAGCAACCTGTCGAGACATTTCCAGGCGACGAGTTTCCGTCTCATGCGTGCATTGTTTTCCCACGTGACGCTCCTTCGCGCGTGCCTGCCGGCCGCGCTCATCGTGGCGCTGGCCGCCCTGGCACCGGCGGACGACGAGACCGGGCCCTATCGCGTGTTGGCGCCGGGGGTGGAAATCACGATTCCGCCCAATCCCGAGGAACAGGAAACCGTCACCACTACCGACGTCGTGGAAATCCTCAACGGCATCCCCGGGCTGGAGTGGACCCCCAAGTTCGCGGCCCAGACGCGCACGCTGCGCGAGATGGCCACCGGCACGGAGTTTCGCCGCGAGATCTGGTGCCTGGAGCTCACCTTCAAGCCGGTGCGGATGATTTGGGTCGACGTGCCGCAAGCCAGCGGCAAGATGCAGCGAAAGCTCATCTGGTACATGGTCTACCACGTCCGCAATATCGGCGGCAACATGAAGCCCAAGCCGCGGGACGACGGCACAGTCGAGATCGAGCCGGCCGAACGGGAGATTCGCTTCTTCCCGCAATTCGTACTCGAGTCGCACGAATACCAGAAGGCCTACCTGGACCGGATCATTCCCACGGCCATCGAGGCCATCCAGCAAAAGGAAGACCCCAACCGCGTGCTGCAAAACAGCGTCGACATCGGCAGCCGGCTGGTGCCCCTCAGTACCGACCTGGTCGACAAGAGCCTGTGGGGGGTGGCCACCTGGGAGGACGTCGAGCCGCGGATCGACACGTTTTCGGTCTACGTCGAGGGGCTCACCAACGCCTACCAGTGGATCGACACCCCGGGGGCCTTCAAGCCGGGCGACGCACCCACGACCGGCCGGGTCCTTAAGCAAAAGAACCTGATGCTCAACTTCTGGCGGCCCGGCGACGAATTCCTGGAAGACAAGCAGACCATCCATTTCGGCATTCCAGGCAAGGTTGACTACTCCTGGGTATACCGGTAAATTTACAAGTTCCAAACCGGTACCAATCCACCAGAAGCTGTCAAAAGTCGCCGGGGGCTGTCCCCATTTTGCAGGGCAAAATGGAACTGTCCCCCTCCCGATCGATGCGGCCTTGAAGCAGCTTCTATTGAGTCCACGCCCCACCCGAACAGGGCCGGGGCCCCAAGAGCTAGCCATGGCACACAAAAAGGGACAAGGCTCCAGCCGCAACGGCCGCGATTCCAACGGCCAGCGTCGGGGCGTCAAACGCTACGCCGGCCAACAGGTCCGCGCCGGCAACATCCTGGTCCGCCAGGTCGGCACCAAGTTCACGGCCGGCCGTAACGTCGGGCAGGGATCCGACTACACGCTGTTCGCCCTGGTCGACGGCGTCGTCGAGTTCGACCGCGAAGGCCGCCGCGTAAACGTCGTCGGCGCCGCCTAGCGTTCGGTCAACGTTAACCACTCGGGTGCCCTGCTGGCTTGTCCAGCAGGCGCCCGCTCCGGCGAAGCACGGCAAGTCATCCAACAAGCCCAGGGACGCGCGCTCCCTGGGCTTTCGCATTGCGCAGAACCATGTTCGTCGACACCGCCACCATCCAGATCGAAGCCGGCCGCGGGGGCGATGGCTGCGTCAGCTTTCGCCGTGAGAAGTTCGTGCCCCGCGGCGGACCCGACGGCGGCGACGGCGGACGCGGCGGCAGCGTGATCATCGTCGCCACGCCCGGCGTCGACAGCCTGGCCGCGCTGTCGGGCCGGCACCACTGGAAGGCCCAAAACGGCGAGCGCGGCGGAAGTTCCGCCTGCCACGGCCGCAACGGCGACGACCTGGTGATCGAAGTTCCGCCCGGCACCCTGGTGATCGACTCCCAGCGGGGCCACGTGCTCAAAGACCTGATGCGCGCCGGCGAAACGATCGTCGCGGCCCGCGGCGGCAGGGGGGGCAAAGGCAACCTCCGCTTCAAAAGCGCCACCAACCGCGCCCCGCGCGAATCCACCCCTGGCGGCGAGCCCGAAGCGCGCCTGTTGCGGCTCGAGCTCAAGGTGATCGCCGACGCCGGCCTGATCGGCAAGCCGAACGCCGGCAAAAGCACCCTTCTGAGCCGGCTGTCGCGAGCCCGGCCCGAGATCGCCGACTATCCGTTCACCACCAAGCATCCCAACCTGGGCATTGTCGAAGCCGGCCGCGACCGCTCGTTCGTCGTGGCCGACATCCCCGGGCTGATCGAAGGGGCCCACGCCGGCGCCGGCTTGGGACACGAGTTTCTCAAGCACATCCAGCGCGCCGGCATCCTGGTGCACCTGGTCGAGCCGCTGCCGGCCGACCAGAGCGATCCGGTGGCGAACTACCGGGTCGTCCGCGGTGAGTTGGAGCAGTATGATGAAGCGTTGGCCCGGCGGCCCGAGATCGTGGTCGTCAGCAAGGCGGAATTGCCCGGCGCCGGCGAAGTTCGCGATCGGCTGGCCGGCGACGTCGGCCGCGAGGTGCTGGCCATCTCGGCCGTGACGGGCCAGGGCTTGGACCTGTTGCTGCGCGCCATGCTCCGGGAACTCGACGCCCGGACGGAGAGCTAGCGATGAGTGCGGCAAAATCGTTTCCGCTGGTCGCCGTCGACGTGGGCAATACGCGGATCAAGCTGGGCGTGTTCGAGGAGCCGCTGGCCCGGCCGCTGCCGCATCCCAAAGGCACGCTGTCGGTCGGTCACGATTGGACGGCCGCCGGTCTGGATGCCTTTCTCACGCTGCCGCCGGCCGATTACACCTGGGCCATCGCCAGCGTCAATCGCCCGGCCTGCAACCACCTGGTCCGTTGGCTCCACGAGCGGCAGGCCGCCGACGTCTGGCAAATGGAGCACACCGATCTGCCCGTGGTGGCCGAAGTGGCCCGGCCCGACCACGTCGGCATGGACCGCCTGGCCAACGTCGTGGCGGTGAACCAACTGCGGGCCGCCGACGAGCCGGCCATCGTCATCGACATGGGTACGGCGCTCACCGTCGACCTCGTGAATCGCGCGGGGGCGTTCGCCGGCGGAGCGATTTTGCCCGGCGTGGCGATGAGTGCCCGGGCCCTGCACGAGTTCACCGACTTGTTGCCGCTGGTGGAAGTGGCCGAACCGCCGCCGGCGGTGGGCACTTCGACCCCGGCGGCGATGTGCTCGGGCCTGTACTGGGGCGCGGTCGGCGCCGTGCGCGAGCTGGTGGCTCAGTTCTTCGACGAGCCGACGGCCGCTGAAATCTTTCTCACCGGCGGCGCCGGGCCGCTGTTTGCCAACGTGCTGGCCGGCGAAAGCGAGCGCCCGCCGCAGTTCGTGCCCCACTTGACCCTGGCCGGGCTGGCCATCGCCGCGCTGTGCGCGAGGACTCGGCCTGACCATGCACGCCGGCGCTTCGGTCGTATTGCTCACGCCCGCGGGTCGCTCGGCCGTGGCCAGTTTGCTGGTGGAAGGCCCCGGCGCGCTTGAGGCCGTCAGCCACCTGTTCCAGCCGGCCGGGCGCCCGCTCGCGGATCAACCCCGCGGCCGGATCGTCTTGGGCCGCTGGCAGGCGAGCACGCCCGGCGAAGAAGTCGTCGTTTGTCGTCGCGGCGACGAGTCGATCGAAGTCCACTGCCACGGGGGCCGCGCGGCCGTGCGCGCCATCATCGCTTCGCTCGCCGAGCGGGGCTGCCGCGAGATCGCCTGGCGCGATTGGATACGTCAATCAACCACCGACCCGCTCGCGGCCGAGGCGCGCCTGGCGCTGGCCGATGCCCTCACGCAGCGGACGGCACTGGTGCTGTGGGACCAGCATGAAGGAGCACTTCGCCGCGCCGTCGACGACATTACCGAGCTCGTGGCGTCGCGGCGGGCTGAACAAGCCATCGCGCGCATCGATGCGCTGATTGGCCTGGTCCGGCATGGGAGCCCACCTGACGGCGCCCTGGAGAGTCGTGCTGGCGGGGCGACCCAACGTCGGCAAAAGCAGTCTCACCAACGCGCTGGTGGGCTACCAGCGGGCCATCGTTCACGAGCTGCCCGGCACGACTCGCGACGCGGTCACCGCGTCGACGGCGGTCGAGGGCTGGCCGATCGAGCTGGTCGACACCGCCGGCCTCCGCCCGGCCGGCGACCCGCTGGAGGCGGCCGGCATGGAGCTGGCCCGACGCCAAGTGCAATCGGCCGACCTGGTGCTGGCGGTTTTCGACCGCAGCGGCGCCTGGTCGGCGGCCGACACGGCGCTTTTGGATGAATGGCCCGACGCGTTGGCGGTGTTCAACAAAAGCGATCTCTCCGCCGGACCGCAACAGCCCGATCACCCCGGCATGCTCGTCAGTGCGCAGTCCGGCGAGGGCCTGGACTCGCTGATTACGGCGATTGCCGCTCGCCTGGTCCCCGCATCGCCGCCGCCGGGGCAGGCCGTGCCGTTTCTGCCCTGGCACGTCGCCACGCTCGCGGAGGTCCGCGCAGCGCTTGCCAGCGGCGATGGCACCAGAGCCGGCGAACTTGTGGCTCGCTTCGCGCCGGGCCGCTAGCTTGCGGAACGCGTTTTCGCAGTCGGGTGGTCGTTCACGGCAGTTCGACAAAGTCGCACAAGCCGGCAGTGGGACGCAGCTAGCAGCTCGCTCCTGGGGACGGTGCCTGGGTCTGATCTAGGCGGCAAGTTGGCGTCCGCGTCATACTTTGCCGCCAATTTGGACGTGCTATCGACGGGCGCGGCGGCCGGGCGAATTGAATGCCGCGGCGGCGAGCCTGTCGTCGACAAGCAGGGATCGCGGTTCAAGGAGGAACCCGACATGCCTTTGAAGTTACCGCATCCGCCGTGGGCTGCTTTCGTACTTGCGTGGTTCGCGCTTACAGGCATGGCGTTGTTCGCGTGCCCAGCGGCGCGGGGCGACGTACCTCCCGCCGCCGAAGCAGCCGCCGCCGAAGCGACCGATGACGAGCCGCTCGCTTCGGACGAGTCGGTCGCGCCGCCGGATACGCCGGCGGTGCAAGTCGGCGATGACGAGCAACCCGATGACGAGCAACGCACCGTCGCCGAGCCGCCCGCTGAGCCGGCCGTGGCCAGCGACGCGCAGCCGCCGACCGGCGAGCGACCGCCGACGTCTGCCAAAACGCCTCCGCCCGCCGCTCCGCAAGACGCGCCGGCGCAAAGCGTGGCCAAACCTGTTGAGCCGGCCGCCGCTCCGGCTGAATCGACGCCGGCTCCCACCGCCCCCGCCGCGGAGCCAAAAGCCGCCGAAAGCGCCAGCCAACCCAGCACCAACTCAGCACACGCGGATTCCGCTCGATCCGGCCACTCTCGACGGCGTGCACCCCGGCACGACCACGCGGGCCGAGCTGCACGAGAAGTGGGGCCCGCCCGAACAGTCGCAGCGCGTGGCCGGCGGAGCGCGCGAGCTGTTCCGGCTGAAGAAGCTGTGGCTAAGCGATTTTGTCTGCTTGCGAAATGTCATCGCACATCGGGGTGGCCCAATCGGCCGCCACGTCACCAAGCGAGACGCCGTTCGAGGGCTGTCATTGATCAAGCGGATTGCGACACGCTCCATCGATGCCGTCAATATTCATACTGAAAGCACCTTCGGGAACAGGTTCCTTCCACTACCAGTGAATGTTCCGATACCCCGGTTTGATTGATAGTTGACGGGCTACTGGTATAGACGAGCGGCACGGTGGGTGCATCCGCGTTTCTTGCATTGAACCAAGATTGAACGCGCATTCATGGTCGTTCATCATGCAGCCATTGGACATGGCCGCCCAAATACGCGGCCTCGTCGTGAAGTGCAAGGGCTAATTACAGACTGACTTCGTCAGATTTCCCCGTCCTCTCAAGAAGGGCGGCGAAAAGCTGGTCGACTGCCGCCTGAGGATTCTAATGCGTCGATTGCTAGAAGACGTCAACCCAGCCTTGCTCGACCACTAGACGCGCCAACTCGGCAAGCTGACCACTAGATAAAAAAGCTTGCGGCCGCTCCCGCCGCATTTCGCTGAGGACATTGGCGCACCACTGCCCAATATTGCGTGAGCAGTGCTGCATCTTCCAACGTGCTGATAGCCTCGCTCCGACTAAAGACGCGCCGCACCTTGGCGGCGATCTGTCGGTCCATGATGAGGACGTGAAAGACACATTGACCGATTGACCCTCGCCCCCACCCCGGACCACCTTTGTCAACGTCGTCTTCAACTATAGCGAACATCGCCTCGATGTCTTCGTCCGACCACGATACGCGGGCACGCAAAGTGGCCTTTACTAGATCCGAGATCCAGTTATCCTCATGCCAGAAGATGTCGGGGTGGTGGCCAGCGTGACTCAAAGCTATGACTGGCTTCTCGCCGAGCAGGGGACGGTAACCATCGAAAACAGGCGGCTAGCAGTAGAAGGGGCCGCGCATCGCGCCTTCCCACCGCAAAGCAGTCGAGCACTGCCCTCTGTGCACGTTCAACACTTTCGCAACGAGATCGCTACCAATTCCAACAAGTGGAAATTGCCGGACGGCAACCTCCGCGGCGCCTCGGAATCCGGACGTAGATACGTCCAACCGGTTTTCTCCGTTTAGGATTACGCCATGCTTACCAAATCCCGCATCATTGACTATGTACGACTTCGATGTCTTGTCACGGGTCTGCTCTCGCTGCGCAAGGTCGCAGAGGTTGACCCATCGCATGCTCTCGTCTCCGTGGCAATATAGAACACCGAACATTGGAATGTTGCTTTCGAGCCATAGCGTGAAGTCCTTTTCGTCGTAGGGAAGTAGCCAGCGCCCGTCTGGTCGCGGTTTGGTGATGCTTCGCACCTGGATGGCAACCACCCCGCCCGCGATCTCACCGCCTCGGGTCAAGTCTACATACAAGTCCCGTCCGATATCGTTCTCATTTGACACTCTTTGTACATTAAAGCGGGCGCGTGTTAGTAGTAGCTCGACCGATTGTTCACCTACTTTTCCTGCGATGGATGAATCATTCATCTTCTTGCGGGGCTTGTCATCCACGCCGCCCATCTTATCCAGGTTGGCAATCGAGCACCGACTGGACGTTGCAAGCCTCTGCTGCCAGTCACACCGGGACTGCCATCTTGACTTGAGTAGTTGATATTCCGGCTTCCCCCGGCTGAAGTATCGAATGTGGGCCGGGTGAAGTCAGCGCGAATCTCTGCGGGGACCCCTAGCCCCGACACAGAACCGTCGCTAGGCGATCGCCTTCGGCGCCCCTGGACCCCGCCCGGACCACGCTCGGGATGGCCTCTATGGGGACAGGGGAAGGAGTGACCCGCGCCTTTGCCGATCTTGTGACCAGGTCTGTGACCGCAACGCGGTGGTACGGACTGGTCCGGCGTGACGCCGGGTGAGACGACGCCAAGGTGGCGAGGCCGGTCAGGCCGAGGGATGCGCGCACGAGAGATCCAGCGTCGAGAGGCGGAGCAAACCTGGAGCGAACGGTCTGCGAGCGCCCGTCACGTCCCGGGACGCCAGCACGAACTCCCAGCTCAGGCGGCACGCGACGGCATGGGACGTCAGCCGTCGGGCGACGCGGCAGAACAGGACGATTCAACCTGTACATGGGTGAGACGGTGCCACCGCAGCGATGCTGGTCATGGTGGGGCAGAACGCCCCGTGAGACGTCCGTCTCCGACTCATAACCCAGAGACCAGCGGTCCATTTACGCCAACCTGATCAATCGGGCACAGGGAGTTGACCTGGAAGGTCGTCGGGGATGTCGCTCCGAGATGTTGGGTTGTCTGGCGTTCGTGCAAGGTCGATCCCCGGCCGCACATCAGGCTACCCCTATAATAAATCAGGGCGAACTACTACACACCTGGGAACACGACCATGGCCAATGGTGAACACTTGGCGATTCTCCGTCAAGGCGTCGGCGCCTGGAACGATTGGTATCGGGAGTTTTGCGATCGGGCGCGAGGTTTCCGTGCGCGTCTGATGTTTCAACGCCCAGATCTAAGTGAGTGGGACGGCGACTTCCTTCGAGAGTTTGACTGGCTACGATACTGTTACCACGAGCATCGGTTCCCGTTTGAGATGGAAGATGCTCACGAGCGTTATGAGAATGGAACACTTTCTACCGAAGAGACCCGAGAGGGGTGGATGCACCTAGACGGCATTGAGCTAGGAGGAGCGGACCTGCACAACTCCGACCTGTCTCGAACGTGGTTTCGCGGTGCCGATCTTTCGCGAACCAATCTCTCAGGCGCAGACCTTCATGGAGCCGAACTGACAGGTTCGAAACTGAATGGCGCAAACCTCCGCGGAGCGAACCTCTCGAACGCCACTTTGGATGGTGCTGATCTCTCTCTGGCTGATCTGACGGGCGCGAATCTCGTGGGCGCAAACGCGTCGAGGGTGGTCATGGCTGGAACCATTGCCAACGGGGCAGACCTCACCCGATGCCGCGTCTATGGCTTATCGGCATGGGATGTGCAACTGAGCGGAGCTACTCAAAGAAATTTGCAGATCACCCCGTTGGGGCAGCCTGCGGTTGTCGTGGACGAGCTAGAGGTCGCTCAATTCATCTACCTGATGCTGAATAATCGGACAGTGCGCCAGGTGATTGAAACGGTCACGTCGAAAGCTGTTCTGATCCTTGGCCGCTTTACGGCGGACCGCAAGGTTGTGCTCGACGCACTGCGACATGAGATACGCGAGCTAGGGTACCTGCCGATTATGTTCGATTTCGATCCGGCTTCATCCCAAACGCGTATGGAGACAGTCGCCACGCTCGCCCATCTGTCACGCTTCATCATTGCTGACATCACCGATGCTCGAACTGTGTTGCAAGAACTGCAGGGAATAGTCCCTACGGCTCCCAGTCGCCCAGTGCAGCCTCTTCTGCTGGCGGACCAGGAGGAGCCTGGAATGTTCGACTTCTTTCATGCTTATCCATGGGTTCTCCCCACCGTTCGTTACCAAACCCAAAGATGCTGCTGCAGGACTTGAGGGCGAGCGTCATCGAGCCAGCAGAGCAGCTAGCAGTAGCCGCTATGCGGCGACTAGAGAAGTTTCGATCTACGCCCTAGCAACGTTCGAGCAGTTTCGGCCGACCTAGCCGCTAGAGAGAGCCGCAGGGAAGGGTAGACGGCCGTCTTCTGCGCTTCCGGCTTGGCCTTGACGGAACCGGTACGAAACGGCCGCGCAGCCGTCCATGGAAGCTTGGCATCACAGGGGGGGCCTGATGACGGCAACCACGACGGCAACGTCGGTCGACGCGGAGGAGCCCCCGCTGAACTGCCACGAACGCGTGACCAGCCGAGTCGACCGAGCGAGCCGTGGTCCGTCACACCTTGAAAGCAAGTGCATGCCCTCGCCGGGCGGGCAGATCAACAGGATGGTGGCGTGCCATCCCGACGACCTCCCGGAGGGCTACCACGCGGCCGCCCGTGGGCGGAGCTGCCGTTGTCGGGTGCGGTTGCGTTGAGGGCCGCCCACGGCCGACCGCGCGGTCGGGCTGCGCCAGGTCGACGGGATGGCACTGGCTGCGAGGCGAGGCCGGTTCACGCCATGATCTTGTGACCAGATCTGTGACCAGAACACAGAGGGACGGGCCGATCCAGCGCGGCACGGGTGAGACGGCGCGACCGCAGCGATGCTGGTCATGGCGACATAGCGCGCACTTCTGAGACACCGCGAGACGTCCCGCTCCCGACTCATAACCCAGAGATCGTAGTAATCTACCGGCCTACTACTTTTCCATTAGGTCGTGCAGGCGCGGTAGGAGCGTCCCCTTCAGCTGCCCGAGTCCCTCAGCATTCGCTAGGTACCTGACATGGCGATAATGTCTGAGATCGAAGGGCACGTCCTGCTGCGTCTGCGTGATTATGATGACCTCACGTCCGAGCGTGTGAGCAATTCCCGCCTCATAAAACACATTCGAGTTCCGGTTCGTCAAGTCGCAGATTACAACCCTTGAGCGCGCTATAAGCGACACTACGTCATTAATGACTACATTGTCCTCCCAGATATCATCAGCCCGTTGACACGTCCACACGCCTTGAGCGGCGAGATCCTTGAGCGTACGCCAGACCGCGTCAAAGGAGGCGTCAAACGGCATCATTACGGCAATTCGGCCTGGTTCGGGTCGACTTGGGGGAAGTTTGAAGACCGTCGGCGAAGGCGCGTTCGTAAGGGCGTCTTCAAGTAGAACCCGATACAGATCGCTACCTTTTACCGACCAGCGAGTTCGCGACAGGTCCAAATCGCCAATATGCAGTCCTCTCGCCATAGCCTTGATCTGCGCGGATGGGATGGAGGGGATTGCGAAGTTGCGGACGAAGTCAAATTGGTAGTTGCGCCCCACTCTGGACAGGCCAACGACACTGCCTACCTCGGCGGTCTGATCGTAGCGATCATCGCCAACTTCTGGCATCACCAACGTTGGCAGAGTCAATAGTCGGCCGATGTCACGTGCGCCCGCCGGGCCAACGAAGCACTCCGTGCCCTCCTCGACTACCTCAAGCAGGCGTTCTGCGGAGAGAACGCCGTCCACTGCACCCACGATCAGGTTGTACATTGAACTCCTTGCTCCTCCACAGCTGGCTACGCGGACGGCAAACCGTACTGACGGCCGACATGCACGGGGCGAAGCGGGTCCTCGGCGCTGTTAGTTCGGCGTGGCCTGAGCGTCACGGAGCACGGGGAGAGTTGGCGGAGCAAACCCGGAGCGAACGGCACGCACCTGCCCGCCACGCCTCCCCGCGGCGCCGGTCGGCACGGGATGCCCGCTGTTGACATTAGGCATGGGCGCGGACCCGACAACGAAGCGCGGTGGAATTTCCGGTTATGCGGACAATCAAGAAAGGGATTGAGTGGCAGGAAAGTCATGCCATTCAAACCCAATCATTAGGGCCCCCAAAGTCATGTGAAACTCCTGGCGGGGGGAGCGCCGGCGGCGAAACTAGAGGGATATCACTCGACGATTTGACAGAGTCCCTCGCCTTCCGAGTCGGGTGTGGCTCTTCCGCAGTGAGGTGAGGGTTAGGCTGCAAGATCGAGTTCTTGGTAGCGGTCGAGGTGGTTGCGGCGTAGTTCCTGCTGCTGGTGGTATTGCCAGTACTCGTCGAAGTCGCCGTTGGCGATGACGGCGCGGAGCCGGAGGACGGCTTGGGCTCCGGGGGTGCTCCACCGGGCGCCGGTGATGTCCATCCGGTCTTTGATCAGGAACCGTGCGGCGCCCTCGATGATGCCGGTGGCGATCTGCCAGCCGCTGGCCAGGGCGGTGGCGTAGTTCAGGTAGGGGGCCTTGCGGGTGAGGTAGGCGGCGGCTTCGTCGGCGCCGGTGCGTTCGCTGCCGCGGAAGCCGGCCTTGTCGGCCTGGTGTCTGATCGTGGCGGCGGCGTCGACCGCGCGGCCGGTCAGGATGGTGCGGGCCTGGTCGGCGACCCAGGTCTCGGCGTCCCGGTCGCCGGGGTAGAAGAACGTCCAGGCGGCCTTCCACAAATACTCAAGGACGTGCACGAAGTCGATCACGACGGTGACGGTGACGCCGCGGGCGGTGGCCTGCTCCCGGATGGTGTCGATCTGCTGGCGGTTGCCGTCGACCAGCGCGACCCAGGTCCGCTCATGGGTCGGGTCGCGGCGTTCGGCCTCGTCGAACATGGCCGCGATGACGGCGGGGATGTCGTCGGTGACGTTGGCGGCCAGCCATTTGCCGGTCACGACCGGGCCCGGCCGGCGGGCTGGCTTGTCCTGCTGCGAGCTCGTGTCCTGCGGTGAGTTGCGGCGGGTGGGGATGATGTCGGTGACCGTGCGCGGGGCGGGGTCCAGGTCGTACACCGCGACGATCTCGGCCATCCGCTTGCGGCCGTGTTTCTCCCCGGGTGACAGGCGGGTGGCCAGCTTCGACGATGCCTGGGCGGCCCGCGCGGCGGTGCCGGGGCGCAGGCTGCCCGGGCGCATCACGATGCCCTTGCCGTCGGCCTGCAGGCCCAGCACCCGGTCCGGGCGCGGCAGGGGACGGCGGGCGGCGTAGAACGCCTCGGTGTCCACCGCGGCCTCCCGGGCCAGCTGTTCGACCTGCCGTTTGCCCAGGCGCACCCCGCTGGCCCGGTCGATCGCCTCCCGGGCATCGGCGAACGACCCGCGCGCCGCCTCCACCGCCGCCCACCGCTGTAGTCCGGCCGAGTGCCGGCCCACCGGCAGGTTCAACACCGCATCGGCCGGATACAGGTTCCGCCTCGGCGACGCCGATACCGGTGCCTGCGACGCCGACACCGGTGCCTGCGGCGGCGCATCTGGCGCTTGTGGCGCCGTGCCCGTTGTCGTGCTCGTTGTCGTGTCGGTGCCCTCCGGCATCAGGTCCGACGCCGGCCCGGGCAGTGCGCCCGAGACGGTCGGACAGGCAGTGCCGCCGTCGGCTGCAGTGCCGCCGTCGGCTGCAGTGCCGGTGTCGGCAGCAGTGCCCGGGACGGCCCGATAGGCCTTGCGGGTCACCGTGACCGGCCCGAACACGGTGGTCAACCCGCGGCGGTGGCCGTTCTCCACCCGCGGCCGCGGCACGCCATCGGCGCCGGTCACCGCGCTGCGGCGCTTCTCCAACCGGGCACGCTCATCCAGATGCCCCTGTAACAGCAGCCGATACTGCTCCCGCGAGTGGTCCTGCAGCCGGGCTTCCAGTTCACCGTGCCCGGCACCCATCGCCTCCGGCCCGTCCAGCCACTCCACCGCCGATTCCAGGTACCGCCGGGCCGGGTCGGCCCATCCCGCCGCGGCGCCGGGCTGGTCGGCGCCGGGGCCGGCCGGGCCGTGGGCCGGGCAGACACCGCAGGTGCAGACAGGGGAAGATGACATCACGGGCTCCTGGTTCAAGATCGCTGGCATCGCAACCTGTCGATCTACCAGGAGCCCGCCCACATCACGGCCCCAACGCGCCGATCACACCAAACCCGGCCAGCCCGCGACGCATGAGCCATCGCCCAGATCGCGCCCGCCCCGCTGGCACGGTCACTCCGGAAGAGCCACACCCTT